>NZ_BAAGVG010000018.1:0-1148029 GCF_054780995.1 Bordetella tumbae
TGGTCAACGTGACCAATCGTACCCACGTTCACGTGCGGCTTGGTACGTTCAAACTTGCCTTTTGCCATGGCTGACTCCTGACCTGGATTGAAGCTTCTGACTAAGAAGAGAAGAAAAAATTTGTGGTGCCCATGACGCGGATCGAACGCGTGACCTCTCCCTTACCAAGGGAGTGCTCTACCACTGAGCCACATGGGCAGCTTGGAGCGGGTGAAGGGAATCGAACCCTCGTCGTAAGCTTGGAAGGCTTCTGCTCTACCATTGAGCTACACCCGCGGGCTACCTTTCACCACTCTTCCCACATTTGCTACACCCTGCCACGTGATTAAACACAAACAGCAGGGCTTTACATCAAGAATCCAGGCAGCCCGCCTGGATTCAGAATATGGGTCTCTGGTGGAGGAGATTGGATTCGAACCAATGTAGGCGCAAGGCCAACAGATTTACAGTCTGCCCCCTTTAACCACTCGGGCACCCCTCCAGCGGAGAACTTGAGATTATGGACACTTTTAAATTGAAAGTCAAATACGACGAGGGTTTTTTCGTATATCCGAGGATTTTTTTGCCGCCGAGCCGCCCCAGGACAGAACTGACGTTCTTGGAGAGCAGCAAACCCAAGGCGTAGCGTGGGCTTAAAGCGAGCCTGGGAGCGTCGCGCCCGTGGATGCTCAGTACCGGTCGAAAAACTCTTGCAGCTGGTCCGGATTTGCAGAAATCAACAGGCCCAGCATCAATAAGATACGAGCTTTCTGAGGGCTGAGTTCGCCAGCAGCAATAAAACCTGCGGCATCATCATCGACCTCGACATTGCGCCCCACTCGACCGCTGCCTGCTCGGGTGGCACGGACAACGGCCACGCCTTGAGCGGCAGCGCGCTGTAAGGCGCGCATTGCTACATCGGTCGCATTGCCGTCGCCAACGCCAGCCAACACCAGGCCTTGCGCCTTCGTGGCGAGGAAGTCGATTACATCGCTGCCCATGTCCACGCCCGCATGGACAACGTCGACGCGAGGCCACACCACGGCATTGAGCATTTCAATCGAAAACTCGCTTGCGGTGCCGTACACCGTCTCGTTGCGGGAGAAAAACTGAGCGTACGCACCGCGCATCACCCCCGCCCTGCCCCGATTCGGCGAAGCAAAGGCATTCACCCCCGCACACGCAACCTTTTGAACCTCGCGGGCATAGTGAATGTCCTCGTTCATCACTACCAGCGGACCGCGCCCACGCGCCGCTTCACATCCAGCCAGGGCCACCGCGTGGAACAAATTCGCAGGCCCATCAGCGCCTGGCGCCGTAGCGGGACGCATTGCGCCAACGAGTACCAAGGGTTTGTCGTGCCGAATCACCAGGCTGAGAAAATAGGCGGTTTCCTCCAGCGTATCTGTTCCATGAGTGACGACGATACCGTCAACGGCCGGGTCCTGGCATAGACTTTCGATACGCTGGGCCAGTTTTGCCCAGACGGCGTGGGTCATATTTTGGCTGCCCACGCTGGCAACCTGCTCTGCCTGTATGTCCGCCAACTGGGCCAAGCCAGGTACGGCGTCCAATAATTGCTCTACCGCTAAAGCGCCGGCACGATAGGCATGCGAAGCCGTGTCGGCCTGAGCGCCGGCAATCGTCCCCCCTGTCGCCAATACCGCGATGACCGGCAAACGGCGTTCAGGCATCCAGGACTCCGGACAGCCCTTGACGCTCCAGCAGAGAATTCAGGTGTTCCCAACCGTGAAAATCGATGACGAGTTGGCCTTTTTCACGCGCTCCGACTTTCAGCGCCACGCGCGTACCCAATTGGTCGGAGAGCGCTTCTTCGAGCCGTGTCACATCGCGCGAGGCGCCGTTGCCTTTTTTCCGAGCAGAGACATCGACGTCTTTGGCTGCTTTCGCGACGAGTTTTTCGGCTTCGCGTACGGACAGGCGCTTGGCAATAATGAGGTTGGCCAGTTGAATCTGCATCGCGGCCTCGACCGCCAACAACGCGCGGGCATGCCCCATATCAATGTCGCCGGCCAACAGCATGGTTTGCACCGGCGCGGCCAGGTTCATCAGGCGCAGCAAGTTGCTAGTCGCGGAACGCGAACGGCCGATAGCCGTCGCGGCTTGCTCGTGGGTGAGACCGAATTCATCGAGCAAACGGCGTACGCCGTGGGCTTCTTCGAGCGGGTTGAGGTCTTCGCGCTGAATGTTTTCGATGAGCGCCATTACGGCGGCATTCTCATCGGCGACCTCGCGCACCAGGACCGGGACTTCTTTCAAGC
Source organism: Bordetella tumbae (assembly GCF_054780995.1). Taxonomy (NCBI): domain Bacteria; kingdom Pseudomonadati; phylum Pseudomonadota; class Betaproteobacteria; order Burkholderiales; family Alcaligenaceae; genus Bordetella; species Bordetella tumbae. The sequence goes on from NZ_BAAGVG010000018.1 coordinate 2,262, forward strand.
CCGCCAATTGGGCCGCACGAAAACGCCGTTCGCCCGCGATGATTTCGTAATGCCCCGGGTCGTCGCTGAGCGCGCGCACCAGGATCGGTTGCATGATCCCTTGCGCGCGAATGGACTCAGCCAATTCGTTCAACGCGCCTTCATCCATGCGGGTACGCGGTTGATACTTGCCCGCGCGCATTTTGCCAACGAGCAATGTCGTCGGAGGTCCCTCTACCTGCTTGACGACTTCAGTCGTCTTTTTGGCGAAGGTATCGATCGCGGGCCCATCTGCGCCGAGCAGAGCGTCCAGCCCGCGACCCAGACCTTTGGGTTTTTTGGTGGCCATGTCGAAAAATCCTTTTTACAACTTGCTATGCCTGCTGTGGATATCTTGTACGCTGCATAGATGGCGCGAGTTCAAGCATGTCCTTGACGCGCAAACGGGAACAATACGCCCGATCACCACCATCTTGAACGTGTGGATAACCCCAGCACGGCATGATGAGTAGCCATGAAAAGATCAATCCATGGCTTCGACGCGTTTGACCATCTCGGCGCCGAAAGAAATATAAGCTTGAGCGCCACGTGAGGCCTTGTCATACACCACCCCCGGCAAACCATAACTGGGGGCCTCGGCAAGACGTACGTTGCGCGGAATCACCGTAGTGAATACTTTATCCCCAAAATGGGATTCCAGCTGTGCGGAAACTTGTTGTTGTAAAGTCATCCGCGGATCGAACATCACGCGCAGCAAACCGATAAAGCTCAGGTCTTCGTTGATGTTGCGATGCACACGCTTGATGGTATTGACCAAGTCGGAGAGGCCTTCGAGAGCAAAATACTCGCACTGCATCGGAATGATCACGCCATGCGCAGCGGCAAGGCCGTTCAAGGTCAACAAGGACAGAGTCGGCGGACAATCGATCAACACAAAATCATATTGCGACGCGACGGCGCCAATTGCTGCTTTCAACTGCCGCTCGCGAGCCTCCATGTTGACAAGATCGATCTCGGCACCAGACAGCTCGCGGTTAGCGGGCAGCACGTCGTAGCCGCCCGCATCGGAACGCACGCGGGATTGTTCAATCGATGCATCACCGATCAACACATCGTATAGCGTGGATTGCAGCGTGCTCTTGTCGATGCCGCTGCCCATGGTCGCATTGCCTTGTGGATCCAGATCTATCAACAGCACCCGTTTGCCATGTGTGGCCAAGCCCGCGGCCAGGTTGATGGCTGTCGTGGTTTTGCCCACGCCACCCTTTTGGTTGGCGATACAAAACACGCGCGTAGGACGTGTGCTAGACGTTTTGGTGTTCATAGAGTTCCTTGACTACGACGCATCCAGATCAGGCAGCGTTGTGCATCCAGCTGAGGCACCTGCAGCGCCTGGATATGTTCGACGTGCCATTCGCCCTGTTGATGCAAGGCTTGAATTTCATCTTCGGGGACCTTCCCCTTCATGCCAACGAGGGTACCATCGTTGCGCACGTGGCGGCCCGCCAGTGACGCAAAATCGTTAAGAGAAGCAAATGCACGCGAGATGACGATATCGCATTGCGCGGGCTCGAGGGTTTCGACGCGTCCGTGTATGGCGCGTAAATTGGGAAGAGACAACACGCCCGACATCTGACGCACAAACGCCATTTTCTTTTCCACGGCATCCACGCAGCTGACCTGCCATGCAGGCAACATGATCGCTAATACAACGCCAGGCAGGCCGCCGCCCGAACCGATGTCGTACACCGTGGTCGGCACGGCAGGATCGAACGTGCGGGCCAATGGGTTGACGACACTAAGGCTATCGAGCAAATGCTGCACCAGCATTTGTTCGGGGTCGCGAATCGCGGTCAGGTTGTAGGTGCGATTCCAACGCTGCATTTGTGCCAGATACGTCAGCAATTGATCCGTTTGTGCAGCATTAACCGGCAAGCCGAGGCTATCGCAGGCTTGCGTCAGGCGCTGTGCCAAATTGGCCTCAGACGCGGGGCTCATGCGGCTTGTTTGCGCGTGCCGTAATGCAGGCGCTTTAGGTGGATAAGCAATAGTGAGATTGCTGCAGGCGTGACACCGGAAATGCGCGCAGCTTGCCCGATCGTTTCCGGGCGGTGCGTTTTGAGTTTCTGGCGAACTTCGAACGACAGGCTGCTGACAGCGTCGTAATTCATATCCGTCGGGATACGTTGCTGTTCGTGCGACAAGTGCTTTTGCACCTCGTCCTGTTGTCGCGCGATATAGCCCGCGTACTTGACTTGTATTTCGACTTGTTCGGCCAGGATGTCATCGTCTGACACGCCAGGGCCGGCCAACAATGAACCATCGATATTACGGGCCGCCATGAGCGTGGCATAAGACACGGTAGGTCGCTTTAACAAATCTGATAGTGAGTACTCACGTTCAATTGCTTTGCCTAGCAGCGGCTCTGCCGCCTCGGCAGGGAAATTGCGCGGAGTGACCCAGGTAGATTTCAATCGTTCGATTTCTGCGGCTACTGCATCGCGCTTGCGGCTGAATGCATCCCAGCGGACATCATCGACTAAGCCTAATTTGCGGCCGATTTCAGTCAACCGCAGATCTGCGTTGTCTTCGCGCAAACTCAAACGATATTCAGCGCGAGAGGTAAACATGCGATAAGGCTCTGTCACACCTCGCGTCACGAGATCGTCGACCAACACGCCTAAATATGCTTCGTCACGACGAGGCGTCCACTGCTCTCGTTCTAATGATTGCAGTGCCGCATTCGCACCCGCTAATAGACCTTGTGCAGCAGCTTCTTCGTAACCCGTCGTGCCGTTGATTTGCCCTGCAAAATACAGGCCGGCGATGGCTTTGGTTTCCAGCGTTGACTTCAATCCGCGGGGGTCGAAGTAGTCGTACTCGATCGCATAACCGGGACGCAGAATGTGTGCATTTTCCAGCCCGGGCAAGGAATGGATCAAATCCCATTGGACATCAAATGGCAGGCTGGTGGATACGCCATTGGGGTAGACCTCGTGGGTATCCAGGCCCTCGGGCTCCAGGAAAACCTGGTGCGATGCCTTGTCGGCAAAGCGATGGATTTTGTCTTCGATGGATGGACAGTAACGCGGTCCTACCCCCTCGATGACGCCACTGTACATGGGCGAGCGATCGAGTCCCGCACGGATGATGTCGTGCGTACGGGAATTGGTGTGCGTGATCCAGCACGGCAGCTGACGCGGGTGCATGGACGTGTTGCCCAAAAAGGAGAACACGGGAATCGGATCGAGGTCGCCAGGTTGCTCTTCGAGAACGCTGTAGTCGATGGTGCGGCCGTCGATGCGAGGAGGCGTTCCGGTTTTCAACCGTCCTTGGGGGAGCTTCAGTTCTTTTAACCGTTGGCCCAAGGAGATCGCAGGGGGATCACCGGCACGGCCACCGGAGTAGTTTTCCATGCCTACATGAATCAGGCCATTGAGGAACGTACCGGCTGTCAGGACGACGCTGCGGGCGCGGAACTTCAACCCGATCTGGGTGACGGCACCTACGACTCGATCACCCTCGACCATGAGGTCGTCGACGGCCTGTTGGAACAGCCACAGGTTGGGTTGATTTTCTAAGCGATGACGAATGGCTTTGCGGTACAGCACCCGATCGGCTTGCGCTCTGGTTGCGCGTACGGCGGGGCCTTTTGAACCATTCAAAATACGGAACTGAATCCCCGCCTCGTCAGTAGCGATGGCCATCGCTCCGCCCAGAGCATCGACCTCTTTGACCAAGTGTCCTTTGCCTATTCCACCGATCGACGGGTTGCAGGACATTTGACCAAGGGTCTCGATGTTGTGGGTCAACAATAGCGTCTTGGCGCCAATGCGGGCAGCTGCCAACGCAGCCTCGGTGCCGGCATGGCCGCCGCCGACGACTATCACGTCAAATTCGCTGGGGTAATTCATGATGGGGGGATGGGAGAAAGAGCTTGTTGGGCTCCATTATAAAGGGGACCTTGGGGATGTTTCACGTGAAACATGAGGGGAAGTTGCAACGGGTGGCATCTTTTCGGGTTTTAGGCTGTTGGGTGTTGTGTTTCACGTGAAACGTTGAGGGGGCGTCGCTGCTATGGGGCGAATAAGTTCTGTTGGCGGTGAGGTGGGGTACTAGTGAGGGAGGGGCTTCACGTGGTCGGTCGGCCGCCTACGCGTCCGACACCGCTTCGTCAACCTCGTCGCTGCGCTCCTTCGGTTTCCCTCGCTCGACCACGAGGCGCCCCTCCCTCACTAGTACCCCACCTCACCTCACGGAATCTTGGATCGCTGCATTGCTGGGACGACTGTCTTGCTTAGGCTTCGTGGTGAAGCATATTGGCAAAGAGGAAGGTCTTGCAGGGCTGTTATCAGCGGGCGCCTACGGGCGCGCCCACTGATAACAATCGGGAGTCGATTGGTTGAGATATGGGGTGATGGTGAGTTTTGGGGAATGTTTCACGTGGAACATATGGGTCGGAGAGCCGCAGGGGTGTTGGGACAATCGAGGGAAAGGATCTTCTTTGCTATCGATTCTCCATGAACAGCTCTGGGGTCATGATTCAGTCTTCGACACTATCTCGCAGATGCTGGCTCACAGACATAATGTGTACCCTCCGTGCGAGAGATATTTGCAGCGAAACTCGGATGAACTAGGGGTACAGCGCACTCCTCGCAACTCACGCCATCTAGAAATAAGGTAATGTTTCACGTGGAACATAGGTTGGCTATGCCCCGGACCCGGTGGATCCCAAAATGCCCTTAGGTTTTATCGAAGACTCGGCCTTCAAGTGGGGGGCCTCTGTTTCACGTGGAACATTGCCTAGGTCCGGCGAACTTCAAGGCGTAGAGATGAGCTCTATCACGACAAAAATATCGAGTTCTAAGACCTGGTGACTCATATGAGTCATACACAGTGCTCGGTGCCATCGGTATGCCTCTAACGGTACAGTGGGCCAAAACCACATGGCAATCTACGACAGAGCCTAAGTGGGAAGGCAACTTGCCCGTGCCAACAGACACTTGTCAAAAGGATGCCTCCCTCTGGGCCAGCAGATACTGTGGCACTTTTCGCCCAACCCCCAACTAACCAATGAGCTGGATGAAAAATACCTCGCCGTAACTCCCGGATTCACTCGAGACGAGCACCCCGGCAGAGGGACTTATGCCTATATCCGACCCTAAATAAGTCGACAGATCGATTAATACCAGTCCTAGCCGTTACGAAGCGGCGCGCTAATTTCCTATGACCACCGCCAGGCAACGCCTTTCGCAAGGTTACTGAGCGGAATCAAGGAACTCTCCAACGGCTCTAGTGAGCTCATTGAGCTCCTGTTTCACGTGGAACAATGCGCGATAACGGTGATCGAATGTCGCAGTACACCTTCCGTTGGGAAGGAATGTGAACCTTGTCAGCTCTTTGACTCCTTATTGACGCTTCATCCTGACCTCGGATAGCCGACTGTTAACAACGAAAACGGCGCGCTACAGCACATCGAGTAAACGACGATGCGACAGCGACTGATACGCCGCACGACCACAATTAATCTGAGCTAAGCACCCCCGGGGCCAAGCAAGACTCCCATACCCCACATACGAGAGAGACTATCTACGCGCTATCCCCCTCCCAAACGCGCACTGCCGTCACTCCCCAATCCCCTTTCTCGACACCCAATCCCGACCAGGAGCCACTTAAGCTGCACAGAACCGAGTATCAGCCTCGCACAAGCCAGCCCTATCCCTGGCCGAAATACCTCCCTCAAAGCCCTACTCAGCACATGCCTGAGTCTCTAGCCTGGGGCTCTGCCTGGTCCTTGCCCAGTTCCTTGCCCAGTTCCTTGCCCAGTTCCTTGCCCAGTTCCTTGCCCAGCCTTTTTCCCAGCCTTTTGTCTAACCCGTCGTCTAGTCTCTGCCAGCCCCTTACGCACCTCCTTGCTTCGGCCTCTTACCCCGAGCCGCCGCCTTCCTACTCTCCTACCAGAGCTCATCTAATTAGCTGTTCTAGATCCGCACCTCAAAAAAAGCATCATCCCCTGAACTCTCCAATCGCTACGGTTGGGCGCGCCCGTAGGTGCCCAACCGTAGCAACCCTGTAAGACATTCTTCCGTGCCTCACCCTCTCCTACGAAGCCTAAGCAAGACAGTCGTCCCGCCGCTGTGGAAATACGAGATAACGCGAGTTGAGCGGGGGTAGAAGCCGTGTGGGGGCGCCTCGTGAACGAGCGAGGGAAACCGAAGGAGCGCAGCGACGAGGTTGACGAAGCGGTGTCGGACGCGCAGGCGTCCGACCGGCCACGTGAAGCCCCCACACGGCTTCTACCCCCGCTCAACGCCAAAAGAACTCTTATCCACAGCCAGCACCCCCCTTACTCCCCCAGAGCCTGCCAAACCAACCTATCCACACCCTGCCTCCCAAAACCACACTCACCAAACGTTATCCACAAACCCTCCACCCACAAGAAGCCCCCACCACTCACGCCCTGTTTCACCTGAAACTTGCCACCACAACTTGTCCACAAACTCCAACCTCCACGTTCAGCCCGCCTTATCAACCCAGTGGATATCTTTGCGACATCAAAGAATAAAAAAGCCGAGTTGAATAACTCGGCCCCTTATTCGAAAACAACCTCTCATCAAAACACCCGACCCATCGTTCCGGCACTGATAATCACAAATCTATCCACAAATAATCTCGCCCCTTATAAAGCCCAAAACCACACAGAAACCCCCCAAATAACCCCTGGGGATATCTTTGTGAACAACTGAGCTTTCGGCGCCCGAATCCTCGGCACACAAGCACAGAAAATATTGATTCTGATGGAACCTTTCCTGCGAACTCGTCACAGGCTTGCCGCCTTAAGCCTTGAAAAACCACGAAAAAATGCCTGAGCTCGGATAAACAGAATAACAATCAGCCTCGATAGCTTGAGCACTATGGGCCAAGATATCTATATAGTATTTCTGTGCAAAACCCAGGTTTCACGCCACCGAGGCGCCCTCTAGCCCGAAACTCGCCCCACCGCCAGATGCGAGCCTTATCCACAAACTTATTCCCAACATTATCCACAGGGTGACATTTACCCCGTTATCCCTGCCGGTCAGATTGCGAGCGCATCAAGTTCACACATACAAATGCGACAACGCCCCGGAGCCATACAGCCACGGGGCGTTGCAGCCAGGTAGAACCTGGCTCACGGGAAAAGCGGGATTTCCCGAATTAAAGCGGGCGAATTTCGGCCGCTTGAGGTCCTTTCGGACCATCCTTGACTTCGAACTCCACTTCCTGGCCTTCGTTCAGGCTGCGATAACCGCGTCCCTGAATGGCCGAGAAATGTGCGAATACGTCCGTACCGCCGGCGTCCGGCGTAATAAAGCCGAAACCCTTATCGGCGTTGAACCATTTGACTTTGCCCTTCTGAACCATTTGTGTAGCGTCCCGATAATAAAAATGAATGCTAGTGAATCAAGGACGCCGACTAGAAATAGGCTCGTACAACGCTTGAATCAACTGCGAGACTTAGCATACTCACGCATCTTTGACGAAACAAATAGTTGTTTACCCGTATGTCGCATTTTTTCCATATCTGCTTTGAGGCAATATATCGGTCATAAATCGGGACTAATCAAAACCGCATTCTCGAGTTAATGGGATACTTGCCCGTTCGCTTTTTATTTCACCCCTAGCTGCATTATTGCCATGATCCGATCCAAACTGCCTGATGTGGGCACCACCATTTTCACCGTCATGAGCCGTTTGGCTATCGAACATCAAGCCATTAATCTCGGACAGGGTTTTCCTGATTTTGACCCGGATGCCCGTTTATGTGATTTGGTATCGCGTGCCATGGCCGCAGGACATAATCAGTACCCCTATATGCCTGGGGTAGCACCATTGCGCCAGGCCATTGCGGAAAAGACCCTGGCCCTTTATGGTCACCGCTACGATCCGGAAACCGAGATTACCGTCACGAGCGGTGCCACTGAGGCCCTGATGGCCACCGTATTGGCGGCGGTCAACAGCGGTGATGAAGTCGTTGTCATCGAGCCCTGCTATGACTCGTACTTGCCAGCTATCCGTCTGGCCGGCGGCACGGCCGTACCGGTGCCCTTGCGTGCACCAACTGAGGCAGACCCGTATTACCGCATTGACTGGCAACGCGTGCGCGATGCGATCACGTCCCGCACCCGGTTGTTGATGTTGAATTTCCCGCACAACCCCACAGGCGTCGTGCTCGAGGAAAGCGATCTGGATGCCCTCGAGAGCATTGTTCGAGATACCGGTATCTTGCTGCTATCAGACGAAGTCTATGAACACATCGTGTTCGACGGAAAACCGCACGCCAGCCTGGCCACTCGGCCGTTGCTGGCGGAACATGCGTTTGTCATTTCCTCGTTTGGCAAGACCTATCACACCACGGGCTGGAAGATCGGCTATTGCTGCGCCCCGCGTCAACTCAGTGCCGAGTTGCGCAAAGTCCACCAATTCATGGTCTTTACCGTGTCGTCGCCCATGCAGTTTGCATTGGCGGAATTCATGCAGGATCCCAAGCCCTATACCGAACTGCCATCGTTTTACCAAGCCAAACGGGACCGGTTGACCGCCGGGCTGGCCAATACCCGCTTCAGACCTTTGCCCAGCCCCGGGACATTTTTCATGTTGGCCGACTACAGCGAGATCTCCAGGCAATCCGAGGCAGACTTCGCTCGAGATCTGACGGTGCAACACGGCGTCACCGTCATCCCGCTATCTGCCTTTTATCAACATCCCGACGCAGAGGCCTCTAATCACCACCTGGTGCGTTTTTGTTTCGCCAAGAAGGACGCAACCCTAGATCAGGCGATTGAACGCTTAGCGGGCGTTTAAATCGGTTTAGCCGCCATTGGCAAAGTGGCGGATGTGGCGATGGTTATATCGCCGCCCAAAATAAATGGGGTCGGAAGACACAGTGCCTTCCGACCCCATTTTACTTCCCGCGTCAGGCGCTGGCTTGTTCTACCTTGCGGCGCTCACGCAATTTGCGTAGCGACTGCGGAACCACCACCACAGCAATCGCGGCAATCCACAGGCCGATCGACACGGGGCTTTGATACAGCACGGCCACATCGCCGTTCGTGATCGACAACGCACGGCGCAGGTTCTGTTCCATCATGTCGCCGAGGACGACCCCGAGGACCAATGGCGCCATGGGCACGCCGAACTTGCGCAAGAAATAACCAATCGTACCGATACCGACCACCATCAACAGGTCAAACGTACCGGAGTTGATCGCATAGACACCGATGAAGCTGATGCTGAGGATACCTGGCACCATCAGCCAACCAGGTACGGACAGTACCTTGGAGAACACACGAACCATCGGTACGTTCATCACGAACAACAGGACGTTCGCAATGAACAACGAAGCAATCAGGCCCCACACCAGCTCGGGCTTGGTATCGAACAATACCGGGCCCGGCGTGATGTTGTAGAGCGTCAGCGCGCCCATCATGACGGCCGTCGTACCCGATCCCGGAACACCCAGCGTCAACATCGGCACAAAAGAACCAATCGCCGACGCCGTCGCGGCGGATTCCGGTGCAACCAGTCCACGCATATCGCCTTTGCCAAACTTGGCATTGGGATCTTTGCTTTCGATGATGCGTTTTTCCTGGGAGTAAGCCACGGCTGCGGCAACGCTGGCGCCAGCGCCAGGCAATACCCCTACGCCGAACCCTACCAGCGAGCTGCGCACGATGCTCCACCACGTGAACGCCAACTCTTTCAGGTTGAATAGCTTGCGACCGCTGGACTTGACCTCGACGCTGTGTCCGGCCACGACCTTTTCCAGCATCTCCAGCATCTCGGCCACGGCAAACAGCGCGATCACCACCACCACGAAGTCGATACCATCGGCCAGGTGCACCGAATCGAAGGTGTAGCGATACACACCCGAGTTGGAATCCACGCCGATCACTGCAATGCCCAAACCTATCATCGCAGCCAGTACGCCCTTGATGGGTTGTTTACCCAACAGACTCGTCAGGCAGCAGAACGCGAAAACCATCAGCACAAAGTATTCGGCAGGACCAAACGCCAATGCCCACTTGGCCAGCATCGGGGCCAGCAAAATGATGCCCGTCACGGACACGATCGCGCCGACAAACGCCGAACATGCAGACAACGACAATGCGACGTTAGCCAATCCTTGACGCGCCAGTGGATAACCATCCAATGTCGTCATGATGGCGCTGGCTTCGCCAGGCACATTCAACAGAATCGATGTAATACGTCCGCCGTATTCGGCTCCGACATACACCGCGGCCAGCAGGATCAAAGCGGTTTCAGGCGGCAGGTTCATCGCGAATGCAATCGGAATGAGCATGGCCACGCCGTTGATAGGACCCAGGCCTGGCAAGACCCCCACCATCGTGCCGATAAAAGAACCGATCGCCGCAACCAACAGATTTGTCAGCGAAAATGCGACGCCAAAACCAATGGATAAATGATCGACGATGCCGCTCATAGCAGATCTCCCAGCAGACCGGCGGGCAAGACAACATCCAGCGCTCTGTCAAACAAGAAAAAGAAGAAAACGCCCATAATCACGCCGCCGGTCACGCATTTCAGCCACGCGCCGCCAAACAAGCGGCCAACGTAAACCGTCATCAACGCGGTCGCAATGATGAAGCCCAACCACTGAAACAGAAACGCATAAGCCGCCGCGCCCAACACCATCAACGCAATACGCGAATTGGCGCCGGGAGGATTCCCCTCGACGGGGTTGCCGCCCTTGATTGCCAGACGCAGCCCGCACAACCCGATCATCAAGGCGATCAGCATCGGGAAGGCGCGCGGCCCGACAGGCTCGTAAGCGAAAGGTGCTTCGATACCCCAGCCGGCCCATGTCATGAAGGCAGCCAAGAGCAGGGCACAAATGCCCAGAGTTCGATCAGTCATGATCTCTTGTCCTGAAATCGGCGCGCCGGGGTTCACGCGGTGCATGCATGGCGACCAAGGCGGCGCAAAACAGGGCGTCGGATGCTGACGCCCCCAAAAAAGGTCGCCACGCTACGCCCTCGGCTTGCTGCTGCCTCGGGCGCTTGGCGGCAAAACCTACAAATTGCGTTTTACTTTTTGATCAGGCCGAAGCTATCAGCCAGCTCTTGGTATTTTTGTACTTGTTCTTTGACGTAGGCATCGAGCTCAGGCCCCGTCTTTTGGAACGGAAACAAGCCCTGTTGATCGCGCAGCTTGGCGTATTCCGGCGCGGCCATCGTCTTGTTGAAAGCATCGACCCAGAACTGGTAGTCCTTGTCCGAGACTTTCGGACCGACATAGAAGCCACGGATGATGGGCCAGGTAATGTCGTAGCCCTGCTCTTTCGCCGTAGGAACAGTATTGAGTTTGCCAGGCAAACGTTCGTCGTTAAACACCGCCAGCACGCGGATCGGCGCACCGCCTTCGAGCATGGTGAAAGCCTCGGCAGCGTCACCCATGTATGCCTGAATATGGCCGCCGCGCAATGCCGTTACGGCTTCGCCACCGCCTTCGAAGGCAACGAAACGCATTTTGCGGAAATCCACACCCGCGGCTTTGGCTGTCAGGGCGGCTTTCATCCAATCCTGGCTGCCTACCGTACCGCCTGCGCCCAGCACGATCTTGGTCGGATCCTGCTTGAAGGCTTCCATCAGGCTCTTCAGATCTTTGTAGGGGGAGTCATCGCGCACCACGGCCACGCCGTAGTCGGTACCGATGCCTGCCAACCAACGCACGTCATTGACGTTGTACTTGCCGAACTTGCCTTGCGCCAGGTTCAACAGCGAACCGCCCGAGAACGCCACGATGCTGCCAGGCTCGTCAGGATGTTGTGCAACGATGTTGTTGTACGCCACCGCGCCAATGCCGCCGGGCATGTAGACAATCCGCATGGCGGATTTCAGTGCGCCGCTTTGCTTGAGGCCTTCGGTGGCCAAACGGCAGGTCAGGTCAAAGCCGCCGCCAGGCTGAGCGGGAGCAATACATTCGGGCCGACGGGGTTCGTCGGCAGCGTGGGCAGTTGCCATACCCAAAGCCAGGGCACATGCCCCAAATGCTGCGGCCAGGCGGGCTTTCAGAAAGAGTTGCATCTTGCGGTCTCCGTGAATCGCTTTTTAGATGTCATCGTGAGCCGACCATGCCCACAAAACGGGACCATGGCCAACGGATCGCAACCGTACTCAATCCGGCCTTTCCGGAACCTTTCAATTTCCCGCAATTTCGTGCCGCAGTGCAGCATTCGGGAACGAACCTAGGGTAAACACTAATGCCGCACGCAGTCCTGGCTGCGGTTGCCGGTTCTCCAGCACGAATCGGCCACCATGAATTTCCACAATCGTTCCGACGATAGCCAACCCCAAACCGGCCCCAGGCTTGTTTTTGCCGGCGGCACCACGGCGGAAACGTACGCTGGCTTGGGAAATGTCTGCTGATGACATGCCTGGCCCGGAGTCTTCAACGGTCACCCGGGCATAGCGCTCGTCCGCGTAGACCCGTACGGTGACCTGGCTTGCGGGTGCCGTATAGCGGATTGCGTTGTCCACCAGATTGCTGAGGGCTTCACGCAGCAACCAATCAACACCTTGGATGCGAACGGGCAGACTCGAGGCCTCAAGTCCCAGATCAAGGTGGCGTGCTCGTGCAGCGGGCAGCAATGTGCGAATGACGTTCTGGGCGATATCCACCAGGTCGACGTCTTCGGGGACCAAGCCGGCTTCGCTCAGCGACGCATTTTTGGCGCGTGCCAGCGCCAGCATCTGGTTCGTGGTGCGCACCGCTCGATCCAGGCCCTCTTGCATGGCAAGCAGCGCTGTACGTATTTCGGTCGGGTCGGTTTCCCGCAGTGCATAAGCCGTCTGGGTCCGCAAAACGGACAAGGGCGTGCGCAATTGGTGCGAAGCGTCGTCCAGGAACTGCCGCTGGACCCTCGCCTGAGCCGTAAAACGGCTCATGTGCAGATTTACGGCATCGACCAAGGGGGCGACCTCACTTGGGATGTCCGGCGCGTCTACGGGGCTTAAATCGTCTGCTGAGCGCTTTTCCACATCCTGGCGTAACCGCTCGAGAGGACGCACCGCCCGAAAAACGCTCCAGACCACCACCAGCACCACAATCAGTATCACCACGATGTCGCGCTCGAGCGCACGTAATAACGACTGATTCAGAAAATTTTCACGGGTTTCCAGTGATTCGGCAACCTGCACGATGACCCGGCCACCGCGGTTGTTGTACAGCGGGGGATCCATCGGCCGGGCCAAGGCCGCGACACGCAACGATAGGCCTTGGTATTGCGCGTCAAAAAACTGCGGTTGCCCTGAAATCAAGGGCTTGCCCGGCAAAGGCAGGTCCTGGTTGCCGATTTCTGCCAAACCGTCTTCCGTGGCAATGCGGTAATACACGTTGCCGTTGGCAGTGAGCTCGAAAAATTCGAGCATCAAATACGGCTGCTCGAGACTTAGTCCACCGCTGGCTGTGGATATGTTGTGATCGATAGAACGCAGTGCTCCCGCAAGGGCACGGTCATATGCCTGATCCACCTGGTTGCGCAGTTGATAATTTGACAGCCACAAAGCTATCAACATGATGAAAACCAGGGCCGGAATCAGCCACCACAACAACAATGATTTCAGGGTGCGATGGCGAGGCCTAAGTTTCAAGAATCGCCTCCAGGCAGTATCCCATTCCTCTCAGCGTCACAATTTGCACGCCCGTATCGGCGAGTTTTTTTCGCAGCCTGTGTACAAGTACTTCGATGGCTTCCAGGTTGATATCTGAGTCATCTGTCTGAATGCGATCCAGGATTTGCTGTTTGTTGATCGGTTCGCCACTGCGTTGGATAAGTACGCGCAGCACAGCATGTTCACGGGGCGATAACTGTAACGGCTGACCGCGCACGGTAAATCGCTGTGCAGAAGTATCCAGCACCAGATCACCCAGTGCCAGCCGCGGATGTTCCCGCCCACGGCTGCGGCGGATCAACGCGATCAATCGTGCTTCGAGCTCCTCGAGCACAAAGGGCTTGGGCAAAAAATCATCGGCCCCCTCATGCAAGGTATCGACACGTTCGGCCAGAGAGTCGCGTGCAGTCAGTACCAGAACAGGAGTCCGGTCGTCGCGAGCCCGGATTTTCGCCAGCAGGGTATGGCCGTCCATACCGGGCAAGCCCAAATCCAAAATGACTGCATCGAACTCTTCCACAGCCAATCGTCTTTCGGCCACCAGGCCATCGTCAGCCCATTCAACAACAAAACCGGCATGCCGGGCCAGGCTGCGGGATAACCACCGAGCCAATTCGGATTCGTCTTCTATGAGGAGGATACGCATAGCTTATTTTTGCACCGCTTGGGCCTGGTGGGAGTGCATGTTTGTTTTTCTCTTTTCTTTTTCTTTATATAAAGACTAATGATTAATAGAGTCTGTGGATAACTGCATCAACTCAAAAAAGCCATTCTATTTCATGAGCTTGTAGCGGTTTTTGGCTGTGTAGCAGTTCTGTTTAGCGCTGCGGACCAAGTTGAACAACTTTTTGGTCCCGGCCAAAAAAGCCGGTTTGTTCAATTTACGTCCACACGCTGTGCACAGTCCTGCTTTCTAGAGGTTATCCACAGGGCGTTTTTGGGTCGAATGGGCTTCTGTGGATATGGTGTGAATACTTACTTTCACGAATTCTTGGCCACTAAAAAATTCAAGCGCAAGAATGAGATGTCTTGCGCTTGAATTCGGGTTTACAGTGAAATCCATTGCTTTGAATGGCGCTTTTTCCAGGTGAATCATGTCGAATTCGGCAGACCCATGCGATACAGGCTCATACACGACTGACCAGGCGCGTTGGCTGGCAGTACAGAACCGGGACCCCGTGGCGGATGCATATTTCGTCTATGCCGTACGCACCACTGGGGTGTATTGCCGGCCCAGTAGTTCGGCGCGTTTGCCGCGCCGTGAGAACGTGCTGTTTTTTGATACGCCCGAAGCAGCCGAAGCGGCAGGTTTTCGCCCCAGCCGGCGAGCAAGCGCAGATCGCACTACGGCCGCCAGCCGTAGGGCAGAACTCGTTGCCCAAGCCTGTCGCCAGATAGAACTAGCGGAAACACCTCCTAAGCTGGAAGCGTTGGCCATGCAGGCTGGTGTCAGCGTTTTTCACTTTCATCGCTTGTTCAAGGCTGAAACCGGCCTCAGTCCAAAGGCTTATGCGGACGCGCTTCGTGCCAGGCGACTACGCGACGAATTGGCGGGCGCGCCAACCATCACCCAGGCCATTTACGATGCTGGATTCAATTCCAATAGCCGTTTCTACGCAGCATCCGACCATCTGTTGGGGATGCGCCCCAAAGACTATAAGTCTGGCGGAGCCAATACAGGCATACGTTTTGCCGTTGGTGAATGCTCACTTGGGGCTATCCTGGTGGCTCGTAGCCAGCGAGGCATCTGCGCGATCTGGCTGGGCGACGACCCTGACCAATTGGTACGGGATCTGCAGGACCGTTTTCCATTTGCCCAAATAAGCGGCGATGACCCTGTGTTTGAACAGTGGGTAGCGCAAGTGGTGGGATTGGTAGAAGCACCCAGCCTGGGGTTGAATTTGCCGCTTGATGTTCGTGGAACGGCATTTCAACAACGTGTTTGGCAAGCGCTGCGGGACCTCGTGCCGGGCGCTACGGTGAGCTATGCGGAAATCGCCGAGCGTATCGGCGCTCCCAAGGCTGTGCGCGCGGTGGCGCAGGCGTGTGGCGCCAATCAATTGGCCGTGGCAATTCCCTGCCACCGTGTCGTCAGACGTGATGGGGACATTTCGGGATATCGCTGGGGCGTGGCGCGCAAGCGTGAACTGTTGCATCGCGAATCGCAGACGGCTGAAATAGGCGAATGAAGCCGGCTATTTCAGTTTTTATGTTCTAGACGAAAGCAGATACACTGCCCGCCTCTTTCGCTGACAGCACACCATGACGCCTTCAGAATTTTTCGTGGGTCTAGACGGGTTGCCCACATTGCGAGATCGCCTGCCTACCCGGGTGATCGCGAGCCTGTTGTTTTCTCTGGTCGTGGTCTTGATGTTGTTAGCGTGGATGCTGTCGCTATCGCGCGGGCTGGAACGCGCCGATGCTGCGACGAAAGAGATAGGCAATCTGCGCATGATGGCAAATCAAATTGCTATCGCGCTCATCCGCCCCGATGCGGACCAACATGCCGCATTGGATCAAGCGTTGCATGTGCAAGATCAGGCTCTAATGCTCTTGGCCAGCGGGAGCCCCTCCAAACCGCTACGATTGCCGTATGTCGCACATATTCGCGAGCAACTGACCACCGTTTCCCGACTATGGACCCAACATCTCAAACCGGCTGTTGCCGAGGCTGAAAAAAACGGCGAGACGAATACTTATCTGGACAGCCTGCCGGCGTTCATGACAGAGACAGATCGGCTGGCAGGCATGATTGAAATGGACAACGACAAGAAAAGAACGCTGCTGCGTTTTTTTCAAGGCGTCATTGCAGTGATTGGCAGTGTCGGTACGGGTCTGGCTATTTATCTGTTGTACGTCTGGATCATCCAACCGATGCTGCGTTTGCGGGAAGGGTTGCATCGGTTGACGGCGGGACAGTTCAATACGCGATTACCCGTTAAAACACGTGATGAATTCGGCGTGCTGGCCCACGGGTTCAACTTGATGGCAGACAAGTTGGAGCATCTGTACCTGGAGCTGGAAAACGGCGTACGCACCAAAACCGCCGAACTCGAAAAGCGCAATCGCGAGATTGCCTCTTTGTATGTCGTGACGGCCTTTCTGAACCTGCCTAACGACATCGAGTCAATTTGCCAGGGTTTCTTGCAACGGGTAATCAGAGAGTTTGCTGCTGCCGGCGGAACGGTCCGCCTGATTGAACGGCCCAACGAGCATGCACATGTGGTTGTGTCCGAGGGTATTGCCTCAGACGGCGACGAACTTGTGTCCGACACGATCAGCGCGCATGCCGACTTGGCGGTTTATCGCACTGATGCGCGAAGTATTGCGACGTTTCACATCATCGCCCGTGACGAGAACCTGGGATCGTTTACGTTGTACTTTGACGCTGAGCGCGAGTTGCTGCCCAGTGAAACTCAATTGTTGGAGACCCTCGGTCAACATCTGGGCGTTGCCTTGGATAATCGCCGCCTGGAGGCCAAAGCCCGGCAATTGGCAGTGATTCGTGAGCGCAGTCTGATGGCGCAGGGCTTGCACGACAGTATTGCGCAGGGTCTGAATTTTCTGAAGCTGCAATTGCAATTGCTCGAAGACGCCATGCAGCGCGCAGATTACGCAGATCTGCAGCAGATCGTGCCGTTGCTACGCACTGGAGTCGATGAAAGTTATCAGGATGTGCGTGAGCTGTTGGTGAACTTTCGTACCAAGCTCGATCAGGTCGAATTGTCGGTTGCCATCGAAGATACGATCGAACGATTTAAACGGCAGACCGGCATTGTGATCGATCTGGATACGCAGTACAAACGGGGACGTCCGTTATCGCCCGAGCAACAGTTGCAAGTATTGTTCATCTTGCAAGAAGCCTTATCGAACGTTCGCAAACATGCTCAGGCGGACCACGTGCACGTGACATTACGCAATGCCTGTGATTTTGCAATGAATATTGCCGACAATGGCGTAGGCTTTCTTATGGATGATATCCATCACGGTGACGAAAATCACATTGGATTGAATATCATGCGTGAGAGAGCTGCGCGGTTGCATGCTGAGCTGGAGATCTCATCCCAACCGGGAGCAGGAACCACCGTGCGGCTGGTATTGCCGCATTCCGAACGTTCAGTGGTCTGAATCTGCGACATTATGACTATCCGTATTATCTTGATTGACGATCATGCCCTGTTTCGATCGGGCGTGCGATTGCTTTTGCAACGGCAGCCCGATTTCGATGTCGTCGCAGAGGCGGCCGATGGCATCGAGGGAGTCAAGCGCGCCAAAGCGTTTCAGCCCAACGTGATTCTGCTCGATCTGAATATGCCTGGGCTGTCGGGTTTGGAAACGCTGAAGCTATTGGTCCAGGATGTGCCAGATGCTGCCGTGCTGATACTGACCGTATCCGAAGAAGCAGACGAACTGGCGCAGGCGTTGCGGGATGGTGCGCGTGGTTTTTTAATCAAAAATATTGATGCCACCACATTGGTGGCTGCCATTCGGCAGGCAGCCGAAGGTAAATTGGTGCATACGGGCGAAGCGTCCGGTCAACCGGACAAGGGGATTTCATGGCAGTAGAAGGCGACGCAAGCGAACTGGCCAAGGTGGTCGTGCTGCTGGGCGCGGCAGTCGTGGCGGTACCGATCTTTAGGCGTTTGGGTTTAGGATCGGTCTTGGGCTATCTGGCAGCCGGCCTGGTGATCGGTCCGTTTGGCCTGGGTCTGTTTCGGGATCCCCACACGATATTGCACACGGCTGAATTAGGCGTCGTGATGTTTCTGTTCATCATCGGTCTGGAGATGCGTCCATCGCACTTGTGGGGGCTGCGCAATGAGATATTTGGTCTGGGCAGTCTGCAGGTATTGATTTGCGGCTTGCTGTTGACAGGCGTAGGGGTCGCGTTCGGGTTTCCGCTGGCCGTGGCGTTCATCAGTGCCATGGGGTTTGTCTTGACCTCTACCGCCATCGTGATGCAGTTGCTCGGTGAGCGTGGTGATATCGCAAAACCTCGTGGGCAAAAAATCGTCTCCATCCTGCTACTGGAAGATTTACTGATCGTGCCATTGCTGGCATTGGTGGCGTTTATTGCGCCGCCCGGTGCGCATCAAGAAGTCGCGACAGCCGAATCGCGCTGGATCGATATCGGGATAGGGGTTGGTTCCGTCGCGGCATTGGTCGTCGCGGGCATATGGTTGTTGAATCCGCTGTTTCGCTTGCTGGCGCGTGCCAAAGCTCGAGAGGTCATGACCGCGGCGGCATTGCTCGTGGTGCTGGGCGCTGCATTGCTGATGCAATGGGGTGGCCTATCCATGGCGATGGGGGCATTTCTCGCCGGCGTCTTGTTGTCGGAATCGACTTTCCGTCATCAACTGGAAGCGGATATCGAACCTTTCCGCGGCCTGCTGCTAGGTCTGTTTTTCCTGGGTGTGGGCATGTCGCTGGACCTCACGGTCGTGGCGCAGAATGCCCCGCTGATCGTGGCCGGGGTGCTGTCCATGATGCTGGTCAAAGCATTGTGTATTTATTGGACCGCGCGATTGGCTAAAAGCACTCGTGCAGAGGCAATAGATCGCGCCATATTGATGGCACAAGGGGGCGAATTTGCTTTTGTCTTGTTTGCCGCCGCATTGGCCAATGGTGTCATCGATCCCATCGTCAATGCCAATATGACGGCCATCGTGGTGCTGTCGATGGCGCTGACGCCGTTGGTGGTGTTGATCCACAAACGCTGGATGCCGCGTACGAATCTATCCACTGACGATCTGGAGGCGCCAGAGGACCAGATCGGGAATGCCCTGGTGATCGGGTTTGGCCGTGTGGGACAAATTGCCAGCCAACATATGTTGGCGATGGGGGCTGAAATCACCATCATCGACAATGACCCGGAAATGATACGTAGCGCCGCCACGTTCGGGTTCAAGGTGTATTACGGTGACGGCACGCGTACCGATGTATTGCATGCTGCTGGAGCAAAGAACGCGCAAGCGATCTTGATCTGCGCGGACGGCAAGGACACGGTGACACAAATGGTCGAACGCATCAAGGCCATGTGTCCGCATTCTGTGGTGTTGGCGCGTGCTTTTGATCGTGAGCACGCACTGGATCTGCATAAAGTGGATGTAGATTTTCAGGTCCGCGAAACGTTTGAGTCTGCAATGGTGTTGGGCAGGCAGGCCACGCAGGCTTTGGGCGCGACACCTGAAGCCGCAGAAGAAATTGCGGATGAAATCCGTAAACGCGATGCCGAACGTTTCCAACTGGAAGTCAACGGCGGACTATTCGCAGGGCGTGCTTTATTGCTGAATAATCAGTCCAAAGAGTCGACACATTGAATGCACTGGCGATCGTGATCCACGGTGGTTCAGCGTAACGCCAACAACGCGATGATCACGATCGCCAGCATCAGGCTCAGGCCTTTCCAGAACGCCAGCGGATTGCGTTCAAGCAAAGGGACATACGTGTTGTCGATGCTGGCATGCGGGTGTTGCAAGGCATAGACGAACTCTGACAATTCCTGATAACGCGATTGTGGGTCGGGGTGGACTGCTTTGCTGAGAACGCGATCTACCCAGGTGGGAATGGCGCGGTGCTCGTCCAGCGCGGAGTCATACCGTAAATAGCGTTGTGCCGCGCGCGTCCGGGTTTTGGCGATTTGTGTGCCGTAGGGTAGACGGCCCGTCAGCATTTGATAAGTAATCACACCCAGGGAATAAATGTCGGAAACTGTCGAGCCGGACTCTCCCACAAAGTATTCAGGCGCAGTGTATTGAGCAGTACCCAATATGTGAGGCGTATCGTTGAGCGTGGCGATTTCCGCGATACCGGCAACCTGCGTCGAACCGAAATCAATGATTCGGGCGGTGTCCTGTTCGTCGATGAGTATGTTTTCAGGACGCAGATCCTGATGCACCATTTCCTGCCGATGAAAGGCCTGCAGGCCTTTGGCGATCTGTTCAACGATGTGGATAACTTGTTCGAGCGCGGGTTCGGGGTGGTTTGCCATCCATTGCGTCAACGTGATGCCGTGCAGATATTCACAGACGGTATACAGGTGTTGACGCGGATGCGTTTGTGGCCAGGCTTTGACCACGTGGCGGCTATCGATACGCCGGGCGATCCATTCCTCCATCAGCAGCCGTTCCAGATAAACGGGATCGTGACGCAAGTCTAACGAGGGTATCTTGATGGCGACGTGGTTTTCGGTATCGAGATCTATGGCACGATAGACGTGGCTGCGGCTGCTGGCGTGTAACTCTTCAATGATGCGAAAGCCCTCGAATAGCATGCCTGCCGTCAATAGAGGCGGACAGGGCAAGGTCCTGGCCTGAGAAGCCATTTCGCTGGCATCGGCCGCGGGCAGCGCATCTATCCGTACGATTTGGACCGTCAAGTTATCCACACTGCCGCAGGCATAGGCGAGTTCTGCCAGCGCTTGGGCAGCGTTATCCAGGGCATCGGGGTGGGTCGTGATGGCGTTGATGATGTTGTCGCTGTGGATATGTTCGTAGACACCATCTGTGGCCAGGACAAACACATCCCCTATTTCGAGACGCTGTGTGTGATAGTCGATCTCCACATGGGGAGACATGCCGAGTGCACGGCTGAGATAGCTCTTGTCGTGTGCGACCCAGATTCGATGATCCTCTGTGAGTTGTTCGACGGCGCCATGGCGCAAGCGAAGAATACGAGCATCGCCGATATGAAATAGATGCGCGGTTGTGGATTTCAGTATCAGTACGCTCATCGCGCATACGTAGCCGCGATCCTGATCGTGACGATGCTGACTTTGACGCGTCTGTGCATGCAGCCAGGCGTTCGATGCGTGTAAAACGCGCTGGGCGGATTTTTTGACAGACCAGGTTTCCGGTGTGCAGTAGTAGTCTTCGATGAAACTGGAGACAGCGGTTTCGCTGGCGATATGGCTGACGTCGCTGCTGCTGATGCCATCGGCCAGAGCGACCGCAATGCCCTTGGTGTGCAGCAAGGGCCGATCCGGAATACAGAGGCTGTGGAAATCCTGGTTACCGGATTTGCGGCCACGATCCGAATATTGGCCTGTCGTCACCTGCAATTGGGTGACGGCAGGACCTGTGTTCGCGCGATCCATGGGCGGTGAGCCGGTATCTTTGACGATGACGCGATTATCGGTATTGCGATCAATCAAAACGGCGTTTGGGGGCGGTTCTCATGTGGGTGGTGTATAGCGTCAGCCCAGTCAACGAAATCCCGCCGACCAGGTTACCCAGCACCACCGGAATTTCGTTCCAGATCAGATAATCCATGACAGAGAAATTTCCACCCAGGATCAACGCTGATGGGAACAAGAACATGTTGACCACCGAGTGTTCGAAACCCATATAGAAAAACAGCATGATGGGCATCCACATGGCGATGACCTTGCCGCTGACGCTGGTAGAGATCATGGCGCCAACCACGCCCAGCGACACCATCCAGTTGCACAGGATCCCACGGATGAAAATCGTCAACATGCCGGCCGCGCCGTATTCCTTGTAGCCCAGTGTGCGGTTTTCACCGATGTGCGAGATGACTTCACCGACCTTACCGGCAGGAATGGAAAACCCATAAGTAAAAATAATGGCCATGAGGACGGCGACGGTCAGTGCGCCGATGAAGTTGCCAATGAAGACGACGCCCCAGTGTTTCAGGATGACGCCGGGAGTCACCCCGGGACGCTTTTCCAACCAAGCCAGCGGGGTGAGCATGAAGACGCCCGTCAGCAGATCGAATCCCATTAAATACAACATGCAAAAGCCCACGGGAAACATGGCAGCTCCCAGCAGGGGAGAACCGGTTTGCACATTGATCGTCACGGCGAATACCGCAGCAATGGCGAGGATGGCGCCTGCCATGCAGGCGCGGATCAAGGCGTCGCGCGTTGCCATGTAGATCTTCGATTCGCCTGCATCCACCATCTTGGTGACGAACTCTGAAGGAGCCAGATAGGACATATTGGTTTCCTGTAGCGGACAAACGGATTCTGTCGTTTAAGAAGCATGCTCGGACCGCAAAGGCCAAGGTGCTATTGCTTGGGATAGGAACAAGCCGTGATGCCAAACGGTATTCGGCGTCAGAGATCAAGCAACAAGCGTGCCAGTGCGACGGAATTCATCCCGGCTATCGAAGAACCAATGTCACAAAAGACCTTGTCTGAAGGCATTCCTCAATGTGGTGCGCAGGACCACAAATGGTGCATCACGATGCACCGATGTGAGGCGAGTTCGGGACTGCACCCAGATGAGCGAGGAGGCTTCGCATCGGCGCAGACAATTCGCGCCAGTCCCGAAAGCACGCACACAGCTGCCGGCACGCCCAGTCTTCGGCTAGCACGACGGTGCGATAGTCGTGTTTGCGACGATAGCGTTGCGCAATCGTCTGCGGAACGATGCCCATGCCGACACCATGAGCCACCATCTCGCAGAGCCCCTCAAAGGTTTTCATACGGATCCGCAGGTTCAGGGGTTTACCTGCCGCCTGGGCATATTGGTTGATGTGGTCTTGCAGTGCGTTGCCTGGAGCCAGTCCGACAAAAGATTCATGCAGAATGTCCGTCAAGCGGAGATTGCGCTGGTGTGCCAGGCGATGTCCGGCAGGCATGATCAGAACGAGGTGGTCTTTTGCGATGGGTTGCCGTTGCAGGCCGGGGGCGTCTACGGCGTCGGATACGATGCCCGCCTCGGCGAGACCGGCAGTAATGGCGGTGATGATTTCGGTGCTGGTGCGTTCTTTCAGGTCGATATGCAATCGAGGACGTGCGGCGAGCCAGGGGGCGAGCCGTGGTGGCAGGAATTCGGTGAGCGCGGCCGTGTTGGCATAGAGATGCAAGGTGCCGCGCGCGCCTGTGGAAAAGTCTTTCAGCTCGGTTTTGAGCAGATTTTGTTGGCGCAGGATCAGGCGGGCGTGATGAGCCAGCGCTTCGCCTGCTTCGGTGGTGATCACACCGCGTGAATGGCGCTGCAGCAAGGGGACCTCCGCATCGGCCTCTATGTTGCGCAGCCGTTCACTGGCAGAGGCCAGCGCCAGATTGGCGTGTGCGGCGCCTCGGGTAATGCTGCCCGCATCCACGATGCAAAGGAATAGATGAAGATCCGCCAGATCGAGCCGCATGGTGTCTCCTGCTGTCTTTTTGCCTTCGGATAATCCGAAGGCAAGTACCCGAAAACCGCATTGTGCCAAGTTGCGAGTGAGACTCCAATAGGAGCATGAATGAATCTGCGAATTTCTATTTTTGGTTCACGTTGACCTTTTTGGCGGCTGGGCTGGTCAAGGGTGTTACAGGCATGGGACTGCCTACCGTAGCGATGGGCTTGTTGGGCACCGTTATGCCGCCTGCGGCAGCCGCCGCGATATTGGTCATCCCATCATTTGTGACCAATGTCTGGCAATTATTGTCCGGTCCGGCAACGGCACGCTTGCTGCGCCGGTTGTGGCCGATGATGCTGGCGATTGTGGTGGGGACAGTGGGCGGCGCTGCGCTATTGGTGCGGGTCGACCCATTGTGGTCCGCATTCTCTCTGGGTGTGGCGTTGATCGTCTATGCGTTATACGCCCTGCTCGGCCCTGCCCTGTCTGTCTCTGTGCGGGCAGAACCCTGGTTGTCGCCCGTGATCGGCGTTGTAACGGGAGCGATTACCGGCGCGACCGGAGTGTTCGTCATGCCGGCGGTGCCCTATTTACAGGCACTTGGTTTGGATAAAGACGAATTGGTTCAGGCCCTGGGGCTGTCCTTCACCGTGTCCACCATGGCTTTGGCGGCTGGCCTGATGGTGCATGGCGCATTTCATCTGAACCAACTCGGGGTTTCCACGTTGGCGATCGTTCCGGCGCTGATAGGCATGTGGGCTGGGCAGAAAGTTCGGGCACGGATCAGTCCCAAGCGGTTTAAACAATGCTTCTTGATGTTCTTGGCGGTGCTGGGGTTCGAGTTGGCATCGCGGCCGTTCTTTTGATCGGTGACATGCGGTTTGCGCCGTGATCTGCTAAGTCTAATTTTCGACAAGGAGATTTCCATGATCTCAGTATCGTTTCTCAATCGGACTGCACGTGACAGCCGATCGCGTCGAGTCCACGCGTTGATGCAATGGTGCTTGGCGGCGAGTCTCGCCTTGTACGCCGGAACGCACGCGCAAGCGGCCGAGCATACATCCGTTACACCAGAGCAGGCCTACCAGCTCGCCCTGGAAGCTAGGAGTGTGGGGGATTACCCTGCGATGTTGATATTGCTGCGACAAGCAGGCTATGCCGGAGACCTGCCTGCCCAGGAAATGTTAGCTAGCGTGTTGTTGGCGGGACCGGTGTTGTATGGGGATTCGATTTCGGGCGGTCTGTGTGAGGCGATTCATTGGAGCCGGCGGGCCACCGAGCAAGGCAGCGCGGTGGCAAAGCATCAGGACATGATCTTGAACGGTTTACGCGATCTCCCGCTGCAGCGGGAGATTTGTTTCGCCAGGGAAAGGTAGCCGAGCCCGCGATGGAGAGCGAGATTCGATTCGACCGGCCGGAAAGGCGAATCACTTTCCAATACAAAAACTGGAAAAAATCTCACCTAACAAATCATCGCTGGTAAACCGTCCCGTAATACTGCTCAGGCTGTCATGCGCCAGGCGCAACTCCTCGGCGAACAAATCCAATACGCGGTCATCCTGGGCCGCGTGTTCGGTGGCAGTGGTCAAGTGTTCGGCCGCGTCCTGTAATGCGCGTACGTGGCGTTCTCGGGCCAACCAGGGGGATTCTGCGCCGGGGTTCCAGCCGGCCAAGGCCAGCAGCTTGTCGCGTAGCGCGTCCAGCCCTACCCCTTCGCGGGCAGAGATACCTAACTGCTGAGGGCCCGCCACGAAAGGCGTATCGAGCAGGTCCACCTTGTTGAATACCGTCAACAAGGGTGTGCGTGCCGGCAGGCGGGCGACGATTTGCGCGTCGAGTTCGTCGGCCGGTTGGGTTGCATCCTGCAAATGCAGGATGACGTCGGCGCGTTCGATTTCTTTCCAGGTGCGGGCGATGCCGATGCTCTCGACGGTGTCGTCGGTCTCGCGCAGGCCGGCCGTATCGACGATGTGCAGGGGCACGCCATCGATATGGATTTCCTGCACGACCTTGTCGCGGGTGGTGCCGGCGATCGGCGTGACGATGGCGATGTCGTCGCCGGCCAACGCGTTGAGCAGGCTGGACTTGCCCACATTGGGCTTGCCCGCCAGTACGACGTGCAGCCCTTCGCGCAGGATGACGCCTTGGCGCGCCTGCGCGATCAATGTGGCGAGGTCTGCCGCCAGCGCCTCCAGCGTGGGACGTGCCTGGTATTTCTCTAGAAAATCGATTTCCTCTTCGGGGAAATCCAGTGTGGCTTCGACCAGCATGCGCAGGTGAATGATCCGATCCGATAGTGCATTGACCTGCGCCGAGAATTCCCCTGACAGCGAGGCCATGGCGCCGCGCGCCGCGGCTACTGATGAGGCATCAATCAAATCGGCAACAGCCTCGGCCTGGGCCAGATCCATGCGATCGTTCAGAAAGGCGCGGCGAGTGAATTCGCCAGGCTCGGCCAAACGCACGCCCATGTCCGCGCCCGCCTGCAGGCAGCGATCGAGGATGCGCCGCAATACGGCCGGCCCGCCGTGGCCTTGCAGCTCCAGTACGTCCTCGCCCGTATAAGACTGGGGAGCGCGGAAATAGATAGCAATGCCTTCGTCCAGGTGTTCGCCGGTTTCTGCGGTGAAGGGCAAATAATGGGCGTGACGCGGTGTGAGTTCGCGGTTGAACAGGCGGCGTGCCAGGGCCGATAAATCGGGGCCGGAAACCCGGACAACGCCAATGCCGCCGCGGCCTGGCGCGGTGGCGATGGCAGCGATGGGGACCTGTGTGGATAAGGACATGGGGGGATTCATTCAAGACGGCAATAAGGGAATATAACTGTTGCGCACGCGCCTGTTTGCTGGTTAATGTGCCCTAGGCAGTCCAACCTACAGCACAGGCTAGGGAGAGCACGATGGCGTCACATTGGTTACGTTTATTGGCGGGCGGGACATTGACGGCTGTAATGGCACTGGGGGCGATGAGTTCCGCTGTTGCGCGCGATCTGGTGGTGGCACTCAAGACCGAGCCCAGCTCGATGGATCCGCAATACCATGCGTTGACGCCCAATACGCAGATCTCTCAAACGCTGTTCGATCCTCTGGTGCGCTCGGATTCCAAGCTGCAGCCGATCCCTGCTTTGGCAGAGTCCTGGACGGTAGACGGGAACGTCTGGACCTTCAAGCTGCGCCCGAACGTCAAGTTCTCGGACGGCTCGCCGTTTACGGCCGACGATGTCGTGTTTAGCTATGATCGCATCCCAAAGGTTCCGAATAGTCCGTCGCCGTTTACTTTGTATTTGGGCTCGGTGGCCAAGACCGAAGCGGTGGATCCGCTGACGCTGCGCATCACGACGAAGTCACCTGCGCCAAATCTGCTGATCAACTTGGCGCAGTTGCCGATTCTGTCCAAGACGGCGGCATCCGGACCCGCTCCCGAAGGTAAAACCACGACAGAACTCAACGGCGGCAACGGGCTGGCGGGGACGGGCCCTTATAAATTCGTGTCGTGGAAGCGTGGTGCTGAGCTGGTCTTCGCCCGCAATGAAAATTACTGGGGCCCTGCGCCTGCATGGGATCGGGTGATCTATCGCCCGATGTCCAACGCGGCGGGCCGGGTGGCGGCGTTGTTGGCCGGGGATGTGGACTTGATCGAAGATCCTCCAACGGATGATCTGGCCAATCTGAAAAAGAACAAGAAGCTGTACATCGAAGAAACGCCATCGGTGCGCGTGATGTATGTGGCGATGGATCAATTCGCCGAACCTACGCCGGGCATCCCGGGCCTGCAGAAAAATCCGCTGAAAGACAAGCGTGTGCGCGAGGCGCTGTCGCTGGCCATCAATCGCGATGCCATCGTCGATCGCGTGATGGGCGGTGTGGCCAAGGCCGCGGGCAATATGCTGCCCTATCCCATGTTCGGTTCGTCTAAAGAGCATGCCGAGGCGCCGAAGGCGGATGTAGAGAAAGCCAAGGCCCTGTTGAAAGAGGCCGGTTATCCCGATGGGTTTGCGATCACCTTGGGTGCGCCGTCGGGCCGCTACGTGAATGACTCCAAGGTCGCGCAGGCCGTGGCGTCCATGTGGTCGCGCATTGGCGTCAAAACCAACGTCGAAGCCTTGGCGCCCTCGGTGTTTTTCAAGAAGCGCGACAGCTATGAATTCAGCGCCTATCTGGCGGGCTGGTCGGTAACCAGTGGCGAGATGTTGAACCCCTTGGCCTCGTTGCTGATGACGCGTAATCCCGATGCGGGCGAGGGTACGACCAACCGCGGGCGTTACTCGAACCCGGAGATGGATAAGTTGGCGCGTGAGGCCGCCGGGACGATGGATGACGCCAAGCGTTCGGCATTACTGCAACAGGCCAGCAATATGGCGATGGATGACTATGCCCTGCTGCCCTTGCACTTTGAGCTGTCCGTATGGGCGATGAAGGACGATGTCCGTTACCAGGGCCGGCCGGATCAGACTACCTTGGTGCAATACGCGACCGTAAAGAAGTAAGCCAGGAGTCGCATCGACGTGCTGGCCACTATTATTCGCAGGCTGTTGCAGACGCTGATCGTGCTGCTGGTCATGTCGGCGTTGGTGTTCACCGGGATTTATCTGGTGGGCGATCCGATTTCGATGTTGGCCAGCCCCGAGGCGACCGATGCGCAGCGTGAAGCAATCCGCGTATCGCTGGGCTTGGACAAGCCGTTGTGGATGCAGTATCTGGTGTTCATCGGTCATGCTGTGCAGGGCAATTTTGGCAATAGCTTTTTGACGGGCGAGCCGGCGATGCGCCTGATCCTGGAGCGCATGCCGGCCACGCTCGAGCTGGCCTGTGTGGCCATGCTGATGTCTGTGCTGATCGGTGTGCCACTAGGCATCGTCGCGGGCTTGCGGCCCAAGGCGGTAGGTTCTCGCGCCATCATGACGGGCTCGGTGCTGGGATTTTCCCTGCCTAATTTCTGGGTCGGCTTGATGTTGATCATGCTCTTTGCCGTCACGCTGGGGTGGCTGCCGGCGAGCGGGCGCGGCGACACGGTGTCGGTGTTGGGCGTGCCGCTGAGCGTGTTGACGCTGGATGGATGGGCGAGCCTGATCTTGCCGGCGTCCACGATTGCATTGGCCAAATGCGCCATGATTGTGCGCGTCACACGGGCGGCCACGCGCGAGGCGCTGCCCATGGACTACATCAAGTTTGCGCGTGCCAAAGGGCTCGCGGAAAAGCGTGTGCTAGGCGTGCATTTGCTCAAGAACATCCTGATTCCGATCGTCACCGTTGCGGGGCTGGAGTTTGGGCAGGTCGTGGCGTTTGCTGTCGTGACAGAAACGGTATTTTCCTGGCCAGGCATGGGCAAGCTGCTGATTGATTCCATCATCAATCTGGATCGCCCTGTGGTGGTGGCCTATCTGATGTTGATTGTATTTTTCCTGGTTATCCTGAATCTGGTGGTGGACATTATCTATACCGTGCTGGATCCGCGCGTACGTCTGGAGCGTCGAACATGACGACGCCGGTTTCCCCTGTCGAGACAACGACAACATCTGCGCCCGTCGCGCGGGTGGAAACGCCGCTGCGCCGGTTTCTGGCGGACTTCTGTGCCAGTAAATTGGCGCTGTTCGGCGTCGTGCTGCTGCTGTTGACGGTAGGCGCAGCGATATTCGCGCCATGGATCGCACCGCAGAATCCCTTTGATATTGCCACGTTGGATATCCTCGATTCCAAATTGCCGCCCGGCAGCGTGAGTGGCGATGGCAGCATGACCTATTGGTTGGGTACCGACGGTCAGGCGCGGGATGTGTTCTCGGCGATTCTGTATGGCATGCGCACGAGCCTGATGGTCGGTTCGATTTCCGTGCTGGCGGCATTTGCGATCGGCGCTACGGTCGGCTTGATCGCTGCATACTTTGGCGGCCGCATCGATGCATTCTTGATGCGGGCTGTGGATATCCAGTTGTCGTTTCCGGCGATTCTGGTGGCCTTGATTTTGCTGGCTATCCTGGGCAAGGGTGTGGATAAGGTCATCATTGCGCTGGTGGTGGTGCAGTGGGCCTACTTTGCACGCGCAGCGCGCGGAGCCGCGCTGGTCGAACGCGGCAAGGAATATGTCGAGGCCGCCCGTTGCATGTCATTGGGTTGGGGGCGCGTGTTGTTTCGCCACGTGTTGCCCAACTGCATGCCGCCGCTCATTGTGATTGCGACGATCGATTTGGCGCATGCCATTGCCCTGGAAGCCACGCTGTCGTTTCTGGGCGTAGGCGTGCCGGTGACGGAACCCTCGCTGGGGATGTTGATTTCCAATGGCTTTGAATATCTGCTGTCGGGACTGTATTGGATTTCTTTCTTTCCCGGCATCGCCCTGGCCATTGCGATTATCGGCATCAATCTGGTGGGCGATCATCTGCGTGATGTATTGAATCCGCATAACGCGGCTTGAGCAGCGGACGACTATGAGCTCTCAAACGACCATTGACCATCGCGATAGTGCTCCCATAGCGGCCCCTGTGAGTGCTGCGAACCGTGACGGCAGGACGGTGTTGGAGGTGCGTGGACTGAAAACGCATTTCTTCACCCGCGCGGGAGTGGTCAAGGCCGTCGACGGTGTGGATCTGTCGGTGGGAGCGGGTGAGATTCTGGGATTGGTCGGGGAGTCCGGTTCGGGCAAGAGCATCACGGGTTTTTCCTTGTTGGGTCTGGTTGATGCGCCTGGCCGGGTCGTCGAAGGCGAGATCCGTTTCAACGGCGAAGACTTGCGTCAGGCATCGGCACAACGCTGGCGCGAGCTGCGCGGCAACGATATCGCGATGATCTTTCAAGATCCGATGATGACGCTGAATCCCGTATTGCGCGTAGATACGCAGATGATAGAAACGGTGCTGGCGCATCGGCGCGTCAGCCGCACGCAAGCACAGGCCCGTGCATTGGAGGTCTTGACCAAAGTCGGCATCCCCTCGCCTCAGGAACGATTGCGTGCCTATCCTCATCAATTGTCGGGCGGTATGCGGCAGCGGGTGGCGATCGCGATTGCGTTGTTGAATGAGCCTCGCCTGATTATCGCGGACGAGCCGACCACCGCACTGGATGTGACGATTCAAGGACAGATCCTGTATGAGATGCAGAAGCTGTGCCGCGAGACGGGGACAGGACTGATCTGGATTACTCACGATCTGGCCGTCGTGGCAGGATTGGCAGACCGTGTGGCGGTCATGTATGCGGGCCGTGTCGTAGAAACCGGAACGACCGAGGCCGTGATCAGCCATGCCCTGCACCCCTATACGCATGGCTTGATTGCGTCTATCCCCACACCGAACACGCGCGGCCAGCCCCTGGACCCGATACCTGGCATGACGCCCTCGTTATTGAATCTGCCGCAAGGCTGTGCCTTTCGCACGCGCTGTCATCGCGCGACCGATGCCTGTACGCAGGCGCCCGAGGCGGTGGAACATCGGCCCGGGCATTGGGCACGTTGCTGGCATGCAGGAGAACGCTAGTGCAGACTGTTGAACTCGTGCCACCGGATTCCAGCGTGTCTGTCGCCAATACCGTGCCTATTTTGTCGTTGCGGCAGGTCGAGCAGCACTTTGTCCAGCCGGTCGACCTGGCGGGCCGTATTGCGAACTTGTTTGGCGCAGGCCTGAAAACGCTGGTGGTACAGGCGGTCGCTGGGGTGGATCTGGATGTTTATCCAGGCGAGGTGATCGGCATCGTGGGCGAGTCCGGCTGCGGTAAGTCGACCTTGGGCCGGATGGTGGCGGGAATTTTGCGGCCGACAGGGGGACAGATCGATTACCAGGGAACCCCTGTGACGCAGATGTCGGCGGCGCAACGGCGTGCGTACGAATTAAGCGTGCAGATGATTTTTCAGGATCCGTACGCCTCGTTGAACCCCCGTATGCGGGTGGTCGACATCATCGGCGAGGCACCTGTGGCGCATGGCCTGATCCGCTCGGGAGAGAAGGCCAGCTATGTCGCGGGCCTGATGAGCCAGGTGGGGCTGGACCCGACTTATGCTCAGCGTTATCCACACCAGTTTTCCGGAGGACAGCGCCAGCGTATCGGCATTGCGCGGGCGTTGGCGTTAAAGCCGTCGGTGATCGTGTGTGACGAGGCCGTGGCGGCCCTGGATGTGTCGATTCAAGCCCAGGTGTTGAATCTGTTCGCCCAATTGCGCCACGAGCTGGATTTGACCTATCTGTTTATCAGCCATAATCTGAGTGTGGTGAGCCATATCTCGGATCGCGTGGCCATTATGTATCTGGGGCGTATCGTCGAGATTGCTTCGACCGACGCGGTGTTTTCCCGGGCGAATCACCCCTATACGCAGGCGTTGCTGAAAGAACTGCCGGATTTGCGGCCCGGCCGGCGCGATTACCGGCCGATCAAGGGCGAACTACCCTCGCCGCTGGCGCCTCCGGCTGGGTGCGCCTTTCATCCCCGGTGCCCGCATGCGATGCCGCGTTGCAGCACGGAGCGGCCGCTGTTGCGTGCGGTGGCGCCAGGTCACGCCAGCGCCTGCCATTTGAATGACGCGCCAGCGGGCCATTTGCCGTCGGGATGATGGCTGGCCTCCGGTCGCAGTATGCCCGCCGTGCTGAAAATTTGATATCGGATGCGGATTCCTACGGGATCTAACCCCTTTTATTTTGTTTACCTTCTGCCATGAAAACTCTAGACGAAATCGAACGTGCCCATGCTGACCTGACCGCTTTGCGACGTGATATCCATGCGCATCCGGAATTGGCTTTCCAGGAAACGCGGACCTCGGCACTGGTTGCCGAGCGCCTGCGCAGCTTTGGGATCGAGGTGCATACGGGCTTGGGCAAAACGGGTCTGGTGGGCGTGCTGAAATCAGGCAACAGCGGCAAGACATTGGGGTTGCGCGCCGATATGGACGCCTTGCCGATGCCGGAGCACAACCGCTTTGAGCATAAATCGACGATCGCAGGCCGCATGCATGGCTGTGGCCACGATGGGCATACGACGATGTTGCTGGGAGCGGCGGAGTATTTGTCCAAGCATCGTAATTTCGACGGCACGGTACATTTTATTTTTCAGCCGGCCGAAGAAGGCGGCAACGCCGGCGCGCGCGCCATGATGGAAGACGGTCTTTTTGACCGTTTTCCGTGTGACGCCGTGTTTGGTTTGCACAATATGCCGGGCATGCCGGTCAATCAGTTCGGTTTTCGCAGCGGACCGGCCATGGCGTCGAGCAACCGCTGGGATATCACGATCCGTGGGGTGGGCGGCCATGCCGCACAGCCGCATAACGCGGTAGATCCCATCATCATCGCGGCCGACATGGTGCACGCTTTGCAGACCTTGATTTCGCGCAGCAAGGATCCTTTGGAATCGGCGGTGCTGACGATCACGCAGATTCACGCCGGAGACGCGTATAACGTAATCCCCGGCGATGCCGTATTGCGGGGCACCGTGCGCACCTATACCGTGGATGTGCTCGACAAAATCGAAGACGGAATGCGCCGCATCGCGACGACGCTGCCCCAGGTATATGGCGCCACCGGCGAGCTGGATTTCGTGCGCGCATATCCGCCGCTGGTGAATTGGGAAAAAGAAACCAAGTTTGCCGCAGACCTCGCACGCGAGGTGTTTGGCGACGAGCAGGTCAACTGCGATATTCCGGCGTTCATGGGCGCCGAGGATTTTTCTTTTTATCTGGAAAAAGTCCCGGGCTGCTACCTGTTTCTAGGCAATGGCGATGGGGACCACCGGATCGCCAGCTATCACGGCATGGGTCCATGCCAGTTGCATAACCCCAACTACGACTTTAACGATGCATTGCTGCCGGTCGGTGCAACGTATTGGGTCAAGCTGGTCGAGAAATTTTTGGCAAAGGCATAAGTTAATAACTCCAAACCCATATGACAAAGTGATCTGATTAAACTCCGATAACGTCGTTTGGGTTTGAATAAGCCTTTTGCATAATGGATTGCTCTGAATACCGGAGCAATCCATGTCTACACGTAGCAACGCGGCACGCCTTGATGAAGTCGACGACGCTGCGCAGGCATTCGAGGTTCGGCCTCTGCCCGGCGGGATCGGCGCGGAGATCGTTGGCATTGATCTAGGCTGCACGCTGAACGCCAGCGACTTTGCGCGTGTGCATCGCGCCCATCTGGATCACCATCTGGTGGTGTTTCGCGATCAACGCATTACTCCCCAGCAGCACATCGATTTCAGCCGCCGTTTTGGCAAGCTGATGATTCATGTACTGCATCAGTTTCACTTGTCCGGGCATCCCGAGATCCTGATCGTCTCGAACATCGTCGAAGACGGCAAACCGGTGGGCTTGGGTGATGCCGGCAAATACTGGCATTCCGATATCTCGTACAAGCCGCTGCCCAGCCTGGGCTCGCTGCTGCATGCGCAAGAGTTGCCGTCCGAGGGCGGCGATACGCTCTTTGCCGATATGCACGTGGCCTACGACTCGCTGCCTGCGCACTTGCGCGACGCTATCGATGGCCGTCAAGCGGTGCATTCGTATCTGGCCAAGTACGGCCAGATGCAGAAAGAGGCAAATTGGCGACCGACGCTCAGCCCAGAGCAGCTCGCACAGGTCAAGGAAGTCGCGCATCCCGTAGTGCGTACGCATCCTGAAACGGGGCGCAAAGCGCTATTCGTCAGCGAAGGCTTCACTACCCGCATCGAGGGGCTGCCTGAGGACGAAAGCCAACAGATCCTGGCAGAACTCTTTGCCCACAGCGTCAAGCCCGAACATATTTATCGCCATCAGTGGCGCGAACATGATCTGGTGTTCTGGGATAACCGGTCGCTGATCCATTTGGCGGCAGGCACCCCGACGCATCTGCGCCGCAAACTCTACCGAACCACTATTGAAGGCGACACGCCGTTCTGACCATGGCCATGACTCATATTCTTAAACAACGTGTGGGCCGCGCCGTCGGTGCAGGCTTGCTTGCCGTCGCGATCGCGATCATGGCGCTCGTTTCGCCCACGCCTGCGGTGGCGGAAGAAGGCCGCCTGCGGATTGCCGAGCAGTATGGCGTGGTGTATTTGCTGTTGAATGTCGCACGTGATCAGCAACTGATTGAGAAGCACGGCAAGGCAGCCGGTGTAGACATCAAAGTCGATTGGGTCAAATTATCGGGCGGTGCGGCGGTCAACGATGCACTGCTCTCGGGCGGTGTGGATATTGCTGCAGCGGGCGTGGGTCCGTTGCTGACGATCTGGGATCGCACGCATGGCCGGCAGAACGTCAAGGGCGTGGCGTCGCTGGGTAATTTTCCGTATTACCTGGTGTCGAACAACCCGGCCGTAAAAACTATCGCAGACTTTACCGACAAGGACCGTATCGCGGTCCCCGCGGTGGGTGTGTCAGTGCAATCGCGAGTCTTGCAGCTGGCTTCGGCCAAGCAATGGGGTAATGACCAATACGCCAAGCTGGATGCGATCTCGGTCGCCGTGCCACATCCTGATGCGACGGCGGCCATCATCTCCGGCGGAACGGAGATCTCTGCCCATTTTGGCAATCCGCCTTTTCAAGACCAGGAGCTGGCTGAAAATCCGAAGGCGCATATCGTGCTGAACTCATACGACGTATTGGGCGGCCCGGCATCATCAACAGTGTTGTTCGCTACGGAAAAATTCCGCAACGACAGCCCCAAGACGTATCGTGCCTTTCTGCAAGCTTTGCAAGAGGCAGCGACGTACGTGACGGCTCACCCTCAAGAGGCGGCCGACACCTATATCCGTGTCACGGGTGCCAAGCTGGATCGCGATTTCCTGATCAAGGTCATTACCAATCCCGACGTGAAATTCACGCTGCAGCCGAACAATACGCTGGGCCTGGCAAAGTTCATGCATCAGATCGGTGCGATCAAGAATGCGCCTGTGAGCTGGCGTGATTATTTCTTCGAAGATCCCGCCATTGGCGAGGGAAGCTGAATGTCTACCGCCCACGCTCCGTTGCTGCAGGTTCGCGATCTGACGCTGGAATACAAGACGCCGCAGCGCCGCGTGCGCGCTACGCACGAAGTCAGTTTCGATGTGTATGACGGCGATCGCTACATTTTGCTGGGCGCATCGGGGTGTGGGAAATCGACATTGCTCAAGGCGATTGCTGGCTTTGTACCGCCTGCAGCCGGACAGATATTGCTGGATGGCAAGGCTGTCTCTGGTCCGGGACCTGATCGCATCGTTGTGTTCCAGGAGTTCGATCAATTACCTCCCTGGAAGACGGTGTTGCACAACGTCGCGTTTCCGTTGGTCGCCACGCGCAAACTGGGCCGCGCAGAGGCGCGCGAGCGCGCGTTGCATTACTTGGACAAGGTAGGTTTGACGGCGTTTGCCGATGCCTATCCGCATACGCTGTCGGGCGGGATGAAGCAGCGCGTGGCCATTGCCCGTGCGCTGGCCATGCAGCCGCGTGTTCTGTTGATGGATGAACCCTTTGCTGCGCTCGATGCGTTGACGCGCCGCAAGATGCAAGAAGAACTGCAGGGACTCTGGGAAGAAGCAAATTTCACGCTGTTGTTCGTGACGCACTCCATCGAAGAAGCGCTGGTGCTGGGCAATCGGATACTGCTGTTGTCACCGCATCCGGGGCGCGTGCGCGCGGAACTGAACGCCCATCAATTTGCGTTGCATAGCCAAGGTTCGGCGGCATTTCAAACAGCCACGAGGCGTATTCACGATTTGTTGTTTGATGTGCCCTCACCTCAGCATGCCGAGCATCAAGCGCAGCGGCGTGCCGCTTGATCCACGAGGTGGTGTCGGCGGGTTGTCGGTTGCGAGGCGTCGCATCCCAGCGCTGATGGGCCTCGCGCCTTTATTGGATAAAAGGAATCTGCCATGACGCTTCGTGCGGATGGCGCCGTGGTGCGCCCCGAAGTTGAATATGTCTTGCCTCCTCTGCCGGGTTTAACGGCAGAAACCCCCCT
This sequence comes from Bordetella tumbae, assembly GCF_054780995.1. Classification (NCBI taxonomy): domain Bacteria; kingdom Pseudomonadati; phylum Pseudomonadota; class Betaproteobacteria; order Burkholderiales; family Alcaligenaceae; genus Bordetella; species Bordetella tumbae. The sequence continues at coordinate 38,892 of NZ_BAAGVG010000018.1, forward strand.
GTCCTGGTTTGAGCGGCTGCGACAACATGCGGCGTTTCGCAAGACGCTGATCTTATTGGTGTTGGCCTTGGTATGGGAGGCTGCTGCGCGCTATACCGACAATGATTTGCTGTTGCCAGGCGCGTGGCAGACGGCTCAGGCCTTTGCACAGGGCATGATCGATGGTGAGTTGCCGGCCCGTGCGTTTCAATCGCTGGCCGTGCTTTTAAAGGGCTATGTTGCAGGCATTGTGTTGGCATTCCTGCTGACCACGTTGGCCGTGTCGACGCGCGTTGGACGGGATATCTTGTCGACCCTGACGGCCATGTTTAATCCTTTGCCTGCGATTGCCTTGCTGCCTCTGGCCTTGTTGTGGTTTGGCCTGGGCGAAGGCAGCCTGGTGTTCGTGCTGATTCATTCCGTGCTGTGGGCGCTGGCATTGAATATTTATTCGGGATTTCAGGCGGTGCCAGAAACCTTGCGCATGGCCGGGCGCAATTATGGCCTGAAGGGACCGAGGTATGTCCTGGGTATTCTGATTCCTGCGGCGCTGCCTGCGATTCTGGCTGGATTGCGCATCGGTTGGGCCTTTGCCTGGCGCACGCTGATTGCGGCGGAACTGGTGTTTGGTGCTTCTAGCGGCAAAGGCGGACTGGGCTGGTACATATTCCAGAACCGCAATGAGCTCTATACCGATCGCGTGTTTGCGGGCTTGGCCGCGGTGGTACTGATAGGGCTGGCCGTGGAGAATCTCGTGTTCAATACGTTGGAACGCGTCACGGTACGGCGTTGGGGCATGCAACGCTAGATCAATCAGTTTGCGGACGCCCCAGGCATGCGATTTGCTGTGGGCAGTCATGATTGAGCACAATACTATCCCGGGAGTAAGCTGCCGTACCAACCCGGGAAAATTTCATGCAAGCACTACTGAAGCAGGAAAAACTGCTGCTGCTGGCTGTCGTCGCCGTGGTTATTGCCTACGCGGCAGGCGACCGCTTGACCGTTCACGGCGCTATCACTGCTGCCGTCGCGACGGCACTGTTGGTGATAGCCATCATTTGCGCATCGCAGCGGGTGGCCTTTCATGCCGAGCAACTGGCGCATCGACTCGGCGACCCATATGGGACGATGGTGCTGACGTTGTCGGCCGTGTTGGTCGAGGTGGTTGTACTGGGTATTGTGATGTCGCACGACACCTCGCCCACCTTGGTACGCGACACCATCTATGCGGCGGTCATGCTCGATATCAACGGCATTCTCGGCCTGGCGGCGCTGATGGGCGGCATCAAGCATGGCGAACAGTCATACAACGACGACTCGGGCCGCGTCTATACCGTGATGATACTCACGGCCATGGCGATTTCCATGATCGTGCCCGAGTTCGTTCCGCGCGATCGCTGGCATCTTTATTCCGGCTTTACGATTTTCATCATGATCATGCTGTATGCGGTGTTTCTGCGTATGCAGACGGGACCGCACAGTTATTTTTTCAGTTATGCCTATCCCGAAAAACGGCGTCGAGCAGCTACGCCGCCGTCTCGTGGCCCCGATACGTTATGGTCGGTGGGGTTGTTGGTGGTAGGTGTGGTGATCATCGGCGCCCTGTCGGAGGTCATGGCCCAGTCGCTGAATGTCTCGCTCGAACATGTCGATGTTCCGCCGGCGTTTCCTGCCCTCGTGGTCGCGCTGATCTCGGCCAGCCCGGAAATTCTGACTGCGTTGCGGGCGGCATTGGCCAATCGCATGCAGTCGGTCGTGAACATCGCCCTGGGGGCGTCGTTGTCGACGGTCATTCTTACCGTGCCGCTGATGGAAGCGCTGGCGCTCTATACCGGCCAACCCTTCGAGATGGCCATGACGCCGATCCAGACCATGATGGTGCTGGTTACGCTGGTGGTGACCGCCATCAATCTGAACGACGGCCAGACCAATGCCATCGAAGGCATGACGCATTTCGCTTTATTCGCTACGTTCTTGATGCTGTCCGCCTTGGGTTTGTAGCAGAAACCTTGGCGGGCTCCGGTTTTCCCTCACTGCAGAGGAGCATGCCATGAACCACAAAATCAATAAGGCGCGACAGCGTGATACCGCGGCCGATCGTTTAACGGGCAGCACCGCGGCTCGAGAGCATAGACATCAGCAGACCGGATCCTCTCAATCGAGGATGGCCCGCCTGTTCGATCATTTCGCCAGCGCCGTTGCCCGGGCCACGGGTTCTCCCCTGGCCTTTGGCTGCGCTGTATTGATCATTCTGTTGTGGGCGCTGGCTGGCCCGTGGACCGGGTTTTCCGAAGTGTGGCAATTGGTCGTCAATACGGGCACGACCATCATTACTTTTCTGATGGTCTTTTTGATCCAGCAGAATCAGAACAAGGATAGCCGTGCCTTACACGTCAAGCTGGATGAGTTGCTGATGGCGCTAAAGGGTGCCAGCGACCAATTGGTCGATATCGAGGACATGGAAGAAGACGAAATCAACGAGATTGCCGAACGGTATCGCCGGCTGGCCATGGCCGCGCGCAAGCTCAAGGATTCGAAATAATGCGGGCTCATGACAAAAGCCCCCGGTGCTGGGCAGCAACGCGGGGGCTTTCGCCTGGCGACGCCGGACGTTAGCGGCTGGCCGCCTCAGCGGCTTTGCGCTCGATACCGCGCGTAATAGTCCACTGCTGTGCGATCGACAGCGTGTTGTTGACGCACCAGTACAACACCAGGCCCGCCGGGAAGAAGAACATCATCCCGCCGAACACCAGAGGCATGATCATCATGACCTTGGCCTGGATGGGATCCGGCGGCGTGGGGTTCAGCCTGATCTGCAGGAACATCGTAGCCATCATCACTGCCGGCAGGATGAAGTACGGATCACGTACCGACAGGTCATGTACCCACATGATCCACGGCGCACCGCGCATTTCGACGCTGGCCAACAGCACCCAGTACAAGGCGATGAACACCGGGATCTGTACCACCATGGGCAGGCAGCCGCCCAAGGGGTTGATCTTTTCGGTGCGATACATCTCCATCATGGCCTGATTGAGTTTCTGGCGATCGTCGCCAAACTTTTCTTTCAGGGCCTGCAGACGGGGCGCGACTTGTTTCATCCGTGCCATCGAGCGGTAGCTGGCAGCGGCCAGCGGGAAGAACACCGCTTTGATGATGACGGTCAGCGCGACGATGGCCCAGCCCCAGTTGCCCAGCAGGCCGTGCAGCCAGGTCAACAGCGAGAACAGCGGCTTGGCGATGATGCTCAGCCAGCCATAGTCGACCACTGTGTCGAGTCCGGGCGCCAGCGCGGCCATGGCTTTTTGGTCCTGAGGACCGACCCACAGGTGCGAGTCGACCTGGGTCGTCGCGCCGGGCTGCACCGTACCGACGGCTTCGATGCTGCGGGCCGCGTACAGGTTGGGTTGGACCTGCAGCAGTTCGTTCGTACGGGCCTTGCCTTCCGGCGGAATCCAGGCGGTGGCAAAGTAATGCTGAACAATCGCCAGCCAGCCATTGTCGGCCTGCTTGATATAGGTGCCCTTTTGTTTGGCGATATCCGAGAAGGTGACTTTTTGGAATTTGTCTTGTTCGGAGTAGACCGCGACGCCAGTGAACGTGTGATAGAAACTGGAGGTATCGGCCGGATCATTGCCGTCGCGCTCGAGCTGCAGGTACAGCGAAGGCGCCAGCGCCTGGCCCGAGACGTTGTTCAGGGCATGCTGGACGTCAATGTCGTAGCGGCCGCGGTGCAGCGTATAGGTCTTGGTGACTTTCAGGCCACCGGATTCGGCCTCGAAGGAGACGTTCAGGGCATCGCCCGACAGCTCGCGCTCGGTGGAGGTCAGACGGAACGGTGTCTGGTGATTGGGGAAGCTTTCGCCATTGGGCGCGCCCACCAAGCCGGACTGCACGACGTAGGTCAGCTCGGGAGAGCGATCGAGCAGCACGGTGGGCTTGTTGGGTTGGCCCGCGGTCGGGTATTTCAGCAACTCGGCACGGACCAGCTGGGCGCCTGCCGTATCGAAAGTCAGACGCAGCACGTCCGTCGTAATGACGACCTGCTCCGCGCGGGCGGGAGCCTGTGCTGGCGTTGCGCCGGGAACCGTGCTGGGCGCAGCGGCAGCAGGCGCGTTGGGCACCGACGGTGTCGCAGCCTGTCCGTTGGCACCGGCTTGCGCGCCGTTGGTGGATGATTCTGCGCTGGAGGAAGCGGGAGGCGTCCCGAAAAGCGACGGTTTGCCGCTATGGACTTGCCAGTTGTTCCACAGAAGCAACAGCGAGAAGGAAAAAATCATCCACAGGATGGTTCGTCGGATATCCATGGTGCCTACGGTAGGTATGCGGGCCGGCCAAAATCGGAGCGGCAAACCCGCAAGTTTAGCGTCAATTGGGATCAGTGCGGCGATGATGCGCGCAGCATGAGGCCCCATCGGGGTGATGCGAAGGCGGTACCGGGTCGTGTCCGCCTGGTGACCAAGGGTGACAGCGGCCAATACGGCGCGCCGCTAACCATAGACCACGCCAGGCACCATGTTGTTCAATCGCCTGGATTGCATAAGCCGAACAGGTCGGCGTGAACCGGCATTGCCGCCCCAGCCAGGGGCTGAGAAAAAAGCGGTAAAACCGGATGGGCGCAATGAGCAGGGCTTTGAGCATGGCGTCATTCCCGTGGCTTGAGGCGAGCAAAGTGAGCGTCCACTTCGGCGCGAGCCAGCCGTTTTAGTGCCGTCAAGGACATGGGTGCCACCTTGCTGTGCAAACGCAACACGTAGTCCTGGGGGGGCAGCTGCAGCCGGCGATGCCGGAAGGCCTCGCGAATGACCCGCTTGAGCGCGTTGCGCGTCGACGCATGCGCGGCGAAGCGCTTGGCGATGACCATGCCCAGACGTGCCTGAGCCGCTTGACCCGTGGGCAAGCCACTGGGCGCGGCGGCACTGAGAATGAAGAAAGCCCCTCGGGCCAGCCGTCGGCCTTTCAGGCCGATAGCAAACTCAGAGGGGCGATGCAGCCGCGCCTCTGGAGGAAGCGTGGCGCGCGGCATGAACAACCAGCGGTCGATGCGAGAAACGCAACAGACCCGGTGCTGACCTTAGACGGCCAGACGCTTGCGGCCCTTGGCGCGGCGAGCGTTCAGCACGGCACGGCCGCCGCGGGTTTTCATGCGCACGCGAAAGCCGTGGGTACGCTTGCGGCGGGTAACTGAAGGTTGGTAGGTGCGTTTCATGGACGATCCACAAAAAGAACAAGAGTCAGAAGGGACCTGCCCGACGGGTTCCTGGCCAGTGCATTGTGCGTTGGCCTACATAGTGGCTAAGGGGCGCGGGGCCTCTCAGGCGTAGTAGTAAAAGAACCTTCTGACAGACAGAATTCGGAAAAGCCCATCATTTCAGCAAGTTTTCTCTGCTTTGTCAAACAGTTACGGCAAAGGAGCCGTGAAGGGACCAGAATAGCCTGTGGATAACCTGCCCCTAACCAAGGTAGAATCGAGGTTTGAATAAGAGCGACATGAAAGAATTCTGGCAGACCTGCGTCAGTCGTCTAGAGCAGGAACTCCCCCCTCAGCAAATCAGCGCCTGGATACGGCCGCTGGTACCGCTTGCGTACGACGAAACGCAGGCAGTGTTGCGCGTAGCCGCTCCCAACCGCTTCAAGCTGGATTGGGTGCGCAAGAACTTTTCTCACCAGATCGAGGCATTGGCCGCTGAATGGTTTCAGCGGCCGGTACAGGTGGCGTTCGAGTTGCCCGCCAATGGCGCTGCAGCCCGTATTCCGACGGCCCCACGGGCGCCGGTACCCAGCGCCGCACCGCCGGGTCCAGTCGCGGTCGGCGCCGCGCTTGCCGCGGCGGCGCCGCCAGCCCCAGCGGCTGTTGCGCCTGTTCCTGCAGCACCCGCAGTCAATGTGGCAGCGGCGATGCAGGCTGATGCCGCTGGCGTGGTGTACGAACGTTCGCGCCTGAACACCGATTTGACCTTTGAAAACTTTGTCACCGGCAAGGCCAACCAATTGGCCCGCGCGGCGGCATTGCAGGTGGCTGAAAATCCCGGCATTTCCTATAACCCGCTGTTTTTGTACGGTGGCGTGGGGCTGGGCAAGACTCACCTCATTCACTCCATTGGCAACGCCATGGTGGCGGCGGGCACGGGTGTGCGCGTGCGCTACGTCCATGCGGACCAATATGTGTCTGATGTGGTCAAGGCCTATCAGCGCAAGGCGTTTGACGACTTCAAGCGCTATTACCACTCGCTGGACCTGCTGCTGATCGACGATATTCAGTTTTTCTCGGGCAAAAGCCGCACGCAGGAAGAATTCTTTTATGCGTTCGAGGCGATGGTGGCGCAGCGCAAGCAGATCATCATCACCAGCGACACCTACCCTAAAGAACTCGCTGGTATCGACAGCCGTTTGATTTCGCGTTTTGATTCCGGCCTGACGGTGGCGATCGAGCCGCCCGAGCTGGAAATGCGCGTGGCCATTCTGCTGCGCAAGGCCGAATCCGAAGGCGTGCCGATGCCCGAAGAGGTCGCCTTCTTTATCGCCAAACACTTGCGCAGCAACGTGCGTGAGCTCGAAGGCGCCCTGCGCAAGGTCCTGGCCTACGCCCGTTTTCACGGGCGCGATGTGGTATCGGTCGATGTGTGCAAAGAAGCGCTTAAAGACCTGTTGTCCGTATCGAATGGCCAGATCACGGTGGAAAATATCCAGAAAACCGTGGCGGATTTCTACAAAATCAAGGTCGCCGACATGTATTCGAAACGGCGGCCGGCCAATATTGCTTTGCCCCGTCAGGTCGCGATGTACCTGGCCAAGGAGCTAACCCAAAAGAGCCTGCCCGAAATCGGCGATCTATTCGGCGGCCGCGATCACACGACCGTGCTGCACGCAGTACGCAAGATCTCTGATGCCCGCGCCAAGCAGGCAGAGCTGAACCATACCCTGCACGTGTTGGAACAAACTCTAAAAGGATGAACATGCAACTCGTACAAACCACGCGCGATGCATTGCTGAAACCGCTGTCGACAGTGGCGGGAATCGTCGAAAGACGCCATACCCTGCCCATCCTCGCGAACATCCTCATGCGCAAAGAGGGCAGCAAGGTTGCTTTCATTGCCACCGATCTTGAAGTGCAAATCACCACGCACGCGGATTTTGGTGTGGGCGAGGATAACGAGTCCACGACGGTGGCCGCGCGTAAGCTGCTGGACATCCTGAAGGCGCTGCCCGATACGGGCGAGGTAAAACTGGCATTGGCCAGCAACAAGCTGTCGGTGCAATCGGCAAAGAGCCGTTTTGCTTTGCAAACGCTGGCTGCCAGCGAGTTTCCTACCGTGGCTCAACCTGAGAAATGGGATGTGTCGCTGACGCTGCCGCAACGCACCTTGCGTCATTTGCTGAACATGGTGCACTTTGCCATGGCGCAGCAGGACATCCGCTATTACCTGAACGGCATGTTGCTGGTGTTTGAAGCCGGCTGCGTACGTGCTGTGGCGACCGATGGCCACCGTCTGGCGCATTGCGCGACCGAGGCCGAAGGCATTGCCCAACGTCACGAAGTCATCGTGCCGCGCAAGACTGTGCTGGAAATGCAGCGCTTGCTCGAGGACTCGGACGAGCCGGTATCCATCGACGTGGCGCCGGGCCAGATTCGTTTCCGTTTCGGCGAAGTCGAACTCGTGTCCAAGCTGGTCGAGGGCAAGTTCCCCGATTTCACGCGCGTGATCCCATCGAACTACACGCGCCAGTTCCTCATCAGCCGCGAGGCGCTGCAAGGCAGCTTGCAACGTGCCGCGATTTTGACGACGGACAAGTTCAAGGGCGTGCGCCTGCAGTTGGCGCAAAACCTGATGAAGATTTCTTCTTCCAACGCGGAACAAGAAGAAGCCCAGGAAGAACTCGATATCGATTACGGCCATGAGCCCTTGGATGTCGGTTTCAACGTCAGCTACTTGTTGGACGTGTTGTCCAACGTCAAGGCTGAAAACATTCAGTGGTCGGTGATGCCGGATGCCAATGCATCGGCGTTGCTCACCCTGCCCGATGACGACCAGTTCAAGTACGTCGTCATGCCCATGCGGATTTAATTTTTGCCCATGGGTTGATGCCGTGGGGGCGTGTAGCTCTACCGTCCGCCGCGCTCTGGCCGTGAGGCCGTTTTTTGAAGTGTTAGCGATATAAACATGTCAGATCAGCAGAACAGCAATCCCGAGAACACCGGCTATGGCGCCGATTCGATCAAGATGCTCAAAGGGCTGGAGGCCGTACGCAAACGCCCGGGCATGTACATCGGCGATACCTCCGACGGCACGGGCTTGCATCATATGGTGTTCGAGGTGGTGGACAACGCCATTGACGAAGCCTTGGCGGGTTATTGCGACGACATCGTGGTGACCATCCATACGGATAACTCGATTTCCGTCTCTGATAACGGTCGTGGCATTCCTACCGACGTCCATAAGGACGATGAGTTCGGCCGCAGCGCTGCCGAAATCGTCATGACCGAATTGCACGCGGGCGGTAAGTTCGACCAGAACTCGTACAAAGTGTCCGGCGGCCTGCACGGTGTGGGTGTGTCGTGCGTGAACGCCTTGTCCGAGTGGTTGCGATTGACGATTCGCCGCAATGGCGAAGTGCATCAGATGGAGTTTCGCCAAGGTGAGCGCGTCGCGCCCCTGGCGGTGACCGGTACGACCGACAAGCGTGGAACGGAAGTCCGTTTCCTGGCCGATCCGATCATCTTCAACAACATCGAATATCACTACGAGATCCTGTCCAAGCGCTTGCGCGAGTTGTCGTTCCTGAATAACGGGGTGAAGATCCGTTTGGTCGACCAGCGCCAGGGCAAAGAGGAAAACTTCGCGTTTTCCGGCGGGGTGCGTGGCTTTGTGGAATACATCAATCGTTCCAAGACGGTGTTGCATCCGAACGTATTCGCGGTGAGCGCCGAGTCCAGCGCCGGTGGCGTGCCGGTGACTGTCGAGGTCGCCATGCAATGGAACGATTCGTATAGCGAAACCGTGTTGTGCTTTACCAATAACATCCCCCAGCGCGATGGCGGTACCCATATGACGGGTCTGCGCGCGGCCATGACGCGCATCATCAACAAGTACATCGCCGACAACGAGCTGGCCAAGAAAGCCAAGGTCGACACCTCGGGCGATGATATGCGCGAAGGCCTGGCTTGCGTGTTGTCGGTCAAGGTGCCCGAGCCCAAGTTCAGCAGCCAGACCAAAGACAAGCTCGTGTCCAGCGAAGTCCGCCCTGCCGTCGAAGACGCGGTGGCGCGTACGCTGGAGAGCTGGTTGTTGGAAAACCCCAATGACGCAAAAGCCCTCTGCGCCAAGATCGTCGAGGCTGCACGTGCTCGCGAGGCTGCCCGCAAAGCGCGTGAAATGACGCGCCGCAAGAGTGTGCTTGAGGGCGCCGGCCTACCCGGCAAGCTCGCCGATTGCCAGGAAAAAGACCCCGCATTGTGCGAGCTGTACATCGTCGAGGGTGACTCGGCAGGCGGCTCGGCCAAGCAAGGCCGCGACCGTAAATTCCAGGCTATCCTGCCGCTGCGCGGCAAGGTGTTGAACGTGGAAAAAGCGCGCTTTGACCGCCTGATCGCCAGCGAACAGATCGCGACCTTGATCACGGCATTGGGCACCAGCATCGGGCCGGATTTCAATGCGGAAAAGCTGCGCTATCACCGTCTCATCATCATGACTGACGCGGACGTTGACGGTGCGCACATTCGTACGCTGTTGTTGACGCTCTTGTATCGTCAGATGCCCGAGCTGCTTGAGCGCGGTTATGTGTACATCGCGCAGCCGCCGCTCTACAAGGTCAAGGTCGGCCGCGAAGAGCGTTATCTGAAAGACGACCAGGAAGAAGCGCAATTCATGCTGCAGCTGGCGTTGAAAGACGCGCAGCTAACGCCCTCGCAAGACGCCGCGCCTATCACCGGAGAGGCCCTGGCTGAACTCGCACGTCAATACGTGTTGGCCGATGCGGTGATCGCGCGCTTGTCGCGCCTGTTCGATGTGGATGCCTTGTCGGCGATGGCCGAAGGCGTGGAAATCGATTTGTCCTCGGCTGATGCCGCTAACGCATCGGCACAACGTTTGACCGAAGCATTGCGTGGCGCCGTCGCAGGCAACGGTGTGGAAGTCGTCGCCGAGTTCGACGAAGCGCACGAGCAATACCGTCTGATGGTGCGTCGCATGCATCACGGTAATGTGCGGGTCAGCGTCATCGATGCGGACTTTGTGCAGGGCGCGGATTATGCAGTGCTGGCCAAGTCGGCCAAGACCTTCATGGGCTTGATCGGCGCGGGCGCACTGGTAGCGCGTGGCGAAGGCGACAAACGCAAAGAGCAATTCGTGTCGGATTTCCGCGAGGTCATGCAATGGCTGCGCAGCGAGGCCGAGCGCGGTATTTCGAAGCAGCGCTATAAAGGCCTGGGCGAGATGAACCCCGAGCAATTGTGGGAAACCACGATGGATCCCAAAGTCCGTCGTTTGCTGCGTGTGAAGATCGAAGACGCGATCGCGGCCGACGAGGTGTTTACGACCTTGATGGGCGACGATGTCGAACCGCGTCGTGCGTTCATTGAAACGCATGCGTTGTCGGCATCGAATATTGACGCTTGATGCTCTAGGGTCTTGTGGGGCGTCAGATTTGTCTCGGATGACCTAGATTTTTCGATGAGGGGCTGCTGAATGAGGCAGCCCTTTATTTCTTTAGAGGGCCTGCAGTACCGCGTCGGCCTGTGGGTATCCAGCACTTCGGCCTAAGCGCCTTGCTGGCGCATGTCTGTGATCTGGGTCGAGATGTGCAAGTGGATTAACGGGCTTCGCGGCATGACTTCCTCTCGGCTCATCCGGCCGACCGGACTCATCTAAAATCGATCTTTATGCCATATGCGCTCAATTTTACGAGCATATAGCCCCTACGGCATCTTTTGCTGTACAGTGCATCTTAAATCGAACTGTAAGGGGCTTATAGGTGATTTCCCGATCATGAAAATCTCTCAATCCTCTACGATTTCTCCCGAGCTGGCCGAGCAATCAAGGCATGTCGGACATCTATTGGCTCGGCTGCGCTTGGCTCGGCACATTAAGCAGGCGGATGCTGCGTTGCGCGCGGGTCTTTCCCGCAATACAGCCTATCGTCTGGAAAAAGGCGATCCAGGCCTAGCATTCGGACAGATTCTCCGGTACCTGGATGCAATCTCTCCCGGTGCTACCCTGGCCGACCTTTTGGCCGAGTCTGACCCGGCGCTCAAATCGCTTGCGTCCCGCGAGGCTACGCGTCGCGTTCGCGATCTACCTTCTTCTGAGCTGGCAAAGCTCGACTTCTAAGGACTATTTCAGATGGCCAAAGACCGGGAAGTCGTCGCCTTTGCCTATTTGGATGAAGGTTGGGCGCCATGTGGGCTGTTAACCATGACGGAGGAAGGTTCGACTCTGCTTGCCTCGCGCTTCTCCTATGGGACCAGGTATCTCGACAGACTAAATGCTGTGGAGGTAGACCCTGTGAGCTTGGGTTTGCACGGTGACTCAGTCAAAGGCAAAGTCCTGTTGCCCGTGAACGAGTTAACCAGCTTTGGCGGCATTAGAGATGCAGCGCCAGACTCTTGGGGACGGCGCGTTATAGAGGCCAAACTTAAGGTACCCGCAAACAGCTTGCGCGAGTCCGACTATCTCCTCCATGCCGGCAGCAACAGGGTGGGTGCCCTCGATGTACGACTGACGAGAGACTCGGAGCCCGCAGAGGGTTCGACTGGTGGTGTCCACGAGTTGGAGCATCTGCTGGACGCCGCAGAGCGAATTGACGAAGGTCTGCCAGTACCGGCCCATCTCGAGCAAATTTTCATTCAAGGTACAGCGTTGGGCGGCGCGAGGCCAAAAGCTACAGTGAGAGATGAATCGGGTCGTTTGATGTTGGCGAAGTTCGCTACGAGGAAAGACTCCTTTGACATTCCTGCTGTCGAGACCGCGACATTGCGGTTGGCTGGGGCGGCGGGCCTCCGCGTGCCGGCGGTACAGACGCAGATGCTGGGTGATCGACGAATTATGATGATCCGCAGATTCGACCGGTATTGGCTCGACAAGGGAGTCATGCCGGACGGCGAGACTGACCTCACTCTGGCGCCGAAGGCCGGTCGTTCCGAGCGTCGGATGGCATTCGTAAGCGGTCTGACGCTAGTCGGATGTGATGAGTCGGAGTCCAATGCAAAGGCATACTCGGACTTGGCTGCGGCAGTACGAAAATATTGTCACCCAACGGTGATCCGCCAGGACAGTGAGGAGTTATTCAAACGCATGGTGTTCAACGTTATGGTGAACAACGATGACGACCACCTGCGCAATCATGGGTTTATTTGGGATCCGACTCTGTCAGGATGGCGCCTTAGTCCTTTGTATGATGTACTGCCTAGACCGTCGCTTGCCACCGATAGATACCTGCATCTGGGAGTCGGGCCTGACGGTCGAATTTCAACGGTCGACAACGCCTTGGCGGGTGCTGGTCAGTTCTCCATCAACCCGGCTCGTGCGGGTCAATTGGTCGCGGAGGTGTGGGCCGTCGTTCGGGAATGGAAGGTGGCCTTCGACGAGTTTGGCGTGAGCTCGCAGGATATCGAGAAAGTCGCGCCAGCATTCCGGCACATTGATGACATAAGCAGTGTGGAAGCTCGTAAATTGATTGGATGATTCGATCCTTCTATGTAAGTCCAGAGGCAAATGCACCCCACAGACGAGAACGCTGTCGATGAAAATCTAGTGCTTTCTCCGTAACACTAGATTCCGTGAAAAGAGCCGCTGACAGCGGCTTTTTATCGTCAGTTGTTCGCATATCGCTGTAGATCTGCCGCTTGATCCCAGCGGCCTGACATCGCTTTATAGAGGGCGATGCTTGAACGCACGGCATTGATCTGGCTTTCAGCCGCGATGTCTTGTGCGTCCAGTTGTTCGCGTTGGGCATCGAGGACTTCGAATAAACCCAGGGTGCCGCTCTGGTACATGCGTTGAGCGAGATGTTCTGCTTTGTTGCGCTGTTGTACAGCGGCCTGCAGCGTTTGCAGTTCGTCTCTATTTCTATTCAAGCGTACGAGGGCGTTTTCTGTTTCCTCTAACGCACCCAGCACGGTTTGTTGATAATTGGCCAGCGCCTCGGCAGCACCCGCCTCGCTGGCAGCGATGCGGGCGCGCACGCGGCCGATGTCGAGAAATGACCAATCTACGCCCAGAAAAACATTGCTGGTCGCTGTGCTGGCGTTAAACAGATTATGTCCGCTCAAGGCGAAACTGCCTAACAGACCTCCGAGCGATAAACGCGGAAAGAGATCGGCAGTGGCAATGCCGATGCGGGCGGTGGCCGCGTGCAGACGTGCTTCCGCCGCGGCAATATCAGGCCGGCGGCGCAGCAATTCGGCAGGTGTGCCTGGATCCAGCATGGACGGTACTTGTGGCAAGGGCCGTACCGCGTCCAGGTGTGCAATGAGGCTCTCTGGGGACTCGCCCAGCAACACTGCAAGCCGGTGCTGCAGCACGGATATTTGTGCCTGCAACGCGGGCAGGCGCGCCAGCGTGCTTTGTAATTGCGCCTGTGCGCGACTTTGGTCCAGGTCTGTGCCCATTCCGGCATGTAGCCGGCGATCTACCAGACGTGCCGTATCGCGTTGGTTCTGCGCGTGCGACAGCGCGATCTGCATGCGCAGTTGTGTACCGCGCAGCTGTGTATAGGTATCTGCGACTTGAGCGGCGATGACGACTTGCAATGCGGCCAAGTCGGCTTGGGTCATCTGTTGCTGCGCCTGCTGTGCCTCTACCGTACGCCGTACGCGGCCATACAGATCCAATTCCCAACTTGCCTGAATCTGGGCGTTGTAGTTGCGTGCAGAGCGCGGCTGACCAGGGCTGAGTTGGTCCTCACTGAGTTTTTGCTGAGCGGCTTCGCCGTTCATGGTCACCGTGGGAAAACGATCCAGCCGGGCCTCGTTCAACATGGCATCGGCGCCTTGCAAGCGGGCGAAGGCTGCATGCAAGTCGCGATTGCCGGTCAAGGCTTGTTGCACGAGAGCGGTCAGCTGCTCGTCGCCGAACTGAGTCCAGAAGTCCGCGTCGCGCACATCGAAGACGGGTAAGTGCAAGCTGCCGGATGGTTTGACGTCGCCGGCCTCGTAGCGTGCGAACTGCGCCGAGGTGGGCACGGAGGCCGCCGGGCTATGGAAGTCCGGCCCCACTGCGCAGCCCGTTACGATGAGACTGCACGCGACGGCCAGGCTGCGCAGCGTTAGGGACTTAGCCATGAGCTTGCTCCGGTGATTCTGGATGATGGCGTTGGGTTGCTGCGCCTGGCGTGGCGGCATTGTCGTGCGGCCTGAGCTGAGTGCCGCTGAGTTTGCGTAGCGTGACATAGAACACGGGGGTGAGAAACAGACCAAAGAGCGTTACGCCCAGCATGCCGGAGAACACGGTGATGCCTGTCGCCGCGCGAACCTCGGCGCCTGCGCCTTGCCCGATCAGCAACGGCACTGCGCCAGCGATAAAGGCAATGGAGGTCATGACGATGGGGCGCAGGCGCAAGCGGCAGGCAGTGCGGGCGGCATCCCAGATACTGGCGCCCTGCATTTCCAGTTCACGCGCGAACTCCACGATCAAGATGGCGTTCTTGCACGCCAATCCCATGAGGACGACCAGGCCGACTTGCACAAAGATGTTGTTGTCGCCCCCAGATAACCACACACCGAAAAGCGCTGCGCAGATGCACACAGGGACAATGAGGATGACAGCCAGCGGCATGGTCCAGCTCTCGTATAGTGCGGCGAGTACGAGAAAGACCAGCATCACCGCCAGCGCGAATACGACGGCCGCCGCATCGCTTTGTTCAACCTGTTGATAACTCATTTCTGTCCACGCCAGCTCAATGCCGCGCGGTAATGTCCTCTGCGCAATGTCTTGCAGCTTGGCCAGGACTTCAGCCGAAGACAGGACCCGCGGATCGGCGTCTCCTATCAGGTCCGCCGCAGGAAAACCGTTGTATCGCATGACCGGATCGGGGCCGTAGGCGGGAACCACGGTCACCATGGACGCGATCGGCACCATTTGCCCATCGCTGTTGCGCGTTTGCAGTTTGCCGATGTCTTCGGCGGTCTGACGGTAGTCGGCATCGGCTTGCAGCATCACGCGATAGACGCGCCCGAAAGCGTTGAAGTCGTTGACGTAGACGGACCCCAGATACGTCTGCAACGTTTGAAAGAGATCGTTGAGCGCTACGCCTTGTGCTTTCGCTTTGGTGCGATCGACTTTGACTTCCAGTTGAGGGATGTTGGATTGATAGGCGCTAACGGGGTAGCTCATGCCTGGCGTTTTGACGATCTCGGCTTGAAAGGCATTCATCGCCTGTTGCAAAGCCGCGTAACCCAGGCCTGCGCGGTCCTCCAGAAACAAGGAGTAGCCCGATCCATTGCCCAGGCCTTGTATGGGAGGCGGCATGAGCGCGTAACCGAAGCCGCCTTCCATTCCTGCCAATGCACTGTTGAGTTCTGCACTGATCTCCGTGGCGTCACGGCTGCGCTCGCCAAATGGTTTTAGGGTGACATAGGCGCTGGTCAGATTCGGGGTGTTGGTGGTTTGCAGGGCGTTCAGACCTGCGAATGCCGAGACGGATTGCACACCGTCTATTTGAAATGCGCGACGCGTGAGTTCTTGCGTGACTTCGTCGGTGCGGCGCAACGAGGCACCTTCGGGTAGCTTGGCGCCTGCAAACAGGTAAAGCTTGTCCTGCATCGGGATGAACCCGCCGGGCACGCTATTAAAAAGTACCGCTGTGCCTGCGAGCAGCGCGATGTATACGGCAAATACGATCCCTCGTTTTTTGAACGAACGGCCAACCGTGTGCTCATAGGCCTGCGCGCTGCGGTCAAACCCGCGGTTGAAGCGTTTGAAGAACCAACCCAGACTCCAGTCTATGACGCGCGCCAGTCGATCCTTGCGTGCGCCGTGGCCTTGCAGCAGCTTTGCGGCCAATGCTGGCGACAGCGTGAGAGAGTTGATGGCGGAGATCACGGTGGAGATCGCAATCGTGACTGCAAACTGTTTGTAGAACTGCCCAGTGATGCCGTCCAGAAAGGCCATCGGTACAAATACGGCGCACAGTACCAACGCAATGGCGATGATCGGACCGGACACTTCTTTCATCGCCAGGTGGGCTGCATCGCGCGGGCTGTGACCCTTTTCGATAAATCGTTCTACGTTTTCCACGACAACGATGGCGTCGTCGACAACGATACCGATGGCCAGGACCAGACCGAACAAGGTCAACGTATTGATGGAATAGCCGAGCAGCAGCAGCCACGCGAATGTGCCTACGATAGACACGGGCACGGCCAACAGTGGGATGATCGATGCGCGCCATGTCTGCAAAAACACGATGACGACCAACACGACCAGGATGACTGCCTCTATCAGGGTATGCTGAACCGCCGTGATGGATTCGCGTACGAACACGGTGGGGTCCCACAGGTATTCGAACGAGGCCGCCTGGGGCAGATCGCGAGATAAGCGATCCAAGGTCTGGTACACCTCTTCTGCCACCTTCAGGGCATTGGCGCCGGGCGTGAGGAAGATACCAATTGCGGCCATATTCTGGCCATTCAACGAGGCGCGCAAGGTGTAGTCGCTCGCGCCCAGCTCGATGCGAGCTACATCTGACAGACGCACGACTTGTCCGTCTGCGCCGGTTTTCAGAATGATGTCGCCGAATTCGTGTTCGGTTTTCAATCGGCCTTGCACGTTGATGGACAGGAGTTTGTCCGTGTTCTTGGTGCTGGGCTCTGCGCCGAGCTGGCCGGCAGAGACCTGCACGTTTTGCTCGCGTACGGCGGCAATCACTTCGCTTGCGGTGAGTTGCCGGGCAGCGATTTTGTCGGGGTCCAACCACACACGCATTGCATAATCGCCCGAGCCATAGACGCCGACATCGCCAACACCCTGGATACGAGCGAGCTCATCTTTGACTTTGAGCGTGATGTAGTTGCGCAGGTACAGGGTATCCAGGCGTTCATCGGTAGAGGCCAATCCCACATACATCAGCGGCGTTGCCGTCTGTTTTTGTGTCGTGATACCGAACTGGCGTACTTCTTCTGGCAGGCGGCTTTGCGCCTGGCTGACGCGGTTTTGTACGCGTACGGTGGCATCGTCGGGATCAGTGCCGGGGCGAAAGGTGGAGACTACTTGCAAGGTGCCGTCCGACGCCGCGACGGACTTCATATACATCAGCCCTTCTACACCGTTGATGGCTTCTTCTAACGGTACGGCGACGGATTCGGCGATTTCTTTGGGATTGGCGCCCGGATAGGTGGCGCGCACGACGACGCTGGGTGGGACGACTTCGGGATATTCGCCAGAGGGCAGCAGCGGGATGGCAATCAAGCCCACGGCGAACATGATGATGGACAACACGATCGCAAAGATCGGCCGATCGATGAAGAATTTTGAGAAATCCATGGCGGCCTCGATTTACGGCCGATGCACGGCGGCGGTTTGTTCTGTGTACGGCGTAACGTCTAACTGCGCGACGGAGTTTCGCGTTTGATCTCGATCTGTCGAAGCGGGTTTTTCTGGCTCTTTGTCGTTGCGTGTGGTGGGCGCCAGTGGCATGCCTGGGTAGTAGATCCGCTGCATGCCTGCGACGACCACTTGGTCTCCCGGCTGGAGTCCTGATTCCACAATGCGCCGGCCCTCGAACAGACGGCCCAGTTGCAGTTCGCGACGTTCAGCGCGGTTGCCCTGACCCACCACGTAGGCATATTTGCGGTCTTGGTCCGTCAAGACGGCTTTGTCGTCGATCAGGATGGCGTTGGATCTGGCAGGGCTCTGCATCTGTACACGTGCAAACATGCCGGGCGTGAACAGGCCCCGAGGATTGGGAAGGGTGGCGCGCACGCGGAGGGTGCCGGTCTGCGGATCGAGGCGGTTATCGGTAAAGCTCACCGCGCCTTGGTGCGGAAAATGATCTTCGTTTGCCAGGCCGATCCGTACGAGTGTGGCGTTTGTGCCGCGATTGCCGGCCGTGCGGGCGATCTGTTTATTACGCAACAGACTTTGCTCGTCCGCATCGAAATAAACATAAACGGGATCCTGTGACACCAGTGTGGTCAGGACGCTCGTATTGGCCTGTGCCAGATTGCCGGCCGTCAGCATTGCACGACCGACCATACCGTCGATCGGCGCGCGTACTACGGTAAAGTCCAGGTCCAGCTGCGCGGTGGCAAGGGCCGCCTCTGCGGCCTGTACGTTGGCGAGGGCCTGCGCCAAGGTGCTGGCACGGTTGTCCGCTTCTTCTGCGGAGATCGCCCGATCCGGTAATAGCGCACGGGCACGCTTGTCCTGTGTGCGGGCCAAGGCCGCCGCCGCTTTGGCGTGCTGCAGCTGTGCCTGGGCGCTGGCAAGCGCGGCCTGATAGGGTCTTGCGTCGATCGTGAACAAGAGTTGGCCTTTGCGTACCGGCTGCCCATCCTGGAAGTTCACGGCGTCAATGTAGCCGCTGACGCGGGGGCGGATCTCCACGCTTTCCATGGCGGCAATGCGGCCGTTGAACGTGTCCCATTGTTGTATTTGACGTTGTTCCACGGGTTCGACGGTTACCTGGGCGGGGGGAGGTTCCGCGGCCTGCTCCTTGCCTCCGGCAGCCTGTTCGCAAGCGCTCAAGCCCAATAGTGCGGCCATGGTCATGGCCGCTGTACCCAGTCGCATAAACCAGCGCTGGCTGATCGTCGATGTCATCTTCACATTCCAGGAATGAGCGTGGCCGCAACGGCCACACGGGGCAAGGCGCCCCGATTTACTCGTTGAAGGAATGTATTTTCAAAGTTAAAGTCAACTTTAAGTCAAGTGACAAAATGGAGTTTGCGACATGGACGAGCGGGATGATGCCTTGCTTCCAATAGGGTTTATCGCGCAGCGCAGCGGGGTCAATGCCTCGGCCCTGCGCTATTACGAATCGCTCGGCCTGATCGAGTCCACTCGCAGCGGATCCGGTCATCGCCGCTATCGCCGCTCGACGCTGCGGCGAGTGGCCTATATCGTGTTTGCCCAGCGATTGGGGTTTCAACTGGACGAAATCGCTGCGCAGCTCGACGGGCTACCCAAACATCATGCTCCTACCGGTGAAGAATGGAGCCGTCTCTCGCCTGTCTGGATCAGCCGCGTGGACGAGCGCATACGGGAGCTGAAGCAATTGCGCCGCAACCTCGAGTCCTGCATAGGATGCGGTTGCTTGTCGATGAAGGTCTGCAATGTGTTCAACCGCGCCGACTGTATTGGCCGCAAGGGACCGGGGCCCAGATTGTGGTTGGGTGACCAGTTGACGCCTGCTGGTGATGAGGCGTGAAGCCGTTGCGAATCGTCGGTAGCGCACCGCCCGAGGGTTCCCGCCGGGCGGTGCAATAAGCTGATTATTTCGCCTGCGTCAGCGTGTTGTAGCTGGTGATCAGGTTGCGATAGTCAGGAATGTGGTTCGAGAACAATTCGGCCAGGCCTTCGATGTCGTTGCGCCAGTCGCGATGCAGTTCGCATGCTGCGCCGAACCAGGTCATCAGCTGGGCGCCCGCGGCGCTCATGCGGTCCCAGGCGGCATCGCGGGTGAGCGGGTTAAAGGTCCCGGATGCATCGGTGATGACGAATACTTCGAAGCCTTCTTCCAGGGCTGACAGCGCAGGGAATGCGACGCAGACTTCGGTGACGACGCCGGCGATGATCAGTTGCTTTTTACCGGTGGCCTTGATGGCTTTGACGAAGTCTTCGTTGTCCCAGGCGTTGATTTGGCCGGGACGCGCAATGTATGGGGCATCGGGAAACTGGGCCTTCAGTTCGGGTACGAGCGGGCCGTTCGGGCCGGTCTCGAAGCTGGTGGTCAGAATCGTGGGCAGTTCGAAATACTTGGCCATGTCGGCCAAGGCCAGCACGTTGTTCTTGAATTTGTCAGGGTCGATGTCGCGTACCAGGGACAGCAGACCGGCTTGGTGGTCTACCAGCAAAACGGCAGCGTTGTT
Organism: Bordetella tumbae; assembly: GCF_054780995.1. Taxonomy (NCBI): domain Bacteria; kingdom Pseudomonadati; phylum Pseudomonadota; class Betaproteobacteria; order Burkholderiales; family Alcaligenaceae; genus Bordetella; species Bordetella tumbae. The sequence continues at coordinate 58,894 of NZ_BAAGVG010000018.1, forward strand.
CTTGTCCAGACGGGTGTAGGGTTTGGTCATGATGGTCTCCAATGGCACTCAGGTGGCGCCCGGGTGGGCAGGGTCAAGCATGGCTCGCATGGGCGAGGGGGAGGCGATGCACGCCGTCGGATCGAGGACGGCGCGCATCGGTCAAGACTAATGCGTCATCTGGCCAAAACGGCCCCGGTTGAAATCGTCGATGGCCTGACGGATTTCGGCGTCGCTATTCATGACGAAGGGACCGTAGCCCACGATGGGCTCGTCGATCGGTTCGCCGCTGAGCAGCAGCAGCGTGGCGTCGTTATTGGCCTCGACCTGGACTTGGGTGCCATCGCGCTCGAGATGGACCAGCTGCGCTTCGCGAACGATTTCAGCGCCGTTGACCATCACTGTGCCGCGCAGCACCACCAACGCCAGGGTGTGGCCTTCTGGTACGTCAAACGTCGCGACACCTTGCTGGTTCAGACGCACATCCCAGACATTCATGGGGGTATGGGTCTGTGCCGGGCCGCGATGGCCATCGAATTCGCCTGCAATGACACGGACCTGGCCTGCACCGTCGGGCAGCGCTACCGAGGGAATGTCGCGATTCAACAGGGTTTGATAGCCTGGCGCGGACATTTTGTCGCGTGCTGGCAGATTGACCCAGAGTTGCACCATTTCCAGTGCGCCACCTTGGCGGGTGAACGCTTCGGAATGAAATTCCTCGTGCAGAATGCCGCCGGCCGCCGTCATCCATTGAACGTCGCCCGGACCGATGTGGCCGCCGGCGCCGGTGGAGTCGCGGTGGTCGACTTCGCCCTGGTACACGATGGTGACGGTTTCAAAGCCGCGATGCGGATGCTGGCCTACGCCACGGGGACGGGCGGCTGGCGCGAATTGCGCCGGGCCGGCGTAGTCCAGCAGCAGAAACGGGCTGAGATGCTTGCCGTGGCTGTCGTAGCCGAACATCGAACGAACCGGAAAGCCGTCGCCAACCCAGTGGGGACGCGGAGCGCTGTAAACGCCGAGGACTTTCTTCATCATCTTTCTCCAGTGCCGGCTGCGAGCTATGTGTCGCAGCGCCATGACTAGAACTATAGATTCGGGACAATTTTGGCGGTAGTAGGCAAAATTCGTTATCACTGTTCTATTATGAGAACACTGGGCCAGGAGTGAGGAGCCACCATGCAGGATTTGAACGATCTCTATTACTTTGTACAGGTGGTGGATTACGGGGGCTTTGCACCCGCCGGACGTGCACTGGGCGTGCCCAAGTCCAAACTGAGCCGGCGTATTGCTTTGTTGGAAGCCAGGCTGGATACGCGATTGCTGATGCGTACGACCCGCCATTTTGCGGTGACGGAGATCGGTCAGACGTTCTATACCCATTGCAAAGCGATGCTGGTCGAGGCGGAGGCAGCGCAGGAAGCCGTGGCGCTCACGCAGGCCGAGCCGCGCGGTACGGTCCGGGTGACTTGTCCCGTGGCGCTGTTGGACGCGCAGGTGGCCGAGATGCTGGCGGCTTTTATGGTGCAGTATCCCCTGGTCCAGATTCACCTGGAGGAAACGAATCGCCGTGTGGATGTGGTAGCCGAAGGCATCGATGTCGCGATCCGCGTGCGGCCGCCACCATTGGAAGACAGCGATCTGATCATGCGGGTGTTTTGCGAGCGGGGGCAGTGCCTGGTCGCCAGCCCGGCGCTGCTGCAGCGTGTCGGCAAGCCCGCCGCGCCTGCGGATCTGACGAATCTGCCCAGCCTGGGGCTGGGTTTACCGCAGAGCGAGCATGTGTGGAATTTATTCGGGCCGAATGGTGCACATGCCGCCATCCGTCATCAACCACGCTTGATTACGCGCGGCATGCTGGCGCTGCGGGCTGCAGCGGTAGCAGGCGTGGGAATTGTGCAATTGCCCACCATGTTGCTGCGCGGGCAATTCGAGCGCGGCGAGCTGGTGACGATATTGCCTGATTGGGCGCCACGCCGCGAGATCGTGCACGCGGTGTTCGCTTCCAGGCGTGGGCAACTGCCGGCGGTCAGGGCGCTGATCGATTTCATGGCCGATCATTTTGCGGTGTTGCCTGACGATTGATCTTTGCCCGCCGTGGCTTGGTGAATCCAGATCGGGGGCGATTGCCGGCTACAGCTGTTCAAAGCGGACGTAGCGTTTGTCGGCGTAGATGCGTTCGGTAATCAGCTCACGTACGAGAGCAGCGGGCGGGCCGCGGCGCAGCCATTCCAGCATGTGATCGACCTGATCAGGGCTGCCTTGCACCATGGCTTGTACGGTGCCGTCTTCCATGTTTTGCACCCATCCGGTGACACCCAGCATATGGGCGCGGCGCACGGTGGCGTGCCGGTAGCCCACGCCTTGTACGACCCCCTTGATGATGGCGTGTACGGTTTCGTGTTGAGGGACTTGCATGAGAATCCTTTGATACCTGGTTGATCTGGTGTCGAGGCTGCGGGAGCGACGCGTATACTTTCGGAGCCCTCTATTTTGCAATAGTGTCCTATGACCCAGAATCTTGCCAAGATGACCTGCATCGAAGACCTGCGTGTATTGGCGCAGAAACGCGTGCCACGCATGTTCTATGACTATGCCGATTCGGGGGCATGGACCGAGAGCACGTATCGTGCCAACGAAACTGATTTTCAGAAAATCAAGCTGCGCCAGCGGGTCGCCGTCAATATGGAAGGCCGTTCATTGCGCACCACGATGGCGGGCGCCGATGCCATCATGCCGGTGGCGATCGCGCCTACGGGCTTGACAGGCATGCAGCACGCGGACGGCGAAATGCTGGCGGCGCAGGCGGCGGCCGAGTTCGGTGTGCCTTTTACGCTGTCGACGATGAGCATCTGCTCGCTCGAAGACGTGGCGCGCGCGACGGGCAAGCCGTTCTGGTTTCAGTTGTATGTGATGCGTGATCGCGATTTTGTCGGGAATCTGATTGATCGCGCCAAGGCGGCGAATTGCTCGGCGCTAGTGTTGACGCTGGATTTGCAGATCATGGGGCAGCGCCACAAAGATATTCGCAATGGTCTGTCGACGCCGCCCAAGCCGACCTTGGCGAATCTGATCAACCTGGCGACCAAACCGCGCTGGTGCCTGGGAATGCTGGGCACGCCACGCCGTACGTTCGGCAATATCGTTGGTCATGCCAAAGGCGTCGCCGATATGTCGTCGCTCGCGTCGTGGACGGCAGAGCAATTTGACCCTTGCTTGAGCTGGGACGATGTCGAGTGGATCAAGCAGCGCTGGGGCGGGAAACTGATTCTGAAAGGCGTGCTGGACGTTGAGGATGCGCGTTTGGCCGCCGATAGCGGCGCTGACGCATTGATTGTCAGTAATCATGGCGGGCGTCAATTGGATGGCGCGATGTCGTCAATCGCGGCGTTGCCCGCTATTGCGGAGGCGGTGGGATCACGGATCGAGGTCTGGATGGACGGCGGCATTCGATCGGGCCAGGATGTGCTGAAGGCCGTGTCCCTGGGCGCGAGCGGCACCATGATCGGGCGTGCTTTTTTGTATGGCCTGGGGGCATATGGAAAAGCGGGCGTGACCCGCGCCCTGGAAATCCTCTACAAGGAGCTGGACGTGACGATGGCGCTGTGCGGGCGCAAGTCGTTGACGCCGGGCGATCGAAGCATGTTGCTGCCGGGGACGTATCCCACGTAGCACCCTCCAGGCCTCGCAAAACCGCAAAATCTGCAAATGGGTCCTCGTTACAGTGCAAGCACTGGAGAACGAATGAAAGCCAAAACCCGCATTCATTACGCCAAGCGGCTGGAACCCGTGTTGCAGTGGTTGGCGTCGCATCCTGATGCGACGCCGGACTTGTACCTGCTGGCCGACTTGGCGTGCCTGTCGCCTTATCATTTTCACCGTGTCTATCGCGCGTTGATGGGGGAGACGGTGAACGCCACGATGTCGCGCTTGCGTATGCATCGTGCGTCGACAGATCTCGCGGGGGACCGGTCCATGCAGCAGGTGGCGCAACGTGCGGGATATACATCGCAAGCGGCGTTCAACCGGGCTTTCGGGACAACGTTCGGCGTACCGCCGGGGCGTTACCGGCATGCGCGCTCCAGGCCCTTTAATCCTCAGGAGCTTGGTATGTATCCCACTAGCATCGAAACTTTCGCGGGCGCATCGTTGGCAACGCTGGCACATCATGGCGATTATCAACACATCGGAACCACGTTCGATCGCCTGTTCTTGTTGGCGTCCAGCCGGGAGCTGATCGAGCCCGCGACACGGTCGTTTGGCGTGTATTTCGACGATCCGCAACAGGTGCCGGCTGATCAGTTACGCGCGCTAGCGGGTTTTACGTTGCCCGATGGGGCGGTCGTGGATGCGGTGTTTGAACCATTTGCGTTGCCTGCCACGCGTTGCGCCGTATTGGAATATACGGGACCGTACAGTGAGCTGGAGTCGGCGTATAACTGGTTATTCGGGCAATGGCTGCCGGATAGCGGCTACGAAACGCGGGATTTTCCCATGTGGGAAGAATACGTCAATGATCCGAAGACAACCCCTGCTTCGGATCTAAAAACGCGTATTTATTTGCCGCTCGCCTGAGTCGGTGAGTGGCCGGCCGGGGGCAGTGGCGCGTCGTTGAGTTTGATGGTGAAGCGCCCATCGAGCATGGTTTGCTGGCGAGCCTCTACGCGAGCGATCAGTGCGCTGGGGACTTTGTCTTGAAAGGTCCCTAGCGGCGCCAGCATCGCGCCCTGATAGCGCATTTGCGAGTATTTGCCGTAGTCGTCTGCTTTGAACGTGCCTCGCCTGACCATGGTCAACGCGCGTTCGATGGTGGGTACCATGTCCCATATGGCCGATGCGACAACGGTATCGGGATATTGAGCCTGCATATCCACGGTGTTACTGATGATCAGCTTGCCGCGTTGTTCGGCAGCCTCGGCTGCGCCGACATGTTCTGCGTAAAGGACATCGGCACCCTGGTCGATTTGAGCAAAGGCCGCTTGTTTGGCTTTGAGTGGATCAAAGCGTGAGTGGATGAACGTGACGAGAAATTTTGCGTCAGGGTTGATTTCGCGTACGCCGTCCATAAAGGCATGCAACAAACGGTTGATACCCGGGATGGGGTCGCAGGCAACCAGGCCGATGGTGCCGGATTGGCTCATGCCGCCGGCAATCATGCCGGCCAGATAGACGGGTTCCTGGATGTAGTTATTGAAAACCGAGAGGTTGGGTTGCTGTGGACGGTTGGTCGAGCCGACCAGGAATGCGATATTTGGATAGTCTTTGGCAACCCGATATATGCCGGACTCGCCTGCGAAGGCTTCACCGATGATGAGTTGTACGCCCTGCTGGGCGTATTTGCGCATTGTTGCCTCGTACTTTTCGGGAACGACGTTTTCCGAATAGAGGTAGTCGATCTCACCGCGCGACCGCGCCAGCACCAATGCTGTGTGCACGCGTGATACCCAAGGCTGCACTATCGGAACGGTGTAGACGGCGGCGACCTTGATCTTGACGCCGGTTTGCGCCTGGAGTTTTCCTGCTATCAGGATCGCGCCCACGGCTGCGCCGAGCTGCAGTAGCGCGCGTCGTCGGGTTTGTTCGGTTGTTGGCAAAGAAGCACCAATAGTCATGGGTGAGGTTCCTGATCGCCCAGTAACATTGCGGCATAAGATCGCACCATGCGCATAAGTCACGCAGTGCAACATGACGGGCTGGCGCTGTCGTGTGTCGTTACTGCGCGTAGCGATGATTATAGGCAGCTTGTGCCCGGTGTGAGGCCTGCATGGGTGCATAATTTCAGATTACGCGCCCGGCCTGAAGCGGTGCGCAGCATTCACTGGAGAAACACATGAGATTGTTGTTCCTAGGCGCGGGCGGTACTGGCGGCTATTTCGGCGGGCGAGCCGCACAAGCGGGCGCCGATGTGACGTTTCTGGTACGAGAGGCGCGCGCCCAAAAGCTGCGGGCAGAGGGGTTGAAAATCGAAAGTCCGCGTGGCGATGCCGTCGTGCAGCCGCAGTTGGTCACGGCGGACGAATTGACCGCGGCCTATGACGTGGTGGTGGTCAGCTGCAAGGCTTATGACCTGACCAGTGCGATCGAGGCAATTCGCCCTGCGGTCGGGCCGGATACGGCGATCTTGCCGATCATGAATGGGGTGCTGCAATACGATGCCCTGGACGCGGCGTTTGGCGCATCGCGCGTATTGGGCGGGCTCTGTCAGATCAATGCGACGCTGGGGGCGCAGGGTCAGGTCAAGCATCTGGGACAACATGCAGTGTTTGTGTATGGCGAACGCGCCGGCGAGCCGCGCAGTGCGCGTTGTACTGCACTGGAGGCCGCATTGGCCGATGCGGCGTTCACCAGCCGACTGAGTGCGGAGATACAGCAGGACGTTTGGGAAAAGTACGTTTTCCTGACCACCATGGCGTCGGCGACGTGTTTGATGCGCGGGCCTATCGGACAGATCGCGTCGACGGATTCGGGAGAGGACATTCTGCGCAGCTTGCTCGGGGAATGCCAGCAGGTGGCTGCGGCGTCCGGGCATGCCGTGCGTGCCGAGGCGGACGAGTCGGCACTGAAGATCCTGACGGACCGCCAGTCACCCATGACGGCATCCATGTTCCGCGACCTGAGCTTGAATGGCCCGGTCGAGGCCGATCACATCATTGGCGATATGGTGCGGCGTGCTGGCGTATTGCAGCTGGACGTGCCGTATCTGCGAGTGGCTTATACCCATCTGCAGGTCTATCAGGCACAGCGCGCAGCGAGCGTGTAGGCTGCGCGGGCCTGGGCGGCGTGGGGTGTGGACACCGATAAGGTAACCGATGAAGAAGATCTATCTGGCGGGTTTTGATGTGTTTCGTGCGGACTCGCTGGCTCACGGTGCATGGTTGAAACAGCAATGCCGCCAGCATGGCTTTGAGGGGTCGTACCCCCTGGATAACCAGGCGCCGGCCGATCTCTCGGGACGGGCTTTGGCACAGTGGATTTATGAGGCCAATGTCGTGCTGATTCGCCAGGCCGATGCGGTGATGGCGAATCTGAATGCGTTTCGCGGCGCCGAACCCGATTCGGGGACGGCGTTTGAGGTCGGCTATGCCACGGCGCTGGCCAAGCCGGTATGGGCCTATGTGGATGAGGCGGATTCGTTGGTACAGCGCCTGGCTGTGGCGCAACGTAATGATCCGCCGCGCCATGTTGATCGCGACGGCTATACCGTCGAGGATTTTGGCCTGAATCTGAATCTGATGCTGGCCTGCAGTGCGACGGTGGTCGTAGGGGATGCAGCGCAGTGCCTGGCTCGCATGGCGCAGGCACTGCGTGATACAGAGGGCGCCTGACGGATCAGACGCAGGCGCATCTCAGGCAGCGACAGCATCCGGCGCTGTTGCGCTTGCCTGCTCCAATTGACGGCGATGATCGGCCAGCTCGGCAATGGTCAAGGCGACCAGGCCATGTTCCGCTGCGTAGCGTGCGATGGCCGGGCCCCGCATCATGGTGCCGTCGGGATTCATCAGTTCGCACAGTACGGCGGCCGGACGCATACCTGCCAGCACGGCGAGATCGACCGAGCCTTCGGTGTGTCCGCGCCGTGTCAGCACGCCACCGGGCTGCGCACGCAAGGGAAACACATGGCCGGGGCTGACGATGTCTTCGGCCTGCGCGCCGGAGGCGATCGCGGCCCGGATGGTGGTGACGCGGTCGGCGGCCGAGACGCCTGTGGACACGCCATTGCGGGCCTCGATGGACACGGTAAAGGCGGTGCTGAACCGGCTTTCGTTGCGCGTCACCATGGGAGGCAGTTGCAACTGGTCCAAGGTTTCATCAGTCAGGCACAGGCAGACGATGCCGCTGCAGTCGCGGATCAGCTGTGCCATGATGGGGACAGTGAGCTTGTCGGCAGCGACGATCAGGTCGGCCTCGTTTTCGCGATCGAAGTCGTCCATCAAGATGACGGGACGGCCCAGGCGCAGATGATGCAACGCCCGCGTCAGCCGCGTCTGGAATGGCTGCGCGTAGAGATCGGGAGGGGAATACGGTGAGGCAGGGATACCGGCGCTGTGGCTGGTGGGAGTTGCGGTAGAAGTGACACTAGACATTGAAACGCTCTCGCAGAAAAGGTGGCGAAAAACGTTTCAGGGCACATGATAGCCATCTTTGCCCGTACAACGGCCAAGCAGCACGCGACGGCCTATGGCCGAGACGAATTGCCCGCGATTGGGTGGGTTCAGCTGGCACATCTTCTCTCATCCGGACTGTGACCGTCGGCTCTGGAATTGCACCAGATCTGCTGACCCCGGCTGCCATGAGACAGACCGGGCGCTCGCGGGCTCGCCAAGTGTGGCTTACCGCCGGTGGGGAGTTTCGCCCCGCCCTGAAGACGTACTGCTATGCCGCAACACGCGGCACGAAGGACATTGTACGCCTAGTCCGAGGAGGCCTGATTTTCCAGGTCCTTTTTGTCTTTTTTGTTTTTCTTTTTCTTTGTCTTGACCGCCAGCATGGTGCCGCGGCAGGTCGGCGCCCCGCACAGGCAAAGATAAGCTGCCTTGAGCTTTTTGGTGATCTTGTCCTCGAGCACCAGGCCGTAGTCGTAGAACAGCTCTTCGCCACGCGCGATATCGCGCAGTGCCGTGATGAAGACACGTTTGCCGCCTGCGCTTTCCTGCGATTCGCAGTTGGGCTCGCAGGCGTGGTTGATCCAGCGTGCATCATTACCATTGTCGCCGCCATCGATCACGCGGCCCGAGCTCAGCGAAAAGAAGAACGTGTGGAACGGATCGTCGGGATTCGTAGGATGACGGCGATCGGCTTCCTTGGCGCTGATGCGTGCGCCTTGGTATTCGATGATCTGGGTACCGGCGGGGATCTTGCGGGCAGCAAAGACACCATTGCCGTGCAGCTTGGAGCGGCGCACGACGTGCCAGGGCTTGGGGGATTCTGCAGTGGTCATGAAGGCAAAGCCAGGTAGCGGGCCAGCGGGGATTATAGGTGCAATGGATGACAGTCCCTAGGCAATGCGTTTTGCCATATCCGCGTGGCCCTTGGAGGGCAAGCGCATTGGGCAAGGCAACGCGTTCTGCGCAGGCATCATGTGGTGATCTCGGTATTCAACGGCAACTGCGTTTCCTTCAGCCGGCGCAGTACGAAACAGGACTTGCTATGGCGAATGCCTGGAATGCGATAAAGCTGTTCGCGCAATAGCCGTTCATAGTCGCGCGTGTCGCGCACGGCGATGCGGATGTAGTAGTCATAGTCGCCCGATACGAGAAAGGCCTCCAGGACCTCGGGAATCTGCGCCAGCGCGCGGCCAAATTCGTAAAGGGTTTCTTCGCTGTGGCTTTCCAGCGTGATGTGCACGATAACGGTATCCATGAAGCCGAGACTGGCGGGATCCAGGTCCACCGTATAGCCGCGAATGACGCCCGCAGACTCCATGCGTTTGATGCGATTCCAACAGGGCGTCGAAGACAGGCCGACCTCGGCGCCGATCTCGTTGAGGCTGGCGCGGGCGTTCTGCTGTAAGGCCCTCAAAATGGCAAGATCAAATTTGTCTAGTTTCATTTTCCGGGTTTCCTTAAAAACAAAGATTAATTTACTGGAAAATCCCGGAATTTGGAGAAAATAAGAGAAATCTTCTGGGCGGAAAGGCATAAGATATCCACTATGAACGATCGACTCCACGCCAGCGCCCTCGCCGCCTTGAACTCCGATACCCGCCCCGCCCGCAACGGGGCGCAAATTTTGCTCGACACGCTGATTGCTCGTGGTGTCGATACCGTGTTCGGTTATCCGGGGGGCGCCGTACTGCCGCTTTACGATGCGCTGTACGCCGAGCCGCGCTTGCGTCACGTGCTGGTGCGCCATGAGCAGGCGGCGGTCCATGCTGCTGAAGGCTATGCACGCACCACCGGCCGGCCCGGCGTGGTGTTTGTGACCTCGGGTCCGGGGATGGCGAACACGACATCCGGTTTGCTGGACGCCATGTGCGATTCGATCCCGGTGTTGTGCATCAGCGGCCAAGTAGCGACCACCGCAATTGGCACGGACGCTTTCCAAGAGTGCGACGCCATGGGGATCTCGCGCTCTGTGACCAAGTGGAATACCCAGATTCGCACCGTCGACAACGTGGCCGACGTGGTCGGGCGCGCCTTTGATCTGACACGCCAGGGACGGCCGGGGCCTGTGCTCGTGGATTTTCCGAAAGACGTGCAGTTGACCCCGTTACCCTCATCACCAGAGACCGCAGAGCCCTCAGAAGGCTCGCGTGTCGCCGCATTGCGCGCGCGCCGGCAGGCGGGCAAAGCCCCGTTGAAACTGCCGCAGACCGCGGTGCGCCGTGCTGCGGCCCTGATCGCACAGGCGCGTCGCCCGGTTTTTTATGGTGGCGGCGGCCTGATCAACTCTGGCCCGCAGTCCTGCCAGGCATTCACCGACCTCGTGCGTCACACAGGGGCGCCCTGCACGCTGACGTTGATGGGCCTGGGGGCGTTTCCTGCATCGGACCCGCAATTCGTGGGCATGCTCGGCATGCACGGCACGCTAGAGGCCAACATGGCCATGCACGAAGCCGACCTGGTGGTATGCATCGGAGCACGCTTTGATGACCGCATCACCGGCAAACTCGCTGAGTTTTGCCCCCATGCCCGCAAGATCCATATCGACATCGATCCTGCATCCATCAACAAGGTGGTGCGCGTCGACGTTGCTCTTGTTGGCGATTGCCTACCTTTGATCGATGCGCTGCGCAGTGCGCTGAACGAGCATCCCTTGCCGGCCGCGAGACTGACGGATTGGTGGCGGCGGATCGACACATGGCGCGCGAAAGATTGCCTGGCCTATTCGTCCACGCCGGAAGCGATCTTGCCGCAGCAGTTGATGCAGCAGTTGAACACTGCGTTGGCCAGCCACGATGCGATCGTTTCCACCGATGTGGGCCAGCACCAGATGTGGGCCGCGCAGTATCTACGTTTCGACAAGCCGAATCGTTGGCTGACCTCGGGCGGTGCTGGGACGATGGGCTATGGGCTGCCGGCTGCGATCGGGGCGCAGGTCGCGCATCCAGATAAAACGGTGGTGTGTGTCAGTGGCGATGCTTCGGTGTTGATGAACATCCAGGAGTTATCCACAGCCATGCAGCATGACACACGTGTGAAGGTCGTGTTGTGCAATAACGGCTATATGGGGATGGTGCGTCAATGGCAGGAATTGATTCACGGTGGACGTTATAGCCACAGCTACAACGCATCTCTGCCCGATTTCGTTGCGCTTGCCAAAGCGTTTGGCTGGGGAGCGGCGCGAGTGGATGATCCGGCGCAGTTGGATGAGGCGTTGGCGCAATGTCTGGCGCATCCTGGACCGTACTTCTTGGACGTTGCGGTGGCTGCGCAGGAGAACTGTTTTCCCATGATGCCTGCTGGTGAGGGGCATCATCGGATGATGTTGGCTGAAGGGGTTTGGTATGAGGATGACAGTGTTTGATGGCGTAGGTTTTCGCTGTTAACACGTCGCGGCCGGTTGCCATGGGCCACGCTGGCCTAATCGCCGCGACTCGGCCCATGACCAGGGGCCTCGGCCCGCTTCGCGGGCTAAATCGCGGCTCAAAAGGCCAGCGTGGCCCATGGCAACCGGCCGCGACTCACAGTGATGGCATGCCACCGCAATCCCCCACCGCAACCCTGCCGTCATTCAGATCACGCCATCAAAGCATCCGTAACCTGCAGACATTGCGAGCCGGTGTTCGTCGCGTATAGGCGCTGCTGGCCCGTAGAGCCCGCCGAACCTGCCTTGTCAGGCGGGGGGCAGTCGGCTGGGCATGTCTGAGTGGAGCGCAGCGGAGCGAGTTTGCCCAGCCGCCCCGCCTGACGAGGCAGGTGAAGGGAAGTCTGGCCGCGCAGGCGGCCAGACCGGGCGATAGGGCCGGCAGCGCCTATACGCGACGAACACCGGCGCCTAAAGAACTCAGTACGATGAATTGATCCGAACTCAGTGCGATGAGTCGATCCCATGGGCAACGGTAAAAATCTCAACTCACCCGCACTGACAACACCACCACCTATCAATCGTGCTTAATAGAAATCGTCTTCAGCACCGTAAACCCATACAGCGCCTCAAAGCCCTTCTCACGCCCATGCCCGCTGGCCTTGACACCACCGAACGGCAGTTCGATGCCGCCCCCCGCTCCGTAGTTGTTGATAAAGACCTGCCCACTGCGCACCTTGCGCGCGATCCGCAGTTGGCGCGCACCATCGCGAGTCCAGATGCTGGCGGCCAGGCCATATTCCGTGGCGTTGGCAATACGCACTGCATCGGCCTCGTCATCGAACGGCATGGCCGCCAACACCGGACCGAAGACTTCCTCTTGTGCCAGACGATGATCGACCGGCACATCGCGCAGCAGCGTCGGAGCCTGGTAGTAGCCTTCAGCGGGCGCACCATCGGCGACTTTGCCCTGTGCGGCGGTAGCGATGCCGTCTTGCGCGGCAGCTTTGAGAAAGCCCTGTACGCGTTCCTGCTGCGTTTTACGGATCAACGGACCGCAATCCAAGTCCATCGTGGCGGGACCCGTACGCAGCGCCGAAAACGCCTGAGACAAGCGTTCGAGCACACGGTCGTAGGCACTGCGTTCGATCAGCAGACGACTGCCTGCCGAACACGTTTGTCCCGAGTTCTGTACGATGGCATTCACAGCCACGGGAATCAATGCATCGATATCCGCATCGCCGAACACGATCTGCGGTGACTTGCCACCCAGCTCCAGCGTCACCGGAACGTGGCGTTCGGCAGCGACCTGGGTGACCAGCACGCCGATGCGAGGCGAGCCCGTGAACGAGATGTGGTCAATGCCGGGGTGACGCGTCAACGCATCGCCTGCCTCATGACCGTAGCCCGTGACGATATTGATTGCACCCGGCGGGAACCCCACGTCCGCTGCTAGCTCGGCCAAGCGCAGCAGCGACAGGCAAGCGTCTTCGGCGGGCTTGACGACGCAGGCATTGCCCGCTGCCAGCGCACCGCCTACACTGCGGCCGAAAATCTGCAGCGGGTAGTTCCACGGGACCACGTGGCCAGTCACGCCATGCGGCTCGCGCAGCGTCAGGACCGTGTAGCCGTTTTGATAGGGCAAGGTTTCACCGTGCAGCTTGTCCGCCGCGCCACCGTAGTATTCGAAATAGCGCGCCACGGCCGTGACGTCGGCGCGGGCTTGTTTGGTGGGCTTGCCGCAATCGCGCGATTCGATCTCGGTCAGTTCGTCGATGTGATCGAGGATTTTCAGCGACAGTTTCAACATCAGCCGGCCGCGTTCGGCCGCGGTGAGTTTGCCCCAGGCGCCTTCGTCGTAGGCCTTGCGCGCCGCGCGCACGGCGACGTCGATGTCGGCCGCATTACCGCGTGGGATGGCCTCGTATTCCTGCCCCGTAGAGGGATCGATGACGGGAATGGTTTCGCCCGAGAGACCGGGTACGGAACGGTTATCAATGAAATGCTGCTTCATGCCTGAGAACCTCTAGTGTGTCGTTGCAGAAAATGCCGGCGGGGTGGGCGCCGGGCAGCTAAAACAAGATGGAAAAACCCCCGTCCACCGCCAGCACCTGGCCGTTGATGTACGAGGCTGCAGGCGATGCCAGGAATACGGCAGCGCCGGCGATTTCTTCGGGTTGGCCCCAGCGTCCGGTCGGGTTGCGGGCACAGATGCGTTCGTTGATCGCAGGGTCCGCCACCATGGCGGCATTGGTTTCGGTGGCGAACGTTCCGGGCGCGATGGCGTTGCTGGTGATGCCCATCGGGCCGAACTCGACGGCCAGCGCGCGCATCATGCCGGTCAGGCCTTGCTTGGCCGCAGGGTAGACGGCGTCCCCGGGGCGTGCCAATTCGCCCACCACGGATGTGATGGTGATGAGACGGCCTGAACCTTGGCGCACCATGCGTTCGGCGGCGAGTTTGGCCAGCACCATGCCAGCGACCAGATCGGTGTCGATCAGGGTACGAATTTCCGCTGCGGTAATGGCTTGCAGTGTCTTGCGGTTACGGGCCCCGACGTTGTTGACCAGGATGTCCAGGCGGCCATGTTCACGGTCGATGCGGTCGAATGCGCGGGCGACGGCGTCGTCGTCAGATACATCAAATGGGAGAGCCGATGCGGCCAGGCCTTGTCCGCGCAGCGTATGCGCCGCGGCCTCGGTGGCGTCGGCGCTGCGGCCATTGATGAGGACATGCGCACCGCTACCGGCCATGGCGCGTGCCATGCACAGGCCCAGGCCACGCGCGGATCCCGTGATCAGGGCGACGTGGCCGGCCAGGGAAAAGCGCTGTAGATAAGCTTGCGAGGCAGTCGGGGTATTCATGGCTGGATATCAATCAATCGCGGAACTCGGGCGCCCAATGCAACAGTCTGCGCTCAATCCACGTTACAGCATAGACTAACGCAATACCGACGAGGGAAAGCAAGGTGACTGCGGCAAACATGTCGGTCGCGTTCAGCGTGGCCAAGGCGGTGACCATCAGATAGCCCATGCCGGTGGTGGATCCAACGAATTCGGCCAGTACGACGCCGATGAGTGCGAAGCTGATGGCGTTGGGCAGCGCGGCAAAGGTCCAGGCGGCGGCCGTGGGGACACGTACGCGCCACAGGATCTGGCGCGGCGAGCCGCCCAGCGTGCGGCAGAAATCGACGAGTTCGCGTTCGACGCTGCGTCCCCCTTTGTAGGTGTTGAAGAACACCAGAAAGAACACCACGAACCACGACGTCACGACTTTGGATGCCAGGCCCAATCCGAAAAACATGGTGATCAGGGGAACAAAGGCAATGCGCGGCATGGAATTGAATGCCACGATAAAGGGGTTGAAAACATCCGCCAGCATGCGGCTGCGGCTGAGCACCATGCCTACGAGGAATCCGCTGCCCACGCCGACGACTAGGCCTACCAGGGTGGCTTGCAGGGTCAGCCACAAGTGCGGCCAGACGGAACGAGGGCCGGGTTGCACCCATTCCCACAGCCGCACGGCGATGCGCGAGGGTTGGCTGATGAAAAATGGGTCAAAGATGGTGTTCTGCGCGAACCAGGGGATACGGGTCAGGATTTCCCAACCCCCGATGATGATGGCCAGGATCAGGATTTGCCACGCAGTGATGCGCAGCCGGCGTTGTACCTGAGCCCGCCGGTCTTCGCGCAGTTGGTCTTGCAGGGTGGAAACGTCGGAAGCAGTCATGGATATCAGAGCGGTCAGGCAGCCGTACGGAATTGCTCGCCCAGCACGCTCCAGAGGCTTTGCACGTGGGAGACGAACTGCGGGGTTTCACGCAGCACAAAAACATCGCGCGGATGCGGAATCTGAATGCGTTCATCGAGCAGGACACGGCTCGGCGGCCCCGACAGCACGATGACGCGATCCGAGAGCGTGATGGCTTCGTCGAGATCGTGGGTGACCATGACGACGGTTTGGCCGAGCTTGCGCCAGATCTCGATGAGCTCGCGATGCAAATGCGTTTTGGTGTGCGTATCCAAGGCGCCGAAGGGCTCGTCGAGCAACAGGATACGAGGCTCGACGGCCAGGCTCATCAAGAGCGCGACGCGACGGCGCATGCCGCCGGACAATTGATGAGGATAGGCTTGCGCGAAAGCACTGAGGTGGCCCAGTTCGAGCAGCTCGGCGACGCGGCGGTCGATTTGTGCGGCGGGCATGCCCAGGAATTTCAAGCCTAGCGCGACATTTTTACGCACGTTGTACCAGGGCAGCAGCGTGTCTTTTTGAAAGATATAGCCCAGGGCGGGCGGTACCTGCCCATTGACGGGTGCGCCCGCCACCCGGATGCTGCCGGTGGTGGGGGCGAGGAAGCCCGCCATCATGTTGAGCAAGGTGCTTTTGCCGCAACCAGACGGCCCGACGATAGAGACGAATTCGCCTTCGGCAATGGATAGCGATACGTTGCCCACCGCATGTACGGTGCCGCCGCGCGCCTGGTAGGCTTTACCGACCTCGTTGAGTTCGATCATCGGCGATTCAAGACGCCTTGCGGGCCTGTTGGACGAATGACATGTCGACGCAGGTCGCGTAGGGGACTTTTTTCATTTCCTCGTTCGAGAACTGGCGTCCGTCGCCCATGATGGCCGCCATCCGGTTGTAGGCGTCTTCGGTGATGAGGTTGTCTTTCAGAAAGACGGTTTCCTTGTAGATGCCCAGCGTTTTTTCGATGGCGGGACGGGGAAAGGCGGCCAGGTAGTCGTCATAGATCGCGTCTGTGACGGCCTGAGCGCTGTTGGCGGTGATGAAGTCCTGCGCCTTGACCAGCGCCGTCACAAAGGCTTGTACGACTTCGGGGCGCTTTTGAATGGTGTCCTGCAGGGTCAGGGCGGCGATGCCCGGGACATCGCCTCCCATGAAGGCATTCCATGAGGCTTCGGTGGTGGCGTCGAAAATCGGTACGCCCCACCCTTCGGCCTGCGCCTGTTCCATCATGGACATGGTCGCCATGCTGGCCGATATCGAGCCGGTTTTCAGGGCGCCCAGCATCGTGGCCAGGTCCCCCAGCGGACGGATGTCGACCTGGTCGGCGATGCCTGCCTGTTGCATCAGATAAACGGCCATGAGCCAGGTGCTGGATTGCGGCTGCGTCGCGCCCACGCGTTTGCCTGCCAGGTCTTTCAGGGTCTTGATTTTGCCGCTGTCGAAATCCTCGCGCCGTACGATGACATTGGCGTAGGTGAGTTTGCGGTCAAAGCCAAAGACCAGGCTGGCGGGCTTGCCGGCCAGCGTCAAGGCCGGGGCGGCGGTCGCAGCCGTGGCGCCAAAGAGGATCTGTCCTGCCGCCAGCATCTGCATGGTGCGGGGACCGCTTTGCGAGTTCAGGTATTCGACCTCCAGGCCGCCTTCGCCAAAATAGCCTTTCTTGAAGGCGACGTAAGCGGCGGCGAAGAAAGGATCAATGCTGCCCAGGCCAAACGCGGCCTCGCCGAGTGCGGTCCGGCCCAACGCCGGCGCGCCGAGCAGACTCGTTCCCGCAAGCGCGGCGGAGCAGGCAAGAAAATGGCGGCGGGTGTAAGAACCCGATTTCAAGGGAGAGCGCTGCATTGTCGTCCTGAAATGTTGTAGTGACACGGCTGTTTGAGGACAACGATACTGCAAATGCGCAAAGACCGTGGTGGACCACGGTCTTTGCGGGACGGGAAACGCGTTATCGGGTGTGGATAACTTGTTTCCCGCGGAATTGACCTGCGGAGAGTGCGCGAGCGCGCCCTTAGCCGGTCGTCTTGCTTGCGGCTTTTTTGGCTGCCGTTTTCTTGGCCGCGGCCTTTTTGGGGGCGGCTTTTTTCGCTGCGGTCTTCGTTGCGGTTTTGGTCGCCGTCTTGCCGGCAGTTTTACCCGCCGCCTTGGCCGGCGCGCGGCCGGGTTTGGCGGCGCGGGGCTCGAACTCAAAGCCGGTTTTGCCATCGGGTTGGCGCACCAGGAACGCCTTGAACTTGCGGTTCGTGCGGCTGGAGACAAATCCCTCGAGCAAATCAGTGCGGCCGTCGGTCAGCAGCTTGTGCATTTGATCCCGTGAGATCTCTTGCTGCAAGATGATTTTGCCCGAACGGAAATCGCAAGTCTTGTCGGGACCGACCGATTTCTCGCACACATAGCTCAGGCCATGTTCGAACACGCGCGAGTTGCATTTGGGGCAGTTGCCCACCGGCGTATGGCCCGAAAAGTCGACGGCCTCGTTGTCTTCTTCGTCCTTTTGGCCGAAGTCGAATTCGAGTTTGTATTCGTCGCTGATACGCAGGATGGCGGCAAAAGGCCGGCCCATTTTGCTGATGAAGCCTTGCAAGGGGCCGATCTCGCGTTTGGCGAGCAGCTCTTCGACTTCGGGCAGCTCAAAGGTGCGGCCGCCAGGATGCTTGCCGATAGAGAACTCACACTGGGTGCAAGCGTAACGGCGGTAGTTTTCCTTGACGACGCCGCCGCATTTCGGGCACGGGGTTTTCAGGGTGGCATAGTCGCCAGGCACCGTATCGCGCTCGTATTCTTTGGCACGCTTGACGATGACCTGGGTCATCTGCGCGATCTCGCGCATAAAGGCCTCGCGGCCCAATCCGCCCTGCTCGATCTGCTTGAGCTTGTGTTCCCATTCGCCGGTGAGTTCGGGCGAGGTCAATTCCGTGACGTCCAGTCCGGACAGCAGCGTCATCAATTGGCGGGCTTTGGCGGTGGGCACCAGGTCGCGGCCCTCGCGGCGCAGGTAACTCTCGCTCAACAGGCCTTCGATGATGCCTGCCCGGGTGGCCGGCGTGCCCAGGCCGCGCTCGGACATGGCCTCGCGCAGCTCTTCGTCGTCCACCAGTTTGCCGGCGCCTTCCATGGCGGACAGCAGTGTGGCTTCGTTGTAGCGGGCCGGCGGTTTGGTCGATAGACCGATTGCCTCGACGTCTTCGGTACGGACGGTTTCGTTGTCGGCAACGGGAACCAGGTTGGCGTCTTCGCCCTGGGCTTCTTTGCCATAAACGGCCAGCCAGCCCGGCGCGACCAGGACTTTGCCCTCGGTCTTGAAGCGATGGCCCTGGACTTCGGTGATACGGGTGGTGACGCGGTACTCGGCCGCGGGGAAAAACACGGCCAGGAAACGTTTGAGCACCAGGTCGTACAGCTTGCCTTCGGCCTCGCTGAGATCATGCGGGATCTGCAGCGTGGGGATGATGGCAAAGTGATCCGACACCTTTTTATTGTCGAAAATTCGGCGGTTGGGCTTGATCCAGTTTTGCGTGACCACGGTGCCGGCGTGGCGCGACAGCTGTCCCACCGCGTTGGAACCGCCCTTGGCCAGAGCTTGCATGGTGTCGCGTACGGTGCCTAGGTAGTCTTCGGGCAGATAGCGCGAATCGGTACGCGGGTAGGTCAAGGCTTTGTGGCGTTCGTACAGCGTCTGCGCCAGCGCCAGGGTGGTTTTGGCCGAGAAGCCGAAACGGCCGTTGGCCTCACGCTGCAACGACGTCAGGTCGTACAGGGCCGGCGACATCTGGGTCGAGGGTTTGGATTCCTCGGTGACGGTGCCTGGCTGCTCGCGGCAAGCCGCTACGACGCTCTGGGCGGCGGCCTGTGACCAGAGGCGCGATTCGCGTTTTTCGGGGTCGCGTTCGTCTTTCTTGAAGTCCGGATCGATCCAGCGGCCCTGATAGAGCCCCGCAGCGGCGACAAAGGTGGCGTGGACTTCCCAGTAGTCGCGCGGCACGAAGCTGCGGATGCGTTCCTCGCGCTCGGCGACGATGGCCAGCGTGGGGGTCTGCACACGGCCCACGGGGGTTTTGAAGAAGCCGCCGTCCTTGCTGTTGAAGGCCGTCATGGCGCGGGTGCCATTGATGCCCACCAGCCAGTCGGCCTCGGCGCGCGAGCGCGCGGCGGCCTCCAGCGGCTTGAGCTGGGTGTCGTCGCGCAGGTTCGAAAAGGCCTCGCGAATGGCGGCCTGGGTCATAGACTGCAGCCAGAGCCGTTTAATGGGCTTTTTGACCCCGGCGTACTGGATGATGTAGCGAAAGATCAGTTCGCCCTCACGCCCGGCGTCACAGGCGTTGATGAGGCTGTCCACGTCCTTTCGCTTGGCCAGCTTGACCAGTAGTTTGAGGCGTTCGGCCGATTTCTTGTCGGCAGGGCCGAGTTCGAATTCAGGCGGAATGACGGGCAGGTGCGTGAAGCTCCATTTTCCCTTGACGGGATCATTGGGCGCGACCAAGCCCAGCAAATGTCCGATACTGGAGGCCAGTACGTAACGTTCGCTTTCAAAATAATCACCCTCGCGCGCGAAGCCTCCGAGGGCGCGGGAAATATCAAGGGCGACCGAGGGTTTCTCGGCAATAATCAGCGTTTTGCTCATGGGTATCCATTGGCGGTAGACCCGCCGGTGTAGCGCGGATAATACGAGGGGAGATTCGCCGCATGCAAGTCAAGCCGGAAATTAAGGTGGGATCGGAATTGCACGCTTGGCGTCAATTTTTGTCTCGCGGCACCCTGTGGCTGGGCATTTGGCTGCTCGGGAGTGCGGTAATTTGCGGGGTGGCGGCCAATTGGGAGGCGCTCTCGAAAACCCAGCGTTTTGCGGGGGCGCAGGTCTTGTTGGCCGTCTGCGTGGTGGCGGCCGCCTGGCTGGGGTGGCGGCTGCGTGCGGCTGACGGCGCCCGCCGATATGGGCCCGATGCCCTGCTGGCGCTCGCGGGGTTGCTGCTGGGTGCGCTTTTGGCCTTGCTGGGGCAGACATATCAGACGGGGGCCGATACCTGGGAGCTTTTCGCCTGGTGGGGAGTATTGCTGCTGCCCTGGGCGCTGGTGGCCATGAGTCAGGCGGTTTGGCTGCTGTGGCTGGTGGTCGTCAATGTTGCCATGGTGCTCTACGTGCAAGAGGGCAGTATGTTTCTGTGGATCCTGGTGCCTGCCCAGCAGATGTTGGCCGTGGCGGTCGTGAATCTGCTGTTCCTGGCCGGCTGGGAGGCCGCCAGCTGGCGCTGGCGCGCCAGTACGGTACTGGGACCCAGGGTGCTCGTAGCATGGGCTGTCGGCCTGCTCGGGATCGCGATGTTTTTTGATTACGCTCCTCTGTACGGACTCGGGTCCAGTGCGGGGTTGCTCTGGATCCTGACAACGCTGGGACTCGGCTACTACTATCAACATGTGCGCCGCGACCTGGTTATTTTGGCTCTGCTGGCAGCGGGCGTTATCGGGATGTCGCTACGGGTCGTCGGCGAGTTGCTGGTGGAGATCGCCAATGACTCCTGGGCTGCATTGCCCCTGGCAGCCTTGCTGATAGGCGAGGCCGTGATTGCGGCCGGCTGGTTGCGCCGTCTGGCGGCACGGCCGGCACCAGTGTGGCCGCCGGCGAGAGCCGCGGTTAACGATGCTGCGTCACCGGGTCAGGCGGCGACAGCGGCAAGTCATCTGCAAAAAAGCGAATCGGCGGAGGACGCCGCGCAGAGGGCCGGGACACCAGGGGCTGACGACGCCGGTCATGATGCCGGTGCGGCAGCGAGTGATGCTCGCGCGGCAAGTATCAAGGTCGAGCGAGACGTCGGCATTCAGCATCAGGCGAATCCTCCCTGGTATGTGCAAGGGTTGTTGGCCTTGAGCGCATGGCTGGCGACGCTGTTGCTGCTCTTGTTTTTGCTGGCGTCTGAGCTGATTGTCTCGGGAACGGGGGCGAAGATTACCGGGGTGGTGTTGTGCGCGCTGGCTGTGGGCGGATTGCGTGTTCCGGCGGGACTGTTCTGGCGGCAGTGTCTGACGGCGTTGGGATTTGCGGGCCAGTTGTTGGTGCTGTTCGGCCTGCTCTATCCCGATTCGTCTTCCTATTTTGAGTCCGGCACGTGGTTCTATGTTCTTGTGCTGGGGGCCGTGGTGTATGCCTTGGGCGCCGAGACGCTGTTGCGTTTCTTGAGCGCGGGCATGATGGCCACCGCGCTGGCGGGATTGATCGTGCAGTATCTCGTGCCCGGGTTTTTGCAGTCTGACCGGATGTGGGATTGGCTGGACTACGAGGCCATCGGCGCGACGAGGGTGTGGCTGCCTGTGGCAGTGGCCGGTGCCTGGACGGCGGCGATTGCGTTTTACCTGAGTTACGCCCCCGCGTTGGGGCTGTTTCGCGTGCAGCCGGGCACGATGCCGGGATCGCTTGGTAGCACGGTCGAAGCTTCCGTTCATGACGCCGTGCCCGACAGGGATATCGTGTCTTTCGAGGCACCGGTGCACGCCAGGTTCGAGGCCTTGAAGCCGTTGGCTTGGGCTTTCGCATTGGCAGTGCAGACCATGGTGTGGCTGGCGGGCGGCGTGTCATTGATGCGATTGCCCGCCTTGTGGCGCGCAGACGCGTTTGTGGCGCTGATCATGGTTCTGGGCGTACTGCTGCCGGTGGCGTGCGCGTGGGCGGTGCTGTGGCCGCGCCGTCGTGCGTTGACCTCGGGTGTGGTGTGGGGTGTGCCGCTGGGGCTGTTGGCGTTGGCGTTATTTTGGCTGCCCAGCCCTGGTGTGGCGTTCGCATTGGCCTGGATGTTGCTGGGTTTCGGGTTGCGTGAACCGCGCTTGACGATGGTGGGCGGCCTCAGCTTGCTGGTGTATCTGTTGGTGTACTACTACCAATTGGAAATTCCGCTGCTGGATAAGGCATTCTGGCTGGGCGGCGCCGCATTACTGTTGTTTGTCCTGCGTGCGTTGGTGTATCTGGTGCCTCGCTGGATGAAGACGATTGAATTGCCTGCGGCGACGCGGCCTGCTCCTGTGACATCGGCGTTGCGCTGGCGTACGGCGGTGGTGTTGGGTGGGCTGATCCTGGTGCTGGCCGTGGTCAACCACACGATTTGGCAACGAGAGAACTTGCTCACTCAGGGGCGAGTGGTCGTTCTTCAGTTGGCGCCGGTCGATCCGCGTTCGTTGATGCAGGGCGACTACATGGCGTTGAATTTTGCGGTGGGTGATCAGCTGAGGCCCAGTTTCGATTCCGAGGAGGCCGCCCAGCAGCCCACCGATGGTTATGTGGTGTTAGTGCCGGATGGCGATGGCGTGGCGCGATGGGTACGGACGCAAGCCGATGCACAACCTGTGACGGGCGACGAAATTGCATTGCGCTATCGCATCCGCGATCGCGACGTGCGGATTGTCACGAACGCGTATTTCTTTCCGGAAGGCCAGGCCGATCGCTATGCGCGGGCGCGTTACGGCGAAATACGGGTGGGAGACGACGGGACAGGGTTGTTGGTGCGTATGCTGGGCGAAGATCGTCAGCCGTTGTAGGGAAAGCGCTGGGCCCATTGCGGGATCGCTTGGGCGAGGAGCATTTCCGGTGTGCTTGCGGCGATGGGGGCGAAGCCCAGCGCCTGCCAAGCCTGCGTCAGCATCGCCAAAGGCTGTGCCGTATCCAGCGGCGCGGCGCCATTCTGTTTGGACAATTTCAGGCCGCTGTCGGGATCGGTGATCAACGGCACATGCATGACGCGCGGGGGTTCGGCGCCCAACAGCCGAGCCAGGATGCGTTGGCGGGCGGTGGAACTGAGCAGGTCCGCGCCGCGCACGATATCGGTGACGCCTTGCTCTGCATCGTCCACCACGACGGCCAGTTGATACGCCCACAGGCCATCCGCACGGCGCAGGACGAAATCGCCCACTGCCTGTGCGACATTCTGCTGCTGAGGGCCCAGCCAGCGGTCGACAAAGGTCTCGATGCCTTCGGGGACACGTAACCGCCAGGCACGCGCCTGACGGCCTGGTGGCAGGCCATGACGGCAGGTTCCGGGATAGGGGCGTTCGCCGTCTAGTGCCGGCAAGGTTCCGCGCAATGCGGAGTCCGCAATTTCCCGGCGCGTGCAGCCGCAACCATAGACCAGTCCTCGCGCTGTCAGCGCGTCAAAGGCCTGTTGATAAGTGCTGTTGCGCTGAGATTGCCACAGGATATCCCCATCCCAATGCAGGCCCATGGCGCGCAGTTGGCTCATGATGGTCTGTGCGGCGCCGGGGACGGTGCGAGGCGTGTCGACGTCTTCGATACGCAGCAGCCAGCGCCCGGCCTGGGCGCGTGCGTCCAGCCAGCTGGCCAAGGCGGCGACTAGCGAGCCCAGGTGCAGGGGCCCGCTGGGGCTGGGGGCAAAGCGGCCGACGTAGTGCACGGCTCAGTGGAGCCGGCGTGCACCGTCGTCGTCGAGCAGCTCTTCCAGGACAAGGTTGTCGATGTCGGCTTCCTGGCTCCAGAGCACCATCAGGGCGATGATTTTGATCTTGGCCAGAGGTACCGGGGTTTCGGGGGCCGCCAATGCACGGTCGATGACGATTTCTCGCAAGGGGGCGGGCAGAACGCCGGCCGATTCGAGAAAGGCGATGAAGCCGATGGACTCGGACCCCAGTTGCCGGTATTCGGAATCAGCGTAGATGCGCGTGCCGGTGCTGGGCACCTGGGCCAGATCAACGCAGCGTTCGGTGGTTTCGGCCAGACCGTATAGCCAACCCAGGGCGTCGTCTATGTCGTCGTGCTCGAAGCCGGCCGCGGCAAGGCGTTTGGCCAGGATGTCAGCCGCGGGACAGGCTTGCGGCGTGTAGTAGTTTTCGAACAAATAAACGAGGATATCGAACATATGGCGCAAAGTAGTGCCTGTTTGCCCAGTCGGCCCGCATATCGGCAAACCAGCAAACGTGAATTTAAATGTACGCTGAATTGTCATTGGGGGCAACTTGGGGGGCTGCTGGCCATGGTGGGTGCGCGGAGGCGTTTCTTTATTGCCACGGTATGTCGCCAAGGCGGGGATTGGGTATTGCTCCCGGTGGAGTTCTTTAGGCGCCGGGGTCCGTTGTGTAAAGGCCGCACCGGCCCTATCACGCGGGCTCGGCCCCATGACCAGGGGGCCTCGGTCCCTGCGGGACTTCCCCGCGCTCAACGGGCCGGTGCGGCCTTTACACAACGGACCCCGGCTCGCAACGGTTGCTTGCCATGGTTGATTGGGCCAGGGGTGACTGTTCGTGCCGGGATCTTGCGTTGCGATTGATGAGAGTGGCGAGGGATGGTGGCCGAGGTTACGTGGCGGGGAGTGCCTTATCTGTTTTTTCGGCCTTCAACTGCGCCAGTTGGCGAATGAATACCGGGATGCAGACGGCCAAACCGACGAGGCCACTGGTGAAGCCCGGAATAATGGTCAGCAGTGCACCGATGGTGCATAGCCAACGTTCCCACGATTTCATGCTGACCAGCATGTAGCGCGAAAAGGCAGCGGACAGCAATACCAGGCCGATCATGCAGCCGATCAGCGTTTCCAGGAAGGCAAACCACGTGAAGCCTTGCACCGAGATCAGCAGCGACGGGGAAAAGACGAATACAAAGGGCACGATCAGTTTGGTAATGCCCAGCCTGAAGGCGGTGACGCTTGTTCGCAACGGATCACTGCCCGCCATGCCCGCCGCGGCATAGGCGGCGAGCGCGACGGGCGGAGTGATGTCTGCCAGGATGCCGAAATAGAACACGAAGAAGTGCGCGGCAATCGGTTGGACACCCAGTTGCACCAGGATGGGCGCGGCGATGGCAACCATGATGAGGTAGTTGGCGGTGGTGGGTACACCGCAGCCCATCAGCACGCACACAATGCCGGTCATGACGAGGGCGGCCATCAAGGTCAGGGTTTGTGCCGACGCCAGGAATTCCGGAATGACGGTATGCAGCCCGCCCGAGATGAACTGGGCTGCCGAGATCACGATGTACGACACCTTGAAGCCCACGCCCGTCAGGGTGACGACGCCGATGACCAGGCCTACTGTGCCGGCGGCCGCACCGACGGCCAACGCGTATTTGGCGCCGGTTTCGAAGGAGTCGTACAGGTCCCGCCATTTCAGGCGTTGGAGCGGGTTGAGCAGGCCTACCAGGATGCAGCCTGTGATGCCGGCGAACGCGGCCAGATAAGGGGTGCGGCCGCTGGCCAGTACCGAGATCAGGGCGATGAGTGGCAGCAGGGTTGGCCACCGGCGTTTGAACGAGTCGCGCAGATTGGGCATTTCGTCTTCGCGCAGGCCGCGCAGCCCCTCGCGCTTGGCCTCGAAGTGCACCTGCATGAACATGCCGAAGAAATACAAAAAGGCCGGGCAGATACCGGCCATGATGATCTGTTGATAAGGGATGTCCAGGAATTCGATCATCAGGAAAGCCGCGGCCCCCATGATGGGCGGCGTGATCTGGCCGCCGGTGCTGGATGCGGCTTCGACGCCTGCGGCGAAGTGGCGCGGGTAGCCGATACGGATCATGGCCGGGATGGTTAGCGATCCCACCGTGACGGCATTGGCGACAGACGAGCCCGACAGCATGCCGAACATGGCCGAGCCAAAGACGGAAACTTTGGCTGGGCCTCCGGCATAACGGCCGGCGATGGTCGAGGCGACATCCAGGAATAATTGTCCCAGGCCGATACGGCTGGCCAGCACACCGAACAGCACAAAGTGAAAAACGTAGGTGGCGACCACGCCTACGGCGACGCCATAAATGCCCTGGCTGGTCAGGTACATGTGGTTGACGATCTGCGGCCAGGTATTGCCGGCGTGCTTGAGCAGGCCGGGAAACCAGGGCCCGAATGCGGCGTAGGCGAGAAAGACCAGTGCAATGATGGGCAGGGGCCAACCCATGGCGCGGCGCGTGCCTTCCAGCAGGCCGATGATCAAGACCGAACCCATGAATACGTCCATGGGCAGTGGATTGCCGACGCGGAACGCCAGGTCCTCGAAGATGTACGGGATATACAGCACACTGAAGGCCAGCACGATGGCGATGATCCAGTCGTACAACGGCACGCCGCCCGGCGATAGCAGCGTCGAACGGGGCTCGCGCTGATAATGCGATTTGCTGAAACCGAACACCAGGAAAATCAGGCTCAGTACAAAGGCCAGGTGCACGCCTCGGTGCGTGGCCTCGCGCAGCAGGCCAAAGCCCGCCGTGTAATAGTGAAATATCGATAGCGATACGAGCAGGACCGACACGATCGCGGTGGCGGTTTTGGCCAGTGGCCGGAAGCGGATTTCGGAGTCGAATTTTTCCGCGAGTTGCTGGGTTTTATCGTGATCGATTTCCATCGCCAGGCCTATCAAAAGAAACGCAGCGCGCCGGGGTGCGTCCCGGCGCGCTGAGGGGGGTACTGCAAGCGATACGGCTTACTTCAGCAGGCCGGCTTCTTTGTAGAACTTCTCGGCGCCCGGATGGAACGGGATGCCGGCGCCTTTGACGGCGTTTTCCTTGGTGATCAGCTTGCCTTTGGCGTGACCGTTGTCGAGCACTTTACGGGTTTCCGCGCTGTAGAGAGCTTTGGTGATGTCGTAGATGGTCTCGTCGGACAGTTTGGCGGACGTCACCATTTGCGCATTGACGGAGATGGTCTTGATCTCGCCCACACCCTGGTACATGCCGGCGGCGATGGTGTCGGGCGTGAAGAACTCTTGTTCGCTGCGCAGTTTGTCGATCTCGGGGCCGACCAGAGGGACGAGTTCGATGCCTGCGCCGCTGGAAGCCAGTTCGGCAATCGCACCGGCGGGGGCGCCGCCCACAAAGAAGAACGCGTCCAGGCCGCCGTCGCGGATCTTGTCGCCGGCTTGGTTCGGTTTCAGGTACTCGGCTTTGATGTCCTTGTCGGTCATCCCGTAGGCGCCGAGAATCAGGCGAACGTCTACCAGGGTGCCGGAGCCGGGCTCGTCCATCGAGACACGCTTGCCGCGCAGATCGGCGACGGACTTGATGCCCGAACCCTTGTGTGCGACCAGGTGGATGCTTTCGGGATAGAGGGTAGCGATCAAGCGTAGATTTTCAGCCTTGGGTTTGCCGTCGAACGTGCCTGTGCCGGTGTAGGCCCAGTAGGCGACGTCAGATTGCGTGAAGCCGGCTTCGAGCGAGCCGCCCAGGATGCCGTTGATGTTGGCAACCGAACCGTTCGAGGCAACCGCCGTCGCGATGAGCTTGCCGGGTTGCGAAATCGCGTTGGCGATCATGCCGCCTACAGGATAGTAGGTTCCCGCGGTGCCGCCGGTACCGATGCGGAAAAATTGCTGTGCGTGCACAGTCCCGACACTGCCGGCGACGGCCAGCGCGAGGGTCAGGGTCTTGATCCAGTTTTTCAACGACATGAAGCTTCTCCAGGTGCGGGTGTTTTCGATCCCCACGCGATTTTGTCACGGGGGTGATTCCAGGAGGCATAGGGTTTGCCTGGGGGATACACTATGTGCTTCTCGAGTACGCCAGATTCGATGGCGTGCATGTTCGTTCGAAAAGGAAACGCGCATCCATGGCCGCCATCCCTGCCGCCCCGATTTTGACGTTGCCGCCTGCCGCAGTGCCAGGCGATTTGCTCGCGCATGTCGACACTCCCAGCCTGGTGCTGGATCTGGATGCGTTCGAATCGAATCTGCGTGCGATGCAGGCCTGGGCGGATCGTCATGGCGTGAACCTGCGGCCGCACGGCAAGGCCCACAAATGCCCGGAAGTCGCGCGGCGTCAGATCGCATTGGGTGCGCGCGGGATCTGCTGCCAAAAGGTCAGCGAAGCGCTGCCGTTTGTCGAGGCAGGGATTGACGACATCCACATCAGTAACGAGGTCGTGGGTCCGGCCAAGCTGGCCCTGTTGGCGCAATTGGCCCGCGTGGCGCGTGTCAGCGTATGCGTCGATGATGCAGGGAATCTGGCCGATATCTCGGCCGCCATGGTGCAGGCCCAGGTACAGGTCGAAGTGCTGGTCGAGGTCGATGTGGGCCAGGGGCGCTGCGGCGTGTCGGATGCCGCCTTGGTGCTGGCCCTGGCACAACAGGCTCAAACCCTGCCTGGCGTGAGTTTTGGCGGTCTGCAGGCCTATCACGGCTCGGTGCAGCACGTGCGCGGCCATGGCGAGCGCGCCGCCGTGGCGGCTCGGGCCGCACAGGCTGCCGCAGACTATGCCAAGCATCTGCGCGCAGCCGGCATCGCCTGTGATCGCATTACGGGTGCAGGGACCGGCAGCGCCGAGTTTGATGCCGCATCGGGCGTCTACACCGAGTTGCAAGCCGGTTCGTACGCGTTCATGGACGGCGACTATGGTGCGAACGATTGGTCCGATGCGTTGGCTTTTCGCAACAGTTTGTTTTTGCTGACCACGGTGATGAGTGCGCCCGCCGCCGACCGTGTGATCGTGGATGCGGGCCTGAAATCGACGACCGTGGAGTGTGGTTTGCCCCGGATCGCGGAATCGGTTGGGTTGCAATACACGGCCGCCAATGATGAGCACGGCGTGTTAAAGACGTCTCAGGCCGTCTCGACCCCGGAGCGTCCTGACGCCAAATCAGCCTCGGGTGAGGCGTATTCCCAGGGCGCAGACGTGCGTCTGGGCGATAAGCTGCGTTTGATCCCGTCTCATGTGGACCCGACATTCAATCTGCATGACCAGCTCGTGACCTACCGCAACGGCGTGGTCGAGGGCGTGTGGGAAATCGCTGCCCGAGGGTTGAGCCGATAACTTACAGGCGGGAGGCACCGGCCCGTCTGTGTCGATTGCCGGGCGCGTACTGCGCCAGCGGCAACAATACGGTGCTAAATTCTTTAGTTCTTCCTTTTTCTTTAGTTTTCCCATTCCGTAGGAACCGCCATGGAATTCAGCCAGTTCAACGTCAACGCCCTCATGGAGATCACCTCCCGCCCGGACCTCGTGTTCGTGCGCGGTCAGGGCTCGTGGCTGGAGGACCATACCGGGAAGCGATATCTGGACTTTATTCAGGGCTGGGCCGTCAATACGCTGGGCCACTGCGATCCGGCAATGAAAAAAGCGCTGCTGGAGCAATCCGACAAGCTGATGAACCCCTCGCCGGCGTTCTACAACCAGCCGTCCATTGATCTGGCGCTGCGCCTGACCGGCGCATCGTGTTTCGATCGCGTGTTCTTTGCCAACAGCGGCGCAGAGGCCAACGAAGGCGCCATCAAACTGGCGCGCAAGTGGGGCCGCGTGAATCGCAATGGCGCGTACAAGATCATTACGATGAACCATGGGTTCCATGGCCGTACGCTGGCGACGATGTCGGCTTCGGGCAAGCCCGGTTGGGACACGATGTTTGCGCCGCAGGTCGAGGGTTTCCCCAAGGCCGAACTCAACGATCTGGACTCAGTACGTGCGCTGATCGATGACAAGACCGTGGCCATCATGCTCGAGCCGGTACAAGGCGAGGCAGGTGTCAACCCGGCGACGCGCGAATTCATGCAAGGCCTGCGCAAGCTGGCCGACGAGCACAAGCTGCTGTTGATCGTCGACGAAGTCCAAACCGGCATGGGCCGTACGGGCTCGATGTTTGCGTATCAGCAATTCGACGTGGTGCCGGACATCATGACGCTGGCCAAAGGCATTGGCGGCGGCGTGCCGTTGGCCGCATTGCTGGCGCGCCAAGACGTTTGCGTGTTCTCGCACGGCGACCAAGGCGGTACTTACAACGGCAATCCTCTGATGGCTGCCGTGGGTGTCGCGGTGTTCGATACCTTGGTATCGCCGGGCTTCATGGAGTCGGTACAGGCGCGTGCCAAGCAGTTGTCCGAAGGCCTGTTGGCGTTGTCGGCCAAATGGGGCATGGGCGGCGAGCGTGGCATGGGTCTGCTGCGCGCCTTGGTGCTGGATCGCGATGATGGGCCTGCGATTGTCGAAGCCGCTCGCGTCCTGGAGCCGCAAGGCATGTTGTTGAACGCACCGCGCGCTAATTTGCTGCGCTTCATGCCGGCGTTGAACGTCAGCGAGCAGGACGTCGCGCAAATGCTGACTCTGCTGGATCAGGTGATTGCGTCCGTACGCAAGAACTGATCAGAGCTATCGCTATGATGCAAAAGGGGCGCGGTTGCGCCCCTTTTGCATTGATGCTCATGAATCGGTAGGTATTCAGCACGGCATTGGTTTTATAGCACCGCATCGGACGGGTCCAATTAGCCGCTTTCACCGTTCGTCGACTTCAACGCAGCGGCTTGATCACGTAAAACGAATTTCTGGACTTTACCGGTCGCGGTTTTGGGCAGCTCGCAAAAGACCACCGTGCGTGGCACTTTGAATCGTGCGAGATGTTCGCGGCAATAACGCAGTACATCGTCTTCCGTGCACGTTGCCCCCGCTTTTAGCGTGACAAAGGCGCATGGCGTTTCTCCCCATGTCGCATCCGGCTTTGCTACTACCGCCGCTTCCAATATGTCGGGATGCCGGTACAGCACGCTTTCGACTTCTACGGTGGAAATGTTTTCTCCGCCCGAGATGATGATGTCTTTGGCGCGATCCTTGATCTCGATATAACCGTCGGGGTGCATGACACCCAGGTCGCCGGAGTGAAACCATCCGCCCGCAAAGGCCTGTGCGGTGGCATCGGGATTGCGTAGGTAGCCTTTCATGAGCGTATTGCCACGCAGCACGATTTCCCCCATGGTCTTGCCGTCGGCCGGTACGGGGCGTAGTTCGTCGTCGACGACTTGTACGTGCTCGACGTTGAGTTTGCGCACGCCGATGCGTGCCTTGAGCGCGGCGCGTTCGGCCAGGGGCAGTTCATCCCATTCATCATGCCAGGCACAACTGATGGACGGCCCGTAGGTTTCCGTCAGTCCATACAAATGCGTGACCCCGATACCGAGTTGTTCCATCGATTCGATCACGGCGGCCGGCGGTGCGGCGCCGCCGGTCAAGACTTGTACAGGATGCGTGGCGCGATACTGGACTTGCTTGGGCGCATTGATCAGCATGCTGAGTACCACGGGAGCCGCGCAAAAGAAGCCGACATGATGACGCCGGATGGCCTCGAAAATCGCAGCAGGTTCGACGCGGCGCAAGCAGACGCTGGTACCCGCCAGCGCCGCGAGCGTCCACGGAAAGCACCATCCATTGCAGTGGAACATGGGCAATGTCCACAGGTAGACGGCATGAGGCGGCATGCCGCAGGCCAGTACGTTGCCCGTGGCATTGAGATAGGCGCCGCGATGGTGATAGACCACGCCTTTGGGGTTGCCGGTGGTGCCGGACGTATAGTTCAGGCAGATGCTTTGCCATTCGTCGGCAGGCCATTCCCAAGCATGATCCGAGGGCTGCGCCGACAGCCAGGATTCGTACTCCGCGTCGCCCAATGTGCCGTGATCACCGTGGTATTCGCGGTCTTCGATGCGGACGGTGCGCGGTGGGGTGGAGAGCCTGGAGAGCACATCGCTCACGAGTTCTGCATATTCACTGTCGTACAGGAACACGGTGGCGCGGCCGTGTTCCAGGATGAACGCCAAGGTGGCGGCATCCAGCCGGGTATTCAAGGCGTTGAGCACCGCACCGGCCATCGGCACGCCAAAATGAGCCTCGTACAGCGCGGGCGTGTTCGGCGCCAGAATGGCAACCACGTCACCGCGGCGAACGTCCCAGGCCTGCAATGCTGCCGCCATCTGCTGGCAACGTTCGCGTGTGGTTTGCCAGTCCTGGCGGTAGTCGCCATGCAGCAGCGCTGGTCTCTGTGGATAAACGTCCGCAGCCCATTGCAGAAAACCTAGCGGTGTCAGCGCAACATGATTGGCGGCATTGGGTGGCAAAGCATCATTCGGATCAGTCATCGTGGTCTCTTTTGATGCAGCGCCGACATTCAATGGTGTGTCTCCTGCCATGTCAGCGCAACTCGGGTTTCTAGGACGAAAAACCTGCACGCCCTATTTATACCTCGTGAGGCCCACGTAGTAACGGTAACCATGCATCGGGAACCTCCAATTCGAAACGTAATACCGCGCTGGCGAGCGCTTTACCGTAGTTGTCGATCGCGAGGCTGCGCGACACGCCGCCGCCCAATGCGCCCTCCAGTACAAAGTTCAATACGCCCAAGCCATCGACGTCATAGCGGGTGATGGCGCCGCGCACCGCTGTGTCGTTATAGATCGTGCGCATTGCGTCGACCGTCAGGGTTTGTTTTATCAGTGGA
Source organism: Bordetella tumbae (assembly GCF_054780995.1). NCBI lineage: Bacteria > Pseudomonadati > Pseudomonadota > Betaproteobacteria > Burkholderiales > Alcaligenaceae > Bordetella > Bordetella tumbae. The sequence goes on from NZ_BAAGVG010000018.1 coordinate 91,249, forward strand.
TAAAACACAGGCTCATAGGCGATGACGGCGATGTTCGAGGTGTTGCCCTTGTCGCCCGAACGGGTGTGGGCGATACGTCGCAAGTTGACTTTCATGTTGTCTCCTTAGACGAATTCAATCGTGCAATGAACCGAGTCGCGTGGCACCAGTGTGGACCACAGGCCGATGACCTCGCGTACACGGTCTTGATGCGGCACGCGCTTGCCTGTCGATGCCAGACCGCACACCGCCATGCCGTCGACCTCGCGGCCGATTTTTTCTGCTTGCGCGCGAGACGCGCAACGCGCGGCGATACGCACGGCGATTTCCGCCGGAACATGATCTTGAGAGGGCGGCGCGGAGGCCGTGCCATGCACTGCGTTCAAGCCGATGAAATCAATGCGCAGATCATCGGCTTGCAGATTGGCCATACGCAACCGCTCGCGCAAGATCGTATCGGCCAACCGGGCTTTCTCCAGGCATCCGGGGCCCGCAAAAAAGAACATGTCCTCGCCGATATAACCCTCGGTGCATCCCACCGAAACCTTGAGGGTCGGGGTGCGGGGGCGTCCCGAAATTCCGCTGAGCGTGACGCGGTTTTCACCCGTTTGCTCCAGTCGTGCGGTCGTGAAGTCCACCACCACATCAGGGGTGATATAGCGCGCAGGGTCGTGGACCTCGTAGAACATTTGCTCTTTCACGGTACGCAGATCGATGCAGCCGCCCGTGCCGCTGACCTTGCCGATCTCGGCAGTGCCGTCCGCGTCGACATCTGCATAAGGAAACGCGAGATTCCAGGGCTCGGGCACATCTTTGTAGCCGGGGTCGCCAAAATAGCCACCGGTGACTTGGGCGCCGCATTCGAGCAAATGGCCGATGCCGCTGCCCTGCCCCAGTTTGTCCCAGTCATCATGACGCCAACCGTAGTGATGCATCATGGGTGCGAGAAATAGCGAAGGATCGGCAACACGGCCGGTGATGACGATATCGGCGCCCTGGTCCAACGCTTGCACGATGGCCTCGGCCCCCGCATAGGGTTCGGCCGAGATCAAGGTATCGCGCAGCGATGCGATCGGCGCGCCGCTTTCCATGATGGACAGGCCGCTGGCGGCGATGGTGCTGCTGAGGTCCGTGGCCGTGATGGCGGCAACCTTGGCGTTTTTCCAGCCGGCTTCCGCACACAACTCTGCGACGCGCCGGGCCGCGGCTTGGGGATGAATCCAGCCCTGGTTGGAGATGATGCGTGTACCGTTGGCCATGCAATGCGGCAGTACCGCACGCATGCGATCGTCCAGCCAGGTGTCGTAGCCGGGAAAGCCCGGATCGCGGCGTTTGCGGACCTGCGCGGCGGAGACCGTGGCTTCGGCCATGGTTTCAAAGCACAGAAAATCCAACTCGCCGCGTTCGGCATTCCAGCGCGCGGGATCGATGCGATCGCCCCACCAGCCAGCGCCGGAGCCGATACGCAATTTGTTCGAGTTGCGGGACATTGATCTCTCCTGATGAGTATGGCTATATGAGCGTTGTGGTGCGTGCCGCCATCATTGCGGTTTGATTCCCGCGTTGCGGATGACTTGCTGCCACTTGTCGGTATCGGCGCGGATGATGTCGCCGAACACCTGTGGCGTGCTGGCAACCGGGATGGCGCCCAGGGCCTCGATCTGGCGGCGTACGGCGGGCTCGGCCACCGCGTTGGCGACGGCCGAATAGATACGGCTCACGATGGCGTCGGGTGTCCCGGCAGGGGCGAGTAAGCCAAACCATGCGTTGACCTCATAGCCCGGGAGCCCGGCTTCGGCAACCGTGGGCACATTGGGCAATAGCGGCACGCGTTCGGGAGTCGTCACTGCCAAGGCCCTTACCGTACCGGCCTGGATCTGCCCCATGGCCGACGGTAAGTTGTCTATCATCATCTGCACTTGGCCGCCGAGCAGGTCAGTCATCGCCGGGGCGGATCCCTTGTACGGCACATGACGAATATCGACCTTGGCCATGCTGTTGAACAGCTCCCCGGATAGATGAGGCGAGCCTCCCAGGCTTGTGGACGCAAAGTTCAATGCGCCTGGCGTACGTCGTGCGCGCTCGAGCAATTCCGCGACGGTGGAGATGCCCAGCTTGGGACTGACCAACAAGACGTTCGGAGAGTTGGCAACCAATGTGACCGGCGCAAAGTCCCGCGCCGAGTCGTAAGGCATCTGCGCATAAATGAATTGATTGGTGACCTGCGTGCCTAGCGTGCCCATCACCAACGTGTAGCCATCGGGCTGTGCACGTGCGACGGCCGCAGCACCAATGCCGCCGCCAGCGCCGGGGCGGTTTTCGACGACCATGTTTTGGCCCAGACGATTGCCGGCTTCGCGGGCGACGAGGCGCGCCAGAAGATCGGTCGTGCCGCCGGGAGGAAACGGCACGATCAAGGTGATGGGGCGTGTCGGCCAATCCGATGTTGCCTGGGCATGAACTGCCGGTGCAAAAGGTGTTGCCAGTATCAACACCATGGATAAGAGCAAACCGCGCATGGGTGTCTCCTGATAGTTGTGGTGCTTCAGGTTTCAGAGGAGTTTGACAGCTCGACTAATGCATCCAGTGCGATCGCGCCTTGACCTTGCGCACGCACCAGGACAGGGTTGATGTCGATCGAGGCAATTTTTCCGTTGGCAGCCAACGCACACTGACCGAGCCGCACGGCCTGTTCGGCGAGCGCCTCCATATCGGCGGGCGGATCGCCGCGCACACCTGTCAGCAGCGTGCCGATGCGCAGGCCCTGCAGTTTGCGGATGACGTCTTCGGTGTTGAACGGCGGCAGCAGCAGTGCGACGTCCTGCATGGCTTCGACATATTTGCCGCCACTGCCGATCATGATCACGGGGCCAAAGACCGGATCATGCCGCATGCCCAGCGCGCATTCGTGCAGGCCGCCCTGCATGCGCGCAACGATCCATGTGGCGTCGTGGACGTTCAAGTCTTTTAGCGTTTGCGCTTGCCGATGCAGTGCCTCGCGCAGATCGTGTTCGCTGTTCAGGCGCAGCGCGACGAGGCCGTGTTCGGATTTATGGGGCAACTGCGCCGAGCAGGCTTTCAATGCGACTGGCGCATTGATCGTGCGCCAGGCCGCCACGGCGGTGTCTGCATCGGTGCAACAACGGTAGTCGGCCACGGTCAAGCCGTAGTCCGACAACAGTGCGAGGCTTTGCGATTCGGAAAGAAAGCGTGATGGCGATGACAATTCGTCGAACGAACTCGGTGTGCCCTGTTCGGCGTCATGGCGTGGCGCAGTGTCGCGCGCCTGCCATTGATGCAGGCGATACAAGCTCGCCATCGCATTGGCCGCCTGTTGTTCATCGGCGTAGACCGCGACACCGCGCGCACGAAACGTGGCGGCTACGTTCTCTTGCCAGGCGACAACGGCGACGGGTTTGCCAGAGGCTGCGGCAAACTCGGCCGTGTCTGCCGCAAACGTCTCGACGTCATAGCCACGCCCCGCGACCGGAATATCGATCAGGAACATATCGGCGGCCGGGTCGTCAGCGATAACGGGCAGGACTTGGCCGAACAGACCATTGTTCGATAGCAGCGCCGCCGTGATGTCGATCGGGTTGGTCGTGGTTGCATAACCCGGCAGGCGATCGGTCAATGCCTGCTGAGTACGATCGGCCAGCGGCGTAATCTGCAGGCCATGCTCAACAGCGGCATCCGATGCCAGCACGCAGCTCGCACCGGAATTGCTGACGACGACGACTCGCGGGCCCCGAGGTAATGGGCCGCGCAATGACAGCTCTGCCCAGCGCACCAGTTCATGTGGATCGCGCGCACGCAAGATCCCGTGATGTTCGAAGTACGCATCCACCACGCGGTCCTCACTCGCCATGGCGCCCGTGTGCGACGCTGCCGCGCGTGCTCCGGCCTCGGAACGGCCGGATTTGACGGCAATCAATGGGACGCCACGTTCACGTGCGAGTGCGGCTGCCCGCGCCAGAACGTCTGCGTCCTGCAGGGACTCGAGATACAGCAACACCATGCGTACCTGCGGGTCGCGCAACACGGCGCAGGCCAGTTCCGATACGGTGACATCGGCCTCATTGCCGGTGGCATGCATGTGGCGTACACCAATACCGCGTTGTCGCAACAACCCATATATCATCGCGCTCATGCCGCCGCTTTGACTGATGACGGCGACGGGCCCATCGGCCGGTTCGACCTCCAGGAACATGGTCGAAAAGCAAGCGATTGCGCCATTGCCAAAATTCGCGAGACCTTGCGAGTTAGGACCCACGATGCGCATGCCCGCCGCGCGTGCGCGCGCAGTCATGGCATCCTGCAAGGCTTTTCCTGCGCTGCCCGTTTCAGAAAATCCCGCCGAGATCACGATGGCTGTGGATACACCAAGCTCTGCGCATTTATCCACAGCTTGCACGGCTTGTTCACCGGCGACTGCCACGATGGCCAGATCGGGCGTCGCGGGCAGTGCATCCAGACTGGGCCAGGCGCGTTCGCCTTGCACCTCGGCGCGTTGCGGATTGATGGGATATATCGTGCCCGCATAGCCGTGCCGGCGCATATAAAAAATGGGCCGTCCGCCGATTTTGTCGGGATTATCCGAGGCGCCCACGATGGCAACGGATGCCGGCTCGAGCAAGGTGTTCAGGTCGTCATGGCGAGAATTAAAGCCCATGGAGGTTCCTATGCTGTGATGGTATTCAGTTGACAGTGGCGCCCGACGTCTTGACGACGTCCGCCCATTTCTTGATTTCGTTGTCGACGAACCGTTGATAATCCGCGGGGCTCATCCACTGCGCGTCGAACCCTTGCTGGGAAAATTGCTGCTGTAGCGCCTTGTCTGCCAGGACCTTTTGCAACGTGGCGCTGAGCTTTTGTACGACCGCATCGGGAGTTCCTGCGGGAGCCATGAGGCCGTTCCACGCGGTCGCCTCATAACCGGGCAAACCGGATTCCGCGACGGTAGGGATTTCTGGTGCTGCAGGCGACCGCGCCGCGCTGGTCACTGCGAATGCTTGCAGCTTGCCGTCCCGCACATAGGGCATCGATGACAGCATGGTGTTGAACATGACATCGGTTTGACCACCCATCACATCCGTCATGGCGGGCGCGCTGCCCCGGTACGGGACATGCACCATGCGCGTTCCCGCCATGGCGTTGAACAGCTCCGCTGCCAGGTGCGTCGATTGCCCGTTTCCAGACGAGGCAAAGGTCAGCTTGCCCGGCGTGGATTTCGCCAGCGCGATCAGTTCACGCACGTTGTGCGCGGGCAGATCGGGGCGCGCCACGATGACCAGCGGACCTTGTGTCAGCAGTGACAGGGGAACGAAGCTCTTGCTGGTGTCATAGCTCAGGGTTTTGAACAGCGACATGTTGATGGCATGAGCCGTCGTGGCCAACAGCAGCGTATAGCCATCGGGAGCGCTCCTGGCGACGAGCTCCGCACCGATGTTGCCGCCCGCGCCTGAGCGGTTGTCGATGATGACGGTTTGCTTGAGTTCGTCGCCCAGGCCTTTCGCCACGGACCGCGCCACGATATCGGTGGGCCCTCCTGGTGGATAGGGCACCACCAAGGTAATCGGTTTAGCTGGCCAGTCGGTCGAGGCAGCATGGACAGAGATCGTCGCGGTGAATAGCGTCAACGCGGCGAATGCGCCACGCCATAGCGTTTTGATAGGCATGAGTGTCTCCTCCGTCCTCTGGGGACGTGTTGTGGATGCGGTTCGTTTGGATGTGATGCCGTGAATACGGCTAGCATCACGGCGGGGAGCGGGCTTCGAACTTCAGTAGCAGGCGGCTGTTGATTTCTACGGCGCGGCCGTGCACGTGCTGGCCGACGGTGATGGTGGCGTCTGCATGCCCCATCAGCGTGACGTGTTCATGCAATTTAACGAGCACCAGCGTATAGGGTGTCAGTGCTTTCCATTGCGCATCCGGGGCACGATGCACCTCGCTGCGCGCGATGACGACCCCCTCGCCTGTCGCGCGTTGCCATGACAATGCGGTGCCGCCACAGGCGGCGCAGGCGTAGGGTCGCAGCGCCCACCATGTGCCACAGTGTTCGCAACGTTGGATATCCAGGGGATGCTGTGTAGTCACCTTGTGCTCTCCGCTTGCAGTACCAGGCTGACATGGGCAGAGAGCACGCCGCCGTCGGCATGCACCAGAGCTCGCCGCCGTGGGGTGATCTGCCGTTCGCCAGCGCGGCCTGCCAGTTGAGTCCAAGCCTCGACGAGGTGTGCCAAGCCACCCGCCACGCCTGAATGGCCGAATGACAGCAATCCACCGTGCGTATTGAGCGGCAACTCACCAGACGCTGCAAAATCTCCGTGACGCAGCCGGGCGCCCGCGCTGCCACGCGGCGCGTATCCCAGCTCCTCAAGCAACATGACCAGCGTAATCGTGAAAGAGTCGTAGATCGCCAGATAATCGATGTGCTGCGATTCCAGCTTTGCCTCGGCCAAGGCTCTGGCACAAGCGCGCGCGGCGCCCGTGTCCAGCACGTCGCGCATCGCTGACAAATGCTGGTGGCGATGCGCCTGGCCATCGCCAATGACCTGGACAGGTCCTTCGTCGGCGCTGAGCACGAGCGCTGCTGCTCCATCCGATATCGGGCAGCAATCCAACAGATTCAATGGTGTTGCGATCGGCTTGGACGCCAGCACTTGATCGACCGCAATAGGGTCGCGCAGATGTGCATGAGGGTGGCTTGCAGCATGCTCGCGCATCAGCACGGCAAATTCGGCCAAGGTCTCGCGATCGAGTCCGGTCTGATGCATATAGGCCGAGGCCAGCAATGCATAGTAGGCCGGCACGGATGCGCCATTGGGAACTTCGGTATCGGGCTCGCCGACTTGGGCCAGGGTCTGGATGGACGTATCCACGGCTTGGCCGGTCAATCGATTTTCCCCTGCGACCACCAGAATGCGCCGGCAGGTGCCTGCTCGCAGGAGCGTACGAGCCAGCATGACCATGGCGGCCCCGGTGGCCCCGCCCATTTGCATGCCGTGCGCATAGTGGGGCTGCAAGCCCAGCTTTTCGCTCAGCAGATCGGCCAGCATCAAATGCGGAAAGGTCGTCGCGTAGCCGCACAATACGCCGTCGATATCGTCGCGTTGCAGGCCGGATTGCGCCAAGGCCTGATTCGCAGCTTGCGCCATGAGGTCCAGCGCGCTGCTGCCCTCGTGGCGGCCATAGCGGGTCGTGGCGGCGGCGTGGATATAGGCGCGGGGATAGCGGATATCAGGCATGAGGCCACCACGAGCGTTCGATGTCGCGAGCCTCTTGCGAGAGGGCTTGTGCGAGTTCCGCTTCGCGAGACTCTATGCGTTCGTTCAACGCCGCGATGCTGAGCGCGGCGATCGCGCGCCCGCTGGGGCCCCGCACGGCGACACCCAGGCCGCCCATTTTTTCGACCACTACGTCCAGCAGCATGGCGTGCCCCAGGCCTCGTGCACGTTGTGCCGCCGTGATCAAATCCGATTCAGGAAAGCGGGGATACTTGGCGGTCAGGCGTTGCCGCACCATGGGCATGACCGCCTGCGTTTCAACCTCGCCCAGTGTTGACAGCAGCGCCAGGCTGCCTGCTCCCACGCCCAGCGGGCGACGGCTGCCTACCTGCAGATAGTTGGCGCGAATGGGGTAGTCGCCAAAGCACAGATCCAGGCAGACCGACTCCCAGCCCATCGGTAACGACAGAATGACGGTGTCGCCAAAACGGCGTGCCAATCGGATCAGGGCCGGCCGTGCGAGCCCGCGCAGATCCAGCCCGTCCACCATTGCATGATGCATGGCATAGACCTGGGGCCCCAGCATGTAGTGCTTGTTGACCGGGTCCCGTTCGACGAAGCCTTCTGCCTCCAGGTCCTTCAGGATACGCCGCGCGGTAGAGATATCCAGCGCGGCGCGTTGCGCGATATCGGTCAGCCGCTGGACGCAAGGGTCAGACAGGCTGGCCAGTACTCGGCAAGTTTTCTGGGTGGCTGATAAGGCGTTGGCGTCTGGCGTTGGCATGAATGTGGGGCAGCCCGATGGGGGAACACCGCCACAAGATAAGAACGCGTGCCACGCCGGTAAAGTTGCATCGCAACAAATTTTCGTCCAGCGACAATCGAACGAATCCGCGTAAGCCCGTCCGGGCCCCTCTCATAGAGGCAGGACCCGGGCCGTCAGAGGCGCTACGCGACGATCGCGACCAGCTCGGCTCCCTCGCCGACCTGGTCTCCGATGGCGTAAAACACCTCTTGCACTTCGCCATCGCCCGGTGCCGAGATCGTGTGCTCCATCTTCATGGCCTCCATGACCAGCAGGGCTTGTCCCTTTTTCACTTTGTCGCCCGCCTGGACGGCAATCGAAATGATCTTGCCGGGCATGGGGGCTGTCAATCCGCCTGCATGTTCACCCTCGCCATCCTGGGCGTGGGCCAATGCATCATGCAGGCCCAGCATCTGGGTGCGGCCCTCACGAAACACATAAGCTTTATCACCGTGCAATACCACCGTGCCCGTGCTTTCGCGTCCGTCCAAGGTCACGCGCAGCCCATAGGCCAGGTTCGGGTTCGCCCCCGTATGGGCGCGCCAGGAAAAAGCCCACGATGTTTGATCGCTGCGTAATGTCCAGGCCTGTCCATCACGCGCGATCGTGACATCACGCAGGGTTTCATGATCGAGCCATTGCAGCGTTTGCTGATACTGTCCACCCAAACGCCATCCATCGCGCACGTCCCACGGGTCGGTGACTGATACGCGCGTTGAGGCTGTCGCGGCTACCGAGCTTGGCAACGATGTATCGCCTGCGGGCGCCAAGCCCTGGCGTACCAGCACTGCAGCGGTGGCCAGCGCCACATCGGTGGCATCTGCTGCCGCCGGCGGCGGCAGCAACGTGTCGCGCTGACGCTCGATCAAGCCCGTATCCAGATCCGCCGCGGCAAAGGCCGCATCCTGCATCAGCCGCGTCAGAAACGCCACGTTGGTCTGAACGCCGACAGCGTGCGTATGCGCCAAAGCCTGAATCATGCGTGCGCGGGCCTGATCGCGATCCGCACCGTGCACAATCAGTTTGGCGATCATCGGGTCGTAATAAGGCGTGATGGTATCGCCCATCCGCACCCCGCCATCCACCCGCACATCGCCGTTGGTAAATGCGACATGAGGCGGCAACTCCAGATAGGCCAGCGTGCCGATCGAAGGCAAAAAGCCTTTATCGGGGTTCTCTGCATAAATGCGCGCTTCGATGGCATGGCCATGAATGTGCAGGTCTTCTTGTTTGGCAGGCAGAGGCTGGCCAGCGGCGACACGCAACTGCCACTCGACGAGATCGTGGCCGGTGATCATTTCCGTGACCGGGTGCTCCACTTGCAGACGCGTATTCATTTCCATGAAATAAAAACGTCCGTCTGGCTCGGCGATGAATTCCACCGTCCCCGCACCAACATAACCTACTGCGCGCGCGGCCGCGACGGCGGCGTCGCCCATCGCTTGCCGGCGCTCTGCGGTCATGCCGGGGGCGGGGGCTTCTTCGATGACTTTTTGATGGCGGCGTTGCACCGAACAATCGCGTTCGAACAAGTATACGCAGTTGCCATGCGTATCGGCAAAGACCTGGATTTCGATGTGCCGCGGCTTTTGCAGATAGCGTTCAATCAGCACGCGGTCATCGCCAAAACTCGATGCCGCCTCGCGTTGGCAGGACGCCAGCGCCTCGATAAAGGCACCAGAGGACTCGACTACACGCATCCCTTTACCGCCACCGCCCGCACTGGCTTTGATCAACACGGGATAGCCGATGCCATCGGCTTGCGATTTCAGAAACGCGGGGTCCTGGTTGTCGCCGTGATAGCCGGGCACCAGCGGCACCCCGGCTTTTTCCATCAAGGCCTTGGCAGCCGACTTACTGCCCATGGCGGCGATAGCCGATGCAGGCGGCCCGACAAAAGCAATCCCCGCATCTGTGGCAGCCTGAGCGAACGCCTCGTTCTCCGACAGGAACCCATAGCCCGGGTGAATAGCCTGTGCACCCGTATCGCGCGCCGCTTGCAAAATAGCCTCTGCCCGCAAATAACTCGCACGCGGCTCAGGCCCCCCTATATGCACCGCGACATCGCAAGCCGCCACATGCCGCGCACCTGCGTCGGCATCGGAATACACCGCCACCGTCCGTATGCCCAGACGGCGCGCCGTCGCCGCGACACGGCAAGCAATCTCACCACGGTTAGCTATCAGCAGAGTATCGAACATGTTGTCTTCCACACAAAATTTGTTGTCACCGCGACTAATTCAAATCCAGTTGGCGATGCATCATCACCGAAATGTTCCCCCTCGACCCACAGTGCCCCTCCAGCGGGAAAGTCACAGATCCGGCTCCGCCGGTCTGTAGACTTTGCCCCCTTGAGGGGGCGCGCGCAGCGCGTAGGGGGTGGGGTTTTTTCCTACATCCGGAATACGCCAAAGCGCGTGTCTTCGATAGGCGCATTCAATGCCGCCGACAGCGCCAAACCCAGCACACGGCGGGTATCGGCCGGTGCGATGATGCCGTCGTCCCACAAACGCGCGGTAGCGTAATACGGATGCCCTTCGCGCTCGTACTGATCGCGAATCGGCGCCTTGAAGGCTTCCTCGTCTTCTGCCGGCCACTGCCCGCCTTTGGCTTGAATCCCATCGCGGCGTATCGTGGCCAGCACACTCGCGGCCTGTTCGCCACCCATGACGGAAATGCGCGCGTTGGGCCACATGAACAACATGCGTGGCGAATACGCGCGTCCGCACATGCCGTAGTTGCCCGCGCCAAACGAACCGCCGATCAAGACCGTGAATTTAGGCACATTGGCCGTCGCAACGGCGGTGACCATCTTGGCGCCATGCCGCGCAATCCCTTCATTCTCGTATTTACGGCCCACCATGAATCCGGTGATGTTCTGCAAAAACACCAGCGGGATTTTGCGTTGCGCGCAGAGTTCGATAAAGTGCGCGCCCTTTTGCGCCGACTCTGAAAACAGGATGCCATTGTTGGCCACGATGCCTACCGGCATGCCATGAATATGCGCAAAGCCCGTCACCAGGGTCGTGCCGAAACGCGCCTTGAACTCGTCAAAATCCGAGCCGTCGACGATGCGCGCGATGATTTCCCGTACGTCATAGGGTTTGCGCGTATCGGAGGGGATGATGCCGTTGAGCTCCGCTGGGTCATATCGCGGCTCGCGGATGGGGGCCAGCGCCAGCGGCGTGGGCTTTTGACGATTGAGCCGTGACACGGCGTTGCGCGCGAGTTGCAAGGCATGCAGGTCGTTGACGGCCAAGTGATCGACGACGCCGGATAGCCGTGTATGCACGTCGCCGCCGCCGAGATCTTCGGCGCTGACTTCTTCGCCTGTCGCTGCCTTGACCAGCGGCGGGCCTCCCAGAAAAATCGTGCCTTGGTTGCGCACGATGATGGATTCATCGCTCATCGCCGGCACGTACGCGCCGCCCGCTGTGCACGAGCCCATCACGACAGCAATCTGCGCAATGCCTTGCGATGACATCACCGCCTGGTTGTAGAAAATACGGCCGAAGTGATCGCGATCGGGAAACACCTCGTCTTGACGCGGCAAATTCGCCCCGCCCGAGTCCACCAGATACACACACGGCAGACGATTCTGCGCGGCGATTTCTTGTGCACGCAGATGTTTTTTGACGGTCATGGGATAGTACGTCCCACCCTTCACCGTCGCGTCATTGCAGACGATGATGCACTCCGTGCCGGCGATGCGGCCGATGCCGGTGATGACTCCCGCGCCAGGCGCCTCGCCCTCGTACATGCCATGCGCCGCCAGCGGCGACAGTTCTAAAAAGGCGCTGCCCGGGTCGATCAAGCGTTCGACGCGCTCACGCGGCAGGAGCTTGCCGCGCGCAACATGTTTGGCGCGCGCGGCGTCGTTGCCGCCCAATGCGGTCTGGGCCAAGTGCCGAGCCAGATCGTCCAGCAGTGCCTGCATGGCGCGTGCGTTGTCGGTGTAGTCTTGTGAACGCGGGTTGATGCGAGATTCGATAGTGGGCATAGCGGGCCGTTGTCGTGCAAAGTGATCGACAGGCACTGCGGATGCAGGCCGTTGTGTTTATCAGAGGCTCTGGAACGTTCGACGTCTAGTACATGGAGCCGTCAACTTGCGTAAAGGCTGATGCCTCAACGCTCGGATACCTGATCGAAATGCAATGGTCTTGCTCAGGATGCGTCAGTCGCGGTGTGTCGGATCACATGGGCGATCCGACACACGCACAGACTCGTTAAATCATTTCGATGGCCATGGCTACGGCTTCGCCGCCGCCAATGCACAGCGTGGCCACGCCGCGCTTGCCGCCGGTCTTGCGCAGCGCGCCAATCAGCGTGGTGACCAGACGGGCACCCGATGCGCCGATAGGATGGCCCAGCGCAGTTGCGCCACCATGCACGTTGACTTTGTCGTGAGGCAGTTTGAAGTCATTCATGGCGGCCATGGTGACGACGGCAAAGGCCTCATTGATTTCATACAGATCGACATCCTCGGCTTTCCAACCCGTTTTGGTGAACAGGTTTTTCAGCGCACCGACGGGCGCGGTCGTGAACCAGTTGGGTTCTTGCGAATGCTGGCTGTGGGCCACGATGCGCGCCAGCGGCTTGAGGCCGAGCTCTTCGGCGGTCGAGGCGCGCATGAGCACCATGGCGGCCGCGCCATCGGAAATCGACGACGAGTTGGCAGCGGTGACGGTGCCGTCTTTTTTGAACGCAGGTTTCAGCGTCGGGATTTTCTCCGGCATGGCTTTGGTCGGCGCCTCGTCGGTGTCGATCACGGTATCGCCTTTACGGCCAGCGACAGTGACGGGGGCGATTTCCCATTTAAAGCTGCCGTCTTCGCTGGCGGCACGTGCGCGGCGCAGCGACTCCAGCGAAAACGCATCTTGCTGTTCGCGCGTGAAGCTGTATTTGGCGGCGCAGTCTTCGGCAAAGACACCCATGGCCTTGCCGCGATCGTAGGCGTCTTCCAGGCCGTCCAAGGCCATGTGGTCATACACCGTGTTGTGGCCGTAGCGATAGCCTTGGCGGCCCTTGAGCAGCAGATAGGGGGCGTTGCTCATGCTTTCCTGACCGCCCGCGACCACAATGCGCGCCGAGCCGGCGCTCAGCAAGTCATGGCCGAACATAGCGGCCTTCAGGCCCGAGCCGCAGACTTTGTGGACGGTCGTGCATGCGACACCCAATGGCAGGCCGGCACCCAGTGCGGCTTGACGCGCGGGGGCTTGGCCTTGGCCCGCCTGCAATACATTACCCATGATGACTTCGTCGACCTGGTCCGGTTTGATACCGGCGCGTTCGACGGCGGCTTTGATGGCGACGGAGCCGAGCTCGTGGGCGGCCAGGCCTGACAGGCTGCCCAGCATGCCGCCCATGGGGGTGCGAGCAACAGAAACGATAACGACGGGATCAGACATGATGGGCGCTCCTGAAAATCAGAGATAAATTGGATTGTTACGACGCGAAAACAGGCGGCGTTGCGCCAATGCGCAGCCGTCTGTCCTTATCGTAAGGGAAAAATTCTTCAATTTGACCTTGTGCAACATGGTTACGGCAGGCCTGCCACCACTCGGCTTGTAACAGCTCGGCGTGGTGCCGTAGAAAGGCTTTGCGTATGCGGGTATCCCCCAGCAAAAAGCGGTCGAATTCCTCGGGGAAAACATCATTGGGACCGACGGCGTACCACGGTTCGCTGGCCATCTCGGCCTCTTCATTCGGCGCGGGCGGAATCCGGCGAAACTGCATCTCGGTCATGCGCTGGATTTCGTCGTAGTCGTAAAACACCACACGGCCCAGACGAGTGACGCCGAAATTCTTGTACAGCATGTCGCCAGGGAAAATGTTCGCACTGGCCAACTGACGGATCGCGTCCCCATATTCGCGTATCGCATGATCCACCATCGGCTCGCTGGCGTGTTGCAAATACAGATTCAACGGTGTCATACGGCGTTCGATGTACACATGCCGGATGACGATCGAGTCGTGGTTTTCCTCGAGCAGACTAGGGACGCGTTGCCGCAGTTCGTCCAGCAAGGCCGATGAAAAACGCGCGCGCGGCAACGCGACTTGCGAGTATTCCCAGGTGTCGGCCATGCGGCCCACACGGTCATGCAGTTTGACCATCTGGTATTTGCGCCGCACGGTAGCGTGATCGATGCCGTCCTTGTCGATGTGGTCCTTGATCAATTTGAACACGTACGGATAGGACGGCAACGTGAACACGCACATCACCATGCCTTTGATGCCCGGTGCAATGTCAAAGGCATCGCGCGAATGCGCCAGATGATGCAGGAAATCCCGATAGAACAGCGTCTTGCCCTGTTTCTGCAGGCCGATCATGGTGTAGAGCTCGGCCTTGGGTTTGCGTGGCAACAAGGTCGACAGAAAACTCACCACGGCGGCCGGCGTTTCCATGTCCACCAGAAAATAGGCGCGGGTAAAACTGAACAGCGTGCTCAGATCGTCCGCACCCAGCAATAACGCATCCAGCTCAATCTGGCCCGCGGCGTTGCGCGTCAGCGCAATGGCAAAAGGCAGCAGGCTGCTCTGATTGATCAGGCGGCCGACGATGTAGGCGCCCTTGTTGCGAAAGAACAGCGTACCCAGTACCTGGATCTGGCAGTCTGGCGCGAGCCGCCGGCCCTGATGCCGAGGCCATTGTGCGCGCAACTGCCGCACAGCAGCACGTGCCAGCAAACGTGTATCGCGCGGCAGGTCTGCATACGGCGCGGCCAGTCCGAAATCGGCCGCCATGCGAATCAGGCCGTTGCGCAATCCCTCGGACAAGGGGTAATAAACGCGGTACGACGGAATGCGGCTATCGAGATAATCCGTCGCAACGGCCGGCCGGACAAACAAGAAATCGTTATGAAAATAGTCGCGATGCAGAATGCGGCACGACACCGAATTAAAAAACGTTTCCGCACATTCGGGTTGACGATGTTCTGACAACAATCCGACGAATTGCTGTTTGACGTCTTGCCAGAACGTCGTTTGCTTGGGCGTCAGACTGGTTTCGCTATCTGCTGCGGCCAAACCGTGCAAAGTCCGTTGCAGCTGATTGGCGCACTCGCGCACGCGCATGTCGTAGTACTCGATGCGTTCGCGCGAGAGCTGCTGGATACCATGCCAATCGCCCGATTCAAACAAGGCCTTTGCACGTTGTGCGCTGTAGCGAAATAGCGCGTAATGCCGATCAAAACCCGCCAGGATCTGCCGGGCGACATCCAGCGGCAGTGGCGCGGTAGCTGCCACTGGCTCGATATGCTGGACGTCGCCGGTGTAGATCATGATGGCAACAGATCAGGCGGTTTCCGCAAACAATTCGCGGCCGATCAACATGCGGCGGATTTCGCTGGTGCCAGCGCCGATTTCGTACAGCTTGGCATCGCGCCACAGGCGGCCCGTGGGGTAGTCGTTGATGTAGCCGTTGCCGCCCAGGATCTGTACCCCCTCGCCGGCCATCCAGGTGGCTTTTTCGGCGGTGTACAGGATGAGTGCTGCGCAGTCTTTACGGACTTGCCGCACGTGCTCCGCGCCGAGTTGATCCAGGTTCTTGCCGACGGCATAGCAAAACGCCCGGCTGGCCTGCAGTGTGGTGTACAGGTCTGCGACCTTGCCCTGGATCAATTGAAACTCGCCAATGGCCTGGCCGAATTGCTTGCGGTCGTGGATGTACGGTACGACGACGTCCATCACCGCCTGCATGATGCCCAACGGCCCGCCCGAGAGTACGGCACGTTCGTAGTCCAGGCCGCTCATCAGGACTCTCACGCCGCCGTTGACCTGACCCAGGACGTTTTCCTCGGGGACCTCGCAATCCTGGAACACCAGTTCGCCCGTGTGGCTGCCGCGCATGCCCAGTTTGTCCAGCTTTTGCGCGATCGAGAATCCCTTGAAGTTCTTTTCCACCAGAAAGGCGGTAATCCCGCGCTGGTGGGCCTCCGGGTCGGTCTTGGCATAGACCACCAGGGTATCGGCGTCCGGACCGTTCGTGATCCACATTTTGGTGCCGTTCAGCACATAGCGGTCGCCCTTTTTCTCGGCGCGCAGCTTCATGCTGACGACGTCCGAGCCTGCGCCCGGCTCGCTCATCGCCAGTGCGCCCACATGTTCGCCGGAAATCAGCTTGGGCAGATAGCGGGCTTTCTGGTCTGCCGTGCCATTGCGGTGGATCTGGTTGACGCACAGATTGGAATGCGCCCCATACGACAGGCCGATGGAAGCACTGGCGCGCGAGATTTCCTCCATCGCGACCATGTGCGCCAGGTACCCCAGGTTGGCGCCGCCGTATTCCTCGCTGGCAGTCATGCCCAGCACTCCGAGCTCGCCGAACTTGCGCCACAAATCCATCGGGAATTGATCGCTGCGATCGACTTCGGCGGCGCGCGGCGCAATTTCGGCCTGTGCAAAAGTACGCACCGCGTCGCGCAGCATGTCCAGGTCTTCGCCTAGATTGAAGTTCAAGCCGGGAAGGTTCATCGCGATCTCCGTGAGAGTATGTACTTACATTTGGTGGTGCTGCATGCATGAATCCGCTTGCCGGATCCATCATGCTCCACCGTCGATGGCTAAGCAATGTAGAAGGTTGATATTACGTTTACGTAAACGTAAAGTAAAACACGGGTTTACCCCTAAGAAAAACGTGACGACGGCTTGTCAGACCATGCCAGAATTTGCCTGGAACTTGTCTGACCAATCCATTGCTGGCCCGAGCGGGCCTCTGGAGGGACTGTCGTGATAGAACTCGCCGATCTGGACGAGATGATTGCTTTGCGGCGCGATATCCATGCGCATCCTGAGCTGGCGTATGACGAGCATCGGACTGCCGCCCTCGTGGCCGAGCGCCTGCGGTCCTGGGGGATCGAAACCCATACCGGCATCGGTCGCACCGGGGTGGTGGGCGTGCTCAAGGCAGGGAGCGCATCGCGAGCCATTTTGTTGCGGGCAGACATGGACGCCTTGCCCATCCAGGAAGCCAACACCTTTGACCATCGCTCGCGCCATGACGGCAAAATGCACGGCTGTGGCCACGATGGCCATACGGCGATGCTGCTGGCCGCGGCCCGCCATTTAAAGCAGGCGGGCGGCTTTGACGGTACCGTCTATGTCTGCTTTCAACCGGCCGAGGAAAACGGCGGTGCGGGTGCCCGGGCCATGATCGAGGACGGCTTGTTCGAGCGTTTTCCATGTGAAGCCGTATTCGGCATGCATAACTGGCCCGGGATGCCAGCGGGTAGTTTCGGCGTGTGTAGCGGACCGATGATGGCGGCCGCGAATGCCTTCAAGATTACGGTGACCGGACGTGGCGGGCATGCCGCGGCCCCGCAGGATTGCGACGACCCTGTACCGGCGCTGTTTGCGATCGGCCAGGCGCTGCAAACCATACTGACACGTAGCAAACGCCCGCTGGACGCTGCGGTCGTGTCCATCACTCAAGTGCAGGCGGGTGGCGAGGTGACCAACATCATTCCCGGCAGTGCGTGGTTGGGCGGTTCTGTGCGAGCTTACAGCACGGGTGTCGTGGACTTGATCGAGCGGCGCATGAACGAGTTGGCCGAGCCGATTGCTGCGGCGCATGGCTGTCAGGCAGAGGTCTATTTCGAGCGCCGCTATCCCGCTCTGGTGAATACGCCTGATGAAACGGCCTTTTGCCTGGACGTCATGCGCGACGTCGTCGGATCCGATCAATCGCGAGTGATCGAGCCCGTGATGGCATCCGAGGATTTTGCCTTCATGCTGCAGGCCAAACCCGGCTGCTACGTGTTTCTGGGTAACGGAGATGGCGAGCATCGCCTGGCAGGTCACGGGCTGGGGCCGTGCATGCTGCACAACACCAGCTACGACTTTAACGACAGTTTGATCCCTGTCGGCGCGTCCTATTGGATTCGTCTGGCTCAGCGTTACCTGGCTTGAGTGTTTTGCCTCGCGGTGTCGCGAGGCACCTTCTTTTTCATTGGTGTTCATCGACAGCCATCGTGATGGCTTTTCCCCGGCATGAGCGGCGGGGATTTTCGGAGCGTTGATATGATCAGAATGGCAGCACTTTCGAAGTTCACCCGTAGCGTGGCGATGATGGCCGTAGCGGCAATGGCCATGGCCGCTCATGCTCAGCCTGCGTGGCCAGGCAAAACACTGACGCTCGTCGTTCCCTACACTGCCGGCGGTACGAATGACACCTTGGGTCGCACGCTGGGCGACATTTTCCGTCAGGCTTATGGCACGGCGACCATCATCGAAAACAAACCTGGCGCGGGCGGCAGCGTGGGGACCGAGGCCGTTGCGCGAGCCAAGCCTGACGGGACGACATTGCTCCTGGCATCGACCAGCCCGCTGACGATTTTTCCGAATCTGGTGAAGACCTCGTATGACCCGATGAAAGACCTCGTTCCGGTTGCCAGTGTGGCAGTCGGGCCGGTCGGCATCTTGGCCACCAAAGCGCTGCCTGTGAGCACGTTTGCCGAGTTGGTGGACTATGCCAAGCAGCACCCCGGCAAAGTCACGTTCGGCATCCCTGGGTTGGGTTCCGTCGCGCATATAGGCATGGCAGCGCTGAATAAGCAGGTGGGCATCGAGATGCTGCAGGTGCCGTATCGCGGCGGCAGCCAGGCCGTGTCGGATGGTCTGGGTGGCCAAGTCGATCTGCTGGTCGTCAACACCGATATCGTGCTGCCTCACGTCGCCGCTGGCACGCTCAAGCCCCTCGCGGTGATGGCGCCGCAACGGCTGGCCCCGTGGCCCGATGTGCCGACCATGGCAGAGCTGAAGTTGCCGAACATCCGCTATTTCTCGAACTTTTCGCTGTTCGCGCCGGCCGGCGTGCCACCCGAAGTGTTGAAAACCATGCGTGATGAAATAGCAAAAGCGCTCGCGAATCCGCAGTATCAACAGATGCTGGAGAAAAACTCCATGCAACCTGGAACCGGCATCGGCGAGGATTTCGCAAAACAAGTTCGCACGGACTACGAAAACAATCAGCGCATCATTCGCGAAAGCAAGATTCAAGTGCAGTAGTTCATACGTGACGAAAACGGGGGATTTCCTTTGGAGCATCTGATGACGCGTACGCTGGTCTTTTTGTTTGTATTGTTGACGACGGCCCTGAGTCCCGGACTATCCCGTGCGGAATCCAACCCCGCCCTGGCGGGCCAGAGCGTGACCAAGGACATTGACGGCGGCCGGCACACCAAGGAATACGCGCGCAATGGGACATTGATCTATGAGGTCATCGAGCGCGAGGTTGCGCAGGGAGGTACCAAGACGATTCAAGCCACTGAACGCGAGTGGCTGGACAACGCAACGCCGGTACGTGAACAGGAATTTCTGGGTGGTAGAGAAATGAAGGCCACGTTCTGGTACATGAATGGCAAGGTCAAGGAAACCCGGGCGGATCAATCGATTCATGATCCCAAAGGCGCGCCGGGCGTTTATGTAGAGCGGTTTTCCGATCTTGGAGTCTTGCAATCGGCTGGCGTGTTTCAGGGGCAATACCGTCACGTTGGTGTGCATCGCTACTATGACGAGGCTGGTAAATTAACCAGCGAAATCACCTACGGACCTGATGGCACGAAGCTTTCCAGCAAGACATTCGATGCGAGCGGCGCAGCCAAAGACACAGCGCAGTATTACCCCGATGGATCGCGCAAGACACCATAGCGGTACAGGATCGCTGTCGCGGTACGGGATGTCGCTGTGCTGCGCGAATTTTCTGCAGCAACAAAGAACAGCGGTTGAGACACCACGCCAACGCGTCGAACAGGATACGTCGTGACGCCCGCTATTCCGAGCGGGGGCCGAGCACGATGAGGGCCATACCAGCCAGGCAGAGTCCGACACCGGCCCAGTCAGTCAGCGCAGGACGCACGCCGTCGACGGCCCATAGCCATATCAGCGCCATGGTGACGTATACCCCGCCATAGGCCGCATAGACCCGCCCCGACGCCGCGGGGTGCAACGTCAATAGCCAGACAAATAGCGCGAGGCTCAAGGCCGCCGGCAACAATAGCCACGCGGAATGGCCCTGCTTTAACCAGAGGTACGGCAAATAGCAGCCGAGGATTTCGGCGAGCGCCGTCAACACGTACAGGCCTAATGTGGGCAGCAATGTCATCGTCTGTTCCGAGAAGTCTCGGTATTGATGCGCGAGGACAGCGGCACGGTCAAGGCTTTTGTGCCATCAACATCTGACACTGCTGTTCCTGTTCCGCGATTTCCGACAGCGTGTCTTCGATATCGCGGCGTTGTTGTTCCAGGGCCGCGCGATGCTTGGCCAGGACATCCAGATACTGCCGTAATTGCATCGCGTTGTCGCTTGGGCTGTCGTACATGTCGATCAACGCGCGGATTTCCGACAATTGCAATCCGAGCCGTTTGCCGCGCAAGGCGAGCTTCAGGCGAGTGCGATCGCGTGGGCTATACACACGGTTGCGGCCATCACGCGCAGGGCTGACGATGCCCTGATCCTCGTAGAACCGGATGGTGCGCGGCGTGATGTCGAACTCACGAGAGAGTTCGGAAATCGTCCAGGTGGGCGGCATGCGATATTTGGCAGTTTACGTAAACGTAAATTATGATGGTCTGGAACAATCGTCAAGCTTATTTCTAAACGCCGGCGCGGTTCGGCGGTTTAACCGAGAACAAGAGATGAATCCTAACGAGCATCAACTGCAGTATCCCTGGGGCGATACACAGCCCGAGCCAGGTGTTGCACTAGAGGTCGCACCAGGCGTGAAATGGATCCGCATGCCGCTGCCTTTTGCGCTGGATCATATCAATCTATGGTTGCTGCGCGACGAGATCGACGGACGCCAGGGTTGGACCATCGTCGACTGTGGCATCAGCCGTGACGAGGTGCGCACGCTGTGGGAACAGGTCTTTGCCCAGGAGCTGGACGGACTGCCGGTGTTGCGCGTGCTCGTCACCCATATGCATCCTGATCACGTCGGGCTGGCCAATTGGTTGTGCGAGCGTTGGGATGTGCCGTTGTGGATGAGCATGACCGACTACATGGTGGCTGTGCTGTGGTCATCGCGTTCGACGGGCTCGGGCCCCAATGGCGAGGCGGCCGTGGCGCATTTTGCGCGCCATGGAATGACGGACCCCGATGCCCAAGAGCAGATTCGCGAGCGTGCGGGCTATTACCCGAATCTGGTGCCGGCCATGCCGACACGTTACACCCGCATGCTGCATGGCGATCAAGTCGCCATCGGCGGCCACGATTGGCGTGTCATCGTGGGTTATGGGCACGCGCCTGAGCATGTCTCGCTTTATAGCCCTGACTTGAACGTCGTGATCTCAGGCGATATGGTGCTGCCGCGCATTTCCACGAACGTCAGCGTGTTCGCGTTCGAGCCGGACTCGGATCCTCTGCGCTTGTATCTGAGTTCGCTGGATGGTTATGGCGATCTGCCGGCTGATGCCCTGGTATTGCCGTCGCATGGACGCCCTTTCAAAGGCCTGCACGAGCGGATTGCCCAGCAGCATCAGCACCACGCGGATCGGTTGGCAGAGGTGCTGCAGGCTTGCGTCACGCCGCAATCCACGATGGATATCGTGCCCGTGCTGTTCAAGCGCAAGCTCGATCTGCACCAGATGACTTTTGCCATGGGCGAGGCGCTCGCGCATCTGCATACGCTGTATTTCGAGGGCAAGCTGACTCGCAAGACCGATGAAGACGGGATCGTGAGATTTACCGTGCGCTGAGCGTTAACGGCTGGCTGTTGCCAGCCGGATGGCCAGGCCCAGAAAAACAATACCCGTCACGCGATTCAACCAGCGTGACGCGGTGGGCGAGCGTTGCAGCAGTTGCCCGAACGCGCCCGAGAAAAATGCGATGGCGCTAAATACCAATAACGCGGCCAGCATGAACAGCACGCCCAGCACGGCCGTTTGCAGGCCTACGGGGCCGTACTCGGGCTTGGGCGAGGTGAATTGCGGCAAGAACGCAAAAAAGAACAGCAGCACCTTGGGATTGGTCAGGCTCATGATGACGCCGCGCCGATAGAGTGCGCCCGGTGTCATCGCAGGCGGACGCTCGGCATTGGCCGGACCGCCACGTGAGCGCAGCGCCTGCCACGCCAAATAGGCCAGATAGGCGGCCCCCGCGAGCTTGAGGACGGTAAACGCATGCGATGACGCCGCAAAAACCGCCGCCAACCCGGCGGCGACGGCGGCCGTATGACCGAGTACGCCGGTGCATAATCCCAACACCACGCACATCCCTGCAGAACGGCCCCACAGGGCCGACTGCATCAAGACGAACAGATTGTCGGGACCGGGCGTGAGAGCCAGCACAATCGCGATACCGAAAAAAGCAAGCAATGTGTCAAAGGGCAGCATGGCGCGGCGGCCGCAGATACGGCCAGAGAGACGTGACGTCGACGGGTTCCAAGGGTACAGCGCGCAGCCTTGGCGAGCAATGCGTCGGCGCCGGATGGCACGTGCCCATCTCGGCACGAATGCGGCGAATCTCCTAATATCGAGGTTCTGACCGTTTTCTGTCCATCCTCACTGCATTCCTATGGCCAAAGATCCCGTCTCGCATATCGACACGCTGTTGCAGCATACCGGCACGGCGCCATTCAACCCGCAAACGGGTTCGGCCCCCGTCAACCTGCCGTCGATGCGGGCCAGCACAGTGCGTTTTCAGAATCTGGACGCGCTCGAGGCCACCCAGCGTCGCAAGGCTTCCGGCCAGCGTGCCGCAACCTATGGCCGCATGGGCATGGATACGCATGCGGCGTTGGAGCAGGTGTTCTGCGAGCTCGAAGGCGGCACGCATGCCTATCTGGCGTCCTCGGGGATGTCGGGCATTACCTTGGTGATGCTGTCGCTGCTTTCCGCCGGCGACCACGCGCTGGTAGCCGACTGCGTCTATGGCCCGGTATATGAACTCGATGCGGCGTTACTCAAGCGTTTGAATATCGAGATCACTTATTTCTCGGCGGATGACGATCTGGAATCCTTGGTACGCCCGAACACCCGGCTGCTGTACGTCGAATCCCCCGGTTCGTTGCTGTTCCAGATGCTGGATATTCCCGCATTGGCGGCGTTTGCGCGTAGCCATGATCTGGTGCTGGCTTGCGATAACACGTGGGGATCGGGGTACATCTATCAGCCGCTGAAATTGGGCGCACACGTCTCGGTCGTGGCCGGCACGAAATACGTGGGTGGACACTCTGACCTGATGCTGGGGGCGGTCGTCACGAATGATGCCGAGGTTGCGCAGCGTTTGAATCGCACGCAGTACGCCATGGGATATTCGATCAGTGCGGACGATGCCTGGCTGGCACTGCGAGGGGTACGGACCTTGCCCATTCGCATGGCGCAACACGCCAATCATGCGCTGCAGGTGTGCGAGTTTCTTGCGGGACGCCCTGAGGTCGCGCGCATATATCACCCTGCCTGGCGGGACGACACGGGCCACGCGTTGTGGCAGCGCGATTGCACCGGTTCAAACGGCATGTTGGCTGTCGAGCTGCGTCTTTCCCCCGAGGCCTCGCGCCGCTTTGTGGACGCGTTGCAGCTATTTGGTATCGGCTTTTCCTGGGGGGGCTTTGAAAGTCTGGTGCAGTGGGTGACGCGCGGCGAGCTTGCGCGGCATCGCTATTGGACAGGCGGCGATCATGCATTGGTGCGGCTGCATATCGGGTTGGAAAACCCGGCGGATGTGATCGCTGATCTGGCGCAGGCGTTGGATCAAGCGAGCGTGTGACAACAACAGCAAAACGGTTGCGTTTCTAGGCAACAGAAAAGCCCTCCACGGTTGTTGTCTATGGCACGCGTAGTGCGGAGTTCTTTTGGCGCAGGAGGTCGGCGTGTAAAAGCCCTGCCGGGCCTATCGCCGCGACTCGGCCCATGAGCAGGGGCCTCGGCCCGCTTCGCGGGCTAAATCGCGGCTCAACGGCCCGGCGGGGCTTTTACACGCCGACCTCCTGCTCGCAATGTCTTCCGGTGACGGATGTCATGCGCTTTGCTGCATCAACTCTGTTGAGTTGCGTTCACGACAGCCGGATGGCGCGAGCTCAACCCATCGCATTGCCAAAGTCGGCTTCAAAAAACAGCTGATGGCCATCAGCCTCGTTGCATTCCCTCATCATGAGTCCCTGTCGCGTGCCTGGGCGTGGTGCCGGGCCGTTGAGCACGGATTTAGTCCGCGCAGCGGACCGAGGCCCCTGGTCATGGGCCGAGTCCGTGCGATAGGCCCGGCGCCACGCCCAGGCACGCGACAGGGACGCCTTCATAGAGACAATCAAGAGCAGCAAACGCCCACCACACCAACAGCGATAAAAAATGCCCCCACGCTGCGCCTTCGGCTTGCTGCCCCCCAAGGGGGCGTTTTTATCTTGGGGCGGCCCGGCAACAAAAAAACCGCCTGATGATTCAGGCGGTTTGGTCGCGTACTTACTTGCGCGCCATCGGGATCAAGCGATCGATCTCTTGGATCGCGCCTTCGTAGCTGTTGCCGGCCAGGCTGGGCGAGGTGATGAACTTGCCGCCCACGCTGAAGGTCGGCGTGCCGTCGATCTTGTATTCCTGAGCCAATTGATCGGCGCGTTGTACTTGGGTCTGCACACTGAACGAATCGAAAACCGAATCGAACTGGGCACGATCGACACCCTGCTCGGCCGCCCAGTCGCCCATGGCTTTCTTGTCGAACAGGCGCTTGCGCTCGACGTGCATGGCCGTGAACACCTTGGTGTGCAGGTCGGGGCGATTCAGCGTTTGCAGCGTGTAGTACAGCTGCTGCAGCGGCTTCATGCTGGCGTTAAAGGCGATGGGAACTTGCTTGAGCACGACATCGTCCGGCTTGGTCTTGGCCCAGCTCTCGACCATGGGTTCCATCGTGGCGCAGTGAGGGCAGGTATAGGCAAAGAACTCCAGGACTTCGATTTTGCCCGGGGTGTCAGACGGCAGCGGCGGATTGACGGCCACATACTGCTGGCTGCTTTGTGCCTGGCTGGCGGGGGCGAACAAGGTGGTGGCGGCCAGCGCGGCGGCGGCGGCAAAGCGGGTGAGCATGGAGAACTGCATCGTGCGTATTCCTGAGTAAATAAGTTACTAGTTACGGTGACAGACCAATCGTACCGGAGATAAGTTCCGGGCGTTACCAGGTGCAACGGCCGGTGGGTTCGACTGTCGGCGCCAAGTGATGCGTCACATGACGCTCACTATTGCCGCACCACGGCTGTTTCGATCTTGTTTTCGCCTAAACGGCCTCGGGCGCGATTCATGTCGTCCAGCCGGGCAAAGGGGCCGACACGTACGCGGTTGATCTGTTTGCCATTGACCTCGGCACGTTGCACGGCCACAGGCAGGCCTAACAACAAGATGCGGGCTTTGACCGCCTCGGCATCCGCTGCCCCCTGGTAGGCACCCGCCTGCAGGAAATACTTGCCGCTGGATGTGGCTGTAGCGGGGGCCGTGGCAGGGGCCGTCGCCGGGCGTTTTTGCGTGGCCGCGGGGGCCGGTGCCGGTGCTGCAGCGGGCGCTTGGGCCCCACTGGGCGGCAACGTGGCAATCAACGCGCCTAGCTCGTCTGACGGCTTGCTTGCGGGTGTGTCAGGCGTAGGCGTCGGGATAGCTGGCTGCAAATTGGGCAAGGGCGCAGGCGCCGTGGCCGTCGGGCCGCTGGGCGGTATGCCTGCGGCGCCATCACGTCCATACAGTCCCAGATTGGGATCCGGGGCCAGGCGCGGATCGGGCTGCTCGGTCCGGTCGGGATCGCGTGTGGCGCGGTCCACAAAGGGCATCGGGGCCTTGGTGACGTAGAACGCCACGATGGCCGCGATGATGAGGCCGATGAGCAATCCGGCCAGCGCACCGTACATGGTGCTGCCGCGTTGTTGGGGCTGACGGGAAGTTGATTTGCGTTTGGTTGCCATGAAACTGCTTACATTCGTTGCGGGGCCGACACGCCCAGCAGCGCCAGCCCGTTGGCCAGGACCTGCCGGGTGGTGGCGGCCAGACGCAGACGGGCTAATTTGAGAGACTCATCGTCGACCAGGACACGTTCGGCGTTATACCAGGCGTGGAAGTCAGAGGCACAATCACGCAGCCAGAACGCGATGTGATGGGGCGAGAGTTCCTGTGCAGCGAGCGCTACGACCTGGGGGAACCCGGCCAGACGTTGCATCAGCGCGAATTCCGAGGGCGCGGTCAGCAGTGCCACGTCGGCCTGCGCGATCTTGGCGTCGTCGGCGTCCGCATTCGTGATCATCGAGCAGATGCGGGCGTGGGCGTATTGGATGTAGTAAACCGGGTTTTCGTCGCTCTTGGACAGCGCTAGATCGATATCGAAAACGAATTCGGTATCGGCGCGGCGCTGAATCAGGAAATAGCGCACTGCATCGCGGCCCACCCAGTCGATCAGGTCGCGCAGGGTGACATAGCTGCCGGCGCGCTTGGAGATCTTGACCTCTTCGCCGCCTCGCATGACCTTGACCATCTTGTGCAGCACATACGACGGGTAGTCTTTCGGGATGCCTTCTTCGAGGGCCTGCAGGCCGGCGCGCACGCGCGCTACCGTACCGTGGTGATCGCTGCCCTGGATGTTGACGGCGCGATGAAACCCGCGCTCCCATTTGGCCTTGTGGTAGGCCACATCGGGGACGAAGTACGTATAGCCGCCTTCGCTTTTGCGCATGACGCGGTCTTTGTCGTCGCCCGTACCCAGCTCGGTCGTGCGCAGCCACAGGGCGCCGCCTTCTTCGTAGGTATGGCCTTTGGCGATCAGGGCCTGGACGGTCTGCTCGACCCGGCCAGACGTATACAGCGAGCTTTCGAGATAGTAGTTGTCGAAAGCCAGGCCGAACGCTTGCAGGTCCAAATCCTGTTCACGGCGCAGATACGCAACGGCGAACACGCGGATGTCATCGAGGCTGTCGACGTTGCCCGTGGCGGTGACTGCCTGGTCATCGGCGGTTACCGTTTTGCCGGCGACGAAATCCTGGGCGATCTCGACGATATAGTCGCCCTTGTAGCCGTCGGCGGGGTAATCGGGCGAGTCGGGGGCAATGCCGCGGGCGCGCGCCTGTACGCTGATGGCTAGGTTCTGGATCTGGTTGCCGGCGTCGTTGTAGTAGAACTCCCGCGTGACGTCCAGGCCGGTGGCTTCGTACAAGCGGCAAATGGCGTCGCCCAGCGCTGCCTGGCGAGCGTGGCCTACGTGCAGGGGGCCTGTCGGGTTGGCCGAGACGAATTCGACCAGGACTTTTTCGCCATTGCGAGGTGCGCGGCCAAAGGCCTCGCCCTGCTCGGCTACCGCCTGGATCACGGCTTGCCGGGCGGCTGCGGTGATGCGGAAATTGATGAACCCGGGACCTGCGATCTCGGCGCTTTCGATGAGTGCTCGCGCCGGGGTTTCGGTCATCAGGGCATCGACGATCCCTTGAGCCAATTCGCGCGGATTACGGCGGGCGGGCTTGGCCAGCTGCATGGCGACATTGGTCGCGACATCGCCGTGCGCGGCGACTTTGGGACGCTCCAGCAGCACCTGGGCTTGGGCATCGGGCAGGCAGCGCGCGACAGCAGCCTGAATCAGCGAAATGAGTTGTTGTTGTTGCTCAGGGAGCATGAGAGAAATCAGAAGAAAGTTTTAAGTATCAGTGACGAGATGCCCGCCAACACCAAGCCGGATGCCCATTTCAGAAAGGTCACATCGGCCTTGAGCGCCGCCAGTTCGATTTTTATGCCAGTTACATTGCTGGATAAATCTTCCTTGGTGACAATTTGGGCAAGATCGGCTTGAGTGACCAGGCGCGTATCGATAAGGCGCGCCTGCTCGTCGGCCAAAACTTCAGCCTGCCCGATGGGCATACCTTCGGCGGTCAGTCGTTTGACGAAATTATGCGTATCAAAAACCATGGCATTCACGGGAATTTCCTAGATCATAGCGTGATTTGGCTGGATTTCCCTTGTAACGGCAATGTAGCGGTCTGTCTTGCCCTCAGGCTCAAGGCGGGAAATCCGTACTATGTATCTTGCCAGTGGCAGTGTGCGCTACATTGCGGTAGTGTATGGAAATGTCCATTGTGGAAATCTGCAACATGCTTATCAAATTTCACTCTAAAACCGTCGCTGAAGTCCTGATGTTGTCGCCCAATGCCGCGCCATTGCTGCGTGCAGCGGGCAAGTCGATTGGAGATCAGGTTCCCGAGCGTGGCGTTTTTACGGTCGAGCAGTTGCCTGCCGCCATTGCGGGTATCGAGGCGGCCATCAAGGCCGAGGAGCGCGTTCACCCTTCAAAGGCGAACGCTGCCGACGAAGACGAGGAAAAATCGGTACCCGCCATGGCTCAGCACGTGGACTTGCACCAGCGCGCGTTCCCCTTGGTGGACATGATGCGCCGTTCGCTGGCCGATGGCGAGGATGTCACCTGGGAAGCCACCAAGGGTTGGTGAGGGACGGATGGAGGGCGCCATGCGCAGCGATGTGACAGTCATTTTCGATACCCGTCGTACGGTCAATCTGTCCGTCGATGTTGAGCCCTCTGCGCAAGCCGCCAGCGATGCGCGGGATTGGTTCGAGGCGGCCTGGGATACCCTCGGATGCGAACCGCTGCGCCCCAGTGGCAAGGTGCTGCTACTAGACAAGATCATGGGCGTGGCCGATGCCCTGGGGTATGAAATCCTGACCTCCGACGCCAAGGAAAGTCAGGAATTCGCTCAGCATGCCGCGTTGGCCTTGGACAAGCCCCGCGTCATCGTGGACCTGCCGGGGCTGTCGGTCGGCTATTAAATTGATAGTCTCGGTGGCCGCGTTTGGCTTCGTTGCCGCGCTAACGGATTCCTGCCCGCATAAACGACTGCACGAATTGCCGCTGGAATAGCAAAAACGCGATCAGCAGGGGCGCGGCAGACAACAAAGTCGCTGCCGTGATCACGGACCAGTCGATGCCTTGGTCCGTGGACGAAAACACCTGCAATCCCACCGTCAGCGGCCGAGACTCCACCGAATTGGTGATGATCAACGGCCACAGGAAATTATTCCAGTGGTGGCTGACCGACACCAGCCCATACGCGACATAAATCGGCTTGGCCAGGGGCACATAGACTTTCATCAGGATCTGCAGCGGCCCGGCGCCTTCGACGCGTGCGGCCTCTTCCAGCTCGCGCGGCACGGTCTTGAACGTCTGCCGCAGCAAAAAAATGCCGAACGCCGAGGCAAAATACGGCAAGCCCACCGCGAATACCGTATCGCGCACGCCCAACAGACTCATCGAGCGGTAGTTCTCCACCAGCAACACATCGGGCATGATCATCAGTTGCAGCAGCACCAGCATGAACGCCACATCGCGGCCGCGGAATTCAAAGCGCGCAAAGGCATAGCCGGCCAGTGTGGACAACACCAACTGCGCCGCCAACACCATGGTGACCAACAAAAAGGTATTCAGGAAATACTGTGGAAACGGTGCGGCATGCCAGGCGCGGCTGAAGTTTTCCAGCGTCAGCGGCGCCAACAGATCGAAACGCGTGGCATAGGCCGGCGGATGAAACGCTGCCCAGACGGCATAGGCCAGCGGCAAAATCCACAGCAGGCCCAGCAGCCAGGCACCCAGAGTGTCGAGTTTGTGGGTCATTGGTAGTGCGTCTTTCTATCGAGCCAGCGGAACTTCACCAATGCGGTGATGGCCAGGATCAGCAACAACACGACGGTCAGCGTGGCGGCATACGAGGTGTCCCAGAAACTGAAACCCACTTGGTAGATGTAGTACAGCAACAGGGTGCTGGCATTATCGGGGCCGCCCCGTGTCATGACGACCACATGATCCACCAGCCGGAATGCGTTGATCAGCGCATTGACCAGCACGAATAGCGTTGTGGGCATCAGCAGCGGCCACAGCACGCGGCGGAAATATTGCCAACGCGATGCGCCCTCCAGCAGTGCCGCTTCACGCAGCGACGGCGATACCGTCTGCAATGCGGCCAGGTAAAAAATCATGAAAAAGCCGGCCTCTTTCCAGATCGTCACGACCATCAACGCCGGCAGTGCGGTATCACGGCTACCGAGCCAGTTCGGACCGGACGTGCCAAACATCTGCAGCACCTGCGCGATCAAGCCGTACTGCGGGGTATAGAAAAACAACCAGATATTGGCCACGGCCACCATCGGCAGGACCGTGGGTGTGAAGTACGCCATGCGCAGAAAGCCGCGCCCCGCCAGATTGCGATTGACCCACAAGGCCATGATGAGCGCAATCGCGATCGATGTGGGAATAGTACCCAAGGCAAACCACAAGTTGTTCCACAGCGATTGCCAGAACACCGGATCATCGCGCATCAATGCGTAGTTCTCGAGCCCCACGAAGCGTGCGGGACGGCTGCCCCGCGGGGTCGAGAAAAAGCTGTGCCACAACGTAGCCAGCGCAGGATAGTGCGTGAACGCGGCCAGCAATACGATCGCCGGCAGCAGCAGCAGCCAACCGTAGACAGCTTGCATGGACTTGTTCATCGCACAGCGCCTTAACGATAGCTGCGCAGCACGCGATCGGCTTCGCGTTGCGCGTCGCCAAGCGCTTGCTCAGGAGTCTTGGAGCCCGTCAGCATGGCTTGCAGTGCATCGTTCAGCGTCTTGGTCACACGCTGATTGTCGTGCGTGGAGAACTCAGCCACGCTGACATCCAGTTGATCACGCGCGACCGTCGCGGCGGGAACCTCCTCGGCATATTTTTTCATCTTGTCGGTGGCCCAGGCCGCAGGCGTGACGGCTACATAACCTGTTGCAATACTCCAGTCCGCCGCGCGTTCCGGGGTCGTGGCCCATTGCGCGAATTTCAGCGCCGCGGCTTGTTGTTCCGGCGTGCCGCTCTTGAACACATAGAAATTGCCGCCGCCCGTCGGGCTGCCGCCGCGTTTGGCCTTGGGCATCATGGCGACACCGAACGGAAAGCTCGCGTTCTTGCGGATGTTAGTCAGGTTGCCTGTGGTGGTCCAGACAATGGCCGCTTTCTTTTCCAGGAAATCTTTAGGCGTGGTGCCCCAATCGATCGTGCCGCGCGGCATGACGCCGTGCTTGGCCGACAAATCGTTCCAGAACGTGGCGGCTTCGATGACGCCAGGCTTATCCAGATAGACTTCGTTGCCTGCTTCGTTCATCAAGATAGCGTCGTTGGGCGTCGTCAGTGCCTGGAACAACCAGTATGCAAAGGCCCCACCCGACGGGATCTCCAGGCCCCACTGCGTGACGTTGCCGGAGGCGTCTTTCTTGGTCAGCTTCTTGCTGTATTCGACCAGCTCGTCCCAGGTCGCGGGCGCGCGTTCAGGGTCCAGGCCGGCTTCCTTGAACAGATCCTTGTTGTAGTACATCACGATGGTCGAGCGTTGAAACGGTACGCCCCATACGTGGCCGCCGGTGCGGCTGTTTTGCATGAACGCATCGTAAAAACTGCTCAGCCATTTCTTGTCGGCGTCGGATTTTGCGAGGCCGTCGATGGGCACAATGGCGTCTTCATCGATCAGCGTGAACATGTCGGTCGATAACAGCACCGCCAACTGCGGTGGCGTGCCGCCCTTCAGCGCCGTCAATGCCTTGGCGATCGAGTCTTGATACGAGCCCGCGTAGATAGGTTTGATGTCGATGTCCGGATTTTCTTTTTCGAACGCGGCCACCATATCGTCGACGATCTTGGTGATCGGACCGCCGACCGCAACCGGGTAATAGAACTCGACTTCGACAGATTTCGCTTGCGCGTAGATAGGGAGTGACAGAACGGCGCCAGCCAGACCGGCTGCAAGGGCTTTGAGAGCGGTGCGTCGCATGATGGCTTTCCTAAAGGGATGGAGAGTCGGCGCCTGAGCGCCCAGAGGGGGAAATAGCGGCCGCGTCGGCGGCGAAAAAATGCTGGTGCTCGGGTTGCCACGTCAGCCTCACCGCATCGCCTGCCGTGGCCCGTAAATGGCCTGGCGCACGTACGGCAATACCGCCACAAGCACCGATCCGGCACACCACAATGGAGTCTGCGCCAAAATATTCGACGCTTTCGACGAGGGCAGGACGGCCATCGCCGTCAATCCGAATATGTTCCGGCCGAACGCCTAGACGCTTCGCTTGAGCAGGGGCTGCGACGACCGGCAGGCTTTCTGTGCCGGCGATGCCGAGGCCATCGCCTTGTGTGGACAAGTCCATCAGGTTCATCGGCGGCGTGCCGATAAAACGCGCCGCAAACTCGGTGGCAGGCCGCGCATACAGGCCGTCGGGCGTATCGCGTTGCTCGATGTGTCCATCACGCAGCAACACGACCTGATCGGCCATGCTCATGGCCTCGGTCTGATCATGCGTGACATACACCATCGTGATCCCGAGCGACTGTTGCAAAGCGCGGATCTCACGCCGCATCTCATGGCGCAACTGTGCATCCAGATTCGAAAGCGGTTCGTCCATCAGGCATACCGGCGCCTCTGAAATGACTGCACGACCCAACGCCACCCGTTGTTGTTGCCCGCCAGACAACTGCGAAGGCTTGCGATCCAGCAGGGCCGTCAAGCCCAGCAAATCCGCCACGCGCTTGAGCCGGCGAGGATAGTCGGCAGACGGTTCTTTGCGGACCTTCAGGCCAAACAAAATATTCTCGCGCACCGATAGATGAGGAAACAGCGCATACGACTGGAACACCATCGAGATGCGCCGCTGCGATGGCGGCAACTGCGTGACATCGCGATCACCGATACGAATGTGGCCCGAGGTCGGCGTGTCGAGTCCTGCGATCATGCGCAGCGTGGTCGATTTGCCGCAACCCGACGGTCCCAGCAGCACCGTAAAACTCCCCGCAGGCGCGGTGAAGCTGACGCCCTGGATGGCAGCCGCATCGCCGTACTGTTTGGTCAGGTCTTCCAGGATGAGCGTGGACATAATGATCGTTGGGTAGAGTCGGATCTGCGTGCGGCGGGGTGAACCCCTTGGGGCATGAACCTCGTATTCTGGCGGTAAATGAAATCCTTTTCATTCTGCGCTGCAAACATGACGTGGCCGTGTCAGGTCCACGCCCTGCAGCACGAATCACTCATCGATCAGGACGCCGCCCTCTTCGTGAAACGGATAGGGACCGGGATAGTCGCCGATGTAGGCGTGGTGCGTGACCAGGGCGCCATTGCGCCATTCATGTAGGTGGAAACCCGGTGGTTCCATGACAAAGGCGGACGGACCATCTGGCCGCAAATCCAGTGCGACTTGATGTGCCGGACTCGGGCAAGTCGATGCGATAGTGCCGCCAAAACGCTGAAAAATGGTGCGGTGCAGATGGCCGCACAGAATGCGTTCTACATTGGGATGTGCTGCGACGATCTGCTCCAGCTCGGGCGCACCCGCGAGCAAGCCGATAGCGTCCATGTGAGCAATGCCGGTAATGAATGGCGGGTGATGCATGGCAATCGCGGTAGGTCGCCCAGGCTGTTCCGCCAGGCGTTCGCGCAGCCAATCCAGCCGTTGCGAACACAACGTGCCGTGGCTTTGCATCGGCACGACCGTGTCCAGCATCAACAGGCGCAGAGGATAATCCTCGACTGCGTATTGAACAAAGCCGTTTGCACCCTGTAGATAGGTGTGCGTGGGAAAGGCCGCCAATAATGCCTCGCGCGCATCGTGATTGCCGGGCATCAAAAAATACGGCGCATGCAAAGCATCCAGCATGTTCTTCAGATGAGCGTATTCCTGTTGCCGGCCAAAATCGGTGAGGTCGCCACTGATGATGACCAGATCGGGCGCAGGATCGAGGCGGTTCAATGCTTCGATGGCAGGCGGCAGATAACGGTCGGTTTCGACCACGCGATAGGCCTTCTGGCCCGGCATGCGGATATGCAAATCAGTAATCTGTGCGATGAGCATGATGAGTGTGTAGGTGAGAGTCGTTAAATATGGCCGGCAGCAGGCGACGCAATCGCGGACCTTGCCAGCACAATGCTGACGTGATCGCCTGTGGCATGTTGACTATGTGCGGGCGCAACCACAGGAAATCGCTGACCATCGTCCAGACCGATTTCGTAGCGCACTGAACTGCCGAGAAAAAAACGGGCCAGCACACGGCCTGTCAGTGCATTGTCGCGAGGAACCTCGAGCTGCGCCTCATGCGGACGAAACGCGACCGCATCATCACCGGCGATCAATCTGCCATCATGCAGGCGTGCACGGACCCGGCACAAGGTGCCGAGAAACTCCGCGACGAAATCGCTGGCCGGCTCTCGATACAAGGTCTCGGCGGTGCCGACTTGCTCCAGATGTCCCGCAGACATGACGGCAATGCGGTCACCCAACATCATCGCTTCGTCCTGGTCGTGCGTGACGATGACCGTGGTGATGTGTAATTCGCGCAGCATCTGAGCCAACTCCACACGCAGATGCTCGCGCAGTTTGGCATCCAGTGCCGTCAACGGCTCGTCAAGCAACAGCACACGCGGCTCGATAGCCAGGGCACGGGCCAGGGCTACGCGCTGGCGCTGGCCGCCAGACAACTGATTGATGCGCCGATCAGCATAGGCCTCCAGGCGCACCAGCGCCAGCAGTTCGCGTGCGCGCCGTTCGCGCTCGCCTGCGTTGATATTGCGCACGCGCAAACCATAAGCCACGTTCTGCACGACCGTCATGTTGGGAAACAAAGCATAGCTTTGGAACACTACGCCCACGCCTCTATCTTCTGGCGAGAGCTGTGATACTTCGTCATTGCCGAAACGAATAGACGCGCCGGCATCGGCCTGCTCCAGGCCACAGATCAGACGCAGCAGCGTCGTCTTGCCACAGCCTGACGGACCCAGCAATGCCAGGGTTTCGCCGCCCTGCACGTGCAGATCAATGGGATGCAGGGCACGCGTTCCATCTGGCCAGGTCTTGGCGCAGCCGCTGAGCGTAATGGCGACGGGATCGGTCATGATGAAGAAGTCCGGGTAACAGATGTTTGGGCGGGGCGATCTCCCCGGGCAGCCAGCCATTGCAGGCCTACCAGTAGCGGGATCAACATCAACAGGAAGACCAGGGTATACGCCGATGCGATTTCCAATCGCATCGAGGCATAGCTGTCGGCCAGGCCAACAGGCAAGGTCTTGGTCAACGGTGTGTGCAGCAACCACGTCAGATTGAATTCACCGATCGACAGCGTCAGCACGGTCAACGCGCCCGTGACGATGCCGGGTGCGGCATTGGGCACGACAATGTGCAAAAAACGCTGTATGCGTGTTGCGCCCAACGTCGAGGCGGCCTCGTCCAGCGTTGCCAGGTCAGCGCCTTGCATGCTGGCGCGCGCCGCACGCACCATGAATGGCAGTGTGAACAACACATGTCCAATCACAATGAACCAGACACTGCCGCGCAACCCGCTGATCGTGCCCCACGATACGATCAAGGCCAGCGCCGACGCCAGGCCCGGCACCGCTACGGGCAAGGTCAATAGTTCTTCCAGCGCGCGAGCCAGACGGCCGCGATGCAGGGTCAGCACCCACGCAGCAGGGACACCGACGAGCGTACAGATCGCCAGCGTCAACAACGCTACCGCAAATGAACGCCAGATCGTATCGGCATAGAGTGCCCAGACTTCTGCAACCCAGCGCAAAGTCAGTCCGCTGGAAAGCCCGACAAAATAATTGTTGGTGAGGCCCGCCAGGACGGACAGCACAACGGGGCCGATCAAGAACGCCGCGACGGCCAACGTGACGGTCAGTCCCAAGCGCGTATCAAATTTAGAAGCATGCATCATGGACCTCATCACGCAGCCGCACCTGCGCGGGCGCCCGCCAGACTATGAGCGAGATACAACACCGCCCATGTGGCCAGGCCCAACACGATAGATAGTGCCGCAGCGACC
This sequence comes from Bordetella tumbae, assembly GCF_054780995.1. Classification (NCBI taxonomy): domain Bacteria; kingdom Pseudomonadati; phylum Pseudomonadota; class Betaproteobacteria; order Burkholderiales; family Alcaligenaceae; genus Bordetella; species Bordetella tumbae. Next base: position 127,034 of record NZ_BAAGVG010000018.1, read on the forward strand.
GGGATATTCGCGTAGTTGGTGAACTCGTTATAGATAGTGATGGGCAGCACGTCGATTTGCGTTGCCAATGTGAACGCCGTACCGAACGCGCCCATGCTGGTCGCAAAACTCATCGCACCTGCGCCGATCAAGGCGGGCGTCAATGCCGGCAATTCAATATCCATGAAGCGGCGCCAGGGGCTCGCGCCCAATGTCCGTGCGGCCTCGAGCAAGCTCTGATCGATCTGTTCGGCCGCGGCCGTCAATACCCCCACACAACGCGGCAGCGAAAAATACAGATAACCCAGAAACAATCCCGCCATGCCATAGGCAAACACCACGGTATCGCCAGTGAGCCATTTCGTGAGTGCGCCGATGATGCCCTGACGTCCCGCCAGCAGGATAATCAGAAAGCCGACCACCACACCGGGAAAGGCCAATGGAAACATCAGCAAGGAGATCAGCAGGCGGCGTCCGGCAAAGTGTCGATGGCGGGCGAGAAAGCGGCCCACCGGCAACGACACCAGCAGCGTTGCTACCGTCGCAGCGAGCGATAATGCGACGGTATTGAACAGACTGATCCAATACTGCGTGCCTGTCAGCACCGTCCAATAGGCCGATTGTCCGTTGCGGCTTTCTGCGCCTGCCAGCGCCAGCCCTGCCATGGGCAGCAGCCAGAATGCCAGAAACAGCGTGGCAGCAGGCGCCGCAAACCAAATCCATCCACGGCGTCCCATGTCAGTGCACCCCCAGGACAATGCCAACACGCACGCAGAACATCAGTTCACCTCTTTGGCGTACCGTTGCGAGAACGCGCGCTGGCCTTCGGCCATTTTGACGTAGTCCACCGTACCGGCGCGTGCATACTCTGCCTCAGGCAAGAATTTTTTCTGCGCTTCGGCCGACATGGCTTCCGGCCGCACTGGACGCAGGAATGCATTGGCCCAGATGGCCTGACCCTCATCCGACAAGGTGAAGTCCAGCACTTTCTTGCCATTGTCGGCATGCGGTGCGTTGGCCACCAGACTCATGACGTAAGGCACGGCGATTGTGCCTTCGGCGGGGATCACGAACTCAACGTTGCTGTGGTCTTTATATTTGGCCCGATACGCGTTGAAGTCGTAGTCGATCAAGATCGGGATTTCGCCCGACAAGACGCGTGCATACGCGGTTTGTTTGGGCACGATGGGTTGATTGGCCTTCATGTCCTTGAACCACTTGAGCGCGGGGTCGAAGTTATCCGGAGTGCCTCCCAGCGCGCGGTTGATGGCGACGGCGCCGACATAGCCGACAAAGGCCGAAGCCGGATCCAGATAGCCAACCATGCCTTTGTACTCAGGCTTGAGCAGATCGGCCCATGAGCGCGGCACGGGCTTGCCATCGAGCGCGTCGACGTTGACCATCAGGCCCAACGTACCCGAATGAATGGCGAACCATTTGCCGTCGGGGTCCTTCATGCCGGCGGGGATTTGATCCCAGTGTTGCGGCTTGTAGTTTTGTACCAATCCGTCCTGGGCGGCCTGAATGCCGAACGTGACGCCGTAATACACGACATCGGCCACGGGATTGCCTTTTTCCGCCGCGATGGAGGCTAGCGACTGTCCCGAGTTTTTGTTGTCTGCGGGCACGGTAATGCCGGTGGCTTTTTTGATGGCTCGGAGCTGTGTGCCCCAATCCGCCCACTCTGGCGGACAGTTGTAGCAGATCGCATTTTGCGCGTAGGCTGATGCGCCCGTCAGAGTCAGCGCCAGTGTGGCAGCGCGTAACACGCAGTGGACGAGGGATTTCATGGCGAGTGTTTCCTTGGCGAGGGGTGAAAAGAATGGGTCGCCACGCTTGCTGCAACGCGGCGGCGTTGCCCTTCAACAGGGCGTTTTTCTGCTTCGGGCGGATCGCCGATGCAAGACGCGGTTGCCGTGCCGCCGTCGGAAATACGGTGTGGCAATCTGACTGATGTGGGGCGGCCTCCCTCCAGGCACGCTAGCAATAAGGCGCACGCTGTTGCGCCTATCTCGCGGCTGGGTTGTGCCACCGTAGTCAATGACGGGACCATCAGCGCACCAATGCTCGCCCCGTCGAATCCGCAGACAGCGACGTCATCGGGCACGCGTATCCCGAGCGAAGCCAGTTGCGCGATCACAGAGATTGCCAGCAGATCGTTGGAGCAAAACAGGGCACTGGGGGCATCCGGCCGCGCCAGCATGTCACGCAACATCGACGCGCTGGACTCGGTGTGTGCCGGCATGACCCAGTGCGCCACTGCAGGCAAGCCCGCTGCTTTCGCACAGGCTTGCGCGCCTTGCAGACGGCGCCGTGCGCGATCCGATGCTGTCAATGGACCGCTGACAAAGGCAATGCGCCGGTGGCCCAGTGTGCTCAGACGCGACACCATATCGTGTGCGGCGGCTTTGTTATCGACCGAGACAAATGGGTGCGAGTTTGATTCGTTATAGGCCAGAATGTGCGGCATGCCTGCTTCATCCAACGCGCGCAATGTTGCATTACGCGAGGGATTACCCACCGTCAGGATCAAGCCATCGATCTGATGGTCGATCAAGGCCTGCACACATTCCGATTCCACCGATGGGTCGTAGCTCGTGATCCCCATCATGACGCTATAGCCCGCTCTGCGGGCGTGTTGCTCAGCACCTTCGAAACAGTCTGCAAATACCGGATTGGCCAACGTCGGCAGCAACAAGCCGATGGTACGCGTACGGCCCGCGCGCAAACTGCGGCCTACCCGGTTGGGGCGAAATCCGATGCGTTGCGCCACAGCCGCGATATGTGCACGCGTTTCAGGGCGCAGCAGCTCGGGCTGATTGAATGCGCGCGAGACCGTCGCGGGCGATACGCCAGCCTGCTTGGCAATCTCCAATATCGACGGTCGGTGCGGTGTTTTTGCAGTCACGGCAGGCTCGGCAATGAAAACGATTTCATCTTAGGGGTAATACATGACAGCCAGATTTCACGAGATACGGTATCGTGCTTATATGGCAGTGCCAATGAAAATCGGTGTTGCGATGCGGCACGAGTTCATGATCACGACATCTTTTTGTTGTATGAACTTATAGAAAAACAGTTGTGCGGCAATGCAATACGGATGATGTGCCTGTGCTACATCTGTAGGACGAAAAAATTGAGGATCATCCCGGGGAAGGGACATGGGTTTGCAGCAAAAAAAAACGATTGAACTGAATCGCTTGAGTGCAACGCGTGCAGCGCAGCTATTGGCGCGCCGCGAGTTGAGTGCCGAGCAATTGCTACGGGCGTGCTTTGCGCGCATCGAGCAGCGTGAGGGGGTCGTACGTGCATGGGCGGCTCTGGACAAGGAGCTCGCGCTGACCCGTGCCCGCGAATTGGATAGGTCAAGCACACAAGGTGTCCTGCACGGGTTACCGATCGGCGTGAAAGACATTTTCGCGACCAGCGATTTACCGACGCGCTACGGTTCGCCCATCTATGACAATCACCAGCCGTCCATCGATGCCGCCGTGGTCGCCTCGTGCCGCGAGGCCGGTGCAGTGGTAGCGGGCAAGACCGTCACCACGGAGTTCGCAACGTTTCAACCGGGCCCGACGCGCAATCCCCATAACCCGGCTTATAGTCCGGGCGGATCATCCAGCGGCTCTGCGGCTGCCGTGGCCGATCATATGGTGCCCCTGGCCTTGGGCACACAGACTGCCGGTTCGATCATTCGCCCTGCCGCCTATTGCGGCGTCGTCGGATACAAACCTTCATTTGGTCGGATTCAACGTGCCGGTTTAAAGACCATCGCCGATTCATTGGACACCATAGGCGGGTTCGGACGTAGCGTCGACGATGTTGCGTTGCTCGCCTCGGTGTTGATGCGTGATCGTGAATTACGTGAGCTCGATTACGATGCCAAGCCCCGTATTGGCATGTATCGAACCTCGCAATGGCGGCATACGGATCATGCGACACGCGATGCCTATGCGCAGGCTGCGAGCGTGCTGTCGCGTGCGGGCGCGCAGATTGATGAGGTGGAGTTACCGCCGATACTGTGTTCCCTGGTTCAGGTGCATGCCGATATCATGGGCTTTGAGATGGCGCAGTCATTGGCTTTCGAGCGCACACGTCATCGCGCCGGTCTGAGCAGCTCGCTACAGGCTTTGTTGGATGCAGGATCCCAGATCACTGCAGAGGAACATCGTGCCAACCTGATTCGTGTCGAAGAAGGCCGCCAACGTGCGCATAGTTGGTTTGAACAGTACGACGTCGTGTTGGCGCCCAGCGCCAGCGGCGAGGCGCCTTTTTTTGATCAAGGTACGGGCGACCCGTTATTTTGCCGCGTGTGGACGCTGTTCGGTGCGCCTTGCGTGCATCTGCCATTCTACACAGGGCCGCAGGGCCTGCCTGTGGGATTGCAGGTGGTCGGACGCAGCGGCGATGACCGGCGTACGCTGGCCATCGCCCGGTGGCTCCTGGGGGTCCTGCGCCCCGATGACGGGGACTGATCAGTTCGATAGCATGGGTCGTCGCGCGCACTGCGCCACGATGGCCGTCATCAACGCATCGCCGCCCAGCTAAAAGGCCTGAGTCCGACTCTATATCGGACTCAGGCCTTTTTCATGCTGCCCGGCTTTTAATGTCAACTTCCTTGTGGGCAGTTCAAGTAGACGGGCTTTTCATTGTTGCCAGGGCCACGGATCACGCCGCCTGGACAGCCTCGCTTTCGATCTGCGTCGCGGCACCATTGGTCAGGTGACGGTTGACCGCGCTGAGTACGGCGCGGAACGAGGCGGTGACGATATCGCGATCGATCCCGACGCCGAAGCCGGTTGCGGAGTCTCCGACGCGCAGTTCAACATAGCTGGCGGCGCGGGTATCCGTGCCGGTGCCGATAGCGTGTTCGTGGTAATCCATGATGCGCACCGGAATATCCAACGCATTCACAAAGGCCGAGATCGCACCATCACCCGAGCCCGTGACGACGCGGCGTTCGCCGTTGTAGTCGAGTTCAACCTGAATGTTGAATTGCTTGCCTTCACCGGCAGACGGATCGCCCTCGATGCGGTGACGCACCAGTTTCCAAGGCGTATGTTGTTCGAGGTACTCGCGGTTGAAAATCGTGTGAACGTCGTCGGCCGTGACTTCGCGGCCGGTTTCATCGGTGACCCGTTGGATGGCGCGGCTGAATTCGATTTGCAGGCGGCGCGGCAAGACCAGGCCGTGTTCCTGCTCGAGCAGGTACGAGACCCCGCCCTTGCCCGATTGGCTGTTGACGCGGATGACGGCGTCGTAGCTGCGGCCGAGGTCGGCCGGGTCGATAGGCAGATAGGGCACTTCCCAAACGGCATCGGCTTGCTGTTGAGCAAAGCCCTTTTTGATGGCGTCCTGGTGCGAGCCGGAAAAGGCCGTGAATACCAGGTCGCCGGCATAGGGATGGCGCGGGTGCACGGGCAACTGATTGCAGTACTCGGCGCAACGGCGCACTTCATCGATATCGGAAAAATCCAGGCCTGGGTGCACGCCTTGGGTGTAGAGGTTCAGCGCGAGCGTGACCAGGTCCACGTTACCCGTACGTTCACCGCTGCCGAACAGGCAGCCTTCGATACGATCGGCGCCGGCCATCACGGCGAACTCGGCGGCGGCAACGGCAGTGCCGCGGTCGTTATGCGGGTGCACGCTGACGATGATGCTGTCACGGCGAGCCAGGTTGTTGTGCATCCACTCGATCTGGTCGGCGTACAGATTCGGCGTGGTCGCCTCGATCGTTGCGGGCAGGTTCAGCACCATTTTGTTCTGCGGCGTGGCGCCCCAGGTCTCGGCCACGGCGTTGGAGACTTCCAGTGCGAATTCCGGTTCGGTGGTGCTGAAGACTTCGGGAGAGTATTCGTAGCGCCATTGCGTTTCCGGATACTTGGCCATGTGTTGCTTGATCAATTGCGTACCGGTGACGGCGATTTGCTTGATCTCGTCTTTGCTCATGTTGAAGACGATCTTGCGAAAGGCCGGGGCGCACGCGTTGTACAAGTGCACCATGGCTTGCTTGGCGCCAGCGGCCGATTCGACCGTACGGCTGATCAGGTCTTCGCGTGATTGGGTCAGGACGATGATGGTGACGTCATCGGGAATGCGTTTTTCGTCGATCAGCTTGCGTACGAAATCGAAATCCGTTTGCGAGGCCGACGGAAAACCAACTTCGATTTCCTTGAAGCCGATCTTGACCAGTTGCTCGAAGAAACGCAGCTTGCGGTCGATGCTCATCGGTTCGATCAACGACTGGTTGCCGTCGCGCAAATCGGTGCTCATCCAGATGGGCGGCTGCGTGATGCGGCGGCTGGGCCAGGTGCGTTCAGAAAAATCACGCGCGAACGGAGCAAACGGTACGTATTTGGTAGCGGGGTTGGCAAGCATCATTACACCTTGATCAGTAGTCCCGAGGGTGGCGGGATAAAGTATTTCCGGTTTTTGTTACCGGCATGCTCTGTTCGGCTGGTCAGGGTTCTAGGCCTGGACCGTCAGTGGACCGTGGATGGGTCGACTGGAATCAATAAATGAACAGAGAAAAAACTTGTGGCGTACGAGGCTGCCGAGCTACCACAGGCGCGAGGCCCGGCAACCGATCGGTAGGTGTAGCGATAGCGCGAGGGGGGAAATACGAGCGCGCAGGCCGGCACCCGGTGCGCTGAAGCGTCCGGAGGCAATCGCGAGGGGGATTCGGATATCGGCCATAAGTCGCTAGTCAAACACATTTTTGGCCAAGATGCAACGGACACGGGCGCAATGAGCTCAAAAAGACGCATGCGGCGCTTGCAGCGCGCTCCTCAGCCTGGTGGTGGATAAGCCTCTCGGATTTGCCACGGACAGGCCGCCCGTGGGCTGATCTGCCGGGGGGCATCCTTGGGTGTCAGGGCGAAAAAAATCGCCTCGAGAGGCGATTTTTCTAAATGGGCGACGCCGCGTACTACAGGTTGGGTTCGATGCGTCCCGAGGCCGGGCGCGTCTCGGCGGTGGCCGCCGGTGTCGTCAGGACGGCGGCCTGGGCGGGCGCTGCAGACGGTGCACTCGTAGCGGGCTGGGAACGTGTCGCGGCAGCCGTTTGACCGTCAAGAATGTTGCCTTGCTCTCGGACCAGATCGATCTTGTCGATGCGGCCATGGCGCAATTCGATATGCGCCTGGCGCAAGTCGCCGAGCGTAAAGGGCTCTTCGCGATTGCCCCAGACCCAGCGCAGGACATTGATGACTTCGTCGCAGAGCTGGGCAGTCAAGGCGGACAGATCCCTCGGGGCGACCGGTTTGGCGCGCGCGGCGTCAATGTCTGAGGCCACCCAGGCGCGTACTGCGAAAAATACAATCAGTGACCAGATGACGACGACACCCCACCATAGGTAGGGATTGACGCGCGTCAATAGGTCGATCGCCTGCTGGCCAAAAGCCTGCAAGCCCTCAAAGCTCAGGCTGCGGCCAAAATCCAGCAACCACGAGGCGACTAATAGCCATATGATGGCGGCGATGACCAGCACCACCCCCCGGACTATGAGTCGAGGCAGCGCTAATTTCAGCAGCGTTTGGCCGATCAGTCGGCGATCTTGGCGTACGCGTTCGGGCGAGGCGGCATTCATCATGCAAAATATTGTACCTATGACTCGGCCCGCATTAGAACTTCGTACTGGTCAACATTTGACGTTGACCCCTCAACTGCAGCAATCTATCCGATTGTTGCAGCTTTCGACGCTGGATTTGCAAGCCGAAATCTCGCAGGCTTTGGCCGATAACCCAATGCTGGAGCGCAGCGAAGAGCGGGCAGAGGCCGAGCCAGAGGCGCCTGCGGAACGCGAAACGTCGATGGATGACGAATCTCTGCGCGACACGGAGCCCCGTGCAGAGGAAATGCCCGGTTCGGGAGGCGTCTATCCGGATGATCGTATGGACGGCCCTGATCGCGCGCACAGCGATACTTTACGTGAGCACTTACTTTCTCAGTTAGGCCTTACCCGAGCTGGAAGCCGCGATGCCGCCCTGGTGGCTTTGCTGATCGATGAACTCGATGACAACGGTTATCTCGGGTCGCCTCTGGAGGAAATTCTGACCTGGATACCGCCTGAGGCCCAGGCGGATCTGGACGAGTTGCGGGCGGCGCTGACGCTGTTGCAATCATTCGACCCGCCCGGGATCGGCGCCCGGGATATGGCGGAATGCCTGGTGTTGCAATTACGCAACCCTGACGTGCAACATTTGCGCGAGGCCGCCGACCCTGCAGTGCTGGCCTGTGCCCGTCGCCTGTGTGCCGAGCATTTGCCGTTGTTGGCCACCGGCAATGTGACGCGGCTGCGCGATGCCCTGCATTGCGATGAGGCAACCGCGCGTGCGGCGCAGGTCTTGATTCGGAAACTGGACCCCCGCCCTGGCCGCGCCTGGACGGTGCCCGCCGCCGATTATGCGGTGCCGGATGTGATTGTGCGCAAGGCCCGCCAGGGCTGGCTGGTGGTGCTCAATACTGCGGCTGTCCCGCGTTTGCAGGTCAATGCGCTGTATGCCCAGTTGCTGGGCAACCAGCGTGAGGCCAGCCATGCAGGCCTGCATGCCCAGTTGCAGCAGGCACGCTGGATGATCCGCAATGTGGAGCAGCGCTTTGACACGATCCTGCGTGTGGCGCAGGCCATCGTGGCGCATCAGACCGCGTTTTTCAGCGAAGGCCCTGCCGCGATGCGCCCCTTGATCCTGAAGGATATTGCCGCAGAGCTGGGCTTGCACGAATCCACCATTTCACGGGCGACGACGCAGAAATACATGCTGACCCCGTTCGGGACCCTGGAGCTGAAGCATTTCTTTGGAACGGGGGTGGCGACGGACGGTGGCGAGGTGGCCTCGGCAACGGCTGTCCAGGCCGTGATCCGCCAGATGGTGGCCGACGAAGACCGTGGCAAGCCTTTGTCGGACAGTCAGCTGACAAAACGCTTGGCCGATCAAGGTATCGTGATTGCGCGCCGCACGGTGGCCAAGTACCGCGAGGCCCTGCGGATTGCACCTGCCAGCCTACGCAAGGCGCACGCGGCACGGTAATCCGGTACCCGCGGCGTTGTGAGCCCGCCAAAATGGGTTTCCAGGCCAAGCCGGGTGGAGATAGTTTTGTCCCTATTTTTCAATGACTTGGGGACAGCGGATTGCAGTTTGATCCGCTTGCTTTTGCGAGAATAAATCACGATAATTATTCTCATGTACATTTGCATATGTAATGCCGTCACTGAACGCCAAGTTCACGCCGCCGTCGACGCGGGCGCTACTACATTGTCCGATTTGCAGTTTGAATTGGGAGTAGCCTCGTGCTGCGGTTGCTGTGCAGAGATGGCTCAAGAATATCTGCCAGGTGGCCGCTGTTCCAGCGTGTGTCAGGGCAAGTCGATGGCCGTGGATCTCACGGCCTCTGCTCCCATGGTCGACGCCCAGCCCGCTGCCAATAGTTTCCCGATCACGCTGGTTGCCGCAGCCTGAGCCGTTGCGCCGTGGTGCGGGCGAGCGGCGCCTGTAGGTAGCCTGCTTCGTGGCAGCAGCGTGCAGGCGCGTGCGTTGTAGTTCTCCAACATCATGCCTTGTCGAGATTTGAGCCGATTTGTCTTCGTACGGCGCTCATAATTCGATATTCGGCGTGCATTTTCTCCCCGGATTTTCGTCATCGGCTTGCTTCAATGGCAAGCCTGGCGTCACGCTATGTGCGGATAGTCCGAAACGCATACTCATTCTCATTTTGTTGTCGCTTTCGGATTGCGCTCGCAAAGCCATTTATCAAATGCAGCGCGGCTCTAGCCCTGACCCTGCCAGCGGTGTTAGCCTGCGATCGTTGCATACGCGATAAGGCGTACGCAGGGTCGCGGGCGCCGCGTCCCGGGATCGTAAGGAGTACACCATGAAAGGCGATAAAACCGTCATCCAGTTTCTGAACAAGCAACTGACCAATGAGCTGACGGCCATCAATCAATACTTCTTGCATGCCCGCATCTTGGGGCATTGGGGCCTGAAGAAGCTGGGCAAGCACGAATACGAAGAATCGATCGGCGAGATGAAGCACGCCGATCGTTTGATCGAACGCATCTTGATGCTGGACGGTCTGCCGAACTTGCAAGACCTGCACAAACTGCTGATCGGCGAAGACGTTCCCGAGTTGCTGGCCTGTGACCTGAAGGTCGAGCAAGGCGCGCAAGCTACCGTGAAAGAAGCCATCGCTTACTGCGAGTCAGTGCGTGATTACGTGTCCCGCGACCTGTTCCAGGACATTCTGGACGATACCGAAGAACACATCGACTATCTGGAAACCCAGATCGAGCTGATCGACAAGGTCGGCTTGCAGAATTACCTGCAAAGCCAGATGGAAGTCGAAGGCTGATTCATTTCAGGCGGCGTCGATACGCTGACGCCCGCATTGCCGCTGTGTTGAGCCCGTACAGACCGGCTGGTCTGTACGGGCTCAATGCATTTGAGGGCCAGTCGTGTACATCGCCACTGCCTCATTGCCACTCAGGCCGTCAGAGGCCCTTATCGTTCAGGGCTTGACGATATGCCAGACCTCTTTGACGTTGTCGCCAGTTTTGTCGCCCGGATTTTTGTCTTTCACGAACAGGTACAGGGGCTTGCCTTTGTAGGCCCATTGTTTGGCGCCATCGTCGCGGGTGATGATGCTTAGATCGCCTTGCGCTTTGGCATCGGCGGAGGCCATCACGGGTGGCCAGGCCTTGGCGCACTGGTCATAGCAGGCGCTCTTGCCATCTGTGTCCTTGTCGAAGGTGTAGAGCGTCATGCCGGCGTTGTCGACCAGCATGCCGTCCTGGGTCTTGACTGCCTGAGCGTGGGCGCTGGCCGAGAACAGGGCGGCGCAGGAAACGAGCAGGGTTGCAGCGATTCGAGTGTGCATGGCGTGTCATCCAGTATGAGAAAAGGGGACTGCTTGCTATAGACGTCGCTGGCATCTACTTTATTCCACTTCCGATAAAAAATAAGCAATGAAAAGAGCCCCCCACGCTCAATGCCGGTTAGTTAAGCGCTGACTGGCATCTTTTATCGGTGTTGGTGTTGTTGTGGGCGTTTGCTGCTCGTGGTTGTCTCTCTGAAGGCGTCCCTGTCACGTGCCTGGGCGTGGTGCCGGGCCTATCGCACGGACTCGGCCCATGACCAGGGGCCTCGGTCCGCTGCGCGGACTAAATCCGTGCTCAACGGCCCGGCGCCACGCCCAGGCACGCGACAGGGACTCATGATGAGGGAATGCAACGAGGGCTGATGGCCATCAGCGGTTTTTTGAAACCGACTTTGGCAATGCGATAGATTGACCTATGCGCCGAGTCCTATTGACGCGCCGGACACTCCGAGATGGTGCCCCAGGCGCGATTCGGGCCACAGTACTTGTTGCGGGCGTTCCAGGAGCACGTGGGGCGTTGGAAGAAGCCCTCGTTGGCGCATTGGGCCAGTTCTCGTTTCAGGGCGTCCTGCCAGTGGCCGGCAGGCGCAGGAGCCGCGCCTTGTGGTGCGGCGCTTGGCGCGGTGTTTGCCGCGGTGACTGCATAGCCGTCCTGATTGGCGGGTGGTGGCGCGGTGGTCGTCGGCGGTAGCGCTTGCAGGTCCAGCGTGGTGACGTCGGAGGTCCCGGATGGCAGCGGCACGTTGGACGTCGCCGCGAGCTGGCGAGCCTCGTCCATGCTGATGTTGTCACGGGATATCTGTATCGACGGGTCCTTGGTGGTCTCGAACAACGAGACCATCGGTACCGCCCAACTCGAGCCGTTGGGTTTGTCAGGGACGCCGAGACTGCCGTCCACCCGAGGCTGGGGCGGTTGGGCTACATAGGGGCGACCATTGGCGTCCAGGATGGGTTCTTGAGACGCCAGGGCTTCTTGGCCCGGTGCAGCCGAGGCTTTGGGGGCGTGTGCAACCAGCCAATCACCTAGTTGGATTCCACCCCACGCCGCGGCGCCCAGTGCCAGCAGAAGCGTCGCGATTAATACTCGCCAAGACATTGCTACCCTCATTTTTGCGGCGCCCTGTTCAGTTTAAGCATGACTACCAAAGACCTGGCCACCGTGCTCGCGCATGGCGTGGAATTTCACATCCGGATACAGGTCCTCGGCCACGCGCAGCTGAGCAGGCGAACCAATCAAAAAAGCCGCCGCATCAACCACATCATAGGCGATGTGCGCCGCGTTGGCATCCATGAACTTGCGCAGCGCGCGTGGATTGTCTGACGTGATCCACCGGGCCATGGTGTAGCGCGACGGTAACATCCGGGCTTCGACGCCGTATTCGGTTTTCAGGCGATGGGCGACGACCTCAAACTGCAGTTGACCGACTGCACCGAGCAGCAGCGTGCCGCCAGCCGCCTCCGGGCGAAAGACCTGAATCGCGCCCTCTTCGCCCAGTTGGGTCAGGCCGATGCGCAGCTGTTTGGTGCGTAAAGGATCTTTGACTTCAACAGCCTGGAAGAGTTCAGGCGCAAAGAACGGTAAACCCGTAAACCGCAGGCTCTCGCCTTCGGTGAGTACATCGCCCAACTGTAATACGCCGTGGTTCGGGATGCCGATGACGTCGCCGGCATAGGCCTCGTCCAGCAATTCGCGGCGCTGGGACAGGAACGACACCACGTTGTTGGGCCGCATTTCCTTGTTGGTGCGGGCGACCTTCAGGCGCATGCCGCGCTCAAAGCGTCCTGAGCTGACGCGTACGAATGCCACGCGGTCGCGGTGGGCGGGGTCCATGTTGGCCTGCACCTTGAATACGACGCCGGTGAATTTGGGCTCTTGAGGCTCGACCAGGCGTTCCAGCGCCTGGCGCGCGCCGGGCGCGGGGGCTTGTTCGACCAACGCATCCAGGACCTCCTGGACACCGAAGTTGTTGATGGCCGAGCCGAAAAATACGGGGGTCTGCTTGCCGGCCAGGAAGGCGTCGCGGTCAAAGGCCGGCGCCGCCTCTTGGATAAGCTCGATTTCGCCGTTGGCCTGCTCGAAGGCGGAGCCGAAGCGTTGGGCGATTTCCGGGTTGGACAGTCCATTGATGATGTCGTCGTCGTCCGAACGGCGCTCTTGGCCGGGGCGGAAGACGCGCATACGATCGCGGCGGATGTCGAATACGCCGCCAAAGGCCTTGCCCATGCCCACCGGCCAGGAGAACGGCACGGCGTCCATGCCCAGATGGCCCTCGATCTCGGAGAGCAGCTCCAGGGGCTCGCGGACTTCGCGGTCCATCTTGTTGATGAACGTGATGATGGGGGTGTTGCGGGCGCGGCATACCTGCAGCAACCGGATGGTTTGCGGCTCTACCCCGTTGGCAGCGTCGATCACCATGAGCGCTGCGTCTACCGCCGTCAAGACCCGATAGGTGTCCTCGGAGAAGTCTTGGTGGCCCGGGGTGTCCAGCAGGTTGATGACGCAATCGCGGTATTCCATCTGCATCACGGACGATGCGACCGAAATGCCGCGCTGTTTTTCGATTTCCATCCAGTCGGACGAGGCGTGGCGCGAGGCCTTGCGAGCCTTGACGCTGCCGGCGATCTGAATCGCGCCTGCGAATAGCAGGAGCTTTTCGGTCAGCGTGGTTTTGCCCGCGTCCGGGTGGGAGATGATGGCGAAGGTACGTCGCCGGGCGACTTCTTGGGAAATATTCATGATTGATGCGATTTTACTGACGCGAATCGTACGCCGGTAACCGGCCCTGTTACATAGGCTTTGTTACGTGTGACGACGAAAAGTGGCCAGGAAGGCGCCCGCCACGATGAAGAGAGAACCGAAGATGCGGTTCATCCAGCGAATATGGCGAGCACTGCGCAGCAGGCGTAGGACCTTGGCGGCCAACAGGGTATAGACGCCCATGGCGACCAAGTCGGTGAATACCAGTGTCCCGGCCAGGGCCAGGTACTGCGGCGTCAGCGATGCCGCAGGGTTCACAAACTGGGGCACCACGGCCAGCAGGAAAACCGTGCCTTTAGGGTTCATCAGATTGACCAGGATGCCACGCAGCACCAGATCGCGCACGGAAAAGTCGGCGGGGTTGCCGGCATCGACGGCGACCGGCGCCGCATCGGTACGAATCTGGCGTATGCCTAGATAGACCAGATAGGCTACCCCCAGGTATTTCACGATCGAGAAGGCGAGCTCGGACGTGGCCAACACCGCGCCCAGGCCCACCGCAACAATCACGAACTGCGCCATGATCCCGATGATCAAGCCCACAGTGTTCCAGTACCCGCGTGCAAAACCGTATTTCAGGCCCGAGGTCATGGCCGAAATGGCGCCCGCGCCCGGCGAGAAGGAAATAGCCCATGAGGCCACAAAAAAGGTCAGCCAGGTCGAGAGCGTCATGATGATTTACAGACAGAATGACACGGGTGAAAGGAACAAGAGGGTGATATTACTTGCCCAGCAACGCTGCGCGGGGTGCACCGGCAGAGCGATTGGACCCGGCAGCGGGGCGGCCAGCGCCTGCGGGACGGCCCGACGGACGGCCGTTGCCCTCGGTGCTGCGGGGACCTTGCGATTGCGGGCGGCTGTCTTGGCGATGGCCGCCGGCTGGGCGGTCGCCGCGAGCGGCTGACGGTTGGCGTGGATTACCTGCCTGGCTCTGACCTGCCGGGCGGCCTGCTCCCGCGCCATGCCGAGGTGCTAGCCCCGCGCCGCGGCCTGTGCGGTGTTCCGCGCCGGTGCCGCCATGAGGCTCGCCACCATTGCGTGTGGCACGAGATTCGCCATTTGCGCCGCGAGCGTCGTTGGCGCGATGGCTGCTCGTACCGGCCCCGCGGCTGCCGCCTGGACGTTGGCCGCCCTGGCGTTGCTCGCCACGCGGGCTGCCTTGGCGGCGCGGTTGGCGCGAGTCTTCGTCGCGTTCTTGGCGGGCGTAAGCGGCAGCGGTGTTGCCGGCGGACGGCGTCCAGCCCTTTACGGGCAGGCGCTCGATGGTTTTGCCGATCAGGCGTTCGATGCCCTTGAGCAGTTTGATTTCGCTTTGATCGACCAGCGAGACCGCCGCACCCGTCGCTCCTGCCCGGCCCGTGCGGCCGATGCGGTGCACATAGTCCTCGGGAACATTCGGCAGCTCGAAATTCACGACCTGTGGCAATTGATCGATATCCAGGCCGCGCGCGGCGATATCGGTGGCCACCAGGACGGCCACGTTGCCGTCCTTGAAGCCAGCCAGGGCGCGCGTGCGCGCTGCCTGGCTCTTGTTGCCGTGGATGGCGGCGGCGCTCAGGCCGTCTTTCACCAGTTTTTCGGCCAATCGATTGGCACCGTGTTTGGTACGAGTGAAAACCAACACTTGGTACCAGCCGCTTTCGCGGATGATGTGGCTGATGAGGTCGCGTTTGTGATGTTGTTCGACCAGGTGCACGGTCTGCTTCACCAACTCGGTCGCGGTATTGCGCGGGGTGACGGAGACTTCGCCGGGATTGTTCAGGACGCCGCGGGCCAGACCCCGGATCTCGTCCGAGAATGTTGCCGAAAACAGCAGGTTCTGGCGTTGTTTGGGCAGCAGCGCGAGGACTTTGCGGATATCGCGGATAAAGCCCATGTCCAGCATGCGGTCGGCTTCGTCCAGCACCAGGATCTCGACGCCGGACAGATCCACGGTTTTCTGGCCGCAGTGATCCAGCAGGCGGCCGGGCGTGGCCACCAGGATGTCCACCGGCTTTCTCAGCGCGCTGATTTGCGGATTGATGTTGACTCCGCCAAACATCACCATGGAGGTCAACGGGGTGTGTTTGCCGTAGGTCTGCACGGATTCGGCGACCTGCGCGGTGAGTTCGCGCGTCGGGGTCAGAATCAGGCAGCGCGGGCGGCCCGCGCTTTTCAGGGCGGGCTTGTTTTGCATCAACAGATGCAGGATGGGCAGCGTAAAGCCGGCGGTCTTGCCGGTGCCCGTCTGGGCTGCAGCGAGCAAATCGCCGCCTTTCAATACCTGAGGAATGGCTTGCGCCTGAATCGGGGTGGGTGCGGTGTAGCCGGTTTCGGCGATGGCACGCAAAAGGGGATCAGCCAGCCCGAGGTCGGCAAAAGAAACAGTGGCAGTCAAAACAACTCCAGCAACAGCCAGTCGCTCTAGTTGAGAGACTCCAATCCAGGCGGTCGAATGAGGAGATAAAGGAAAGGCCCGGCTCGTGTCGGGCCTGGCGTGGCGGCCTAGCGCCAGCGATGTGTGCTGATTGGCTAAGCACACGGCGCGTATTGTAGCCCATGCCCAGGCGGTTTCGCGTAACAAGAGATAGGGGACGTTACACCGCGCCCTGGGCAAAGCAGGCTCAACCTGCTGTAATGTCCCTCTCTTTGTTGAAAGGATTGAGACGCGATGAACATCCCCCGTTGGCTGGGTCTTTCTTGGTTGGCGTTGACTGCCGCTTTGTTGTCGGGCTGCGGCTACAACAGCATTCAGGCGGCAGACGAGGAGGTCAATGCCTCGTGGTCCGAAGTCCTGAACCAATATCAACGGCGTGCCGACCTCGTGCCGCAGTTGGTGAAATCCGTCGATGCCTATATGACGCACGAGCGCGATGTGCTGACCCAGGTGACTGAGGCGCGCAGTAAGGTCGGCACCTTGCAGATTTCTGCGGATCAACTGGATGACCCCGCTGCGCTGGAGCGTTTTCAACAAGCGCAGGGTCAGTTGACGTCCGCGCTGTCGCGTCTGATTGCCGTGTCTGAAAATTATCCGCAGCTCAAGGCGGATGGCTTGTTTCGCGATCTGATGACGCAACTCGAGGGTACGGAAAACCGTATTTCGGTGGCGCGCGGCCGGTATGTGAAATCGGTGCAGGCGTATAACGTGCTGGTGCGTCAGTTCCCTGCCGTGATTACTGCCAAGGTGTTCGGCTATGCGCCCAAGGCCAATTTCACTGTCGAGAACGAGGCGGCCATTTCGCAGGCGCCGAACATCCAGTTCAGCAACCAGGCTCCGTCTTCTGCCCCGGCAACGACTGCGCCTGCCCCGGCTCAGTAAGCCGGTGATGGCAAATCTCGTGTCGTTGTGTATGGTCTGGCGCAAACATGAGTCCTGGTTCGCCCGCGGGTGGGCGTTGATGCTGTCCGGCATGCTGGTTGGCATGCCGGTGAGCGCGCAGGTCGCGCCGGCCGCGCAGCATGATGCTGTGCCCCCTGTAATACGGACGATTCCGCCTGTTTCATCGGCAGCACCTGGTACGGGAACGGCCCCCGGTGTTCCCCTTGCACCCGCGCCAGAGACGCCGGCGTCTACGCCATCGAGGGCGCCGACGGCTTCGCCAGCCGATGGCTCGACAATGGATGCTCCCGCCGGCGTGCCGACGTTGCAGGCACGTGTCACAGATTTGACGGGCACGCTGGATACGGCACGCCGTCAAGGGTTGGAGCAACGCCTGGCAGCACTGGAACAACGCAAGGGTGCGCAGGTCGCCGTATTGATTGTGCCGACGACGGCGCCGGATACGATCGAGCAATTTGCCACGCGTGTGTTCGATGCCTGGAAACTGGGGCGCAAAGGCACCGATGACGGCGTGTTGCTGATCATGGCCAAGAATGACCGCACATTGCGTATCGAAGTCGGCTATGGCTTGGAGGGCGCCATTCCAGATGCGATCGCGGGCCGCATTATTCGCGAACAGATCGTGCCCCGCTTGCAGGCGGGTGATTACGCTGGGGGCATCGAGGCCGGCGTTGCGGCGATCGAGAAATTGGTCGATGGAGAGACGTTGCCTGCTCCGTCGGCGCAGAGCAATTCCGACGAATTCATGTTCAGCGGTTTCGATGTGTCGGAAATGGGTTTGGCGTTTGTGTTGGGAATGATTGTCTTGGTGTTGGGAGCCTCTACTCTGATCGCAGGATTGGGGGCGGCTGTCGCTTCATGGTTTGTTTTCGGCACGTGGTGGGCTGCCATCGCGGGTGGTGTGGCGGGCCTGTTGCTGAGCGGCGTGCTGGGGGTATTGGGGGTCAAACGCCTGTTTCGGGAATGGCTCGGCCGGGGTGGCGGTGGAGGCGGCGGGGGTTTTGGTGGTGGATTTGGGGGTGGCCGAGGGGGCCGTGGCGGTTTCGGGGGCGGTGGCGGATTTCGTGGGGGCTTCGGGGGCGGCGGGGGCCGCAGCGGTGGCGGGGGCGCTTCGGGGCGTTGGTAGGCTATGCCGTCGTTGCTTTGGGGGCGCTCTGTTGGGTTCTTAAGACGTCCCGGGCGCGTGCCGGCCTGCTGCGCCGGGCCTATCGCACGGACTCGCCCCGTTAGCAGGGGGCTCGGCCTCGCTGCGCGAGGCTAAATCCGTGCTCTACGGCCCGGCGCAGCAGGCCGGCACGCGCCCGGGACTCGCGATTGAGATGAACAACGGATGCTGGTTCAAAGGCGGCGGGTATGGACTTTGTCTGGCGGGCTGGCGAGTTTGTGAGATCGTCGATGTGTCGGCTGCAGGTGTGTGCTCTCGGGCAATCGTGTCAGACGGTGGTTGCCTCGATCTCCAGGGATTCCCGGGACATGGCTTGTAATTGCGGCATCAGGTTCAATAGGTGGCGGGTGTAGTCGTGCTGCGGGGTCTTGAATAGGGTTTCGGTGTCTGCGACCTCTAGTAGTTCTCCGTGACGCATGACGCCTACACGGTCGCACATCTGGCGGATGACCGGGAGGTCGTGGCTGATGAACAGCATGGTCAGGCCCAGTTGTTCCTGCAGGTCTTTGAGCAGATTCAGGATCTGCGCCTGGATGGATACGTCCAATGCCGAGGTAGGCTCGTCGCAGATCAGAAAGCGCGGGCGTGTTGCCAACGCGCGGGCGATACATATGCGTTGGCGCTGTCCGCCGGAAAACTCGTGTGGATAGCGGGGCGCAGCGTTCGTGCCGAGTCCGACTACATCGAGCAAGTCGGATACAACACTACGCACCTGTGTTTCGTTATCGGCCAGTTTGTGAAATCGAATCGGCTCTGCGACGATGTCGAGTACGCGCATGCGTGGGTTGAGCGATGAAAACGGGTCCTGGAACACCATCTGGATTTGGCGTCGAAAGGCGTTCATACGTTTTTCGTCTTTTAACGCGGTGAGGTTGGTGCCATTGAAAGTCACGGATCCGCTGCTGGGGGTATATAGCCCGCTGATCAATCGTGCTACGGTCGATTTGCCTGAGCCCGATTCGCCTACCAGGCCAAAGACTTCGCCCTGTGCAATGGATAAGTTGACTTGCTTGACGGCATCCAGCGTGCGGCGATTGCGCGCCAGAAAGGCGCTTTTGAGCACGAAGCGCATGCCGATGTCTTGCACCTGCACCAGTGGCCCATCGGTACGTTCGCCAAAATCACGCCGTTGGCCTAACCAGTGCGTGGCCACGTCCATCGGTTTGACCGGAGTCTTGACGTCTTCGATGTAGGTCACCAAGGGGAAACGCCGCAGTTTGATATCGGGGCGAGGAACGGCCGATATCAAACTGCGTGTGTAGGCGTGATCGGGGTTGCCCAGGATTTTTGCGGTGGGGCCATGCTCGACCAGTTTGCCGCGATAGAGCACGGCGACACGATCGGTGATGTCTGCGATCACGCCCATGTCGTGCGTGATGATGATCATGCCGACCTGTTTTTCTTTACATAGCTTGCGCAGCAGATCGAGGATCTGGGCTTGAATCGATACGTCCAGCGCCGTGGTGGGTTCGTCGGCAATGATGATCTCGGGTTCGCAGCACAAGGCCAGCGCGATCACCACACGTTGACGCATTCCCCCCGAGAACTGATGCGGATACTGTTTGACGCGCAGTTCTGGCTGGTCGATGCCGACTTGCCTGAGCAGATCAACCGCACGTTGTTGAGCTTGTGCGTGGCTTAAATCCAGATGCACGAGCATGGTTTCCACTAACTGGCTTTCTACGGTTTGCAACGGGTCCAGCGATGTCAGCGGGTCTTGAAAGATCATGCCGATGCGACGTCCTCGCACTTTGCGTTTTTCGGATTCGGACAAGGTATCGATGCGTTGTCCATCCAGATGCACCTCGCCGCCGGCCAGGCGGCCTGGATATTCCAACAGGCCGATGACGGCGTTGCCAATGGTGGATTTTCCCGCGCCGGACTCCCCGACCACGCCGAGAATTTCGCCACGATCCAGCGAGAGCGATACGCCATCGACGGCGACCAGGGTACCGCGCCGGCTGGCGAATTCGATGCGCATGCGGGCAATATCAAGTAATGCCATGACAGTCCTTTAGCGCAATTTGGGATTGAGTGCGTCGCGTAGCCAATCACCCAGCAGGTTGACTGACAACACCAATGCGACCAGGGCAATGCCTGGGAAAATCGATATCCACCACATTCCGGAAAACAGATAGCTGTTGCCGATACGAATCAAGGTGCCCAGCGATGGCGCGGTGGGCGGAACCCCAACGCCCAGGAACGACAGCGTGGCTTCGGTGATGATGGCAATGGCCAGATGGATGGTGGCGATGACCAGTACCGGGCCCATGACATTGGGCAAGATATGCCGGCGCAAAATCGTCAACGGACCAATGCCTATCAGTTTGGCGGCCTGCACGTATTCTTTGTTGCGCTCGACCATGGTCGAGCCGCGCACCGTTCGCGCGTACTGCACCCAACCCGAAATACCGATGGCAAAGATCAACACATACAGCGCCAATTGATCGTGCATGTCGCGCGGCAAGAGACCGCGTGCCACGCCGTCGATCAATAGCGCGATCAAAATCGCGGGGAATGATAGTTGTACGTCGGCGATACGCATGATGATGCTGTCGACACGGCCGCCAACGTAACCGCTGATCAAACCCAGCGAGACGCCCAGCACCATGGAAAACAGCACCGATGCAAAGCCAACAAACAGTGATACGCGAGAGCCATACAGAATCGCCGACAAAATGTCGCGGCCCTGATCATCGGTACCGAGTAAAAAGTCGGCCGTGCCATCGGGGTTCCACGCCGGTGGTGTGTTGGCATCCATGATATTCAACGATGCCAGATCGAACGGATTGTGTGGTGCGATGATCGGTGCGCAAAGTGCACCGATCACGATGACCAGAGTGATGACGGCAGAAATGACGGCGCTGGGTGTGCGTTTGAAGCTATACCAAAGGTCGCTGTCGGCCGCGCGTGCAAACAATGGGGCCATGCGGGCAATCATGAATGCTCCTTCACTTGCTTTGCACGCGCAGGCGCGGGTCGACGACGACATACAGAATGTCGACGATGAGATTGATCAGCACAAAAAAGAACGCAGTCAATACCAGATAGGCGGCCATCACCGGGATATCGACGGTGCTGATGGCCTGGATGAAGAGCAGCCCCATGCCGGGCCACTGGAACACGGTTTCCGTAATGATGGCAAAGGCGATGATGGAGCCCAACTGCAGGCCCGTAATGGTGATCACGGGAACCAGCGTGTTTTTTAATGCGTGGCGGAAATTGATCAAGCGCTGCGGCAGGCCGCGTGCACGGGCGAATTTGATGAAGTCCGCGCGCAGGATCTCCAGCATCTCGGCGCGTACCAGACGCATGATCAGCGTCATTTGAAACAAGGCCAGCGTGATCGCCGGCAGGATCAGTGCAGCCAGACCCGATGGCGTGAGCAGACCCGTCGTCCAGCCGCCGATGGCGATGACTTCACCGCGCCCGAAGCTGGGCAGCCAACGCAACTGCACGCTGAATACCAGGATGAGCAAAATGCCGATCAGAAAAGTCGGCAAGGAAATGCCTGCCAACGATAAGGCCATGAAAGCCCTGGACAGTACGCCGTGGCGGCGCAGCGCGGTATAGATGCCCATGGGAATGCCAAAGGCCAAGGCCATCAACGCAGAGACAAAAGATAGCTCCAACGTGGCAGGCAGGCGCTGCTCGATGAGGTCGCTGACAGGTTGGCGCTGCCGATACGAGATGCCGAAATTTCCCTGTGCAGCGTTGCTGACAAAGCGCGCATACTGTACGACGAATGGATCATTGAGTCCTAAACTTTCGCGCAGCTCGGCGCGTTGAGCCTCGGTGGTGTCTTGCCCTACCATGCTGACGATCGGGTCGCCAACATAGCGGAACATGGCAAAGGCAATGAGCGCGACGGTCAACATGACCAGGACCGATTGCAGCAGGCGTCGCCCGATAAAAGCCAGCATGAGCGGATTCCGTGAGGGGAAAATCAGATACGTGGGATGTGACGGTTCGTGCGTATCGTGTTTTCGTAAGCGGTGCATCGCGCAGCAGGGATCGAGCCTGCCGCGCGAGACATGAATTCAGCTTGTCCCGCGCTGCGCAAAGATGCGAGATAACCAGCGAGTCTTGTCCTGATCAGTCTGCTCATCCTCGCGCAGCGGTTCGTCAAGGCATGACGACGTTGCGTAGGTCCAATACATCGTCGGCGCGTTGCACGACTTGGAGCGAATCTTTGATACCCCATGACATCGGTTGCTGATGCAAGGGCAGGTAGCCGTAGTCTTTGCGCACGATCTCAAAGGCTTCTTTGATCATGGCATTGCGTTTTGCCTGATCGGTTTCCACGCCGATCTTGTTGGTGAGCTCGTCGACTTTCGGATTGCAATAGCCGCCGAGATTGAACTGGCCTGCTGCTGTCTTGCTGTCTCGGCACGACGTCAGGTTCAACAGCACGTTGTGGGCATCGGTGGAGCTCGGCGTCCAGCCGAGCATGTACATGCTGGTGTCGTTGCCGGCTTGCAGCAGAATTTTTCCGAAGTACTTGGACTTGGTCTGCGCGAGCAGATTGATCTTGATGCCGATGCGCGCCAGCATGCCGGCGACAGCCTGGCAGATCTTTTCGTCGTTGACGTAGCGATCGTTGGGGCAGTCCAGTGTGACGGTAAAGCCATCGGGATAGCCGGCATCGGCCAGCAGTTTCTTGGCCTGGGCGGGATCGGGTTTGTAGGGTTCGCCATAGGAGGCATCGTAGCCGTTGACCGAGGTCGCAACTAACGAGCCCAGGGGTTTGGCAGCGCCGCGCATGATCTTTTGGTTGATGGCATTGACGTCTACTGCCAGAACGACTGCCTCGCGCACGCGGGCATCTTTGAAGGGGTTTTTACCCTTGATGTTCGAGTACAGCAGTTCGTCGCGATGTTGGTCCATCCCGATGAACACGGTACGGGCCTCGGGCTCGGTCAAGGGTTTCACGCCGGGGGCGTCTTCCAGGCGTTTCCAATCCTGTACCGGCACGGGCTGCACGATGTCCATCTCGCCCGAGATCAGTGCCGCGACACGCGTGGCCTCTTGCGTGATCGGTTGGAAGACGACTTCGTCGATGTTGGTCTTGATGTCCTTATTCCAATAGCCGTCAAAGCGTTTGAGCGTGGTTTTTACATCGGGTTGGCGCTCTACCAGGACGAATGGTCCGGTGCCATTGGCATGCAGGTTGGCGTAGTTGCCCTGGTTGTCCCCTTTGACGTTCGTGGCCTCGGTGGTTTTGTTTTTCTCGGACCATGATTTGCTCATGATGTAGAGAAAGGTCCATTCGCGCGGCAAAATCGGGTTGGGGGTAGGCGTTGTGACCTCTATCGTGTAGTCATCGATTTTCTTGACTTCGGAAGCTTTGGCGCCGTAGCCCTTCATGTCCGAGCCCGGCGTCATGCTGCGCTTCCACGAGAAAATCACATCGTCTGCCGTAAAGGGCGAGCCGTCATGAAACTTGACTCCCTTGCGGAGCTTGAACACCCATTTCGTCGGCTCGGTATTTTCCCAACTCTCCGCCAATAGCGGGACGAGTTTCATGTCGCCGTCGTAACCGGCGAGCGTCTCGTAGATGTTGCCCTGAAAGCCCAGCGTAAAGGTTTCGTTTAACGCCATGGGGTCCATCGACGTGGCATCGCCCTGATAGGCCCAATGCAAGGTCTTGGCATGTGCGGCGCCCGCAAATGTCGCGGCGCAAATGGCCAGCGCCAGCGCCGAACGCTTGATGATAGGTGTGATACGCATAGCCCTTTGTGCTCCGTGTAATGCGCGGATTGCGCGACAGAAGTAACAGGGCCCCCGCCCCTAGGGTTTGTGCAGGCCGGGGGCTCGGCATATTGCTTATGACGATGCGAGGCCTCGCAGGGGACGATGGACGGCGGCGTGCGCAAGGTGGTGCGCAACGGTGACGGCGATCACTGCGTAGGACGTCGTGTTCACGATAGACCTGGCCTCGGGTGATTCGGTTGCCTGGCGTGGGATAAGTGCTGCCAAGGTACGTCGAATCTTATAGAGGCAGTGATTTAAGCGTCAACTGTTTTGGCTTGGGGTTAGTACTCGGTTGCGGCTAGTGAAAAACCCGGGTGTATGTGGGCGTGAGGCGATTGGCAAAGCCTGGGCTGGGCGGCAGATTTCCCCAGATGCACTGGCTCAGGATGTGCCATCCTGCGCCGCCAGAATGCGTGCCAGCTCAGCCACGGTGCGCTTGCGGCGTTCGTCGTCCTCGTGGCCCTTGTTCAATGCGGACCACTCGGGGCGGCTGCGGGCTTCTTTCAGGACGTCGGGCAGGCGGCCCGAGCGCCATGCGTCGTCGGCAGGCCGATCCAGATGGACGGGATCGCGTGCGGCATGGCCGCGGCGCTCCAATGCGTTGATCAGCTGACGTTGCCGCATTGCCAACAGGCGTAATACTGCATCGTCAATGGTGATTTCGCGATAGCCGCGCAGTTTGCCCATCAGCCGCCCGCCAAAGCGTTCGACGCCCTGCCAGAGGCCTCCTGCGGCCGCGCCGATCAGCATGCCGGTACCCAGGCTCAGGCCTGCGCTGAGCATATCGACGGCGGCGCCAGCCATGGCGCCCGCGGCCATGCCGGTACCTAGCTGGATCCCCATGTCTTTCAGAGCCTGTGGGTGAAACAGATCCATGCCCCACCGGGTGTCGGTCAATGGCAGATCATCGTCGGCATAATCGCTGCGGTGAAAGTTGTATAGCGCGAGCAAGGCATCGACGCAGGCCTGTTCGCGACGCCGCACTTGGTCACGTAGCGTGGCGGCGTGTGTCTGCAGGGCCTCGTCATCGGGCGGGCTGGCTGTCCGTAGCGCGGCTACGTCTATCAACAGGTCCGCGGCCAATTGCCAGGCGGCTTGGCTGCGTTCGGTGCGCTGGCGTACCAGCGCATCCGAGAGGCGATGAAGTGTCGCAGCATGACGATCGAGCAAGACCGCCAATTTGGCATACAACTGGCGTTCGCCATCGAGAGGAGGCGCCACCGTGTCGAACTCCAGGGCTGCATGCAACCCCAGACGCGACATCGCCTCGCGCCATTCATCGGCACGGTGTGCCGGCGCATTGACGAAATTCAACACCGGCAACAGGGGCCTGCCGCATGCCGCCAGCAGGGCCAATTCGTCCCGATGTTTGCTCAGCACAGGATCGCGTGCGTCGATCACGTACAGGGCTGCATCGCAGTCCAGCATTTTGGTCAATACGCGAGCTTCTTGTTCGTAGCGCCGGTGCGCCTCCGGCGAATCCAGAAAACGGCGAATGCGTGCGGGACCATCGCGACGCGTATCGGGGTCGTCGAGTCTTTCGAGGTACTCCAGCAAGGCGATGCTGTCTTCCATGCCTGGGGTGTCAAACCATTCCAGCACAGGCCTGCCATCCAATTTCAGGCGTGCGCCCTCGACATGGCGGGTGGTGCCAGGACTATCTGCGACCTGACCGAATTCGCTATTGCGCGTCAGCGTGCGCAGCAACGACGTCTTGCCGGTATTGGTGTGTCCAACGACTGCGATTTTCAGCATCGGATCAGTCATTGCCCGTCTCCAGCCAGCGCAGGGGATGGTCGGTATTTTGCACTATGGCAGTCGGCGCCATGCCTGCCGCCATGAGGCGTTCGCGCCATGTTTGCAGGCGGCTCGATGACGAGGAATGCGCCTGGTCTGTGTATAACCATACGCGCGTCTGACTGGCCTTGTCCGTCAGCGAGGCGATCAGTCCCAGCGTGCCACGATCAGGCGTCTGGCGGGCGTCGCACGCGACCAGCAGACGCGGGGTATGGCTTTGGGCCAATGCATCCTGCAAACGATTGCGTTGCTCGCGGGAATCCAGATTGCCTGCGTCGACCACGCCGACGGGGACGTCCTCAGGCGGCCAGGGCAGATCGGCGGGCAGTTCCAAACCGACTAACAGAGGCTGAGTGTCCAATGCGTCCAGCGCGTCTGATCCGATGATGCGCCCGCTGCTGATCTGCGGTTGATGTAAAGGATCGACCGGCCGGTCGATGCCGCTGGACTGTATTGCCGGCAGCAGGCGATCACGCAATGCGGCGTAGCCAGGCAACGACGGATCGATATGCAGACGCCGCTGTGCACGGATCGTTTGCGTCAGGCACATCAGCCAGGCAACGAGCCGGGGCAGCAAGCCATACACGACGATCACGCCGATGAGCCAGATAGACCATTGCGCCTGTGCCGCTGCAGGCAGAACCTGACTGTTGTCGCTGGCTCGCACGATGTCGTCGGCCGGGATGGCGAAGCCCAGTTGCGCGGGTAACCAGCCGAGCGCGCGCGTCAGAAAAACGAAGGTGTCAGGTTGCAGTAGCGTTGTCGCCCAGACAAAGCGATAACTGGCAGTAGACAGCATCACCAGCAAGGTGATCAGCGCTGCGCCCAGCCCCGCCAGCCACAGGGTGTGGCTGATCGTACCGAATAAGCTGCGCAAGGCCCCTGCCCGTGCCAGCAGGTTCATCAACGCTTGCGGCACAAGTGCCGCGTCGGGGCCGCGCGCAAATTTGCGGGTTGCCCAGAGCCACAGGCGTCCTAACCCGGTGGCCTGGCTGGGACGCAGCAAAAATGACGCCAGCCAGAGCAAAAACGTCAACGCATGCAGGCCGAGCAGCGCACCGACTGCCCACAACACATTAACGGGGCGCGTTCCATCGCCTAGTGTGCCCGCTGCTGAACCGATGCCGGCCAGGACAGCGATCAACAGCAATAGCAGCAGGCTGATGACTGCGCCTTGGCGCCAGCGTCCAATCAGCCCATCCAGACCCTCGCGGCGGCCGAGCCATTGTGCGCGCAGCAAGACGCGGTCTTGCAACGCGTCGGGCCCATTGCGGGCGTGGCGTACGGCGTCGGCGTCCTCGAGAGGTCCCCAGTGTTCTTCGCGCAGACGTATGGTTTCGGCCAGCCAGTGAGTTTGCCACGGCGGGTTGTTCTGGAAAGCCGTCGTAGGGGCGGCAGGGGGAACCATCAATGAGTGGGTGGCGCGTCGGTCTTGTCTGAGGTGCCAAACCAGTCCTGCAGCTTGGCGCTGGCTTGCTGTTTGACGTCGTCATTGATGTAGAACGCCACGGTCGCCAGCGCCGCGGTCATGACGCTCAGGTCATCGGTGTAGCCAACGAGTGGCGCCAAGTCCGGGATGGCGTCCAACGGCAGCACGAAATAACCCAGTGCGCCATAAATGACCCGGCGCGCCCATTTGGGCGTGTCGGGGCTTTTCACGGCGTAGTACAGCCATAGAGCCTTTTCCACTGCCTGCCGGCCCGCAGCCGACGCATGGCGCGTCGCCTTGCGCCAGAAGCGCTGGTCGGAATAGGCCTTTTCGTAGGTGGGATTCGCAGTTGACATGGTGCGTCGGGCATCAGGCCCAATGTGATCAGGTAACAGCCCATTGTAGACCCCCCGGTAGAGCTCGGGGGGCAGGCAACTAGGAAGGATTATTTCGCATAAAAACAAAAATAATTAAAAATTGTGTTGATTAATTTCTGAAGGAAGCGCTAAATTTCAGATTATTGTCTCAATAAATGTCTATTAATTTCATTAACTCATTGATCGTGGCTCCCGATGCCACCCTTCCCTGCGGAGAGACTCATGATGTTCAGCAAAAGATGGATAGCCGTTTGCGCAGTAATGACCACGTTCGGTCAGATGTCGATTGCGAACGCGGGTTCGATATCTGGGCAGATCGGCGTGCAGATGGTCATCGAGCCAAGTTGCATGGTCACCAGCGGGAGCGATGCCAGTAGCGGGACAGAACAATGGGGGACCCTGGATTTTGGCACTCACAGCGATTTGGTCAATACCAAGAACGCTCAATTTGTCGGTGTGTCAGGTAACGCCGCGCTCGAGATCTCATGCAGTCAGGGGCTGACGTCGGCCGTCCTGACCATCGACGGCGAGATGGACGGCGATCTGCGCTATATGACGAATACGAGCTCGTCATCCAGCAGAATCGCGTATCGATTGTATGCGGATTCCGCATTTAATCTTGCCATCTCAGCGGGCGTCGCAGTGGAGAGCAATGGCCCGTCAGCCGATAAGCCTCGCTATATGCTCTTCGGCCGAGCGCAGCCTACCGAGCAGTCAATCGTAATGCCCGCTGCGGGCACGTATACCGACACGCTGCTGGCGACGTTGACCTGGTAGCCGAGCGCTCCATGCCCCCGGTGGGGGAGCGCCACCCTCCTGCGGCTCGTGTACCGACACCGAGGTGAGTCATGCGGATGCTGCCATGGCTGCTAGTCTTCGTTACCGCTCAAAGTGCCGCTGATCTCTCCCCCGTCAGCCGCGCGTTTCAGGTGCAGGCGGTGGTGATCAACGGTTGCGTATTCGGTACCAGTGCCTCGAGCGCCGTGAGCGATTTGGGGACCATCGATTTCGGTACCGCCACGGACCTCTCCAGCGGGCGGGATGCGGTGAGTACGGCTGGCAATGGCTCCGTCACACTGACCTGCACGCCAGGCATGAGTGTGAGCGTGGCGTTGGGCAGCGGTTTGCATGGAGCAAGCACCAGCGCGCGTTATCTCAAGCGAGTGAATGGTGCCGAGTTGTTGGCCTATCAGCTATATCAGGACACGCAGCGTACGACCGTGTGGGGTACGGGCGCACAGGCGTTGACGATCAACAATTTTCCGCCATCCACCCAGACCTATACGGTCTATGCGCGGATGCTCAATCGCAGTGGTTTTCCGGTTGCTGGCGAGTATCGCGACACCGTCGTGGTCGAGCTGAGTTATTGAGTTCTATATGAGAACAATCGCACCGTGAGGCGGATCGAGGCGTTCGTAATAGCACATTGCACGGAGTGTGAGATGGTTGGATTATTTCGCTGGTTGCTATGGCGATGGTGTTTGTCGTTGTCGATGTTGGTGTGCGGTGTGGGACACGCAGCGAGTGCGCTCCTCATCTGGCCGGTCAATCCCGTGCTGGAATCGGATCAGTCGGCGACGGCGCTATGGCTGGAAAATCGCGGCAAGCATCCCGTTACGATGCAAGTGCGTTTGATGGCCTGGAGTCAAGCCGACTACGAGGACCACTACGCCGCACAGAAGGATATTGTGGCCAGTCCTCCCTTTGCGCGGATCGAGCCCGGCAAGCGGCAGCTGGTGCGCTTGATCCGCCAAGGCCCGCTGCCCACGCGCGCCGAGGACTCCTACCGATTGTTGATTGACGAGGTTCCGGACGCGGCCGCCCAACCACAGCCGCAGAGTATAGGCGTGAGGTTTCAGATGCGTTATTCGCTGCCCTTTTTTGTTACGGGCTCAGGCGTGTGGACGCAGCCACGCAGCGATATGGAGCGAGACCCCGCCAGTGCGACGTTGCCAAAATTGAGTTGGCAATTGACGACCGTGCATGGCATGCGCTATCTCGATGTGAGCAATGAGGGGACGGTGCACGCGCGTCTGAGCCAGGTAAGTTGGTCCGGCAATGGTGCGAAAGTCACATTCAACAATGGTCTGTTGGGATACGTGCTGGCCGGGCAGCGCATGCGTTGGAAACTGCCAGACCATGTGATGACGCCTGCACCCGGTATGCAATTGTCGGCGCAATTGGCGGACAACGCTCCTCCTGTCGACATTCCCGCACAGTGAATCGATGTCTCGAGTGCCGTGGGTCATTGTCGCTGCAGGGGCGGCATGGATGGTGTGTACGGCCAACGCCGCACATAGCGCTAAAGGGTTGCCGCCCGCGCCCGAGGCAATGCAATCGGACGTTGTGCTGAATTACTATCTGGGCGTCACCGTGAATGGTCAGGACCGTGCTCGCGTTGAACCCATGCAACAGCGGGATGGCCATTATTGGATGCAGGCCGACACCCTGCGTAGCCTGGGCCTGCAAGTGCCCGCCAGCGCTGCAGGGCCTGTGGCAGTTGATCAACTCGCGGGGGTGACGGTCGATTACGACGGCGCGAGTCAGATGCTGCATCTGACCGTGCCTGGCGATTGGCTGCCTATGCAATACGTGGGCGCGACAAACCCGATCGCGCCAGTACAGGCGCGCAGCAGCTTCGGGGCGCTGTTCAACTATGACGTCTATTACTCCGATCCGGCAAATGGCGGGCTGAGGTATATGTCGGCATTGACTGAGCAGAGGCTGTTTGATGGTTTCGGCATGATCTCGAATACGGGAGTCTATACGCGTTACCTAGGCTCTGGTACCGAGTCTGGCGGAGCGCGGGACAGTTATATGCGCTACGACACGTACTGGCGGTATAACGATCAACGCAATATGTTCAGTTATCAGTTGGGCGACTACGTCAGCGGTTCGCTCAACTGGAGCAACTCCGTGCGTCTGGGAGGCTTACGTTTTTCGCGCGATTTTTCCGTGCGCCCCGATCTCGTGACATATCCGATGTTGAATTTCAGCGGCGATGCGGCGGTGCCCAGCGCTGTGGACCTTTTCATTAACGGCGCCAAGGCCAGCAGCACCGAGTTGCAGCCAGGTCCGTTCACGCTGTCTAACGTACCGTATATCAACGGCGCGGGCCAGGCCACGGTGGTGACGACGGATGCTTTGGGCAGGCGGGTGACAACGAGCGTGCCCTTTTATGTGTCGAATACGCTGCTGGCGCCGGGGTTGAGCGACTTCGATCTGTCTGTGGGAAAGTTGCGGCGGGATTATGGCGTGCGCAATTTTTCATACGGCACTACGGCGGCGAGTGGGATTTATCGCTACGGCGTAAATCCGTATTTGACGCTCGCCGCCCACGGAGAAATTGCGACCGGTCTTAAACTCATCGGTGCGGGAGCCGATATTGGTGTGGGCGTATTGGGCACATTGAGTCTGGCGGCCAGCAACAGTCGCAGCAATAGCAGCCCTGATGCAAACGGCCGGCAGTATCTGGCGGGCTATTCCTATTACTCGGGCCGCTTTGGTCTGGCCCTGCAGCGCGTGCAACGTGTTGGAGACTATGACGATCTGAGTACATTAGGCACGATGTCGCGCCTGGCTCGGCGCAGCGATCAAGCGACTGCGACGATTAATTTGAACAGTCTGGGCTCCGTAGGAACGGGTTATTTCGACGTTCACGCCGATGATGGCAGCCGTACGCGTTTGCTTAATCTCTCGTACAGCCGTTCGCTGTGGGGCAATAGCAGCGTTTATTTATCGGTCAACAAGGAGCTCGGCGCCAAGGGCTATAGCGCGCTGCTGCAGCTTGTGATCCCGCTAGACCGTTACGGCATGATGAGCTCGGCGGTGACGCGCGATTCCGAGCACAACTACACCGAGCGCGTCTCATGGAGCCGCGCAGTACCGAGTCAGGGTGGTATTGGGGCAAACGTGAGTTATAGCGGTGGCGGTCAGCATTATCAGCAGGCGGATATGACTTGGCGCACGCAAATTATGCAACTGCAAGGCGGCCTGTATGGCGAGCGCGGAAATTACACCCGCTGGGCAGGACTGAGCGGCTCGCTAGTGTGGATGGACGGCGCGGTTTTCGCCAGCAATCAAATCAACGATGCGTTTGTGGTCGTCAGCACACAAGGCTATGGCAATGTGCCCGTGCGTTATGAAAATCAGCTCATGGGGCAGACCAATGATCGCGGGCAATTGCTCGTTCCTTGGGTCACGTCTTACACCCCGGCAAAGTTCGCGATCGATACATTGCAATTGCCTGCGAATGTGCGCGCCGGTGATACCGAAAAGCGAGTGGCCGTCAGTCAGGGCAGCGGATTTCTATTGGATTTTTCTTTGCAAACACGAGTGTCCGCCACCGTGACGTTGGTGGATACCGATGGCCAGCCGCTCTCGTTGGGTAGTCGTGCGACAGAACTTAATAGTGGTGTCAGCAGTGTGGTCGGCTGGGACGGCCAGGCCTATTTTGAAGGCTTGCAACGCGACAACCGCGTAAAGGTCGTTACGCCCGAGGGACGGCAATGTCAGGTCGCCTTTACGCTCGATCCGAAGCAGACACAGATCGCTCAGGTCGGGCCCTTGAGCTGTGCATTGCGCGCGCTGGAGGGCTCACCATGAAACATGTATTGCTGGTCTGGTTTGCCATCATTGCGATGCTGACCAGCTCGATAGCGTGGGCGGCGACATGTACCGCATCGAACGGTACGGTCAACTTAGGGACATTGAGTTCGTTCGCCGCGGCTAGCCCATCCACCTCGACGCAAGGCAGTACGGGCTTTAAATGCACGGGGAACTCGTCGTCCCTATCAAGCACCAACACTATCGATGCCACGTTAAACACGAATAGCAATGCGCTGGGAACAACGCCCCGCCTGCGTAACGCCGAAGCGGGCGCCTATCTGCCCTATGCGATTTGTGCAGATGCAAGCTGTGGGACGATTTATAACCTCGGCTCGACCGTGAAGTGGAATGCCTCGACGGTGACGGGCCTGCTGAGTCTTTTCACCGCCCCAGGCGGCGCGTTGCCTCTGTATGTGAGACCCGAGGCGGGCATTCAATTGCCCAAAGGGATTTATACCGACACGATCAACGTGGGCTGGTCATGGAGTGTTTGTTCTCAGGAGATCCTTGGCCTCTGTCATAACGAAACCAAAAGCGATGCGAAAGCGATCAACGTGACACTTGAGGTATTGAACGATTGTTTTATCGACAGTGCGCCAGATTTAAGTTTCGGCAGTGCTGCGCTGATTTCGGCTTTCACGCCTGTCACTCAGAATGTCCAGGTGCGTTGTACGCCGCAGGCTACTTATAGCGTGGGCTTCGATATGGGAAATAATCCGGCGGACGGTTGGCGCAGGATGTTGAGCGGCGCCAATGCGCTGCAATACAACATCTACATTCCTGACACTTCGACAGTATGGAATACCACGACCATGGTGGTTGGCACGGGTAACGGTGCTGCTCAGCTAATTCCCTATCGCGCGATTATCAATCCTGCGCAAAATAATGTGCCCGCGGGGGGCTACACGGATACGGTGCGCATGATTTTGAGCTATTGAATGCCTCGCTCGGACCCCCTGCACCACGATCGCCTGTGACGGTTGCTTGTTAGGCGCGTTGACCGACCTAGATTTATTCGTGTGTTCATACTCATTCATACGCGAGCCCGATTACCGAGCGGCCATTTGGGAGGGCCGGATGGATCCAACCCTCGTCTGAGGATTATCCGCTAATAGGATCGGTCGGATTCGACTGGATGCTTGGCGAGAATGCAGAATTTCAGGATTTAGGCGGATAGGCTGGCGGACCGTATCGATTATGGTCCGGGTTATCGGGTGTATTACATTCCGCGTGGATCTGTGTTGGTGATATTGCTGTGTGGTGGCGATAAGAGCACACAAAAGGCCGATATTGCGCGAGCTAAAGTTATTGCCAATTCGCTTGATTTGGACTGATTTGCCATGACCAAAATACAAACGCGCCCGTGGGACTCTGCCGCCCATCTCCGTACCGATGAGGAAATGGCTGCCTACCTTGATGCGGCACTTGAAGAGGCGGGGGACGATCCGCGATTCATTGCGCACGCGCTCGGTGTAATTGCCCGTGCGCGTGGCATGAGTCAACTTGCCCGTGATACAGGCGTTAAGCGGGAGAGTCTTTACCGGGCGCTCTCGGGTGACGGTAATCCCGAATTTGCCACCATTTGGAAGGTCGTACGAGCGCTGGGTATTCGGTTGCATGCCGAATTGGCGTGATCGCAAGGAAGACACGGCGCTGACGGCATCAAATTGCTGTGTGAACCCTAGTACTGCGTGTGGTGCGGTGAAAGGAATGGAACAAAGTTCGGAGACCCGCATAAACACTCGATATTCTGTTATTTAAAGTTCATTGCGCCCCCAAAAGCGCCCCCAAATTTATGGCATTGGAGGGAGACGACCATATACGTTCGTAGACTATTCCGGCCTGACGAACGGTCAAAGGGGTGAGGTGCTATTTCCGCACCCCATCGCTGTGGTTACTTCGGGCAGTCTTTGTCCGGGTGCGGTTGCGAAACACGACGTCATCATTGAGGTGCACAGACACGGTGTTGATCCCGATGACCTCGCGTTTCGTTAGGTCATCTACGCGGAATTCCTGCGTTGCCGTCATTCTGATAGTCTGAGTTATCCACAGGCCCCCTCCTTTAAACGGTACTGTTCCGTTTTCGGGACTCTTGGGTTGAGCAAAGGGCGGAATTTTCACCCGAGAATTTGTCGCCTCTAGATGCCGGGAATTACCGGAATCGAGATTGCTGGAATTCCGGCAATGCACCGTGGCTCAATTCCTCATATCTGAGGAATTCTCTACCCAGACGGGACATAGTGTCGGGCGCTGAAAGCCGGGTACCTAGTTGCATACCGTGTGCGCATTTGCGAAAGACGGTTTTCCGTCTATCCCTGTTTTGCCATGTCGGCGGCGAGCGCAGCTCTCAGGCCCACGGTTGTCGGCTCCACTTCCGAAGGGAGTGGAAATACTAAGAAATCTCGAAACCCGAGAGGAAGCCAATCGCATCGAATATGCGTATTTCTGCTCTTCTTTTGATTAAGTTGCTCATCCCCAGAGAGTGTGCACCTTAATATTTTTTCGCCCGGCTCATCGCCCGGAAACCCGCATGAATACTGGCTTTGATTAAGATTCTCAAGGTTGGGATTTTTAAGATGTTCATCCCCCCTTTGATCACCTAAATAACATTGGCCAAACAGGGCGGAAATCCGCCTTCTGAGGCGATCTACCGTCGCTGCGCAACAGTCGGTTTTTTGGTTCTTGGCCAGCCGTCCGGACATGAATTACCGCATTAACAATTTTCGCGGGCCTTGCTGTGAATACGTCCAGTATCATCTATATGAATATAGATTCGTCTATGCCAGCACCTAACCCGACGGGGTGAAAAGCCGGAACGTCTACCGGCCTGGTGCTGGCTTCAAATTTGGACGGCATAGGACGATGCAGAATGGGTAAGGCTTTCTCGTTTGATGACTCAGTTGATCCCTCAGGAGATTTGGTGTGGTGTATCAATGTGCAGCCGGAAAACGCTTGGTACCGGGAAGTGTTCGACCTCTACATTGAAACTAGATGTCGATTTGCGGGCCAGAGCCTAAGCATGGAGACGGTAACTAAGTTGTCGGATCAACTAGCGAATAACTGCGAGCAAGAGATCTCCAGAAACAGGCGTGAGCTGCTAGACGGTTTGAGAAGTGGAGATCCGGAGCGCCGTCTCCAGATCTCCAGGACTTTGCATCAGGGGGGCGTTGGGTTATCACTGGATGAGGTTTTGGAGGAACTTAACGATGAGTCGGATTGGATTCCGCCCGCACAAGGAACGGCTGAAGGCTTGTTCGTTGTGTTAAGAATTTTTGATGTCGACGATCCACCGCGACCTATCTATAAACGATATTTGTCATCTGACATGGATATCAGTCCCGTATCTATGATGGCTGCTTTCGTATTGAATAGATTGAACGATGTGCTGTGGGCGCAGGCACATGATGTTTTGGATATCGATCAGAACAATTTGCGACAAGCGCTTGAGGGTTTGCGGTACCTTGGAATGCTTCAGGAGGAGGAGGGAAAGCAATCCTTGTTCGCTGATGCGGGGGCGCCAGCTTCTAATGGCTTAGGGCGGCTAGGCGGAATTGGTCGGAGTCAAAAATATCTGGTAATTGCCAAAGAAGCGAGACGATTGGCCACCGAGATGCTCCCGGATAGTGGTCAATGGAAAAGTCGACAGCAAGCTGTACGTACCATTCTTCCGTCAGTATTAGAGTTCGCTCGCAAGAACAACACTATCTATTCAGATATGCAAGCGGAATCAACTATTTATGGCTATTTGAAGCCTCTGCCAGATAGCATGTTTGCTAGCAAAAATAGGTCGCCTGCCTAGCAAAAGGGGCGTGCCAGCTGGTAGCTGCCCTATCTTGTATTACGTAGGTCCAGCATCCTGACTCCATGATCAATGACATGGAGCGCATCCGGGATGCACGCCACCACGATAAGTCCGGGTCGTACCGCACCGTCTACCAAGCCGGTACACTGCACAGAAACCTACACCGCCGCTTTGCCCGCTACAGGCTACGTTCGTTTGCCTGTGGTTGCAGCAGTCAGCGGGCTGGCCAAGTCAACAGTATGGAAATGGTGTGCTGAAGGTCGACTCCCGAAGCCGCTAAAACTCTCCCCGCGTGTCAGCGCCTGGCTGGTATCGGATATCCGTGCATGGTTGGCGGATCCCGCTGGATGGCAGGCTGCTAACGCCTCCAAGGTGGAGGGCTAAGCGATGCCTCTTGCCGGGAATAGCGCAGAGGCGCAACGAGGGCGTTTACTAGCTGCGCTGAAGCGCGGGCCGGTAGATACCGTTCACGCATACCGCCATCTAGACATTCTCCATGTGCCGCGCCGAGTGTTCGAGCTCCGTAAACAGGGCTACGACATCAGCACTCATTGGACGCAACGCTACACCGAATCCGGTAACTCGCATCGTGTGGGTGTGTATGTGCTTGGGGGCGAGGCATGATTACGCTTGCGCTGCTGACGATACTTCGCCATAATTTGGCCGTCGCGAAAACAAACGCGACCTGGTTTGGCGACCAGATTTTCGATAGGCGGATGACCGCCGCCAGGCGGTTTTTTTACGTCCGCACGCTATTGCGCACCCTCTTTGGGCGGGCGATTGCGGGGAGGGCTCACGCCCTGCCGGTGTCCTATCGAGCCGGTTCGCCAACCCTGCTTTCTGCCCGCCCACCTCATTTGGCGATGAGGAGCGGGTCTAACGACTCGATAGGAGGCGCTATGCGTGCCAATGCCCTCGCTCGTTCTGAGCAAACGTCTTTCCCCTTTACAACTACTGAAGCCGTACACGCTGCTCATCGCTGGTTTGCTGATGCCAAGCCCTCGATGACGTTGGCCGCATGGCGTGACCACCTGCTTGCGTTGCATCTGGCGGGTGTACGCGCTACCGATCCGCGCGAATGCACGGCACGTACGAATGTCTGGAACCAGGCTTTTTGCACCGGTGTCGCTCAAGCCATCTCGGGGGCGCATCATGGTTAATCAGACTCAGCACACTGATCCGCTCGAAACAGAGAACAACGCCGCGCAGTTGTCGTCTTTGCTGATGCTGCTGCATGGCAATGGCCAGGAGAGCTTTAACGCGCTGTCCGAACGTGATCGAGACAACATTCTTTGGCTCGCGTCCGATCTGGCGTGCAAGATCGATGTTGCCGTCAACGGTGAGGTGGCCAAATGAGTGCGCCTACTTATATCGACACTGCACAGCATTTCTTTAGCGACCGGGTACACCAAGAGGCCGCACGTCGCAGGGCTGGACCGTTCGTGACGTTCTCTGAAAACGCTGTTGATGCAGCCGCTGGTATCGAGACGGTGTCTGGCATTCTGCTCAGCCATGCTGTGGACACGGAGTCGGATAGCAATCATCGAACGCTTTCGCCTCAGGACGTGATGTCGTTGCTGGGCCTCATCAAGTTTGCAGCTAAGTCGCTGCGGTTGGAGGCATGTGGGCTCAGCGACTGGGCCGAAAAGCACTTCGTTCCGGAGGCTGATCAATGACCATCACTATGTCTATTGAGGAACAATTTTCGGGGGCGCTGCACGCAGTCGGGCTGATGCCGAAAGTCATTGTGGCCGACGGCAAGCTGCATCGCTTTGATACGAACAAGCCAGGGCGCAAGAGCGGTTGGTATGTTTTGCACGATGATGGTCTTGCTGCTGGCGCTTATGGCGACTGGGCCACGGATCTGCAAGAGACCTGGTGCGCAAAGGCGGAGCGTCAGCTTTCAGAGCATGAAAGGCAGGCCCACCGAGAGCGCATCAAGGCCGCACGTATGGCCGCTGCGAAGGAGCAGGCCCGAGAGCATCAGACTGCTGCTGAAGCTTGCGCAGCTATTTGGGATAAGGCGCGGGATGCTTTGGCCGATAACCCCTATTGCACTGCGAAGGAGATAAAACCGATTGGGCTGCGTGAATTCCACGACAAGCGAACCCTGTTAGTCCCCCTGAGGGATGCGGCCGGCAAACTGTGGAATTTGCAGTTCA
The DNA here is from genome assembly GCF_054780995.1 of Bordetella tumbae. Lineage (NCBI taxonomy): Bacteria > Pseudomonadati > Pseudomonadota > Betaproteobacteria > Burkholderiales > Alcaligenaceae > Bordetella > Bordetella tumbae. Next base: position 165,056 of record NZ_BAAGVG010000018.1, read on the forward strand.
TTGATGCGCATGGCCACAAGCGTTTTAAGACACATGGCAAGGTGCGCGGCTGCTATTACGCATTCGGTGGTAAGCCGGTCGATGTGCTGCTGCTGGTGGAGGGCTACGCCACCGGTGCGACCCTCTATGAGGCAACGGGCCACCCAGTTGCAGTGGCATTTAACGCCGGGAACTTGGGCTCGGTGGCCACCGCATTGCGCGCCAAGCTGCCCCATGTGCGCATTGTGGTGTGTGGGGATGTGGATAACTCGGGCACGGGTCAGAAAGCGGCGATTGCGGCCGCGGGCGCCGTCAACGGTCTGGTAGCCCTGCCCACGTTCGCCACTGGATCCGAGATAGATGGAAAGCTGCCATCTGATTTCAACGACATGGGGCGCTTGTCCGGCTTGGACGCCGTGCGGCAGCGCGTACAGGAGGCGATAGCTGCATCACCCGCTACCGAACGCCCCAAGGATGTGTCAGCTGGGAGTGTGTCGCTGATGTGTGCGGCCGACGTCGAGGAAAAGCCTATTCATTGGTTATGGGATGGATGGGTAGCGCGAGGGAAACTGAGCTTGTTGGCTGGCGCTGCGGGTACAGGCAAGACCACATTGGCCCTCGGACTGACGGCAACGGTCACCACCGGGGGAATCTGGCCCGACGGACAACAGTGTGTCGAGCCGGGGAATGTCCTGATTTGGTCGAGCGAGGATGACCCTGCCGACACGCTTAAACCGCGCCTGATGGCATGTGGCGCAGACGTACGCCGCGTGTTCTTTGTTCAGGGCGTCACGGATCCAATGACTGGCGACATGTTGCCATTTGATCCGGCGCGGGATATCCCGACCCTCACGGCGGCTGTCTCGGCGATCGGGGGCGCATCCTTACTTCTGGTAGATCCGATCGTGAGCGCCGTGGCTGGTGATATGCACCGCGCTAATGATGTACGCCGGGGATTGCAGGCTGTTGTGGACTTCGCTGCCGCACATAACTGCGCCGTGCTGGGTATTACACACTTTTCCAAGGGGTCGGCAGGGACGACCCCACAGGAACGCGTTATAGGCTCTCAGGCTTTCGGTGCATTCGCTCGGGCAGTGTTGGTCGCTGCCAAGCAGGATGGCCACGAGGGTCGAGTTCTGGCGAGGGCCAAGAGCAACATATCCGTAGATGACGGGGGCGTTACCTACTTCATCGAACCGGCCAGTCTGGACAGCGGCATCCAGACCACTCGCGTCGCGTGGGGTGACAAGATCGAGGGCTCTGCCCGCGACATCCTGGGGGCGGTGGAAGGGCCTGAGTCTGAGGACGATGAAGCTACGGCGTTAAAGGAGGCTACCCAGTTCTTGCGCGACATGTTGGCCGCTGGCCCCATGACCGTCAAAGCAATCAAAGCCGAATCGTCGGACGCGGGTCATTCGTGGGCAACCATTCGCCGCGCATCCGCGGTACTCAAGGCCGAGTCTTATCGTGAAGGCGAAAAAGGCCGTCGCGGTGGCGGTATGTGGCTATGGCGTATCCCGAGTTATTTAGGTGTTCAAGGGGGTGATGATTACCTTAAAAATCCCAACCTTGAGAATCTTAATCAAAGCCAGTATTCATGCGGGTTTCCGGGCGATGAGCCGAGCGGAAAAATATTAAGGTGCACACTCCCTGGGGATGAGCAACTTAATCAAAATAACGCCGATATTGTGACCTCAGAGGGCACTAATCGGGCGGTTTTGCCTGCCCCTGATGCCGCTGCTACGGCGAGCAAAGAGGAGGAGTTTTGATGGACTCCCTACTCTCTCCGCTCTACAAGGCTGGCCTGCACGTCGAGGTACGTCCGCCCAGCAGGCTCATCGTATCGGGCGATTTAACCGACGAACTGAGGCGCTACATCCGCACCCACAAGGCGGAAATCCTCCTGGCATTGGAGGACAGCAATTGTCAGCGGTGCATACATCTGCGCCGACCGGGGGCGGCTTATGGCTACTGCTCGATCAGAGACGATTTGCCGCCCGCCTATGGTGATACGCATCCGCTCCGTATATGCCCCGCAGATGGCGGGGCATCGTGCGCCGTGGTGTGTTTCATCCGACCTCACTGAGCAATAGCGCAAAGCAAAACATGTTCCGTGCGAAATGTCAGACCCAATCGGCCAAGCCGGTACTGGGCGGGCATCGCGCACTTAACCGCAGCCTGAATCTATGGAGTTTGCATCAGGCTGCAATCAGCCCTAAGAGGGCAAGGAGTAAGGCAATGGGACAGGTCAACAAGCCTGAAAAAACCCGGTCAGATATTCACGCTGAGTTTATGGCGAAGCTCAGTCCGGCATTGATCGACAAGGTGAGTCGTCTCGTCAGTCAACGTAAAGCGGCACATGCGGCATTGATGTCCGTATCGGACGAGTATCTCCAGGTGCACGCCGAGATTAAAAACATGGAGAACGATCGTGAACGCGTTCGGAAAAGCAGCGCGAATGATGGACGCAGCGATTGGAATATTCTCGGCCATCGTATCGAGGCGGCAAAACTCCGTCGGGCTCAGATTGAAGCGCAGAAACAGCGTATGGAGGAGTCCTGGCAAGTCGCAATCTCGGTCGGCGAGGGGGTTGTTAAGGCTGTAGCTGACGAGTTTGGGGGCGGTGTGTATCAGACCGAACTGTTTGAAACCTTGGGATGGAGATAAGAGACCATGTCACAAAAGCTGAACAAGATCCGCACACAAATCGCAGCCCTCAAGGCCGAAATTCGCGAGGTAAAAGGAGCGGCGCTGGACGATGCTGGAATAGCCGCTCGTGTCGATCGCTGGTTGAACGCAAAGGAAAAGACCAGCGAGCGCAATTTCTCGGATCTTGCCTATGAGCTCGCTTATGAACCTCGTCATACTGGGGGTACTGAGTGGCCGTTGCTAGATGAGCGTGTCAAGCTGGTCCCCGATCTCGCGCTTTCGTTGTTGGTCAGCACCAACCGCGAAGCCTTCCGTTCCATACTCATTAACGCTGCGAAAGCGGGCGTAGAGGGCCGACAAGTGGCGGACAAGGGGGCGGAGCTTGCTCGCCTAGAGGCGCAGCTCTATGAGCTGGAACTGGCAGAAGAGGCCGAGTTTGAGCGTCTAGAGGCTGCGGGCGAGACGGTCTTGCGTCGTGCTGATGCCAATCCCCGCGCCATTCTCGGATTCCCTCTTTGAGCTACTAGCTATCAAGCAGCGCGGCCGTTACGCAGTTTGACGATCGCGCTGCGATTTAAGGAAATGGTTTTATGAGTATGAACAAGCAACCCTGGTACACCATTAAGAGCAGTGTCAATGCCAGAAATTCCCGTGTTGAAATCCGCATTCACGATGAGATAGGCGCGGGAGGCATTACCTCAGAGACTTTCATTAAGGATCTTGAGCGCCTTGCTCCTGGGGGAAAGGATTTTGTGCTGTCCATTAACTCGCCTGGCGGTGATGTTTTTGCGGCGAACGCCATCTATAACGAACTGACCCGTTATAAAGGGAAAATTACGGGTCGTGTGGAGGGTATTGCGGCGTCTGCTGCGTCGTTAATCCTGATGGCGGCGGATAGGATCGTCATGCCTGAAAATGCCATGATCATGATCCATAACCCATGGACCGTGACGGGTGGCGAGGCAAAAGACCTTCGCAATCTGGCTGACATGATGGATGAGCAGCGGAAAAACTTTGTGAAGGCTTATGCTAAGAGAAGTGGCCAACCCGCCGCCGAAATAGAACGCATGATGGATGAGACAACATGGATGGGCGCGGATGAGGCCATGCGCTTGGGGTTTTGTGACGAGGTAGAGGACCCCGTACGTTTGGTGGCCTCAGCTGACGCGATTGCAATGCTGGCCAAGCACAAATCCATACCAGAAGATCTGATCGCCAGTATGAGGCGCGGGGCACAGCGCCAGCAGAAAGACAGCGTGGTCGACACCGCTCAAACGGTCGAAGAATACGTTCGTGCAGAGTGCCGTACTCGCAATCTCTCGCATTTAACGGATGCGGTGCTTTTGAAAGCATCAAACGGTTCACGTGAGGTTGCACAGCGCCATATCCAGTTTGCATCAGATGTTCAGAGTCTGTGTACCGCTGCTCGTTTTCCCAGGCTCAGATCTATCGAATTCGTCAAATCCGGGCTCGATCTCGAAAGCATCAGGGAACGCATCTTCGATGAGATCGTGAGTGCGAGTGACGCTGATGTTCTCAATAATAGACCACCTGCAGGCGGCCCCTCTGTGCTGGAGCAATTGCCGAAAGACGTCTATGCAAGGCGACGTCAAGAACAATCCGACGGGCGCTCACACCATCTCGTTAACAAACAATAGAAAGTGAGTTTGCATTTGAGAGTAACGCTTACCTGCGACAGCAGCGATCGGCGACGACTCCCCATATAAGTGAGCGCCCCATTGCTACTATGGAGCAGTGGGGCGTTGCACTTCGGCCCACCCGCCGATGGCGCAGTCAAGCTCTTGACCCGGCGGTATTTTTGAGCAATCGAGTAGCTGCTTCTTAAAGGCTTTCGCATTATCAAACAAACGCCGGGCTGCCTCAGGAGTGCAGTCGGACCTCCATCCATACTTCATCGCCGCATCAAGCTCGGCTTTGGAGCTGGCTTCGGAAACAGAATGGTATGGCTTGCCGTGGGCCAAAGCGTTGCGAATAGCTTGGAGTCTTTGAATCGACTGGACGGGTTGTCTACCAGCGTCGTACTCCATTCCAACGGACTCGCAGAGAGACTTCAAACGCCGGGGAAATTTATCGCCAGGGTTTTCTTTATAGTCTGTTTCTTTGGCGACAAAATTGAGAAGGGCTTCGACGGCGAAGGCCGTAAACACGATGCAGCTCACACAATCTAAAGTCAGGCCATCAGGCGTGTCATCTTGTACTTTATCCTCTGCAGTGCGCAGATGATAAAAGGCAATATTGAAGAGCGTGTTGTGCGGGTTCATCTTGATTCGAAAGCCCATGATGCATTGTCCCTAAATATTGTCGAGGTTAGCGCAAAGCCCGGGGGCCCCTAGGAGAAAGGGCGAGATAAGGGTAATTCGAACCCCGAGCGCTCGCTAGTCACGGGGACTCTATAGGGGGTAATAATAATTTTAGATCAACCTATTGATCTAAAAGGGCTTTCTGGCTTGTTTTATAGTGTGCAGGCTGAGGGGGGTTATATCCTTTATAAAAAACAGCTTTGCTGCGCCTTCTGCCGATTTTCCCAATGGTGCTGACGCCATAATTGATGCTATTTCCTTTGCTCACGAAGAAAGCCGCCCGAAATGGGCGGCAATGAGCTTACTTCTGTCTAGAGGCTACTTATGCGGCTTCGGTGGCTTTTACGGCTCGGAATGAGTGTGGGGCGCGGCGCTGCAGATAGGGCCGGGTGGCGATCCAAATAAACTAGGCTACCAGGGTCTTTACTTTTGAAGTATTTGACGCCATTCACAGGCAACCACACAGTACGAAACCATGTCCGAAAGTCCGCAAGCATGACGTCGGGGTAAAGATTGGCTTTGACGATGCGCCCGTCCTGATAGTCATGCATATATGTTGGTAGCTCATCGGTATCTATGCCTTTTTCGTCGCGTAGCCATTTGCAGAATCCCTTGCCCACCGAGATATCGGGCACCCATCCCTGGGGGATCTGAAATCCGATGTTGTGCATCGGCCCAAATAGATTAAGAGCCGTTTCCTGCAACACAGAAAAATACCCGGGCGAAACTCGCACATCGTTAGCCAGATAGCGTTGCAGATGATACGGCAGAGGCGCCGGCTCATTTGCTGCGCCCTTTCCGGACATCCAGCTGTGAACCCATTCTGATACCTGAACCGCAAAGTCCGCTGACAGCCACTGGCCCAGATTAATCGCAATGTGAGGATGTATCCAAGTGCTAGCCACTCCATCTGAGTTCCTAACCCTTTGAATTAAAAGCAATACCGGTTTTCCGGTTTTGCGTGCAAGGGCTTCAAAGAAGTCTTGACTACGCTTGGGCTCAAAATAGTCGTTCCAGCGCTTGCCTGCTGCTCGGCAGAGTTCGGTCGCGTTAATGTATCCATCGCTTGCTCGTTGCTGTACGATGGAGCTGCCCACATGATGTGGGATCAGGGATAGTGAGTACTGATGCTGTGGCTTGACCATTCCGCATACCTTTTTTGTAAATGCGGTTGACTGGACCGTCAGCAATACGCAGAATGCGCTCTGTCACAAGTGAGTCTGCATAGCTGTCACGGCGTGGAGTCTCAAAAGGGCTCGTCTATTGGTAGTAGGCGAGCCTTTTTCCTTTGGGACAGAGCTATTTTCGCGGTAGCCGATAGCGGTTACAAGCGGAAAGTTAAAGGCATTTTTGGTTATTTTGTAACCATCAGAACGCATTATGAATTACATGCGTTTATGCGATAGTGAGCGGACACTATTTTTTTGAAAATCCACAACATCTTGTGCGCAGTGATGCTAATTCTAGTTTTTCCGCACAAGATATAGTAGAGATATCGTGGCCCTGATTTGTGTCTCTGCGTAGAACATTGATTCACACATGAGTGTCATTTTTCAGCCTTGGTAGTCATATCGGGGAAATATTGTCTGTCCGGTTGGCAGTTGCTCTACGACGCTCGCGCAAGGGGAATGACATGCCCACCTACTTTGATAGAGTCCAGATAGTCCGCCCATATCTGCATCATGGCGCGTCGTTCCTTGATGAATTTGGTACGGTTATAGGCGGCTCCCAGCATGTCCGGCACGGCGTGGGCTAACTGATGTTCGATGACTTCGGGCTTTTGTCCTAGTTCCTCATGCAGGATAGTGCGCGCCATAGCTCGGAAACCGTGGCCTGTTATTTCGGTGCGTGTGTCATACCCCAGCCGTCTTAGTGCGGCATTGATCGCTGCTTCCGACATGGGGCGTTCGTGGCTACGTGCTCCTGGGAACACATATCGGCCGTGACCGGTCAGCGCATGAAGTTCGCGCAGGATGGATACCGCTTGGGTAGCCAAGGGCACTAGATGATCAGTTCCGGTCTTACTCACCCGATAGCGCCATTCGGCCTTGTCTAAGTCAATGTGCGCCCACTCGGCGGTACGGAGTTCGCCGGGCCGTACGAATAGCACAGGGGCGAGCTTGAGGGCGCACTGGACAGCGAACGTTCCGGAAAAGCCTTCGAACGCTCGGAGCATCTCCCCTACCTTGGCCGGATCCGTGATTGAGGCAAAGTGGGTTGTTTTCGGTTGAGGGATGGCGCCGATCAGATCGCGTGCAGGATCTGATCGGCAATACCCGTGACGGATACCGTACCGGAATACTAGGCTGATTTTGCTCCGTACTTTGTGGGCGGTATGTCGAGCGCCACGCCCATCAATACGCTTGAGCACGTCCAGAATCTCGGGGGCGTCGATTTCGGCTAAGGGTCGACGGCCTAACCACGGGAATACGTCGTTCTCCATCCACGCCTTGGCGTGGTCATAAGTGCTCCCTGTAACGGTTGGCCCGTACTCGGCTAGCCATTCTTTTGCGACTGCTTCAAAGGAATTGGCTGCTGCCATTTTGGCCGCTCGTTTATCAGCTTTCCTTCTCTCGCCGGGGTCTATCCCTTCGGCAAGCAGCTTACGGGCCTCCTGGTGCCGTTCTCGAGCTTGGGCAAGGGTGATTGTCGGGTACTGCCCATAAGTTGACCGCTTTTCCTTTCCAGAGATCCGGTACTTTGCATTCCATGATCGTCCGCCGGCGGGTGTGAACAGCAAATACAAGCCTGCGCCGTCAGCCAACTTCTGTGGCTTGCCGGTGTCCTTGGCCAAGGCGTGCAGAGCCCTTGTCTTGGCCTTGATAACTGCGTCTGTCAGCTTCATCTGGGGGCGTTTTTTATTGATGGGGGCGGAATATCGTCCGACGCCCCCAATAATGCCCCCACGTGGGGGCGTCTTGCAATAGATTCTATTGGACTATCGTAGACAACAAAAAACCCGCATAGCTTTAGCTGGTGCGGGTTTCGTAGACTTTCTGATACTGTTGTGTACTGCTAAATGGTGCCGGTGAAAGGAATCGAACCCTCGACCTTCTCATTACAAGTGAGCTGCTCTACCAACTGAGCTACACCGGCAGACGCGCCGCCATGGCTGGCATGGCGGGCGAAGGGTTTGCATTGTATAGGAAACTAAGGGCGTGCATGTGCCTACCCGGGTTTCCGTCGGCAAATCCAAAGAATTTACCGATAACGAACGGCATTATCGCCCTACTTGACGATGGTCAAGCGGGGACGTTTGGGTTCGTCGTCGTCACCGCCGTCGCCATTGCCGTCATCGGCAGCGGCGGGGGCCAATTCGCCTGGTTCGACGCCTGAGGCGTCGGCAGGCACAGCGGCGTCATCCGCACTGGGAACCTCGTAAGGCTGGACTTCGAAGCCCATGCCGGCACCTGTTTCGCGCGCGTAGATCGCACTGACGGCGGCTACGGGTACCCAGACGTTTTCCGCGACGCCACTGAAGCGGGCTTGGAATTCGATGAATTCGTTGCCCAGCACCAGCTTGTTGGTGGCCAGGGTGCCCACGTTGAGCGTGATCTGGCCATCGCGGACATGTGCCATGGGCACACGGGTATGCTCGTCGACTTGCACGGTGATGTACGGCGTATAGCCGTTGTCCGTGCACCATTCGTGCAAGGCGCGCAACAGATACGGTTTGGTGGAAGTTTCACCCATCGTACACAGCCCTCCGCTTAGCGACGCATCACTTTTTCAGAAGGCGTCAGTGCCTCGATGTAGGCAGGACGCGAGAAGATGCGTTCAGCGTACTTTTGCAGCGGTGCGGCGTTCTTGGGGAGCTCGATGCCGTAGTGATCCAGGCGCCACAGCAAGGGGGCGACTGCCACGTCCAGCATGGAGAATTCTTCACCCAGCATGTATTTGTTTTTCAACAGCAACGGGGCCAACTGAGCCAGACGGTCGCGGATGCTCTGGCGCGCGGTGGCGAGCTTCTTTTCGTCGGGCTTGCTGCTGCGGTCTTCCAGGGTGGAGACGTGCACGAACAGCTCTTTTTCGAAGTTGTACAGGAACAGGCGGGTGCGCGCGCGCATGACCGGGTCGGCCGGCATCAATTGCGGGTGCGGGAAACGCTCGTCGATGTATTCGTTGATGATGTTGGACTCGTACAGCACCAGGTCACGTTCGACCAGGATGGGCACTTGGCCATACGGGTTCATGACAGAGATGTCTTCGGGTTTGTTGTACAGGTCGATGTCGCGGATTTCGAAATCCATTCCTTTTTCGAAGAGCACAAAGCGGCAGCGTTGCGAAAAAGGGCAGGTGGTTCCGGAATAGAGCACCATCATGGCGGTGAGTCCTTGTATGAAAAGCGAAAGGCCAGCGCCGCTAATCTAGCAAACGCTGGCCCCGATTACCAGGGTGGGGCAGGCGGACAGCAGCCCGATCGGGATTAGGGTGCCGGCCCCGAAGTGTATTGCATAGTCCAACTGTTCGGTGGGGCGAACTTCAGCGAACGTGTTTCCAATAGGAAGCGTTCAGACGCCAAGCCACCAGCAGGAACAGGCCCAGGAACAACAGCACCCAGACCCCCAATTGCTTGCGGAACAGCTGTTGGGGTTCGGCCATCCAGGACAAAAATGCGGTCAGATCGGCCACATCATTGTCGTAGCTGGCCACTTTGGCCGGGTCCAGAGCCTTGAACTTAGCCTCAAGTGTAGCGTGTCCGTGGAAATTCGCGACTGGCTCGGTCTTGACCTGGGCGTAACCCTGGCTGTCGTAGGTGGTGGTGACGCGTTCCCAGCCGCCGCCCGAGGCCTCGTGCATGGCCACGGTGGTGAGCTCGCGCGGGCCTTGCAGTTCCCAGAGTACGTGCGGCATCCCCACGTTGGGAAAGACCAGGTTGTTCCAGCCGGTGGCCCGGGCCGTGTCCCGGTAGAACGTGCGCAGATAGGTATAGATGTAATCGGCGCCGGTGGGGCCCGCGTTGACCGATTTGGCGCGGGCAATGACGGACAAGTCTGGCGGCATGGTGCCGAACCATTTTTTGGCGTCCTGGGGCGTCATGGCGACATGCATCAGATCGCCGACTTTTCCGCCGGTAAATAGCAGGTTTTCCTTGATCTGCTCGTCGGTCAGGCCGATGTCCTGGAGCTTGTTGTAGCGCATGGAGGAGGCGCTGTGGCAGTTCAGACAGTAGTTGACGAATAGTTTGGCGCCATTTTGCAGGGCTGCCACGTCATTGACGCGGTTGGGGGCGGTTTCCAGGGGGTAGCCGCCCTCGGCGGCGTAGGCGCCAGTGCACGCGAACATGAACGCGACAGCACCAATCAGCTTCTTGATCATGGTCATTCCGTTTTCGGTTCGTGGGTCAATGGGCATGGAACGTCACGCGGTCAGGCACGGGCTTGAAGGTCCCCAGCCGGCTCCATACCGGCATCAGGAAGAAAAAGCCCAGATAGATCAGCGTGCCGATTTGCGACATGAGGTTGTACACGTCGTTGGGCGGTTGCGTACCCAGGAAACCCAGCACCAGGAAATTGACGATGAAAATGCCGTAGAACCATTTATGCCACGTGGGGCGATAACGGATGGATTTGACGGGTGAGTGATCCAGCCACGGCAGGAAAAACAGGATGACCACCGCGCCGCCCATGGCGACCACGCCCCAGAACTTGGCGTCGATCGTGCGCAGCAGGACGGCGACGATGATCAGCAAGGCGGGGATGGCGATGCGCAGGATGCCTTTCAGGCTGCTCTTGAACAGCAGTGCGATTGCACCCAGGACGGCAGCACCGGCCAGAATCCATGTGAATTCGGCCGTGGTGGCGCGCAGCATGGAGTAGAACGGCGTGAAATACCAGACCGGGGCGATGTGCGGCGGTGTCTTGAGCGGGTCGGCAGGAATGAAGTTGTTGTATTCCAGGAAATACCCGCCCATTTCCGGGGCAAAGAACACAATCGCGGCAAAGACGATCAGGAATCCGGCGACGCCCATGATGTCGTGCACGGTATAGAACGGATGGAATGGAATGCCGTCTTTCGGGCGGCCGTATCTGTCTTTGGGACCTTGCTTGATCTCGACGCCGTCGGGGTTGTTGGAGCCGACTTCGTGCAGCGCGACCAGATGCGCTGCCACCAGGCCGATCAGTACGAGCGGAATGGCGATGACGTGGAACGAGAAGAAGCGGTTCAGGGTGGCGTCGGACACGACGTAGTCGCCGCGGATCCAGATCGACAGTTCAGGGCCGATGAAGGGAATGGCCGAGAACAGGTTCACGATGACCTGAGCACCCCAGTAGGACATCTGGCCCCAGGGCAGCAGGTAACCGAAGAACGCCTCACCCATCAGGCACAGGAAGATGGCGACGCCAAAGATCCAGACCAGCTCGCGCGGCTTGCGGTAGGAACCGTAGAACAGCCCGCGCAACATGTGCAGGTAGACCACGACAAAGAACATCGAGGCGCCGGTGGAGTGCATGTAGCGCACCAGCCATCCCCATGGAACCTCGCGCATGATGTATTCGACCGACTGGAACGCGCGTTCGGCGTCGGGCTTGTAGTGCATGACGAGGAAGATACCGGTGACGATCTGGATGACCAGCACCAGCAGGGCCAGGGACCCGAAGAAATACCAGAAATTGAAGTTCTTGGGCGCGTAGTACTCGGAAAGATGCGCCTTCCAGGTTGAGGTTACCGGAAAGCGCCGGTCCAGCCAGCCCAGCAGCCCTGTTGTCTCGACGGTTTTTTCGCCAGCCATGAATGGCTCCTTCTATACGAGGCGTATTTTGCTAAGGTCGGGTAAAGCCGCGCGCAGCGCGCGTCAGGCCTTGTTGTCTTCGTCAACCCCGACGATGATGCGGGTGTCGCTCAGGTATTGATATGGCGGAACTTCGAGGTTGTCGGGCGCGGGTTTGTTCTGGTACACGCGACCGGCCAGATCGAAGGTCGAGCCGTGGCAGGGGCACAGAAAGCCGCCTTCCCAGGATGCGGGCAGGCCGCCACCGCCACCGGTTTCGAAGTGCGCAGTGGGAGAACAGCCCAGATGGGTACAGATGCCGACACAGACGAATAGATCGGGTTTGCGCGACCGGTCTTCGTTCTTGGCGTATTCCGGCGTAAAGCCAGGCCGCTCGGAATTGGGGTCCGCGAGATAGGGGTCTTGTTTTTTGATGCCGGCGAGCTGGGCGTCGCTGCGACGCAGGATCCAGACCGGCTTGCCGCGCCATTCGACGGTGCGCATTTGACCGGGGGTCAGATCGGCAACGTCGACCTCGACGGGGGCACCCGCGGCGCGGGCTTTTTCGGATGGGGCAAAGGTACTGACTAATGGAATGGCGGTCGCCACACCGGCCACACCGCCCACCGCACAGGCCGTCGTGACCCAGAAGCGGCGAGAAGGATCTGGTGGCAGGTTGGGATCAACCGCACCGTCTTCGTCATGCAACAACGTATCCTGACTCATCTTCCCATCCTTATTGATGCGCATGCATTACCTGTATAGCATCAGGATTCACGCACGCAGCACCTGTTGTGTGAAACATGTAACAGTGTCGCAACCGCTTATTATAGCGCCTGCCCAGTCACGGGCGAACGACCTAAGGAGTATTCATGAGCAAGGCATCGGGTTTTCTCAAAGAGTTTCGCGATTTCGCGGTCAAAGGTAATGCAGTAGATCTGGCGATTGGTGTCATTATCGGGGCGGCATTTGGCAAGATCGTGGACTCGATAGTGAAAGACTTGATCATGCCGTTGGTGAATTTCATCCTCGGCGGCTCGGTTGATTTTTCCAACAAGTTCCTCGTTTTGTCTATGCCCGAGGGCTACACCGGCCCCATGACCTATGCCGATTTGAGCAAGGCAGGCGCCAATGTGTTGGCTTGGGGCAACTTCTTGACGATCCTTATCAATTTCATTCTGTTAGCGTTTGTTGTTTTCATTATCGTCAAGATGATCAACAAGGCACGTCGCAAGGAAGAAGAAGCGCCCGCCGCGCCTGAAGCTCCCCCCGAAGACGTGGTGGTCCTGCGCGAAATCCGCGATTTGCTGAGGAAGTAAGCCCCGATGATGCTGCCCCGAGGCACACCGGGCTCGCAATGACGCATGCCCCTGGCCGAGTTGGTCAGGGGCATGCGTCATTTGGTTTGCGGTGAAACCTCGGGCTGGTTTCGGACGTGCGGCGCCGGTTTATACCGGGTTGTCGATGTCGATGAATTCGACTCGGATGCCGAATTGTTTTGCTACGGCTTCACCCAATGCCTGGGCGCCATAGCGCTCCGTGGCATGGTGGCCGGCGCCAATAAATCCTGTGCCGGTTTCGCGTGCCAAGTGATAGGTGGGCTCTGAGGCCTCGCCGGTGATGTAGGCATCGGCGCCGGCATCGATGGCATCGGCCAGCATGCTTTGTGCGCCACCTGTGCACCACGCGATGCGGCGCAGGGGTTGATCGGGGTCGCCAATGACCAGGGGCTGGCGTCCGAGGCGTTGCTGCACGCGTGTGGCCAATGCGCCCAGTGTGCTCACGTCTGGCGCATTGCCGAGCCAGATCAGGTCGCCGTGGCCGCACGTGAGGGGAGCCCCTGTGTCGTCGCGTTCGGGGGTCAATCCCAGCACACGTGCCAGTTGGGCGTTGTTGCCCCATTCCGGGTGGGCATCCAGTGGCAAGTGGTAGGCGAACAGATTGAGGTCGTGCGCCAGTGTGAGGGCCAGGCGAGTGCGGCGAGGGCCTCGTACGCGAGGATCCTCGTTTTTCCAGAACCAGCCGTGGTGTACGAGCACGGCATCTGCGTTACGCTCGATGGCGGCGCGTATGAGCGCCTCGGAGGCAGTAACTCCGGTGATAATGTGGCCTACGCGCGGTTTGCCTTCGACTTGCAGACCGTTGGGACAGTAATCTTTGAATCGCGGCGCTTGCAGCGTGGCGTCCAGCCACGCAGCCAGTTCGCGGGTGTCGATCGTTTTCATTGCCCTACCTTGTCAGGATTATGCGTCGCTATTGGCTGATATTTGCTCAGGCCGTCACGGTGTGTCTGGCCATTTTATTCGTCGTGACTACGTTGCGGCCCGATTGGCTGCGTCTGTCTGCGCCTGCGCCGGCATCGGATTCGGCCAGGCAAAGCGCTCCTGCCGCGCCTGTGACGGGTGCAGGCGTGCCTGCCGTCATTGAACCTGGTGTCTCGTCGTACGCGTATGCCGTGTCGCGTGCGACGCCGGCGGTGGTGAATGTGTACACCAGCAAGCACGTGAATGTACCAGTCGTGCCATTGCCCGAGGATCCGATTCTGCGGCAGTTGTTTGGCCAGGTCCCGGGCTTGAGCCGCCGCCAGGCGTCCACCAGCCTGGGGTCCGGCGTGATTGTGAGCAGTGAAGGCTATGTGCTGACGAATTATCACGTGGTCGAGGCGGCCGATGCGATCGAGGTGGCGCTGGCCGATGGCCGCGCCGGGACCGCAAAGGTCGTGGGAGCCGACCCGGATACCGATCTGGCGGTGCTGAAACTGGCGGATAACTTGCGTCCGCTGCCGGTGGCGGTGTTGGCCACTGACCGCAGCCTGCATGTCGGCGACGTGGTCCTGGCGATTGGTAACCCGTTTGGCGTGGGACAGACTACGACGCAAGGTATCGTGTCGGCATTGGGCCGCAATGGCCTGGGCATCAATACGTATGAGAATTTCATCCAGACGGATGCCGCGATCAACCCTGGCAACTCTGGTGGTGCGCTGATCGATACACAAGGCAATCTGGTGGGGATCAATGCGGCGATTTATTCCGAGACGGGCGGCTCTCTGGGGATCGGATTTGCGATTCCGGTGGATACGGCGCGCAAGATCATGGAAGAAATCATCAAGACCGGTGCGGTACGGCGGGGTTGGCTAGGAATCGAACCGCAAGACATCACCCCTGATTTGGCGCGTGCCTTCAGTCTGCCGACGAATACGAAAGGTGTGGTGATCGCCGGGGTGATTCGTGATGGTCCTGCAGGCAAAGGCGGGCTGCGTGTCGGCGATATTGTGCAGACGGTAGATGATGCGGAGGTGCAGGATACGATGACGCTGCTGCGTTTGATCGCGGCATTGCCGCCCGGAGAAAAAGCCACGCTGGGCGTGATGCGCGGCGGCAAGTTGCGCGATATGTCGGTGACTATCGGCATGCGGCCGACACAGCCACGTTGAATCTGGCGAGCTATCGGGGCGTCTGTGTAACGGTTAGCGTTGTTCGGTGAGGCTGCCCGTATCGTCTGAATCGGTGTCTTTGCTGTTGGGCGTGACCATGCGCGCCACGATCAAGCCGACTTCGTACAACAAGCACAGCGGGACGGCCAGCATGAATTGGCTGACGACGTCGGGCGGGGTGACGACCGCAGCAATGACAAAGGCGCCGACGACAACGTAGCCGCGCGCGCTGCGCAGTTTGCTCAATTCGACGATGCCGGTCTTGACCAGCAAAACCACTGCGACCGGGACTTCGAACGTGATGCCGAATGCCATGAACATCGTCATGACGAAGCTGAGATAGGCCTCGATATCCGGCGCGGGCGTGATGGATTGCGGGGCGAAGGTCGCAATGAAGTGAAAGACCGTACGAAAGACGAAGAAATAGCAGAACGCCATGCCCAATATGAACAGCAGCGTGCTGGACACGATGAGCGGCATAGCCAGGCGTTTTTCGTGACGGTAGAGGCCGGGCGCGACAAAGGCCCAGGCCTGATACAGCACGACCGGCAACGAGATGACAAAGGCGGCCATCAAGGTGACCTTGACCGGCACCATGAACGGCGTAATGACGCCCGTGGCAATCATACGTGTGCCTTCGGGCAGCGAAGACAGCATGGGTTGCGCCAGGATGTCGTAAATGACCGAGGCGCCCGGATAGAGAAACAGCACTACGAAGACGCCGATCACGGTGATGGCGGCCTTCATGAGGCGGCTGCGTAGCTCGACCAGGTGCGAGATAAAGGTTTCTTGCGGCTGATCCTGGTCCAGCTCGTCGTGCTTGGCGTTCTGGGTCACGGCGTGGTCGGGGTTTTCGGTTGGGGGGCGGTCGCCGAGTCAGGGGAGACGGCCGCGGTATCGGTGGTGGGTGCTGAGGCAGATGGTGCCGTGGGAGCAGACGGCTGCGTCGCGGTGGCGGCCGGTGCCGGTGTGCTGGCCGCTGCCGTATCGGCTGCGACGGACTGGCCTGCATTCAGCGCGGGAGTCTCTGCTGCTGTCGGGCTGCCAGCGGGAGTCTCGACTTCTTTTTTCAGGTCCGAGATGCCTTGCGTGGCCTCGCGGGCGGTGTCATTCAGGTTGGTGCGCAGCGAGTTTTCGGTGTCCCGCAGAGAGGTTTTCACGCTGCTCGCGGCATCGTCCATCTCGCTTTTGAACTTGCGCAGTTCGTCGATTTCGATCTCGCGTTGGATGTCGCTTTTGACGTCATTGACGTAACGTTGGGCACGGCCGAGCAAATGTCCGACGGTGCGTGCCACTTTGGGCAGCCGTTCCGGCCCGATGACAATCAGCGCAATGACGCCAATCACCATCAGCTCAGTGAAACTGACATCAAACATGCGACATCTGCTCGCTTAAACAAAGAGACTAGGAACGCGGCAAGGCAACGCCCGGGGACGTTGCCTGAGGGGGGTTAAACCCGAGCCACGCGGATTAGGAGTTGTTGGTCTTTTCTTTGGCCTGGACGTCGATGGTGTCGTCGGCGACTTTTTGCTGCGAGACCTGTTCGGGCTTGGTATCGCTGTTGGCTTCTTTCATGCCTTCCTTGAAGCCTTTGACGGCGCCGCCAAGATCTCCGCCGATATTGCGCAGTTTCTTGGTGCCGAATACGAGTGCCACGATGACCAGGACGATCAACCAATGCCAGATGCTAAAGCTACCCATGATGACGGTTCTCCGGGGTTATGCGTTGGGAGCCACGCGCCCTTTCCAGGGACGCTGACCGCCGATGATATGGAAATGCAAATGCGGTACTTCCTGGCCGCCCTCGGTGCCGGCGTTGGCAACGAGACGAAATCCCCCATCGGGGCCCGGTCGGCAGCCATTTTCCGCTGCTAGGCGGGATGCCAATACTGTCATTTTACCTAACCAGCCCGCATCGTCTGCGCTGACGTCCTGCAGCGAGACAATGTGTCGGCGCGGGATGAGCAGCAGATGGACGGGCGCGGCTGGGTTAATGTCGTGAAACGCAACGAATTCCTCATCTTCGTAAACGATTTTTGAGGGAATTTCGCCGCGGGCGATTTTGCAGAAGATACAGTTGTCGCTCATGGTTGTTCCGTACTCAAGACGCGGGGCGCCGTGCTTTTTCTTCGAGGCCCGAGAGGCCTTCCCGTCGTGCCAGCTCGGCCAACACGTCTTCGGGGCGCAGATTGTAGTGAGTCAACGTGACGAGACAATGAAACCACAGATCGGCAGTTTCGCTGATGATGCGCTCCGGCACGCCGTCCTTGGCGGCCATGACGAGCTCGGTGGCTTCCTCGCCGATTTTCTTCAGAAAGGCATCGGGGCCTTTGGCCAGCAGTTTGGCGACGTACGACGATTGCGGATCGCCGCCGTTTTCGGGGCGGCGGGTTTCCAGGGTGTCGGCGATACGCGCCAGCGTGTCGGTGCCGGATAAGGACGGGCTCATTTGTAAATGTGCTCCGGGTCTTTCAGGACAGGGTCGACGGTCACCCAGGAGGCGCTGTCGGCTGGGCCCTCCAGGCGGCGGAAAAAGCAACTGGCCCGACCGGTATGGCAGGCGATACCGCCCTCTTGGTGCACCTTGAGCAGGATGACGTCGCCGTCGCAGTCCAGGCGCAAATCGTGCACGGTCTGTGTGTGGCCGGATTCTTCGCCTTTGCGCCAGAGGCGTTGGCGCGAACGCGACCAATAGACAGCACGCCCCGTGGCGGCTGTTTCGGCCAGGGCGTCGCTGTTCATCCAGGCCACCATCAGGATCTGGCCGTTTTCGGCGTCTTGGGCGATGGCGGGAATCAGGCCGTTGTCGTCAAAAACAACCTCGGCCATCCAGGCGGGATCGGTATTCATAGGCACAGTCTAATCTAGTCTGACGGCGATGCCTTGGTTGGCCATGAATGTCTTGCATTCGCGCACCGTGTGTTGGCCAAAGTGGAAAATGCTGGCTGCGAGCACTGCACTGGCGCGCCCGGCGGTGACGCCGTCGGCCAAGTGCTGCAGGCTGCCGACGCCGCCTGAAGCAATCACGGGAACCGGTACCGCGTCCGATACGGCCCGGGTGAGCTCGATATCAAAGCCTGATTTGGTGCCGTCCCGGTCCATGCTGGTCAACAGGATTTCGCCTGCACCATAGGCCGCCATCTGGCTGGCCCATTGCACGGCGTCCAGGCCGGTCGATTTGCGGCCGCCGTGGGTAAAGACTTCCCAACGGGCGGGCTCGCCAGGCGCGGAAACTCGGCGGGCATCGATGGCGACCACGATGCATTGCGAGCCGTGGTAACTGGCAGCGGCGCGTACCAACTCGGGGTTGGCGACGGCCGCGCTGTTGATGCTGATCTTGTCGGCACCGGCATTGAGCAGGCGCTGCACGTCGGAGACCTGGCGTACGCCACCGCCGACGGTCAGAGGGATGAATACCTGCGAGGCGACCTGCTCGATGATGGGCAGAATCAGATCGCGATCATCGCTGGTGGCGGTGATGTCCAGGAACGTGAGTTCGTCGGCGCCCTGCTCGTCGTAACGGCGGGCGATTTCAACAGGATCGCCCGCGTCGGTCAGGTTGACGAAATTGACCCCTTTGACGACGCGCCCGGCTGTGACATCCAGGCAAGGAATGATGCGGCGGGTCAGCGCACCGGATAGTCCGGCGATATTCGAGGACGTTACCGGCGTCGTGGCTGTCGTGGCAGTAGGCGTGTTCATGGATTGAGTTCGTCGGCGCGGGCCTGGGCGGCTTGAAAATCAAGCGTGCCTTCGTAGATGCTGCGGCCCAGAATGGCGCCCTCGACGCCTTCGTCTTCGACTGCGCACAGGGCTTCGATGTCTTTCATGTCGGCGATGCCGCCCGAGGCGAACACGGGGATGCGGACATGTTGCGCGAGCTTGACCGTGGCATCAACGTTGACGCCCGAGAGCATGCCGTCGCGGCTGATGTCGGTGTAGATGATCGATTCGCAACCGTAGTCTTCGAACTTTTTGGCCAAGTCCAGCACGTCGTGGCGGGTGAGCTTGCTCCAGCCGTCAGTGGCGATCTTGCCATCCCGGGCGTCCAGGCCCACGATGATCTTGCCGGGAAAGGCGCCGCAGGCGTCTTGCAGGAATCCCGGGTTTTTCACAGCGGCGGTGCCGATGATGACGTACGAGATGCCGGCATCCAGATACGACTCGATGGTGTCGAGGTCACGGATACCGCCGCCGATTTGCACGGGAATCTCGTCGCCTACGGCCTCCAGAATGGCCTTGATGGGAGCGTCGTTCTTGGGCTTGCCGGCGACGGCGCCGTTCAGGTCGACCAAGTGCAGGCGGCGTGCGCCCAGGTCGAGCCAGTGCGAGGCCATGGTGGCGGGTTCTTCAGAGAATACCGTTACCTCGTCGAGGTCTCCCTGGCGTAGGCGTACGCAGCGCCCGTCTTTGAGATCGATGGCGGGGATCAGCAGCATGGTGAATAGCGAGCGTTGAAAAAAGGTTGAAAGAGGTCCGGCCCGAGGCTCGTACGGGAGTTATGGGTTCCAGTCTACAAAATTGCGATACAGGCGCAAACCGTGCGCCGCACTTTTCTCGGGGTGAAATTGCACCGCGAAAATGTTAGCGGCTGCGACAGCGCACGTAAACGTGCCGCCATAGTCGGTTTCCCCGATAGTCAGCGCGGGATCGGCGGGCGCGGCGTAGTAGCTGTGCACAAAATAAAAGTGTGTCAGGTCTGGAATCCCGTCCCACAAAGCATGGGAGCGCGTCTGGCGGACTTGGTTCCATCCCATGTGAGGGACTTTCAGGCGCTCATCGCCTGAACGGGACGGGGTGCCGTCCGCAAACTGGTCGCCCGAGAATCGGCGTACGGTGCCGGGGAACACGCCCAGACACGGGGTATTGCCCTCTTCGCTGCTCTCGAACAGCATTTGTTCGCCTACGCAGACACCTAATAGCGGTTTGGTGTGCGCGGCGCGCACGACGGCGTCGCGCAGCCCCGATTCGTTCAGGGTGCGCATGCAATCGGCCATGGCGCCCTGGCCTGGAAATACGACGCGATCGGCCGCATCAATATCGGCGGCACGGTTGCAGATGCGGATGTCGGCATCGGGCGCAGCGTAGCGCAGCGCGCGCGCCACGGAATGGAAATTGCCCATTCCGTAATCGACGATGGCAATAGTGGTCACTGAATTCTGCCTGCGGGTGGGGTTACAGCACGCCTTTGGTGGAGGGCACGGCGTCGCCCACGCGCGGGTCGACTTCCAGCGCCATGCGCAGGGCACGGCCGAATGCCTTGAAGACGGTTTCGCATTGGTGATGGGCGTTGAAGCCGCGCAGGTTGTCGATGTGCAGCGTGGTCAATGCGTGATTGACGAAGCCCTGGAAAAATTCGCGGGTCAGGTCCACGTCGAAATTACCAATGCGCGCCCGCGTAAACGGGATGTGATATTCCAGGCCTGGCCGGCCGGAAAAGTCGATGACCACGCGCGAGAGGGCCTCGTCCAGCGGTACATAGGCGTGTCCATAGCGGCGCAGGCCGGCCTTGCTGCCTACGGCCTTGGCGACGGCCATTCCCAATGTGATGCCGACGTCTTCGACGGTGTGGTGCGCGTCGATGTGCAGATCCCCCTCGGCCTTGATGTCCAGGTCGATCAGGCCATGCCGGGCGATTTGGTCCAGCATGTGGTCCAGAAACGGCACGCCTGTGTCCAGGGTTTGCTTGCCGGTGCCGTCCAGATTGACGGACACGCGGATGCGCGTTTCGTTGGTGTTGCGGGTGATATCGGCGGTACGCATAAAAAGAAGGGGCGAGCCTAATGGGAACGGAGAATGTCTTGTAGAGCGGATAGCAGTGCGGCGTTTTCGGCGGGCGTGCCTATCGAGATTCGCAGGCAGTTGGCCAGCAACGGGTGTGCGCTGGAAACGTTCTTTACCAGTATTTTGCGCGTTTTCAGCGCAAGATGCACAGTGTTACCGTCCAGCTCACCGGAAAAGCGCGCCAGAACGAAGTTTCCGGCGCTCGGAAAGACGGTGACGCCCGGCAGATCGGCCAACGCACGGGCCAGCGGCTCGCGATCGGCACGCAACTGGGCTGCCTGCTGGTCGAGAACGGCCTTGTGACGTAATACCACGCGCAACGCAGCCTGCGTCAGGACGTTCAAGTTGTACGGAGGACGTACTTTGTCGAATTGTGCGATCCAGTCGGGGTGGCCGGACAGATAACCGAAGCGCAGACCCGCCAGGCCGATCTTGGAGACGGTACGCAGGATCACGGCATGGGACAGCGCCGGCAGACGTGTCATCCAGGTATGGTCGGCAAAGGGCTGATAGGCCTCGTCCAGGACGACCAAGCCGGGCGCGGCATCGATGATTGCCTGTACGGCCTCGTCGGGCCATAGACCGCCGGTGGGGTTGTTGGGCAGGGCTAAAAAGACGACCTTGGGACGATGCTGGGCGATGGCCTGCAACATCGCGGGCAAATCCAATTGCAGATCCGCAGTCAGCGGTACGCCGACGAAACGCGCGTGATCAAAGCGTGCCGCCATGTCGAAATAGACAAACGATGGCCACGGCGACAGTACGGTGTCGCCGGGCTCGCAACAGGCTTGAACGATCAGATGAATGAGTTCGTCGGATCCGTTGCCAAACAACAATCCGGATTCGGCAGGAATGCCGAACGCCTGACGTACGCCATGGGCGAGTTCGGTGGTGTCACCTGCCGGGTAGCGATTGAGCGCGGTATCGCGCACGGCGCGGGCGATGTCGTCGCGTACGGCATCGGGCAGCTCGTACGGGCACTCCATGGCGTCGAGCTTGATGCCGCCCGCGGCAGGCGGCACCGGATAGGCGCTCAGCGTCCTGATATCCGCCCGGACCGTACCGGCGATGCGGTCGGCCACGGTGCGCGACGTCATGGCTTGTCCAGCCGGTATTGCGCGCTGGCTGCGTGGGCCTGCAGGCCCTCGCCCAGCGCGAGCTCGGCGGCAATGCGGCCCAGGGTCTGGGCGCCCTGTTGGGATACCTGGATCAGGCTGGAGCGCTTTTGAAAATCGTACACACCCAGCGGCGAGGAAAACCGGGCCGTGCGGGACGTGGGCAATACGTGGTTGGGGCCGGCGCAATAGTCGCCCAGCGATTCTGAGCTGAAGCGGCCCATAAAGATGGCGCCGGCATGCCGGATGCGTGCCGTCCAGTGTTCGGGCTGCTCGGTCGAGATTTCCAAGTGCTCGGGGGCGATGTCGTTCGCAATGGCACAGGCTTCGTCCAGATCCCGCACCAGAATCAAGGCCCCGCGATTGGCAAGGCTCACGCGCAGAATGTTGGCGCGCGGCATGGTGGGCAACAGACGCTCGATGGCGGCCTCGACCTCGTTGATGAAGGCAGCATCGGGGCACAACAGGATGGATTGCGCCAATTCGTCGTGCTCGGCCTGCGAAAACAGGTCCATGGCGATCCAATCTGCCGGGGTATTGCCGTCGCAGATGACCAGAATCTCGCTGGGGCCCGCGATCATGTCGATGCCGACGGTGCCGAATACGCGGCGTTTGGCGGCCGCGACATAGGCGTTGCCCGGACCGACGATCTTGTCCACTGCCGGCACGGTCGCCGTGCCGTAGGCCAATGCACCGATGGCCTGGGCGCCGCCGATGGCGAAGGCGCGATCCACACCGGCAATGGCGGCGGCGGCCAGGACGATCGGATTGCGTACGCCGTCAGGCGTGGGCGTAACCATGATCAACTCGGGGACACCCGCGACTTTGGCCGGGATTGCATTCATCAGGACTGACGAGGGGTACGCAGCCTTGCCGCCGGGCACGTACAAGCCCACGCGGTCCAGCGGGGTGATCTGCTGGCCCAGCAGGGTGCCCTCGGCATCGGTGTAGGTCCAGGTCTCGCCGCGTTGGTGCTCGTGATAGGCGCGCACGCGGTCGGCAGCGGTTTCCAGCGCATTACGCTGCGCGGCGGGCAAGGCCGCCAATGCGGCATGCCAGTCGGCCTTGGGAATTTCGAGAGCGTCGGCCGACGACTCGGCAACGCGATCAAAGCGCTGGGTGTATTCCAGCAGCGCCGTATCGCCGCGATGGCGGACGTCCGCCAGAATGCCGGCCGCGGCGCGGTCGACGGATTCGTCTTCGGTGGCTTCGAAAGCCAGCAGTTTGGACAGCGCGGCAGCAAAATCCGGCTGACGGGAATCGAGGCGATTGATCAGAGCCATGGCGTCATGGTGAAGCAAAGAGACCCCCGGCGGCGCCGTATATCAGCGCGGCCACCGGAGCAGGTAAAGACATAGTGTAGCGGGCGCAGGCCGTGTCAGGCCGCGGTGCCGGCATTTGCCGCCCGTTGGAACGCGTCCAACAGGGGCTGCAGCCGCGCGCCGCGCGTCTTGAGCGAGGCCTGGTTGACGATCAGGCGCGACGAAATGGCCATGATGTCTTCTACGGCGACCAGGTCATTGGCGCGCAGCGTACCGCCTGAGGACACCAGGTCGACGATGCAGTCGGCCAGCCCGACCAGCGGGGCGAGCTCCATCGAACCATAAAGCTTGATGATGTCGACGTAGACGCCTTTGGCCGCAAAGTGCTCGCGTGCCGATTGCACGTATTTGGTGGCTACGCGCAGGCGTGCGCCTTGGTGGACAGCGGCCTCGTAGTCGAATCCATTGCGCACCGCGACGCACAAGCGGCATTTGGCGATGTTCAGGTCGATGGGCTGGTACAGGCCGCCAGGATGCTGGGCTGCGTGCTCGATCAGCACGTCTTTGCCGGCGATACCGAGATCGGCGGCGCCGTACTGGACGTAGGTGGGTACGTCGGAAGCACGAACAATGATCAGGCGCAGGCCGGGGTCGCTGGTAGGCAGAATCAGCTTGCGCGAGCTCTCCGGATTTTCGGGGACTTCGATGCCGGCCTCGGCCAGCAACGGCAGCGTTTCCTCGAAAATGCGGCCCTTGGATAACGCCAGGGTAATGGGAGCGTTGGCGACGGGACTCATAGGGATTCCTTGCCGCTCAAGCGCTGAATGTCAGCGCCCAGCGCACGTAGTTTGACTTCCATGCGGTCGTAGCCGCGATCCAGGTGGTAAATGCGGTCGATGGTGGTTTGCCCTTCGGCAGCCAGGCCGGCGATGACCAGGCTGGCCGAGGCGCGCAGGTCGGTGGCCATGACGATGGCGCCCGACAGGCGTTCGACGCCGCGCACCACGGCGGTGTGGCCGTCGATGTCGATGTCCGCACCCATGCGGCGTAGCTCTTGTACGTGCATGTAGCGGTTTTCAAAGATGGTCTCCACGATCACCGAGGTGCCTTGTGCAATGGTGTCCAAGGCCATCAGCTGGGCTTGCATGTCTGTGGCAAAACCGGGGTATTCATGAGTGCGAAAGCCGACTGCGCGCGGCCGGCCGTGCATGGCGCCGCGAATCCAGTCCGGGCCGGTTTCCAGCGTAAGGCCGGCTTCGGTGAGCTTGTCCAAGGTCGCGCCCATCATCTCTGGGGCGACATTGCGCAAAACGATGTCGCCGCCCGCCGCTCCCACGGCGCAGAGAAAGGTTCCTGCTTCGATCCGGTCGGGGCTGACACGATGTTCGGCGCCATGCAGGCTGTCCACGCCATCGATCACGATGCGGTCCGTACCATGACCCTGGATCCGCGCGCCCATTTTGATCAGCAACTCGGCCAGATCGACCACCTCGGGTTCGCGGGCAGCATTCTCGAGAACGGTCTGGCCCTCGGCCAATACGGCGGCCATCAGCAGGTTTTCCGTGCCCGTGACGGTGACCATGTCTGTGAGAATGGACGCGCCCTTTAGCCGTGGAGCTTTGGCGATGACGAAGCCGTGTTCGATGCGAATGTCGGCGCCCAATGCGGCCAGGCCCTTGATGTGCTGGTCGACCGGCCGTTGGCCGATGCTGCATCCGCCGGGCAGGCTCACGCGAGCCTCGCCAAAGCGTGCAAGCAGCGGCCCGAGCACCAGGATCGAGGCACGCATGGTCTTGACCAGATCGTAGGGGGCCTCCAGGTTGTCAACCTGGTTGGCCTGCAGGGTCACGATGCCATCGGCGCCGCGCTCAGCCTTGACCCCCATGCGGGCCAGCAGGCGCAGCATGGTGGACGTGTCGTTCAGCGCTGGCACGTTGGCCAGGGAGACGGTGTCGGCAGTAAGCAGGCCTGCGCACAGAATGGGCAATGCCGCGTTCTTGGCGCCGGAGACGGTGACTTCGCCGCGCAGGGGTGCGCCGCCGGTGATGCGTAGCTTGTCCATCAGTTGCCCGCCTTGGAGTATTCGTCGGGTGTCAGGGTGCGCATCGAGAGCGCGTGGATTTCGGCTTTCATGCGGTCGCCCAGTGCGGCGTAGACCAGCTGATGGCGTGCAATCAGGCGTTTGCCTTCGAACGCAGGGCTGACGATGACTGCGTCAAAATGGGAGCCATCGCCCTGCACATCCAGATGATCGCAAGGCAGCCCGTCGGCGATATATTGGCGAACCTGCTCGGGGGTAGGCAGCATGGCGTCAATTCCTGAGTTTGTAGCCGCTGGCCAAGAGCCGCAAGGCACAGATCACCAAAACGGCGAAGACCCCCGTCACGACGGCCAGGCTGTGCCACGGCGATACGTCCGATACGGAGAAGAACCCGTAGCGAAAGCCATCGATCGTATAAAAAATGGGGTTCCAGTGCGACACGGTTTGCCAGAACGGCGGCAGTGTGTGAATGGAGTAGAACACGCCGGACAGAAATGTGGCCGGCATGATCAGAAAGTTTTGAAATACGGCGAGTTGGTCGAATTTCTCTGACCACAAACCGGCAATCAGGCCCAATGTGCCCATGATGCCGCAGGCCAGAATGGCGAATACGACGATCCAGCCCAGATGCACCAAGGGCAGCGGCGTGAAACAGATGGCCACCAGCCACACACAGGCGCCTACTGCCAGACCACGCACGATCGCGGCCAGCAGATAGGCCGAAAAAATCTCGCGGTGCGATAAGGGCGGCAGGAGCACGAACACCAAATTACCGGTGATACGGCTCTGGATCAACGATGATGAGGGATTGGCAAAAGCATTTTGCAGCATGCTCATCATCATCAATCCTGGAATCAGGAATGCGGTGTACGGCACGGTGTTGTACACCATGACGCGCCCTTCCAGCACGTGAGCAAACACCAGCAGGTAAAGCAAGGCTGTGACGACCGGGGCGGCAATGGTCTGGAACGCGACTTTCCAGAAGCGCAGGAGCTCCTTGCGCAACAGCGTGGGAAAGCCGGAGCCCGCATCCAGGCGAGGCTGCACCAAGGGTTGTTCGGTCGGGGTCAGCGGCGGGGTCACGAAAGAGCCTCTTCAGGTTCGAGTTCGGCCGACAACGGCGTGTCCTGGTGCATGATGCGCACAAAGGCGTCTTCGAGATCCACGCCGCCCACGCGCGCCAGCAAGGCCTGCGTGGTATCCAGTGCCACGATGCGCCCGCCTTTGAGCATGGCGATACGTCCGCACAAGGCCTCGGCTTCTTCGAGGTAGTGCGTGGTCAGCATGATGGTGTGGCCAGCCTTGTTCAGCCGCGAGATGAATTCCCACAGGGTGCGGCGCAGGTCGACATCCACGCCCGCGGTGGGCTCATCCAGCACGATGACTGGCGGGCGATGCACCAGCGCCTGGGCGACCAGGACGCGCCGCTTCATCCCGCCCGACAAGGCGCGCATATTGCTGTTGGCCTTGTCTGCCAAACCTAAATTGAACAGGATTTCGTCAATCCAGTCGTCGTTTTTTCGCAGGCCAAAATAGCCCGACTGGATGCGCAGCGTTTCGCGCACGGTGAAAAACGGGTCGTAGACCAGCTCTTGCGGCACCACGCCCAACGCGCGACGGGCCATTTTATAGTCGGTGGTGACATCGTAGCCACAGACACTGGCACTGCCACTGGAGGCACGCGCCAAGCCCGCCAGAATGGAAATCAGAGTGGTTTTGCCGGCCCCGTTGGGACCTAGCAAGCCGAAAAACTCGCCGGGCTCGATGCGCAGGCTGACGTCGTTCAGGGCCTGAAACCCCTGGCCGGGGGTACGCCCAAGCCATTTTTTCCAACCCGCCTGGCGTGGTGGATAAATCTTGGATACGTGTTCTAGACTGACTGCAGACATGGCAACGGCGAAGGCCCGGAAAAGAGCGAATCGCCCATTATAAATGGCGGCCCCTCCGGGACGGCTTTGTCCCGGTCGCCGCTTGGGTTTATTGGTTGCGCTGGTTCAGTGCCTTGATCAGCCCGTCAATGCCGGATTGCTCGATCTGCTGCGCGAATTGATTGCGGTAGTTCTGGATCAGCCAGATACCTTCGACGTTCATGTCGTAGATGCGCCAGCCTTGCTGGGGGTCTTTTTCGAGGCGATAGTCAACGCCGACGGGCTGGCCGTTTGCCTGCGTAATCAGGCTGCGTACGACCACGTCGTCCGCGTTCGGATCATCCCGGAACGGCAGCAGCTTGATGGAAGTGTTTTGGGTCACGCCGGTCAGCGCACCGCTATAAGTGCGGACCAGGGTGCCGCGAAAGGCGTTGGCCAGGGCCGTTTGTTGCTCGGGCGTGGCTTGGCGCCAGTAACGGCCGGCAGACAACTGCGTGGTTTTGCGGAAATTGACGTACGGCAGGATGTACGTGTCGACGACCTGGTTGATGTGGGCGAGATCGCCGGATTTGACCTTGGAGTCGGCCTTGAGCACATTCAGGGCCTCATTAGCGGCGTCAAGTACGAACTTGTCGGGCGCGCCATGGGCATCGGGCTTGGCTTGGGCCGCGGTGGCGGCCATCAGGCCGATCGTCGCGGCCAGGAACAGACGTTGCAGCAAGGAAAAAGCAGAAATTCGCATGAGAGCTCCTTTTGAGTGGGGCATCCTGGTTATTGGGTGGGCGTGGGCGCAGGGGCGGCAGGTTGAGCCGGCGCGGCGGCTGCGTCGTCATCGTCATCGATGTCGTAATCGGGCAGATTGCCCTCGCCCTCGGCGCTGCCACGTACCATGGCGGCGCGGCGTTGCAGGTAGGCGTCACGGATAAAGCTGTAGGGATCCAGCGCCACCCGGTCGACCATATCGGTGGTGTCGAGCAAGCTGGCACGCGTGTCGACGAGATCGAGGCCCCACAAGCTGTTGCGGATCGGCACGTTGTCGATCGAACCCGGGCTGCTGTAGGTGTAAATGCCGCCTTGCCAGTCGCCGATCAGGCCGGCGCCGTCACGCACGCTGCTCGAACCAAAGAACGGCAGCACCAAATAGGGGCCCTGGCCAAAGCCCCATACGCCCAGCGTCGTGCCGAAGTCGTTGGGGATCTTGCGGGCGCCATTGGCCGACGCGACGTCAAAGCAGCCGCCTATGCCCATGGTGGTGTTGAACAGGAATCGTCCCAACGTGTTGACGAAATCGTGGCCGCGGCCCTGCAGGAAACTGTTGGTGGCCGACCAGAGATCGCCCACGTTACTGAACATGTTGTGGACGCAGCTACGTACCGGCTCAGGCGTGACGTAGGTATAGGCCTGCGCGACAGGCTTGAACAGAGCCCGGTCGACCGTGTCGTTGAATTTGTATACGCCGCGGTTGAAGCCTTCCCAGGGATCGCGGGGATCCGGGTTGCCTGGAGCGGCGCAACCGGCGGTCAGCGCGCAGACGGCCAGGGCAGAGGCAAATCGAGCGTAGGTGGGCATAGTCATGATGGGGTCAATGCCAAGCAAAGGTTCTGTTCACAAGTCGCCTGCCGGAGCAGGTTGGGCAAAGGTGTTCGGTCAACGGCCGCCAGTGCGGTATTTCAGTTCGTTGGCGGCGCACTGGGTTGTTCGCCGGATTTTTCCGAATTGGACCCTTGGTTTTGCGCGCTGTTGTAGAGGAATTGGCTAATCAGGTTTTCCAGGACAACGGCGCTTTGGGTATAGCGGATTTTGCCTCCATCGGCAAAATTTTGCTCGTCGCCGCCCGCCGTCAGCCCTACGTACTGCTCGCCCAACAACCCCGAGGTCAGGATGGAGGCCGACGTATCTTTGGGGAATTGGTAGCCTTCTTCGAGATTGAGCGCGACAACGGCCTTGAAAGAACGGTCGTCGAAGGTGATGTTACTGACGCGACCCACCACCACGCCAGCGCTCTTGACGGGCGCGCGCGCTTTCAGGCCGCCAATATTGTCAAAATCGGCGGTCAGCGTGTATGTCGGCGCAAACGAGAAGCTGCTGAGGTTGCCGGCGCGCAAGGCCAGAAACACCAGGGCGGCTGCGCCGAGCAGCACGAAGAGCCCTACCCAAAAATCGGTTTTTTCGCGTGACATGATGCAAATCCGTATTAGTTGCCAAACATCAGGGCGGTAAGCAGGAAATCCAGGCCCAGCACGGCGAGCGAGCCTACGACGACAGTCCGGGTGGTGGCCCGCGCCACGCCCTCTGGGGTGGCGCGGGCGTGCCAGCCCTCGTAGAGCGCGACGAGCGTGACGGTGACCCCGAACACAATGCTTTTCAGGACGCCATTGGCGACGTCATTCCAGACATCGACGCCATTTTGCATTTGCGACCAGAATGCGCCGGCATCTACCCCAATGAGCAGTACGCCGACAATCCAGCCGCCCAGGATGCCTACCATTGAAAACACGGCGGCCAATACCGGCATGGCGATGATGCCGCCCCACAAGCGCGGCACGAGCACCCGGCGCATCGGATCGACGGCCATGACCTCCATGGCCGAGAGCTGCTCACCCGCCTTCATGAGACCGATCTCGGCGGTCAGCGAGGTACCGGCGCGGCCGGCAAACAGGAGTGCCGTCACCACGGGGCCCAGTTCGCGAACCAGGGACAGGGCGACCAGCAGGCCGAGGGCTTCTTCGGAACCATAGCGGTTCAGCGTGTAATAGCCCTGCAATCCCAGCACGAAGCCGACAAATAGGCCCGATACGACGATGATCAGCAGGGAATAGTTGCCGATGAAGTGCACTTGCTGGGAGACCAGCCGGGGACGCGACACGACGATGCCGCTGCGCGCCAGGAGGCTGTTTACAAAGCGGGTAAACCCGCCGACGCCGCTGATGCTGTCGCGCACCCAACGGCCCACGGCGCTGACCGCTCGAACTGGCCCGATCATGATTTTCGGCCTCCGAGGGAAGACTGGGCTGCGCCGGCTTGTTTGGCCAGCCAGGCCTGAAACGCCGGCGTGTCGGGATACTGAAAGGCGACCGGGCCATCGGGCTCGCCACGCAGGAATTGCTTGACGTACGGGTCTTGCGATTCGGACAGGGATTGCGGTGACCCGGAGATGACCAGACGGCCCTGGCCGACCAGGTAGACCTGATCGGCAATGGAAAATGATTCCTGCACGTCGTGGGTGATCAGCACTGATGCGCAGTGCAGCCGGTCGGACAGGTCGCGGATCAGGCGGGCGGTGATCCCCATCGAGATCGGATCGAGCCCCGCAAAGGGTTCGTCGTACAAAATGAGTTCGGGCTCCAGTACCACTGCGCGAGCCAGGGCCACCCGCCGGGACATGCCGCCAGAGATTTCCGCTACGCGCAGATGCGCCGCCGCACGCAGCCCGACCGCGTCGAGCTTGTCCAGCACGCGTGACACAATCTCTGCCTCAGGCAATCGGGTGTGCTCGCGCAGGGGAAAAGCGACGTTTTCAAAGACATTCAGGTCCGTAAACAGCGCGCCCTGCTGGAAAAGCACGCCCATGCGCTTGCGCAACGCCTGCAGCTCATCATGGCCGATTTGGCCCAGATCAGTGCCGAATGCATGGACTTGGCCGCGCAAGGGCCGAAGCTGCCCGGTCGCAGCGCGTAGCAGCGTGGTTTTGCCAGAGCCGGAGCCGCCCATGATGGCGACGACCTGCCCGGGCTGAACGGTCATGGTGATGTCTTGCAGCACCGTGAATTCGCCATAGCCAAGCGCCACTGCGTCCAGTGACAGAACAGGGGGCGGGCTATCGGGCGTGTGATCGGGCATAGGCAACAGTGTGGGCCTGGACAGGTAAACAGTGTCCGACAAAGGGGACGACCATAGAGTTTTTGGCCGAACCGGTCAAGGCGTCGACCTCGGGTACTGTACCTGTCAGACGACCGTGATTATTGCGGCGGCATGTTTCAGGCAAATGCCATTGTAACTTGCCGCCTCACGGTGATTGTCGCCGCAAACGTGTCGTTATTGCAGCGTAATGTTGCCTTTCTGGATCACTTCGGCCCATTTCCGGGTTTCGCTGGCGATGAATTTGGCGAAATCCTCGGGGGTGCCGCCTCCCGCTTGGCTGCCTGTATCAGCAATGGCTCGTTGCACTTCCGGGTCTTGCAGGATGTTGTTCAACTCGGTGTTCAGCTTGGCAATGATGGGGGCGGGCGTCCCTGCGGGCGCAATGATTCCCTGCCAGTTATATGACTCGAACCCAGGCAGTCCTGCCTCGGCCAGGGTGGGGACATCGGGCAGCACCGCGAGGCGTTTGGCCGACGTCACGGCAATCGGATGAACCTTTTTGCTCTGAATGGCGGGCAACGCCGCATATCCCATTTCGAACATCATCGAAATATGCCCGCCCATCAGGTCCGCAGAGGCCGGGCTGCCGCCTTTATACGGTACATGCACGATGTCGATGCCTGCCTGTTCGCGGAACATTTCTCCCGACAAGTGGTGAGCGCCGCCCACACCCGAGGAGCCAAAAGTCAGTGTCCCTGGTTTTTGCTTGGCCAGATCAATCAATTCCTGCAGGTTTTTGACCGGCAATGCGTTCGTCACACTGAGCACGAGAGGGCTGTTCTCGACCAGGATGATGGGCGCCAGGTCTTTGTCCGCCTTGTAGGGCATCTGAGCCATCAGACTGGGATTGACCGCCAACGGAGCCAGATTGCCCGCGCCGATGGTGTAGCCGTCGGGAGTCGCTTTGGCGACCAGGTTGGTGCCGATGACACCTCCGGCGCCCGCCTTGTTTTCGACAACGACGGTCTGCTTGAGCACATCGCCCAGCTTGCGTGCGATGAGACGCATGCGAGTATCGGCAAAGCCGCCGGGCGCGTAAGGCACGATGAAGGTAATCGGTTTGGACGGCCAATCACCGAGATCTTGGGCGCGGGCCTGCGACGCGCCGGCCACCGTGGCGATCGCCAACAGGCTGGCGAGCAAGGGACGTAAAGATTTCATGCGCGGGCTCCTCTTTTCTTAGACATAGCGCGGGTCAACTATTATGACCGTTATGACCTCTTCGCGCCCACTGCCGCGCTGGCGTTAAAAGCGATAACCCACCGCCAGGGTCGTGACCCACGGGTCAATGCGCGCAGTGCCGATGCGTTGGCCGTCGAGTTTTACCTTCGACGAAATGTCGATATAACGAATATCTGCGTTCATAAACCAGCGGTCGCTGAGTTTGATATCAACGCCAAGCTGTCCGGCGAATCCCCAGGAGTCGCTGAGTTTCAGGCTCGAGCCGGCGAGTGGGCCGCGTGTGTGCGTGTCAAAGAAATGGGTGTAGTTCAGCCCCACGCCGACGTAGGGTTGTACCGTGTGATCCGGCAGGAAATGCCATTGCACGCTGAGCGTGGGGGGCAGTTGTTTGGTTGTGCCGATTTTTCCCAGCCCGGCGTCGCCGGATACGTTGTGCTGAAAGGGCAACGCGCCCAGCAGTTCGATACCGATGTGCCGAGTGGCCATATAGGTCACCGTGAAACTCGGCCGCACGTTGCTGCTGACGTCGAGATCGACTGTGCCATCGAGCACGCTGCCATTATTGGATTTCGGGCTGACCTGGGTGACGCCCAGTTTGAAAAGCCAATCGCCGGCCTCGTGGGCGTGGGCCGGGATGGCGCTCAGGCTGACCAGGCAGAATGCGGCCGCCAAGGTACTGCGTAATGACATGACTTCTCCGTAAAGACCGAGAGCTATCGGCACGGAGATGGTGGCAGGGTCTATCGATATCTGGCTTGATCCATATCAAGCACGGCAGCATTGCGCGAAAAATTGATGCTGATCGTCAGGGCTAGGCGCCCTGTTCGATGACACATCGCGCGGCGTCGAGAAAACGGCGGCCGAGCAGCGGCAATGGGGCTAGCGTGGAGTGGGTGGCCCAGATTTCCACATGGGCTTCTGGATGAATGGGCCGGATGGCCACGCGTTCAGCTAATTCTGGCGTGATGCACCAGCGATCTACGAGGGCCGGCCCCAAACCCTGCAGTACGAAAGCACAGGCCGTGACTGGCGAATGGACTTCGACCGCGGCAGGGCACGGCTGCGTATTGCCAAAGAACCCGGTGAGTGCGTGACTGAGGGGCGTGCCAGCGGGATAACCTATCCATTGCGCAGAGCCGAAATCATGAGCGTGCACGATGTCGTGGCTTGCCAACGGGTGATCGTTCGGCGCGATACAGACAATGGGTACCGTTCCCAGCCGCACCGAATTCAGATGCGGGTGTTGAGGTGGGGACATGGATAGACCGACGTCGGCGCGCCCTGTCAGAAAGTAGCCCGCGAGTTCGTCAAAAGTAACGCTGCGGTAGTCGACCCGGCTGCGTTCCGTGCGTCCGCGCATGGCCAGTAGCGTGCGCGGCACCAGGCGCTGCCCGTAGCTGGCGGAGCATACGACGCGCAACACGCCTGCGCCTGCCTCGCCCAACGCAATCGCGAGATCGTTGACGCGCTGAATCCCGCCATAGACCTGCTCGACCTCTGCGTAGAGGCGTAGCGCTTCTGGAGTAGGCGTCAACCGGCTTTTCGCGCGCTCGAAAAGCGGATAGCCCAGGCGCGATTCCGTGAGCGACAGCACGCGGCTGACCGCGGGTTGCGAGACATGCAGTAATCGGCCCGCTCCACTGATCGAGCCCGCCATCATGATGGCGCGAAAGACTTCGATCTGGCGCAGATTCAGAGGTCTCGCGGCGGGGTGGGCCGAGGCACCTGTGTCAGTGATCGCGTCGTCCTGCATCGCGGTTTTCCTGTCTGGGGCAATAACGGCGGATTATAGGTCTGGGACATTTTTCGATGAGGGCTCTGGCGGGTCCCGGTGATAACCTGATTTGCTAGAAAACGCCGGGCCATTCCACGTTTTCTTGCTCCCCGGATCCGGGCCGGTAACGCCTGGTCCCGAGGAGTGCAGCAATGAAACCAAACCACATATATCCAGGGGAATTACATGTATCGAACTCTTGCCCGCTATTTGAGCGTCCTAACTGTTGCCTGCACGGCCACGGGCGCTGCCGTCAGCGCTCATGCCGCTTTTCCGGACAAGCCGATCACCTTCATCGTGCCATCTGCCGCAGGCGGATCGCCCGACGTGTTGTCGCGCTTGATCACGACGCAGATCGCCAAGGACACTGGCGCGACGCTGGTGATCGAGAACCGTCCTGGTGCGGCGGGCAACATCGGCGTGTCGCTGATCAAGCGCGCAGAGGCCGATGGCTACACCATCGGCTACGGCAATATCAACACCTTGGCCGTGAACCGCTCGCTATTTAAAAAGCTGCCTTACGATGTGGATAAGGATCTGGTCCCGGTAGGTCAGATGTTCAATATTTATAACGTGCTGATCGTGCCGGCTGATTCGCCGATCAAGTCGGTGCAGGACCTGGTCGCCCGTGCCAAGGCCGAGCCGGGCCGCCTCTCGTATGGTGCCTCGGGTGTCGGCACCACGGGTCACATGGGTGGCGAGCTTTTCAAAAGCATGGCTAAAGTCGATGTCATGTTCATTCCCTACAACGGTGGCCCGGCCGCGATGCAGGATCTGATGGGCGGACGGCTCGACTTTACCTTTGCGAATACGTCAGAGGCTGTGCCGCTGATTCAAAGCGGAAAAGTGCGCGCCCTGGGCGTCAGCAGCCTCAAACGTTTGGCCTTGCTGCCCGATGTCCCGACGCTGGACGAAAGCGGCCTGAAGGGCTACGAGACGATCGCCTGGGGAGGCGCGGTGGCGCCTGCAGGCACGCCGGCCGACGTCATCAAAAAGCTCAATGCTGACTTGAACAAGGCGCTGGAAAATCCCGAGGTCCAAAAATCACTGGCAGCACTCGGCGCCGATCCTGCCGGCGGCAGCCCCGAGGATTTCAAGCGGCTCATGGACGCAGAAACTGCCAAATGGGGCAAACTGATCGAGAGCGCCGGCATCGAGAAGCTGGACTGACCAACATAACCATCATCATTCTATGCAAGCTGATCTGATCATTACGAATGCCCTGCTGGTTGACGGCAGCGGCGCAGAACCCGTGCAGGGCCATCTGGCTATTAAAGGCGAACGTATTGCCGAGCTGGGCGATTTCCCGTGTCCGGACGGTGTGCCGGTCCTGGATGCCGCCGGGCGTGTGTTGGCGCCGGGTTTTATCGACTCGCATACGCATGATGATGGCTATCTGCTGGCACATCCGGAAATGACGCCCAAGGTGTCGCAGGGCATCACGAGTGTGGTGACGGGTAACTGCGGCATCAGCCTGGCGCCGCTGACGCGGCAGGATATGCCGCAACCGCTGGATCTGCTCGGCCCTGCCGAGTTGTTCCGTTTTTCCACATTCGCGCAGTGGCTGGAGGCCCTGCGCGAGGCACCAGCCGCCACCAATGTGATTCCGTTGGTGGGGCACACGACATTGCGTGTGGCGGTGATGGGTGATGCGGTCGATCGCGCTGCCGACGCGGGTGAACGCCAGGCTATGCGTGAGTTGCTGGCCGAGGCGTTGGCCGCAGGCGCTTTCGGGGTATCGACCGGTACGTTCTATCCCCCTGCTGCCGCGGCTCCCACCGACGAGATCATCGATGTTTGCGCGCCGATGACTGGACGTCATGCCATCTACGCGACGCATCTGCGCGATGAAGCCGATCACGTCGTGCCGGCGATGGAGGAGGCGCTGGCCATCGGGCGTGCCGTCGATGCCCGGGTTGTGTTCTCACATCACAAAGTGGCGGGCAGCCGCAATCATGGCCGCACCCGCGAAACGCTGGACATGATCACCCGAGCCGCGGCCAGTCAGCCCGTCTGCCTGGATTGCCACCCGTACCCTGCGACATCCACGATGCTGCGCCTGGACCGTGTGCGCATTGCCAGCCGCACCATGATCACTTGGTCCAAAGGGTATCCGGCTGCCACGGGGCGTGATTACGCCGATGTACAGGCCGAACTGGGCCTGGACGACGAAGCCATGCTGGCACGGTTGGCGCCAGCAGGCGCGATCTATTTTCTGATGGACCCCAACGATGTGCGGCGTATTTTCGAACACCCGCTCACCATGGTTGGGTCCGATGGCCTGCCCTTTGATCCGCATCCGCATCCGCGTCAGTGGGGCACCTTTCCCCAGGTATTGCGCCGCTTGGTGCGCGAAGAAGGCGTGTTGACGCTCACAGCGGCGATTCACCGCATGACAGGCTTGGCCGCAACGCAATATGGCCTGGCGCAGCGAGGCCTGCTCAAGCCCGGTTATTATGCGGACTTGGTTTTGCTGGACCCCGAGCGCGTCAACGATCTGGCGACTTTTGAGAAACCTGTCCAGGTCAGTCAGGGCATTGACGGCGTCTGGGTCAACGGCTGGTCTGTCTGGGATGGCAGTCAAGCCAGCGGCGCACGGCCCGGCCAAGTGTTGCGCCCCGGAGTGCCGGCATGAGGCCGTAGGGGCTGGCGCAACAAGCAGGATTGGAATGTAGCGCTCCGCGGGCGCTCAAATGTGCATGGAAACGAAACATATGTTGGGTGTATTGGGTGGGATGGGACCGCTGGCAGGCGCAGCCTTTGCGATGCGAGTGGCGGCGCTGACGCCGGTCGACAGGGATCAAGAACACATTCCCACACTCTTGTTGAATGATCCGCGGATACCCGACCGCAGCACCGCGCGGCTGGCTGGCGGCGAAGACCCGTTGCCAGCGATGCGCGCAGGTATCGAGTTCTTGAATGCATCGGGAGCGGATCTGATCGCCATTCCCTGCAATACGGCGCATCTCTGGTATGACGAACTAGCTCAGGCCTCGCAATGTCCCGTGTTGCATATCATCGAGGCCGTTGCCGCAGACCTGCGCCGCCAAGGGGTGACGCGGGGCCGAATCGGATTGATGGGTACCGCGGCGACATTGGCGTTGGGCCTGTATCAGCGTACGTTGGAGCAACATGGCTACGAATGCATCGTGCCGCAGGACGACGAGGTAGAGTCTTTGTGCATGACCTCTATTCGCGCGGTGAAAGCCAACCGGCTGGATGATTCCTTGGCGCCTGCTGTGGAATGCGTGCAGCGGCTACGCGCACGCGGCGCTGATGCCGTTGTGTTGGGGTGCACCGAGCTGCCGCTGGCTATTCCTCATGCGGTGCGGCCATCGTTGGGCGTGGTGACGACCGATTCGATTGACGCGCTTGCCCTGGCTGTCATTGAGTATTATCAACAGGCGGGCAAGCTCGCGACGCATCGCGATTAGGAAATAAAAAGCCCCCACGCTGCGCCTTCGGCTTGCTGTCCACCTCGCGGCTAGCACGCCGCTCGGATTCGTCAGGCACAGGGCAGTCCGCAGGGACTGCCCTGTGTCCGGGCTCATCCCCCCGAGGAGCGTTCTTGTTTTGGGGCAGCCCGGCAACAAAAAAAGGCCAGTCCCCGCAGGAGCTGGCCGTTTGATGGAATGACGGTGCCAATCAGCGCGGCAATTCGCTGGCGCCCATCAGATACTCATCCACCGAGCGAGCGCATTGACGTCCTTCGCGAATGGCCCAGACCACCAGCGATTGGCCGCGGCGCATGTCGCCAGCTGCAAAGACTTTATCGACATTGGTGCGATAGTCGTCGGT
This sequence comes from Bordetella tumbae, assembly GCF_054780995.1. NCBI lineage: Bacteria > Pseudomonadati > Pseudomonadota > Betaproteobacteria > Burkholderiales > Alcaligenaceae > Bordetella > Bordetella tumbae. The sequence goes on from NZ_BAAGVG010000018.1 coordinate 202,835, forward strand.
GTTCGCGCGCACATTGCCGCGTGCATCGCGATCCACGCCAAAGGCGTCCAGCACCTGCTGCACCGGCGAAACAAAGCCCATCGCCAACAGCACCAGGTCCGCCTGGATTTCAAATTCGGAGCCTTCGACCTCACGCATTTTCATCTGGCCGGTGGCTTCGTCTTTGAACCATTCGACACGAGAGCCAACCAGCTTTTCGACTTTGCCGTTGCTGCCTTTGAGCAGTTTGGTCGTCACCGACCAGTCGCGATCGCAGCCTTCTTCGTGCGACGACGAGGTACGCATCTTCAGGGGCCAGTACGGCCACACGAGCGGCTTGTTTTCCGACTCGGGCGGTTGGGGCATCAGTTCGAATTGCGTGACCGAGGCCGCGCCATGGCGGTTGCTGGTGCCTACGCAATCCGAGCCCGTATCGCCGCCGCCGATCACGACGACATGCTTGCCCTTGGCCAGTGTTTGTTTGGTCAGGCGATCACCTGCGACGGCCTTGTTCTGCTGACGCAGGAAGTCCATGGCAAAGTACACACCCTCGAGCTCGCGGCCCGGCACCGGCAGATCGCGCGGCGTTTCCGAGCCACCCGTCATGACGACGGCATCGAACTCATCGGTCAATGATTTCGGGGTGCGCACGGTCAGGCCGTCGGCCACGGAATCGCTGGCGTTGCCGACATACGTGGACGGCGCGAACTCGACGCCTTCGGCTTCCATTTGCGAAATACGGCGGTCGATTTGCGATTTCTCTAACTTGAAGTCAGGGATGCCATAACGCAGCAACCCGCCGATGCGGTCGCTTTTTTCGAACACGGTCACGGCGTGGCCCGCGCGCGCCAATTGCTGTGCGCACGCCAGGCCGGACGGGCCAGAGCCTACGACCGCGACTTTCTTGCCAGTCTTGCGGGCAGGGACTTGCGGTACGACCCAGCCTTCGGCCCAACCTTTGTCGATGATGGCGTGCTCGATCGACTTGATACCCACCGCATCGCTATTGATGTTGAGGGTACAGGCCGCCTCGCAGGGGGCCGGGCAAATGCGGCCCGTGAACTCAGGAAAGTTGTTCGTCGAGTGCAGGACATGCAGCGCGCGGCGCCATTCCTGACGGTAGACCAGGTCGTTCCAGTCAGGAATGATGTTGTTGACCGGGCAGCCGCTGTTGCAAAACGGGATGCCGCAGTCCATGCAGCGAGCTGCTTGTTGCTTGGACTGGTCATCGCTCAGGTGCAGGACGAATTCGCGCCAGTTTTTCAGGCGTTTTTGCGGAGCTTCAGAGGCTTCCTGCAGCCGCTGATATTCCATAAAGCCAGTGATTTTTCCCATGATCGGTCCTTAGGCCTTACGCAGCCAATTGTTCAGGATTGGCTGCACGCCACATTTCGCCCAATGCGCGGCGGTATTCCGTCGGCATCACTTTGATGAACTTGCCGCGCGAGGTTTCCCAGTCGCCCAGGATTTCCCGGGCACGGAAACTGCCGGTATAACGGAAGTGATCTTCGATCAGCTTGCGCAGGATCGCTTCGTCGGTGTCGCGTTCGCCACCGCGCTGAGCGCTGTGCCAGCCCGATTGATCGTTTTGCGCGAGTTGTTCCGCGTGCGGCGCGATGCCTTCCAGTTCGACCATCGACAGGTTGCAGCGGTGTTTGAAGCTGCGGTCCGGATCCCAGACGTAGGCCACGCCGCCCGACATCCCGGCCGCGAAGTTACGGCCGGTCTCACCCAGCACCACGACCGTGCCGCCGGTCATGTATTCGCAACCGTGGTCGCCGGTACCTTCGACAACGGTGGCTGCGCCCGAGTTACGCACGGCAAAACGCTCGCCCGCCACGCCATTAAAGAAAGCCTCGCCAGCCAGCGCGCCGTACAGCACCGTATTGCCCGCGATGATGTGATCAGGGCCAAAGCCACGGAAATCATTGGGCGAGCGCACGATGATGCGGCCACCCGACAAGCCCTTGCCCACGTAGTCGTTGCCTTCGCCGACCAGATCCAGCGTGATGCCATGCGCCAGGAACGCGCCGAAGCTCTGTCCTGCCGTGCCATTGCACTGAATGTGGATGGTGTCATCAGGCAGACCATCGTGACCGTAGCGTGCCGCGACCGCGCCGGACAGCATGGCGCCGATCGTACGATTGCGGTTGCGCACCGGCGTGATGAACGAGACCTTTTCGCCGCGTTCCAGCGCGGGCTTGCTGCGTTCGATCAACAGGTGATCCAGCGCACCGGCCAGGCCGTGGTCTTGCGTTTCGGTTTGACGTTTTTCCGTATCGATCTGCGGTTGGTAGAACACGCGGCCGAAATCCAGGCCTTGCGCTTTCCAGTGTTCGATGCCGGCACGCATATCCAGCAGATCCGAGCGGCCGATCAGGTCGTCGAATTTACGGATGCCCAGTTGCGCCATGATTTCGCGGACTTCGTCGGCGATAAAGAAGAAGAAGTTCACCACGTGCTCAGGCTTGCCCTGGAACTTGCGGCGCAAGACCGGGTCCTGCGTAGCCACGCCCACCGGGCAGGTGTTCAGGTGGCACTTGCGCATCATGATGCAGCCTTCCACGACCAGCGGTGCGGTCGCAAAGCCGAATTCGTCAGCGCCCAGCAGCGCGCCGATGACGACGTCACGGCCGGTTTTCATCTGGCCGTCGGCCTGCACGCGAATGCGGCTGCGCAGGCGGTTGAGCACCAGCGTTTGCTGCGTTTCGGCCAGGCCCAGTTCCCAGGGCGTGCCCACGTGCTTGATCGACGAGACGGGCGATGCGCCGGTGCCGCCATCATGGCCGGCGATCACGACGTGATCGGCTTTGGCCTTGGCCACACCCGCGGCCACGGTTCCCACCCCGACTTCGGACACGAGCTTGACCGAGATCGACGACTTGCTGTTGACGTTCTTCAGATCGTGGATCAGCTGAGCCAAGTCTTCGATCGAATAAATGTCATGGTGCGGCGGGGGCGAAATCAGGCCGACGCCCGGCACCGAGTAACGCAGCTTGGCGATGTAGTCCGTGACCTTGTGGCCGGGCAATTGACCGCCCTCGCCGGGTTTGGCACCCTGCGCCATTTTGATCTGAATCTGATCGGCGCTGCTCAGGTATTCGGCGGTGACACCAAAACGGCCCGACGCAACCTGTTTGATGCGTGAACGCAGCGAGTCGCCGGCCTTCAGCGGGACGTCGGCTTCGATGCGGTCGGTGCCCAGGACGGACGACAGCGTATCGCCGTCTTTGATAGTGCTCTTGCCATCGCGCATTTCGGCGCGATAACGCAGTTCGTCTTCGCCGCCTTCGCCTGTGTTCGATTTACCGCCGATGCGGTTCATCGCCACAGCCAGCACCGAGTGAGCCTCCGTCGAGATGGAGCCCAGCGACATGGCGCCGGTGGCAAAGCGCCGGACGATTTCCTTGGCCGGCTCGACGTCTTCCAGGGGAATCGCGCGCGACGGATCAAAACGGAACTCGAACAAGCCGCGCAGCGTCATGTGGCGGCGCGTTTGATCGTTGATGATCTGCGCGTATTCCTTGTACGTGCGGTAATTGTTCGCGCGCGAAGCATGCTGCAGCTTGGCGATCGAGTCCGGCGTCCACATGTGCTCTTCGCCACGGATACGGAACGCGTACTCGCCGCCTGCGTCCAGGTCGTTGGCCAATACCGGGTCGGCGCTGAAGGCCGCGCGATGCTGGCGCAGGGCTTCTTCGGCGACTTGGAAAATGCCGATGCCTTCGACGTTCGAGGCGGTACCGGTGAAGTATTTATCAACCAGGCTGCGTTGCAGGCCGACGGCTTCGAAAATCTGCGCGCCGGTATAGGACATGTAGGTCGAGATGCCCATCTTGGACATGACCTTGTTCAGGCCCTTGCCGATGGCCTTGATGAAGTTCTTGACCGCCTTTTCCGGATCGGCCATGCGTCCCAGCGATTCCAGTGCCAGATAGGGGTGGATCGCTTCGGCGCCGTAGCCGCCCAACAGCGCGAAATGGTGCACTTCGCGGGCCGAGCCGGTCTCCACGACCAGGCCGGTTGCAGTGCGCAGGCCCGAACGGATCAGATGCTGGTGGACAGCCGACGTCGCCAGCAGCGCCGGGATGGCGACGCGCTCGCTGTCGACCAGGCGGTCAGACACGATCAGAATGTTGTAGCCGCTTTGTACGGCATCCACTGCACGAGCGCACAACGCGGCCACGCGGGCCTCGATGCCCTCGGAACCCCAGGCAGCAGGGTAGGTGATATCCAACTCGTAGCTGCGGAATTTCTTGCCCGTGACTTGCTCGACGTCGCGGATCTGCGCCATGGCCGCGAAATCCAGCACCGGCTGCGAGACTTCCAGGCGCAGCGGCGGATTCACGTTGTTGATGTCCAGCAGGTTCGGCTTGGGACCGATGAACGACACCAGCGACATCACCATCTGTTCGCGGATGGGGTCGATGGGCGGGTTGGTCACCTGGGCGAACAACTGGCGGAAATAGTTGTAGAACGGCTTGGCGCGGTTCGACAGCACGGCCAGCGGGGCGTCGTTGCCCATCGAGCCGATGACTTCCTCGCCGGACGTCGCCATGGGTTCCAGAATGAACTTGTAGTCTTCCTGGGTCCAGCCAAATGCTTGTTGGCGATCGAGCAGCGAAATCGACGACTCGGGCGCTTGTGCCGCCTGGCGCGGCGTGGGCAGGGCTTCCAGCTTGAGCTGCAGGCGCTCGATCCATTGGCGATACGGGCGGCTGTTGGCCAGCTGCAGCTTGATTTCCGTATCGTCGATGATGCGGCCTTGTTCCAGATCGATCAGGAACATCTTGCCCGGCTGCAGGCGCCATTTTTTGACGATGCGGTTTTCGGGGATCGACAGCGTGCCGGCTTCGGACGCCATGATGACCATATCGTCATCGGTAATCAGGTAGCGTGCAGGACGCAGGCCGTTGCGGTCCAACGTGGCGCCGATCTGGCGGCCGTCGGTGAACGCCACGGCGGCGGGACCGTCCCACGGTTCCATCATGGCCGCGTGATATTCGTAGAACGCGCGGCGGCTCGCATCCATCTGCGTATGCTGTTCCCAGGCCTCGGGGATCATCATCATCATCGCGTGCGACAGCGAGTAGCCCGAGTTCACGAGCAGTTCCAGGCAGTTGTCGAACGTCGCCGTATCGGACTGCCCTTCGTACACGATGGGGTACAGTTTTTTCAGATCATCGCCCAGCACGGCCGATTGCATCATGCCTTCGCGAGCGCGCAGCCAGTTGAAGTTGCCCTTGACGGTGTTGATCTCACCGTTGTGGGCAATCATGCGATAGGGGTGAGCCAGCGGCCAGGCGGGGAACGTGTTGGTCGAGAAACGTTGGTGCACCAGCGCCAGCGCCGACACCGTGCGCGGATCCGCCAGGTCGCGGTAATAGCGGCCGACCTGATCGGCCAGCAACAAGCCCTTGTACACGACGGTGCGCACCGAGGCCGACGGCACGAAATATTCTTTGCCATGCGCCAGTTTCATTGCCTGGATGGCGTGGCTGGCGGTTTTACGGATGACGTAGAGCTTGCGTTCCAGCGCGTCGGGCACCATCACGTCGGCGCCACGGCCAATGAACAGTTGGCGGATGACAGGTTCGACCGAACGCACGGTCGGCGACATCGGCATGTCGACGTCCACCGGCACATCGCGCCAGCCCAGCACAATCTGGCCCTCGGCGCGCACAGCGCGTTCGAGTTCCTGCTCACAGGCCAGTCGCGAGGCGGTTTCCTTGGGCAGGAACATCATGGCCACACCGTATTCGCCCGGCGCCGGCAGTGTGATGCCTTGCTGGCTCATCTCGTCGCGATAGAGCGCATCGGGAATCTGGATCAGAATGCCGGCGCCATCGCCCATCAGCTTGTCGGCGCCTACGGCACCGCGGTGATCCAGGTTTTCCAGGATCTTCAGGCCTTGTTGAATGATGGCGTGGCTTTTGCGCCCTTTAATGTGTGCGACAAACCCGACGCCACAGGCATCGTGCTCGTGCTGAGGGCTGTACAGACCCTGTGCGGCGGGAATGCCGATGCGGGTTGCATCAATAGGCGTCGCCACCGGGCGACAGGAATCGGTTTGAGAATTCGAGGACATAGCGCGCTCCGCAGAGAACTGCGTCGGAATGTTGCAGTGCAAGGTCTCGACGATACTGCGGTACGAGTTGGGGTGCAACAAAAATAAATGTGGTGCGTCCCTAATTTATATCAGGCACCGTTTCGGTGCGCATATATGGGGACATATTAAAATTTTATGAAAATCAAATAGATAGAATTTCCCCATAACTTGCGCCAGATAAATTCACTAGGGTCTAGGTAGAAAACTTCATTATATGTCCCTGTTTTAACGGGGCTTATTGTTGTGAATCTGCGGCGCAGATTGGCCGAGAGGACGTTCGAAAGTCCTCGCCGCCATCTTATGGTGCGGCGCATGAAGGCCTGTTGATGCGGATGCGTTGGGTCCGAAAGGACCTATGAAGTTTTCGCCTCGACGGGCGTTTTGCGAGGGCGGCCTCGCCGGCCTGGTGCAACACGGCGGCTGGCGGTATGGGTCAGGCTGGCAATGAAATCGGCGCCGCCCAGTGCCCACTGGCCGGACACTGCCTGGTCGATACGCTGGCTTTCCTCGCGCGACAGGCCGTCTTGCAGGCGCCGCCGGTAATTCGCCTGGCGGTCAAAAGGGGTATTGCCGCAGGCCCAGTAGTCGGCGTGATCGGACTGCCAAGGCGATGGCGGCGTGGCAGCTGCCGTATTGCCCGTATGACTGCCTGCGGACGACCACGGCCAGGAGTCGGGATCATGTGCCGCACCGCTGCGTACGGGATAAGTCTCGAGCCAGACCAATGCGGGCAACACCCAGACACCTGGCTCCAGCAGGGCCGATCGATAACGTCCGGCAAAGACCCGGCCACCGCGCAAACGAGCCGCCAGATTGCGGCCCAGGGTCTGCATCAGGCGTGGCAGACCCTCCTCGTCACTGGGGGTCGCCAGTAGCAGGATGCGATCGTTGGCCAATACCCATCCATGCACCGCAACGCGGTGCCGCTGGGCAGAATCGCCAAGCCAGGCGGCCAATTGGTTGAGCACTTCTTGTGGCGCTGGTTGCGAAGGCGTCGCCAGCGGCTGAACGAAGTTGGCCTGTACCAATTGCGGTAACCCGGGGGCGTACAAACGGGGCAGTCGAGCCATAGCGTGTAGGGGCACCAAGCCACAAAGAACGGTGGTGTTGACCACTATATATAAATAGTGCCACAGCCGTCGAGAGGGGATGGTACCCGTAGACAATTGTGTCTCTCTCTGTCAGCGCGGCCAGACACGCAGGTTAACATCGGGCGTGTACGCAACCAGTAAGGAAAACCCTGCGCCATGGCAGACTTGGAATTGATCTCCCAGCACCGCTGTTTCGGCGGATGGCAACGCTATTACCGCCACGACTCGGCTCAGATCGGCTTGCCCATGAGGTTCTCGGTATATGTGCCGCCCCAGGCGGAACAGGGGCCCGTACCGGTGCTGTTTTATCTGGCAGGGCTGACCTGCACCGAGGAAACCTTCATGATCAAGGGCGGCGCGCAACGTCTGGCTGCCGAATATGGCCTGATGCTGGTTGCACCGGACACCAGCCCTCGCGGCGCGGGTATTGCCGGTGAAGATCAAGATTGGGATTTCGGCACCGGAGCGGGTTTTTATCTAGACGCTACAGCGCAGCCCTGGAGCACGCATTATCGGATGGAAAGCTATGTGACCGATGAGCTATACGGCATCGTTACTCAGGACCTGCCTGGTGATGCCCAGCGGGTAGGGATTTTTGGTCATTCCATGGGCGGGCACGGTGCGCTGGTGCTGGCATTGCGCCATCCTGACAAATTCCGTTCCGTCTCCGCCTTTGCGCCGATCGCGGCACCGACCCGTTGTCCATGGGGCCACAAGGCCTTTAACGGCTATCTGGGGCCCGATACAGACGCCTGGAAGGCCTACGACGCCAGCGAGCTCATGTCGCGCGCCCGGCAGCCGTTCCCGCGCGGCATTTTGGTCGATCAGGGGCTGGCGGACGGTTTCCTGGCCGAACAGCTGTATCCCGAAGTATTCGAGCAGGCCTGCCAACAGGCCGGTCAGCCGCTGACGTTGCGACGTCATGCCGATTACGACCACGGGTATTACTTTATTTCTACTTTCATGCAGGATCACGTGCGGTTTCACGCTGATCAACATTGTTAACGGTACGCCAGCAAATCGAGCTATTGTTGACGGCGGCTGCTTTGCCGTCCCTTTGGCAGGGCCGCCCTCGCCCCCAAACGTGAGGATTGCCTAGTGATCAATGGTTTTGCCCCCTTTGTCTGGATGGCCCTGGCGGCCTTGGTCGTGTTGATACCGGGGATGGCCCTGTTATTCGGGCGCGGCGGGCCGCGGGATGCTTCCGGGCGCCGGGTATTCAGGCTGCGGCCGATACGGCGCCTGTTCGGCGTTCTGCTGATCGCCCTGGCAGGCGCATCGGCCATGCTGGCATTGACGCTGGTTCAGTTCGTCCGATTGACTACCGATGTGCCTGTTGCGACGGTAACCATGCATGAGCAGACGCCAGGACAATTCCTGGTCACGACGGACGTTCCCGGCAAAGGCGAGCGTATTTATCCACTTTCGGGCGATCAGTGGCAGATCGACGCCAAAGTCGTACGCTGGCGTCTGCCCGCCCTGCTCGCGGGTGCGCCCCCCTTGTACGCGTTTGAGCGCCTGTCTGGCCGCTATCGCGACGTCGAGCAGGAAAAAACGGCGGCGCGCAGCGTTCATGATTTATCCGATTGGCCTGTACCCGACCTGGCCCAGATGAAAAAGGTGTTCCCCAACTGGCTGCCGTTTGTCGACGTTCAATACGGCAGTGCCGCCTATATGCCCATGATCGACGGCGCGCGCTATCAGGTCTATATGGATCCCCGTGGCGGCGTCGTCATCCGGCCCGACGGCCAGGCGACCGAGGACGCGCTACGCCAATCGGGTTGGTAACGCAGGCTACGGCGCGATAAAAACGGGACCAATCCTACCGGACGGCGGGAGCTGTCAGCGCGGCGGTTGGCGATTCTCGTGCGAGACCTCAAGCACGTGTTCGCGCAGTTTTTGCGCGGCCGGTGATAACGGCCGGTGGCGCAAGGTCAGCAGGAAGTACGGTGGCACGCGCATTTCCCGGTCCACTGGAAGCACGGCAAAGGCATGCCCCATGCCGTCCTGCATGAGTAATTCGGCCACTTCTTCGGACAGGGCGACGATGGCATCGGTCGTACGCAGATAAGCAATGGTAAAGACCAGGGACGGCGAATTCATGATGTTGCCCGGCTCGGGCAAGCCGAGTTGGCCAAAACACTCGAGCACGGTTTCCCGGATTGGATTGCCGCGCGCCTGCATGATCCACTCATAGTGCGCTAACTCGGCCAGCGAGGCCGGGCCCTGCCGCGCCACGGGATGCGAGGCGCGTACTAGCAACACGATTTTCTCATCACGCATGGGCTGCAGGTCGAATTCGCGGCTATCAAATTCTGGCAGCAGCCGAGCCAACGCGAAATCCAGCTCGCCCTTGGCCAATTGCTGGACCAACTCGCGCGAAGGCAATACCTCGACGGTGATGGCTGCAGCGGGACTCGTCTGTTTGAAGGCTCGAACGGCACTGACCAGGACGCCTGCGGCAGGGCCGGTCACCGCGCCAATCTTGACCTCGCCGCCGCCGCCCGAGTGGTAGGCCTCGATGTCCTCTTGCAAGCTACGCAACTCGCGCAGCAACGCACGCACGCGCCGAATGACGAGCAGGCCGAGTTCAGTGGGCACCATGCCCTTGGCGTGTCGATGAAAAAGCGTCCCGCCGGCCGCGGTCTCGATGTCGGCCAGCATCCGGGACGCGGCCGGTTGTGACATGGCAATTCTCTGAGCGGCAAGCTGAAGCTGGTCCAGGTCGGCGATTGCCGCGAGTAATTGCATCTGCGCGGGTTTGAGTAGAAAGCGAGATCGCATATTCCATACCTTTATTGGTATGTGAAAGTCAGAAAATAGAATTTTACTGTTATGTTTTGAGCGGCGTAGCATGCATGCGCTGACCCTAGATCGAGGGTTGTGCAGGTCCGGGGAGCACCAGTCCGGCCTGAAATCAAAGATCAAAGGAGACAAGACAATGTTCAAGAAAATCGTGACCGCCGTGCTGGCGGCAGCGGCGGCGTGCGTGGTTTCGGCTGCTGCTGCCGAAACCGTTGGCATTGCGATGCCAACTAAGTCCTCTCCGCGCTGGATCGCGGACGGCAATGCGATGGTCAAACTGTTCCAGGAAGCTGGTTACGACACGCAGTTGCAGTTCGCCGAGGATGACATTCCGAATCAGTTGGCCCAGATCGAAAACATGATCACTCGGGGAGTGGATGTGCTGGTCATCGCTGCCATCGATGGCAGTACGCTGACCAACACGCTCGAGAATGCTGCGGCGGCCGACATCAAGGTCGTTGCCTATGATCGCCTGATCCGCGGCACCGAACATGTCGATTACTACGCCACGTTCGACAATTTCAAAGTGGGCGTAGAGCAAGCGCAGTCGCTGATCAGCGGGCTGAAGCAGCGCTTTGGCGGCGTCAAACCCTGGAACGTGGAGTTATTCGGCGGCAGTCCCGACGACAACAACGCCTATTTCTTCTACGACGGTGCCATGTCCGTGCTCAAACCGTTGATCGATGCTGGTGACATCAAGGTCGTGTCGGGTCAGACCGGCATGGATCGGGTGGGCACCTTGCGCTGGGATGGCGCCGCGGCCCAAGCCCGTATGGATAACCTGCTGTCCTCGAGCTATACCAAAGAGCGCCTGCATGGCGTGCTGTCGCCGTACGATGGCATGTCCATTGGAATTCTCTCGTCGCTCAAAGGCGTGGGATATGGCTCGGGCGGGCAGAGCATGCCCGTGGTCACCGGTCAGGATGCGGAGTTGCCGTCGATCAAATCCATTCTGGCCAACGAACAGTATTCCACGATATTCAAGGACACCCGAGAGTTGGCACGCGTCACGGTAGGCATGGTCGACGCCATGCTCAAGGAAGGCAAACCGCAAGTCAACGACACCAAGACATACAACAATGGCGTGAAAGTCGTTCCCGCCTTCCTGCTGCAACCCACGGTGGTCAACGCAGACAATTGGGAGGCGGTGCTGGTCCAGTCGGGCTATTACCAGAAATCGGATATCCAGTAGGTCGCATCCATGACCTATCTTCTGGAAATGCGCGCCATCACGAAGACCTTTCCAGGCGTGAAGGCGCTGAATCGGGTCGATCTGGCGGTCAGACATAACGAGATCCACGCCATTTGCGGCGAGAACGGTGCGGGCAAGTCCACGCTGATGAAGGTCTTGTCGGGCGTCTATGCCCACGGCAGCTACGACGGCGAGATTGCCTACGATGGCGAGATCATGCGTTTTCGCTCCATCCGCGATAGCGAGGCGCGCGGTATTGTCATCATCCACCAAGAGCTTGCATTGGTGCCGCAGTTGTCCATTGCCGAGAATATCTTTCTGGGCAATGAGCGCGCGTCAGGTGGCGTGGTGTCGTGGCACGAAACCTTTCGTCAGGCGGGAGAATTGCTGCGCAAGGTCGGTTTGACGGACGCGCCCGGCACGATGGTCGGGACGCTGGGAGTGGGCAAACAGCAACTGGTCGAGATTGCCAAAGCGCTCGCCAAGAACGTGCGGCTGCTCATTCTGGACGAACCGACGGCAGCTTTGTCAGAGTCGGACAGTCAGGCCTTGCTGGACTTGCTGCTGGAGTTGAAGGCGCAGGGCGTGACCTCCATCATCATCAGCCACAAGCTCAACGAAGTACGCCGCATCGCCGACCGGGTCAGCGTGATACGTGACGGATCGACGGTCTCGACGCTGGACGCCGCGACCGAGGCCTTATGTGAGGACCGCATCGTGCGCGACATGGTGGGACGGGACATGTCGCAGCGCTATCCGCCGCGCGAACGCCGTGCCGGCGAGGCGGTACTCGAGGTGTGCGACTGGAACGTCTGGCATCCTGAGCAGAGAGGCCGGCAGATGGTCAAGGACGTGTCCTTCACAGTCCGCGCCGGTGAGGTGGTGGGTATAGCCGGACTGATGGGAGCGGGCCGAACCGAACTTGCCATGTCGATTTTCGGGCGTGGATACGGCCGCCATATTTCCGGCCAGGTGCGGATGCGGGGCAAACCGGTCGATGTTTCGGACGTGCCCAGGGCCATCAAGGCAGGTCTGGCCTACGTCACCGAAGACCGTAAGTCGCTGGGCCTGCTGCTGGAGGACACGGTGCTGCGTAACGTGACCCTGGCCAGCCTGGAGCGCGTAGCTCGTGCGGGGGTGATCGACCGCCGACGTGAAATCGAGATATCGGAAAAATACCGAACGGCCATGCGTATCCGCACACCTTCGGTATTTCAGACGGTCGCCAATCTGTCCGGCGGCAATCAGCAGAAGGTGGTTTTGTCCAAATGGCTTTTTACCGAACCGGACGTGCTGATTCTGGATGAACCCACGCGCGGCATCGATGTCGGTGCGAAATACGAGATATACGGGATCATCAACGGGCTGAGCGAACAAGGTAAAGCCGTGGTCATGATTTCTTCGGAGCTGCCCGAGTTGCTGGGCATGTGTGACCGCATCTATGTGATGAACGAGGGTGCGTTCATCGGCGAGCTCGATGCCGGGCAAGCCACCCAGGAACGCATCATGTCGCTCATTGTCAGCGACGAGGAGCAGAGCATATGAATACCTCGACGTCCCTGCCAACATCGGGCGGCAACAGCAACAGCGTCGGCGCCTATTTTGCGAAGCATATGCGCGAATACGGCCTGCTGATCGCGTTGGTCGCCATCCTGATCATGTTCCAGGTACTGACCGATGGCACGCTGATGCGGCCGGTCAACATTACCAACCTGCTGCTGCAGAACAGCTACATCGTCATCATGGCCCTGGGCATGTTGATGGTGATCGTATCGGGGCATATCGATCTGTCCGTGGGATCAGTGATGGGCTTTGTCGGCGCGCTCGCCGCCGTGCTGATTGTCCAACTGGGCTGGCCGGTCTGGACCGCGGTACCGGCATGCCTGCTGGCCGGCATGGTTATCGGCGCGGCCCAGGGGTACTTCATTGCATTCTGGAAGATCCCTGCGTTCATCGTGACGTTGGCTGGCATGCTGATATTCCGCGGGCTGTCGCTGTGGCTGTTGCAAGGCCAATCGGTCGGTCCGTTTCCTCGCGACTTTCAACTGCTGTCCACCGGTTTCGTGCCTGACCTCTTTGGTGCGGGCAAGCCCAATTTCACCGCGCTGATAGTGGGAGTCGTGGGTGTGGCGCTGCTGATGTACTCATCCTGTCGGGCATGGTCGCGTAACCGCCGATATGGCATTGATGCCGAGCCGCTGGGGTTTTTTGTGGGACGCCTGGCCATCATCTCGATGGCGATCCTGTTCTTCACCTGGAAGCTTGCGGGTTTTCGCGGTTTGCCAAACGTGCTGCTCTCCATGGGAATACTGACCGCGATTTACGTCTTCATCACCGAGAAGACAACGCTGGGTCGACGCATCTATGCGCTGGGCGGCAACGAGAAGGCCGCGCGTATCTCAGGCATCAAGACGGAACGGCTGACCTTTCTCACGTTTGTGAACATGGGCTTCCTGGCGGCGCTGGCGGGGCTGATCTTTGCCGCGCGCCTGAATACGGCCACACCCAAGGCCGGCTTCGGACTCGAACTGGACGTCATTGCGGCAGTGTTCATCGGCGGAGCGTCGGCCTCGGGCGGTACCGGCAAGATCATCGGCGCGGTGGTGGGGGCTTTCATCATGGGCGTCATGAATAACGGAATGTCCATTCTCGGCATCGGTATCGACTACCAGCAAGTCATCAAGGGATGCGCTCTGCTGGCCGCTGTTTTTTTCGATGTCTACAACCGCCGCAGGCAAGGCTGATCCCGATCCGGATCAAATCACTACAAAGAAAGAGAAGGGAGACTCCATGGCTTTCAAACCCGCGCCCTGGCCACGTTCGTTGCGTTCGCAGCACTGGTATGGAGGCAATACGCGCGATGTCATCTACCACCGCGGCTGGCTCAAGAATCAGGGCCATCCGCACGACCTGTTCGACGGCCGCCCGGTCATTGGCATCCTGAATACGTGGTCTGACCTGACGCCGTGCAATGGGCACTTGCGCGAATTGGCCGAGAAGGTGAAGGCCGGCATCTGGGAGGCTGGCGGCTTTCCCGTCGAGGTACCGGTGTTCTCGGTATCCGAGAACACCTACCGGCCGACCGCGATGCTGTATCGCAACCTGGCCGCGCTGGCGGTCGAGGAGGCGATGCGCGGTCAGCCCATCGATGGTGCCGTACTACTGGTGGGCTGCGACAAAACCACGCCGTCCTTGCTCATGGGAGCGGCGTCCACCGACTTGCCCTCCATCGTCGTGACGGGCGGTCCGATGCTCAACGGCTACTTCCAGGGCGAGCGCGTCGGATCCGGTACGCATCTGTGGCGTTTTTCAGAGGCCGTCAAGGCGGGAGAAATGACGCAGGAGGACTTCCTCCAGGCAGAGCAGTCGATGTCGCGTTCCTCGGGTACCTGCAATACCATGGGTACGGCCTCGACCATGGCATCCATGGCCGAGGCGCTGGGCATGGCGCTGTCGGGCAATGCAGCGATTCCTGCCGTCGACAGCCGTAGACGCGTGCTGGCGCAGTTATCGGGCCGGCGCATTGTTCAGATGGTCAAGGATGACTTGAAACCGTCGGACATCATGACCCGAGTGGCTTTCGAGAACGCCATTCGCACCAATGCCGCGATAGGCGGTTCGACCAATGCCGTCATTCACCTGCTGGCAATCGCCGGGCGCATTGGGGTCGATTTGACGCTGGATGACTGGGATCGTTTCGGGCGGGACGTGCCCACCATCGTCAACCTGATGCCGTCGGGCGAGTACCTGATGGAGGAATTCTTCTACGCGGGCGGATTGCCCGTGGTGCTCAAGCGCCTGGGCGAAGCCGGCCTGCTGCATAAAGACGCATTGACGGTCTCTGGGGGCGCGCTATGGGACGAGGTCAAGGACGTTCGCAACTGGAACGAGAACGTGATTTTTCCTGAAGGCAAGGCGCTGGCGGCCTCGGGCGGCATTGTCGTGCTCAAGGGTAATCTGGCGCCGAACGGGGCAGTGCTCAAGCCCTCCGCCGCCAGCCCCCATCTAATGGTGCATCGAGGACGCGCGGTCGTTTTCGAAGATATCGATGATTACAAGGCGAAGATCAACGACGAGGCGCTCGATATCGACGAAACCTGCATCATGGTCCTAAAGAACTGTGGTCCTCGAGGCTATCCAGGCATGGCCGAAGTCGGCAACATGGGTTTACCCCCCAAGGTGTTGCGCAAGGGGATTACCGATATGGTGCGCATCTCGGATGCGCGCATGTCCGGGACGGCCTATGGCACGGTGATCCTGCATGCCGCGCCCGAGGCGGCAGCGGGCGGCCCGTTGGCTGTGGTGCGCACCGGCGACATGATCGCGTTGGACGTGCACGCTCGATCGCTGACGCTGGAGGTGTCGGACGTCGAACTGGCCGAGCGGCTGGCGGCCTGGCGCCCGGTGCATCAGCCCGTATCTACCGGCTATATTTGGCTGCACCAGCAGCATGTCGGCGGCGCCGATACCGGCGCCGACCTCGATTTTCTGAAAGGCTGCCGAGGTTCGGCGGTCGGCAGGGAGTCTCACTGATGAAAATCGCGCTCGTAGGGGTGGGAAAGATCGCCCAGGCCCAGCATGTGCCTGCCTTGCAAGCCTCGCCGCATTGGCGTCTGGCGGCGACGGTCTCGCAGGAGGGCAGTGTGAATGGCGTCAAGGCCTACACGGATTTCGACCGCTTTCTGGACGAAAATCCCGATATCCCTGTTGTGTCCTTGTGCGTGCCACCCGCGGCGCGCTTTGACTATGCGTACCGGGCATTGCAGGCAGGACGCCATATCATGCTCGAAAAACCGCCTGGTGCGACCCTGGCAGAAGTCGAGATCCTATCCGCCCAGGCTCGGCAGCGCGGGTTGACGATCTACACAACCTGGCATTCGCGCCTCGCGCACGCCGTCGCGCCAGCCAAGGTGTGGCTGGCCGGCAAGACTGTCAGTGCCGCGCGCATCATCTGGAAGGAAGACGTGCGGCACTGGCATCCGGGCCAGGTCTGGGTGTCGCAGCCCGGGGGCATGGGCGTGTTCGATACGGGTATCAATGCTTTCTCCATCCTCACCGAGATCCTGCCTGTGCCCGTGTATCTGCAGTCAGCCTCGCTTGAGGTGCCCGAGAACTGGCACGTGCCTATTGCCGCGCGCTTGCAGTTTTCCGGCAACGTGTATGCAGAGCTGGATTGGCGTCAGACTGGGCCGCAGACCTGGGACATGGAGATCGATACCGACCAGGGTGAGCTTGCCCTGCGCCTGGGCGGCAATGTACTGGAGATCGACGGCAAGGCAGTCGCCGGACAGGACGACATCGCGGGAGAGTACCCCGCGCTGTATGCACGCATGGCCGAGCTGGTGGCCAACGGCGAATCCGAGGTCGACCTGATGCCTATGGTGCATGTGGCCGACGCGCTCAGCCTCGGCAAACGTACGGTGATTCCGCCGTTCGATCTGTCGTCCTCTGCCCACGCATCCGCCGTTACAGGGCTCTCGGCATGAGCACGGTTTTCGACAGCCGTCCTTGTCATCTCGGCGAGGGCGCACTCTGGCATCCCCGGCGCGAAATGCTGTTCTGGTTCGACATTCTGGACAATCGTTTGTTGGGGCGGGGAGCGGATGGTATCTACCAGGCCGAGCTTCCCGAACGGCATTCGGCCGCTGCATGGATCGATGCCGATCGGCTGCTGCTGGCCTCCGAGACGGGTCTGTGGTGCTTTGATCTGGATAGCCGGCAGCGTGTCCGCGTGGCGGAAATCGAAGCACACGACGCCACGACACGCTCCAACGACGGCCGTGCCGACCCATGGGGTGGTTTTTGGATCGGCACCATGGGCAAGCAGGCCCAGTCTGGCGCTGGGGCCCTTTACCGCTTTTTTCGGGGCCGATTGGTACGCCTGAGGGCCGGGCTGACGATACCCAATGCGATATGCTTTGCGCCGGATCGCAGTCTTGCGTATTTTGCAGACACGGCGATTCAGCGGGTGTGGCAGTGGCAACTGGATCCTGAGGGCTGGCCGATGAACGACCCACAGGTGTTCATGGATTTCGCCGCGGCAGGGCTGTATCCGGATGGTGCCGTGACCGACGCGGACGGCGCACTCTGGATTGCGCATTGGGGTGCGGGTTGGGTCGGCCATTATGACGTAGCGGGGACTTGCCTCGCGCGCCGAGATTTGCCTTCACCGCAGCCTACCTGCCCGGCATTCGGGGCTGGCCGCCTGTATGTGACGTCGGCGTGGGAAGGCATGTCGTCACCGGCGCGCGAAGATTACCCGCTGGCCGGCCAGACCTTTGACCTAGGGCCGGTTGCGGGGGCGCGCGACGAGCCCTCCTTTTGCCTGTAATTCTGACCGCCCTGCTGCCGATAGGCCGGAGAACGGTATGACACCGGCATGCCGCCGTGTTGTATGACCCGAAAGGCGTGACTCGCATGGAACTTTGATGCACTGCGGCAGTCGAATTAGCACTCGTATAGATAGAGTGCTAATATCAACTGATGCCCCTGTCAATTTCCCCCTTGGAGGACGCAACCATGAAGCAACCCAGTAGCTCGTTGGCCCTGTCCGGCAACGCCCTGGCGTTGGCCGTTGCCAATCCAGGTTCACTAGGTACGATCGAAGCCTACATCTCGGCCGTCAACCATCTGCCGGTGCTGACCGCCGAGCGCGAAACTGAGCTCGGCCGTCGTTTGCGCGACCAGGACGATCTCACGGCCGCCCGCGAGCTGGTGCTGTCGCACCTGCGTCTGGTGGTATCCGTGGCGCGTCAGTATCTAGGCTATGGCTTGCCCCATGCCGACCTCATCCAGGAAGGCAACGTCGGCCTGATGAAGGCCGTCAAGCGCTTTGACCCGGAACGCGGCGTGCGTTTGGTATCGTTCGCCGTGCACTGGATCAAGGCTGAAATTCACGAGTTCATCATCCGTAATTGGCGCATGGTCAAGGTGGCCACCACCAAGGCGCAGCGCAAGCTCTTCTTCAATCTGCGCAGCATGCGTCCTGATGGCCATACGCTCGACCCCGAGCAGGTCGATCGCATTGCTCAGGAACTGAACGTGCGTCGCGAAGACGTCAGCGAAATGGAGATCCGCCTGTCAGGTCGCGATCTATCGCTGGAAAAGCAGGATGACGAGGACGAGGCCTATGCGCCTATCTCGTATTTGTCCGACGAGGGCCATGCAGAGCCGACCCGCGTGCTTGATCGCCGCGAACACGATGATCTGCAAGGCCAAGGCTTGGCGAACGCCTTGCAAGCCCTGGACGCACGCTCGCGCCGCATCATTGAGGCGCGCTGGTTGCAAGATGAGGGCG
Source organism: Bordetella tumbae (assembly GCF_054780995.1). Lineage (NCBI taxonomy): Bacteria > Pseudomonadati > Pseudomonadota > Betaproteobacteria > Burkholderiales > Alcaligenaceae > Bordetella > Bordetella tumbae. Next base: position 221,308 of record NZ_BAAGVG010000018.1, read on the forward strand.
GAACCACGCTGCAAGAGCTCGCCCAAGAGTTCGGCGTTTCTGCAGAGCGCATTCGCCAAATCGAATCCGCTGCGCTAAAGAAAATGCGTGGCGCCTTGGCTGCAGCCTGACAGTCGATTTTGTGGTGCAGAAAGCCCCGGCATCGCGATGCCGGGGCTTTCGCGTTTTGGCGCCGGCTTATTGTTGCAGCATAATTTTTATAATAGACACATTTTGATTCAATTTTCTGCCGCGGTAGACCCCTGCCGCAGGAAACTTATTCGACGCGCCAGAGACTAAATACCTGTAGACCGCAATTGCCGCATCCCGGCGTGTAGTCTTGCATCCGTTTCGGCTTCTCCTCTTCCCCTCCCCTATGAAACGGATGCTTGCAGGGCACCTCGCATATCGGTGCCCTATTTTTTTGCCTGCAGCCAGGCGGCGTCACTCAGGCGGCGCACCCCGGTCGCCAGCGATCCATCCCGATACAGCTTGAGCCATCGGTACCCCGGCGGGGAATCGTCCAGCACATGCTGGCCGTCACGAATGCTGAACTGAAAGCACGTCGAGGGGGTGGCTAGCAGGCGCATGTGATGGCGGCGCCGGTCAAATGCCTGATGGACATGGCCCCACAACAGCACGCGTGCGCGCGGCAGGTTGGCCAGACGCTGAAACAGCGTTTGGGCATTGTCGACCATCATCTGGTCAGGAAAACTGCTGTCCATCTGTACCGGGTTATGGTGCAACGCCACGAGTATGTGCCGATCTCCCGCCAACGCCGATGCTTGTTCCAGCAGATCGAACTGCTCATCACTGATATGGCCCGCGTTCGAGCCAGGTACCGTGGAGTCCAGCAAAATGATGCGCCAGGCGCCGATGTCCGTGACGGGCTGGGCCCAGAGTCCCATGGTTTCACGCAGGGCGTGCACATCGTCATGATTGCCCGGCAGGCAGCGCACCGGCCAGTCCGTCTGCTCCAGCAGCTCGCGCAGGCGTTGATAGGCCTGCACAGAGCCGTCCTGCGACAGATCTCCGGTCGCCAGCAATAGGTCGGGGCGGTGTCCGTTGGCGCGAACCAGATCCATCACCGCGCGTAAACTGGCATCGGTGTTGACCTGGCACATGACGCTTTCTGGTTCGGCCATCAGATGTAAATCCGTCAGCTGTACCAGCAGTGTGGGGGCGTCGGCGCGGCCCGCGCTGGAAGTCGAAGCCGGCAAGAGGCCTCCTGAATATCCAATAAAGCTCAGTACCATACCCAAAAAGCGCCCCACCGGACCATTTGAATAAGCAAGACCCGTAACGAAACGTGCGCGGCAGCAGCACGTCCGCAGGAAGGCCGTAAAAAAAGCTATCCTTGTTCTCTGTCTGATACGTTTGCGGCTTGTGCACCCTTCATGGATATAGGTTTTATTGTTTTCGGTTTATCCGGCCTACTCACATTGGTGTGCTTCATGCCGCCCTTGGCCGGCCGCGTCAAGCTGCCCTATTCGGTCCTATTGGCCATTGTGGGCTGCTTGTTGGGTATCGGGCTGCACTTGCATGGTTGGGCTCCCCCCGTGCTGGGGGATCTGTTCGACACGATCGAGCGTTTCGAGATTTCGTCCGAAACCTTTTTGATGGTGTTCCTGCCTGTGCTGTTGTTCGAAACCGCCCTGGCCATGAACGTGCGTCGCTTGATGGACGATATCGGTCCTATTTTGATGATGGCCATCGTGGCGGTGGTGGTGTGTACCGTCGTGGTCGGTTTTGCCGTCAATGCCGTGTCGTCATACGGGCTGGTGGCTTGCCTGCTGCTGGGGGCTATCGTGGCCACGACGGATCCGGTGGCCGTGGTGGGGATATTTCGCGAGGTGGGGGCGCCCAAGCGGTTGACTACGCTCGTCGAGGGCGAAAGCCTGTTCAACGATGCCGCGTCGATCGCGCTGTATTCCGTGCTGCTCGCGGTGCTGGGGGGCACAGGTACGCTGTCAGTCAGCGGCATATTCACTGACTTCATCGTGCACTTTGTCGGCGGCGGGTTGGCGGGCTATGTCATGGGCCGTGGGGCATGTTTTCTATTTGCCTGGTTGCGCGGGTTCCCGACCGCCGAGATCACGCTGACGCTGACGTTGGCCTATCTGTCTTTTTTCATTTCCGAGCATTATCTGGGCGTCTCGGGTGTGGTCGCCACCGTGATTGCGGGGCTGGTTGTGGGCTCGACGGGACGGACCCGCATGTCGCCCGTGACGTTCGAGCATCTGGCCAGTTCCTGGGAGCAGTTCGGGTTTTGGGCGAATTCGCTGATCTTTATTTTTGCCGCGATGCTGGTCCCCAAGCTGATGGCCGCGACCGATCTGCAAGAGTTGCTGCTGGTCGTGGTCGTCTTTGTGGTGACGCTGCTGGCACGCGGCATCGTCGTGTTCGGCCTATTGCCGCTGCTCGGATTGACGCCGCTGGGGACGAAAGTCAGTACGCCTTACAAGCTTGTCATGATGTGGGGAGGCCTGCGAGGCGCCGTATCATTGGCTTTGGCGCTGGCCGTGACAGAGCAGGCGGCAGTGCCCGAGGACGCGCGGCACTTTATCGCAGTCGTCACGACGGGCTTCGTGCTGTCGACCTTGTTTGTTAATGGCATGACCTTGCGTCCGTTGATTCGCATGCTGGGGTTGAACCAGCTGTCGATGGTCGAACGCACGATCCGCAATCAAGCACTGGTCGTCGCACTCGAGAGTCTGCAGGACAAGTCTGATGACATCGCCAAAACAGACCATATCAGCCCCGAGGCCCGTGATCGTATTCACGCGGTGTTCGATGCGAGCCTGGCCAGCGTGCACGATGGTCAGGTGAGTCAGATGACCGACGAGCAACGCGTTGCGGTGGGGTTGGTCATCCTGGCACAGCGCGAGCAGGAAATGTTCTTTGATATTCTGAAAGCGCAGATTGTGGATTGGCGCATGGCGGAATCCTTGCTGGCCCGGTCCGAGCGCCTGGAGGATGCTATACGCTCGGGAGGCTTGGAGGGCTTCGAACGCGGCATTGTGGCGGACGTGCGTTATTCGCGAGCATTTCGCCTGTCTCTGCGCATGCATTACACATTCGGCTTTCAAAGCTGGCTGGCCTATGAATTGGGGCAGCGTTTTGCTAGCCTGTTGACTAAGCAATCCGTGGCTCAGCGGCTGATTGTCTTTTCGCGAGAACAGATCGCACCGTTATTGGGTGAGACAGCCGCTCAACAGATCGTGGCGGTACATCAGCGGCGCCTGGATCTGATTGCCCATGCATTGCAGGCTCTCAACCTGCAATACCCTTCATATGCTTTGTGGCTGCAAGAAAGTTATTTGGGCCGCACGGCGCGCGAGCTCGAGCGCATCCGCTATCACGACATGTTGGAACAATTCCTCATCAGCGGCGAGGTCTATGCCGATTTGATGAACCAACTGAAGAGCCGTTGGCGTCACATCGATAAACATCCCCCCTTGGATATGGAGCTCGGCGCTGCGGAATTGATTACTCGGGTGCCCTTGTTCGAGGGTTTGAGTGCGGATTCATTACGTGCCATCAGCCGGCTTCTGAAACCGCGTCTGGCCTTGCCCGATCAGCCTGTCTTGACGCGTGGCCGGCATGGTCTGGAAATGTGTTTTGTGGCCTCTGGTGCGGTGGCCGTACAGTTGCCTGACGGTACGGCGATCGAGTTGGGCAGTGGTGAGTTCTTTGGCGAGCTGGCGCTATTGGGCGAGCAGCAAATCACACCCGATGTGTATTCGTTGGGCTACAGCAAGCTGCTGATGTTGTCGTTGCGCGATTTCGAGGCCCTCTTGGCGCGGGACGTGAATCTGCGCGAAAGAGTCCAGGTCGTGGCCAAACAGCGCTTGCGCGCCATCGAAGTCTGGCGGCAGTTTTCCCAGACTGGGACGACGTCGCCCTCGGCGACACCCGTGCCTCAGGTGACTGCGCCACTGCCTGAGACGCCTTCCGCGTCCGCCACGGCAACGTCGTCAAATCCGGCGTCTACAGCGGTATCCGAGGAGGCCCCATCGTCGAAACCCGCGCCTGGGGCTGGGCCCGTGGACGAGGCGCGGCCAACACCGCCGTCGCCCCCTGCCGCTGCACCAGAGGCCTGAGCGTCAGATTTCGCCGTGAGCGCGGCGCTGCGTGACGTCTTCGAGGATCACCAGTGCCGCTTCGACGGTGAATTCACCATCGGCGATCTGACGCACGGCATCGGCAACCGTGATTTGGGCGATTTCCATGACTTCACCATCCTGGTTCGCCGGTTGTGTGCCAACCGGCAGGACGCAGGTGCTGGTCAACAGGTCCTCGACCTGATACCCCTCCGGCAAACGCCGCTGCACGCGCAGTATCGTGCGCAGCGGCGTGCGTGTTGTCAGGGACGCGGGCGCGAGACCGGCCTCCTCTGCGCACTCTCGCAACAATCCTTGTTCCAGATCTTCTTCGGTGCTGACCAGGCCGCCCACCAATGTGTCCCACATGCCGGGATCCGTGGATTTGCTGAGGGCGCGTCGCGCCACCCACAACCGGCCATCAGGGGTCCAGGCATTCAGGTGTACCGCGCGCGTCAACAACCCGAGCGGACGCATTGCCGCTCGCTCGATGATGCCCAGGCATCCCTCGGGGCCGATGACATCCATCAACTCGTCGCGCCAGCCGCGCAGGCAGTCCGCCTCGCGCAGCGTTTGCGCAACGTGGGCCAGCAAGCCGTTCAGTTCGGGGCCGACGGATAAGCCCGCACCGATACGCAGCGCATCGGTTTCTACCCGCACGTGCGCCAATTGTCTGAGCGCATCACAGGCGGCATGCGTCGCCCAGCCGCAACACTGGTTGGCGATGTACAGTGGCCGGGCCAACTCGGGGGGCGGCTCTTGTACACGTTGCTTGAATTGCGTGTACAGCGCGGCCATATGGGCCGGTTCGTCATGAAAAGAGGTCGTCAACATGAGGGGATTTTAGTGCACCGCGCGTGCCGCGGACGGGCCGATCGCGCACAGTTGTGTATGATGCTAGAGCGCTGGATAACATCGGCGGTGGTGCGTCCGCTATAATTCCGCGGTTCTTTGTGATTCGAGTGGGGTAAACCGACTTCGAGTCTGTTTCGCACCTGCCGTCTTAAATAATTGCGTGCATTCCGCCCTCTCGCGGCTAAGCGGGCGCGGAAGAGCCCGCGACATGTTTCGGAGTAAGCATGAAGAAGTGGTGGAGAGGGATACTGGGCGCCTGTGTATTGCTGTTTAGCTGTGCCGTTGGTGCGCAGGTACAAGACATGCCCGGCGGCCCAAAAGTTGATCAGCTGAATCTGCACGAAGGCGTTACTCAGATAGCACAGGATGTCATGTGGCTCCATTGGCTGCTGCTGATAATCTGTGGTGTGATTTTCATTGGCGTCTTTGGCGTCATGTTCTACTCCATTTGGGCGCACCGAAAATCACGCGGCCATAAAGCGTCCACCTTTCATGAGCATCTGGGCGTCGAAGTCGCCTGGACTGTCATCCCGTTCATCATCGTGATTGCCATGGCGCTGCCGGCTACCAAGACGGTCGTCGCCATGAAAGACACGTCCAGCCCCGACCTGACCGTCAAGGTCACGGGCTATCAGTGGAAATGGGGCTACGAGTACCTCGATGGCCCCGCCGCCGGCGTCAAGTTCCTGGCGACATTGTCCACGCCCCGCGCCCAGATCGAGGGTCGCGAGCCCAAGGGCCAGTACTATTTGATGGAGACCGACAACCACCTGGTGGTGCCGGTTGACAGAAAAGTCCGCATCGTCCTGACGGCGGGCGATGTCATCCATTCCTGGATGATTCCCGACTTTGGCGTCAAACAGGATGCCATTCCCGGATTCCTGCGCGACACCTGGTTCCGTGCACAAAAACCTGGCATTTACCGGGGCCAGTGCGCAGAACTCTGTGGCAAGGATCACGCCTTCATGCCTATCGTGGTCGAGGTTCTGCCTCAGGCCGAGTACGAGGCCTGGGCCGAAGACCAGAAAAAGAAACTGGCTGCCAACGCCGATGATCCCAACAAGGAATGGACCAAAGAAGAGCTCATTGCCCGCGGCGAGAAAGTCTTTGGCGCCAACTGTGTGGCCTGTCACCAGGCCAACGGCAAGGGGGTGCCAGGTTCATTCCCTGCACTTGACGGCGACAAGACCGTGCTAGGTCCCAAGGACGCGCAATTGCAGACGGTGTTGCACGGCCGTCCCGGTACGGCGATGGCGGCCTTTGCCGGCCAACTGAACGACGTTGAAATCGCCGCCGTCATTACCTATACGCGCCATGCCTGGAGCAACGCGGGCAAGGGCCAAGACCCCGTGGTACAGCCCAAGGATTCGGTGGCAAAGCGCTAGTCGCCAGCCCCGGCCCTTGTTGTAGTCGCACCCGTTACGAGACACGACCGGCCCCGTCAAACGAGGCCGGCACATAGCAGGAAGGAGTCGATCATGAGCAGCGTCACTGTAGACCACGTGTCGCCAGGCCACGGACAGGGCCACGACCACGGCCACGATGACCATCACCACGCGATCCCCACGGGATGGCGCCGCTGGCTATTTGCGACCAACCACAAAGACATCGGGACGATGTATCTCATCTTCTCGTTTGTCATGCTGCTGGAGGGAGGCACGCTGGCGCTGTTGCTGCGTACCGAACTCTTTGAGCCCGGGCTGCAGTTCTTTCAGCCTGAGCTGTTCAATCAGTTCACCACCATGCACGGTCTGATCATGGTGTTCGGCGCGATCATGCCGTCATTCGTGGGCTTTGCAAACTGGATGATTCCGATGCAGATCGGCGCGTCCGACATGGCTTTTGCCCGCATGAACAACTTCAGTTTCTGGTTGCTGCCGGTGGCGGCCATCATGCTGACGACATCGTTCTTTGTCCCGGGCGGCGCGACGGCCGCCGGCTGGACGCTGTATGCCCCGCTGTCGGCTCAGATGGGCCCTGGCATGGATCTGGCTATTTTTGCCGTGCACATCATGGGTGCGTCGTCCATCATGGGCGCGATCAACGTCATCGTCACGATCCTGAACATGCGTGCGCCGGGCATGACGCTGATGAAAATGCCCATGTTCTGCTGGACCTGGCTGATCACCGCGTTCCTGCTGATTGCCGTGATGCCTGTGCTGGCAGCCGCTATCACCATGGTGCTGACGGATCGCCATTTCGGCACTGGCTTTTTCAATGCGGCCGCGGGGGGTGACCCGGTGCTTTATCAGCACGTGTTCTGGTTCTTCGGGCATCCCGAGGTCTACATCATGATCTTGCCGGCGTTCGGCATCGTGTCGGCCATCGTGCCCGCCTTTGCCCGCAAAAAGCTGTTCGGCTATGCCTCCATGGTGTATGCGACCTCGGCGATCGCGGTGCTGTCATTCATCGTGTGGGCTCACCACATGTTTACGACCGGCATGCCTGTCACGGGCCAGTTGTATTTCATGTACGCCACCATGTTGATTTCCATCCCGACCGGGGTAAAGGTCTTCAACTGGATCGCGACCATGTGGCGCGGCTCGATGACCTTTGAAACCCCGATGCTGTTCGCGGTGGGCTTTATCTTCGTGTTCACCATGGGCGGTTTTACGGGTCTGATCCTGTCGGTCGCGCCCATCGATATCCAGGTGCACGATACCTATTACGTGGTGGCGCATTTCCATTACGTGCTGGTGGCGGGCTCGTTGTTCGCTCTGTTTGCAGGCGCCTATTACTGGGTGCCCAAGTGGACGGGCCGCATGTACAACGAAAAGCTCGGCAAATGGCATTTCTGGTCGACGCTGATTTCGTTCAACGTGACGTTCTTCCCGATGCACTTCCTGGGTCTGGCCGGCATGCCGCGCCGCTATGCGGACTATGCGGCGCAGTTCACGACGTTCCACCAGATCGCGACCATCGGCGCATTCTGGTTCGGCCTGTCGCAATTGCTGTTCCTGTACGTCATCCTGCGTTGCTACCGTGGCAAAGGCGAGGTTGCTGCCGCCAAACCCTGGGAAGGCGCCGAAGGCCTGGAATGGACCGTGCCGTCGCCGGCGCCGTTCCACACCTTTGAAACGCCGCCCGAGGTCAAGTAAATCGATTCGCAGGTTGTCATGACTCCACAACAACGTCGCCGTAACCGGATTGTCGGGTTGATTTTGCTGGCGCTGGTGCTTGCCATCTTTGCCTGGACCTTCTTTCGGGGCTCGGCGACGCTGGGCGGCGTAGCCGTCAAGTAGGTAACCATGACACACGACATCCGGGATGCCTCGCGACGCAAGCTGAATTTCCTGCAGACGCTGAAAGCGGTGTTGTGGGGCATGTTCGGTGTGCGGCGCGGGGCAGGCTACCAAGAGGATGCGGGCAAACTGAATCCCGTGCATCTGATTGTGGCCGGGCTGTTGGCAGGCGTGATTTTTGTATTGGTGCTAGTCGCTATCGTGCGATGGGCCGTGGCTAGTTTGAGCTAAGGAGAAGACCATGAGTGCAAGCCACTCGGTTCAAGGAAAAGAGGCACCGTACTACTACGTACCGGCGGATTCTGCTCATCCCGTGCGCAGCGCTGTGGCTTTGCTGGCAACGGGGATAGGCGCGGCTGCCTGGGTCAACGATGTCAGTTGGGGAAAGTGGCTGGTCCTGGCCGGGCTGCTTAGTCTGATAGTCGTGTTGTATTTCTGGTTCGGCGACGCGATACACGAGTCCGAGACGGGAATGAACAGCAAGCGCATCGACCTGTCGTATCGCTGGGGCATGAGCTGGTTCATCTTTTCCGAGGTCATGTTCTTTGCAGGTTTTTTCGGCGCGCTTTGGTACGTGCGCACGATCACGACGCCCTGGCTGGGGGATCTGGATCACAAGCTGATGCTATGGCCGGATTTCCAGGCGGCATGGCCGAATTTCGGGCCGGCAGGCGTCGTCGAGCATTTCCAGACCGTCGGCCCGTTCTGGCTGCCCACCATCAACACCGCTCTGCTGCTGTCCTCGGGCGTGACACTGACGATTGCGCACCATGCGTTGCGTGAAAACCATCGCGGCAAAACCATGTTCTGGTTGTTTGCCACCGTGGTGTTGGGCTTTGTGTTTGTGGCCTGCCAGGCCTATGAATACCATCACGCCATCACCGAGCTGAATCTGAAATTCAACTCAGGCGTGTATGGATCGCTGTTCTACATGTTGACCGGGTTCCACGGCTTTCACGTCATCATGGGCGCGACCATGCTGACGGTGATCCTGATTCGCTTGATGCGCGGCCACTTTACGGCCGATCATCATTTCGGTTTCGAGGGGGCGGCCTGGTATTGGCACTTTGTGGACGTGGTCTGGCTCGGCCTGTACTTGTTCGTGTATTGGTTCTGAACGATCTGAGCGACCGCGAATGCCCCCGTCAGGGGGCATTCGCACACCAGCGATTGTGATTTGCTACGAGGGATAGCACCATTCAATGGCCGTACTGCGGCTCGCCAGCCACGGTGGTGCTCATCGATAGCCGGTGCTTTCGATCCAGCCCATATGATGGGCGAACAAGACAAACAGAAACAGGGCGACCGATAGCCCGATACGTACGGTCAGTGCGTTGACGGTCCGATTGGTCGTGCCCTTGTCCTTCATCAAATAAATCAGCGCAGAGGCGAGACTGGCCAAAATACCGATGAATGCCAAGACGACAAATATGCGCATTTTGGCCTCCGGGTAAAACGGAATTATTGCAGACATGGCTCATTCAGTTCGGCGTATCTTCGCGGCTTTGGTATTACTGGGTGCGGCCGTGGCAGTGTTGGCGTCACTTGGCGCTTGGCAACTGCGCCGTGCCGACGAACGGCGAGCTATTGCCGTCAGTATCGAGGCTGGGCGGGCACAGCCGCCATTGGTATTGACCCCCGAGACGCGACCCGACGCGTTGACGGCGTGGCGGCCGGCCCAGGCCACCGGGCAATGGCTGAATCAATACAGCGTCTTGCTGGATAACCGCAATCAGGACGGCAAGCCTGGCTATTGGCTGGCCACGCCGCTATTGCTGGACGCAGCGAGTCATCGGGCGGTACTGGTCCTGCGAGGCTGGTTGCCGCGCTCGCTGTCCGCACCCTCGTCTTCATCTGCGTCGCCCATGTCTCCGGCGCCGCAATTACCCGACACGCCGGCCGGTGTGCAGTCCGTCATCGGCGAATTGTCTGTGCGCGTGCCTCGTTTGTTCGAACTCTGGTCATTGGGAGGCGCGTCGCAGGGACAATTGCCCGGCACACTGCCTGCCGCAGACGGCCGTGTGCCTCAAGTCCAGAATCTGGAGTTGCCCGCCTACGCCCAAGCCACCGGCCTGAGCCTATTGCCGGCCGTGCTGATGCAAACGCGTGGCGCGGATACACTGGTGCGCGATTGGCCCCAACCCTCGGTCGATTACAACCAGAACCGGGGTTATGCCTTGCAGTGGTTCTCGTTCGCTGCGATTGCGGCGGTTGCCTGGTTGGTACTGGCGTGGCGTGCCTTGCGCCGTCGGCGGGGACGCCAATTCGATGATTCCCAGAACCCTTGAGTGTGTCGCCGGTCTGATCATTCACTCTTGCACAGGAAAATGCGCGTGGCCCAAGTAACCCCTACTGCTCCTGCAAAAAAACGCTCGCTGATACCGCTGGTACTGGTATTCCTGTGCACGCTGGCCCCGATCCTGGCGGCCTTTGTCATGTATAACAACCCGCAATGGTGGCCGGACGACTCCAGTAATTACGGTACCTTGCTCGAGCCGCAGCGTCCCATACCGAGCGCGAGTGAGCTGCAATTGACTACACTGGAGGGCAAGCCTTTCGATCTGCAAAGCCTGAAAGGCAAATGGTTGCTGCTCAGCGTCGATGAGGCGGCTTGCCCGGAGTCCTGCGCCCGCAAGCTCTTCATCACCCGTAATTCGCACGCCAGCCAGGGCAAAAACGTCGATCGTCTGGCGCGTGTCTGGTTCATCACCGACGACGGCGAAGTCCCCGCCAAAGTGCTGGAGGCCTACCGAGGCACCATCATGGTCCGGGCACGGCCCGAGCAGTTGGCGCGTTTCCTGGCGGCACGTGAGGCGGGGGCGACAGCTGCCCCTGCAACTGGCCATCCGTCTGATTCACCTGTTTCCTCGTTATCGAATTCCTCGTCATCCGGTCAATCCGCTTTATCCGCCCCTTCGGACTTATTGGGGCCCATCTGGGTCGTTGATCCACTGGGCAACCTCATGCTGCAGTTCCCCCCAGAGGCCGACGGCGTCAAAGTGCGCAAAGACATCAGCAAACTGATCTATAGCTCGCGCATAGGCTAATGGCCGGTCTTACTATGCAACACATCAAACAACGTTATCGCAAGCTGGTTTTCTTCACTTGGTTTCTGACGCTCGATCTGATCATGTTCGGCGCGTTTGTGCGCTTGACCGATTCCGGGCTCGGCTGCCCGGATTGGCCCGGTTGCTATGGCAAGGTGACACCTTTGGGCGCCATGGGCGACATTCATCAGGCCACGCAGTCCATGCCCTATGGGCCGGTCACGCTTTCCAAAGCCTGGATCGAGATGATCCACCGCTATGTCGGTGCATTTCTGGGCATGTTGATCATTGCGATCGTGTTCATGGCTTGGCGTTATCGCCGGGAACTGGGGCGTTCTCCGGTGTTGGCGATTGTGACGCTGGTCGCGGTGTGCGTGCAGGGCGCCTTTGGCGCCTGGACGGTGACGCACAAGCTCATGCCCGCTGTGGTGACCTCGCATCTGGTGCTGGGTCTGTCGCTGCTGGCGCTGATGACCTGGCTGTCGGCCCGTGAGCGCCCGCATGCGCCGCTGCCGGCCGCTGCCATCCGATGGCGTCCCTGGCTGATCGTGGGCATTGCGCTGTTGGCCGTGCAAGTCGCCTTAGGCGGTTGGGTCAGTACGAACTACGCCGCGTTGGCATGTCTGGATTTTCCGACCTGCCATGGGCAATGGCTGCCGGATATGGACTTTCACGGTGGCTTTTCCGTCATCCGGGGGCTGGGCGAATTGCCCTCTGGCGAGATGATTTCCCAGCATGCCCTGACCGCGATCCATTGGGTACACCGCAATTTTGCGTTTGTGGTGTTGATTTACCTGGGGATATTGGCGTGGCGCCTGCGCGCAGAGGCGGGCCTGCGGGGGCCAGCCACCCTGGCCTTGGTCCTGCTGGCGGCGCAGTTGTGTACCGGCTTGACCACGATTTTCTTCCAGTGGCCTTTGCTGATCGCGGTGTTACATAATGGCGGGGCTGCCGGGCTGACCTTGGCCTGCGTGGTCATGTTGGTGCGTCTTTCCAACGCCGGGCGCCCAGCTCCGACCGCCTGATGGCCGCCAGCGTTTAAAATAGCCCCATTATGTCCAGTCTTGCCGCTCCTCAATCCGGCCTGCTACGCCAGTATCTCGTGCTGACCAAACCGCGCGTGACACAACTGGCGGTGTTCTGTGCCGTCATTGGTATGTTCCTGGCCGTGCCAGGCGTACCTGATCTCAACCATGTCGTTTTTGGCACGCTCGGTATTTGGCTCCTGGCCGCCGCCGCCTTTGCCATCAACTGCCTGATCGAACAAGAAGTCGACGCGCGCATGTTGCGTACGGCTCGCCGCGCCACGGCGCAGGGTACGATTTCGTCCGCCCAGGTCATCACCCTGTCGGGCCTGCTCGGCGGGATAGGCATGTTGGTGCTGTATCACTTGGTCAACCCGCTGACGATGTGGCTGACGTTTGCCACATTTGTGGGTTACGCGATCATCTACACCATCATTCTCAAGCCACGCACCCCGCAGAATATCGTCATCGGCGGGTTGTCGGGCGCGATGCCGCCTGCCCTGGGCTGGGCGGCGGTCGCGAATTCCGTGCCCGCCGAGGCATGGGTCCTGGTGTTGATCATTTTCATCTGGACGCCGCCGCATTTCTGGGCGCTGGCCCTGTATCGCAGACACGATTACGTCAAATCGGGCTTGCCCATGCTGCCGGTCACCCATGGGCAGAAATACACGCAGTTGCAGATTCTGCTGTATAGCATCGTGTTGCTGGCCTCGACCACACTGCCCTATATCATCCGCATGAGCGGATTATTCTATTTGGCGTCGGCGCTCGTGTTGGGCGCCATGTTTGTTGCCTACGCCTGGCGGCTTTATCGTGAATACAGCGACGAGCTGGCGCGCCGGCTGTTCCGCTTTTCCATCCTGTATCTGTCGCTGTTGTTCGCCGCGTTGTTGGTGGACCACTGGGCCGGCATATTGCTCTGACCTGGGAGATCCCGTTTCATGTCCGTGTTTTCCACCCATCGCCGTGCCGTGCTGCGTGGCGCAGCCGCTCTTGTGCTGACCAGTGTCCTGGCCGCCTGCAGTGATCCTGCACCGAAATTCAAGGGCAATGACATCTCCGGTACGCAATTGGGTAAAGCGCTGGCACTGAATGACCATAACGGCCAGGCGCGCACGTTGCAGGACTTCGCCGGGAAAGTCGTCGTGGCATTTTTCGGCTTTACGCAATGCCCCGACGTCTGCCCCACGGCCTTGGCAGAGCTGTCGCAGGTCATGCAGAAACTGGGGCCCGATGCTGACCGCGTCCAGGTATTGCTGATCAGTGTTGATCCCGAGCGCGATACGCCCGAGATCCTCAAACAATACGTCACGACGTTCGACCCGAGTTTCCTGGGATTGACAGGCACGCCCGACCAGGTCAAAGCCACGGCCGCCTCGTTCAAGGCCTATTACGCCAAGGTCCCGACCGAGGGCGGCAAGAACTACACCATGGATCACACCGCCGCGTTTTACCTGTTTGACGGTAAAGGCGAGTCTCGCGTGCTGGCCAACAGCACCATCGGCGTTGACGCGATGGTGCACGACATCAAGCTATTGCTCGATTGATCGGTCGGCCTACTTGTCGATCCAGGGCGACTCCTGCCAGAGCTTGCGAAAATTGGCTTCGCCCGCCTCCAGTTCTTTGGCGTAATCTGCCGGGGCCAAATAGCGCAGCGGGGCAAACATATCGCGTGCCTTGGCTTGAAACTCCGGATCTTGCATGGTCTTGTCCAAGGCATTGACCAGCTTGTCGCGCACGTCCGCCGGCAGACCCTTGGGCGCGGCCAGGCCGCGTAATGAGGCCAGCTCGATATCGAAACCCTGTTCCTTAAAGGTGGGGACGTCGGGCAGCGCTGACGAACGCGTCGAGCCCATTTGCCCCAGGAAATGCAGCGGTGTACCGCCCTTCTTGTATTGCAGGACTTCGCCAACGTTGATGGCGCCGATCATGATTTCGCCGCCTGCCACCGCGCCGCGTACTTCGCCTGCGCCTTTATAGGGGACATGAGTCAGCTTGGCACCCGACGCGCGCGCGAATTGCAGCATCGCCAAATGATCGTCGGAGCCAGTGCCGGTCGTGCCGACGGTGGCCTCACCGGGCTTTTGCTTGGCATAGGCAGTGAGATCTGCCAAGGTTTTTACTGAATTGGTCTCGAGCACCGCGAAAGCCCCGGGATCGTCGACGACGTTGCCAATGAGATCAAAGCTTTTCCAGGTAAAGGTCGTCTCGCGTTCGATGGGGATCGTCAGCAGATTCGGGGTATTGATGAAACCGATGGTGTAGCCGTCCGGTTGGGCCCGAGCGAGTTCTGCAAAGCCGATGGCGCCGCCCGCACCGGGCCGGTTCAGCACCACAATACGGCTGTCGCTACCCAAGTACTTCTGCAGAAACGGCGCCATCATGCGGGCTACCAAATCCGTGCCCCCGCCAGGGCCATAAGACACGATGAAATTAATAGGGTGTGACGGATAGCCGGCGGCCTGCGCTGCGCCTGCCAGGCCGGTCAGCGTGCCAAGGCAGGCTGCACTAGCTGCCAAACGAATGAAACGGCGTCGCAAATTCAGAGTTTGCATAGGGTTGTCTCCTGGTGATGGCGGATATCCCGCTCGTTTTCAGAATGGATGCTGGCCAAGGCGCTCTAGAAATCGTGGCCAGACATCGGGGTTTAACAGGCGTGGCGGCCGCTCTCCGCGCAGCATCATGACGAGTTGCTCGGCGGCCCCTCGTGCGACGTTGCGCCGTGCTTCGTGAGTCACACCCGCCGTATGAAAGCTGCCTACGACGTTGTCATGCAGCAGCAGCGGGGCGTCGTTGCCCGGCGGTTCCTGATCCCACACATCCAGGCCGGCACCCGCCAAGTGGCCACTGGACAGGGCTGCATTGAGCGCGGCCTCGTCATGAATGCCGCCACGGGCCGTAGTGATAAATACCGATCCGGGCTTCATGGCGGCAAATTGGGCTGTGCTGAACATCCCGCGTGTCTGGGCATTGAGCGGGCAATGCAGCGACACGACATCTGCATTGGCCAACAGTGTGTCCAGATCCATCGGTTCCGCTCCGCGTTCGCGGATCGCCGTCTCATCCAGCAACGGGTCATAGGCGCAGACACGCATGCCAAAGCCCTGTGCGATCCGAACGACCCGGCGGCCAATTTCGCCGACACCGATCAGGCCGATGCAGGTGCCCCGTATTTCATGACCCATCAGCGATTCACGGCTAAAGCCCGTCGCTGTGCGCAATTGCTGGTGAGACAGCACGATGCGCCGCTGCACGGCCAGCAACAAGGCAAACGTGTGTTCGGCAACCGAATCTGCATTCATGCCAGCCTGGTTCACGACCGCTACACCCGCCTCGGTGCAGGCGGCCACGTCGATGGTGTCGTAGCCGGCTCCCGAGGAAGAGACACACAGCAGGTTCGGACAATCGCGCAGTAACTCGCGTGAGACAAACCATTCCCGGGGGAGCTCATCCTTGGCGGCGGAGGCCAGATAGGCATGAGCCTGCTGCAGCTGGGATAGCGTGTGATCATTGTTGCCGCGGGCCGGCAATACCGATAGCTTGGCCGATTGCGCGATCAGGTCATCAAAAATCGGATTGACCCACAGGTCCAACCGGCAAACAAGAGGCATCATTCTCAACCGTCCTTTAACATGCAGACGACTGTACGAAACTCTTGTTGTGAAATAAAGCGAATATTTTTCCAAAAAATAAAACGCTTTTAGGAAACAAATATAGGAAAAGTGCGCATCGAAGGCCCACTCTCACGCAACCGACTCAAATCATGCAACTGGGGGCATGAAAATCGATGGTCTCCACAGCCAGCTTGCGCATGCTCTCCAGCATGGGCCGGGTATCGTCGCGCCGCCATTCAAAGCAGTACTGCAGTGGCGTGAGGGGCGGAAACTCCGCGAGCGGCACCATTTCGCCACGTTGACAGAGCAACTGCGCCCAGGCGCTTGGCAAAAAGCCTACGCCCAATCCCTGGCGGATGATGCCCGCCACTGCCCCCCAGCTGTTGCACGACAGCGTACGCCCGGGGGCGAGCCGGTTTTGGGTCAACCATTCGTCCAGGATGCGGATGACGCCGGAGTTTTGCGGCAGCGTCACCAGCGTCAGCTCTGACAGTTGTGCAGGCAGCGCCGGGCCGCGCCGGCCGAGCGCGCGCGGGGTGCCCACCCAGGAGAATTCCACTTGCCCAATCGTGCTGGACGCAATGGCAGGCCGGGACGACGGGCCGCCGATGATCGCGAAATCGAGCTCTCCTTCCTCCAGTTTGTCTTCCACCAGATGGCCGACATCGGCAAAGGGTTCGACCCGTAGATCGGGGTGATCGCGCTGAATGGCCTCGATAAACTGCGGCATCCATGTCCATGAAGTCAATTCCCCCACCCCGAAACAGCAGCGCCCCGAGTAGTTCAGATGCGTACCGGCTTGCTGCATGAACAGGTCTGCCCCGCGCAGCAACTCCTTCGCATGAGGTAGCAGGTGATCGCCCAACGGCGTCAGCGTGGCGGTGCGTGCGCTGCGATTAAAGAGCTGAGCACCCAGCGACGTCTCCAGTTCTCCGATGCGTTTGGAGAGCGACGAGACGGAAATATTCAAACGATTGGCGGCAATGGCGAAGTTCTTGCAGATTGCAGCCCAGTAGAAAGCTTCCAGTTGTTTGAGGGTCATATCTCGCGTGACGACGATCGGAAAAAAGCGAAATCAAATATATCAATAAATTCGCTTTTTTGAGATAAATCGTCGCGGATGCTGTGCCGGGCAAGTGCCCTTTCACCCATGTGCCGCGCGCCACGCCTGATATGCGGCCAGCGCCGACGGCGTCAAGTCGGCCGGTGAGATCTCGCGCTGATGTCCCATGATCATCAACGCGTAGGGCGTCGCCAAGGCAGCCGCCTCGGCACATAGACGCGCCTCCTCGCCTTGCGAGGGTAGCCGGTTGCGCCAATAATTAATGGCTTGCTCGAGATCGGGCAATGAAATGGGCGTGTTCATGCTGGTATTGTCCCAGAACGACGCGTGACAAGTCCGTCACCGTTTGCAAAGCGTCACGATAGCAACACGCCGATACGGCGGCCAGATGCTATATAACGGGTCGTGTTGTCGATGGAGGCACCTTTTGACTGCTCCCTTCCCTAAAGGAAAGGGATTCCCACTTCACCGAACCGAGCCGTTGTACATCATCACTCATGCACTCAGGTCTTACCGTTTCTCCATGGGCTAACACCGCCAGCCCGGCGGCTAATACGTTATGCGCCGCGTTGATGTCACGGTCGTGGTCTGCGTTGCATCCCGGACAGGACCAATGCCGCACGCTCAACGGCAGCTTAGGTGAAACATACCCACAGCTGTGGCAGCGCCTACTCGATGGGTACCAGCGGTCCACCCGCACGAACTCACGCCCATACCAACGGGCCTTGTATTCCAGCTGCCTCACAAACTCCGACCACCCGGCATCACCGATAGATTTGGAAAGACAGCGGTTTTTCTGCATGTTGGACACAGACAAGCTTTCTACGGCAATCACTTGGTTCTCGTGGATCAACCGGGTGGAAAGCTGGTGCAGGAAATCCCTGCGGATGTCTGCGATCTTTGCATGCAGCTTGGCGACTTTCAGCTTCGCCTTGGCGCGGCGAGCCGATCCTTTTTGTTTCCTGGCCAAGCGGCGCTGTAGCTTAGCTAACTTAACTTCATGCTTGCGAAAGATCTGTGGCGCATCGACTTTTTCTCCTGTTGAGAGCACAGCAAAATGAGACAGTCCCAGATCTATCCCGACACAGCTCGACGTAGGCGTTTTCTGCGCCACAACGTCGTCGCACAGCAGACTGACAAAGTATCGGTCCGCTGCGTCTTTGCTGACCGTGACGGTAGTGACCTTGGCGGCTTTGGGAATTTGACGGGACCAACGAATGGGCAACGCCTCGGTCATCTTCGCCAGTTTGAGCGAACGGCCATCCCATCGAAAGGCACTGGCGGTGTACTCCGCCGATTGTGTGCCATCCTTGCGTTTGAAACGGGGATATCCCGTTTGTTTGGTAAAGAAACCGACAAACGCCGTTTGCAGATGGCGCAGTGCCTGCTGCAACGGAACACAGCTGACCTCGTTCAACCACGCGTAGTCCGGCATCTTTTTCAGTGCTGTCAGCGCGGCAGAGGTAGCGTGATACCCCAGGCGCTCTTGTCGCTCAGCCCAGGCGGTCGAACGCAAACTAAGCATGTGGTTGTAGACCACACGTACGCAACCGAACGTACGAGCCAGCGTGCTCGCTTGCTCGGGCGTCGGATAGAACCGGAATCGGTAGGCACGTTTGGTTTGCATGCCCGAAATACTATCTACATCAAACCAGATAACTGGATATTTATCCAGCCACCAGCACGAATCAGACCAATCTTGCAGCCTCACGGCCGCGCCCCTTACCTTACCGGCATGAATGCCGAGGTTTCTCGGAGCAATGGATGAATACGCAAGTTCCTACGCCGGGCGAAACGCCGCGCCGCCGGTTGCACCCTTTAGTGGCGACTGCAGCAGTGTCGGTCATTGTGCTTTCCACGGTCGCAGTGGCTTCGTTGCTTGGCTGGATTCCCACGCCGTGGGCCGAGTCCACTGGCCAGCCTCCTGTGCACGAAGCAAAGGTCCAAGCCGAGGCCGAGGCTCAGGCGCAACAAGCAGCGGCTGAGCCCGGTTCTGTGCCGGATGCAGAGACCGAAGCGGCCTACGCTTCACCTGCCGCCCAGTCTAGTGCTTCCGCGCAAGGCCGTGCCGAGGCACAATCGTCTGCCCCCGCGCCGGCCAAGTCTGCCAGCGCGTCCAAATCGTCTTCCTCTCAGGCCTCTGCTGCCAGTAAATCGTCCGCCTCCTCGGCGACTTGCGCGAACTGCGGTGTGGTCGAGACCATACGGACCGTCCAGGTTCCCAAGAAAAATGAGGGCTATAACGTGGTGGGCACCGTCGCCGGCGGCGTCGTCGGAGGGGTAGTAGGCCATCAGTTCGGTGGGGGCAGCGGCAAAGACGCTCTGACCGTGCTGGGCGCCGTAGGGGGCGCTTTGGCAGGTCATGAAATCGAGCGTAATATCAGACAGCAACAGACCGTGACACACTACGAGCTGACGGTGCGCATGGATAATGGCAGCAAGCGTACGTTTCGCAGCTCGCAGCCGTTTGCCTATGCGTCCGGCGATCACGTTCGCGTCGAAAACGACCAACTGCTGCCACGCTAAGCATTGCCTTCTGGAGACTGCATGTCCACGTCCAATACCAATCCCTTTGTTTTGCCTGGTTTAGGGCAGGACAGCGACCTTTCGGGTAACCCGTTGCTGGCCAGCATGGAGATGATGCGCAAGGCATGGGCGGGGCTCGCGGGCCCGGGGGGCTTGGCCCAGTCGTTGCCTATCGCTCCTCCGATGAATCTCGAGGAGCTCGAACGCCGCATTGCCGAACTGCGTACCGTCGAAAGCTGGCTGCGCATGAATCTGTCGATGTTGAGCAGCGCCATCCAAGGCATGGAGGTTCAGCGTTCCACCATCGCAACGTTGCGCTCCTTTATGACCGGCGCCGCCGGAAACGGGCCATCGCCCCTGGAGGTCGTGCTGGGGCTTAAACCTGCTCAGGGGGCGGCCAAGCCTGCGTCGGCATCGACGGGGGCATCTTCCCGTTCCGAAACCCGCTCATCATCAACGGCCGAGGCGTCAGCTTCGTCTGGCGATGAGGCATCGGCGCCATCCGCTGGTGTCGGCACCGCCAGCATGGCAGATCAAATGAGCCAGGCGTCGCAAGCGTGGTGGAATCTGCTGCAGCAGCAATTCAACCAAATCGCGACAGCCACGGCCTCCAGCATGCCCGATCCCGCCGCCATGCAAGCCGCAGCCGACGCCGCTGCTAAAACGGCGACCGGGGCTCCTCCTGCACAGGCGAACGCTGCACCAGCCGCTGCGTCGGCTGCGGCTCCTCGCAAGCGTGCACCGCGCAAAGCCGCGGCCAAACGTGCGCCCGCCGCACCGAAGTCATAACCTTTCTATTCAATCGTGCGGCGAGCGAGTTGCTTGTCGCCCCAAAGCTGTTTTCTGAATTCCTATGCTAAACGTCGTTATTCTCGCCGCCGGACTGGGTAAACGCATGCAGTCCGATCTGCCCAAAGTCTTGCACCCTCTCGCGGGCAAACCCATGCTCGAGCACGTGCTCGATAGCGCCAGCCAACTGAATCCCGGCCGCATTACGATCGTGGTCGGTCATGGCGCTGATCGTGTCCGTGGCGCATTCGACGGCCGCGCAGACCTCAGCTTTGCCTTGCAGCAGCCGCAACAAGGCACAGGCCATGCCGTTCAGCAGGCAGTTCCATTCCTGCAAGAAGACGGCAAAGACGATGTGACGCTGGTGCTATACGGCGATGTGCCGCTGGTGCAGCCCGACACACTGCGCCGTTTGCTCGACGCGCGCGGTGAGGGTGCTGCCGTGTTGACCGAAATTCTGGACGATGCGACCGGTTATGGCCGTATCGTCCGCAACGACCAGGGCCAAGTCACGCGCATCGTCGAACACAAAGATGCGAACGAGACTGAGCGCGCCATTCGCGAGGTCAATACCGGCATTCTGGTTGCCCCCACGGCCAAGCTCAAGGACTGGCTCAGCCGCATCGACAACAACAATGCTCAGGGCGAGTACTACCTGACCGACGTGGTCGGCCTGGCTGTCGCCGATGGCGTGCCGGTAGGCGCCGCCCAGCCTGCTGCAGGCTGGGAAACACTGGGGGTAAACAGCCGCGTGCAGCAAGCCGAGTTGGAGCGCCGCTACCAACAAGAACAAGCCCGCCGTCTGCTCGAGGCTGGCGTGACGCTGGCTGATCCCGCACGTTTCGATGTGCGCGGTTCTCTGACGTGCGGACGCGACGTGGTCATCGACGTGGGCTGCGTATTCGAGGGCAAGGTCGAATTGGCCGACGGCGTGCGTGTCGGCCCGCATTGCGTCTTGCGCGACGTTTCGGTGGGTGCCGGCACGCAGATCGAGGCATTCAGCCATATCCAGCAGGCCGTTGTCGGCAGCGACGCACGTGTGGGCCCTTATGCTCGCTTGCGTCCTGGCGCGCAGTTGGGTGACCGCACACACGTAGGCAACTTCGTAGAAGTCAAAAACAGTGTGCTGGACGTGGACAGCAAAGCCAACCATTTGGCGTATATCGGCGACGCCGATGTTGGTGCACGCGTCAACGTTGGCGCGGGCGTCATCACCTGCAACTACGACGGCGCCAACAAGTTCCGCACGACCATCGAGGACGATGCGTTCATCGGTTCGGATAGCCAACTGGTCGCGCCGGTACGTGTTGGCCGTGGCGCCACGCTGGGCGCTGGCACCACATTAACCACCGACGCACCGGCTGGGAAACTGACCATCTCGCCGCGCGCGCGCCCGAGCACGATCGAGGGCTGGCAGCGCCCCCAGAAAAAGTCGTGAGCGCCGCAGCACCGGAGGAGCCGGAACCCCGCGAGGAGCCTCGTCCTCGTTCTGCGTTGCCTGATGGCTTGCCGACACCGAGGCGATATTGGGCGGCAGCTACCGTCCTGACGGGCATCAGCCTGTCGGTGCTGGATACCTCCATCGCCAATGTGGCGCTGCCTACCATTTCTGTCGACCTGAATGCGCAGCCCTCGCAGGCGGTATGGGTCGTCAACGCCTACAACCTGGCGGTGGTGATGCTGTTGCTGCCGTTGTCCGCCTTGTCCGAGCGCATTGGTTTTCGGCGCATGTTTTCGATCGGGTTGGCCTTGTTCACCGTGGCGTCATTCTGCGGCGCGATCTCGACCTCGTTGTGGCAATTGACCGCGGCGCGCGTCGTGCAGGGTATTGGCGCTGCTTCGCTGATGTGCATGTTCGGCGGGCTGGTGCGCAATATCTATCCGCTGCACATGCTCGGTCGTGGTATCAGCATCAATGCTACCGCCGTCGCCGTCATGTCTGTCCTGGGGCCCACGATAGGTTCGGTGATACTTGAGGTCGCCCATTGGCGCTGGATCTTTGCCATCAATCTTCCTATCTGCATCGGCGTCATGTTTGGTCTGCGCCATCTGCCCGAGGTTCCCCGCAGCAACATCCGTCTCGATTGGCGCAGTGCCCTGCTCTGCATGTTGACACTCGGCGTCTTTATTTCCGGTGTCGACACGCTGGGCCACAGCGCCTGGCGTGGCGTGTTGCTCATCGCGGTAGCGATTGTGGCGGGCTGCATATTGGTGCGCCGTGTGAGTCATCAACCTGCGCCCCTGGTCCCCGTCGATCTGTTGCGGATTCGATCGGTTGCCTATGCGGTAGCGGCGTCGGTATGTACTTTCGCGGCCCAGATGGCCTCGTTTGTGTCACTGCCGTTTTATTTTCAACAGATCCTGGGCCGGCCTTATCTAGAGGTCGGCATGTTGATGGGGGCATGGCCAGTAGGTACCGCCATCGTGGCGCCCTTGGCAGGCCGCATGTCCGATCGTTATTCCGCCGCCATGCTCAGTGGCGTTGGGGCGGCGGCCATGGTGTTGGGATTGGCCACCTTGGCATTCTTGCCGCTCACTGCGAGCAATACCTGGATCATGGTCGCGATGTTCATCACGGGTATGGGGTTCGGCTTTTTTCAAACCCCCAATAATCGTGCCATGCTGTCCTCGGCCCCGCGCCAACGCAGCGGTGCCGCGGGTGGTATGCAGGCCACGACACGCGTGTTTGGCCAGAGTTTCGGCACGGCGCTGGTCGCTATCGCCTTTGGCATGGGCGGGGCTCACGGACCGTCTGTCGCCTTGATATTGGCAACCCTGTGTGCGGCACTGGCAATAGGCGTCAACACAGTGCGAGCCAACAAGCTTCGGACAGATTGAAACGCAGGAGTATCCTCGGCGCATCGTCCTCCTATAATGCGCCGATATAGGCTTCCTTAGACGCGGCGCATGAAAATCCTGCAACTCAATTTTGAAAAAGGCTGGCGCGGCGGCGAACGTCAAACGCTCTATTGCATGCGCGCCTTTCGCGCGGCGGGACATGACGTAGAGGTGCTGTGCCGTGCGGGCGCGCCGCTGCAGGCGCGCGCCACCGAAGACGGCTTCGTCGCACATGGCGTACGCAACGTGTTTGCGCAACTCGCCTATTTGGCGCGCGCCGGCCAGCGCTACGACATCATCCACGCGCAAACGGCCAACACGGTGACCTGGGCGGTGCTGACCAAGGCCTTGCATCGTCGTCCCGTCGTGTTTTCCCGTCGCACCTCGTTCGAGGTCAAACCCAACGAAGAATGGAAAACCGGCGCCAAGTGGCGGCGTGTCGATTGTTTTGTCGCCATCAGTGAGATGGCCGCCTCCGAGCCGCGCCGTCTCGGTTTGCACCCCGTCATCATTCGCAGTGCTGTCGAGCCGCACACAATCGATACCGGCAACGTCGGGCGCTTGGTCGCCGAGCTGGGTCTGCACGGTAAAAAGGTCTTGGCAACCTCAGCCGCGCTCATTCACGACAAAGATCCCATCACGCTGATCCGTGCGGTCGGCGAGCTTGCCCGCACGCGCAACGACTTTGTTTTTGTGCACTTTGGCGCGGGAGGCGATCGCGAGGCACAGGCCCGGGCAGAGGTCCAGGCCCTCGGCCTACAAGACGTCTACCTGTTTGCCGGTTTTCGCAAAGGCATCGAAGACTACTACAGCATCTTTGACGTTTTTGTCATGAGTTCCCTCGAAGAGGCCCTGGGCAGCAGTGTGCTCGACGCCTTTCTGCAGCGCGTGCCTGTAGTCTCAACCGACGCCGGTGGCCTGAAAGAAAGCCTCGCAGAGGGCCGTGGTGTGTTGTGCGCGGTGGGAGATGTGCAAGGCATGGCGCAAGGCATGGCCCGTTGCCTGGATGATGCGGCCTTTCGCGCCGACTGCACCCAACGCGCTTACGATTACGTGCGCACCGAGCACGACGTCACCGAGATGGGACGGCGCTACCTCGCGCAGTTCGACAAGCTGCTGGCCTCACATCGAGCCTGATCGATGCTATGCATCGGGCACTTCGACTCGTGTTTCGAACTTTGCCCGATGCATTGAGAAAAACGTGCGTACGTTGCGCACATTCGCCTGTGCCGTGAACGCCCGATGCACTAGCGCATGATAGGCGGGCATATCGCGTACCTGCACAATCACGACAAAATCCGGACCCGTCGATACCCGATAGCATTGCTGTACGGCCGGTTCGTCCATCAGACTGCGTTCAAACACATCCAGACTTTCGGCCGCCTGCACATCCAGCGTGATCTCCACAATCGCCGTCAAACTGCTGCCCAGCTTCTCCGGTGCCAGGATTGCCACCTGACGTGCGATCACTCCCGATTCCACCAATCTCCGCACTCGACGCAGGCAGGTCGGTGGCGACGCATGCACTCGCGCCGCCAATTCCTGGTTCGTCAGCGCGCTGTCCTGCTGCAGCTGATTCAGGATGCGGCGATCCAAATCATCCAGTTCTAGAGGGATTGAGCCGTTGTCTTGCATTTTTATTTCATAAAATCCGATCAAACGAAAATATATTTAATCACGTTTATGTAAGAAAATAAGATTTCATATGTAATCAAATAAGGAAATCAAATTTCATTCCATCCGGCGCACAATGCCCCATACCCAAATTATTGGAGGTCCACCTTATGTGCGGCATCGTTGGCGCCGTCGCTCAGCGCGACATCACCCCTATCCTGGTCGAGGGCCTGAAGCGGCTCGAATACCGTGGCTACGATTCGTGCGGCGTCGCGCTGTACATGGACGGTCATCTGCGCCGTACGCGCAGCACGCAGCGCGTCGCCGAGCTGGGTGACCAAATCGCTCAGGACAAACTGTCCGGTTTCACCGGCATTGCGCACACCCGTTGGGCCACTCACGGCGTCCCCGCCACGCACAACGCCCACCCGCACTTTTCCCATCTCGGCAACGATGAGCCGCGCATCGCGCTCGTACACAACGGCATCATCGAAAACCACGACGAGCTGCGCGCCGAGCTGCAAGCCGCCGGTTATGTTTTCGAAAGCCAGACCGACACCGAGGTCATCGCTCACCTGGTCAATCACCTGTACAACGGCGATCTGTTCGACACCGTGCAACAAGCCGTCCGCCGCCTGCACGGCGCCTACGCGATCGCCGTGTTCTGCCGTGATGAGCCGCACCGCGTGGTCGGCGCACGCCAAGGCTCGCCCTTGGTCGTCGGCGTAGGCCAGAACGAAAATTTCCTGGCCTCCGATGCCTTGGCCCTGGCCGGCACCACCGATCAGATCATCTATCTGGAAGACGGCGACGTCGTCGACCTGCAGCTGTCGCGCGTCTGGATCACCGACAGCGAAGGCAAGCCCGTAGAACGCAAGGTCCACACCGTGCAGGTGCACACTGGTGCTGCCGAGCTCGGCCCCTATCGCCACTACATGCAAAAGGAAATCTTCGAGCAGCCGCGCGCGGTAGGCGATACCTTGCAGGACATCGAGACCATCACGCCTGAGCTATTCGGCGACGAGGCGTACAAGGTCTTCAAAGACATCGATTCGCTGCTCATTCTGGCGTGCGGCACCAGCTACTACGCCGGCTTGACCGCCAAATACTGGATCGAATCCGTCGCAAAGATTCCCGTCGCCGTCGAGATCGCCAGCGAATACCGTTATCGCGACAGCGTGCCCAACCCGCGTTCGCTGGTCGTCACCATCTCACAATCCGGTGAGACCGCCGACACGCTGGCCGCGTTGAAACACGCGCGTTCGCTGGGCATGGAGCACACGCTGACCATCTGCAACGTGGCTACCAGCGCGATGGTGCGTGAATGCAAGCTGTCATACATCACGCGCGCAGGTGTCGAGATCGGCGTGGCCTCGACCAAGGCCTTCACCACGCAATTGACCGCCTTGTTCCTGTTGACGCTGGCCTTGGCCCAAGTGCGCGGCACGCTGAATGCCGAACAAGAAGCCGAGCATTTAAAAGCCCTGCGTCACTTGCCCGTCGCGATTGGTTCAGTGCTCGCGCTCGAGCCTCAGATCATGGCCTGGGCCGATCGCTTTGCGACCAAGGAAAACGCCTTGTTCCTGGGCCGCGGCATGCATTACCCCATCGCTTTGGAAGGCGCGCTGAAGCTGAAAGAAATCAGCTACATCCACGCCGAGGCCTATCCTGCTGGTGAGCTCAAGCACGGCCCGTTGGCATTGGTCACCGAACACATGCCTGTCGTGACCATCGCCCCGCGCGATGCTTTGCTGGAAAAGCTGAAATCCAACATGCAAGAAGTCCGCGCACGAGGCGGTGAGCTGTATGTATTCGCCGATGCCGACAGCCGTATTGCCAACGCCGAAGGCATGCACGTGATCCGTATGCCGGAACACTATGGTGTGTTGTCGCCGATCCTGCATACGATCCCGCTGCAGTTGCTGTCGTATCACACGGCATGCGCGCGTGGGACGGATGTGGATAAACCGCGCAACTTGGCGAAGAGTGTGACGGTGGAGTAACCGCTTATCGGCACTTGCCACGCTGATCGTTATCCCTTGCTCTTCGAAAGTGAGGGCGCCCGTGGGCCGTTCTCAAGCGGGAAAATCACCTTGGGCCACTGCCGGATTGCGCGGGCTCATCCGACTATCAGGGCGGTGATCTCCACTTCGGCCCAGGCGCTGCCGGGCAGGCTAATCACGCCCATCGCGCTGCGCGCCGGGCGTGGCATGTCGGGAAAGGCGGTCCCGAGCACCTGCGAGGCGCCGTCCAGCACCGCGCTGTGTTCCTCGAAGTCTGCCCCGCTGCGCAGATAGCCGCGCAACTGCAGGATGGCGCGCACTCGGCCGAGGTCGCCGCCGCAGGCTTGCCGCAAAGCGGCCAGGCCGCTTAACGCCGCCTGCGCGCATGCGGCTCTGGCCGGCTCGAGGTCCTGTCCTGGCCGGCATACCCCCACGATCGGCACGCCGTCCAAGCGGCTCGCCTGGCCGCTGACGCAGGCTAGCCTAGCCTCGTCCAAAGGCGCCAGGTGGTAGGGTGCGTAGCTGCCGCGCGGGCGCGGCGGCGCCGGTAAGTGCCAGCCCGCGGTGGCCAGCCGTAACTCGATGACGCCGGTCACGTCATCCATTGCGTGTCTCCACTCAGCCAACAGCCCGCGCCATGGCCGCGCGGGCGCAACTGGATTGCCGACGGCGAACCCATAGCCATGCCCTGCCGCACCGTATAGACCTGGCCGGCGGGAATGGCGCGGGTCTTGTCCAAATAGCCCCACAACGCCGCTGCCGCAATGCCGGTGGCTGCGTCCTCGGGATAACCAGACGCTTTGGGGAACTGCCGTGCGCTGGCACCGTCCGTGGACAGTGCGTAGGGATACAGGCCGGTCGAGCCGATGGCTTCGCATAGGCCGTGCATGGCGTTGAAATCGGGGGCCAGGGCGTCCAGCACGGCCGCGTGGGGCAGCCTCACCAGGGTTTTGACGCGGCTGGTGTTGGCGTTGATCATGTGTAGGCCGGGTAGCCCGGGATCGATGCGTAGCACCGCCGCGATGGAGCGGCATTGCTCCGGCGTCAGCGCGGACGTGGCCACGGCGGGTTGCGAGACCCAGGCGCGGCCGCGGGCCTCATCCCATTCGACGTCCACGCTACCGCTTAGGGTCTGGACCCGCGTGGCGGGCGTGCACCAATGTCCCCATTGCCGCAGCGCCCAGAGTGTCCCAACGGTAGCGTGGCCGCACATCTCCATCTCGTGGCCGGGCACGAAGAAGCGCAGCCGGCACAGGTGGTCATCGTGATCGGCCGGCATCACGAAGGACGATTCATGACCGTGGTGCGCCGCCAGGGCCTGCATGTCGCCAGCCGTCATGCCGAGCGCGTTCAGCACCAGGGGCACGGGGTTGCCGCCTTGCGTGGTCTGGGTAGGATCGACGAAGACGCGCAGCAGGGCTGCGGTGCCGGCAGCAGGCTCGGCGGGCGGGCGCGGGGAATGAAGGTCAGTCAAACTGGACTCCGAGGGTGGTGATGAGATCGCCCCAGAAGGCGAGGTCGTGGGAGACGGTGTGCGCCAGTGCGTCGGCCGTGTCCAGCCGAACGTCGACTCCTTTGGCTGCGAGATCCTCCGCGATGGCCGGATCGCGCAACACCGTGTTCAGGGCAAGATTCATCTTCTGCACGATAGTCGGCGGCGTGCCTTTCGGGAACGCCAGGCCGTACCAAAGCGATTGCGTGTAGGCCGGCAAACCCTGCGCGGCGAAGGTCGGTACGTTCGGCAGGATGGGGGTAGCGCTGGTAGTGGCTACGGCGACCAGCTTGCCGCTCTGCACGAAAGGTGCCAAGCCCACGGGATTGTCGAACATGATGTCCACCTGGCCGCCGATCAGATCGGTATAGGCGGGAGCCGCGCCGCGGTAGGGCACGTGCGTCAGATCCAGATGTTGGTCTTTTTTAAACATCTCGCCCAACAGGTGCGACACGGTGCCGGCGCCCACCGAAGCGTAAGTGACGCTGCGGCCCTTCAGTACCGCGATTAGCGTGGGCAGGGTGGTGGCATTCAGGGCCGGCTGTGCCGCAAGCACATAGGGCGAGGTGCCGATGAAGCCGATATAGTCGAAATCCTGGCCCGGCTTGTACGGCAGGTTCTTGTACAGGCTGGCGCTGAGTGCGACAGTGCTGGTGGTGACGGCGACCGCAGTGTAGCCGTCAGGTTTGGCGCGCGCGGCCTGACTTGTGCCCACCGTGCCGCCGGCGCCGCCCGCATTCTGTATGATGACGGTCTGCTGCAATTGGCGCGTCAACGCTGGCTGCAGAGTGCGCACTACCAGGTCGGTGCCACCACCGGCCGGGAACGGCACGATCAGCGTGATTGGTTTATCAGGCCAGACGGACTCGGCTGCCGCGCTAGCAGGCGGCAGAGCCAGGGTGGCGGCGGATAGCAAAGCGAGTGGCAACGCGCGGATCATTAATATCCCCTTGTATTGGTTGAATGTCTCAGATCGTAGGGACCGGCCCGCCTGCAGGCGAACCACGACGCGACAGGGATTAATCCCGCATGCGACAGCGGCCGAGCGGCGCGGGCGCCGGGCTTGCATGAAAGCGGGGTGTGCGTCGATACTGGTCCAATGTCCATTCCCGCCTGCGTCGGCCAGTTGCTGGCGCGGCAACTGCGCCGCCCGACCCATCATGCGTTCCGTTCCGCTTTCGTCCAAACAGAACCTGATCTCCCAGACCGGCTTTGCCATCGCCGCCAGCCGTCAGCCGTACTACGCCTTTCACTGGCACGAGCACGACTGCGCCATGCTGCTCTGGCCGCGCGCTGGCGCGCTCGACAGCGCCTGGAACGATGAGGAAGGCGCGCGGCGCCGCAGTCGGCTGGTCCGCGGCCAGGCCTTGCTGCTGCCGTCGCATGTCGAGCACAGCACGCGCGCCGAGAGCGCCGTGCAGCAGCATGGGGAGCTCTATCTGGCCCCCGAATTGCTGCGGTCCTGCCAGGCCGTTGGGGTGCTGCAATTGGACGGCGCGGCCCAGGCGATGCTCGACGCGCTGTGCAAGCCAGCCATGTCGGCCGCGGCCCTGCCGATGCTGGTGGCGGCGCTGATCACCCAGCTCGACGCCAATCACCGCCTCCAGGCCCAGGCTCGCGTGGCGCAGGCGCCACTACCGATGGCGCGGCAATGGCTGGCGTTGCTGCGTAGCCGGCTAGAAGACGGGCTGCCGCTGCCCGCCATCGCGGCGTCGGCCAGCGCGCTGGGAGCCACCACGCGCACACTCCAGCGCGCCTGCCAGGAAGCCTACGGACTTTCCCCCATCACGCTGCGCCGCAGAATCCTGGCGCAAGCCGCACGTCAGCGGATCGCGCTGGGCGAACCGTTGGCGCAGGTTAGCGCCGAACTGGGATTTTCCAGCAGCGGGCACTTAGGCCGGCTGCTGCGTTCAGTCGATACTGCTTCGGTCCCCAACACATCGGGTTACGCCGCCTGTGACGACGCATCGTTCGCTCTTGATGCGGGGCCAGATGTAGGCTGAGTCTAGCGTTGCTCTCGCAATTGGCCTGAGTGTGCCGACCAGGCGCCTTGCCAAAATACTTGCCATCAGGACGCTTCCGTCCAGAATCAGCCGTAGCCTTTTCGCAGTAGCTCGTTTTTACGCTTAATCTGGTAAACGCGTGCCGCCGTTGCGGAGAACAAATCGTTCTTTTCATCCTCGCTGGCGGCCGCCGAGATTCGCTTGAAGGCATTCCAGACCGTGGCGTAGCTTCCGGATGAGCGATCGACAGGAAAATTACTTTCGAACATGCAACGGCTTGAGCCGAACGCATTGATAACCTCTTCTGCCGACGGGCGCCAGGTATCGGCAAGTACAGCAGAGGAGGGTGGGGACGCCAGCGATTCAGACTTGTGGCCAAACATGGCAATGCCATAGCCGCCAATCTTGACGCTCACGTTCGGGCATGCTGCGAGTAATTTGATCGACTTGCGCCATTCGTCGAACGCCTCATGGCGGCGTTGCGCGTAGCTTCCCACGCCGAGGATACCTCCGACATGGTCGAGAACAATCGTGGCGTCGGGAACGGCTCGTGCCAGGTCAATGACTTCCTGCAATTGGGGATGATAGACCCACGCATCAAAGACAAGATTCATTGCCGTCAGCCGGCGTATCCCCGCCCGAAACTCGGGAAATGAATAGAGGCCCATCGGCGGCAGAGGCAATACCCCGAACCTGAAAGACTCATTGCGCGCAGCCGAGGCCCGAATGCCCCGGAACCGTCCTTTCCCGGCTTCGACATGGGCAGCAAGAACCTCCTCTACCGCATCGCCCAGGCACAAGTCTGCGTAGCCTACGATTCCGGCAGCGACTTCGGTTGCTGCCGCACGTGACAGGGCTTCTTCGGCCAATGCCACCACAGCTTCCGTTTCGCCGACAGGACGGAGATGCTCCGGGCCGCTGGTTCGGTATTTCCAGCCAACCTGCATGAATATCGTAGCGTCTACGCGGTGGCCGGTCGCGGCATCCTGCAATTGGTCCTCGAGCCCATAGCCAGCCCAGTGATCGGAGAAGTGGAAGTGCGCGTCAATGATGCGGCGTTCCGGATCCAAAGCAGGCTCGGAGGGTGTCGAGTACCACGTGGGGCTCAAGTGCGGTGGTAGCAAAACGGGTGGTTCGCTGTTGGCAAGCGTATCCAAGGACGAGTTCATTTTTTAGACTCACTGAATTTAAATGACGGCCAGCATTGAGGGGGCCACTGAGCGTGCCCTTTGGCGTTTCTTTATTCGGTACGCAAGGCGGTCCTTGCCGTCTCCTTCTGAGGCAACATCGTGAGCAAGGAAATAGCCGCGGCCACGATCAGTATCCAAGCAGGCGAATTTGCGGATTCCGTGTTCGCGATGAGCCATGTGGCGGCGTACGGAGCAGAACCGCCCGCAACAATCGCGGCAATACTGATTCCCAGATTGATACCGCTCGTGCGCACGTTCGTCGGAAGCAACTCGCTAAAGAGCGTGTAGTTTGTCGATAGATAGGCGGCTTCAAAAAGGCCGAAGGCTATCTGTGCGAGGATCGCTGCTGTCAACGAAGTCTGCATCACCATAAAGAGGGGATAGCTGAAAACGATGAAGCACAACGTTGTGCCCAAGATCATGGGTCTGCGCCCGACCTTATCGGACAAGATACCGAGTGGATAAATAGCCAAGGCTGCGATCAGCATCGACAGTGTGGCGGACCAGCCTGCCATTTGGGCAGACATGATTCCCTGCTTCTGGAAGAACGTGACAAAATAAGTGAACGCAACGTAGTACCCCGCCATCCCGCAGCATGCAAGGCCCGTGATGGCCAGCACGCCCTTCGGATAGCGGCACAGCAGAGTAACCGTGGGTGTTTTCTGGACCTTGCTCTGACTCTCGAGATGGACAAAGTCAGGCGTTTCCTCCATTTTGTGTCGAACCAGCAATGCAATCACACCCATCGGGGCTGAAATGAGGAACGGGATACGCCAGCCCCATGAATGGAGCTCATCGAGTGTCAACGACGAATTGAGCAGCGCGACGGCAATCGCGCCTCCCATGGTGCCGACCAGGCATCCGATCTGCGTTGTGCTGGTCACGGCTGCTCGCCGAGCATCGGGGGCGACTTCTGCTACATAGGCGACTGCGCCGCCCATCTCTCCGCCTGCTGCGAAGCCTTGAACGCATCGCAGGAAGCAAAGGAGTATCGGAGCAAGCACGCCGATATGATCGTACGTCGGCAGCAGTCCGATGCACGTTGTCGCGGCCACCATGCCGACGACCGAAACCAGCAAGGCTGGCTTGCGCCCGTAGCGGTCTGCCAGGCTACCCAGAACGATACCGCCCAATGGTCGAACGACAAACGCGACGCCAAACACCGCAAAGGTGTAAAGCAGCGCAGACGTTCCACTTTGGGGAAAGAACAAGATTGCGAGAGTAGTGGCAAGAAACGCGTAGACGGTGTAGTCGTAGTATTCGATGAGCGTGCCGATCGATCCTGCCCATACGGCTCGGCGAATGGATCTATCGGATCGTGCGGATGCTATTGCCATCGTAGAGGGGATGCAATGCTGTATGGAACTCATGTTTTTCTGTCTCCGTGCTGTTGTGGGAATGACATGGCATCCGCACGAGTCTGCATGGGTGTTGACCCTGCTAGTAGTCAATCAGGTCGCCGCATTCTGGCGTACACATTTCACTCGTATGAACTCCCGGAGGCCTTCGATTCCACCTTCGGATCCGAGTCCGCTGTCCTTGTGGCCGCCGAAGGGTGTTTCGGGCAGCGAGGCTTGCCATTCGTTAATGCATACCGAGCCGCTCTCGATTTCGTTTGCCAGGCGGTGCGCCGTGCCCAAGTGATTGGTGAAGGCATAGGCGGCCAATCCAAAGGGCAGCCGGTTAGCCTCGCTGATTGCTTCATCGAGATGCTTGAACGAGCTGAGCAAGGCAACCGGACCGAACGGTTCGATGTTGGCAACGTCGCTCTCAATCCCAGGGCGAAGAATCACCGTCGGTTGGTAGTAAAAGCCGGTCGTTCCGATCCGCTGGCCTCCAGTGGCAATTTTGAATCCGCGAGCGCTTGCGTCGTCGACAAGTCTCTCGATCGAATCGAGCCGGCGCTGGTTCTTCAGGGGCCCCATCTGCGTCGAGGGATCAAGGGGATCACCGACCTTCAGTGCGGCGGCGGCATTGACGAACTTTTCGCAGAACTCCGGAAATATGGCTTCGTCCACGAGAAAGCGGGTCGGGCAGACGCAGAACTGCCCGGAGTTTCTATATTTTGTCGCGACCGCCGACTTGACGACACGATCTATGTCGACGTCAGCGCAGACGATGACTGGCGCGTGACCACCCAACTCGAGCGTTGCCCGCTTCAGGGTCTTGGCAGCCTTAGTGCCCAGTTCCTTGCCCACGGATGTGGCGCCGGTAAAGGTGAGCATCGCGATGTTCGGAGAGGCGCATAGCAAGTCAGCGATCTCGATCGGGTCGCCGAAAACCATATTGACTACGCCAGCAGGAATCCCGGCATCCTGGATGGACTGTGCGATCAGCAGCGCTACGCCGGCGGTTTCCTCGGACGGTTTTAGCACTACGGTGCAACCAGCCGCGAGCGCACCGCTGATTTTTCTGGCTGGCGTGATGGCGGGGGCGTTCCAACCCGAGAAAGCGGCGACGGGGCCAATGGGCTCCAGCATCACTGTTTGCGTGGTGCCAGCGGTTCGCGCGGGGATGGTGCGGCCATACAGCCGGCGTGCTTCCTCAGCGGACCACTCGAACATCTCCGATGCCGTGACGACTTCCTTGCGTGCTTCTCCGATCGGTTTGCCCAGTTCCAGGGAAATTTGTTCGGCAAACGTTTCCGTCCGTTCAGTCATCAGTGCCGCGACCCGTCGCAGTAATGAGGAGCGCTCTAGCGCAGACGTCTTTCTCCAGCTCTTGAACGCCCCGGTAGCAGCTTGTATGGCTTCTTCGACGTCAGTGGCGGTCGCGTACGGAAAGGCCTCAAGTGCCTCGCCAGTCGTCGGATTGACGCCTTGAATAAGCTTGTTCGATTTGCCTGGTCGAAACTCTCCGGCGATGAATTGCGTGTACTTCATGATGTGTGCCCTTTTTGATTGCTTGAAAACGTACGTGTTAATCCATTAACAACGGGGGGGCGGGACGTCGTTGGCTTGCGCCCAGAACTCGGTCATCGACGAGGTGTCTTTGCCGTCATAGCCCGCATTGCGCGCGAGTTGGAACATGCTGCGAACGAGGTTTCCGACTGGCAGAGAAACCCCGCTCGATTGGGCTGCTTGGCAGGCAAGCGTCAGATCCTTGAACCCAAGGGCAATGTCGAAGCCCGGAGAGAGATCGCCCTTCAGAACCTTGACCGGCCACTTTTCCTTGAGTTGGCCGTTCGATGCAGTGGTGCCGGTCAAGACATTAAAGGTCTTCTTTATATCCATGCCCAACGAGTTCGCAAGAACCAGGGCTTCGGAATTCAACTGGCAGTAGCAGAGCACCATGAGGTTGTTGATCAACTTCATCCGAGTTCCAGAGCCCGGGTTGCCGCAATGGAGAACCGTGGAACCCATGTCGAGCAAGATCGATTGAAACTCCTCGAAGTTCGAGTCCGTCGTGCCTAGCATGAAGAGCGACTCGCCCCGATCGGCATTTGTCGCGAGTCGTCCCACCGGCGCATCGGCAAAGCGGATGCCTTTCGCCTCTGCTGCACGCGCCATCTCGTCAACAGTGTCGATATCTATCGTGCTGAGCTCGACAAAGATTTTGCCGGCATCCATATTCGACAGTACGCCGTCCGGGCTCAGTACAACCTCCCGGGATTGCTTCGGGCCAGGCAACATCGTAAAGATGATGTCCAGGTCTTGCGCCATGCTCTTGATGTCGGAGCCGGCTACTGCACCTAATGTGACGAGCTTGTTGACTGGATCAGGTTGAATATCGAATACAACGACTTCACCCCGGTTGCGCAAAAGGTTTGCGGCCAATGCATAGCCCATCCGGCCCAGGCCGATAAATCCTACTTTCACTATTTGCTCCTTAGGAATCGCCGGTGCTGTTCACACGGGCGATGTGTAAATGCGATCACTGCTTTCTCTGAAATAGCGTCGGGTAAGCCGTGTCGCGTCCGTCTTGGTTATTGCTCAATGGTTAGATTCAAGGTCTTGACCAGATCCGCTGTTTGTGCGGACTGCTTACGAATGTGATCGGCAAATACGTCGACCGAGCCCGTGAATGGATACTGATCCAGCTTCTTAAGCCGTTCTTTTATGTTTGGGCTGGTCATTACTTCGTTCACGGCGGCATTCAATATCTGCACGATGTCCGACGGCAAACCCGCCGGACCAAGCAAGCCATTCCAAGGTTCCGCGGTAAATCCGGGCAGCTCATCACGTCCGAGCACCGGGATTTCTTGCAAACCGATATCAGGCGATGAACTGGCGGATGCGATCAGGCGAATCTTTTCAGCCTCGACCTGCGGAATAACGACCGATCCCGCCAAGAATGCAAAATCAACGCGATTGGCAATCAAGTCAGTCAACGCTGCGGCATCCCCTTTGTAGGGGATGTGAACGGCATCCATTCCTGTTGCCTTCGCAAACCATTCACCGGCCAAGTGATTTGCCGACCCGGGACCGGCAGAGCCAAAGGTCAATCCTTTTGCGTGTGATCGTCCATACTTCACCAGATCATCATAGGTACTGAATGTCGACTCCTTGGAAACCGCCAGGTAATAAGGAAACCGGGCGACAGGGGCAATCGGCACGAAGTCGCGCAGCGGTTGGTACTGTATGGTCTTTCTCACTGCTGGCAGGATAGACAACGTACCGTTGGCGCCGATCATTAACGTATATCCGTCTGGCGTTGCTTTCTTTAGTAGATTGGCCGCCAATTCCCCACTGGCTCCGGGCCGGTTCTCAATGACAAAGGATTGCCTGAATTTGTGGGTCAATCCCTCTGCCAACAGGCGCGCAACGACGTCGGTGGGACCGCCCGCAGCGAATCCGACATAAATCGTCACCGGCTTATCTGGATAAGCGGCTGCACCGGCGTTACTGGATGGAGCAAACAAGCCTGTTCCCAATACGCAAGCTGCGACACTCGTCAGTTTTTTAAAAATAGCCATCATCGTCTCCGTTAATTGTTTCTTGACGCCTGATCTTTTCCAGATCATTGGTTTTTGCCCTATGTCCGGTAAAGCCGAACTCATCCTGGTCAGCCTTGCCTGCGTCAAGTGCTGCACGGAACAGGCTTCTGGCCGCCGTGAGTTGTCGATAAGGTATCAGCAAAAATGTGCCTCAAGGTATACTCATATATGGGTATTCAAACTTTTAGTATTCTTATTGGAAGCACGAATGACGCTTCAACAATTACGCGATTTCATTGCCATTGCGGACATCGGTAGCTTGCGAGGGGCGGCGTCCAGTAGAGGTGTTACTGGCCCGGCATTGGCCAAGAGTGTCCGTTTGCTTGAGGAAGAGTTGCACGTCGCGCTGCTGGAACGCCGTTCGCGCGGTATGGTGCTGACTGAAGACGGCATGGCCTTACTTGCCCACGCTCGCCTCATTGATTCGCAATCGCGCAAAGCCATCGAAGACCTCGCACAGCGCCGGGGGAAACAAGAGGGCTCACTGGTCCTAGGAGTTGGTCCTTCAGCTGGCGTGGCTCTGATGCCAGGGGTGCTCAAGGATTTCCAACGTAAATACCCCGCGGTGCAGATAGATATGTTCGGCGGTTCCTATTACGACCACATTGGCCCCATACTCCAAGGCAGCATCGATCTCGCTATCGTGGCGGTGCCGGAAACTCGCGAATCGAATTTGGATGCAGAGCATCTGTTCTACAACGATCTGGCCGTGATATGCCGGCGTGGTCACCCCCTGAGCGGCGCTCGCTCGCTCGCGGAACTGGTGGACTGTGTATGGATACTGACAGGTCCCGCGGGACGCGGGCCAGGGTCGGCAATACTCGAGGCATTCAAGCAGCTTGGATTGCCTGCTCCGACCCGTCTGCTTCAGTGCGACATGACATGGACACTGAACAATTTGCTAGTCAAGAGCGATATGCTTTGCGCGCTGCCACGTATCATGATTGAGCAGCCCGCCCTGTCCGGCGCGCTCCAGGCATTGCATATCGTTGAATCGCTGCCGCATTACAGCATTAGCTTGCTCAAGCGCGGTGATGCGCCGCTGCTCCCCATTGCCGATTACATGGCAACGCTGATCCGGCGCCACGCGCATTACCTGGGTGAAGATTCACGGCGCTCGGCTCAGCCGCCGTTGGCAGCCCCCTGATGACTCCTCACGGTGTCGTGCTCGGTGTGATTTCCGCTTTCATGATCAAAGAGCGGGCACACAAGGCACATATCGACAATCATTAAAAGGGACTTGGAACCCGATGCACACCTATGCGATGGTGGAGCGATCAAATCATCTTGACTTCGACATTCGAGACCAGAGTCTGCGCGCGCCGCTCACGCAGCCGCATAAGCATGAGTATTTCCAGATCCAGGTCAATCTCGCCGGGGACACCCAGCACCACGTAGGAAACATTACACGTCCTTTCACCGCGCGGACGTTGAGCTTCGTGCTACCGCATCGCATGCACGTGGTGCTGCATCCTCCAGGCGCGCGTTGGCTTGTGATCAATTTCAGCCAGCGTTTTTTGCGGCCCGAGCTAGATGTAGACCCATTGGATCTAGAGGATGTACCACTCACGCTCGCTCCCGAATTGGCGCCATTTCAATTCCAGGAGCATCTCGATTTTACCTTTGATGAAGCCTGTTTCGACGAGGCGCTGGGGCTTATCGCGATCATGCAGCAAGAGAACAGTACGCGCCGTCTTGCCTCGCTCGCTCGCATCCGTGGTTGTTTGCTGCAGTTGCTCGCATTGACCTGCCAGCAGTGGGAAAACGAGTTGCTGGCCTTGGCGAGTACTCATGCACAACAGGGCAGCCGTCGCGCAGCGCTGGCACGTGTTTTGCGATACCTGCGCAATGAGCTCGCGCATGAACCCACGCTCGCGGAAGCGGCCCAGGCTGCGAGCCTATCGCCCAATTACCTCGCGCATCTCATCAAAAAGGAAACTGGCAGGACATTTACCGACCTGCTTACCGAGCGGCGTTTGGCACTCGCGCAGGAGCTTTTGCTCACAACAAATCAACGCATCAGCGAGGTCGCGCGACGCTGCGGCTTTACCGACGAGGCCTATTTCGCGCGGCGCTTTCGCCAATGGCATGGAACCAGTCCTCGCGCATGGCGCGAGGCACAGAGGCAAGCATTGGGTTAGTAGAGGTTGCGTCCAAGTCTTGCGTGGAATTGTCCGGTTTTTGAACGGCACATGAATCTACACTCGGGACGATAACTATCACCTGAGGAGACTGCTACATGAATCGACGAGACGCCTTGATGATCTCTACCGCATCCCTTGGCGGTGTACTGGCTGCCGGTTGCGCCAGCGTAGCCGCTACGTCTGCCCAGCGTACGCCTTTCACCGTATCGCAACCCTCCGTCCCCATCGCTGGCAGTGACGAAGTTTTTCCCGTTCATCGCATCTACTGCATTGGCCGCAACTACGCGGCCCATGCACGTGAGATGGGATCGGATCCCACACGCGAACCTCCGTTCTTCTTTCAAAAGCCCAGCGACGCGGTGCAGGTCGTGCCGCCCGGCCAGACCGTGGATCACCCATACCCCAGTCTCACGCGCAACTATCACTACGAGGTAGAACTGGTGGCGGCTCTGCAGAGCGGTGGCCGCAACATTCCTGTCGAACAAGCGCTGCAGCATGTCTATGGCTACGCTGTCGGCCTGGATATGACCCGGCGCGACTTGCAGGGCGACATGAAAGACCAGAGAAAACCGTGGGAGATCGGCAAGTCCTTTGATCTGTCAGCGCCCATAGGCCCTATCCATCGCGTGGCCCAAACCGGCCAGCTGGACAAGGGGGCGATCACTCTATCCGTGAACGGCGCAGTCAAGCAGAGCGCCGATCTGAATCAAATGATCTGGAGCGTGGCCGAGCAGATCAGCAAGCTGTCCGAAGCCGTCGAGCTGAAGGCCGGTGACCTGATTTATTCCGGCACACCCGAAAACGTAGGTCCGGTAGTGCGCGGCGATATTATGGTCGCGCATATTGACGGCCTGCCGGATATTTCGCTCAAGGTCGTCTGAATCAGTTGGCTGCCGCTCATGGCTTCGTAGCATCCTGAGGTACTTGAGCGGCTATCGCCTGCAATCCCCCCAACGAAAAGCGGCATAGATGGTCCACGATCGCATCTCGTGACATCTGGCGGGCCTCTTGCAGGGGCCCGGGGATACCGCGCGCGCCTACCAACAGCATCAGACAGGGGGCCGCAACGCTGAGCAGGCAGCGCGTTAATGCAGGGTCGTCTGGCGGAATATTTGTAATGTTGCTGAGGATCTGCCGGACGACTGCGAGCTTTGGCTGCAGCACATTCTGGAACAGCAACTGGAGATGTGAGCTCGGAGAGAGCAGCTCGCGAGCCAGCACATGCAAATGCCAGCCTTCCGGCTGGCCAATCGCACGGTCCACCAGCAAGCCAATGAAAGTCCTCAGCTTCTGGGGCGGCGAGGCAGTGCTGCCAGCGATCAGCTGAAGATCGGCATAGTTGACGAGTTGATGATGCGCTTCGACCAGCACCGCCTGATAAAGCCCGCTGCGATTGCCAAAATGGTAGTTGATCGATGCCAGGTCGACCTGTGCCCGGGTGGCGATTTCCTTGCTGGTGGTCTCGGCGTAGCCCGTGGTTGCAAATAGCGCTCCGGCGGCTTGCAGTATTCGGTTACGGGTCGCCTCTCCATCGGCACGAGGTCCGCGCGAGGCCTTAA
Organism: Bordetella tumbae; assembly: GCF_054780995.1. Classification (NCBI taxonomy): domain Bacteria; kingdom Pseudomonadati; phylum Pseudomonadota; class Betaproteobacteria; order Burkholderiales; family Alcaligenaceae; genus Bordetella; species Bordetella tumbae. The sequence continues at coordinate 261,330 of NZ_BAAGVG010000018.1, forward strand.
TCATTGGTGCAATCTCCTGAGCATCACAGCTTGCATTTTCTTCGATCATAAATTTAAAATCAATTTAACTTTAATGTCTGCTCTCCTCTTGGAGCCATGGATGAAAAAGCCCCTCATCGCCATTGTGGCCATCGTCGTGTTGGCCGTAGGAGGCGGAGCGTGGTGGTATTTCCGCGATTCCGGTGCAAACGGCACATTGGTCTTGCACGGCAACGTGGACATCAGGCAGATTGCGCTGGCCTTCGACGGCAATGGCCGGGTGATGGCGTTGCGCGCCGATGAAGGCGACCACGTCAAGGCAGGCATGGTATTGGGCATACTCGATACTCGTACCCTGCAATTACAGGCTGACCAAGCGCGGGCGCAAATCGACGTGCAGCGGCAGAATCTGGCGCGCTTGAGGAACGGATCTCGCCCCGAAGAGATCGCTCAGGCCCGCAGCCGGCTGGCCGCCTCGAAGGCTGAGGCCACGCGTGCGCAGCAGGATCTGACCCGTCTGCAAGGTATCGCGGCCAACACCCACGGACGCGGCGTCAGTGCCCAGGATCTCGATCGTGCTCGCAGTAGTGTCCAGGTAGCCAGGGCCAGATTGGCGGAGCAAGAGGAAGCCTTGCGCCTGACAGAGGTCGGCCCGCGCCAGGAGGACATCGACGCCGCCGCGGCGCAACTGCAGGTCTCGCAAGCACAACTGGCGTTGTTGGAACATCAAATCGCGCAGGGTGAGCTCAAGGCCCCAGCCGATGCCGTCATCCGGTCCCGGCTGCTCGAGCCGGGTGACATGGCTACGCCTCAGAGGGCGGTGTTCGCCCTGGCGCTGACTCAACCCAAATGGGTGCGCGTCTATGTCAGTGAACCTGATCTAGGCAAGCTCCAGCCGGGCATGGCCGCAGAGGTCTTCACGGACAGTCACCCCGATCAGGCGGTCAAAGGCACGGTCGGCTATATCTCTTCAGTGGCCGAGTTCACTCCCAAGTCGGTACAAACCGAAGAGTTGCGCACCAGCCTGGTTTATGAGGTGCGTGTGCTGGTCGACGACGCTGAAAACCGGTTGCGGCTCGGGCAGCCCGCCACCGTGCGTTTTGCTGTCGGCGAGTAGCGTCATGAGCGATGGCGACGCGATAGTCCTTGCTCGGCAATTGGGCAAGACGTTCGTCTCTTCGGCAGGCGAGCCGTTGCACGCGGTAGACGCCATCTCGTTGACAGTGCAGCGTGGCATGTTGACCGCCCTGGTCGGCCCGGATGGCGCGGGCAAGACTACCCTGTTGCGTATGACAGCCGGTCTGCTCAAGCCTGACGCAGGGAGTTTGCACGTACTTGGTATCGACGTGGCTAGCGATCCGCAGGCCGTGCAGGACAGGATCAGCTACATGCCGCAGCGCTTTGGTTTGTACGAAGATCTCGGCGTACAAGAAAATCTCGATCTTTACGCCGACTTGCATGGCGTGCCTCACGAGGTACGTCGCGAGCGATTCGCGCGGCTCCTGGAGATGACAGATCTGGCGCCCTTTACCGGGCGACCGGCGGGCAAACTCTCTGGCGGCATGAAACAAAAACTTGGCCTGGCGTGCACTCTGGTGCGTTCGCCTGACCTCCTGCTGTTGGACGAACCCAGCGTCGGTGTTGATCCGCTGTCGCGGCGCGAGCTATGGAAAATTCTGCAGCAGTTAGTCGCGGACGAACAACTCAGCGTCATCGTGAGCACGGCCTACATGGACGAGGCCGAACGTTGCGCCCAAGTATTCGTAATGAACCAGGGCCGGGTATTGGCCCAGGGAAAACCGGCGGCGCTGGCCGGCCAGGCGCGCGGCCTGACGTTCGTCGTGACTCCTGCCGGCAACATGCCCGCGCGCGATCTGCAGGCGCGATTGATCGACGCCGATGCATTGATCGTCGACGCCGTGCCAAAGGGCGGGGCCGTACGTTTTATTCGACAGGAAAAGGCGGATGACAAGAAGCTCGACGCTTTGCTCGGGGGGCTCATGCCCACACCCCGTCCAGAAGAGCTCGAAGACGCTTTCATGATGATGCTGCGGCAGCATCAGGAGGACGACGACGCTGCCTCGCATTCATACGCCAGCGCATCGCAGAATTCGGTCGTAACTCACGAGGACAAGCCCGTCATCGTGGTGCGTGACCTGGTGCGGAAATTCGGTGACTTCACCGCAGTGGCGAGCACATCGTTCGACGTGGCGCGTGGTGAAATCTTTGGCCTGCTTGGCCCCAATGGTGCAGGCAAGACGACAACTTTTCGCATGTTGTGCGGGTTGCTGCCTGCATCGAGCGGACATCTGGAAGTCGTCGGCGTGGATCTGCGAACCGCCCGCGCGCAGGCCCGCGCGCGTATTGGCTATGTGTCGCAGAAGTTCGCGCTATACGGCACCCTGACGGTTCGCGAAAACCTGGAGTTCTTCGGCGGCGCTTACGGTCTGCGCGGGCAGCGGTTGCGACAGCGTGTCGCTGCTGTCATCGAACAATTTCGTTTATCTCCCCAGGCTATCAGCGGGTTGTTGCCCGGCGGCTATAAGCAGCGTCTGGCGATGGCCGCCGGCCTGTTGCACCAGCCGGAAGTCCTGTTCCTGGATGAGCCCACCAGCGGCATCGATCCCCTCGCGCGGCGCGCGTTCTGGCGCACCATCACGGCCTTGGCCCAGGAAGGCGTGACCATCATCATTACCACGCACTTTATGGAGGAGGCGGAATATTGCGATCGCATCGCTATTCAGGACGCGGGCAAGATGCTGGCTTTGGGCACGCCGCTGGAGGTGCGTAAACAGGCAGGTGCTCCGCATAGCGGAGAAAAGGACATGGATATGAATAGCGCCTTCATCGCCATCGTCGAACAAAGCCGCGCTCGCGCCACCAGTCAGCCGGCACGGGGAACGGCATCATGACGGCGCGAGAACCGGCAAGCCATGCGAGTGCCTGCAAGGGCAGCGCATCGTCGTACGCTTCCGGTTTTTATCGCCGCTTTCTCGCCTTGCTGCGCAAGGAAGTCAGGCAGGTGCTGCGTGACAAGAGCAACCTTGCTGTTGGCCTTTTGCTGCCGGTGGCGCTGATCTTGCTGTTTGGATATGGCCTGTCGTTCGATGTCAAACACGCGCCGTTGGCTGTGGTCATGGAAGATCAGTCTCCAACCGCGCGCGAAGCGGTCGACGGATTGCGGGGCTCAGAGTATCTCGCGCCGATGTTCGTATCCGACATGAACGAAGCACAACGCATGATGAGGTCGGGATCGGTGGATGGCATTCTTCGCGTGCCCATGGATTTTTCGCGTCGCCTCAATCATGGCGATGCACGTCTGCAGCTGATACTTAATGGCGTTGATTCGAACTCGGCTTCTACGATCGAGGGATATGTGAATGGCGCGATAGGTGTCTGGGCGCAACGGCGGGCCGATCGCAGTGGAAATAAACCGCTTGCCTCAGGCGGTGTCGAAGTCGTGCAACGCATGTGGTTCAACGAGGCGGGAGAAAGCCGCTGGTATTTGGTGCCAGGCCTCATCGTACTGGTACTGACCCTGGTCGGCGCCTTCCTTACCTCGCTATTGATTGCCCGAGAGTGGGAACGCGGTACCTTGGAGTCGCTGTTTGTTACCCCGGTTCGGCCACTGGAAATCGTGCTGTCAAAAATCGCGCCGTACCTGGTGATCGGGGCCATAGATCTGTTGATGTGTCTGCTGGCTTCCCACTTCCTTTTCCATGTCCCGGTGCGCGGTTCGCTTGTCATCATCGTGATGGTGTCAATGCTGTACCTGGTCGTGTTGTTGCTGTTGGGGTTGTTTATCTCCGCCGTTGTACGCAATCAGTTCCAAGCCAGCCAGGTCGCTTTGTTGGCCAGTTTCATGCCCGCCTTGATGCTCTCCGGTTTTGTATTTGATCTGCGCAATACGCCTGTATTTATTCAGATCATCAGCCAAGTGCTGCCCGCGACGCATTTTATGGCGCTGATCAAGACCTTGTTTCTAGCGGGCAACCATTGGCCGACCATCATGTGGAGCGTTGGTGTGCTGACGCTTTACGCTGTGGTGCTGACTATTGCCACTCGCGCCCAGTTGCGCAAAACGTTGGAATGACGCCATGACTGCCTGGATCGCCACTCTCGCGCAAATAGGCGCACTGATACGTAAAGAGATCCTCGCGTTACTAAAGGACCCGTCCAGCCGGGTGGTTCTGTTTGCGCCGGCGCTGATTCAAGCCTTGTTGTTTGGCTACGGGGCGACGTTCGACCTGACGAATGTTCCGTATGCGGTACTCGATCAGAGCCGTGGCCAGGCGGCCTCCCAGTTGATAGCTCGACTGGACGGCACAGGAGTGTTTCATCGTGCGGCCACACTCAGTTCATCCACACAGATCGCCCAGGTTATCGACAGCAATGAAGCGCTGGTCGTCCTCGCGATTCCGGCGGATTTTGACCGGCTCCTCAATGCCGGTCAGCGCGCGCCGCTACAGGTGATTCTGGATGGGCGTAACTCCTCTACTGCAGGCTTGGCGGCCGGCTACGTGGGCTCCATCGTCGCCAGCTACAACGCCTCGATAGGCGCGGGAGGGCGAGGTATCAGTATCGAGCGGCGTGCCTGGTTCAATCCTAACTTGGAGTCTCGTTGGAACATCATGCCCGCGCTGATCGGTGCGCTGAGCATGCTGCAGACCCTGCTGATCTCTGCTCTGTCGGTAGCGCGCGAACGCGAACAAGGCACCTTCGATCAGTTATTGGTGACTCCGCTCACACCGATGCAGATCCTGATCGGCAAGGCCATTCCAGCCATTCTCATTGGGCTGCTGCAGTCCACGATCATTTTTCTGGTCATCCGATTCTGGTTCCAGATACCGATGAGCGGATCGGTCGCGTTGCTGTATCTGGGGCTGCTCACCTTCACCATCGCGTCGGTCGGGCTCGGCCTTTCCATCTCGGCGTTGTCGCTGACCATGCAACAGGCCATGCTCTATACCTTCTTGCTCATCATGCCTTTGATGCTGTTGTCGGGGCTGATCACCTCGGTGAAAAATATGCCCGAGGTCCTGCAGGTGGCGACATATGCCAACCCGCTGCGTTTTGGCACCAGCATTGTGCGGCGTGTATATCTAGAGGGCGCCGGCTTGGCTGATGTCGCACCCGATTTTGTTCCTCTGCTGGTGATGGGGGCCATTACCCTCCCCTTGGCGGCCTGGTTGTTTCGCCACCGGCTTTCTTGATTCAGGTGTTTGCCATGTCTGGTTATCGTCCTTTGCATCGATCATCTACGCTCCTTGCCTCGTGCCTGACTGCCTTGATGGTGGCGGGGTGTACTGTCGGTCCGGACTTCGCTACGCCCTCGCCCGAGGCGCCCGACGATTGGACGAGTTGGCGCAGTGCGGATGACAGTCTGCGTAGTCCGGCGATGACCAGCGCCATGTTGCCCGCAGATTGGTGGCGCGCATTTGGCGATCCCGTACTTGATGGATTAGAACGGCGCGCGTTTGAAGCCAGCCCCGATCTGCAGACCGCCACATTGCGTGTAGCGCAGGCGCGAACACAGCGCGCTGCTACGGCGGCGCAGCGTGGGCCTGATATCAACGCCAGCGGGGGCGTGAACCGGCAGCGCCAGAGTGAATACGGCGCAAGCGTTAGGTTGATTGATGCGGTGGCCGCGCAGGGTAATCGCGATGATCTCGTCAAATTGCTATCCGAGCCCTTCACCCTGTACCAGGCGGGTTTTGATGCTTCTTGGGAATTAGACCTGTGGGGACGTGTACGCCGGTCAGTCGAGGCCGCCGATGCAGATGTCGCCCAGCAGAGTGCTCTATTGGACTTGGCCCGGCTGACCTTGGTAAGCGACGTTGCGCGCAACTATTTCGATTTGCGGACAACACAGAGCCAGATCCGTTTGACGCGCGAGGATATTGCAACGTTGCAGGATCGTCTGGAACTTCTGGAGGCACAAGTACGCGGAGGGACGATCAATCACTTGAATCTGGAGCAGCAGCGTGCGGAGCTTTCCGCGCTCAAGGCACAGCTGCCTGGATTGCTGGCGCAGGAAGGGGCAGGCATCAACCAGATTGCCCTGTTGTTGGGGCAGCGGCCAGGCGCGCTGCGTGCAGAACTGACAACGCCAGCCGCCCAGCAGCCTGCATTGCCCGATTTGGCGTTGGGATTGCCCTCAGAGGTGGCATTGCGCCGACCCGATATCCGCGCCGCCGAAGCCCGCTTGCACAGCGCCACCGCAGCCATCGGTATTGCCAAAGCGGATCTGTACCCGAGTATTCGCCTGGGTGCGCGATTCGGATACGAGAGCTATCTCAGCGGCGAGTTTTCGGATTGGGGCAGTCGTACGTGGTCGATCGGCCCCAGTCTGAACCTGCCTATCTTCGATCACGGCAGGCGTACGAGTGTGGTGCAACTGCGCGAACTGCAGCAGCAGGAAGCCGCGGTGAATTATCAGCAAACCGTGCTCAAGGCCTGGCAGGAAATCGATGATGCGTTGAGCGGGTATACCGCCGAGCGCCAAAACCTCACGGAGCTTGAGCGCCGCGTGTATGCGGCACAACAGGCTTATCAGCTGGCGCAGGCCCGCTACGACGGCGGCGTCGCCGATTTCATCATCGTGCTGGATACCCAGCGCGGTTATGTCGCCGCCCGTCGTGACCTGGCGCTCAGCCAGGGGCACCTGAACAATCGCTTTGTTGTCGTGAACAAGGTTCTTGGCAATATTCCCACGAACCGCGCACCGCAACCGACAATCCGAGAGTGATGAGGCAAAAGTACAGATAGCGGCTCTGCATTCCTCACAGTCGCTAACAGAGCAATGGCAATGCTCTGGTGAATATAATTTCCAAATTTGTTGCACACCGTCATGTGAACCTGTGTTGCCAGGCCCCCGCCGAGTGCATCCCGGAGGACTCTAGGACATCGGGTGATCGTCTATTCACCATGGAGCCGAATCGTGTCAAAAATTGGTGTAAAGCTTCGCGAACTTCGTCGCCGGCGTGACTTGGGCGTACGCGAATTGGCCAGCCGCTCCGGCGTTTCGCATTCTTCGATCTCGTTGATAGAGCGGGACAAGATCAGCCCGTCCGTTGATACGTTGAGTGCCATTCTGGACGCGCTTGGAACGACGCTGGTGGGGTTCTTCTCCGAAATTCAAAGCATGACGGCCTATTCCCCCTTTTATCGAGCAGAGGACTTTGTCGAGATAGGAAAAGTGGGAAGGGTCTCGTATCGAATGCTGGGGATCAATCATCCCAACCGTGATTTACTGATGCTGCATGAAACCTACGCTCCTGGCGGAGAGTCCGGCGATGCTTTTTCCCATTCGGCTCAAGAGGCTGGCGTGGTGACTCGAGGAGCGATCGAGCTAACCGTTGGCGAAGAAGTGCAAATCCTCCGCGCTGGTGATGGGTACTATTTTGACAGCAGGCGGCCGCACCGATTCAGGAATGTAGACGACGGTGAGAGCCAGATTGTCAGTGCGGTGACCCCTCCCACATACTAGCGATGTTTGGTGAATGGCCAATCAACATAGTCGGCCATCCCGGCCGTGAAATTGCATGCGTGTGGTCGAAATACTTGACGATCCGTAGTTTCCCCAGCGACATCTCCTTGGCACTTTTCTATAGTGCACATTCCTGGCGGTTCATTCTCAATGGCGAGTCTGGCCAGGAAATACCTATAACTCGGCGGTGTCGTGCAGTCAGTCTGTCTCAACCGCCTTCTTGGGGAAAGCGCATGAGTATTCGTCCGTTTACTACGGTTATTGCCATCGTGATGCTTGCTGCGCCATTGACGGTATCATTTGCCCAGGCTGATTTCCCGTCCAAGCCCATTCGACTCATCGTACCGTTTCCACCAGGGGGAACGACCGATGTGGTGGCACGCGCGGTGGCGGATCCGTTGGGAAAAATCCTGGGTCAATCTGTCGTGGTGGAGAATCGTAGCGGCGCGGCCGGCCGTATCGGCACGGAGTATGTGATTCGCGCGCCCGCGGACGGATACACGCTGGGTATTGCAACGGTCAGCTCGCACGCCGTCACCCCCGTTGTGTACAGCGATATCTCTTATAACGTTGAGCGCGACTTGGCACCTATTACCCGTCTAGCCTCCGTCCCCAATGTGCTGACAGTAAGCAAGTCTCTAAAGGTGGACGATCTCTCCAGCTTCATCAAGACTGTTCACGCCCATCCTGGGCGGTATACCTATGGCTCCGCAGGGTCGGGATCCGAGGCGAACATGATGGGAGAATTGTTCAAACTGACGACCAAAACGGACATGCTGCATGTCCCGTATAAAGGATCGGCACCTGCGCTGCAGGATGCATTGGGCGGGCAGATTACGGCGGTTTTCGATAATCTGCCGTCCTCGTTGCCATACATCTTGAGTGGTGATCTGCAGGCGTTGGCGGTTGCCGCGCCTGAGCGAGTCTCCTCTATCCCCAATGTGCCGACCTTCAAAGAGGCGGGCGTTCCCGAACTGAATGACGCCTCGTGGTTTGGTTTGGTCGCCCCTGCGGGAACACCTCCGGAAATCGTGGAGCAGATCTATCAGGCCACGAAACAAGCGCTCGCGACGCAAGAGGTCAAGACGCGTCTTGCTGGATTCTCTGCAGTTCCTGTGGGAAATCGGCCCGAAGCATTCGCTGCTCAATTAAAAGAGGAAATTGAGAAGCAACGAGCAACTGCCAATCGCGCAAATATCGTCCTTCACTAATCACTCCATCAACCCATGAAACATCGCGCCTATCGCATTCTCGTCGCCCAGCTTTTCCAGGAGACGCACGGCTTTACTCCCGTGTTGACACCGATGTCGGCATTTGAGTTCGAGCATGGGACAGAAATGTTAAGCGCGAATCGTGATGCGGATTCCGTATTGGGTGGAATGTTGCGCGTTTTCGCGTCGAACCACTGTGAAGTGATTCCAACGCTGGCGGCTCGCGCGCGTCCGGGTGGGCGCGTGGAGGAAGACAGCTATCGATATATCAAGGAAGTCATTCTCGCCGGCGCAAAAGAGAAGGGCTTCGATGCGATTGCATTATGTCTGCACGGGTGCACGCAAACGGAAAGTCTGGATAGTGCAGAGCTAGATCTCTTGAGCGCGTTGCGTGAGGTCGTGGGGAACGAGCTGCCTATCGTGGCAGGCTTCGATCTGCATGCGAACGCCATTCCTCAGATGTTGAGGCTCTTGACGTTTTGCTCAGCATATAAAACTAACCCTCATGGTGATGCAGGGGATACAGGCGAGCGCGTCGCGAAAGAATTACTGAAAATTCTCGATGGCGCATCCACGCCACGGGCAGCTTATGCACATGTGCCGATGCTAACCAGAGGAAACGATGAGACCACGCATGGTCCATTGGCTATCCTTCATCGGCAGGCCAGAGATTCTATTCTGGAAAATGTTGGCTTGATTGACGCATCCCTGTTCAATGTAAATCCGTTCATTGATGGTAAGGGGGTAGGACAGAGTGTGCTTGTGTATGCTCAGCCGGACAGTATCGATCAAGCCAGCGCGCTAGCTCGAGATTTGGCCCAGGGCCTTTGGGATGCCAGAGACCTGTTTCAGCACGCCTTGCCTGGGCTCGAAGAGGTTCTTCGGGCCCACGAGGGCAGTACTGAAAAGCTCACGCTCGGCGATTTCGGTGATCGCGTGCTAGCCGGCGCACCAGGCGATAGCGTATACCTCTTGGAAAGCGTGCTTGCTCATTCCCGAAAGCGGGTGGTTGCCGTAGTGACTGATCCCGTCGCCTACAAAGCGTGCGTTGACTACGGCGAGGGTGCAGACGTGGAGATTTCAGTCGGCGGCCGTTTTTCGCCCGACTGCACGCCGATGGTCGCTCGCGGACGAGTCTCCCGGCTGGGGGACGGGTCCTATCGCAATCGTGGCAAATTTATGCGAGGGGCCACTATGCGGCTTGGGCCTTATGCCGTGCTGGAGAGTGATCGTTTTCAGCTGCTTATTACGAGAGAGGCTGTGATGTCCCAAGACCCCGGCTGCTACCTAGACATTGGAATAGATCTGGATTCGGCCGACGTCATCGTGACGAAATCCGGATATCACTTCAAGCTGGCCTTCGACGTGTTCGGCCCATGCCTGTGTATCGAGACTCCAGGCTATAGCGGATTCCATCCGGAGCGGCTGCCATTCTCTTTGGCGCGACCTATTTATCCAGTGGATCCCATTTCTTTTGCACCGGAGGTCGTTACCTGGACACCTCCTCAGCGCCCTTCCCATTGACTCAACCCCGACACACCCCACTGATGAAAAATCTGATCGGCGACGTATCCAGCAGTGCACGCATCCTTCCTGATCTCGACGGCGAGAAACTATTCATCTCCCGTGCAGAAGGGCCGTACGTCTGGGACACGGCCGGAAAGCGCTATGTCGATACCGCGCTGGGCTTTGGTGCGATTCTGCTTGGGCATTCTCCCTCAACCGTTGTGGAGGCAGTATCTGTGGCACTGCATTCAGGCGCCGCTCCGTCATTTGCGCATACTCGTGAACACCCCGCTGCGACCTTGCTCGCCAATTACACAGGTGCCTTGAGTAGGGTGATGTTCACGAATTCGGGAAGCGAAGCGGTACACCTGGCCTGTCGCGCCGCTCGCGCCTATACGGGCAAACCTGTCATCGCGAAGATGGCGGCAGGGTTCGATGGCTGGTTTGACGAGATCACGCTGGCAAATGTCGGCACACGGGAGGCGGTGTTTACAGCGGGACAGCGCCCCCTGACGGGCCGGACCACCGCATTGCGGTTCAATGACGAAACCGATCTCGAGCAGCTCTTTCGTGAACGCGATGATATCGCCGCTATTCTTTACGAACCGATGTTGGCAAATGCGGGGTGCATTCTGCCAAAGCCCGGCTACCTTCAAAAGGTACAAGACGTCGCGCGAAAACACGGGGCGCTGTTAATCAGCGATGAGGTGCTTATGGGGTTTCGCTTGCACGCGGGGCTGACCTCTCATCTTTGGGGCCTGGATCCCGATATTGCGACGGTCGGAAAAGCGATTGGCACCGGCGTACCAGTGGCTGGCGTCGTGGGTAAACCGCATATTCTCGCTCCTTTTGAGGAGGGCAGAGTGGCAAGAGGCGGAACGTATAGTGGAAATCCTCTTGCATGCGCGGCGTTGATAGCCACCCTTTCCGCGCTTGGGCGGAAAGACTACGTCGAACTCAATCGCCGTGGAGAAGACTTGCGAACAGCGCTGGAGACTTCTTTTCGGGAGAAAGGCGTCGAAATCGGGACCTCTGGCTTCGGAACGGTTTTTAGCATCTGGCCTGGGCCGCGAGTCCCGGAAAACTATCAGGTGGCATCCACGGCGGCAGACAGTCCCTTTTCGAACGGCCTTCATCTGGCATTACGCAGGCAGGGGCTGCTGATGATGCCGTCGGCGTACGGCCGCTTGTATCTCTCGTTTTCACACGATGATGCAGTTGTGGACCAAATGCTGCAATCGTTCGACAACGCCGCGGAGGAACTGAGCCGCCAAATAAAATAATGAGGCAAATTCCGAGAAGCGGGGGGGAGCTGTTGCACGTCCCATTCAAGGGCGCGACGCAAGCCCTGCCGGCCTTGATCAACGGCGATGTCGATGTATTCTTCGATATGGTGGCCACGGGTATGCCCCAGGTCACGGCGGGCAAGCTGAACGTGCTGGCCACGTTGCAACAAGCGTTGACCACGACACTGCAAGACCCAGCCGTACGCGAAAAAATGCTGGCCATGGGCATTGAACCGCGTTCAGGAACGGCTGCTGAGCTCACCAAGCAGATTCGCGATGAACAACCCGTGGTGAAAAAATTAGTCAACCAAGCGAATCTGAAGCCGCAGTGATCATGCATCGCGCACGTGATGCTTGATTCCAATACGGCACGTTGCGCGATGTCCTTTCTTCGCCAGCCGATCTATTGCTCGACGTCCTGCCCGTATTCCTGAAGCTTGCGCACGGCGATCTCATGATGTAATCGTTCAACCATCATGCCATCGAGACTGATCACCCCGGCATTTGCGTTCTCGGGCAGGTCGTAGGCCGCCACTATTTTTCTCCACCAGGCAATTTGCTCTTCGCTTGGGCTGAATGCCTTGTTCACCGTTTCGACCTGAGCGGGGTGGATAATGGTTTTCCCGTTCATCCCCAGCGCACGTGCGACTTCGCATTCTGCACGTAGTGCGTCGGTGTTTTTGATGTCGTTAAGCACACCGTCGATGACCGCCATATCGAACGATTTTGCCACCAGCATGACGTGGCTGAACCAGGGCATCAGATTGCCGCGGTCTTTCCCGGGATCGATATCGCTGTCCTTGACGAGGTCATTGGTACCGAGGATCAAGCATTCGAGGCCAGAATTTTTTCCTTGCTCTACGATGTTTTCCAACCGAAGGATACCGAGAGGGTTTTCCACCATGCTCCATATCTTTGGAGGCTGACGGGGCTGTGCAGAGAGCTCCACATACGCGTCATGTATATGCTGCGGCGTCGTGACTTTGGGCAAGAGCACCGCATCCGGCATGATCTGGGCCACGACGGCGAGATCGTCTTTCCAGTAATCGGTATCATCGGCATTGACGCGTATGACCAGATACTTTCCCTGAAAATTGGCGCGCTCCTTTGTCAGAAACTCGGCAAGTCCGGATCTCGCCTGTGCCTTCTGTTCAGGAAAAACACTGTCTTCCAGATCAAAGATGACTGCATCGACGTGCAGGGTTGCCGCCTTACGCATGGCCTTTTCGTTGATGGCGGGTACGTAAATAACGCTGCGTAGTTTTCTGTTCATATCGTTCAGGACGGGTTTTGGGCTCGTTTGATAGTATGCCAGAGGTGGTTTCGTTACCCGCGTTCTCGCTGCCCCTGGACGGCGGGTTGAAAATGCATTCCAGAGCGGCCGCTGGAGCTTTTTGGGCGCATGGATTAAAAAGGGAGAATCCCCTTTGGAGACGCCACCCATGAACCGCTCACTAACGTCCTTATCTCCCGAAACACAAGCTGACGCCGCTTGGCTCGCCCGCGTTCATCTTGCCGCGGCGAATCGGCTAGCCGTCCATGATCAATTGGAAGAAGGCATCGACAATCATTTCACCATGATGGTGCCTGGCTATGACGACCGCTACCTGGTGCTGCCGTTCGGCCTGCATTGGTCAGAGGCTCGGGCCAGCGATCTCATCGTTTTCGACGAGAACGGACAAGTGTTGGAAGGCCATGGGGATTTGGAACTGAGTGCGTTCTGTATCCACGCACCACTGCACCGGATTACTGGCGCCAAAGTCATCTTGCACACGCACCAAACGTGGGCGCTGGCGCTCAACATGCTGGAGGATAACCGGTTATTGCCATGCAGTCAGACAGCCGCGTTTTTCACCAAAAATATTGCGTATGACGATGGCTATACGGGACTCGCAGACACCCTGAGCGAAGGAGAGCGCCTGGCTGCACTGATTGGAGACAAGCACGTGCTCTTTATGAAAAATCATGGTGTGCTGGTGGTCGGCGATACCGTAGCGCAGGCGTATCGCCGTCTGTACAAGCTCGAGAGAGTCTGCAGGGCTCAGATACTGGCGATGTCGGCAGGCAAGCCCCTTTCGGTGCTGCCGGACGCGCTCGTTGACCGGGTCGACACCCCCAACCCCAAAGACAGCCACGCGCGCGCTGAGCGCGAGAGGCTTTATTTCGAGGCCATGATGCGTGTGTTGGATCGGGTCATGCCGGGGTACGCGGAGTAAGGCCGCGGGTGCGCCCGCTCATACGCCACGGTGTCCCGTGCTTTAGCCGGGTTTACGAAAGTCATTCTCGACCCAAGCTGTGGCTGTGCCCAGCGTGAATTTGTAGTTCGGCGCGACCGTGACTTCCGCAATGGTTTCGCCGTACTCATCCACGGCGCTGAGTACTGCAAAGGGCTGATCTTCGTCTGGAACGATGTCCAGTTTGACCGTCAGTGTGGCGTCCGGCGTTGTCACCCTGACGCTCTTGTGCAACTGCGCGTGCAGTTGTTGCTCGTGCCTGCGGATCACCTCGGATGCCGTCTTGACCAAGGTGCGAAAGGCGGTGGGATCCAAGGGCTTAGGGTTCTTTTTGTCGCGCCCCATCGTCCAGGGGCCCACCAGCGCCGGTTCGGATTCGCCTTCGCGGGTCATTTCGACGGCCCAGCCGTCGTCTTCTTCGTTCTTGATGACGCGTGCCGTCCAGCCGTTGTCACGCCACAGGTGCGGTTCGTGAATGCTCTCGTCTGTCGTGTTGTCACCCTCGTGCTCGAGGGTGGGTGTGTCATGGTGCGTGCCCACAGTGGATGCTCCGTGTTGCGATGCCAGTCATCCAGAGTGGATACTGAAGATTCATCCACTATTATCGCAGAGCGTGCGCCCACCCTTGGGTATGCGTGGCCAAGTGAGGGCGCCGCGTGCCTCCCGTCTACGAATGCGTAATGTTCGTCCCCAACACTTTCATGCACTCGCGCATGAAAGCAGCCAGGCCAGTCCAGCCTTTTGCCGACACCATGGTCCCATCCACATAAGCTTCGTGGGGCTTCACATCGATGTAGGTGCCGCCGGCAAGGATGACCTCGGGTTCGCAGGCGCCCAGCGCGGCTACCTTCTTCCCTCGGATCACGCCCTCTACTGCGACCAGGATCTGCACTCCATGGCATATGGTGAAGATCGGCTTCTTAGCCTCATGAAAGTGGCGCACCATGGCCTGGATCCGTTTGTCGGTGCGGATATATTCCGGGCCGCGCCCGCCTGCGCAGTAGACCGCATCATATTCCTCGACGTTCACCTCAGAGAACGTCTTGTTGATTTCGGCCAGATGGCCAAATCGCTCGATATAGGTTTGATGTCCCTCGAAATCGTGCAGCGAGGTCTGGATCATTTCGCCCGCTTTCTTGTCGGGGCAGATCACATGGACGGTATGGCCTACGGCCTCCATTCCTTGCTGGAACACATAGATTTCATATTCTTCGGTGAATTCACCGCAGAGCATCAGAATTTTCTTGCCTCTCATTTGGTCCTCCGTTTGGCTTTTATCACGGCCGGATGGTGGTCCGGCCAACTGTCGTCAGAATGGGCTGTCTGGGAAATAGAACTGGTCGGCGTTCTCGGGGGTAATCAAGGGCGCGTCGAGCTTGAAATTGCCACGCATCGGTGCTTGACCGCTGAGCTGGGCCGCCGTCATATAGATCGCCGATTTGATCATCGACGGCGGATAGGGGGTTGAGATGGGGGTGACCGGGTTCTTTGCCTTCACCAGTTCGATCACGTCTTTCATGCCGTTGCCGCCCAGCGCGTATTTGATCTCGGTACGGCCGGATTGCTTGATCGCTTCCAACACGCCTAGCAGCATGTCGTCGTCATTGGCCCAGACGGCGTCGATTTGGGGATACTTGGCCAGATAGTCCTGCATCAGCGTAAAGGCCTGATCCTGGTTCCAGTTGGCATACTGAATATCGAGTATCTTGATGTCTGTGCCCTTGATGACGTCGGTGAACCCTTTGATTCGTTCATCGTCAATGACGGTCGGGATGCCGCGCAGCACGACAATTTTTCCTTTTTTGCCCAGCTTTTCCGCTAGCCACTTCGCCGTGTTCGCGCCGACGGCGATATTGTCGCCCGCGACATATAGATCCTGAATCGTGGGATCAGTCAGACCGCGATCCACGACGGCGATAAAGGCGCCGCCTGCCTTGACCTGTGCGACCGGGCCGGTCAGTTCTTCTGAGGTGAACGGCAGGATGACCAACGCGTCGAGGTTTCGGCCGGCAGATAGATCTTCCAGTGCCGATACCTGAGCAGTCGCCGAAGGCGATGTCTTTACCACGACATCGATATTCGGGAATGCGGCTTTTATCTCTTTCGCAGCCTGTTCTGCGTGATAAACAACGCCTCCGGTCCACCCGTGGGTGGCCGCCGGGATGGAAACGGCGATGGTCTTTTTGCTCTGTGCCAAAGCACTGGTCGCGGTACATGCCATAAGGCTGACTGCCAGCATGGCGAGCGCACGCTTGGTCATGGATGTCATTTTGTCTCTCCTGATTATGGTTGTCATTTCATGTCTACTCTGAAAGCATCCATCCTTCGTCGTGATGGTTATTTGATGAAGCGGTGGGCCAACATGGCGAGGATGATGATTACGCCCTGGACGGCCGCGACGAGGTATTCCGAAACCATGTTGGATAGCACCATCAAATTGGCGATCATCTCCAGGATCAATGCGCCGGCGACGGTTCCCCAGATTCGCGCCTTGCCTCCTCGAAGTAATGTGCCGCCGATCACGACGGCGGTGATGACCTGCAATTCCCACAGTTGGCCTGTCGTTGGTGTCGCGGCGCCGAGTCGAGGGATGTAGCAGATCGCCGCAATGGCGACACATAGCCCCTGTATCACAAAGGCAACGGTGCGGACCTTCGTGACCGAAATGCCCGAAAAGCGAGCCACATCGGCATTTGAGCCGACGGCCATGCAGCGGCGTCCGTATTTGGTCCGGTACAGAATGAACGCACCGATCAAGGCAACGATCAATGTGATGGCCACCGGTATCGGAATGCCCAACACATCGCCGAAATAGACGGGCCGGTAGGGTTCGCGTAGCGCCCGGGCCATCGGAATCGAACCACCATCGGACATCCACGTGATCAGCGCGCGAAAGATTCCCATCGTGCCAAGCGTGGCGATGAACGGTTCGATTTTGCCGACCGTCACGATCAGTCCATTGAGCAGCCCACAGGCCGCACCGACCAGGATTCCCACGACTGCACCGACCAAGATAGCGTTTGCGCCGATCGATGGCTCAAGCCGGTTCATCGTCAGAATCATGATGCCCGTCACGAATGCCATCATCGACCCGACCGACAAGTCGAGACAGCGAGACGAGATCACGAACGTGGCGCCCACTGCGATGATGGCAATGAACGCCGATCGCGTGACGACGTTCGCCATATTGGTTCCGGTCGCGAAGTTCGAGTTCAGCACCATGCCGGCCAACATCACCACGGCCAACGCGATGAACGGGCCCATGGCGGCCCAGCGGATGCGCCGCGGCGCTTTAATGATCGCGATATGCGTCGTCGCGCTTGTCATTCTGGTCTCCTACCTTATTTATCGTTATGTGGTCTTGCTGGTCTGTTTCGTACGCGTTCCCACTGGTGGCCACGTAGACGACGTTATGCTCGGTAATCTGATCGCCAGTGAGTTCGGCGGCGATGCGTCCTCCACGCATCACCAGAACCCTATCTGCCAAGCCGACAAGCTCCGGCAGCTCTGATGAGATCACGATGCAAGCCTTATTCGATCGAACCAAGTGATCGATGAAGTCATAGATCTGGCTTTTGTTGCCGATGTCGATGCCGCGTGTCGGCTCGTCGATGATGACAACGCAAGGGTCGGTCATCATCACCTTTGCCAGCAGCAGCTTTTGCTGATTGCCTCCGGACAGTTGACCCGCGTTCAAATGGACCGATCGGGCGCGAATGTCGTAGTCGCGAACGGCTTTGTCCAGTGCGGCGGCCTCTCTGTCGCGATTTAGCGCGAGGCGCGGATGGATCCGGTCGAGAGCTTGTAAGGTCAGGTTCGGGGCCAGCGGCTCGTCCAGCAGAAGCCCCTTTCCCTTGCGGTCCTCGGTGAGATAAACCAGGCCCAGTTCTCGCCAGTCCTTGACAGATCGGTGCTCGACGGCACTGCCCGCCAGCTCGATTCGGGTTGCTTCGGCGGGCCGCAGGCCCATCAACCCTTCAAACAATTCGGTCCGGCCAGAACCGATCATGCCGCCTATACCCAGCACTTCGCCGCGACGAACCGTCAGGCTGGCTTGGACTGCGCCATGATCGACCGATAGCTGTTCGACCGCCAGCAGTGGTGTGCCAGAAGGCTGCGGGCGTTTAGGGGGATACAAGACGTCGAGTTGGCGACCGACCATGAGCTCGGCCATGCGGCGTTGCGACAGATCAGCCGCGGGCCACGTGCCGATCATCTTGCCATCGCGCAGTATGGTGATGCGGTCGGCCAGTGTCTCGACCTCGTCCAGACGGTGCGAAATATATAGGACAGCGACCCCTTGAGCCCTCAGCCCTCGGACGACTTCCAGCAATGCGGCGACTTCGTCGTTGGCCAGGACGGCGGTGGGCTCATCGAAAATCACGACCTTGCGTGGTTGCAGCAGAGCCCGGCCGATTTGTACCAACTGCCGCTGCGCCAACGGCAGGTCGCCCACATGGTCGCGCGGATGGCAATGCGCCCCGATAGACGCCAGCACTTCGGCAGTGCGTCGGTCCATGGTGCGATCATCAATCAGGATGCCACGCGATAGCTCTCGGCCAAGAAAGAGGTTCTCTGCAACGGTCAGATCCGGTGCCAGCAGGATTTCCTGATGCACCAGGACCACGCCCGCGGCCTCTGCCGCAGCAGCATCGGGAAAAGCGATGGGCTGCCCCTGCATGAGCAGGTGACCCGCGGTGGGGCTCACGTAGCCGGCCAACAGCTTCATCAGCGTTGATTTTCCGGCTCCGTTTTCACCTATGACCGCGTGGACCTCGCCGGCGCGAATATCCAACGTGACATCGGACAGGACGGTGACCGGTCCATAGGCCTTCGTCAGTCCCTCCGCGGCAAGCGCCGCAGCGGTACACGCTTCTACCGCCAACGGGATGGTGGCCGATAGCGATAGCGCGTCCACGGCATTCATTCGAAGGCCGCCATCAGGCGATCACGTGAACACAGGATGTGCTCACGCATCGCCGCTTGCGCAGCGGCCGCGTCCCCTGCCCGGAAGGCGGTCAGCAGCTTCTCGTGTTCTTCCAGCGCCTCTTGGGTGACGCGGCTGTGGAACATCAGGCGAAACAGGTGCAGGTGGACATGCTGGTTGAAAAGCGTGGTGCGGATGACCTCGTTTCCAGCAATTCGCATGATCTCGTCGTGAAAGTGCGAGTCGATCCGGGCAAAGCGTGAATAACGGCTGGTCCGATCTATCGGCGTCCCGCCGTCCGCCATGTCAGCGGCAATGCTTTCAAGATGCTCCAGTGCGGCAGGGGTCATATTGAGCGCCGCCAGACGTGCGCCTTCCGGTTCGACGAGCAAGCGAAAATTGAACAAGTCCTCGAATTGCTTGCGGCCCAACTGTGGAGCGGCGCTGTAGCCGATGAGGTGTGCCTTGTGGACCAACCCTTCGCGTTCCAGGCGCGAGAGGGCTTCCCGCACAGGTGTCTGTGAAACGTTCAGTTCTCGCGCGATCAAGTCGATGGGAATGCGGGCGCCAGGCGCAATGGCAAGCGACATCAGCCTTTCATTGATGGCGTCATAGACGTCGTCAACCACGCTGGAGCGGCGTACGGATACACCAGTTTGAGTTTCTCGTAGTACAGCCATTTTGCTCGCGCATACCCTGTAAGTTGACCTTGACATGCCCGAATGGTGACAAATACCATATCGAATGTCAAATAAAATATCCTATACGATATGATTTTTTAGGTCCGGCCCGACACCCGGGTGGCACGCGAACAGCGGTGGCAGACAACAGAGACAATGAGGGGACAGTGATGGTGAATTTCGGTGCAATGAGGTCGCCTGGCGAAGTGATATTTGGCTGCGGACAACGCAAGGCTCTGGGACTCGTGGCGAAACGGCTGGGGCGGCGGGCGCTGGTCGTCACAGATCAACGCCTCGCCGCGGATGCCGATTTCCAGGCCATGATGCTGGATTTGAAGACCAGCGGCCTGATCGTGCGAATCGAAAGCGGCACCTTGCCGGACGTGCCGGTCCGAGCTGCCGTCCTGGCTGCCGACGCGGCTCGCGAGTTTGCCGCCGACGTGGTGATCGGCGTCGGTGGAGGCTCTTGCCTGGACATGGCTAAATGCCTCGCACTGCTGCTGAGCCATGGCGGGCAACCCCAGGATTACTACGGCGAACTGAAGGTGCCTGGTCCAATTCTGCCGGTGATTGCCGTCCCGACGACGGCCGGGACCGGGTCAGAGGTCACCCCGGTCGCTGTCCTGTCAGATGAGCAGCGCACACTCAAGGTGGGCATCTCCAGTCCCTATCTGATTCCCATGGTGGCGATCTGCGATCCTGAGTTGACGTTGACTTGTCCTGCGACGTTGACCGCCATCGCCGGCGCTGATGCGCTGACCCATGCGATTGAGGCTTTCACCGCCGCGCGCCGCGAGGTCACTCCAGGTCTGACTCAGGAAAGGGTGTTCATCGGCAAAAATGCGTTATCAGATCAGTTCGCGCTGACCGCGATCTCACTGCTGTGGCAAGGACTCGAGGCTGTTTGCACAGATGGCGGCAACCTGGCTGCACGATCTCAAGTCATGCAGGGGGCGACGTTCGCGGGCTTGGCTTTTGGTGTCGCCGGCACGGCCGCCGCCCATGCAATTCAATATCCCGTTGGGGCAGTTACCCACACCGCGCACGGTGCGGGGGTGGCCTGCTTGATGCCCTGGGTGATGGAGTGGAATCGTCCGGTGATCGGCACAGAACTGGATCAAATGGCTGCCGTCATGAATCTGGCTGATGGTGCCGCCGTGATCCCTGCCGTCGCAGCGCTATTCGTCCGTATCGGGATTCCATCCACGCTAAACCAGCTTGGATTGGCCGAAGATCAGCTGGATTGGGTCGCGGATCAAGCGTGCGGCATCGAGCGGCTGATCCAGAACAACCCTCGTCCGCTTGATCGCAATAACATGCGAAAGTTGATCGAGGCGTCTTATTTCGGTATTGCCGATTTGATGCGGGATGCAAAAGCGGCATAGCAGGCGCGCTCGAACTTACGTAATCGCAGTATTTCACGGCGGACTTTCAACGATGGCTCAGGACCTTTATCGAAACCGCGACTTCATCCCGGACTTCGACGAGATCATTGCCGAGACGGCTGCACGTTCTCGCGAGTTCGCGAAGGGGGTCGATATGCGGCTCGACGTGCCCTACGGTTCGAGTCCGCGCGAACGGATGGACATCATTCTTCCGCCTCGTATGGAAAAGGGTGCCCCGATCCATGTGTTCATTCACGGCGGCTACTGGCGCTCGGGCAGCAAAGAAGATCACTGGTTGGTCGCTGCACCGGTGCTGGCCGCGGGCGGTGTTGCCGTCCTTGTCACGTACGACCTCATGCCTGGAACGAGACTGGGCACCATCGTTTCCCAAGTTCGCGCGGCTGTCCGGCACATAGTCAAAATGGCTGCCGATATTGGGGCGGATCCCACAAGGCTCACTGCCAGCGGCCATTCGGCAGGCGCGCATTTGGCGAGTTACTTAGCGGCGCAGGGACCCGAGGAAAGTGCACCACCGGATTTGCCTGCGCTTGGCGGCTTGCTGCTCGTCAGCGGCATTTACGACCTGACCGATATTCCAGGCAGTTTCCTGAAGAACGAAGCGCGAATGACACCGGCTGAGGCGGCGGCATGGTCGCCTCTGACCTCTCGGCAATTTCCCGGCCCTCGGCGTATCGTGCTGGTCAGTGAAATGGACTCGGCGCCATTTCATTCTCAAGGCCAAGAGTTTGCGTCTGTCCTCGAGCGCACCACGCATGACGGGCAGTTCCGAATGGAAGCTGGCCTGAACCATCTCACGATCGTTCTTGCCTTGGGCGATCCCAAGACTCCTGCAGGGCTTTGTCTCTCGGATTTGATTACTGGCTGAGGTCCTCCATTCTGGTCAAATGCTGTGATTTTGCGCATCATGGCCCCACGGAGCTTAATGCTCTATTCGGGAAATGAGCCGCTCATTCTCCGATCCCGAATTACGACAGTGATACATGCCTAACGCTTGCCCAGCGCTACGGGTTTCAATGGCACTGGCGGGCCGATCACAGGCGTGTTCAATGGCGCAGCCGCCCCGATCAGGATCACTATCGAGTTGCCGCCAGGGTTCAGATCAGGATTGGGGTTCTGCTTCCAATTGTTCATCACCCACAAGTTGCCCGATCTATCGATCTGGCCGCCGGTGATGCGTTCCAGTGCATCGCTCGTATAACCGGTCGCCGGCGAGATGGGATCGCCCACCTTTGCTCCTGGCCGGCATTTGCTCGTATCCGCGCCGCAGAATCGGCTGATGCCTGTCAGCGCGGTTGTTGGCGTGGGCTCAACGCCGTCAGGTCCGAAATTGAACACCCACACTGTGTCGTCGCCGTCCACCGAGATACCCCAGGGCACGGTGAGGCCGCCACCGGTAAAAGGAGAACCCGGGTAAGGATCGTGGGTGCCTGTTTGATACATCGTGATGGAAGGGCTCGTCGCAGGACCTTCGCGCGCGCTGGCCGGGCAGGGTGCATCCAGCCAATCCGAATTGGCGATCCAGATGTTTCCCTTGCTGTCGGCGGCATTACCGATGGGATGGTTAATCAGCGGGCGCGCAGGATCAGCCTCGGCATTGGTCAGTGTCTTGAGGATGGTGCCGTCCGGCGCAATCACCACCACGGTGTCGCCGCGATTAGTGGTGACCCAGACGTTGCCATCCAGGTCCACTACCGTGCCGAATGGCTTGAGCCGTGGCAGTCCGTCAGGGCCGAGTGAGCCCAGCGAGATGTTGATGGCCTGCGTCGGGTCGCCGTTGGGAATCTTGGTGACCGAATCGTTGCCGCAGTTGGCGACCCAGATGTTGCCTGCACGATCCGCCGACGTGCCTTGCGGCCACGATATCTTGCCCTGCGTGAATCCTGTGTTCGGGGAAATCGGAGTGCCATCGGGCTTGAATACCGAAACGCTGTTGTGAAGCGCCTCTGCCGGCGTGCCGATGCAGGGCGGATCCTGGAACCCGAAATTTCCCGTCCAGAGGTTGCCTGCCAGATCGAACGTGATGCCAAATCCCGCGCCGCTGAGACCGCCACCAAAGTAAGGCGAGCCGGATATGACCTGCGCAGCGGGAGAGAACTTGATCAGACGCAAACCTGCGCACGCCGGTTGGCCTACATACTGTGGCTCATAGTTGTCGTTCGCCCAGGCGTTACCCTCGGCATCAAAGGCGATGTTGCCCACACCATTGACGACATTGGTGGGGCTTTGCTCGCTGAAAAAGCCGCCAGTGACCTTCAGGAACAGCAGCCAGTTGTTAGGGCGTGCAGCGAGGCCCAGATAATTTGCGGGCGATGCCTTAGCCAGGTTGAACAAGGGGTCAGCCGCGTCATCTGGATAAGCTGGGTACGACGGGCTTTTCACAATATTGGAAAGTGCCTGCAATACGTTGGCCGGCGCGGTACCGCCGGGTGGCGTAGCGGCGGCAAACAGCTTGGCGCAATTATCATGCTCTGCGGCGCAGGCCGCGACGATGTTGGCCAGCGAGTTGAAAGTCGCTAGTGTCGATGTCTCATCACCATTAGGCGACGAGGCAATCGCAGCGCCGACGGCGCCGGAAATGGGATCAACCAGATTCGTCGCCATTTTCGCTGCATTGCGCATCCCGATGGCGTCGCCCGTGATGTCCGATGCGCTGATGAATTGGGCAAACGCGTTACCCGTGGCAACGGTCGTGTGGTCGTTGACCACGATAGACGAGTTCACCTCGCCGTTATCACTGCCGAGCGCACTGGCCAGCATTGCGGGGCCTGACGTCGCTTCGACAAACAGGATGGTTTGTTGACCGCTCTGCACGTCCGAGAGTGAATAATGAATGGTGAATGCACCGTCACTATCCGTCGACCCCGAGCCCAGTGGTACCCACGATCCGCCGTCATCGGAAAAGCTGCCGTATAGCTCGACGCGATAATCCTCAATGCCCGCCGAGCTGCTCTGGACGAGGCCCGAGAGCTTCAAGTGTTTTTCATCTTTAGATGACGATCCTCCATCCGAGCACGCACCCAGGGCCAGCGCGATGCCGGCCGACAATGCGATGGATCGCCATATATTGACCCGGCCAGGATGTTGGATGCTCTTCGAGTGTGCCATGTTCATCACCGTAGTTGGCTGACGCGTTTCGTGACGTGTGGACTAACGCGAGAAAACTACATGAACACAGACGGAGGATCTAGCTTTTTTCGATGAAAGTGCGTATCCGTTCGATGAAAAGACAGAGACGTTTATGTGGGGAAGATCCATTCAGCATGCGTGCAGATATAGAGAAACTTGTTTGTTTCTTGTCATCTAATGGTCATGTTTTTGTAATGCCAGTGGTACTGCCTAAAGCACGCACACAGTCCTATACGATAGGTGACAACTCGCCTGCCCATTTTCAACGCACACTCAAGGCGAGGTATGACGATTCAGTTCAATCTCCAATTCGCTGCCGAGCCAACTAATGAAGTAATGGAGGGGGCGTTTAATGGTCGCCGCTACGGGAAAGACCAGGGTGTGATTGCAAGTGTGAATGTCGATCGAGTTTCCGGCTAATGGCGCGACCAATTTCCCGTCTGCGATTTCCCGTTGTGCAATTAATGAAGACTCCAGAGCGACACCCAGACCATCTACTGCTGCACGGACGCACAAGAAATTACGATCAAAACTCAGACCTTTGATCGCGGGCGCCGAAACGTCGTTGTCCGAAAACCATTGCATCCAACGGACCTGACGGTTGTAGCTATCCAATAACGGCAGTTTTAGCAGATCCGCGGGCTTTTTGATCCGGCGCGCCAAGTCCGGTGAGCACAAAGGCGCAATGATTTCATTACCCAGAGGAAGTTCGCAGAGGCCGTCTGCCGGCCTGTGATCAAAAACGATATCGGCATCGAATTCATGGCGCTGAAATCGCAAATAGTCCGTGTCGGCTGACAAATGCAGCTCAATGCCCGGATGTTGCGAGACGAATGAAGACAGTCTCGGGGTCAACCATTGCGCGGCAAAGCTGGGTGCGCAATGCAGCCGCAACCGTTCAGGTGTAGCGCCCGAAATCGCCTCTATTCCTCGACGCAGGTCATCGAACCCTCGTCCCACGTACAGCATCAAGGCTTCTCCATCCCGAGTCAGCTGCACGGTCCTTCCTTCGCGCTGAAACAGGCTGGTTCCCAACTGAGCCTCCAGTTTTCGAACCGCATGGCTGACGGCACTGGGCGTCAGAAACAGCTCCGCCGCCGCTTTCGTGATCGAGTGGGTACGTGCCGCGGCTTCGAAGCTGCGCAGCAGTACGACCGGGATATGGTTTGTCATAGTCAATATGTGAATTCAATTCAACTATTTATGTATATAACGCGTTTGTGAAAACGGCTGGGGTACCTCAGAATGGATTGAGCCGCTTATAGAGAAAAAAAGGCGGCGCCCGGCGATGCCGGAGAAAAACAATAACCTACTTGGAGACAACAGAGACATGAATTCAATTTTCAAATGCTTGGCCATTGCTGTTGCCGTCATGGCTGCCGCGCCATCGGCTCTCGCGCAGACCAAGGCGCGCCTCGGTCATGTGTTCGCACAAGGGTCGCCTGCCGATGTGGCCAGCCATAAATTCGCAGATTTAGTAAAGGAGCGCACGAACGGGGAAGTGCAGATCACCATTTTCCCCAACAACCAATTGGGCGGCGATGAGGCCTTGGGCCGGGACCTGAGCCGCGGCTCGCTGGAGTTTGCCTTTCTCAACCCAGGGTCGTTAGCGGGCTTGGATCCTCTGCTGGATTTTCACTATCTCCCTTATATCGCCAGCACGTTCGAGCAAGTAGACAAACTCTTCTTCAATCCGGATGGCATTCTGCAAAAGACGTTGAGCGCTGCGCTGGTCAAACAGAACATGACGCCGCTCGCGTTCTTCGAGTTGGAGTTTCGTGCCGTGACCAACTCTAAGCGGCCCGTCGTATCGCCTGCCGATCTGAAAGGGCTGAAGGTTCGCGTTCCAGGCTCGGCCTCGATCCGCAGCTTCTTCGAGGCTGCGGGCACGCAGACGGTGACCATGCCATTCTCGAACTTGTTTGTCGCGCTGCAGCAGGGCACCGTGGACGGACAGGACAATGGCGCCACGATCACCTACAACTCACGCCTATTCGAAGCGCAGAAATACATGACGTTGACCAATCATGTTTACGCCATGGGCACCGTGACGGCCAGTCAGCGATTCTGGAAACGACTGACCGACAAGCAACGTGAAATCATTACTCAGGCGGCAGTCGAGGCCGCCGCAGAAGAAGTCAAAAACAGCAGGGCGATGAACGGCGAATATCTCGAAAAAATCGCGGCGTCAGGGGTCAAAGTGACCCGCCTCAAACCTGAGGAAATGGCGGAATTCGTCAAGGTGGGTCAAATCGGTTGGGAGCAACTGGCATCGACCTACGGCAAAGATCGGATTCAAGCGCTCAAAGACGAAATCGCGGCCGCCTCGCGTCCCTAGGAGGCCTTCATGTCTCACCAAGATGTTGGCAGGGACGCAGGCGCCCTGGCATCGCCACGCTCGCTCAAATCCTGCTTCCAAAGCGCACTGGATAGATTGATGCGATTCGAATTGATCGTGGCCAAAGCGGAAAGCAAGATCGCCATGGCCAGTTGGTTGGTGGCGACACTCTCCGTCCTGGCTTCACTGGTCATTCGCGCTTTTGCACTGCCCGTCCCCGATACAGGGGAATGGGCGCTGGTTGCGATGTCCCCGCTGACATTTGTGGGTGCCGCCCTGTGTAGTCATCTGCACAAGCATCTGACGGCCGACATCGTCGAGATGCTGCCGCGCGGAGCGTTGCTGCAGGTACTGGAGGCCGTGATCGCAATTCTGTTCATTATTTTCTCGGTGTTTCTTTCCGCCTTGGCACTCGACCTGTTTGACTATGCCTTGTCCTCCAATGAGCGGTTGACCGATCTGGGCACTCCGCTTGCCGTGCCGGTCGCGTTCATCTTGCTGGGCGCCCTTCTCATGGGTTTTCACGCCATTGTTGACCTGCTGCGGGCTTGTGCAGGCCGTGAGCCTGGAGGGATCAATCCATGGTGATGATTTTCTTCCTGATGGGCATCATATTGCTTGTCGGTGCGCCGTTGGCGGTGGGATTTGGCCTGCCGATTTTTTTCAGTCTCGATGCACTGGGTCTATCGATCACGAGCCTCAGCAATATTCCTTACGAGGAAATATCCGCCTTCTCGCTGATCGCCATACCCTTGTTCATGTTCACGGGCGGCCTGATGAGCGCCAGTGGAATGGCCAAAGAATTGATTGCGCTTTCGGACGTGGCCTTGGGGCGGATTCGTGGCGCGTTCGGTTATATCGCCATTGCCGCGTCGGCGCTCTTGGGCGCGATCACCGGATCTTCCGTTGCCACGGTCGCCGCAGTTGGCGGCATCGTGAGTCCAGAGATGATACGGCGAGGTTATCCCGCGGGCTACGTTGCAGCACTGACAGCGACAGCAGGTCTGTTGGGCGTCTTGTTGCCCCCCTCCATTCCGCTCATCCTGTATGGCGCGACCGTAGGCGTATCGGTTTCGCAATTGTTCACGGCGACACTGTTGCCCGCCGCATTGATGGCGGCACTGTTTCTGATCGTGCATGTGTTCCTATCACGCCGTCTCTTGCCCAACGGCGTGGAGCAGCGCACCGCAGAAAACAACGTCGCGCTTGACCATCAGCCTGTCACCCCATTACGGATAGCGGGCCGGGCGAGCTCCGTGCTGCTGTTGCCGTTCATTATCCTGGGTGGTATCTATGGCGGCATCATGACGCCGACCGAGGCAGCAGCAGTTGGCTGCCTATATGCGGTTGTCGTCGTTGTTCTGCGCCGCATGGTCAGCCACAAGGTGATGGCCGGCGCACTGCGCGAGGCAGTCATCACCGGCGCGGGCATCTTGTTCGTCATTGCGTTGACTGGGGTCTTTAATCGCGCCATGGTGCTGAACCAAGTGCCCCAGGACCTGGCGATGTGGGTCGCCACGCATATCGAGAGTCCGCTCGTTTTTCTGCTCACGGTCAATGTCGTCTTGCTCGTGGTCGGTTCGTTCATGGAAACGAATGCCTCGATCTTGTTGATGGGGCCGCTACTTGCGCCAGCCGCCGCGCAATTCAACATCGACCCGGTTCATTTCGGAATCATCGTCGCGACCAATCTAGAGATTGGCCTGCTCACTCCACCGATGGCGGCCAACCTCTATGTCGCGGCACGCGCGGCCAATGTGCCGATGCTGAAGATGCTGCGGTATCTCGCGTACTTCTTTACTGCAGCATTGATCGGTCAGGCGCTGATCACCTATGTCCCCTTCTTTACCCTCTGGTTCCGGTAACTTTCCCCAGTATTGACCTCAAACATGAATGATGACAATGAAACATACCTGGGCGCCGCACTACCCAGGTTTTCCAAGGCTGCAGTCGTGCGTGCATTCGGCACACCGCTGGAAATCAAAGACGTGCCGATCCCGACAGAGGTCGAGCCTGGCGCACTGATCGTCAAGACCTCTGCTTGCTCGATTTGCGGTACCGATGTGCATTTGGCGCGAGGTAATTTGGCGCTGAAAGTCGACCTGCCCGTTATTCTGGGTCATGAAATGGTCGGGCGCGTGGTTGCAATTGGTCAAGGGGCAGAGCGAGACAGCGTGGGCCAACCTGTACGGATTGGCGACCGCATTCTATGGACGCACACCTCCTGCGGCTCCTGCTATTTCTGCACGGTCGCCAATCAGCCGACGCTATGCGAAAACAGACGCGCCTACATGTACGAGAGCAGTGAAAAGCCTCCTTATCTGCTGGGCGGTTTTTCAGAGTACGGCTATGTTTTACCCGAGTCCGGCCGTGTGCGTGTCCCTGACAATCTGGACGATGCCGTGGCGAGCCTGTGCAGCTGCGCATTTCGATCAGTCATGAATGCGTTCGACAATCTGGGCCCGATCGATCCCTCCGAGCACGTCGCTATTCAGGGCGCGGGACCGCTGGGGATTCTCGCTGCAGCGGTGGCGCGAGTGGCCGGCGCGCGTACAGTCAGTGTGATTGGCGCGCCCGCTAGCCGACTGCAGATGGCCGAGGATTTCGGCGCGACCCGTACCTTCAACCTGGAAAACTCCACTCACGAGGAACGCGCGGAACAACTGCGGGCAATGACCGGAGGCCGCGGACCGGATATGGTGCTCGAGTTCACGGGATTTCCAGGTGCATTCAACGAAGGTTTGGATCTGGTACGCAAGGGGGGACGCTATCTCACCGTGGGCCAACTTGGCGCCGGTGCGACAACGTTCAGCCCCTCTCTCATCGTCAAGAAGAACATTCGAGTCATCGGTTCGTTCTCGGGGGATGTAAAGTCCTATTGGAAAGCCCTGCAGTTCGCGTCGGCGCATATCGATCACATTCCGTTCAGGAAAATGATCTCCGGTACTTACAGACTGGAGGACGTGAATGTGGCCCTGGAAAAGATGCACCGCCTGGAAGAAATCAAACCGCTGATCTTGATGGAATAAGGCGCACACCGGCTGCTCGTTTGCCTTTTTTCACCCCAAAGGATGATCATGAAAACTTACAGTAATTTCATTGATGGCAAGGCTGTTGAACCCGTAGGCCAAACCTGGATGGACACGGTGAATCCCTATACCGGCGAGGTGTGGGCAAAGATTCCCCGCAGCGATCAGCGCGATGTCGATCTGGCGGTCCAGGCTGCAAAGCGCGCCATGACAGAAGGCCCGTTTTCCAAGATGACTGCAACC
This sequence comes from Bordetella tumbae, assembly GCF_054780995.1. Lineage (NCBI taxonomy): Bacteria > Pseudomonadati > Pseudomonadota > Betaproteobacteria > Burkholderiales > Alcaligenaceae > Bordetella > Bordetella tumbae. The sequence goes on from NZ_BAAGVG010000018.1 coordinate 290,784, forward strand.
CAGCGCGGCCAGATGATGTACCGTCTGGCACAGTTGATCGCCGACAATGCCAAGCGTCTGGCCGAAACCGAGGTGCGCGATAACGGCAAGCTGATTGCCGAGATGCAAGGCCAGTTGAACTATGTTCCCGAATGGTGGCGCTACTACGGCGGGCTCGCCGACAAGATCGAGGGCTCGGTCATGCCCATCGACAAAGCCGATCACTTCGCCTACACCACGCACGAACCCGTTGGTGTCGTGGGCGCATTGACCGCGTGGAACTCGCCGCTGCTGTTCGTGGGCTGGAAATGCGCGCCTGCCATTGCCGCAGGCTGCGCGGTCGTGATCAAACCCTCTGAGTTCACTTCGGCATCCACGCTGGAATTTGCAGAGCTCACCAAACAGGCTGGTTTCCCAGACGGCGTATTCAATGTCGTGACAGGCCTGGGCCAGGAAACCGGCGCGGCGCTGGTAGAACATCCTGACGTAGCCAAAATCACCTTCACAGGATCCGATGCAACGGGCCGCTTGATCTATGCCCAGGCTGCCAAAACGATGAAGCGCATCACGTTGGAGTTGGGCGGAAAATCGCCCAATATCGTGTTCGCCGATAGTGACCTCGACAAAGCCGCAGCAGGAGTGATCTCGGGCATTTTCGCGGCCACAGGCCAGACGTGTATCGCAGGCTCGCGACTGCTGGTACAGAACTCCATCAAGGAGGAGTTCGTGCAGCGCCTGATCAAACTAGGTACCACGGCCAAAAAAGGAAATCCGATGGAGGCCGACACCAACATCGGCCCGGTCACGACACCGCCGCAGTATAAAAAAATCCTCGACTACATCGACATCGCCAAGCGCGAAGGCGCTCGATGCGTCTTGGGTGGGCAGGCGGCATCCAGCATGCCCGGCGGTCAATTCGTCGAGCCCACGATATTTGTGGATGTGACGCCTGATATGCGCGTGGCACGCGAGGAAATTTTCGGCCCGGTGTTGGCGGTGATGGGCTTTGAGGACGAGGCAGAGGCCATCCGCATCGCCAACGATACGATCTATGGTTTGGGCGCGGGTGTGTGGACGGAAGACATCGGCCGGGCACATCGGGTCTCAAAGGCCTTGAAAGCCGGTACCGTATGGGTCAACACCTATCGCGCCGTCAGCTACATGATGCCATTCGGCGGAATGAAACAGTCTGGACTGGGCCGGGAAAGTGGCGTCGAATCCATACGCCACTATCTGGAAACCAAGAGCACCTGGATATCCTATGCGCAAGGCGCTCCCGCCAATCCGTTTATCATGCGCTGAGCAGCCCCTATCAAACGCAGACAGGGGCCGAGGTGCGCTTTTCCAGGCGACCTCCCGCCTCAATAAGCCTCTCGATAGATAGCTAGCGCCTGTGCCTCATCGATCGGCCGGGGGTTGTTCATCAGCAGGCGCTGTTGCTGCATGGCGGAGCTGGCCAGCACGGGCAGGTCCGCCTCGGCGATTCCGACCGCACGCAACCCTCGCGGCAGGTCGGATTGACGAATCAATTCCTCGAGAAAGGCGATGAACGCATTTGCCCCCTCGGCGGCATCCTTCGCAGCCGGCAATCCCACGGCTTGCCCCAGCTCGGTATAGAGACTGGCCGCAGCCGGTGCGTTAAAGCGTAGTACGGCAGGCAACACCAGGGCATTGGACAAGCCATGCGGGACATGGAAAATGCCACCCACGGGATAAGCGAGTGCGTGTACTCCGCCCACGGGGGCATTGGCAAAGGCTTGACCGGCGAGCATGGCGCCGAGCAGCATATCCGATCGTGCCTGCAGATTCGCACCATCGCGGCACACCGTCAGCAGATTCGCGCTCAGCAGTTTGAGGGCCAACGCCGCCAAATGATCCGACAGCGGATTCTTCAGTCGCTTGCTCGTGTAGGCCTCGATCGCATGGACCATGGCGTCGATGCCGGTGGCTGCCGTGGCGGCGGGCGGCAGGCCCACTGTCAGTTCGGCATCCAGATATGCAGCGTCGGCGTAAAGTTGAGGGGCGACCACGCCACTCTTGGTCGTCTCACCCGTGGTGACAATAGAAATGGGCGTTACCTCTGATCCGGTTCCTGCCGTTGTCGGCACCTGAATGAGCGGCAGGCGTTGCCCCTGCACTTGATTGATGCCGTACATGGCCGGCAGCGGCTGCTCGTTGGTGCACAACACGGCGACCAGTTTTGCGACATCCATTGACGAGCCGCCGCCAAAACCGATCACCAGATCTGCTCCAAAACCCCGCGCGCGTTCTGCGGCCGCTTGCACGACGGCCTCTGGCGGATCAGCCACGACGTCGTCGATGACCAGTGTATGCCAACCGGTCGCCGCGAGGCTGTCGAGCGCCGGCTGCAGCGCGCCGCTGCGATACAGGAAGGCATCGGTCACCAGTACGGCGCGGTCGCCTGTATGGCGTTCGCGCAGCAGCGTTCCGAGGCGCCGGGCCAGACCCGGTTCGACGACGATATGAGGCACAGTCTGGAATGAGAAAGCGGACATGATTCAGGAAAGCTCGTTGATAATGGATTGCGCCGTGTCCTCGAGTGAGGATCGCGTAGACATGGCGCGGCTCTGGATACGGCGGTGCGCCTCGTGTTCGGTAATGCCCTCACGGGCAATCAGCAAGGTCTTGGCAGTGGCGATTTTGCTGACCGCGGCATAACGGCCTTCCAGCTTGCGCATGTGGGCGAGCGTGGCCGCCTGTTGGCGCCAGGCGGTACGCGCCAGCAGCAACTGTGTCAGCAGGCCAAAGGGCCGGATGGGACGTTCAATGACGCCGCTGCAGCCGCTTTGCAATACGAGTTGCAGCGTGGCTGGGTTTTCATACTCGACAATGCCCACCAGCGGCGGGCTCAGTTCGGTCAGGCTGTCAGCCAGCCGTTGAATAGCGTCGCGCTGGTCTTCCTCAATGGGCAGCACGACTACGTCGGCTTCGATATCGAGCCGGTCCGGCAGCGGCCACAGTTGTGTGGGTACACATCCGATACGCTTGAGGTGCGACATCAGCAGACGTGACTCGGCGTCCAGCGGATGCAAGACCAGCACCCGCAGGCCGTTGAGTTCCCGCAGCGCCGTTGTGCTGCGGCCGGGTCGGTTCGGCGTTGCGGTCACGATAGCGCCAGGGCCTCAGGGTCCAACGCATGGTCAACCAGGTAAGGCACCGGGCTCACTGCAGCGCGCGCCGCATAGATGATCTCGAACTGGCGGCGCGCATTGATGCGTGCAATGCGGGGCCAGAGCGACGTATGTTGTGTGTCGCTATCGATGGTGACCGGGCCCTGCGGCGCTTCGAATTGAGCTCCCTTGAGTGCCGCGACCAGTTCGAGCACCGCGAGGCTCCCAGCACGGCGCGCCGCATCCGCCAGCAAATGCACCTGGAAATAGGCCGCCTCGGCGCCGGCGGTGATAGGACTGTCTTCGCCGAATCGATGTTGATAGGCGCGAGCGAAACGGCGGCTGGCCTCGGTGGGCAGCGTGGCAAAGTACGGGGCAGCGGTGATGTGGCCTTCCGCCTCTTCGGCGGTCAGCGCAGCCACGTCAGTCTCGTTGGTCGCGAGGCTGACGATAGGCATCCGAGCCGGGTCCAGGCCCAGTTCCCGATAGGCGCGGTAAAGCTTGACGATGTCCCGGCCCACCATCGTGGAATAGATGGCATCCGGGCGCAGCGCGACAGCGCGCTTGAGCACGCCGGTCAGGTCTTCCTGGGGCGCGTTCAGTGGCAGATAGACTTCGTCGACCACTACGCCGCCAGCCTGTTCATACAGTCCGCGCATAATGCGGTTGGACTCTCGCGGGTAGACATACTGTCCGCCGATGAAGAGCACGCGATTGCCGAAATGGCGAATCACGTAACTGGCCAGCTGCACGGAGTTCTGGTTGGGAACCGACCCGGCATAGAAGCAGTAGGGCGAATACTCAAAACCCTCGTACAGCGTCGCATAAAACAGCAGCGCCCTGCGGTTCTCTACGACGGGCAACACCGCTTTGCGGGTGCTGGACATATGCGTACCGAAGATCAACGGTACGCGCTGCGTATCGCACAGCCATTCAGCCGCCTTGCGGTAGTCTAGCGGCTGGGCGCCCACGGGCGCGCTGACCGGCGCCAACGGCACGCCATTGATGCCACCGGCCACATTGACCTCGTCGATGGCCATCAGCGTCGCATTCTCCTGAGTGATCTCAGTGGCCGCAGTCAGGCTCTCATGGGAAAACAACAGACCGACTCGATGGACAGCAGAGGTATTCACAGCGCCGTCCAGTCGTACGCAGATTCAAAGGCATGAGCGCTGCGGTAAAGCGTTGCTTCGTCGAAATGACGTCCGACCAGCATCATGCCGATCGGCAGCGTATCGCGCAGCGCGCACGGCACCGACATCGCTGGATGGCCGGTGACGTCAAAGGGAGCCGTATTGGCATTCATTTCCAGGGCGCGGGTCACAAAAAGGTTGGCATCGGCATCCGGGCCGATCAGCCGCGGCGCACGCATCGGCACCGTCGGCATCAACAGCACATCGACCCGGCTCAATGCCTCATCGTACGCCGCACGCAGGCGCCGCGCCAGGTTTTGTGCTTTGCCATAGTATTGGCCGCCGTAGCGCGCATAGAAGTACTCGCCAGCGAGCAGGCAGGTCTTTACATCATGCGGGAACTCATCCGCATGGTCGCGCCAATGACGCTGTGCTTGCATCAAGCCCGTCACGTAAAGGCCTTTCCAGTTGCTGCCGTAGTTATACCCTTTCATCTGCTGGGTCGTTCCTTCGACGGCGATAGGGGTCCAGATGGCATGGCCCTTGCGATGCAGCGGAATGGACAGTTCGGTCACTTCAGCGCCCAGCGCAGCCAACTGCGCGGCGGCGTGACGTACCGCCTCGTCGACGGCGGGGTCACTGTTGTGCCAGCCGAATCCCTCCGGCACTACGCCGATGCGCAAACCGTGCAATGGCTGGCCGAGTGCGTCGATACACGGCGCGCGTTCAGCGGGCAAGCCCTGCTGGCGGGGATCCAGACCATCGGCGCCGGCGATAGCATCGAGCAGCAGTGCGTTATCGGCCACATTGGCTGTCATGATGCCAGCATGGTCCAGTGTCATTTCGATCGGCATGATGCCGGTATAAGGGATCAGGCCGTGAGTGGGCTTCATGCCATAGATGCCTGAATAGGCGGCTGGAATCCGTACCGAGCCGCCTTGATCGGTGCCTATGGCCATGTCTGCCTCGCCTGCGCCGACCAACGCGGCGGCGCCTGAGGACGACCCGCCTGCCGAATGTTCGGGGTTGCGCGGATTGCGGACCGGGCCCGCCGCGTTGGTATGGCTGCTGCCGGATACGCAGAAATATTCGCAGTGGGCTTTACCCACAATACGCCCGCCGCCATCCAGGATGCGAGTGGCAACAGTGGCGTCCTGGTCGGGTACATAACCCCGCAACGTGGCTGCACCGTTCATCATGGGCACGCCTGCTAGGCACACATTATCTTTCAACACTACGCGCTTGCCTGCCAGCGGGCCATCTGCGCGGCCCTTGATCTCCGTGCGTACGTACCAGGCGTTGAGTGGATTGTCTTCAGGCTGCACGCCCGGTGTGCGGGGATAGCGCACGACTGGGGGCTGATCGATCAATGCATCAACCGTGTCGTAATCGGCAAAGGTCGCCTCGAGAATGCTGTCATAAGCGCGCAGCGTAGCGTCATCCAAATGCAGGCCAACGCGCCGTGCGGCCTGGTCCAGCGCTTCCAAAGTGGGACGGGGTAGAGACATCTTTGATTCCGTATCAGGATTGCAGACCGCCGTAACGCTGAGCGATCTCTTGAGCAGTAGTGGAGGCGGTGGGGATATCGGCAATCAACGCGCCTTTTTCCAGCACCAGAATACGGTCGGACAGGGAACACAGAAACTCGATGTCCTGCTCGACCAGCAGAATGGCGATGCCATGCGATGAGCGTAGCGTCTGCAAGGCTTCCACGATCTCATCACAGATCGACGGCTGGATGCCTTCGGTGGGTTCGTCCAGCAGCATCAGCTGGGGGTTGCCGCACAGACATCTAGCCAGAGCCAGCAGTTGCTGTTCACCGCCTGACAGGCTGCCGCCGGGGCGATCCAGCAATCGCTTCAAGCGCGGGAATACTGCCAGCACCTCGGCGATGCGGGCACTCGCCTCGCGCAGATTCTTCACGCAGCCCATGCGCAGATTCTCGGCCACGGTCAGTGCCGGAAAGATCTGCCGTCCCTGGGGCACGAAGCCCATTCCATGACGAGCGCGAGCGTGAGGCGCGAGCGCACCGATATCGTGGCCGTCGAATGTCAGCGAGCCGCCAGTCAATGGCAGTTCGCCTATCAGAGAACGCAGCAGCGTCGTCTTTCCCATGCCGTTGCGGCCCAGAATGCCGGTGAACTCGCCCGGTGCCATATCGAAGCGCACCCCATGCAGTACCGGGATGCGGCCATAGCCGGCTCTCAGATCATGCGCTTCGAGCATGCGACTCTCCTTGCTTGCCCAGATAGGCGGCGCGCACTTCAGCGTGCGCCATGATTTCGTCAAAACTGCCTTCGGCCAGGACTTCGCCTTGGTTGAACACGGTGATGCGGCCCGCGATCATGCGGATGAACTCCATGTCGTGTTCGACCACGACCACCGTGCTGTGCCGGTTGATGGCGGCGATGAGTTCGGCGGTTTTGCGCACCTCCTGATGCGTCATTCCGGCGGCTGGCTCGTCCAGCAGCACGAGCTCCGGACGCGAGGCCAGGATCATCCCGAGCTCGACCCATTGACGCTGGCCATGTGCCAATACATTGACGGGTGTGTGCGCTACTGCATCCAAGCCAATTTCGGCCAACACATGGGCGGCGATGCTAGAGGCGTTGCCGTCTGCGCGGCGCTCGGCCGCCAGCAGCAGGTTTTCCATCACGTCCAGCCCCTCGAAAACGCTGGGAACCTGGGTTTTGATGCCTATGCCGAGCCGTGCGACTTCATGCGTGGCGAGTCCGCGCAGAGGCTTGCCTTTGAAGTGAATTTCGCCGCGGCTCGGGCGCAATTGACCCGACAGCATCTTGAAAAACGTACTCTTACCGGCGCCATTAGGCCCGATCAGACAGCGCACTTCGCCGCGCTGCAATTGAAAATCGACGGCATGTACCGCATGGACGCCGCCGAAGCTCACGCCCAGGCCCTGAGTTTGTAATAGGACGTCGCTCATGTCGTTTCCTTGAGGGTGCGGGCACGAGAGCGCAGCAGCCCGCGTGCTGCGTCGACGACGGTCGGCGCGAGGCCGCGTGGGATCAACAATACGAAGAGGATCAGGATGATGCCCAATACCAGTCCGGTGTCGATAGTGTGCTGTGCCCCCAGTTGCGTGACCATCGCCTGCAGTGCGACGCACGCGATGATCGGGCCGATCAGCGTACCGCGCCCGCCCACGATCACCCAGATGATGATCTGCGCCGACTGCGACAGGCTGAACACGCCGGGGCTGACAAAAGCGCCCCAGTTGGCATAAAGCATGCCGGCAAGTCCGGCCAATGCGCCACCCAGGGTAAAGGTGATCAGCTTGTAGCGGCTCGCGTTATAGCCGAGCAACAGTGCGCGCTGTTCATTCTCGCGCACCGCAGCGACTACACGGCCGAAACGCGATGCCATGACAACGCGCACGCCAAAGTATGCACCGATCAACACTAGCGCTGCGAGCGTGAAGGTGCCCTCCGGTGACAGCGGTTCGGCCGCGCCGGGCAGCGTCAGGGGCGGGATAGAAGGAATGCCATTGAATCCGCCAAGTAGTGCTTCGCCCAGGCGGTAGCTATCCCCCGATGTGGAGTTCATCAGATTAAAGAGGATGAGCGTAACGGCCAGTGTGATGACGCCCAGATAGACGTCGCTGATTTTGCCGTAGAACATGAAATAGCCCAGGAGCGCCGCAAACACGGCGGGCACTGCGATGGCCAACGCGATGGCACCGACACCCGGCCCGAAATTGAACGCGCCGACAGCCCACGTATATGCACCCAGACCAAAAAACGCAGCTTGGCCAAAACACAGAATGCCGCCATGCCCCCAGACGAAGGCCAGGCTCAATGCCAGTAGCGCCATGACCAGATAAACCGTCATGGACAGCAGGCTGAACAGGTCGACCATCGAGGGCAGCGCAACGGCAGTGACGATCGCTATCACGCCCAGCAGCAGAGAAATAGGTGAGATACGCATCAGATGGCTCGCTTGAAGAATCGTCCGGTAATGCCTTGCGGCAACAGACGGATCAGCACGATGGCAGCCAGGAGCAGCGCGACCTGGCCATAGACTGGCGTGGAGAGAAAAGTAACGCCCTGGCTGATCGCGCCAAAAAAGGTGGACGCGCTGACCGTTCCCGCGATAACTGCGCTGCCGCCGCTGATCACCGTGATGAATGCCTTGGCAATGTAGGCGGCCCCGATCGTCGGGATGATCCCGGTGAGCGGAGCCAGCACTGCACCGGCCAGCCCCGACAGTGCCGCACCCAGCCCGAACGTGAGCTTGTAGATGACATTCGGATTCATACCCAGCGCATTCGCCATGGCGGCGTTTTGCATGCAAGCGCGTGCCCTCAGGCCAAAGTCGGTGAAACGCAGCAGGCACCAAAGCGCTGCCATCACTCCTGCAGCCAGAGCGATCAGAAACAGCGTATAGCCATTTGTCTGATGCGCACCGATCGCAACACCTCCCAGCGGCGAGGAGATGCCGACGGTAGTGTTGCCGAACACCATCGTGGCGATGCCGATGACAGCCAGCGAGAGCCCCCACGTTGCCAGCATGGTATCGATCATGCGGCCATACAAATGGCGTACCAGTAGATGTTCGACCAGTACGCCGAACACACCGACAGTCAGCGGCGCCACTACCAACATGGAAATCCAGATGGGTACACCGCCTTGGTTCGTCGCCAGAATGGCAATGTAGCCGCCCAGCATCATGAACTCGCCATGTGCGAGGTTGATGATTTTCATCATTCCGAATACGACCGCCAGTCCCACGCTCAAGAGCGCCAGAATGGCGATTGCGCCGAGAATATCGATGGCATAGATGGCAAGAATATCCATGAATATGCTCAGAACTTAATGGTGTATTGACGATTGTCCGTCGGGTTCTTGAGCAGATCGCACACACCGGCGGTATCGGATGGAGCCTGCTGCGGGAAACTCTCGACCAGGTTCAGTTTGCGGTCGCGCACTTCAGCGATATGTACGTCCAACACGCAATGGTGCGTCGCCGGATCCAGCGTCACCCGGCCGCTCGGCGCATCGATGGCAATGCCTGTTTCCAGCGCCTCGATGACTTTCATCCTGTCGACCGAGCCGGCCTTGCGTACGCCTTCGGCCCACAACATGAAGCCCTGATAGGCACCCATCGCGAGTTCCGTGATGTAGGGGTAGTCCTGTCCGTAGCGCGCGTGGAAACGTTTGACGAAGTCAGCATTGGCCGCGCCAGGCAGTTCCTGCAAATAGTTCTGGCACACCAGAAAGCCATTGCATTCCTCGGGTGACAACACGATATGTTCGTTCCCTCCCGCAAAGGTGGTCGACGCGAGCGGGATCTTTCCAGTCATGCCAGTGGCTTTCCATTGGCGGTAAAAGGACATATGCGCACCGCCCACCAGTGCCGACCAGATGAAGTCCGGCGATGCCGCCTGGATCTTTGAAATCGCGGCACCGAAATCCGTCACATCCATGGGGAAAAATTCGGTGGCGACAGTCTCGCCGCCAACCTCTGCAGCGTATTTACGCACCCAGTTCGAGACGATCTGCCCGTAGTTGTAGTCGGCCGCGAGAATGTAGACTTTCTTGCCCCATTTCTTGACGGCATAGGGCGCCAGCTTCTGCACGGTTTGCGCGGGAGTGACACCGGTACCGAAATAATTCCGGTCGCAGACGCCGCCTTCGTACTGGTTGTCGTAGAAATAGAGTGTGCGGTAACGATTGAGCACCGGCCGCACCACTTCGCGCGACGCTGATGTGATGCCGGCGTGAACCACGGCAGCCTTATCCCGCAGCGCCGCCTGCTGAGCGAATTGCGCATACAGCTGCATGTTCGATTGTGCATCATAGGCGATGAAATTCAGCGGTTTGCCGAGCAATCCACCCTGGGCATTGATCTCTTCAGCGGCGAAGCGCAAGGCGTCCATGACCGGTTTGCCATAGATGTCCAGTCCTCCGGACAGGTCATAGATGGCTGCAACATTGATTTTTTCTTCGTTCGATGCAAAGGCTCGGGTAGCGGTTAGACCCATCAGCGTGGCGGATGCGGTAGTGGCGGCAGTGCGAGAGAGAAACTGACGGCGATTCATGCTCATGGTGGATAGCCCCTTGCGCGTTTGCGGCGCGCAGGACTTGCCGCCGCATGCAGTATGTACGGACGAGCAAAGGCCGACGCCGAAAGTCGCGTTGACGTGATTGGGTGTTTGGATATGCCGAGAGACCGGCAAGATGTCGACGTCGTTGTCGACGAGAAAAGCTGCTGAACGACCGTGATGGCAGCTGCGCCGTTGAAGCTTGCCTGGCCGATCTTCATTGAAAGAAGACAGCACGCATTTTAGGGAAGGGCAATGCAAGACACAGCCCCGGGATTTCCCTAAGTTGCTCTGCGATGCGATCGCAGAACGTTCACCGATGCGTTTCAGGTTCGCGTCGCTGACGCTTCCTCTTCAGCGACGCGATTCATCCGATTATGGGAGCCTGGAGACAATAAAGGAAATCTCGTATTGATGGTTCGGATACTGGCTATTCACCCAAGCCGAAAATTCCTCTTTCGTGATCCGACGATGGTAGGCGTTATGGAGCCACACCATGAATTCCTCTTGCTGTGCCTCCGTATCCAGCGGAAGGCGTTTGTATTTTGGATCGGCCTTGATCTGAGTAACGAGCGTATTGAGCCAATTATTGAAAGGCTTATCCATCTCTGCGGCCACGACGCGCGGATCATTCTGGCTGCTGGTGGCGCAGCCTTGGAGCAACGGGACAGTCAGTGCAAACGCTGTTATGACAGCAGCGCTCACACGGCCAAATCGGGTCATCATGATTGGATTCCTTGTCAGTGGGTTTCAACGAAATACAGATAAGCCTTTGAAGAACACGCTTCCCTGCACGAGATCAGATCGATTCGGGCCTTATACCTTAACTTATCCGAATGGCTATCGACAGATTGCCCCGCTTCACGTCAAACTACGGGGACCTGTCTGAATGGCTCACCGGAGGCCCTATGCCCCTGCAATTGCGTTCTCTTGTCCGACCCGACGCCACATTGGAGCTGTCGCTGGCCGATGTGCCGGTACCAACTCCTGCAACTGCCGATGAAGTGATCGTGCGCATGGAGGCTTCACCCATGAACCCCTCGGACATAGGGGTGATGTTCACGGGCGCCGACATCGCCAAAGCCCATCAGTCCGGTACCGACGAGCGCCCGGTGATTACGGCTCCTCTGTCGGCTGCCGCGATGGCGGCGGCATCAGGGAGGGTCGGCCAGGCACTGCCCGTGGGCAACGAGGGGGCTGGTACCGTGGTTGCCGTAGGCGACTCCCCCGGGGCGCAGGCCTTGCTGGGAAAAAAGGTCGCCATGATAGGCGGTGCAATGTATGCCGAGTACCGCGCGCTGCCCGCGAAGCAATGTCTGGTCTTGCCTGATGGCGCGACGGCTGCTCAGGGAGCCTCGTGCTTCGTGAATCCCTTGACGGCGCTGGGCATGGTGGAAACCATGCGCATGGAAGGGCATCGCGCACTTGTGCACACCGTTGGCGCATCCAACCTGGGCCAGATGCTCAACCGCATTTGTCTAAAGGACGGCATTCCGCTGGTGAACATTGTGCGTCGACCAGAACAGGCCGAACTGTTGACGAAACAGGGTGCCAAGCATGTGGTTGACAGCAGCGCCGAGGACTTCGATGCCAAGCTTGTCGAAGCTCTCTTGGTCACGGGAGCGACCATCGCTTTTGATGCGATCGGTGGCGGCCAGCTAGCTGGGCGGCTCCTGTTCGCCATGGAAGCGGCATTGCTGCAGAGACCGGGGCGTACCTACAACCGATATGGCACCGACGTTCATAAACAGGTCTACGTCTACGGCAGCTTGAACCGGTCACTCATCGAGATCGAGCGCAATTTCGGATCGGCATGGGGGATAGGCGGATGGCTGCTTTTCCCCTTCTTGCAACGCGCAGGGGCCGAACGCGTACAGCAACTGAAGCAACGCATCTTCGACGAAATGACCAGCACATTTGCCAGCCATTACACGCGGGAAATCACGCTGCCTGAGGTGTTGACGCTCGACGCCATCGCGAGCTACTCGCGTATGGCGACGGGAGAAAAGACGCTGGTCCGCATCGCGCCAGGCTGATCTCACTCTCCTGCCGCTATGTCGAGACGGGTATCGTTCTAACGGTATTCAGTCGATGATGATGCCCGCTTTACGGACCACCGATCCCCATAGTTGGATTTGTTCCTTGATGAATGCGGAGAACGCTTCCGGGCTATTGGACATGGGCTCCAAACCCTCTGCGTGGAACTGTTTCAGCGTTTCTGGATCCGCCAACGCTTCGACAATGGCCGCATTCAATTTATCGACGATGGGTTTTGGAGTCCCTGCCTTGGTCAGGATGCCATACCACTGATCCGCCTGGAATCCCTCGAGCCCCTTGGTTTCGCTGATGGTCGGCACATCCGGTAACTGCGGCAGGCGCTTTGCGGAGGCCACGGCAATGGGCCGCAACCGGCCAGAAGACAGGAACGGAGCCAACGGGGGATACCCTGTCAGCACGAGAGACGTCACACCCCCCACCAGATCGTTCAACGCAGGTGCGGTGCCTTTGTATGGGATGTGTTGAATTTGAATATTGGCCTGCAACGCAAAGTACTCGGTCGCGAGATGCGCTGCACTGCCGCTGCCACCCGATGCGTAGTCATAACCATTCGGTTTGGCCCGCACGGTGCGGATCAATTCGTCTACGTTGTGCACATCCAGCTTGGCCGGGTTCACCGCCAGGACGTTGGGTACACCGGCGACGAGCGAAATGGGTGTGAAGTCTTTCACCGGATCATAGGGCAGACGTTTGTACAACGTCGCGTTGGCACCGAATGTGCCGATGGCTCCCATCAGCAGCGTATAGCCGTCAGCCGGCTGTGACTTCGCGTACTGCACGCCGACAATGCCGCCGGCGCCAGGCCGATTTTCCACCACGATGGATTGGCCCAGGATCTCGCCTAGCTTTTTGCCCATCACACGCGCAATGATATCGGTGCTGCCGCCCGGCGTGAACGGCACGACGAGCGTGATCGGCCGTGAGGGGTACGTTTCCGCCGCTTGCGATGGGCCGGAACCAATCGCCGCAAGCGTCATCAGCGATGCAAACACGAACTTATGGAACATTTTTGTCGTCTCCTCGGGGGTTGCGCGTCGTTCGTTTTATAGGCACGCCGTATGGCGCGATGCTGTGCGACGGTTGATTTTCAAGCTTCTTAACAATGGTTGACGGTGGCTCCGCTTTCCAGCATGGCTTCAATGTCCTGGTCGCTGACTCCGACGCTGCGCAGCAGTTCTATGCTGTGTTGCCCGATCAGCGGGGCCGGCCATTTCAGTGATGGTTCATAACTGGAGAACTGAATGGGATTGCGTAGATTGATGATCTTTCCCTCGGTCGGATGATCGATTGGTTGAAATAGCCGTGTGTCGGCGAGATGCGGATCATCGAGCACGGAATCCAGCGTGTGCAACGGCATTGCAGGGACATCCGCCGCCTCGAGTATTTCCAGCCATTGTGCGGTGGTGCGGCTCGCAAAGATCTCATTGCGGATCCGGAACATCTCCCCAATGTTCTCGAAACGTGCCCGTTTTTCCGCAAAACGCGGGTCGGTCCGTAGATCAGAGCGACCCATCGCATCAAACATCGCGAATACTTGCTCGTCTGTATTGGCCGTCACACAGATATACCCATCGGCTGTGCGTATGGGACGCGAGTTGGGATTGAGCAGACGCGAGTCACCTGTTTCCCCCAAGGGTGGATCAAAGGTCTTTAAAAACAAATGCTCGGCCAATACGAATGCGGTCATGCTTTCGAACATCGGTACTTCGATGATTTGCGGCCCGCCATGGCGTAGTCGCTGCACCACCCCCATCAGAATCGTGTTGGCGACCATGATGCCGACCGTACGATCAGCGATCACCATGGGGACGAACCGCGGCTCCCCGTCTCCCCCATTGTTGATCGCAGCCAGTCCGGATGCGCCCTGGATGATCGAGTCATAGGCCGGCTTGTCCTTGTAGCGCCCGCCCTGTCCGAACCCTACGACACTGCAATAAATCAGATCGGGTTTGAGCTCCAACAGATCCTGTGCCGACAGTCCCAGGCGGGCTGCCGCAGAGGGCCGCATGTTGTGTATGACGACGTCGGCGGTGACGATGAGTTTCTTCAGCGCTTCGGCCGCGCCGGGTTTCTTTAGATCGAGTGCAATGCTTTTCTTGTTGCGATTCAGATGCAGGTACTTCGCCGCCATGCCGGGTGTCGTGGATTTTCCACCTATCCAGCGAGCCAGATCACCCGTCGGATGCTCGATCTTGATGACTTCTGCCCCAAAATCCGCAAGAAATTGTGTGGCATAAGGACCCACTACGACTTGAGTCAGGTCGATGATGCGTAATCCTTCCAGCGGCGCTTTTGCTGCGTTGGATACATCGGGAGCGGATGTCATATGGCTCATGCCGCAACTCCCGTGGCGGAACCGCGCAGCGTCGTGACGCCTGTTTGTGACACAACCCGAAATTCAACTTCACCGTCATGCTCACCGGTGCGGCTTTCGACATGAAAAGTCTGTCCCTCGAACAGCGGTGCAACGTTGCGCGTCGTGATGTGGGAAAGCGACGTACCGTTCCAGGCTTGATGCAGATGTTCCGTCGCACATAGCGCTGAGAGTCCGCCATTGACGACCAGACCGGGATAGCCTTCCACCTGCGTGGCATAGGGGTAATCGTAGTGAATACGGTGACCGTTGAAACACAATGCGCTATAGCGAAAAATCATCACAGTATCCGCGACGATGGGCGCTGATCGGTAGCGAGCTTCGAAAGGGTCCGCAGTGGGTGTTTTGGCTGCACCTTGGTCTTTCTTATTGGTGTTCTCCCGATACACAACATCCTGCTCCTCTATGACGCAGACACCTGCCGCGTTGCTGATCGTGTGCCGAACCGTGACAAAGACCAGCTGCCCCGTGCTGCCTAGCTTCGGCGTAATCGACGCAATGGTCGACACCCGCCGCAATTCATCTCCGATCAGAATGGGACTAACAAACTGGATGCGCTTTCCGGCGAACATGCGCTTAGGCAACGGCACGGGGGGTAGAAAATCACCGAGCGCGGGGTGGCCGTCATTGCCGATCTTCGAGCGTGGCACGACCCGCGGAAAAAGCACGGAATACCACATTTGCGGGAACTCGATGCCGCGCTCGAACCGCATGTTGCGCGCAGATTCGAGTGTCGCCGCCAATCGTTCGGCCAACTGCGGAGTCACGATATCGGTGGTCTCTTCGCTGCGATTTATCCAGAATTGCAGGGCTTGGAGTGCTTCAGGCGTCGTCTCAGAGGTCACGTTTCTTCGTTGGAATGGTTGTCTAGGCGTCCATCCTAGTTCCTCGCGGGATTTCCAAGAAGTGATAGATTGTGGATGTCAATTCCAAATTGGAATACATTTCCTCCACAGATAACAAAAGGCCCCAGGCCCGGCGCGCTCGAGGGCGGCCCGTGTGGGAAACCGTCAAAGGAGACAGTGTGAACCTGCAACAGATACGTGCGTTCTGTGCGCTTGTGGAAAACGACATGAATGTCTCACGCACCGCGCTGGCGCTATACACCAGCCAATCGGCCGTCAGCAAACAGATCGCACAGCTAGAGGAACGACTCGGTACCGCGCTGTTGATTCGTTCCAAGAGTCGTATTCTGGCGCTGACCGAGGTGGGGGACCAGGTCTTGCGATGCATGCGGACGATGATGGCAGCCACCGAAGACATCTCCAACATCGTCGCAGACCAGCAGCTCAAGGCCCAGGGGCGTCTGGCTATCGCGACGACACATACTCATGCACGCTATGCGCTGCAGGATATCGTGCCGGAATTTTGCAGGCGCAATCCCAGTGTGGCGTTGCGCTTGATTCAGGCGACACCTCTAGAGATTGCCGATCTCGTCGCCACGGGAAAAGTAGACATCGGCTTGTCTACCGTGCCCCCCGTCCTGCCGCCGTCTCTGGCGGCGATCCCGTGTTACGAGCTCAATCATGTGTTGGTCAGCAAACGAGGTCATCCTGTTCTCAAGGACAAGCCACTGACACTGGAGAGCATCGCCCGTTACCCCCTGATCACGTACAGCGAACAACACGCCATCGGCCGGCGTATCACCCAGGCGTTCGACGCCGCAGGACTGACTCCCAAAATCGCAGTACAAGGCACGGACGTCGAGATCATGAAGCACTACGCGGCTTCGGGCGTGGGTTTGGCCATCATTCCCGTGATTGCTTTCTCGCAGCCTGTCGATAAAGAGCTGCAGGCTCAATCCGTCGATCATCTATTTCCGATCAGTATTGTCCATGTCCTGGCCCGGCGCGGCGCCTATTGGCCGCGTCATTTGTGCGACTTCCTAGGAAAGCTTGCGCCGGACCTGACGCCTGGTGCCTTAGAGGAGGCGCTGATCGGCTGAGCCGCCATTCAAGCATTCGGCGGGCGCTTCGAATTCGGCTGCAGCAAATAGCTCATCACCATTTCGCACACGTGCTGCAGGCGAGCCTCCACGCGTTCCTGTGCGCCGAGATCAACCCCCAGCACAAACGACAAGGTATACCGGTTCGATATCGAATAGGACCCCAGCCCTGATATCGATACATAGAGGTCGACCCAATCTGCGTCGGCACGAAATACGCCTTGTTCTTTCCCTCGTTCGAGAATGTCCGCCAACGCGCTCTTGAGCGGATTGAACATCGCTGGAATCACTTTGGATTTCCGGATGTGTTCGGCCTTGTGCAAGTTTTCCGTACTCAACAGCTGAATGAATTCCGGATGCTCAATGAAATGCCGAATCGTCTGCATCACCAAGGTTCGCATGTCTTCGACAGGGTTCTCGCCCAGCAAGCCGAACTGATTCTGCCGTTCTCTCATGGCGGAGTATGCCCGTTCCATGACCTCGATAAAGAGCGCCTCTTTACTTTCGAAGTAGTGGTAGACGAGGTTCTTGCTGATTTTGCTGCGTGCCACGATGCTGTCAACGCGCGCACCGTCATAGCCTTTAGAGGCAAATTCACGCGCGGCCATCTGAAGGATTTTTTCCCGCGTGGCCGCCGCGTCACGGGGCTTTGATTTTCCGCTGGGTTTCGTCGTTGGCATGGGTCCTGTCTGTCTCATTAGCGGTTCTGCCGTGCTTCTTTGATGTGTTGCATCGGCTAACTAGTTGGTTAGTCTACACCGTATCGGTCGATCTGCAATGAGGCCGAATATCTAATGCTGGCAACGCTTTCGGCTACGTGAAAACCCGAATTGGCGGGCACATTTTTCACGCTTATTGTACTGACTAGTTAGTTAGTAAATGAACTCGATCACGGCCCTGAAGCCAATCCATCCAGGCATAGCAGTGGCTGCGTCCCCTTTTCCTTGGAGTTGCACGATGCAAGTAGGAACCAGTGCAGGCGCCCGCGTCGGGTGCGATATCGGCGGCACTTTTACGGACATCGTCCTGTCATTACCGAATGGGCAGCTCTTTGTGAACAAGACGTCCACAACGCCCCACGATCTTGGGGAGGCCATCGTCACTGGCTTGGGCGCATTGATCGAGCAGGCTGGCATCCAGCCCGGCGACATTACGGAGATCGTCCATGGCACCACCACGGCGTCCAATACGATTCTTCAAAAAGTCGGCGCCCGCACCGGCGTACTGACCACCGCTGGTTTCCGAGACGTGCTCGAAATCGGCCGTATTCGTACACCCACCATGTTTGACCTGGGTTGGCAAAAGCCGCAACCGCTGGCCGCCCGCCGTTACCGTCGAGGCATTAATGAGAGGATGGATGCGCGTGGAAACGTCATCGTTCCCTTGAATGCCGATCAGGTCCTGTCCATTGCCCGCGATCTGGTCGATGAAGGGGTCGAGGCGCTGGCGGTCTGCTTCTTGAACAGCTATATCAACCCTGCCCACGAGTTAGAAGCCAAGGCACTGCTGGAGCGCGAGTTTCCCCAACTGCTCGTCACGGCGTCGTGCGATGTTCTGCCGGAAATCAAGGAGTACGAGCGCACGAGTACTACTGTGGTGAACGCCTACATTCTGCCGGCGATGCGCACGTATCTGCGCCGGTTGAAAGACGATCTTGGGCGTATGGGAGTCAAAGCATCATTGCAGGTGATGGCCTCCAACGGTGGCATGATGGGCGTCGATAGCGCCAGTGAAAAACCCGTCTTTGCCGTGGCTTCCGGGCCGGCAGGAGGAGTGGCGGGCGCTGCGCAGATAGGCGCGCTCGGCGATGGCAGGGACCTCATCGTTTTTGATATGGGCGGCACGACCGCGAAAGCTTCCATCATCATGGGAGGCGTGCCCTCATTAACCAACGAATACGAGTTCCGGGACGGAATCAGCGCCCCGAGCCGCTTTGTAAAGGGCGGCGGCTACGTGCTCAAGGTCCCCGCCATTGATATCGCCGAAGTCGGTGCCGGCGGCGGCTCTCTGGCCGGTATCGACGCCGGCGGCTTGTTGTGCGTCGGCCCCGAATCTGCCGGTGCGAATCCTGGGCCGGCATGCTATGGACGTGGCAACGACCGTCCTACTGTCACGGACGCCAACATGGCATTGGGTTTCCTGAATCCCACCGCGCTGGCAGGAGGCAGTCTGAAGGTCGATCCCGAGAAATCGCAGCATGCCATTGCGACGCATATCGGCGAGCCCTTGGGACTGGATATGCTGGCAGCTGCACACGGCATCCGTCATGTAGCCAATGTGAGTATGGCGCGTGCGCTGCGTGCGGTGACTGTCGAACGTGGCCGCGATCCGCGCGATATGACGATGATCGCATTCGGCGGCGGTGGCCCGTTGCATGCTGTCGATGTCGCCAAACTGCTAGGCATCAAGCGTGTGATTGCCCCTGTGATGGCCGGCGTATTCTGCTCGGCAGGCATGCTGGGGGCAGATGCCGAGCACAACTTTGTCAAAGCGATCCTGCGTCCACTCGCCAACTGCGACAAGGAAACCATCAACGCTGCGATTGCCGAACTGCGTACTCAAGGGTTCTCTGTCCTGGCACAAGAGGGCTATTCCCAAGACGCCGTTGAGATGGCAGTCAGCTTGGATCTACGTTATCTCGGCCAGAGTTCTGAGCTCACCATTGCATTACGCAGTCCGGCAGAGCAAGCGATCGACGATGCGGCCATTACTCAATTGGTCGAAGATTTCGGTGATCAATATCGGCAGACTTTTGGTTACGGTAACGACGAACCTCTGGAACTCGTGAATATCAGGCTGAGCGCCTATGGCCGCAGTGATCAACGGCTGAAATTCAACGATATTCGCGTTGACGCAAGCGCGTTGCAAGGCGTCTCGGGTACTCGCCAGGTTAGTTTCGAGCGCGATCAGCCGCCGTACGAGACTCGCCTGGTGCCTCGCTCGGCCATCAAGGGCGAGCCTTGGCATGGCCCGCTAGTCATCGAGTCATATGACACCACGATTGTTGTGCCGCCTGGCGCCTCGGCCCATGCAGACAAGATCGGCAACATCATCATCGATATCGCCCAGGAGCAAGCATGAGTACGCAATTCGATCCCGTTACCTTTGCTGTCGTCAAGAATGCGATGGACTCCATCGTCGACGAAATCGCATACACCGTCATCCGCACTGCGCGATCGGAAATCGTCAAAGATGTGATGGACTACTCGGCCGCCATATGCGATCGCCATGGCCGCATGGTCGCGCAGGCAAAAACCATTGCTTTGCATCTAGGCGCTATTCCGGAAGCCATGGCGGCGCTGCAGCAGCGTTATGGCAATACACTGCAGCCCGGAGACGCGGTGATCGTGAACGATCCCTATGAGGGAGGAATGCACCTTCCGGACATCTTCATGTTCGTTCCGTTCTTTTATCAAGGTGAGATCGAAGGATACTGCGTTGTCATCTGCCATCACACCGATGTGGGCGGACGTGTGCCTGGTTCAAATGCCAGCGATTCGACCGAGATCTATCAGGAAGGCTTGCGCATTCCAGTGCTAAAGCTCTATGAGGCCGGCAAGGTCAACGAAACGTTGGAGCGCATCATTGCGCAGAATGTCCGTGTGCCAGATCGCGTTCTCGGCGATTTGAAGGCTCAGTATGCAGCCTCTCAGATCGGAGTGCGCGAATTGACAGCCCTATTTGATCGCTATGGCAGAGATGATTCACGCGCCTACTTGAACGAGCTGTTGGACTATGCAGAACGCTTGACGCGAGAAGAGATCAGAAAGTGGCCCAAAGGGACGTTTCATTTCGTCGACTATATTGATGACGACGGACTGTCGCCAGACCCCATCCGTATCGAGGTGGCGCTGACTGTACACGAAGACCGTGTGTCGGCGGACTATACCGGATCCTCGCCACAGGTCCGTGCAGCCATCAATTCCACGTTGTCATACACCAAATCATGCACTTACCTGAGCGTGCGTTGCGCACTGTTGGGAGACGTTCCAAACAACGCAGGCGTATTCCGCTGCATTGATGTGCATGTGCCCGAAGGTTCAGTATTGAATCCGCTGCCTCCGAGCGCAGTGGCGGCTCGCGCGTTAACAGGTTATCGCGTGTTTGACGCCATGCTCGGTGCGCTGGCCCAAGTCGTACCGCATCGGATCCCGGCCGCGGGTGAGGGTGGTAACACCGTAGTATGTCTGTCTGGAAAAAGTGACGAAGGCAAGCCGTACATCATTGTCGACATGATCTGCGGTGCATGGGGTGGCCGTCCTGCCAGCGACGGAATTGAAGCCATCACCAATGCTTCCCAGAACCTTTCGAATACTCCCGTGGAAACCTTGGAGGCTCAACATCCCGTGCGGGTCGAGGCCTACGAATTGGTTGAGGACTCGTGCGGCGCTGGTCAATATCGCGGTGGGCTAGGTATCCGCCGCAGTTATCGTGTGCTGGCGCCAGATGCGCTGTTGCAACTTCGTGCCGATCGCATGAAATTCCCGCCTTATGGCTTGGCGGGCGGCACGCCGGCGAGCCCAGCTCGCAACGTGCTGCAGCATGGAGATGAACTGACGGAGTTGCCTAGCAAAGTCGGAATGACAGTTGCACGCAACGATGTGGTGACGCATATTCAACCGGGTGGCGGTGGTTTTGGCGATCCTATGGATCGTGACTGGGATCGCATCCGCGAAGACGTGTGGAACCACAAGTTGACCGCGAAATATGTCCTTGAGCATTACAAGGTCGTGGTCGATCCTCATACCGGTGCGGTGGATCACACGGCTAGCGAAGTGCTGCGCCGCAATGCCTTGGCGCAGGCTGCATAGCGCGCCGCTAGGGGAAAATTCCGAATTCCTGTTTGACGTTACCTATACATGCCTCACGAGGATTACAAAATGCGTTCGTCTTTTCTGAACCGGATCCACCGGACCGTTCTGGCGGCAACGATGTTGTTCGCTTTCACTGCAATGAGTGCGCATGCGGAAAGCGAAAAGCTACGAGTGCGATTGGATTTTTCTGCGTGGGGTATGCATGCGGCCATGCACCTGGCGCAACAAAAAGGCTGGTTTAAAGACGCCGGCCTCGATGTGGAAATTCAGGATGGCACCGGCACGATCAACACACTGCAACTGGTGGCCGTCGGCCAGATGGATATCGGTCAAGTCCAATTAGGCACGATGGCTATCGCCAAAGAGAACGGATTGGATCTCATCTCTATCGCTGGCTTTGCCCGTAAGGGCGACCTGGCGGTGCTGGTGGACGAAAAACTGGACATCAAATCCCCCGCCGATTTGATCGGCAAGAAGCTCGTTTGCTTTACGACCAGTCCCTGGGCTCCTTTTATCGATCCCTATTTCAAGGCCAGTGATGTACCGAAATCCAAGACCAATGTCGTGATGGTCGCGCCTAGTGCCATGATTTCGACCTACGCGTCGGGCAACAGTGACGGGTTCCTGTCACAAGCCCCCTTTGGCCAGCCGATGGTAGCAAAGGTACGACCGGCCAAGACACTGCTGCTGGCCGATAGCGGGATCAATTTTCCCAGCTATGGCTTGGTGACCACACCGAGAGCGTTGGGTGAGCGCGCGGAAGCGATCAAGAAGTTCACGCAGATTCAGGTCAAGGCATGGCAGTACATCTATGCAGGCCATGAAGACGAGGCAGTCGCCGCCATTGTCGCCCAACGGCCGAACGCGAAGCTTGATCCCGAGATTCTGCGTGCGCAGATCGTCGCGTACCGCGAGTTCTTCGAAAGCCCTTCGCAGAAAGGTGCGCCCTTTGGTGCCCAAAATGATACTGACTGGGTCGCGGCAATCCAGTCTATGGAGCAGGTAGGCGCTATCAAGCCGGGCCATAAGCCGTCCGATTATTACACCAACGCAATGTTGGCAAACTGACGAGACAGGGGCGAACATGTCGGCATTCTTAGAGATAGGTCAGCTCAACAAAATCTACCGCTCTCAGCGCGATCCGCTCTACGCGCTCAAGGACGTGAGCCTCGATATCGAGCAGGGCGAGTTTGTGAGCATTGTCGGGCCGAGCGGCTGTGGCAAAAGCACCTTATTGAAATGCGTGGCAGGGCTTGAACCCATCTCGAGCGGGCATCTCGCCCTGCAGGGTGATCCCATCGTCTGTCCCCCGTCGAACATGGGAGTCGTTTTTCAGCGTGACCTGCTTTTGGATTGGCGCACCATTCTCGACAATGTGTTGATCTCTGCCGAGTTTCATAATCTGAACCGAAAGGACTACGAAGAAAGAGCCCGCGCGGTGTTGAACCTGTTCGGGCTTGGCGCCTTTGCCGATCGATTTCCGTGGGAACTGTCGGGCGGCATGCGACAACGCGCCTCGATCTGCCGTGCATTGCTGGTCGATCCTCAACTGCTGCTGATGGACGAGCCCTTTGGGGCGCTCGATCCTTTTACTCGGGACGAACTGAATGAAGAGCTGCAGCGTACCTGGATGGATACCGGCAAGACGGTGCTCTTTATCACGCATTCGATTTCCGAGGCTGTCTACCTGAGCGATCGCGTTGTCGTGATGTCCCGTAATCCTGGCGGTGTGGCGGCAGTCGTCCCTATTGAGCTCGATAGGCCTCGCGGTTTGGCCATTCGTGAAACAAAGGCCTTTGCCGACTACGTGTCGCAGATCCGCGGGATCTTCCGCGAACTCGGAATCTACAAGGGGTAAGCGATGAAAGGCTTATGGAAACGCGCCGAGGAAAGCCGGCTGGCTATTTTGACGATGCTCGTTATTCTCGTGCTGTGGGAAGGCGGTGTCAGATGGTTTGCCGTCAGGGAATTTTTGCTGCCGGCACCTAGCAAGATCTTTGCCGAGTTCATGGCGCAGCCCGGGTTTCTATTAATGCAGACCCTGGATACCTTGCAGACTACGATGGCGGGCTTTGTTCTGGCCGTGGTGCTCGGCGTTG
This sequence comes from Bordetella tumbae, assembly GCF_054780995.1. Classification (NCBI taxonomy): domain Bacteria; kingdom Pseudomonadati; phylum Pseudomonadota; class Betaproteobacteria; order Burkholderiales; family Alcaligenaceae; genus Bordetella; species Bordetella tumbae. The sequence continues at coordinate 314,378 of NZ_BAAGVG010000018.1, forward strand.
GGGCGGCCATTGGTATTGTCTATTCTCGATTCCTTGACCGTACTTTGTATTCCTTGATGGTTGCGCTGAATGCCGTACCGAAAGTCGCACTCGCGCCGTTGTTTGTCATCTGGCTCGGTACAGGTTCCGCACCAAAGATCGCAATCGCCATGCTGATCGCTATTTTCCCGATTCTGATCGATACAGTACTGGGTCTGAAATCTATCGATCCAGAAATGCTCAACATGGCGCGTGCAAATCAAGCCTCTCGCAGCAAAGTGCTGTGGAAGATCCGTTTTCCAAACGCATTGCCCAGCATCTTTGCCGGTATGAAGGTCGGTATTTCGTTTGCCCTCGTCGGTACGATTGTGGGCGAGTTTGTCGCCGGCGGCAGTGGATTGGGCTATGTCATCCTTGTCGCCCAGGGCAGCTTTGACACGCCGACGGTTTTTGTGGCGTTGGCGCTGCTTTGCATACTGGGTGTGATCTTGTTCAAAGGGCTGGAGATCGTCGAAGAGCATCTATTGCCTTGGCACGCTTCTCAACGTGGGAAACCGATTGTTGAGCCGCCGTCAGCCGCGCAACAGGACAAGCAAATGCCTATGCTGGCAGAGGTAAAGCGCTAACAACCACGGTGAGGCTCGTGTTGCTCGATGAGTCGGGCGTAGGATCGATCTGATCTGACGCAGAATCTGGCTAAAGATCCAGTTGTTAAGCCTGAAATAGGTAGGCTTTGGACTATGGACGCCTACGGTGATTTATGTGCTGCACTGTTTTCAAAAGAAGGCCCAGCAAATCAGCACATCAGATTTGGAGTTTGCCTCGAAGCGCTATCGTGCTTTATTACAGGAGTTGGGTCATGAGTAATCCGCGGTTTGCCGGCGTATGGGACGCCATTGAGGATACTCCAGAAGAGGCAGAGAACATGAAGTTGCGTTCTATCTTGATGACGGCTCTGAAAAATCATCTTGCCCGTACCGGAATGAGCCAGGCGCAAGCAGCAAAGCTCTTTGGTGTGACGCAGCCAAGAGTCTCTGACCTAATGCGCGGCAAGATCAATCTGTTTGCTCTCGATGCCTTGGTCAACATGGCCACCGCCGCCGGACTTCACATTGAGATGCGAGTTCTCGAAGCAGCGTGACCTGAGATCCTGACCGGTCTGCGGCCGCGTTGTATGACGCTCGGCACTGACTGGCTACTACAACGGCGGCAGTTTCGCCGTGAGCTCGCTTTTGATGATCTTTCCGCCTGAGTTGCGAGGTAATTCGTCCAATAGGAAAATCTCACGTGGAATTTTATAAGGTGCGAGCGTGGCTCTGCACATTCTCTTGAGCGCCTCTTCATCGAGAGCATGCCCTTTGCGCAAGGTGACAAAGGCAGCGACTTCTTCGTTGAACTCGCGCGATGGCCAACCGACTACAGCGACTTCGGCAATCGATTCATGGGTTGACAAGATGGTCTCGATTTCCAGGGGGTAGATGTTTACCCCTCCGCGGATGATCATGTCCTTGGACCGTCCTTTCAACGTCAGGTACCCCTCTGTGCCCAGGCTGCCCAGATCTCCCGGATAGAACCATCCTTGATAAAAGGCTTCTGCACTGGCTTCCGGATCGTTGTAGAACCCATTGGCGACGGCAGGTCCGCGATATCGAATTCGTCCTGTTTCTCCGCGGGGAACAGGATGATGATTTTCGTCCACGACTTGCACCTCGACGCCATAAACGGGCCGCCCGACGGAGTCTCCGTGCGCAATCTGGTCGGCGGAAGGCAACACAGTAATGCCGCCGCCTTCGGTGGAGCTGTAGTATTCAAGAAAGTTCGGACATATGTCTTCTTTGATGCGTTTGCGTTCCTCCGCCGTCAAGGCCGAACCAGACGAGATCAGTGTGGTGAGTGCCTTCATCGGAATCAACTTCTCAGACTCCGTATTCATCATTCTGCGCAGCAGCGTTGGTACCAGAAAGAGAATCGTGCCCTGTGTGCGTGCAATCTCGGTGGCCAGGTCTTCCGGGGCATAAGGCGGAGGAAACAGAACCAGCTTGCCTCCCGCATGTAGCGTGGACATGGCGAATGCTCTGCCACCTCCGAAGTAGAGTGGCGTGGCGTTGACGTAGACTTCCCGGCTGCCAAAGCCCAGATCCACCCAATGTGTCCAGAATCGCGCTTGAAACTGGCTATGCGTCAGCATGGGGCCTTTGGGACGTCCTGTTGTGCCCGACGACAATGACATGACAACGCCCCGATTCCCATCGGGAAAGGCATGATCGATCAACGTGCCGATGATTTTCTTATTCCAGCCCGCATCCGCTGTAATGCATACGGCCCCAGGAATGTCCCCTCCCGGCTCGACCATGATCAATGTCGGCTGGAAGTGTTTTGCAACGCGTAGCTTTTCAAACTCTTTCCACCGGCAATCCATAGGCAGAATCACTGCGCCTGCACGGGCAATGGCATAGAGCATCAATACATGTTCTATGCCGTCTTTCAGTGCCACGGCGACAATGTTGCCGGTGCGTATTCCCATCTCCTGCAACATCGCCGCGCGCTGCAAGACGGCTTTGTTCAACTCGGCGTACGTCAGTGATTCATCGCCATGCACAAGTGCGACGCTGGAAGGCCGCATCTGCGCATGCAGGGACAACATGTCTGCAATATTAGGCACGCTCACTGTGTGGCCCCTTCATTTATTTTGTACACACGTATCGCGTTGTCGCGCAGCAGTTTTCGTTTGGAGTCAGGGCGCAGGTCCAGGGCTTCGATCTCGTCGCGCGTGCGTTCGAAATCCAGGATCGGAAAGTCCGTGCCGAACAGGACCTTGTTGCTGCCGTACGTGTTGATGTAGTGGACGAACGAATCAGGCCAGTATTTGGGAGCATGTGCATCGCAACCGATGTATACGTTTGGATGCTTCCATGCCATGGCGATCATTTCATCTGTCCATGGGATGCCTACATGGATGCCGATCAGTTTCAACTCGGGAAAGTCGCAAGCGACTGCATCCAGGGTGATCGGCTTACCCACGCTGCGCAGGCGGTAGTTCGGGTCATAAAGCATGGATTGCCCCACCTGCAGTTGAATGGGAATATCCAGTTCTACACACTTGGCATAAAAGGGATACCACTTGGCGTGGTCCGGGGCCAATTCAAACCAATGCGGATAGCCGTGTGCGCCGATGAATCCATAGTCCCGAACCGCTGCCTCCAACTGACGGACCCCATCCATGCCTTCTGTGGGATCGATGCCGGCCAGACCCAGAAAACGATCGGGATGCAGATTGATGGCTTCGGCTACCATCTCGTAAGGAATGTGGTAGCTGGCGCGATGCCCTTTGGTGCCGACTTTGCTGGCAATCAGAAACGCCCGCTCAATACCCGCAGCATCCATCCGTCGCAGCATTTCATCATGAGTGATCCCACGCAACGTGTGATCCTGCACTTTCATTTTTCCACCGAAAAACGCGTCCCGATTGGGGCGCAGCTCATAAGTCTCAGGGGTCCAGATGTTGACCACCGCGTCTATGGCCAGCATGTCGTACTTGCTCATTTTTGGTCCTTAATCGAATTGGGCGGATCGCGCCCGTTTACCTGCACAGATCGCGGGCGATCAGCATGCGTTGTATTTCCGACGAGCCTTCGCCAATGCGATAGTGGCGTACGTCCCGATAAAAACGTTCCACGGGCTCATTACGTATGAGGCCCGCGCCGCCGTGAATCTGTATTGCCCGGTCTGCGACTCGTCCGACCATCTCGGAGCAATAGAGCTTGACCATACTCGGCGCCGTACCGACATCCTCGCCGGCGTCGATACGGCGCAGCGTGTCATAGGCAAGTGCGCGGGCCGCGGCCAGTTCCGTAGCGGAGTCGGCCAACATCCATTGAATGGCTTGCCGCTCGGATAGGGGTTTGCCAAACGTGCTGCGGTTTTTTGCGTAGCCGATAGACAGTTCCAACAGTTTGTCGGCAGTGCCCAGGCATGAGCACGCCACGCCCATACGGCCACTGGTGAGCGATCCCATGGCGATGGGGAACCCTTGTCCCACTTGGCCCAGTACCGCGGTATCAGGAACGAAGCAGTCGTCAAAGTGCAGCTCGGCAAGCTGCATGGGATCGGATCCTATGGTCTTGTCGATGCGGCTGATGGTCATGCCCGGTGTGTCTTTGTCTACCAGGAACGCCGTCATCCTCTCGCCGGCGCGTTTGGCAGCATCGGTGACGGCAATGACCATGATGACGCGAGCATAATGCGCACCGCTGATGTATTGCTTCGTACCGGTGATACGCCAGCCGCCCTCGCAACGCTGCGCTCGTGTGCGCAATGCCGCAGCGTCAGAGCCCGCGTCGGGTTCTGTCAGGGCGAATGACGCAGTCCATTCGCCATTGGCTAATTTGGGCAGATAGGTGAGTTTTTGCGCGGAGGTGCCATGTCGAACCAGTGCAATAGGGGTCAGTCCGCTGGAAGCGTCCAGCATCAATGTAAAAACCCGATGCGAGCGTCCCATTTCCTCGAGCGCCAGGCAATACGTCGATAGATCTGTCTCGGCACCGCCATACTCGGCAGGCAGGCGCATGCCGAGATAGCCCTGCGCGGCGATTAACTCACGGGTGCCAGGTGGCACATCACCCGTTGCGTCAATGCGCGCTGCGATGGGGTCCAGGCGTTCGGTGACGAATTTTCGCAGTGCGGACCGGAGTTCGGCCTGACCGCTATTTATTTCTGGATGCATAGGCTTCCCGATTATCCATTAATATTATTCGTATAGTGAATAAGCTATTCGCTTGATGAATCTATTGTTTGGCTTATATGAGCGTCAGTCAATGGCTCAGGCGATAATTCGCCGTCGATTTGGGGAAAACACTAGTGAAAGAAGATCGGATGTTCGTGACGGCGCTGCATCGGGGCCTCGAGGTTTTGCGTTGCTTTACCCCTGACACTCCCGAGTTGGGCACCAGCGAGATTGCGCGTATGACGGGCTTGCCGCAGCCCACCGTGTGGCGCCTCTGCTATACCTTGTCTCAGTCGGGATACTTGATTCCCGGCCGCAACGCCGATCGCCTGCGTGTCGGGCCTGGCGTGCTGACGCTGGGACATGCATCCATCACGCATGCGGGTGTCGCGGAATTTGCGTATCCGTTGATGAAAGTGGTGGCCGAAAAGTTTGAAGCCTCGGTGTCCTTGGCTGAACCTGATCGGCACAATATGGTGATCGTGCAGCGCGCCGAAAGCCCTGCCATCTTGAAACTGATTCTGCACGTGGGCTCACAACTCGAGATGGTGAACTCCTCATTGGGATGGGCCTATCTAGCTGCTTTGCCGGACGAAGAACGTACATCGCTATTGACGGCAATCAAGCAGCAGTTGGGCAAAGAATGGAAAGTGCATGCCAGTGCCGTGGAACAAGCGATCGCCCATTACAACGAACATGGTTTTGTTTTCAACCTGGGGCACTCCCATCGTGACGTCAATGCGATCGGAGTGCCGGTCATTTCTCCTGATGGGCGGCGTGTGCTGGCACTGACATGCGGGGGAAATAGTTCGTATATGACTAAATCGCGCCTGGCGGGGCCTATTGCAGCAGCTCTCAAAGAATTAGCCCGGCAGATCGCGCCGGCCTTGGCGGGCGAGCATGCGGCCCGTCACCGAAACGTGGCGTTCTAGCATTTACGCGTTAACGAGCATTGACGGCCTTCTGGCATCTGCATAGACTGATTTATGCTGCGAATAGATTATTCGCATAGCGAATTATTCGATATTGCTGTTGTGCGAACGGAAAAGGGGTTTCCATGGTCGCTATCAGTTGGGCGGTTATTCGTTGTAAAGCGGGTGCTATTGCGTTGGCGGCTTCACTCGGTGTGACTCTGGGCTCTTATGCGAGTCCAGCGGTATCGGCCCAATCTGGTGCATATCCATCCAAAGCCATAACAGTGATCAATCCCTGGACAGCCGGCGGGGCGTCCGACGCCATTGCCCGCCCGCTCCTCCAAAGGATGAGCGAGGTCATTGGCCAGTCCGTGATCCTGGAGAACATGCCTGGCGCTAACGGAACCATTGGCGCTGCCAAGGCAGCACGCGCAAATCCGGACGGCTACACCTTGTTCCTCGCGCATGTCGGTCCAATGGCGATCAGCCCGGCATTGCAGGAGCTCCCCTACAACCCGATTCGTGATTTTGAACCGATCACGCAGATCGTTTCGAGTCCGATCGTCCTGGTGTCTCGGCCTGATCTGAAATTCACATCAGTGAATGATCTATTGAACTACGCGCGCGCGCATCCCGGAAAGTTGTCTTATGGCTCGGTGGGGGTGGGCAGCACCACGCATCTGGCTGGCGAGATGCTGGCTCAGTTGGGAAAGGTCTCGCTACTGCACGTCCCATACAAAGGCGATAGTCAGATCAGTACTGATTTGATTGGTGGTCAGATTGAATTTGCGTTCATCAATATCGCGGCGGCGATGAGTTTGATGAAAGACGGCCGTGTTACAGGGTTGGCGATTACCACGCTGAAGCGCTCATCAGTGCTGCCCGAGCTGCCGACGGTTGCGGAAACTTTGCCGGGATTCGAAGTTAACTCTTGGTACGGAATGGTTGCCCCCAAAGGAACACCCAAGCCCATCATCGACAAGCTATATACAACCTTGCATGGCATTCTGATGGAGCCCGAAACAAAATCACGGTTGCAGGGCATGGGCCTCGAGGCCGAAGGCACAACCCCCGGCGACTATGCGTCCAAAATCAAACAAGACAGTGAACGTTGGGCAAAACTGGTCAAATCAGTCGGGGTATCGTTGAAGTGACATGTAATGCGTTGGCCCGTGTGTTAAGAGGATTCGTCACGTTGCCGGATTGCCAAGTGCACTATCGCACGGCATCTCCGGCGTCACCAGAGCCGGACGGAACATCACCCATTCCGCTGGTGATGCTGCATGCGTCACCAGGATCGGCAAAACTGCTCGAGCCGTTGATTGCCCGTCTGGGCAATAGTCGAACGGTGTATGCGCCTGATACCTTGGGCAATGGAGATTCCTCCGCCCCTGTCAGCGACCAGGTGGACATCCGCTACTTTGCACAAGTGCATGTGCAGGCCATCGATCAGCTAGGTATAGAGCGCTTTGATTTATACGGCAGCCACACCGGTGCAAACATTGCGTGCGAAATTGCCATTGCCTATCCCGGCAGAGTCAGAAAGCTGATTTTGGACGGCGTCTCGCAGTACACCGATGACGAGCGTGATGACATGCTCAAGCACTACGCACCTGGCGTCGATATAGACATGAATGGTGGCCAACTGGCATGGATATATCAGTTTGTCCGGGATGTGTATTTATTCTGGCCTTGGTATAAACGCGATGCGGCACATCGGCGGTCTATAGGTTTGCCCAGTGCCGACGAGCTGCATGACAAAGCGGTAGAGGTCATCAAGGCAACGCGTACATATCACATTCCCTATCGGGCAGCGATCGGCTACGACAAGACATCTCGTTTGCCTATGGTCCGAGTGCCCACATTGCTGGCGTGTGCACAGACGGATATGTTCTTGGAGTATTTCGATCGGATATGCCGACTGATGCCTGAGGCTCGACCTTTGATAACTGCAGGCACTGGGAACGCCGAGGCGTTGGAGAATACGGTTGCCCAATATCTCGCCTTCTTGGACGCGCAGGACGAAAATACTTATCTAATTTAACTCTTCACGCAGCTGGATCTGAGATGCTGACCGGTCAGCGCCTCCTCATCCGCCTTTGTTTCCACCATTCGCCCATTCACTCCACACGGCAGATGGAGGCACCGATAGGCTATCCAGCGAAAAATGTGCCTGCAAATGTTTGACGAGAATGTTAAGAAAGGCCGTAGCTTTAGCCGAGATCACGCGGCTTTCAAACAGCGCATACAACATGGCAGAGGATAACTCCCAATCAGGCAGCACGCGTTCCAGCCGGTAATTCTGCAGTAATTGGTTGCCAGAAAAGGGGGAGGGAACGGGAGTGATGCCTAGGTCCTTGCCAGCGAGCTGTAGATTCAAAAGAATCTGATTGCTGGAAAATTTCGGGATGAGCTGAACCGTCTCGACTTCTGTTCCTCTTCGGAGTTCCCAAGTGTCTGCTCCGTGCATGCAAATATGCGCATGATGATGAAGGTCGGCAGGTGAGTCAGGATATCCCGCTCGTTGCAGATAATCATGCGACGCCACCAGGATGAGACGAAAATTCACGAGCGGTTTTTGGATAAGAGGAGAGTCCTCTTGGCGCCCCGCCCGGATGTATAAGTCCATACCGGAAAGGTCGTTGATCTTTGTTGAGCTGCTGAGATCGAAATCGCAGCTGATTTTTGGAAAACGGTTGTGCAGCTCTTCTGAGACGCCTGGCAGCAAAGGCGCCAGGCCGGGCATGATCGAGACCCGCAGTTTTCCTTCAGGCGACTCGAGATATGTCTTGACGTTTTCGTGCGCTTTTAGAATGCCCTCGATTTGGGAGACACATTCCTCAAAGTAGCGCGTGCCCAAGTCGGTCAATGAAACCTTGCGTGTCGTGCGTAGGAACAGCGCATATCCAAGATTCTTTTCGAGTTCGGATATGCGCCTTGAAAGTGTAGCGACTGGCATATCCAATGCCGCAGCGGTGGCGCTGAAGCTCCCGCGTTTTGCGACTTCGACAAAGTACCAGATGTCGTTTAAAGAAATACCTTTTTCCATTGAGAATCGCTTTTACCAGTGCACGAGCCTATTCCTCGGGTGACTTACCCGATTTCCTTGATACCGTTTTGCAGTGCTTTTAGCCAATACGCTACCGCGACAGCGCCGCCATCCGGAATGCCGACGGCACGCTCTCCCAGGTAACTGGCGCGGCCTAGGCGGGGTTGCATATGGGCAGTGTCCTCGGCGGCTTTCTCTGCTGCCTGTACCGCCTGGCTAAACGCCTCCTTGCCTGCAGCGCCAGCCGCTAACGCCGCATGCCATGCATTGTTGGCCGCCGTGAGGGCGTCGACCATCGTGCGATCTCCCGCTTTGGCGCCTCCCATCTCCATCACGGCATCTACCGCGGCGGCAAAGGCTTTCTGCCATTGCGTCGGCGATGGCGCGGCCAGGTCCCCCAGTTCGCGACTGGCGCGTAGTAACCCTACGGCGTAGAACGGGCCGGAACTGCCCGCGATCGCTCTACGCATCGCTTGCGCCGCCGAGGCAAAGAATTGACCGGGCGTGTGAAAAGCCTCAGGAGCCAAGTCGAGAATGGCCTGGCCGCCGCGTGCCATGCTGGCGCCCAGGTCGCCGTCACCGGCTTTGGCATCAAGCTCCCCGAGTTCGGCTTCGGCAGTGATCAGCGCATGCGCGACGCCTTTTGCTACCCGTTCCAGTGTCGCGGCCAACGGGCCGGCTGGCATGGACGCGAGATTTGTCTCGAGGCCACTCGGCACAGGCACCATCGTGCGCTGTTCATTGATGCGGCCAGAGTGTGTCCATGCCGGAGCGCCGCAAGGCGCATCCAGCAGTTCGAGCAACTCGTCATCCACAGGCAATACCGAAAGCGAACATCCGGGCATTTCAAGTGCGGTCATGTAGTTGCCTACCCAGGCGCGCGTGGGTGTCAGGCCTTTGGCGCGTAAGGTGGCCAGTGCATGGCGCGCGATAATCTGCAGCTCTATGGGCGGCGTACCCCCCAAGCCGTTGACCAGCAGCGCGACTCGACTGGCATTGTCAGGTACCTCTGCCAATATCTGCGCCAGGATATCGTCCACAATCGCATCTGCGGGTTTCATGTCGACTCGGCGTACCCCTTTCTCGCCATGAATACCCAGACCGTATTCGATCTCGGTGTCGCCCAGCGAAAAGCTGGGCGTACCGGCAGATGGTACCGTGCAGGCACCCAGGCCAACGCCCATGGAGCCTACCGCCGCTGCGGCGCGTGCAGCGATGGCCGCCACTTTTTCCAAGGGCCAGCCTTTGGCTGCGGCCGCTCCGGCGATCTTGTGCACGAATACGGTGCCAGCAATACCGCGACGGCGATCGGTTGGAACCATGTCGCGCAACGATACGTCATCGGCCACCAGGACGATTTCGACCGGAATGCCTTTTTCTCGCGCGAGTTCAGCGGCTAAACCAAAGTTCAACCGGTCGCCGGTGTAGTTTTTAACGACCAGCAAGGCCCCAGCAGGTCCGGCGACAGAGACGATCGCCGCCAGTACCGCATCCACGCTCGGAGAGGTAAATACATCACCCGCGATCGCCGCCGTGAGCATGCCTATGCCGACATATCCGGCATGAGCAGGCTCGTGGCCACTCCCGCCACCAGAGAGCACCGCCACGGGGCGAGCCGCAAGACCAGGCAAATCACGCTGTACGACGATGTTTTCGCCATCGACCAGTGCCAGATGGTGCGTCGTATCAACTAATCCCTCGAGGGCTTCCCGTACGATGTGGCGAGGATTGTTGATCAGCTTTTTCATCCATTGCTCCGAGAGTCCGTGTATTCACACAGGGGGAAGACGGGGTCGGCCGTTAGTCGCTGGGCAGCGCCTATTTGACGGTCTAGTGGAATATTATGCTTGTTCTGCATGAGAATGCAGAACAAGCGCGCCAAACCGCGCCTGCCATAGAGCGTGGCCGCTGCGCCGAGTCCCCGAATCCCTGCTCGGAGCAGAGCCCTTAATGATCCAGCCAGTTCTTTATTCGCACGCTCAACGTTTCCCGGCTGATCCCATAGCGGTCATGCAAGGTCGGAAGTGCGCCCGCATCGAGAAATGCATCGGGTAATCCAGCCAATTGGAAGCCCGCCGGTTGCACGCGATGGCGCAATAGCGCGCTGGCGACTGCCTCTCCGAGGCCGCCGATAACAGAGTGATTCTCCGCGACCACAACCAGGCGGTGTTTATAGCGTACGGCCTCGACCAGTGTGGCTTCGTCCAATGGTTTGATGGTGGGCGAATGCATCACTGCCACACTTACATTGTCTTTTGCCAGGTCTTGAGCGACCTCCAGCGCGCGCATGGTCAGAATGCCGCTGGAAATAATCAGAACATCGGTGCCGTCGCGCAGCAGCTTCGCCTTGCCGAGTTCGAATTGATACCCTTCGATTTCGTCCAACACCATGGGAACTTGGCCCCGTAGCAAACGCATGTACACAGGCCCGTTATGGGCAGCGATCTGCGGCACCGCCTGTTCGATATCCAATGCGTCGCATGGATCGACAATTGTCATGCCCGGGATGCCGCGCATCATTGCCAGGTCTTCTGTGGCTTGATGGCTAGGCCCATAGCCTGTCGTCAGCCCTGGCAACGCGCAGCAGATTTTCACATTCAGATTTTCTTCCGCGATGATCTGATGAACGAAATCATAGGCGCGTCGTGTGCCAAAGACGGCATAGGTGGTAGCGAAGGGAATGAACCCTTCTTTCGCCATGCCGCCCGCAGCGCCCATCAATAACTGCTCGGCCATTCCCATCTGGAAAAACCGTTCGGGGTAGGCTTTGGCAAATAGGTGCAAGTCCGTGTATTTGGCCAGATCGGCCGTCAGTCCAACGACTTCGGGGTGCGCGGCGGCATATTCGACCAGGGCTTTGCCGAAGGGCGCTGCATGCACGCGTTGCCCTTCCGAGGCAATGGAGGCAATCATGGCCGAGGTGGTGAGGCGCGGTTTCTTTTCCAATGCGGTGCTGCTCATGCCATGGCTCCTTCAGTGTAAGAGGTCGGGCGGGTTTGGTCCAGAATATCCAGAGCTTGTTGCCATTCGGGCGGATCGACACGGATAAAGTGATTCTTTTCGCGTTGTTCGAGAAAAGGCACGCCTTTGCCCATCAAGGTATCGAAAAGAATGACGCGAGGCTGTGGCGACTCGAGGCAGCGTGCCTGATCGAACGCGTGCAGTACCGCGGCCAGATCATTTCCGGCGATACGCTGGGTATGCCAACCGAAGGCAGTCCATTTATCGGCCAGAGGTTCGAACCCCAGGACTTTTCCGGATGGACCATCCGCTTGCTGGTTGTTGATATCGACAAGGCAGATGAGGTTGTCCAGGCCATGGTGTGCGGCAGCCATGACGGCCTCCCAGGTGGAGCCTTCGTCGAGTTCGCCGTCCGACATCGAGTTGTAGACAAAGGCGGGATTGCGTTTTTGTTTCAACGCCAATGCAATGCCCACACCAATCGAGAGGCCTTGTCCCAGAGACCCTCCAGAGATTTCCATGCCGGGGGTGTATGCAGCCATTCCCGACATCGGCAGACGGCTGTCGTCGCTGCCATAGGTTTCGAGTTCGCTTTCGGGGATGATGCCCGCTTCAATCAGGGCTGAGTAATGAGCAATGGCGTAGTGCCCATGTGACAAGAGAAACCGGTCACGGCCCTCCCATTTGGGATCGTCCGCCTTGAGATTCAATGCGTGGCCATAGGCGACTGCCAACACGTCAGCCCAGCCCAGGGCTTGACCAATGTAGCCTTGCCCCTGCACTTCACCCATGCGTACTGCATTACGGCGGATGCGCCATGCGGCGCAGGCCAAGTGGTTCAACAATGCAGACTTTTCCGTCATCGTGACGTTCCTTTTAGCTGGTTAATGTATGTCAGTGCAGGATGCTCGCGGGCACATACGAGACCAACGCGAGCACGGCAAAAGCGACCAGATAGAACGGGCCGAGTTCGCGAACGGTCTGCCCCACTTTGACTTTGGCAAGCGCGCTGGTGATGAAGAGCGTTGTTCCCACCGGCGGGGTATACAGGCCTATCGCCAGATTCACGACCATCATGACGCCCAGCTGCGTGAGGTCCATGCCGATGCTTTGCGCCAGCGGTACGAATACAGGCGTCAATAACAAGACAGCAGCAGGCAGATCGATGAACATGCCCAGGAACAGCATGATGAGGTTCATCAATAGAATGACCAGCCATTTGATGTGTACGCTGTCTTGCACCCACTGAGCCAGACCTTGCGGTGTCTGATCAAAGGTCAATAGCCAACCGATCGCGGCCGATGCCATGATGACCAGCAAGACTACGCCCGTGGCAAGTCCGGCATGTACGATAGCGTCGTTGAGCCGTTTCCAACTGAGATCGCGGTACATCACCGCCGACACCAGTTCTGCATACAGCGTCGACAGCACTGCTACCTCGGTAGGCGTTGCGATGCCAAAACGCAGAAAGACGAGAATGAGTACGGGCAGCACGACCGCGGGAGACGCGTAGGCCAGGTGACGCCGAAAGGCCGCCATGTCAAAGGGAGTCTTATCCCGGGGGAAGTTACGGCGGCGTCCGACCCACCAGCATGCCAGCATGAATCCTCCACACAGCAACAAGCCGGGCAGCACGCCTGCGATAAACAGGGAGGCAATCGACGCATTGGCCGTCAGGGCATACAGAATGAGCGGAATAGAAGGAGGTATCAGGATGTCGATCGTGGCTGCCGCCGCCAGGGTCGCAGCCGAAAAAGCCGCCGGGTAGCCGAGCCGCTTGTGCCAGGGAATCAATAGCGACCCAATGGCGGACGCATCGGCGACGGCCGAACCAGACACGCCGCCAAAGAGCGTGGACGACAGTACCCCCACCTGGGCCGGACCTCCGTGAAATCGGCCAATGAGGGTAGACAATACGCCGACCAATGCTTCTCCGAGTTTTCCGCCCATCATGAGCGAACCCGTCAGCATGAAGAATGGAATGGCGATCAATGGAAAGCTTTGTACTTGCGCCACCATCTGCTGGACGAGCAGGTCCAGGGGGACGCGGTCTGTGCTGGCAACCGCCGTCAGGGCGGCAATCAGCAGGGCATGAGCAATGGGCATCGCGATGACCGCGGCTCCCATGAACACGACCAGAATCATTGCACTCATCACAGTTCCTTTTTATTCGCAGGCGTACTACCAATGGGCGGCGGGCGTTTGGTGCGTCACTTTTTTGGCTTCTGACACCGGCATTCGCCATGATTCGTACGCCGACTGGATGGCCAGTACCGCCAGCATCAACATGCCGCCCATGACGCAGGCATAGGTGATGGAGCCTGGAATCTGCAGGATGGGCGATTTCTCGTCATGCACAATCTCGAGCATTTGGAAAGTCGCCCACGACAGCGTGGCGTAAAGCGCAGCCACGACCAGCCATGCAGCGCCCGTCAGTGCTCGACGCGTTTTGGCCGGTAGGGCGTCCATCAAGAACGTGGTGGCGATGTGTGCGTTCTGTAGCGCAGCAAGCACGACGCCTGCCATGACCAGCCACGGGAAAAGCAGTTCGGGGATTTCATTGGCCCATTTCAGGCTGGACCCTGTGGCATAACGTAGGATGGTGTTGGCCACCAGAATGCCGAATATCACCGTCGTGGACAGCCACAGCACCAAACGGCATATGCTGCCGATTGCCCGCCCGACCAGTCCATGTTGACCAGCTTGCATGATTGTCTCCTGCCTTGTCATCAGCAACCCACCGTGCGTGGCCTACTTGGCGCCAGCGCGCGGCGGGTGGTTAATCGGCTTACTTGCTGCGTGCGGCGGCCAGTACTTTCTTCACATAAGGGCCAATGGGACCGGCAAGCCATTTCTCGTCGACCGACTCTGTCGCTTTGGCAAAAGCTGCGGTGTCGGGCGTCGTGACCTCTACGCCTTTAGACTTGAGCTCGGAAAGTAATTTTTCGTCCGCCTTGCGAGACAGCTCCCGCTGCAGGGCAGATGCCTCGTCTGCCGCTTCCTGAATGGCTTTGCGATCGGCTTCACCCAACTTGTCCCACGTGCGCTTGCTCATCAGAAACGGCGTCATCTGGAACTGATGATTGGTCATGGCCAGATATTTTTGTACTTCGTAGAGCTTGCTCGCCTCGAAATTGACCAGCGGGTTTTCCTGACCATCGACCACGCCTTGCTGCAGCGCGACGTATAGCTCTGCAAACTTGATCTGTTGCGACTCCGCACCGAGCGCCTGCATGATGTCTACCAAGGTTGCATCAGGCGGCACTCGCATTTTCAACCCTTTCATGTCTTGCACAGTATTGATCGGGTGTTTGCTGTTGGTCATTTGGCGTATGCCGTTATCCCACGTGCCCAGCAGGATCATTCCTTTTTTTTCTGACGCTTGGGCTAACTCTTTACCCAATGGCCCGTCCAGCAGTTTGAAGGCATCACTGGCGCTGGAAAACAGAAATGGCATCCCGAACGCCGCATATTCCGGAACGGCCGCTGAGACAGCGCCTTGGGAGTTCGCGCTGAGATCCAAAGCGCCCGTGCGCAGTGCAGTCACCATCGCCGCATCGTCGCCGAGCTGGGCTGCGGGGGCAACTTGTACCTGGACGCGGCCATTTGTCTTGGCTTTGACGACCTCAGCGAATTTGACTGATGCCTCATGCCGCGGGTTGCCTATCGCGGCGCCATGTCCAAGTGTCAGCTTGATGTCCTGCGCCTGGACTGTCAGAGGGAGCAATGCCATCCATGCAATTGCACATGTGGCACCCAGAAAATTCACGCTCTTCATAGTTTTATGTCTCCTCGATTTATAGGGTGGGTACTACGGTCAGTGAATCAACATTCCTCCGTTTACGTCCAGCGTGATGCCGGTGCAATAGGCGGACAGATCGCTCGCTAGAAAGACGCAGGCCCCGGCGACATCATCAGCCTTGCCGAGACGTGCCAATGGAATGCCTTCGGCGATTTCCATTTTTTTATCGGGTGTGAGTTTGCCTTGTGTGATATCGGTCTCGATCAAACCCGGTGTGATGCAATTGATTCGGACGCCTTCCGCGCCAAATTCACGCGCCATTGCTCGCGCCAATCCCAGCACACCGGCTTTGGCGGCGGAGTAATGCGGGCCGCCAAAGATGCCGCCGCCGCGTTGAGCGGAGACCGACGAAATGCAGACAATCGAGCCGGAGCGTCGCTCACGCATGATGGGCAGAGCCGCCTGCGACATGTACAGCGTGCCGCGTAAGCTGACGTCGAGCACGCGGTCATAGTCTTCACCGGTAATGTCCAGCGTTCTTACCGGTTGCGTGATCCCCGCATTGTTGACCAGGACATCAATCCGCCCATAGCGATCGATAATGGCCGATACTGCTGCTTCGCAGGCCGCTTTGTCAGTCACGTCGGCGATCAGGCCTGTATGGCCTTCGCCCAGCCGCTTTGCCGCGATGTCGGGCTCTGCGCGTGCCAGATCCAGAATCACAACTCGGGCGCCATGATTTGCCATCTGGCGAGCCGTTGCAAAACCGAGTCCGTTGATGCCCGCTCCACCTGTAATGACAGCAACCTTATCCTTGAGCAACATATTGTCGTTCTCCGTTCACGTGTGGGAAAGGGATAGAACGGCGGAGCCTGCACACAGGCCGTGAGGGTGCTTTGTGCGCGGTGCCCATTCGGTCGCCGCGTGTCTCCGTTGTTCCTTTTTTGCCATCTTCGGCGCGGGCTAACATTAAGACAAGCGAAGTATTATCAGTCTAAGATGATGATTCTTCATCTTACGTGAGGGACAACCCGATGCCTGCTCTCCCGCCTATTGCAAATCTGGTGGCGTTTGAGGCAGTTGCGCGCAGGCGCAGCTTTGCCATTGCGGCAACGGAGCTGCATCTCACTGCCTCGGCCATCAGCCACCAAGTGGCTCGTCTGGAAAGCGATCTCGGTCTTCGCCTATTCGAGCGCAATGCGCACGGCGTGCGCCTGAGTAACGCCGGCGAGCAATACCTGGCTCGTATTTCAGGGGCGTTGTTGGCGATTACTGCCGCGACCGAAGACATGCGCCAAGGGGTCAGCAACAGTCTGTATGTCCACTCGTCGCCCAGCCTGGCCAGCTTGTGGCTGATGCCGAGGCTTCGCCGATTTGCCCAGGCATATCCGGATATCGCGCTCAATCTCTCAGCTGCGCATACTCACAGCGACTTCGCGCTCGGGCAGTCCGACCTCGATATCCGCTATGGTGTGCCGCAATGGAACGATGTCGTGGTGGAACCGCTTTTTGAAGAACGCATCGTGCCGTTGGCCAGCCCTGCGTTCATTCGCGAACACCGTCTCAAGCGTGTAGACCAGTTGCTCAATGTGCCGCTGATCCAAAGCAATGTCAGCGTGGTCCAATGGGCAGATTGGTTCAAGAGATATTCCGACAAGAGAGCACCCGACCACTTCACCATTCGTTTTGATCGCGCGCAGATGTCACTGGACGGTGCGGCCCGAGGGCTGGGGGTTGCGTTGGAAAGCGCAACCATGGCGGGCCTGCATCTTGCCGAAGGCAAGCTCGTGCCTATTTTTGGCCTGGACAAGGCGGTTCTCGTGAAGGCGCATTTCTTTGTTTATCCCGCAAGGCATAGCAAGCGTCCCGCTGTGGACGCTTTTCTATCGTGGGTTCGTGCTGAAGCGGCCCGGATCACATAGGCTTCTTTGTATGCGTACAGGTTATCAGCGCCGTTATGCTTTTCTCCAGCGCTACCAGCTATGCCGTGCGTCTTCGGGAAACGTTCCGTCTTTGACTGCTTGAACATAAGCCGAAAAGGCCGCGAGAACGCTGTCTGTGTCGCTCATGAAGTTGCGAACGAATTTTGGCATACGTCCGATATTGATCCCCAGCATGTCATGCATCACCAGCACCTGGCCTGCCGTACCCGATCCTGCTCCTATGCCGATCGTTGCGCAGGTCTGCATCTGGCTGGTGAGATCCGCTGCGAGTTTTGCCGGAATCATTTCCAGCACCAACAACGATGCGCCAGCGGCTTCCAACGCTTTTGCGTCACGCATCAGCTTTGCCGCACCATCGTCGTCCTTGCCCTGCACGCGAAAACCGCCCAATGCCGATACGGTCTGAGGCGTCAGCCCCAAATGTCCGCATACCGGTACGCCTCGCTCGACGAGAAACTGAACCACCTCGGTCGTCCAGTCTCCGCCTTCGAGTTTGATCATCTGCGCGCCGGCTTCCATGAGGCGTACGGACGATGCCATCGCCTGATCTCGTGACTGATGATAGGAACCGAAGGGCAGATCGGCGACGAGTAGTGCGGCGCCATCAGCTTTCTCCAGGCCCTTGGCTACACATCGGGTGTGATACACCATTTCATCGAGCGAGACTCCCACCGTGCTGGTCTTGCCCTGGCAGACCATGCCCAGTGAGTCGCCCACCAAGATGCAATCGACACCTGCCGCATCTTCGATGGCGGCAAAGGTGGCGTCGTAGGCGGTCAGCATGGCGATTTTCTCGCCCTGCCGGCGCATGTCGGCAAGCCGTACCGTCGTTACTTTCTTTCGCTTTGGTACGTCGGCTGAGCGGCTCTGGATCCCATAGGGCGCGGCTGTCTCTGTTCCTGCTGCCGGAGTCTCTTTCTTATCTGATGTCGTCATTGCGCGTGAAGTGATGGTAAGGACACTGAGAGACTCCAGTGTGCCATAGGCCGACACTCACGCGCTGATTACCCCATTTATCAGAACCGGTAGCCGACTCCCAGGCTGCCGAAAACATTGGTCTTGCGTTCGGTCAGCGGGCTATCGCGCGCGTCGCCCAGTACGGTACTGACGCCTAATGTGCTCATTACCGTCCAGTCTTTATTCAACTGGTAGGTCCAGTTGGCGAACAGTGCGGCATTTTTAAAACCGGACGAAGCGGAGTAGGGAGACAGGTGTTCTCGGCTGCGCGCTGCGTCCGATGTGCTGACGCCATACCAGGTCTGCATATCGCTGCTATTGGCCCATTGCGTACTGACGCCCAGCCGCAGCTGTTGTCGTTCGGTTTGCACCACCGCATAGGACGTGCGTATTTCCAGCGTGCCACCGTAACCGGATTTCGCCGCTTGGCGATAGGCGGCTCCGAGCGAGTAGCGGCCCGGTGTCCATTCTAGAAAGGCACCGTATGCCCCGTGGAAATCGATATCGTCCAAACCGCGAGTGCGATCCGAATCATCCGAGTCTCGGCCCAGGCCCAGACCGACGAATACCCCGCCTTCCAGGTCGGGGGCGAGTTCATAGCTCAGCCCCATCGCCGGCAGACCCGCCCGCGGCGTGATGAAAAAATGTCCGGATCGATAATTGATCAGCGGTGTGGGGACGGCGCGATACTCGTCAGAGCCGGCATAGATGGGCACTATTCCCACCCCTATGCCGATCAGATTCGTACCCTCTGCGATGGCTGGCCCTGCTCCCGCGGCCAGGGCCATGGCGACTGCACCGCGTGTCATCGTGATTGCTTTCATCATTTTTCCCGGAATCCGAATTCACCTGCCGCATAACAGGCGGTCAGATTTCAGCCGCTATACTGCCTCGACAGTTTTAGGAATTCTTTAAGCCTCGTATGGGTCTTAAACCGGATTTAATCCGTTGGCGTAACAATGTCCCGCGATAACGAGGACGGATCCAATGCGCACACTATTAGTCGAGGACGACGCCATGCTGGCCGAGGCGCTGCAGCTGGCACTGCACCGTGAAGGTGCAAGCGTCGATATTGCAGCCGACGCGAGATCGGCGCAGACGGCGCTGGTGGACCATGACTACGAGTTGATATTGCTGGACCTGGGCCTGCCTGGTGGATCCGGCATGGGGATCCTGTCGCAATTGCGCGCGCGTTATGACACGACGCCGGTGATCATCATGACGGCGAGGGATCGCCTGAGCGAGCGGATAGCAGGGCTGGATGCCGGTGCTGATGATTATCTGGTCAAGCCGTTCCAGATCGATGAGCTGCTTGCGCGTGCCCGCGCCACTGTCCGGCGCAGCAAGGGGCGCGTCGCTCCCGTTCTGATGGCGGGCAACGTAACCGTAGACCCCGCCAACCAAACGGTCCTTCTTGCCGGCGACGCCGTTGCGCTCAGCTTGCTGGAATACCGCACCTTGCTTGCATTGGTGGAGCGGGGTGGCCGGGCGGTCTCTCGCGCCGCGCTCGAAAGCTCCGTCTACGGTGACAGCGGCGCCACAGGAAGCAATACTGTGGCTGTTTACATTCACCAGCTACGCCGCAAGCTGGGTGACGATTTGATTGAAACGGTACATGGCTACGGTTACCGTGTAAAAGGGATGTAGCTCATGATCCGTACCCCTTCGCATCGATCGTTACGATGGCGTTTGCTGGCCGGCATGCTCGTGACGGTGATGGTGGCTTGGCTGATTCTGCTCATCTGGTACCAACGTGATCAGACGCGCGAGCGCACGGGAGACTGGGATCTGAGTCTGGCGCGTGCGGGACAGATTGCCTTGCGGACTCTGCCCCAGGGATTGGAAGCCATTGCATTGCCGCGAGGCTATCAACTGTCGACTCAAGCCGTATCGCACGATAACGAGGCAGAACTGGTGCTGCAGGTTTACTCGCTCGTCAATGGCCGGTTGTTGCTGCGTTCTCCGAATGCTCCGGCAG
Organism: Bordetella tumbae; assembly: GCF_054780995.1. Classification (NCBI taxonomy): domain Bacteria; kingdom Pseudomonadati; phylum Pseudomonadota; class Betaproteobacteria; order Burkholderiales; family Alcaligenaceae; genus Bordetella; species Bordetella tumbae. The sequence continues at coordinate 334,624 of NZ_BAAGVG010000018.1, forward strand.
AGCCTTTCACGACTTCACGCCGGGATGGATTCGCCACCAGTATGGCTGGCGGAGAGGAGTGGCGTACTTATACCATTTCCGATGAAGATGGCCGCATTCAAGTCCAAGTCGGAAAGGCGTTGAACGACCTGAAGCAGGAATTGCATCACAAGATGCGCAATGCGTTGATTTTCATGGCCGCGCTGTTTTTTCCGCTGGCAGCCGTAGCGTGGGCGGTCACCTACACCACCTTCCGGCCGGTTCTACGGTTGTCGACGCTGTTACGCCGGCGCCATCCTCTTGATCTTGATCCCTTGGCAACCCGGGATCTTCCTGACGAGATCAAACCATTAGTCGAATCTTTCAATCAGCAGCTGGCCCGAGTCGAGGCGGCGGTCGAGAACGAGCGCCGCTTTCTGCAGGACGCCGCACATGAACTGCGCACCCCTTTAGCGGTGCTGTCGTTGCAGGCCGATAATGCGTTGCGCAGCCAGGATATTGATGAAGTTCATCATTCAGTCCGGCAGATACATCAGGCTACGCAACGCAGTGCGCGGATTTCCGAGCAATTGCTGGACATGGCAATACTGGAGTCGACGGGGCTGCAGGAGGCCGCCGCGCGCATCGATCTGGGCGCCGTCGCACGTGCCGTTGTGCAAGATTATCGACAGCGGGCGCAGACGCGCGACCAGACGCTCATAGAGGATATTGAGTCCTGCTTTGTGCAGGGACACGTGGATAGTTTGGGTATCCTGTTGCGTAACCTGCTGGATAACGCCACGCGTTATAGCGGGAAAGGCAGCAATATTCGTATCATGTGCCGGCGAGAGGATGCCGATGGAAATATTCAATTATCCGTGCAGGATGATGGCCCAGGTGTGCCGAAAGAATATCGCGAGCGGATTCTCGATCGGTTCTTTCGAATGCCCAAGGCAGAGGGGCATGGCAGTGGCATTGGTCTGTCGCTGGTCGAACGAATTGCGCGGCTGCATGATGCGAATATTGAAGTTGGCACGGACGCAAATGGAAGAGGTTTGCGTATTACGCTGCGCTTTCCTGATGCACCATAAGGGTTGTGGTCTATCAGTATGGTTTGTCGACTCAGACCGGCAAGAAAAAAGGCCGACGCAATATTCATGCGCCGGCCCTTCATCCGCTATTTTTTGAGGACGCCTGCTAGGCAGTCTGCAGCTGCTCGGCGTCACCCTTGTTTTTCTTTTTTCCTCGTCGCAGGAACGCCCACACCTGCACCAAAATCAGTAGCGCGCTGGCGCCGACGAACCAGGCACTGATCGGGTGTTCGATGAATACGGCCATATCACCACGGGACAGCAACAGCGCGCGCCGGAAGTTTTCCTCGACCATCGGTCCCAGCACAAAGCCCAGCAGAATAGGCGCAACGGAGAACTCCAGCGTCATCAAGAGCGCGCCGATCAGGCCAAACGCCAGGACTTCCCAGATCTGAAATAGGTTGTTCTGTGTACTGAACACCCCGACCGCGATAAAAAAGAGTGCCGATGGAAAGAGATAACGATACGGCACTTGAAGAAGCTTCACCCACACGCCGATGAGAGGAACGTTCAATACCATCAGCAGTACGTTGCCGACCCAGAAGCTCGCGATCAGCCCCCAGAAAATATCTGGATGCTCGGTGATGAGTTGCGGGCCAGGCTGAATCCCTTGAATGAGCAAGGCACCGAGGATCAATGCCATTACTGCATCACCTGGAATACCGAGGCTCATCGTCGGGATAAAGTCCACCTGTGTTTTGGAATGAGACGAGGCTTCGGGCGAGGCGACACCCGCGATCATGCCAGTCCCGAATTTCTCCGGTGTTTTGGAGAGTTTTCGCTCCAACGCATATGAGATGAACGTCGTGATAGTCGGGCCTGTGCCGGGCATGGCGCCAAACAGTGTTCCGACCAGCGTGCCACGAACCATGGGCATGAATGCCGTCTTCATTTCCGCTTTTGACGGCCGCATATCGCGCAGTTTCAGCTTGGCGCCACTGCCGATGATGCTCATGCGATTGACACTCATGAGAAAGTCGGCGACGCCAAACAAGCCCATCGAGATTGCGACCAACTCCAGACCATCGGACAGATCGAGCAACCCAAAAGAAAGACGGATAGTCCCGGTATTCACGTCCGTTCCGACCACGCCGCACAGCAAACCAAAGAGCGTCATCGCTACACCCTTGAGCGCCGAGCCGCGGGACATGGTAGCACCGGCCAGCAAACCGAGCAGCATGATCGAAAAGATCTCGGTCGGCCCGAATTTGAACGCGATCTCAACCAGCAGCGGCGAGGCAAAGATCATGACGATAATGCCCACCGATGCGGCAAAGAACGAACAGATCATCGTGATGCCCAGGGCTGTTCCTCCTTTGCCCTGCTTAGTCAGAGGATAGCCATCCAGGCAGGTCACCGCGTGAGGCGGATGCGATGGTAGATTCAGTAGAATCGCGCCGATCGCGCCGCCATACTGCGAACCATAGAAAATCCCTGCCAACATGAGAATGGCAGGCACCGGCGACATGACATAGGTCAGCGGCAGCAGGATCGAAATGGCCGACAGAGCGCCCATCCCGGGCAATACGCCGATGAGGTTGCCCACCAGCACGCCAAAGAACGACCAAGCGAGGTTATGCCACTGAAAGGCAACGCCAAAGCCGTACCAAAGGTCCATCAAAGATTGTGAAATCATGGTGGATCAAACCCAACGAAAGAGAGGAAGCTGCAGTTGCAGCGCCCACCAGAACACAGCAATCGCGATCAATGACATTAGTACCGACAGCATGAGAGCTTGCTTGACGGTATTTTTTCGATCGCCGAGAGCCGAGATGAATACGATGGCAAATGTGGCGGGCAGCAGGCCGCCGTATTCCCCTAATAGCAAAAATGCCAAGACGCCGAGCACGATGCAGATGCCGCCGCGCAGATCCGGCAGCCCGTGTCCATGCCCTTCGCCAGGCACACTCTCAGCGGGTTGACCTGAGCGCGCCGAAAGCGCGATGAGCAGGCCCGTGATGGTCAGCAAGCCGCCCAAGGCAGCGGGGAAAAATCCCGGTCCCATATGGCTGAGTGACCCGACGTGGTAATCGGTGCCAGCGTATATCGCTCCTAATCCGACTAGCACCATCAAGGCGCCGCCGTAATAGTCCTTTCTATTTATTGCCTTCTGCACTTCTATCCTCCAGAAAACCGCGTCGTATTGGCCTCGACGCTGCGATCGAAACGAACGCAGCTTGGGTTTTAATGACGGTTCGGCGCACAGATTACGGAGGTAAGCTGTTGATCCGCTTTCTGTGCGCTGTCGGTTTCCTGAATTCCAGGGTATTCCCTGACGAGACTGCAGGGTCAGGCCGGCCGGTAGCGGTCGATCAGTTGTCTGCTGATTTGACGGCGGACAGCATGTACCCCAGACCACGCACGGTGACGATGCACACATCGCTGCCGGCCAGCTTCTTGCGCAGACGGTGCAGAATCACTTCGATGGCATCAGGGCTGGCGTCGCTGTCGTGAGAAAAGACTTTCTCGAATAACTGATTTTTCTCGACCGGATATCCGACGCGGATCAAGAGCGCGGCGAGGGTAGCGTGCTCACGCGGTGTGAGCATCAGCATTGAACCATCCAGCGTAAAGAGATGGCTTGCGCTGTCATAGCTGAGCGAACCGCACTGCAGCCTCGGGTGATCGCGGCCCCGGCTGCGCCGTACCAGCGCGGTCAAGCGGGCTTCCAGCTCCTCGAGGGCAAAGGGCTTTGTCAGGAAATCGTCAGCGCCCATGTTCAAACCGCGCACGCGATCTTGCAACGACCCTTGCGCGGTCAGCACCAACACCGGTGTACGGTCATCGCGCTCGCGCATGTCGCGCAGCACGTTCAGTCCATGTTTGTCAGGTAAACGTAAGTCCAGAACGACAGCGTCGTATTCGCTGCCCACCATATACCCTTCGGCATTGCGGGCATCGGCGGCATGATCGGAAACAAAACCACTCTGTGCAAGTGCGCGACGCAGCCAGAGGGCCATGTCGACTTCATCTTCAACTAGCAAAATGCGCATGGTATTCAGAATCACCAAGCAGGTATTAAGCATGACACCGTCACCATAGAACGGGAAATTGTCATGTGTTCACGGGAGTCGCGAGCCCTGTGAGCAGCGCAGAATGTATGGCTAAACCTGGAGGTGTGTCAAACGCAGAGCTGTTTTACTTGCCGGTTTTCCCTGGACCGCCACGTTGATCACGGGGCAAGCAGACCAACACCAGCAACGAGCATGCGCCAGCAAAAATGAACGCATAGTCATAGCGCCCGCTGACTGCGACAAATGCTGCAAACAGTGTAGGCGCCACCATGTTCATCAAGTTCACCAGAATGCTGGAGCCGGCTGACGTTTCCGAGATCATCTGTGGTGGCGAGCGCCGTGCGACTTCGGCGATTTGTACGCCATTCCAACTGGCTGCCGAGCAGCCTGCGACAAACGCCAGAGTAATCACAGACCAGAGCGGCCAGGCGGCACTGGTCAATCCCAGTAGTGCAGTGGTCACTGCGGAAAAAACCGCAGCGATCGTCAAGGTAATATTGGCCGAGCGCAAATAATCCGACAGCCAGCCCAGTACGATGCGGCCGATGACGCCGCCTGCCTGCATGACGGCAAAGACCATACCAGCCAAGGCTAGCGGATAGCCGAGCTGGTCCACGAGATAAATGACGGTGAACGTGAACCAACAGCTCTGAGCAATGGCAAACAGGCTGCCCACAACGGATATTTTCATCAGGCCGCTGTTGTGCCGTAACGAGGCCAGCGGCACGGTGAGTGTGCGTAGGGACTCCAACGTCGGGAAATGAAAAAAGTGATCCTTCTTGTCTGGTGTCTCGTCCAAGCTGGCGCTCAAACGCCAGGTCATCATGGTCGGCAGCAGTACGATGAGGGCGCAAAAGAAGAGAGCAATGCGCCAGCCTGTCAGCACGACCAGTAGTGGTACGAGCAGGCCCGCGATTACGCCGCCCAGAGGAACGCCAGCCTGTTTGATGGAGAACATCAGGTTGCGTTTGCCGGGCGGAGAATACTTCTGCAGGACTTCGCTGCCTGCAGGATTGGCCGCACCGCCGCTCAATCCCATGAACAGGCATGCTATCAGCGCAATGGCAAGACTAGGGATCAATAGCCATGCCATACAGGCGGCCCCGATCAGCAATGTCAATTGCAGCGTACGCATGCCGCCGATTTGCTTGAGCATGGCGGAGCCTGCCACCAGGATCATCAGGCCACCAAGGGAATTGCTGGCAGTCAGATAACCGATCGTGCTGCCGCTCCAGCCAAAATCCTCTGACATCGCTGGGGCCAGGATGGGAATGAGCCGATTCAGAAACGCCGAGATGGTTTGTAGCGTGAAAATTGCCACGATGGGCATTAGCCATGTCGGTGCTGCTCGATTCATTGCGTTTACTGAGTTGTTTTTCTGAGGCTGCGGCTGGGCGAGCATAGTCGCAGCCATCGGCGGGATGCCTTCTCCTTCCCCTTGATGATACTCCCACTCGCCGGCTGCTGCAGACGCGGCGCACATGAGCGCGCATCTGACAGCCTTTCTAGACGTTCGAGCCCCGGCGTTGCTTTACTCCAGATCGGGATGTCGATCTGTCAGCCGTTGGCGGCGGGCTTTCAAGTTTTCGAGTTGCTGCTCCAGCGCTTCGATCTCGGCATCGACGTCCTGCACGGTTTGCTCGATATGATCGTAGGCCTGTTGCAACAGGATTTTGGCTTCGCGGCGGCTGGATGCGTTTGGCGTATCGCCACGCAATGGCCGATTGGCGGTCTCTGGCAGATAGAGAGAGGTAATCAAACCGATCACCGAGGCGGCCATCAGGTAAATTGCAGGCACCATCAGGTTGCCGGTTCCTTCGACCAGCCATGCTGCGACGGTCGGGGTTAGACCCGCAATGATGATTGCGATGTTGAACGAGCTGGCCAGTGCGCTGTAACGGATGCGTGTCGGAAAGAGGGCTGGCAAGGTTGATGCCATCACGCCGATCAGGCAATTGAGGAATATCGCGATCAACAACAGGCCAAGGAAAATCAGGCCGATATTGTCGCTGCCAATGAGATGGAAAGCCGGCAGTGCAATCACGAACAAGCCCAAACTGCCAGCGAGCAGAAACGGCTTTCGGCCTATTTTGTCGCTGAAAAATCCCACGACGGGCTGCACGAACAGCATCCCGATCATGACTACGACGATGATCAGCACGCCATGGTCTTCGGAGTAACCCAGGCTGCTGGACAAATAGGTGGGCATATAGGTCAACAGCATGTAATAGGTGATGTTGGTGACCAAAACCATGCCGACGCAAACCAGCAGTGCCTTGCGGTACTTGGAAAAGATTTCGCGAAAAGAGATGGTTGGCTTCTCTTTTACCGCCTCGCGATCCTCTTGCTCCATTTTCTCCAGTTGTTGGGTAAACGCGGGCGTTTCTTCTGCAGCGTGACGCAGATACAGACCAAGCAGCCCCAGCGGGCCCGCGATGAAGAAAGGCACGCGCCAACCCCATGCCAGGAACGTCTCGTCGCCCAGTATCGTCTGCAGCAGCACAACAAGGCCGGCACCTAGTACGAAGCCGGCAATCGAGCCGAAGTCCAGCCAACTGCCTAGGAATCCGCGCCGCCGGTCCGGCGCATATTCGGCCACAAAGACGGCAGCACCTGTGTATTCGCCACCAACTGAAAAGCCCTGAGCCAGTTTGCACAACAGCAGCAGGATAGGTGCCCACAGGCCTATGCTGGCGTAGGATGGGATCAGGCCAATGCAGAATGTACTGATAGCCATGATGATGATGGTGAGCGAGAGCACTTTTTGCCGCCCGAACCTGTCACCCATCACGCCGAAGAAAACGCCGCCTAAAGGCCGCACCAGAAATGGCACGGAAAACGTGCCAAGCGCGGCAATGGTCTGCACAGCGGGCGACGCGTCAGGAAAAAATACTTTACCTAGCGCAAACGCAACAAAACCATAGACGCCAAAATCGAACCACTCCATGGCATTGCCCAGAGCAGCGGCCGTGACAGCCTTTTTAAGCTTGCTATCGTCGATGACGGTAATGTCGTCGATCTGGAGGGGCCGGACTTCTGGTGACGCAGGAACGGTTTGAGTCATGTCTGCTTCCCGTGGCTGGCTAGGGACAACGGTTTTGACGAGTTGCATGGCAACCCGAAACGTTTACTGCTGATCCTGTATCTTGAACGGGGACTCTGTCTTTTTCAAGCCTATCAGCCAACTCGGCTCGATAATTGGCTGGCTGCGCGTCGTACAACTGTCACATGGCTGGGGTTGTATCGATGGACAGGGACTGTCAACGTCACTGCGGCAGCGATCGCGCCTGCTGCTGAAAACACAGGCGCCGATATGCCCGCGACCTCGGAGAGGCGATCGCCTATCGCCGCAAAATAGCCATCGCTGCGGATTTTTCGGTACAGCTCCTGATCGGGGCCAGGGGCGGAGCCTAGAATGTCGTCGAAGGCCGTCAGGATGCGGCCGCCACTGCCTCGATCCAGAGGCAGCAAGTCCCCTGCGCGAATATGGTCTCGCACAGGATGGGGGGAGTCGACGCGATACAGGCATAACCGTGCATCGCCCTGACGCACGTGGTAGGCGGCGCTTTCCCCCGTGGTGGCGACTAACTCGCGCAGCACCGGGATGACAACACGCTCCAGTGAGAACGATGCCGAGTAGACACCGTGCAATCTCGCGACCTCGGGTCCGAGGGCGTACCGTCCGTCTTCGAGGCGTTGAATCCAACGCGCATGTTCCAGCGATGCCAACAGCCTCAAGACAGTGCTTTTGTACAGTCTGGTCCGCTCTGCGAGCTCACGCAGCGATAACGCATGGTCATTACTGGTGAACACCGACATCAGGCTTAGCGCGCGATCAACCGCAGCGACACCGCCTTGGGCTGCATCGGCGTCGGCGATGGATTCCGTCACAGCTTTACGGGGCATTTCGTGTTCTGCCTATTCAAAAGTCTAGAAATTCTATCTTATAGAACGGTCGGCGCGCTCCGTTCTCTCACCCATGGCGTGCTGTTGCCGATTTGCCGTAGAAATCCAGGGGCATTTCGGGTTGACACGAGAATGGGCTTGTACTTTAATTTCGTACAAGAGAATGATGTTCTATCTTTTAGAATTTTACAAGAGACACCTATATGCCGAGTCTGACCCCTCTTCAGCCCGAGGTTTTGATTAGCGAAGTCGGCCCGCGTGACGGATTGCAGTCGGTAAAGGCCACCATGCCAACGGCAGACAAGTTCAAGTGGCTTGACGCACTGGTGGCGGCTGGCATCCGGGAGATCGAGGTAGCTTCGTTTGTGCCTGCCCGCTTGCTGCCTCAAATGGCGGATGCAGCCGAGGTAGTGAAATACGCGACCACGGCGCACCCGGGTGTCACCATCATGGCATTGGTGCCGAACCTGCGTGGTGCACAAGCCGCATTGGAGGCGGGTGTACACAAGCTGACCATGCCCGTATCGGCGAGCCATGCTCACTCGCTCGCGAATGTGCGCAAGACACCGCAGGAAATGGTGCAGGAGGTGCAAGCGATCGCGCGGTTGCGTGACGAGCTCGCGCCGTCCGTCAAACTCGAGGCCGGCATATCTACCGCGTTCGGATGCACATTGCAGGGCGAAGTGCCAGAGGATGATGTCATCAAACTGGCGGTCATGTGTGTACAGGCGGGGGCGGATGAGTCGGGTCTGTCGGACACTGTAGGTTATGCGAATCCAGTTCAGGTACGACGGTTGTTTCGGCGATTGCGGCAGGAGCTGGGCGAGCACGCTGGCGCTGCACACATGCACAACACGCGGGGACTGGGGTTGGCGAACTGTCTTGCCGCATGGGACGAGGGCGTGCGTACGTTCGATAGCTCGTTGGGCGGATTAGGCGGTTGCCCTTATGCGCCGGGCGCCTCTGGCAATGTGGTGACCGAAGACCTGGTCTTTATGTTCGAAGCGATGGGTGTCTCCACGGGCATCGATATCGAGACGCTCGTCGCGGCACGCGCGCCGCTCGCTGCAGGGCTACCGGGCGAAGCGTTGTATGGCATGACGCCAGATGCCGGCCTGCCGAAAGGCTTTACTCAACACGCCTAGTATCAGCGGCGATTGTCAGGCCCTTTTTCTCAACATAGGTAGCACACCCATGTCTAACAACACCGCGTCCCGCCTTCCGTACGAAGGCATCCGCGTCATTGAATTCACCCATATGGTCATGGGGCCCACCTGCGGCATGCTGCTGGCGGACCTGGGAGCCGAGGTGATCAAGGTCGAGCCACTGGGGGGCGACTCCACGCGCAGGCTATTGGGATCGGGTGCAGGTTTTTTTCCGATGTTCAATCGGAACAAGAAAAGCATTGTGCTGGACCTTAAGCAACCAGAAGGCAAAGAGGCAGCATTGCGTTTGATCGATTCCGCGGACATTGTCAGCGAGAACTTCAAATCGGGTGTCATGGACAAACTCGGTTTGGGATATGCCGCGTTGAAGGCTCGAAATCCAAAAATCATTTACGTCAGTCATAAAGGGTTTTTGCCTGGCCCTTATGAGCATCGCACCGCATTGGACGAGGTCGTGCAGATGATGGGCGGGTTGGCCTATATGACAGGACGTGCGGGCGACCCCTTGCGCGCCGGCACGAGCGTCAACGACATCATGGGCGGCATGTTTGGTGCGATGGGGGCCATGGCGGCGCTGGCTCAGCGTGCAATCACTGGCGAGGGTATGGAAGTGCAGACCTCGCTATTCGAAAACAACGTCTTTCTCGTCGGACAGCACATGATGCAGTACGCCATGACCGGACGTGCGGCCGCTCCCATGCCTAGCCGCATTTCTGCGTGGGCAATCTACGACGTATTTACCGTCAAAGACGGCGAACAGATTTTTCTCGCTGTGGTCAGCGACAAGCAATGGGAAATTTTCTGCCGGGCCTTTGGCCTGTCCGAATGGTTTGCAGATCCGCGGCTGAAAACAAACAATGATCGCGTCCAGGCTCGGGATTGGCTGATGCCTAAGCTGCGGGCTCATCTCGCAGATACGTCTGCGGCGGAATTGGCTGCGGTATTCGAAAAAGAGGGGTTGCCGTACGCGCCGATCACTCGTCCGGAACAATTGTTTGATGACCCCCATCTGCTGGCGACCGGCGGGCTGGCCCCGATCACATTGCCCGGAGGAAAGCCTTCGCACGTGCCGTTGACGCCGGTAGCCTTCAACGGTGTACAGCCGCCGCTACGCACGCAACCGCCCGAGATCGGAGAGCATACCGATGCGCTATTGCGCGAAGCCGGCTATTCCGACGAAGAGATTCAAAGTTTGCAGGCCAGGAATATCACTCAAGGATGCCATCCGTAGTGAGTCCGTGGGCCTTTCACAAAAGCGCTCGCCCAAGCGTTGAATAAAGAGACAGGAAATGAACTATCGCTTGAAAACTTCGACCATCAGCCGCCGGGCATTGTCTCGCGGATTGTTTGTGTTGTCGCTTGGCCTGCTATGCAGTCAAGTCAACGCGGCCGATAGCGCCGAGAGTTGGCCATCGACACCGGTTCGGCTGGTCGTGCCGTATGCCCCTGGAGGCACCACCGACTATGCCGCCAGACAAGTCGCGCAGAAACTATCCGAGGCGACGGGAAAGACTTTTATCGTCGAAAACAAGTCCGGTGCCTCCGGGACCATTGCGACTCAGGATGTGGTTCGTTCAAAGCCGGACGGCAGTTCTTTTTTGGTGACTGATACGACATATGCCATGTTGCCATTGTCGTTCGCCAAGTTGCCGTGGGATTACGAACACGATCTGATCCACGTAGCCGAGATAATCGAAACTCCCCTGGTATTAGTCGTTCCGGAAAAGTCGCCGTTCAAAACCCTGGCAGATCTGATCGAGTATGCCAAGAAAAATCCAGGCGCTCTGAATTTCGGATCAGGTGGGCCCGCGAGTTCTACGCATCTTGCTGCGGAGATGTTCGCCTCCGAGGCCAAGGTCAAGATGTCCCATATCCCTTACCGTGGTGCTGGCGCGGCCTTGGCTGATGTGATGGCAGGCCAGATTGATCTATTGGTGACGGCTGCGCCGACGGCCATCCCACCTGTGCAAGGCTCGCGTGTGCGAGCGCTGGCCGTCAGTGGGGATCAGCGTCTGGAGTCTTTGCCTGATGTCCCGACATTCGCGCAAGCGGGACTGCCGTCGTATCAGGTCATCAATTGGTTTGGATTGGCAGCTCCAAAGGGCACGCCCGAGCCGATTGTTGAGAAAATGAACAGCCTGGTCAATGAGGTAATGGGCGATGCAGAGATGCAGCAGTTGATGGCTCGCCAAGGGGCTAGACACCGCTCAGTGGCACTGAAACCGTTCGGCGAATATGTTCAGCAGCAAGTGACTTTCTGGACCGATGTCGGACGGCGTGTCGGTATCAAGCCCGAGTGAGGAACTGGCCATGTGGAATCTTTCTTTTTCGCCGCCGGTCGTCATCGAGGCTGAAGTCATCGCCTCTGTGCCGCAGGAGCTGCGTTTGCAGCGCCGTAGTGCGTGGGCGGACGCCAACAAGGCGGGACATATTGTCGACTGCTTTCTGGAGGGGCCTGTCTTTGACAAGACGGGAGCGCTATATGTGACCGATATTCCTCATGGCCGCATATTCCGGGTGGACGGTGCGGATAGCTGGCATCTCGTTGCCGAAACTGGCGGATGGCCGAATGGGCTGGCGCTGCATGACGATGGCAGCTTGTGGGTGGCAGACTACCGCAAAGGCATTCTGCGTTGCGATCCCGCGACCGGCGCTGTCACGACAGTGCTTGGCCACCGCAATAGCGAGTCGTTCAAGGGCGTCAACGACCTGGTGTTTGATCGCGAGGGACGGCTGTACTTTACTGATCAAGGTCAGACCGGTTTGCATGACCCTCAAGGCCGAGTCTATCGATACGACGAGCGTAGCGGGCGACTGGACCTGTTGCTCAGTAATGCGCCCAGTCCTAACGGCATCGCATTGGATGCTGCACAAAAGGTGTTGTTCGTCGCCGTGACGCGCGCCAATCAGGTGTGGCGGGCTCCGATTCTGGATGACGGTTCGATCAGCAAAATGGGCGCCTTCCAGACATTTTTCGGCACCAGCGGACCGGACGGACTGGCGACATTGCCAAGCGGCGAATTGCTGGTCGCACATGCGAGTCTAGGTGGTGTTTTTGTCCTGAACTCGCGTGGCGAGATTACGCATTATCTGAAAAGTCCGATCGACGGCAGCACCGTGACCAATATCGCCGTGTGCCCCGAGGGCAAGCGCGTGGTGTTCACGGAGTCTGCGTCGGGTTCGATTTTGCAGGCGGAGCTGCCATAGGGCGCTATAGCCTGGCTCTCGATCACGTTGGGCAGAGACGTTTATCGTACTTTTCTTGAATGGCCCGCAGTCGCTTCGACAACGGTGTTGAGGGTGTCTGCCGGAACGGCTGCGGTGACTTTCTCGTGATGTCTTACAACCGGGTGACGTCGATAATCGCCTGGGCGAATTCCTTGGGCGCTTCTTGAGGCAGGTTGTGCCCAATGCCGCCATTGACGTTGCGATGCTGGTATTTGCCGGTGAATTTTTTCGCATAGGCTGCCGGCTGTGGATGCGGGGCGCCGTTAGCGTCGCCTTCCATCGTGATTGATGGGATGGTGATGACCGGTCCCTTTGCGAGTTGTTGTTCCAGATCGTCGTAGCGCGATTCGCCTTGAGCCAGGCCCAAGCGCCAACGATAGTTATGAATCACGATGGCGACATGGTCAGGGTTCTGGAAAGACTGGGCCGTGCGGTCAAAGGTCGCATCGTCGAAATCCCAATGGGGCGAGGCGAGTTTCCAGATGAGCTTGTTGAACGAATCACGGTTTGCATCGTAGCCGGCTTGGCCGCGCTCGGTGGCAAAGTAGAACTGATACCACCACGCCAATTCTGCCTCGGGGGGCAGGGGAGCTTTGTTGGCGGTTTGGCTGCCGATCAGATAGCCGCTGACCGACACCATGCCGGTGAATCGCTTTGGCCACAGCGCCGCCATGATGTTGACGGTGCGTGCACCCCAGTCGAACCCACCCAGGACGGCGGACTCAATTTTCAATGCGTCCAGTAATCCAATCAGATCCAGCGCAAACACGGCCTGCTGGCCATTTCGGGCCGTATCCGCCGACAGGAACGTGGTCGAACCCGAGCCGCGCAGATAGGGCACGATGACACGATAGCCAGCAGCCACGAGCCGCGGAGTGACTTCGGCAAAGCTGTAAATGTCGTAAGGCCAGCCATGCACCAAGAGGGCAACGGGGCCATTTCGCGGACCGGTATCTACGTAGCCGATGTTCAGCGGCCCGACCTGGATCTGCTTGATCTCGTCGAACGTCGCGCTTGGGTGCCCCGCGGCTGCGCCGGCTTTGGCGGCATGTGTTTGGGCTTGGGCCAGACTGCTCATGGTCAGTTCCATGAGGCCCAGACCGGCCACGGTGGTCTGGATCAGGCGGCGACGGCGGATATTGATGGGCTCCGACATGACTTTCACTCCTCAAAAAGTTGGTAGGAGCATTGAAAGCCTTGGGTGTATCTGCCTTGTGTCGCGTCCGAATGGGCTGAGAAACGTTGAGTATCCGTGTAGAGAAACGGATACAGTGCGGTACATAGTCGCTGCGCAGCTTGTCCTCAGATGGAAATCCTAGCCAGTCAGAGGAAAGGGATCAGCCCCATATAGCGAGGGCGAGGTGGACATGGAATGCAGCCGGGAGGGCGGTCCATGTCCATTCATACTGATCGATAAGCCTTATTTTTTCAGGGCCTCGTCGGCGCATTGTGCATCGAGATGTCCACCGGGCGCGCCAGCCACGCCAATGGCGCCGATGACCTCGTCACCTTGCTTCAGCGGGACTCCGCCGCCTAGCAACAGGAATCCCGGGATATCTTTCAGATTGGCTGCACCAGGGTTTTTCTGGGAATTTTCCATCATGGCCAGCGTGGGTTGCTTGGCCGATGCAGAGGTAAAGGCTTTGGCGCGGCTGGCTTCAATAGTGTGAGGACCAGCTTTATCGGCGCGTGCAAAGGCTTGCAATTGGCCACTGCCATCGACGACTGCGGCGCTCACGGCGTAGCCTTTGGCCTGGCAGACGGCTACGGTGTCAGCGGCGAGTTTCTGGGCATCTGCGAGCGCGAGTTTGTGCGTGGTGACCACGGCAGCGCTAGCGGCTTGGGACAGCGCGGCGAGGCAGAGCAGGGCGAGGGTTTTGCGGATCATGGTGGTGTCCTTGGTCTGTGTAGTTACGACAAGGACAGTGTATTGAGATACGCTGTGCACCGGTATGCGCACGAGCACGCTCCGGTCTCCGTAGCACTACGGAGCCTCAGGCGAGCAAAGCGGCATACTGACGTATCAATTGCGCCAGAGATTGCGCTTCGAGCTTGGTGAAGACATTCGCTCGATAGGTCTCTACGGTGCGGGGCGACAGGCCCAGTTCGCGCGCGATCTGTTTATTGCTGACACCTTCGACGACACGCCGCAGGACTTCTTCTTCGCGGCCGGATAATGTGCCCAGGCGCTCTGTGGCCTCGAGCGTGGCTGCGAGTTTTTCGCGGCTGGCGATGTGTTGACGTACGGCAGCCTGTACGGCATCCAGAAACACATCGTCGTCCACCGGCTTTTGCAGGAATTCGACAGCGCCGGTTTTGAATGCCCGCCGGCACAGATCGACGTTGGCATGGCCCGTCAGGATGATAGTCGGCAGGTCAGAGTGAGCGACGACTTGTTCGAGCACCTGCAGGCCGCTGATGCTGGGCATACGGATATCGAGAACCAGACAGCCGATTGCGTATTGATGGCCTTGGGCGAGAAAGGCTTGCGGGTCGCCGAACCCCTCACTGCGCAGCCCGACGCTCGAGAGCAGCATCGACAGGCCATCGCGCACGGCCTCGTCATCATCCACGATATATACGAGCGGTGATTGATTCGAATAGTCGTCCATGGCGTAGTCGCGTGGCTGCCTTAACCGTGAGCCTCGTGTTTTTGAGGAGAGGCGGGGGTGTCCTCACTCTGGCGTTCAGAATACAGTGGGAGTGCCAGTGTCGCACAGACTCCGCCTGCTGCGTGATTCTCAAGGTGCAGGTGCGCATCCATCGTGCCGGCCAGGGTCTCGCATAGTGTCAGGCCTAGTCCCATGCCTTGAGCTCGGGTAGTGTAGAACGGCTCGAAGATTCTCGGTAACTTGTCGGCAGGTATGCCAGGGCCGTTGTCACGAACGATGAATTCATAGCGTGATTCGCGTACACGGCCACGAATATCCAGCAGGCGAGGCCCCGTTTGTGAAGCGAGCGCGTCTGCGGCATTTTGCACCAGATTGTGCAGAATCTGTTCCAGGGCGACCCGATCACCCAGCGCACGTACGTCGGGGGCGTCGTTAGTCCAGCTGATTCGTATGCCGGCTCGCGCCAGTTCACTTTCTCGTAAAAAGCGCAGCGAAGCGATCAGCTCATCCGGGTTCAGTACCGAGCGTTGAGCGGGTTCGCCATGGGCCATCAGGGCGCGCAGGCGTTCGAGTATCTCGGCTGCCCGACGCGCCTGACCGGCCGTCGCCTGCAGGGCTCGACGCACCTGGGGCTGCTCGTCGGGATCGTCCAGCAAACGCTGGGCGGCGCCGGTTTGTGCCAGGATGGCGGTCAACGGTTGATTGAGTTCATGCGCGATACCCGCCGCCATTTCTCCCAGGGTGTTGAGCCGCCCGATCGCGGCCAGGCGCGACTGCTCCCGTTCGCGCAAAGCATAGGCTCGCGCGCGTTGCCACAATGTCCATCCGGCAACAAGCGCTGCGCTGGCCAACGCCCAGGTGAGCCAGGCCGTCCATGGCCAGGACACTGGCGTCAAGACCTGGACAGTACGCAAGGTAAACGGCTGACTCGCCGCGCCTAGTGGTTTGCTGCGGTGTAGCACCAAGCCCGTTGGATTTTGCGGCAACGCTGAACCCAGTAGATGGAGCTGCCCAGCGGGCAATGATAGTTCGACGGCGTTGAGCGTATGAGGGATGTCTTCGCGCGCGAGCCATTTCTGCGCATTGAGCAGGATGCTCCACCCCGATGGGTCCACGAGCCAATAGGATGCGGCGGCCGTTGCTGGTAATACGACAGGGCGATTGACTTGGCGGGCCTGTGCCAAGGCATCCGACATCCCCATAGGTGACGGGGAACTGCCATGCCATGTGCCGTCATCCAGGCCGATGGCCTCTAGTTGTGGCAATGCCGGCTGTAGGCTGGGAAACAGACGCTCAGGAGCGGGAGGATGCGATAGCGCTGCCAAGGTCGCGAGCACGGCTTCGTGTTGCACGGCCTTTTGGCTGAGCATGCGGTGCACGATGCTCGTATCCTGGACGAACCGATCGCGCTGGCTGGCGTAGTCTTGCAAACCAATGCCGACGACGCCGAAAATGAGGAGCAGCAGCCATATCAGGATCGGCCGCATGAGAGATCGGGGCATAGTGCACAGCATTATGGCACTGGAATCCGGGTCTTACACTCCGTAGTGCTACGGAATGGCGGCGTCTCGACTAAGATGCTGTCCAGGAATTAATCAGCAGGAGTCTCGCGATGACCAGTCATATTTCACCGGTGCCGTTAGCAAAAGCCTCGCGCCTGCTTCATCATGGTCCTACGGTCCTCGTCTCGGCTCACCATGAGGGGGTGAGCAACGTCATGGCGGTAGGCTGGGCATGCGCATTGGATTTTGCGCCGCCCAAGCTGACTGTGGTCTTGGACAAGATCACCAAGACGCGCCAGTTGGTCGAGCAAAGCGGGATATTTGTGGTTCAGGTGCCGACGGTGCCGCAGCTGCGTCTGACTCATGAGGTCGGCAATCGCAGCCTGATCAGCGATCCCGACAAGCTGGCCGAGAGCGGCGTAGAACTCTTTCATATGGATGGCTACGGCGATTTGCCCTTTGTGCAGGGCTGTTCGGCATGGATGGCATGCAAGCTTATTTCCGAGCCTCATAATCAGCAGACCTACGATTTGTTCATCGGCGAGGTTGTGGGTGCCTGGGCGGATGACCGCGTATTCAAGGATGGCCATTGGCATTTTGAATCTGCAGACCCCGCATGGCGTAGTCTGCACTACATCGCGGGCGGGCAGTTCTATGCCACAGGAGAGTCCATGGTCTATGGTGAGGAGCCCTGACCGCCGTGGAGAATTATGTCTACGTGCTGGTCGTTGCGCTGATTGCCGGTGCGTTCAGTGGCGTGGTGGGCACGGGATCGTCTCTGATGCTGTTGCCGGTATTGGTGCAGTCGTATGGGCCGAAGGCCGCCATGCCGATCATGGCGATGGCAGCCATCATGGGCAATCTGTCGCGCGTCATGGTCTGGTTCAAACAGATCGACTGGCGGGCGACGTTTGCCTATGGTTTGCCTGGTATTCCCGCTGCAGCGTTGGGCGCCCATACACTGTTAGCCTTGCCTGCGTGGGTGATCGACGCGACTCTCGGGTTTTTCTTTTGGTGCATGATCCCTATTCGGCACAAGCTGCGGCAATTGCAGTACCAAATGTCGTTGTTTCAGTTGGGTGTATGCGGTGTCGTGATTGGCTTTTTGACGGGCTTGGTGCTTTCTACCGGGCCCTTGAGTATTCCCGCATTCACTGCCTACGGGCTTAGCGGCGGGGCATTTCTGGGAACAGATGGCGCAACGTCAGTGCTGCTGTATATCAGCAAAGTGAGTACGTTTTTCGCTCAGGATGCTTTGTCAATGCAAACGGCGCTTCAGGGTGTGTTGGTGGGGGCGGGCATCATGCTCGGGACCTTTGCCAGCAAACCGCTGGTGCTGCGGCTTTCGTCAAACGCCTTTGCCGTCATGGTCGACGTGCTGCTCTTCGTCTCGGGGGCTGCGCTGCTGTACAGTGCGTGGTCGCACGGGTAAAACCATGCGGCGGTCCTTGATCGGTATGTGGTGGTCGGCCAGCGAGTCAGAGGATAAGCTCCCGGGACGTAGGTTAGGCACACGAATGCCATCGACTAACGTCCCGAGGCGTTACGTGCCTTAATCCGTCGACAATACGCCGCGGCGCACTTGATCGCGTTCGATGGATTCAAACAGCGCTTTGAAGTTGCCCTCGCCAAAACCGCTATCGCCCTTGCGCTGGATGAACTCAAAGAACACCGGGCCTAGCAGGGTCTCGGAGAAAATCTGGAGCAGCAAACGACGCTCTCCGCCCTCGGACGTACCGTCGAGCAAGATGCCGCGCGATTGCAACTCTGTGGTGGGCTCGCCGTGTGCTGGCAGACGACCCTCCAGCATCTCGTAGTAGGTTTCAGGCGGTGCAGTCATGAACTTCGTGCCTTGGGCTTTCAATGCATCCCAAGTCTTGATCAGATCATCGGTCAGAAACGCTACGTGTTGGATGCCTTCGCCGTTGAACTGCATCAGGAATTCTTCGATCTGGCCGGCGCCCTTTGAGGATTCTTCGTTCAGAGGGATGCGGATCATGCCATCGGGTGCCGTCATGGCCTTTGAGGTCAGGCCGGTATATTCACCCTTGATGTCGAAATAGCGAATCTCGCGAAAATTGAAGAGTTTTTCGTAGAAGTCGGCCCAATACGCCATGCGGCCACGATAGACGTTATGGGTCAGGTGATCGATGATCTTCAGGCCCGCGCCCACAGGGTGACGGTCCACGCCGTCGATGAATACGAAATCGATGTCGTAGATCGACGAGCCTTCGTCGAAACGGTCGATCAGGTAGAGCGGCGCGCCACCAATGCCCTTGATGGCAGGCAGGCGCAGTTCCATGAAACCGGTATGAATCTCGACCGGTTGCGCACCGAGTTCCAGGGCGCGCTGATGAGCTTCTTGCGCATTGCGCACGCGAAACGCCAGGCCGCATACAGAGGGGCCGTGCTCGGCCGCGAAGTACGCTGCGGGGCTCTGGGGCTCGTTATTGACGATGGCGTTGATGCCGCCTTGGCGAAACAGAGAGACGGCCTTGGAACGATGGTTCGCGACTTTGGTGAACCCCATGCTTTCGAGCACCGGCTCGATGACGTTGGGCGTGGGCGAGGCGAACTCAATGAACTCAAAACCCATGAGGCCCATGGGATTGTCGAAAAGGTCTGCCATTTTCTGGCTCCTGAATGTGCAAATGGTGAATGTGAAGCTTGCGAAGCAGCCAATTCACATTGGGGGCGCACAGGGGCGGCCCCGCACGCTGCGTGCCAGGTAGTCGCCAATCAGGAGTTGAAAACCCAGAATTTTCATAATGGTAGGGTCAGACGGGGTTGCCGCAGAGTTTCTTTGCTCTCGAACGGAAGAAACGCTGCTCTTCAGAGCATGGCATGCATGATCCCGCGGCGTCAAGCTAGCTCACCTGCTCAGGTGTATCTGACTATACTCCACCTGTGTTATCTCCACTATCCGGTATCGTCTTTGTACCTTGCCCTGTGCCTGATGCCGCTTCAGATTTATTACTTATCTAAGAAAATTTCCAGTCCATGACTAGCAGCAATCCTCAACCCCAAGCCGTTACCTGTCCTCTCACACGTAGTGCGATTTTCCTTGTTGCGACGTTGGGTGAGGACAGTCAAGCCGACAAGATCCGTGCCTTGTGCGGGAATCTCGCCGCGTTGGTGCGTTCCGTAGGCAAGCGCGTGCCAGATGGCAAATTGTCCTGTGTGCTGGGATTCAGCGCGCATGCCTGGGACACCTTGTTTGGTCATCCGCGTCCAGCACACCTGCATCCATTTCGTGAGTTTCACGCCGACAATCGCCATGCACCCGCGACGCCAGGAGATCTGCTGTTCCATATTCGCGCCGAGCAGATGGATTTGTGCTTCGAGCTGGAGACGCAGATTCTCAATCAGTTGGACGCGGCGGTGACCGTGGTAGATGAAGTCCAGGGCTTCCGCTATTTCGATATGCGCAGCATGGTGGGCTTTGTCGACGGCACCGAAAATCCAGAAGGCCAGGACGCCGTGGATTTTGCTTTGATCGGTGATGAAGATCCCGAGTTTGCCAATGGCAGCTATGTCCTCGTGCAGAAATACCTGCATGACATGGCAGGCTGGAATGCACTGCCTGTTGAGACTCAGGAACGCATTATCGGGCGCACCAAGCTATCGGATATCGAATTGGACGACTCGGTCAAGCCCTCGTCGTCTCATAGTTCACTGACCACGCTGACCGAGAACGGTGAAGAAGTCAAAATCTTGCGCGAAAACATGCCGTTCGGGCGGCCTGGCGCAGGCGAGTTTGGCACTTACTTTATTGGATATGCCAAATCCCCAGCCCCTATTGAGCAAATGTTGGAGAACATGATTGTCGGCCGGCCTGTAGGTAATTACGACCGTCTGCTGGACTTCAGCCGCGCTGTCACGGGCGGGTTGTTCTTTGTGCCCTCGGCAGCACTGTTGGAGGAATTGGAGGAGCGGCAAAAATAAAGGAGACGAACCGTCGTCTCCTTTATGACTGATCCCGTCGTTGTTGACGGGGTGGGTATTTGCACGTTTTGCTGTTACTTCATTGGATAGGCCAAGTCATCCGCCAACAGCGCGATGCAACACGCAGCCGAAGCCTGTACTGCCCGCGCGGGATCTGTCGCCAGGGTCAACGCTTGTGCGGCGGCTTGGGCCTGTTCGGCGCCGTAGTGGCTTTGCACCCAATTTACCAACAGCGCCGATAATGGCAGGCGCTCGGTGAGCGCCTGCGGCGCCAAGCGTTCAATGGCTTGCTGTGCGGCGTCGCTCCCGGTGATAGCGGCCAGCGCATCTGAACAACCCTCGGAGAATACGACTTCGTACAGTGAATCTATGTGTGCCTGCATGCGCGAGGTATGGATTTGCAGGCCCTCTGCGCTGTGCCGCAGCGCGGCCGCAGCGGCATAGACGTGACGCCATAGCGGCGCCCACATGGACAGCTCTGCCTGCCATTCTCCCATAGCCCGTTCGTGAGCCTGAGGCATTGCCGAAAGCAGATTTGCGGCGAGGCCTGGCACGGGCTGTGTTTGTGCAATGGCCTGCATGCAATAGACGGCATTGCGTTTATGCGGCATCGCACTGGACGTTCTGCCGCGAGGAGCTTCGGTCAGCTCTCCCACCTCGAACTGCGACATCAACGACCAGTCTTTCGCGAGCTTTGCCAGGCTGCCTGCGCAGACTGCCGCCTCCATGGCGAGTCGCATCCAGGTGTCGCGTTGGGTGTGCCAACTATGGCCGCAAGCCGTCAAGCCGAGTTCGGAGGCGAGTTCACGTTCCACGCGCAGGCCTTGCTCGCCTAACGTAGCGCGATTGCCTACAGCCCCGCCCAGTTGCACACACAGCGCGTGCTCGGACAGAACGCGTAGTTGTTCGATGCTGCGCTGTATGGCGCAGGCAGATTGCGCACATTTCAATCCGAAACTTGTGACTTGAGCTGGTTGCAGCAGGCTGCGCGCCAGAATCGGCGTGTGTGCATGGTTGCGAGCCAACGTGCACAAGGCAGCATGTAACCCGGTCAATTCCTGCAACAGCGCTGACACTGCTGTCTTGGTCAATAGGGCATGTGCCGTGTCGACGGCGTCCTGAGTTGTGGTGCCCCAATGCAAATAGGGCAAAGCATCCTTGGCATGCTGCGCCAAGAATGCCCGTAACGGGGCCACCAACCCTATGCCGAGTGCGCCCGTACGCTGTGCTCGTTCGATGAAGGCCGCGCGCTCCAGTTCGACATTGGCACATGCGTGAGAAATGGCCGCTGCCGCGCTGGTGGGAATGAGCCCGCAAGCCGCCTGTGCGTTGGCCAGCCCTGATTCAAAACGCAGCAGCGCATCGAACCACTGTGTATCCGTGAACAGTGCAGCGCTGCCGCTCGGGGTCAGACTTTCGTCGATCAGGGAAACCATCATGACAGGCTGACCCGCGGTCATACGGTGGCGCCAGAGGTGGTCACGACCTTGCCCCACTTGCGGCTTTCTTCCTGGATTTTTGCGCTGTATTCTTTTGCATTGCCCAGCAGCGGTTCGGCCCCTTCGACTTCGAGTTTGGATTGGAACCCGGGTTCGGCGGCGACTTTCAGGATTTCCGCTTCCAGCTGGCGTACTGTCTCGGCCGGTATGGTTTTAGGAGCCAATATCCCGTAGGTCAGGGTACTGTCGAAGTCCTTCAGCGCAGGAACACCCGATTCGGTCATGGTTGGAACGTCGGGCAGCAGTGCCATGCGTTTGGTGCTGGTGATGGCCAAGGCGCGCAGCTTTCCCGATTTGATCATGGGCATGGCAGCCGGAATCACGCTGAAGCTAAAGTCCACCAAGCCAGCTGCTACATCGGCGACTGCTGGTGCTGTGCCTTTGTAGGGGACATGTACGGCTTGCGCGCCCAGTGTCTGCAGGAACATTTCCCCAGTCAGATGGCCGCCCGTGCCGTTGCCGCTGGATGCATAATCCATATCGGAGTCTTTGCTCGATAGGGCCTTGGCCAACTCTGCGACGCTCTGAATAGGGGAACTGGCCGGTACAACCAGCAACAGCGCCGAGGAGGCAAACATCGCGACCGGCTGCAAATCGGTCGACGCATTAAACTTCAGGTTCTTGTACAGCGCCGGGTTGATAGAGATGGTGCCGGTATGCCCGAGCAAAAAAGTATTGCTTTGCGCGGATGCGCGCACGACCTGCTCGGTACCCAAGTTTCCGCCCGCGCCGGGTTTGTTTTCGACGATCACATCGCGCTTGAATGTCTCGGTCAGACCATGCGCCAGCTGCCGTGCAAGTACATCGTTCCCGCCGCCCGGCGAAAAGGGGACAATGATACGCATGACGGGGTTGCTTTGGGCCCAGGCGGGCGTCAAGGAGACGACCGTCAGCCCTAATGCCGTCGCCAGCGCGTGGCGACGGGAAGGGGAACGCAGGATAGGCGGGTGCATGGTGTCTCCTGGATTGGAATAGTTGGATTCACGGGTATTGTCGCTGTTAAGGGCTACCCGAATACAGTACGTGTTGCTTTCATCAATTAAAAGAAAATGCAGGCTTATGGATATCCGTTACCTACATAATTTTCTGAAAGTCGTCGACCTGGGCTCCATGTCCGAGGCCGCTCGTCAGTTGGACGTGAGCCCTGCTGCGATCGCACAACAGATGCGTACGCTTGAGCGCGAACTAGGAGCGTCGCTATTGGTGCGGCAGGGGCGCAGTGTGCAACCGACCGCCGCTGGGCAGCGCCTGCTGGAGCGGGGCCGCATCTTGGTGCAGGATGCCGATGCCTTGCGAGATTGGGTTGCGACCGACGAGGACGAGGGCGAATTGCGGCTGGGGACGGTCAATACGGCATTACATAGTTTCCTGCCCGATATTTTGCAGTCCTTTGCCGAGCATTATCCAGGTGTACGAATTGCACTGCGCAGTGCGATTACGCCTGCCTTGTATGGGGCGCTGACGCAATTCGAACTCGACGCGGCCTTGTGTTTGAAGTTGCCTTTTGAGCTGCCCAAGACGGTGTGCTGGGCGTCTCTGCGTCAAGAACCGCTGGTCGTGTTGGCGCACGTGCGCGACGCACAGCGTGATCCATTGGAATTACTGCGTACCGAGCCGTTGGTGCGTTACGACCGGCAATTGGCCGGTGGCAGTTTGGCTGATCGCTATTTGCAAGCTCAACGAATACAACCGCATGAGCGGGTAGAGCTGAACTCCATTATGGCCATCGCGCTACTGGTGCAACGCGGGTTGGGTGTGGGCTTGGTGCCTGATATTGGCCGGGGCCTGGAGGGGCCTGATTTGTGCAAATTGGCCGTCCCTGCGGTATCGGTGCCAGAGGATGGGCCGCCGTTGCCAGCACGTGAGCTGGGGTTGTTGTGGCGTCATCAGTCTCCACGGGGACATTGGGTGCAGACGCTGTTGCGGTGCGCGCGGGAAGTGATTGAGGCTTGACGCGTCAATTGACTCAGCCGATCTGTTAATGACGGTCTTTCCTGCTGATAAGTCATCGCAATAAAAAAATGCCCCACGCTGCGCCTCCGGCTTGCTGCCCCCTAAGGGGGCGTTTTTGTTTTGGGACGGCCGGCAAGAAAAAATGCCCCCACGCTGCGCCTGCGGCTTGCTGCCCCCAAGGGGGCGTTTTTGCCTTGGGACGGCCCGGCGGCAAAAAAAACGCGCCGGGATAACTCGGCGCGCTTTTTTTAGTGCAACATCAACGTGTGTCAGCGAACCGGCTGCGGCTTCGCGCCCACTTCCTCACGCACCTTTGCCACCTGATCTGCCGTCACTGCAGGTGCTTTATTGCCCCAGTTGGAGCGTACAAAGGTGAGCACCGAGGCGACTTCTTTATCGGTCAAGCGCCAATCAAACGCCGGCATGCCGTACTGCGTCGGCGCAGCAGTCGTACCCGGCAATTGCGCGCCCTTGAGCACGATGTGGATCAAGGAGGTCGGATCCTCCGAGTTCACGGTCGAGCTCAGTGCCAACTGCGGGAAGGTTTGCTCGTAACCCTTGCCGGTCGTACGGTGGCAGGCTGCGCAGTTGTTCAAGAAGTCCAGTGCACCTTCGCTGTTGGCTTTGCCGGAACGGAACGCCACGGAGGCGGTCTCGTCATAGGCCAAGGCTTGCGTCGCGTCCTTGTTCAACGGTGAGAGTGTTTTCAGGTAGGCCGCGATGGCGTTCAGATCGGCATCGTTCAGATGCTGGGTACTGTCGGCCACAACTTGTGACATGCCGCCAAACGTCGCAGAGTGCTTGTTCATGCCTCCCTTGAGAAAGGCGACGATGTCTTCTTTGGACCAACTGCCCAGACCGTCCGTGGCGTCGCCACGCAAGTTCTTGGCCAACCAGCCCTCGACGACGCCGCCCGACAGGAACTCCGACCCATCGGCGTCGGTGAGAGCCTTTTCCTGCAAGGCTACGCCACGCGGCGTGTGGCAGGTGCTGCAATGGCCCAGGCCTTCGACCAGGTATTTGCCGCGTAGAACTTCAGCCTGTCCTGCCTCGGTGGAAGCGCTTGCGGGTGCAGCGGCAGCTTCGACGGGATCCGGCGAGAACATCCAACGCCAGATGCCCAGGGGCCAACGCATGGATAGCGGCCAGACGATGTCGGTGTCTTTGTTGGCTTGGTTGACGGGCTCTACGCCATGCATGAAATACGCGTACAGAGCCTTTACATCATCCGGTGAGACTTTTGCGTAGGCGGTGTAAGGCATGGCCGGATACAGCGAGTGGCCGTCTTTTGCAACGCCGTGACGGACGGCCTGGTCGAAGTCTTCCAGCGTGTATTCACCGATACCGGTTTCCTTATCGGGTGTGATGTTGGTGGAATAGATCATTCCCAACGGAGAGTCGATGCCCAGACCGCCTGCAAAGGGTTTGCCGCCCTGTGCGGTGTGGCAGGCAATACAGTCGCCTGCGCGCGAGAGGTATTCACCTTGCTTGATGAGCTGTTGATCCGCCGTATCGGCGGCCCATGCGGAGCTGGCTGCCAGAGCAAGCAAGGCGGTGAGGGTGTGTTTAAGCATATTCATCTTCACCATCCTCTTATGCCTGCACCAAGGGGCGGCCCTGGTTCTTCATGTACTGTTCGCGGATGGCCTTGAGAGACCAATAGGCCAGTGCGCCAACCAGACCCGTCGGGTTGTAGCCCATGTTGTAGGGGAACGTGCTCGCGCCCATGACGAACAGGTTGGGCACATCCCAGCTTTGCAGATAGCGGTTGAGCACGCTGTCTTGCGGACTGGTGCCCATGATGGTTCCGCCGGTCAAATGAGTACTTTGATAGACACGAGTATCCCAGTGCGAGCCGGGCTTGCGCACGCTGACCACGTACTTCTCCGGATTCATGGCCTTGGCGACTTTTTCGACCTGACTGCCGACATAGTCGAGCATCTTGTACTCGTTGTCGTGCCAATCGAAGGTCATGCGCAGCAGCGGCAGGCCGTGCGAATCCTTGTAGGTCGGGTCCAGCGACATGTAGGCGTCGCGGTACGGCATTACCGAACCAGACATGCCGATGTTGAATGAACGCTGATAGGCGTCTGCCATGCCCGCTTTCCAGCCCGAGCCCCACGTGGGCGAGCCTGGCAGGGGCGATGCCTGCTTGATGGGCCGGCCACCGGTAGTGGCTTGGCGGACAACGGCGCCGCCGATAAAGCCCAGTGGTGCATGATCGAATTGATCGGCATTCAGGTCATCAAAAGCCCAGGCACTGGCGCCTGCGCCTTCGAAGGGATTGAAGTAGTTCCCCTTGGGCATGATGATGCGGATGCCGCCATTCATTTGATAGGCGAGGTTCTTGCCCACGACGCCCTCGCCCGTTGCCGGGTCGTAGGGAGTACCGATACCCGAGAGCAACATCAAGCGCGTGTTGTGTGTCTGGAACGCACACAGAATGACCAGATCGGCGGGCTGTTCGACTTCGCGGCCTTGTGCATCAACATAGGTGACGCCGGTGGCCATCTTGCCGGATTTGTCTACGTTAACCTTGGTCACGTAGGCATTCGTGCGCAATTCGAAATTGGATTTTTTTAACAGTACCGGCAGGATCGTTGTCTGTGGCGATGCCTTCGAGTACATGAAGCAGCCGTAGTTTTCGCAGAAGCCGCAGAAATTACAGGGGCCCAGGCGCACGCCGTACGGATTGGTGTAGGGACCGGATGCGTTGGAGGCCGGTGCGGCAAAGGGGTGGTAACCGACGTCGCGCGCGGCTTTTTCAAAAAGCGACTGCGCGTAGGTCTGTTGCAGCGGCGGCAGCGGAAATTCGTCCGTGCGCGCGCCTTCCAGCGGATTGCCGCTTTCCTGGATCTTGCCGTTGATGTTGCCGGCTTTGCCCGAAGTGCCGCAGACTTTTTCGAAGAAGTCGTAGTGAGGTTCCAGGTCTTCGTAAGTGACGCCGTGGTCTTGCAGCGTCATGTCTTTCGGGATGAAGTCCTTACCGTAGCGCTCTTCGGTGCGAGTGCGCAGGACGAGTTCTTCCGGCAGGTTGCGATAGTGCATGCCGTTCCAATGGAAGCCTGCGCCGCCTACGCCATTGCCCAACAGAAACGAGCCGTGTTGGCGATACGGCACTGCGGTTTCGCCGAGGCTGTGGCGGATGGTCACGGTCTCCTTGGACAGATCCTGGAACAGCTTGCCGCGCACTGAATACGCCAGTTCGTCCAAGACTTTCGGATACTCCGCATCATTGGGCGTGTCTTGCATGGGGCCGCGTTCCAGAGCCAGCACTTTCAGGCCGTCATTGGTGAGCTCTTGGCCCATGATGGCGCCAGTCCAGCCGAAACCGACCAGCACCACGTCAACTTTTTCTTTTTTGATGGATGCCATGGTGTTAAGCCTTTTCGCCAGAGATAGAAACCGGGCCGTACGGATACTTCACATTGCCCTGGGCAGGCCAGTCCATGAATTCGCCGCGTGCGCCGGGGAAGCCGATCATCTTCCAGCCCACCATGCCTTTGTTGCCACCATACTGAGGATCGGCGAAAAAGCCCTCCTTGGTATTGGCCCACAAGAAACTGAAGAAAGTCTTGGCGGGGACTTTCTCAAATTTGATCTTGCCGGTTTCCAGGTCTTTGAGGACTTGTTCCTGCGCGGTTTTATCCAGACTGGCGTAGGCTTTGCCGAATTGTTTTTGGCAATACTCGTTACAGGACGCGATGCCGTGACGGTACATATCGCGTGGCGGCACATTCAACTGGTAGCCATAGGTGGGGTCCACATCGGGATGAAACGGGCCTTGCATGTACCAGAGCTTGCCGTGACCGAATGGGGTCTCCATCTGGCGGTCGATGAACTCGGGTACCCCTGCCGCAATTGCACCGGGGCCGAGATCATCTGCCGGGATCAGGTGATCCACTGCGGCGTTGATGAACGCCCACTCGTCTTGAGTGAAATAGGTGGGGCTGTATGCCTTTTTAGCTGAGCCGCTTTCGGCTTCGCTGGCCTGTGCCGTTTGCGTGACGGCGACGCTGCTGGCTAACGTGGACGCGGGAACAAGCGCAATAGCCTGCTGCAGGAATCGTCTGCGAGGCCGGATTTCTTCTGTCATTGAGACTCTCCGATGTTTACGTCAGCTGTCTCGATCAGGCGGAGAACATGCATTGTTGAAAACACGGCTACGAGCTTGAGACAGCATCAGGAATGGCAAGTGACCATTTCCTCTTTTGGCAATAGAGGACACTGATTTTTTTATTATGCGCCCTCACTGCAACTTTAAATTGCAATCCTGAGTCGATTGCTGGGATTTCAGGACTTCGTAAAGTTATGTCTGTAAAGTCGGAAAAACCCGATGTTGTATGGCGTTTTCTTTACCGTGAATCCCGGCTATGACGCCGCAGGTTTGGACTGATTTCCAACCGTTCCACTGAGCTGCCGCAATGTCAGCGTAATATTCCGGCTGGACACATCTACCAAGTCCTTTTCGGATGGATTGCTACTGATATGCGTCGCTTCTCGTTCTTACTCGACGGCAGGCGTTGGCGTCGGCTGATGCGCGTTTTTTGGAGCGGTGTACTCCTTATAACCGTGGCGGGGTGCGCCATTCAGGGTGTTAAACCCACACCGCGTAGTACCAGCGACGTAAACGCTGATCTTCTACGAATGCTGCCGGCTCAAGTATCGGACCGGGAAGGGTGGGCACGGGATATCGCCGTTTCCTTTACCGCGCAAGGACTTGATGCGAGCCAAGAAAATCTGTGCGCCGTCGTGGCGGTGACGGCCCAAGAATCCACGTTTCAGGCGGACCCCGCCGTGCCGGATCTGCCCAATATCGCCAAGCGGGAAATCGAGCGCCGTACGCAAGCCATGCATCTGCCCGATTTTCTGGTCAACGCGGCGTTAGGGCTGAAGTCGCCAACGGGAAAAACGTACAAACAGCGGCTCGATACGGTACGCACCGAAAAGCAACTGAGCGAAATTTTTGACGATTTCATTGGCATGGTTCCGATGGGCCGCCAACTGTTTGGCGGTCTGAACCCCGTGCACACGGGTGGGCCCATGCAGGTAAGCATCGAGTTTGCGCAGACGCATGCACAGGATTACCCCTACACCGTTGACGACTCAATTCGACGCGAGGTATTTACCCGGCGTGGGGGAATGTATTTCGGAATCGCCCATCTGTTGGGATACCCCGCGCATTACGACTCGGTGCTGTACCGCTTTGCGGATTTCAATGCGGGATGGTATGCCAGCCGGAACGCTGCTTTCCAAGCGGCGGTGAGCCGATTGTCGGGAATTGACCTGGCGTTGGATGGGGATCTTTTGATACGCGGCGCCATTGATCCGAGCCAAACCGAACGTGCGGTACGCGCGATCAGACGTCAGCTGGATATCAACGAAACCCGGATTCGCCCCGAGCTCGAAAAAGGCGATAGCTTGGAATTCGAAGAAACTGCTCTCTATGAGCGGGTTTTCGAGATGGCAGATCGGGATGCCGGCAAACCCCTGCCGCGCGCGGTGTTGCCGGGCATCAAGTTGGAAAGCCCAAAAATCACTCGAAACTTGACCACCGCGTGGTTTGCCAATCGCGTTTACGAGCGCTGGCAGCAATGTATGTCTCGCGTCGCACCTAATTCGTAAAGAGACGAGAAAACATCGGGTATAAAGAGGGTGTCGGCCGGGGGCAGGCCGATGACGCCTTTAATCCGAATGCCAAACAAAGTGAGTGCTCTCAGGTGGAACGATGACACATGCACTAGCGTTAGCCGATTTTGGCAGTTTTTTTGCTGGCGGCCGGCCGGTGAAAATCGAGGGAGAGTCCTCGCGCACCGTGGCTTTTACGCGCACGGCATCGTTGCCATACGATCCCAACGGACACTACCATTTCGAACAGGCTTATGTGCAGTATTTCATTCCTGCACATCGCACCCAGCCATTGCCGCTAGTGTTGCTTCACGGTGGCGGAATGACGGGCGCCATGTGGGAGAACACGCCCGATGGCAGGCCGGGATGGCTGCAGCATTTTTTGCACCTGGGCCATGCTGTGTACGTCGTGGACAACGTCGAGCGCGGACGCGCGGGATGGGCGCCGTTCGAAAGTGTGTGGTCAGAGTCACCCGTTATTCGTAATGCCGAGGAGAGCTGGTCATTGTTTCGCTTTGGCAGGGCCGAGGATTTTGTGCGTCGCGAGGGTTTCAAGGGGCAGCGATTCCCCTTAGGTGCATTTGATACGTTTATCCAGCATGCAGTACCGCGCTGGATAGGGAATAATGACGCTGCGTTACGTGGTTTGTGCGCCGTGCTTGAGCGAGTCGGGCCGTGCCTGCTGGTCGCGCATAGTCATGGCGGTGAGGTCGCATTTCGTGCGTTAAAAGAGAAACCGGATCTCGTGCGAGGGGTGATCGGTATCGAACCTTCGGGGTTCGCTGAGCCTATCAGGTCCAAGACCGTAGCGGGCAAGCCTATTCTGTTGATGTATGGTGACTATCTCAACGCAACGCCGCTATGGGAGCGTTTGGTGGTTGCCGGTCGCGAATATGCCAACACCCTGCAGAGCAAGGGCGGCGACATAGAGACTTGGTGGTTGGCCGAGATGGGGATTCACGGTAATTCGCATATGTTGATGATGGATGACAACAATGGCGAGTTGGCGCGGCGGGTTTCCCAGTGGGTGCTGGCGCGGTTTTCATTTTGACCAGGCTTCGTGGCGCAAAGCCAATCTCTTACCGTAGTGGTGACACGTCAGAGCGCAGCCGCAGGCGCAATAGCCAGAGGGCTCAGCTCATCGGCCTGGCTGGCATAGATCGATAGCGCGGTGTGTCCGTTCCACCAGTACACGCGTGCCACGGGAACGAGACGCGCGATCTCCACTGCCTGTGCAAGTTCGCTTTCGATATAGTGGGTGTGATAACCCGCCATAATGGCTTGTGCCTTGTGCTGTGCAGTCTGTTCGGGGCGATGCTGAGCCTCGTCCCGCATGGCGAGCGGGCCGTGAAAACCATGGCGGTCCAGCCATCCTTGGGTGCGTGCCCGATCTTTTTCGGGACGTCCTGTGATGATAGGGAGCTGCCGTAAATCCCGTCCCGGCAGGATCGCGCTGGGCGCAAGCGCGTCGCGTTGCGATAGTGCGCCCGCGAGATCGGATTCGTACACATGGGCGGGAACGTCTGGCAATAAGATGCCATCGAGATCGATAGCCCAGGACGCATAGGTGTCAGTGGCTCGATCAGGCAGGTTGCCGGTGGCGTCATAGGCGGGCGTGATGGATTCGCGTTCCCAGGGAAACCAGGCACGAAAACCGTCGGGGACCTTGAAACCAAAATCTGGCCGTATCCGCGACTGATCGTCGTGGGCGAGCGTGAATACATGCAGTTTGTATCCGGCGCTCGACAGAAAATCGATGCTGTCCGAAAGTGTGGTGCCACGTCCGGCGATATCCTCGATCAGCAGCACGTGGGCACCGGCGGGGGGAATCTGCGACGTGAACCAGGATACCCTGCGGGCGCGACGATCGTACGACAGCGCATGCATGGGCAGATCCAACGCCGTGCTGGCCACGAGTGCAGGAGCCAAGCCGCCTCGTGCGATCGCCACGATCGCGTCAAAGGGCATGTTGCGCCATTGCGGGAGATACGCGGCGACGGCCTGTTCGACACGGGCGTAGTCGTAGGGAAACACGGCAGGAGAAATGGACATGGCAGATCAGGCGACAAAGAAGCGCGTGGAAATTTTGCCACAAACCTGAACGGGGAGGTACTGTGCAGCACGCTGCGCCCTGATTCAGGCGGGGCATACCACCCAGTGCTCGCATGGACGCCACGTCCCCGGGGGGCTCTGCCAGTTCAAATCAATGCCTGGCGGGCCGCCTGCAGACGGTGCAGCGTGATTTTCCGAACCTCGGCTTTGCTGATCTCGATGTGGGATTTCAACATGCGTATGGCTTCATCGGTTCTACGCGCGAGGATGGCTCGCAGGATGGCGCCGTGTTCCTGGTAGGTGGCGTCGACGCGATAGTCTTTGGTGAAATCCAGTTGGCGAATGATGCGGATTTTTTCCGTGACGTCGCGATGGATGCTGGCCATTTCCGGGTTGCCGGCCGCGGCCACCAAAGAACAATGAAAGGCTTCGTCCCGTTCGGCGACCTGTTTGCCGCTACGCAAGCGTTCATCGGGAGGCACCAGCCAGAACTGCTTGAGTGCGGAAAGCTCACCATTACTGTCCATATCTTGCAGTCCGCACAGACGCGTGACGGCGGCTTGCTCAAGCACGATGCGCACATCGTATAGCGCTTCGAAGCGTTCGAAATCAAAGGGATGTACGCGCCAACCGCTGCGTTGACGCAGCAGGACGAAGCCTTCGCGTTCGAGCCGGTAAAGCGCCTGCCGTACGGGGGTGCGGCTGACGCCGAGGCGTGCAACCAGATCGCTCTCGGTGAACTCGTCGCCGGGCAACAGGCGGAATTCGAAGAGATCGCGCTTGATGAGTTCGTAGGCCTGTCCGGCGAGCGTGATACCCGAGGTGCCGGCGGCAGGAGCGTTGGGGAGTGTGGTCAGGCTCAATCGCATATCAAGACGCCGCATACTGTATTTCACCGCCGGCTTGATTGCCGTCGTCTGCTGCGATGGCCGGGACGGCCTCGGTATCAATGACCACCAGCATATCCCCGCTATCGACGGGTTTGCCTTGCGTGCAACATATGGCTGTGACGGTGCCATTGAAAGCGGCCTTGATAGACAACTCCATTTTCATCGCTTCTACAATGACGAGTGTGTCGCCTGCTTCGACGTATTGACCCAGACTGACAGGGATCTTCCACACGTTACCGCACAGATCGGCCGAGACGGCGCGTTCCGTATCAGATAGCGTCAGAGCCGTGTCGTCCGTGACCTCATGCTCTATGGTGACGGACTCTTCTGATTGCCAGAGTGCGATTTCAGACTCAAATGCTGCCTGCTGTGTTGTTTTAAAGGCTTCGATGTCCGCCGCGTGTTCGGCCAGAAAGCGCTGGTGTGCGGCGAAATCGAATTCTTCTTCGTCGATGCGCAGTGTGGCGCGGCCCTCGCGGAAGTCCTCGCGAAGCACAGTTAGCTCGTCCTCAGAAACGGGGTAAAAGCGGACTTGATCGAAGAATCGCAACAGCCACGGCTCGCCATTTTGGAACACGGGGTTCTTTAGAAATTTGTTCCAGATGGGCAGGGTGCGCCCGACGAGTTGATATCCTCCAGGGGAATCCATGCCATAGATGCACATGTACACACCACCGATGCCTACGGTGCCTTCCGCGGTAAAGGTACGGGCCGGGTTGTATTTTGACGTTAATAGACGGTGCCGCGGATCGATGGGTACTGCGCAGGGAGCCCCGAGGTAGACATCGCCCAAACCCAGGATGAGGTAGCTCGCGTCGAATACGATACGGCGTACTTCTTCGCGTGAGTCGAGCCCGTTGATACGTTGAATAAAGTCCACATTGTTCGGTAACCAAGGTGCATTGGCGCGTACCGTTTCTTGGTAGCGCTGTACGGCGCTCAACGTGGCGCTGTCCTCGAAAGCCATCGGGAGGTATACCACCCGTGTCGGGATCTTCAGGGTAGAGACATCGGGCAGCGTGCCTTCGAGTTGCAGCAGGCGATCGATGAGTGCCTTTTGGCTGATCAGGTGGCTGTCGTACTGAATCTGCAGCGAACGCACGCCTGGCGAAAACTCCAGAATCCCTGTGACGGGTGTCTCGGTGAGGGCTTGCATCAGCAGATGCACGCGCATACGCAACGCCAGGTCCAGAACGTTGTCGCCGTATTCCAGCAAGAGGTAACTGTCGCCAGCTTGCCGATACGTGATGAGCGGTCGCGAGTCGCTCGCGGGTAATCGAATCAGGACGGGTGACAGATCAGTCGCCGATCCTGGTGAGGACAAGGATGTCGACGCAGTCGCTTGTGGAGGGACTGCGGATGGCAGTGTTGACCCACCGCTTTCGCTGGCGGGCGAGGCGGGGGCGTGTGCGCTCGATGCGAGCGTTGCAATTGCGGTTTCTTGATGCGCCTGCAGTCTCAGGGCATCGTCGATCGTCAACGGAGTAAAGCGAATGCGATCACCCGGACGGACCTGACCGACTTTCCATAACTCGGCTTTGGCAATGGTCACAGGGCACACGAACCCTCCCAGGCTCGGACCATCCCGAGTCAGGATCACGGGACTGTCTCCGGTGAAGTTGATGCTGCCAATCGCATATTCGCAATCGTGAATGTTGGAAGGATGCAAGCCGGCTTCGCCACCGTCTTGGCGAGTCCAGCTGGGTTTCGGACCCAGCAGGCGCACACCGAGCCGGTTGGAGTTGTAGTGCACCTCCCAATCGGCAGCAAAAAACTCCGCTACGGAGTCCGAGGTAAAGAAATCCGGGGCGCCGTGCGGACCGATCAGCACGCCGATCTGCCATTGCGTTGGATAGTCGGGTATCAGGGCAGGATCAAGCGCCGAGGGCGCTGCGGTGGGAGCGGGTGTCAGGCTGGCGGGCAGTTCGGGTTGCGCAATGGGCAACATATCACCTACGCGCAGGCAACGCCCCGCGTGACCGCCAAACTGGCCCAAGGCAAATGTGGAGCGGCTACCCAGATAACATGGCACATCCAAACCATTGCGGATAGCCAGATAGCTGCGGCAACCAGAAAGCGCACGGCCCGTCACGAGAACCTGGCCTTGACGTACGTGCAGCGGCTGCCACATGGCGACAGGCTGCTCATCGAGCCATGCATCCATCTTTGCGCCGGTCAGCGCGATGACCGTATCGGTGTGAAACTTCAGGCTTGGGCCGATCAGTGTGCATTCCAGGCCCGCCGCCTCGGGAGCATTGCCGACGATGCGGTTGGCCAACTGGAATGCGTAGTCGTCCATCGGGCCAGAAGGGGGCACCCCGATATTCCAATAGCCCACCCGCCCAGGATAATCCTGGACGCTGGTATAGGTGCCGGCCTCCAGAATTTCAATGGCGGTGGGCCGGAAATCAAAGTTCTCTAAGAACCGCGTCGAGAGCGCACCCGCCTCAAAACGTGGGTCTGCTGCGATCTGGCGCAGGAACTCCAGATTCGTGGCGATGCCGTGCAGCTGCGTATTCGCGAGTGCATTACGCAGTTTTTTCAGAGCATCGCTACGATTCGACCCATGCACGATCAGCTTGGCCAGCATGGGATCATAGAAAGACGCCACCTCGGTACCTGTTTCTACCCAGCCGTCCACGCGCGCTTCGTCCGGAAACGCCACATGCGTCAGTACCCCTGGTGACGGTTGGAAATCGCGAACAGGGTCCTCGGCGTAGAGGCGCACCTCAATCGCGGCGCCTGAGGGAGGACGGTGCAAGGCAGCCCAATCCAGTACATCTCCAGCCGCGACGCGCAGCATGCATTCGATCAGGTCCAGGCCCGTGACGGCCTCGGTGACGGGGTGCTCGACCTGCAGGCGAGTGTTGACCTCCAGAAAATAGAATGCATCACGTGCACTGTCGTAAATGAATTCGACCGTACCTGCGGATCGATAGGATACCGATTCGCCCAACATGACGGCAGCACGCAGCAGGGCCTCTCGCGTAGCCTTGGGCAGGCCGGGCGCAGGCGTTTCTTCGATGACCTTTTGGTTGCGGCGTTGGATGGAGCAGTCACGTTCGCCGAGGGCGACGACCTTGCCCAGGCCATCCCCGAAGATCTGGACTTCGATGTGGCGTGCTTGATCGACGTAGCGTTCCAGAAAGGCGCCGCTATCGCGAAAGAAAGTCTGTCCCTGGTGCTGTACCGCACTATAGGCGGCGGCCAACTCGTCTGCGTTGGCGCAGCGCGACAGGCCGATACCTCCACCGCCGGCGGTACTCTTCAGCATGACGGGATAACCGATATGCTCGGCCTTGGCCAAGGCTTCGGCGACATCACTGAGCAGACCCGTGCCAGGCGTCATCGGGACGCGGGCGGCAGCGGCGAGTTCGCGCGCGCGGTGTTTCAATCCGAACTCGCGCAATTGCTCTGCAGTCGGGCCGATGAATGCGATGCCGACGGTGTCACATGCCTCGGCAAACTCTGCGCTCTCGGAAAGGAACCCATAGCCAGGAAAGACGGCTTGTGCGCCCGTAGTTCGTGCTGCTTCCAGAATACGATCGATACGTAGATAACTATCGGAAGCCTTGTCTCCGCCTAGCGCAACGGCGACGTCGGCATCACGGACATGTGCCGCATTGCGATCCGCATCAGAGTAAACGGCGACGCTTTTGATGCCCAAACGCTTCAGTGTGCGGATGGCCCGCACGGCGATCTCGCCGCGGTTGGCAATGAGTACAGTATGGAACATATTGGTTTTCCCCTTGGAGTACTGCCGAGCGATGGGCTTTTTTTCAACCGGACACTGCCGCGATGCGAGTTTTATTGCGTGGCGGCGCTTTTCAGATGATCGAGATAAGCGCGCCAACCTCCGAACTCGGTGATATCGCGCGCACCGGCGATACCGCATGGCTCGCAGATAAATCCTTTGACGAGACGTCCGTCTGCGAGCTCTAGCGTGCCAATGCCTAGCGGTGCAGGGATTTCGGCTACGAACTCCCCAAATGCCGCGTGTGATAGTTCCCAGATCTCCAGGGCAATGGAGGCGCCATCGCTGACGCGAGCCATGCCGGGTTTGGGCGGCGTGCTGTTGGCCAGTGCATAGAGGCGATATGTTGGCGCGCTGTGCGTGGCCTCGACAAATCGCGCATTACGTGAGGTCAGCTGATGATTCAGCGGCATGCCACGCAGATGTGCGCCGACCACAGCCACCGTTACTGTCTGAGACGGCGCGGCAGGTGCCGTGGCTGCAACTGGCGCGTCGTGCGATTTCAACCGTCCAGTTGCGCCCAGCGTGCCAGACTGCGTATGTTCCCAGCGACGGCCCAGCTCGGCGAGTATGCGATCCTGCCATGCCAGTCCGATCAATGTGATGCCGCATGGCAGGCCATCTGCGCGTAGTCCAGCGGGGACTGCCAACGCGGACAGATCTGCCAGATTTGTGAAGTTGGTATAGGTCCCCAACCGTGTGTTCAGCGCAATCGGATCTTCGCGCAGTTGTGCGATGGTATAGATGGACGGAGCAGTGGGTACGGCTAATGCGTCGAAGCCGGACAAGGTTTGCTGAATAATGCGCGTCAATGAGGCCCGTCGGTATTCGGCTTCGAACGTGTCGACTGCGCTGTAATGTGTGGCCTGTTCAATAATGCTGCGTACCACGGGTTCGATCTCGCCTGGCGCTCGTTCGTATAGTTCGCGTACGGCGGCGTAGCGCTCGGCGACCCAGGGGCCTTGGTATAGCAGGTCGGCCAGTTCCCGAAAGGCGGAATAGTCGACAGGTTCCAGTGTGGCGCCCATGTCACGTAGCACCTGCAACGCATCTTCATAAGCAGTCTGCGCTTGGGCATCACCGTAGAACTCGAGTTGTGCGGGTATGGCGAGGCGTGGTTGGCGTGCCAAATGCGTAGGCATGGCCGGCGCGGGACGCGAGTACGGATCCAAGGCATCGTAGCCGCCAGCGATGGTCGCGATGCTGTCCGCGTCGTCCACGGTCAGAGCGAAGATCGACACGCAGTCCAGCGTGCGGCATGCAGGTACGACACCGCGCGTGCTGAACCACCCTTTAGTGGGCTTGAGGCCAACGATATTGTTAAAGCCGGCCGGAATACGGCCGGACCCTGCGGTGTCAGTGCCCAGCGAGAACACCGCCAGACCACGCGCGACGACGCTGGCCGAGCCTGAACTGGAGCCGCCGCTGACATAGGCCGCATCAAACGTGTTGGGCACCGCGCCATGTGGCGAGCGTGTGCCGACAAGTCCTGTCGCAAATTGATCGAGGTTTGTTTTGCCGATCAGAATGGCGCCGGCTGCGCGCAATCGCCGCACGATCTCGGCGTCTTCCGAGGCAGTGTAGGCGTAGGCGGGGCAAGCGGCAGTGGTGGGCCAACTTGCAGCATCGATGTTGTCTTTGATGGCGAACGGCACGCCATACAGAGGCAAGCGTGCTAACTCTCCGTTGACTGCCGCCAATCGCTGTGCGAGCGCATCCAGCTGACTATTCAGTCGTGCGTTGTCGGCGCAGCAAATCCAGGCCGGGTCGGTTGAATCAAGATCGGTGATGAGCTTGCCCAGCAAGTCAGCGGGCTGAGCGCCATGTACGCGATAGGCGGCTTGCCATTCGGCCAGTGTCCGGCCTCTAGGTTGATCAATGACAGCGTTGGGGTCCATCCCGGAATCCTCGTGGGTATACAAGTACTTCACATCAAGCAATCAACGTGCCAGTTATCGAGAATCGGCTGTAGAGCCAATAATGGCGCGGGTTCTGAGCGATTGAGTTGCTTTAGGTTGGTGGCCGCTAGGAGGATGGACTGGTGCATGACATCGGTGCGAACGCACTCTTATCGAGCATGACTGCACCGTTGTTGCGCATTTTTTATGCGCTCATGCGTTTGGGAATGGGCACTGTCAGGTCGCGATGGCTGCGGTGATCTGCAGGTCATATGGCTCGACAGCCTTATGGCTGCACCGTTTGACTGTCTTTGTGGTTCATCCCCTCATCCAGGTTGGCATAGGAATTGCTTGAGTCTCGAAGCGCATGTTGCCAAGGCGAAAGTGTTCTCTCGGAAATTCGCCGCGAAGCTGACTGCAAGCCGAAGGCGAGGTGTGAGGGTTTTGTTCGTTGCACAGGCAGATTACGCCGGCTTCGCCGGTCTAAAGAAAAGGATCCGAACGATGAAACGCAGACTTGTACTGAAGCAATTGACGGCTGCCAGCGTGTTGGCAATGGCTGGCTGGGTGCCCTCGGTGTTGGCCGCGGACACGATAAAGGTGGGCATTTTGCATTCCCTGTCGGGCACGATGGCGATTTCCGAAACGTCGTTGAAAGACGTGGCCTTGATGGCGATTGAAGAGATCAATGCGCAGGGTGGTGTATTGGGTAAAAAGTTGGAACCCGTGGTGGTCGATCCTGCATCGAACTGGCCGCTCTTTGCGGAAAAGGCGCGTCAATTGCTCACGCAAGACAAAGTCGCCGCCGTGTTTGGGTGCTGGACATCGGTGTCGCGCAAGTCCGTGTTGCCGGTGTTCAAGGAGTTGAACGGCCTGCTGTTTTATCCCGTGCAGTATGAAGGGGAGGAGCTGGAAAAGAACGTGTTCTACACCGGCGCCGCACCCAACCAGCAGGCCATTCCTGCCGTGGAATATCTGATGAGCGAAGATGGCGGCGGTGCCAAGCGCTTCGTGCTGTTGGGCACGGATTACGTCTATCCCCGTACGACCAACAAAATCCTGCGCGCGTTTCTGCATTCAAAAGGCGTGAAGGACGAAGATATCCAAGAGGTCTATACGCCATTCGGGCATTCGGATTATCAAACCATTGTGGCGGATATCAAGCGTTTCTCGACGGGAGGGCGTACCGCCGTGGTATCGACCATCAACGGAGATTCCAACGTCCCGTTCTATAAGGAGCTGGGCAATGCAGGCCTGAAAGCGACTGACGTGCCTGTCGTCGCATTCTCGGTCGGCGAGGAGGAACTGCGTGGTGTCGATACCAAACCGTTGGTGGGGCATCTGGCCGCATGGAATTACTTTGAGTCCATCAAGAATCCGGTCAACGCCAAGTTCATTGAAAAATGGAAGGCCTACGCCAAAGCGAAGAACCTGCCTAATGCCAACACTGTCGTGACCAATGATCCGATGGAGGCCACGTATATCGGCATTCACATGTGGAAGCAGGCGGTGGAGAAGGCCGGAACAATCGATGTTGATCCTGTGATCAACGCCATGGCGGGCCAGACCTTTGATGCGCCAGACGGCTTCAAGATCGAAATGGACAAGACCAATCATCATTTGCACAAACCGGTTTATATCGGCGAGATCAAGGCTGACGGTCAGTTCAATGTCGTGTGGAAGAGTAAAGGTCCGATCCGCGCTCAACCGTGGAGTCCGTACATCCCTGGTAACGAAGGCAAGCAGAACCTGTGAGCCAACGGGGATAAATGATGAGACGCAGCGCGTTTTTTGTACGGTTCCTGCTCGGTCTGGTTCTAGTCTGGATGTCGGGCTCCTGGATGCCGGCCGCCAACGCAACCGGGTTGGATCCGGCGCTGCTCGCGCCCTTGGCAGGCGATGAAACCGCTGCCAAGCTGGAGGCCATCGCCCGTCTTGGCACGGAATCATCGCCGCAGGCTGCTGTGGTGCTTGATGCTTTGGCCAATGATCGGCTGTATGTGACACCCGAGGCGCAGTTATTGGTGGAAACCTCGTCCGGCGCCGTCGATGCGGCAACGGGAGCATCAGTTCCCGCCATGCCGGCGCAGGCCGAGACGGTTTCAGTGAATAACCGCCTGCGACGTGCCATTGCAGCGGCCTTGTCAGCGGCGCGCTTGCATGCGCCAGATCCCGCCCAGCGTCTGGCTGCGGCCCGAGGCCTGCAACGTGGCGCAGATGCAGCGGTCTTGCCCACGTTGGAAAAGGCGCTGGCCGATGAGCAAAACGCAGAGGTGAAAGAGGCCTTGGCAATTGCGCTAGCCGCATTGCATTTGAAGAGCGATACCGCGTCGCTGCGCATTCAAGCTGCCGAGACATTGGGTAATACCGGCAATGCAGCATTCCGCCCGGTACTGCAGGCCTTGTTGCAGCAGGATGCGCAAGGAGCGTATGCGGAACCCGATGCGGGAGTCCGGGCCGCTGCGACAACCGCATTGCATCGTATCGAACGTCATCTTTCGATGCTGGAATGGATCGGGAATCTGTTCTATGGCGTGAGCTTGGGCAGTGTGTTGTTGCTCGCTGCATTGGGGTTGGCGATTACGTTCGGCCTCATGGGCGTTATCAATATGGCCCACGGCGAACTCCTGATGATCGGTGCATACGTCACGTATGCCGTGCAGGCGTTGTTCCGATCCTGGTTTCCGCAATGGCTGGACGCCTATGTGATTGCGGCGATGCCTGTGGCCTTTGTGGTGACAGCGTTGGTCGGGATGGCGCTGGAGCGCACGGTGATACGGTGGTTGTATGGCCGGCCATTGGAGACCTTATTGGCGACGTGGGGCATCAGCCTGATGTTGATGCAAGCTGTTCGTACGCTGTTTGGTGCGCAGAACGTCGAGGTCAGCAATCCGTCTTGGATGAGCGGTGGCGTGACGGTATTGGGTGGTTTGGTGTTGTCCTATAACCGTATTGCCATCATTGTGTTTGCGATCCTGGTTGTGGCGTTTGTCTGGGGATTGTTGAATCACACGCGATTGGGCTTGTTTGTACGGGCCATCACCCAGAATCGCCGCATGGCGGATTGTGTCGGCGTGCCGACAGGGCGCGTGGATATGTTGGCGTTCGGCCTGGGGGCAGGGATCGCAGGGCTGGCCGGTGTTGCCTTGTCTCAGTTGGGGAACGTGGGGCCCGACTTGGGGCGTGGCTATATCGTGGATTCGTTCATGGTGGTGGTGTTGGGCGGCGTGGGCCAATTGGCAGGAACGGTGGTAGCCGCCTTGGGGCTTGGGGCCGTCACGAAGTTTCTCGAGCCTTATTCTGGAGCCGTCATGGCCAAGATCGTGATCTTGGTGCTGATCGTGCTGTTCGTGCAAAAACGTCCGCAAGGCCTGTTTGCACCGCGAGGCAGGAGCGTAGATTGAGTAGTCACTTCACTGAACCACGCTGGGGCGCACCATGACTCCTGAATCGGAGCAAAGAATGAGTTCAGCAAACCCGAGAGCCGGCGAGTTATACACGGCCGCGTTGCGCCGGCCGTTGTTCAGCCCTAAGGCGTGGATCGCGTTGGCGATGGTCACTGCGATGCTGGCGTTATTGCCACTGCTAAATCTGATGTTTCCTGCCGGACATACCTTGCATGTTTCGGCTTACGCCGTGGCACTGCTCGGAAAGTTCATGTGCTATGCCTTGGCCGCGTTGGCATTGGATCTGGTGTGGGGCTATGCCGGGATTCTTTCATTAGGTCATGGCCTGTTCTTCGCACTAGGTGGTTATGCGCATGGCATGTATTTGATGCGCGCCATTGGTCAGGATGGCGTGTATCAAAGCAACGTGCCGGACTTTATGGTGTTCCTGAACTGGAAGGATTACCCCTGGTACTGGGCTTTTACCGAGCATTTCTGGTACGCCATGCTGTTGGTGGTGCTGGTGCCGGGCGGACTCGCATTTCTGTTCGGCTATTTCGCGTTTCGTTCGCGTATCAAGGGCGTTTATTTTTCCATCATCACCCAGGCGCTGACCTTTGCGGCCATGTTGCTGTTCTTTCGCAACGATACGGGGTTTGGCGGGAATAACGGTTTTACTGACTTCAAACGGATTCTCGGTTTCGATATCACGGCGCCGGGTACGCGTGCCACCTTGTATTGGGTGACGTTGGCGGTGCTGTTCGGCGCGTTGATATTGGCGCGCGCCGTGACGCAATCCAAATTGGGCAGGGTGCTGACGGCGGTGCGCGATGCGGAAAGCCGTGTACGGTTCATTGGTTATGAGCCGCTGGGCTTCAAGCTGTTTGTCTGGACGTTGTCGGCTGTGATGTGCGGGATCGCGGGTGCGTTGTATGTGCCGCAGGTGGGCATCATCAACCCTGGAGAAATGTCGACCGAGAACTCGATCGAGATGGTGATCTGGGTGGCAACGGGAGGACGCGGCACGTTGATCGGCCCGATCATCGGGGCCGGCACGGTCAATGGCTTGAAGACCTGGTTTACCAGTGTATTTCCGGAGTTCTGGCTGTATGCCTTGGGATTGATCTTTGTGCTGGTGACGCTGTTCTTGCCGCAGGGGATCGTAGGGTTGGCGCGTCGTTGGATGACACGCCGTCAGGAGCGTGTGATATGAGTGCTGAGTGGCGGGCATTACATCAGGTCGATGCCGAGGATCCGAATGATGACGGAGGCCCTAGCGGACAGCCCTCGTATGGGCGAGTCAACCCGGCAGGGGTCGATACCACGCACGGTGCGATCTTGTATCTGGATGGGATCACGGTCAGCTTTGATGGGTTCAAGGCATTGAACGATCTGACATTGGATATCGGCGTGGGAGAGCTACGATGCATCATCGGCCCTAATGGCGCCGGCAAGACCACCATGATGGACGTCATCACGGGCAAGACACGTCCGACTGCCGGATCTGCTTTTTTTGGCCAGAATATCGATCTGACGACGCTGAACGAAGCGCAGATCGCCCATGCAGGTATCGGACGCAAGTTTCAGCGACCCACGGTTTTCGAGCAGCACACCGTCCTGGAGAATCTCGAACTGGCGATGAAAACGGACAAGCGCGTACGGCCGACTTTATTTTCGCGGTTGACGTCAGAGCAAGCCGATCGTATCGCGCAGACCTTGGCTTTGATTCGGTTGACGGGCGAGGTATATCGCGTGGCCGGCCTGTTGTCACATGGACAAAAGCAGTGGCTGGAGATCGGTATGTTATTGATGCAAGAGCCCCAACTACTGCTGCTGGATGAACCGGTCGCCGGCATGACCGACGCTGAAACCGAACGCACAGGAGAGTTGCTGCATGAATTGCGCGGCCATCATTCTTTGATGGTTGTTGAACACGATATGGACTTTGTCTCGCAGATCGCCGATGGGGGCAAAGTGACCGTGCTGCATGAGGGGGCAGTGTTGGCTGAAGGAACGATGGCACAGGTACAAGCGGATGCGCGGGTTATTGAAGTGTATCTGGGGCGCTGATCCCTCGCGGGCTTTGCTCCTCTATTGCCATTGCTGAATGCGTCGCGGGTTTTTCGCAGGAATCCCAGAAAGGAAGCCAAATGTTGGAAGTTCAAGCCATTGATCAATACTATGGTGGCAGCCATACGCTGCGGCAGGTGTCGCTGTCCTTACAGCAGGGCGAATGTCTGGGCCTCTTGGGACGCAACGGCGTAGGCAAAACGACTTTGCTGAAATGTCTGATGGGCGTATTACCCATCGCCGGGGGCAAAGTGATGTTTGACGGACAGGATATTTCCCGTTTATCACCGCACAAACGGGCGGCACTGGGAATCGCGTATGTGCCTCAGGGACGCGATGTGTTTGCGCGATTGACCGTCGAGGAAAACATTATCATGGGGATGGCTCGCTTTCCGGGGGGCAGGGCTCGCCGTGTCAAGGAAGAGGTCTTCGAGCTGTTTCCTGTGCTGAAAACCATGCTGGGTCGCCGAGGCGGAGATCTGTCAGGTGGACAACAGCAGCAATTGGCCATCGCCCGCGCCTTGGTAGCCGAGCCGCGGTTGATTATTCTGGATGAGCCGACCGAGGGCATTCAGCCATCCATTATCAAAGACATCGGCCGAGTGATCCGGTTGCTGCGCGAGCGCGGCAACATCGGTATCCTGCTATGCGAACAGTATTTCGATTTTGCGCGCGAGCTGGCCGACCATTTCGTGGTCCTATCACGCGGCGAGGTAGTCGCCCACGGGCCGCGCACGGAGATGGATGGCGAGGACGTGCGGCGGCACTTGTCGGTATAACGGGGCAGAGTGGTGAGAAGCGAGGCGGACTCAGATTCAAATGCATCAGCCTGTTACATCGTTTCTTGGTACCCTTCAGGGCGGGGTATTTTTTACCGTGTCCCTATCTTCCTAGCCACTTATCCGATACTTTGTCAGTGTTTGCCATTTCCACCCCTTCCGTCTCGTACGCGGTCTCCAACCGTGATTGGGCAATGCCCGCCTGGCACCGTGTTTGTGTGGTGCTGTGTCTTTGTTTGGTCATGGTATTGGCGGGATGTAGTAGTACGGGTTCCGGCAAGGTCGAGGCCGGGTATTACCGCGTACAGGCCGGTGACACGCTGAATAAGATCGCCCGTCAGCACAATACCAGTGTGTCGGCGTTGATGCGGTTGAATAATCTGTCCAATCCTGATCGCATCAGCAAGGGGCAGTTGCTGCGTGTGGATGGCTCTGGCGGCGCTGCCTCGACGGGCAGCACGAGTGAAACGACCAGCAGCCGCACCAGTGGCACTCGCGCCCCGGCGGCGTCATCGTCGTCGTCTGCAGCGGTGGTGCGGGGATTGAAACTGGTATGGCCCGCCGAGGGAACGCTGACGCAACGGT
Source organism: Bordetella tumbae (assembly GCF_054780995.1). Classification (NCBI taxonomy): domain Bacteria; kingdom Pseudomonadati; phylum Pseudomonadota; class Betaproteobacteria; order Burkholderiales; family Alcaligenaceae; genus Bordetella; species Bordetella tumbae. The sequence goes on from NZ_BAAGVG010000018.1 coordinate 379,540, forward strand.
ATAACGGCAACTCGTCCAAGGGGCTGACGATCGTCAACAAGGCCGGTACGCCGATCAAAGCCGCAGCGGCCGGAAGCGTGGTCTACGCAGGTAACCGCCTACGTGGCTACGGCAATCTCGTGATCGTGCAACACTCGGGTGATTTCCTGAGCATCTATGCCCATAACAGCAAGCTGCTGGTCAAAGAGGGCCAAAAGGTTTCCCAGGGGCAACAGATCGCCGAGATGGGTAATACGGACCGTAAAGGGCCCGGCCTCTATTTTGAGCTGCGGCATCGCGGCCAACCTGTTGATCCGTCGGCCGCATTGCCGCCGCGCTGATCATCTGCTGGCGACAGTTTTTCCTTCTATATAGCGTCCTGCAATAGCTCGAGCATGAGCAGGCGAAGCCGTGTGCGGTTTCGTGATAGTTCGCAGGCTTCAATTGGTCTGAAAAAGTCCGCACTCCCTGGTTAAGCCGTGCGTTTAGATTACGTGGAGATCATGATTATCACCATGTGCTTTTCACTTATGTGCTTTTTGCCAAGGAGATCTCATGCACACCGCAGTTGAATCTATCATTATTCAAGACCAACAGCCTCGTTTGCCGCATCTGTTGGCCGGTTTGGCTGCCCAGGGTTGGGTGGTCCGCGCCTGCAAGACGACGAATGCTTTGGCAGATCTGGTCGAAGTTTGCGTGCCGCAGGTGTTGTTTCTGGAGAACGGGGAAAGTGACTTGCGCACCGCTGTGGGGATAGCGCGTTATGCGGCACCCAATGCGGCATTGATCGTCCTGGTCGATGATGCTGACGTGGACGCCCGCATTGTTGCCTTGGACGCGGGAGCCGATGCTTGCTGCCTGATGTCGACCGATGTGCGCGAACTCTGCGCGTTGGGGCGCTCCTTAAGCCGGTTGCGTACCCTTTCGCCTGAGCGCTCTGCCCGAGAGACGCCGTTATGGCGGCTGACGCATTCCGGACGCGTGCTGGCGGGGCCGCGTGGTCAACACTTGCCGCTGACGTTCACCGAAAGCGCGTTTTTCCTGCGTTTGCTGTCTTCGCCAGGGCATCGGTTGCCGCGCGAGCGTCTGGTAGCCGCGTCGGTAGCAGCAGGACCACGCAGCCGTCACTCGGCGCGCAGTGTGGACGTCATGGTGTCGCGTCTACGAGCCAAGGCGGAGCGGTTGGGAGTAGGACTGCCGCTACTGGCCGTACGGCAGTGGGGCTACATTTTTCTGGCGGATGTGGTGCCCGACGGTGGCGCCTTTGACGAAACGCCGAAGGCATCACCAGCCAGCTATGTCAACTAAGTAATGACCAGATTGTCGCGATGCATTAATTCTGGGTCGCTCATGCTGCCCAGAATTGATGCAATTCGAGACGACGGCTGACGCAAGATGCGTCGCGTATCGGTTGACGAGTAATTGATCAAGCCGCGTGCGCACTCGGTGCCTTGCGCGTCCAGGCACGCCACCACATCGCCTCGTTCGAATTCGCCTTGTACATCGACGACCCCGATCGAAAGCAGGCTCTTGCCGTCATGGAGCAGTGCTCTGACTGCACCCTCGTCCAGAATGACTCGCCCGCGCAGGCGCAGGTGGTCTGCCAGCCATTGTTTGCGGGCCGACCAGACGGGCAATACGGCGCGTAGTTCGGTGCCGATACATTCCCCTTGTGCCAGGCGCGTCAGTACGTCACGTTCGCGGCCGGAGGCGATGACCGTGTGTGCTCCGCTGTGTGCGGCGCGCTTGGCGGCCAGGATCTTGGTGAGCATGCCGCCCGTACCGATGCCCGAACCGGCGCCGCCGGCCATGGCTTCCAACGTCAGATCGCCGGCCTGTGCATGTGAGACAAAGACCGCGTTGGGATTTTTGCGCGGGTCAGAGTCGTAAAGACCGCGCTGATCAGTCAGGATGACCAGCGTGTCCGCTTCGATCAAGTTGGTGACCAACGCCCCCAGGGTGTCGTTGTCGCCCAAGCGGATTTCATCGGTGACGACCGTGTCATTTTCATTGACGATCGGCACCACGCCCATGCGCAACAGGGAAAACAGCGTGCTGCGTGCATTCAAATAGCGGCGGCGATCGGCCAGATCCTCGTGGGTGAGCAGAATCTGCGCGGTGCGCAGGCCATGCTCTGCGAATGCAGCCTCGTACGCCTGGCACAGCCCCATCTGGCCCACGGCTGCTGCCGCCTGGAGCTCATGCATGACGGAGGGGCGCTTGCGCCAGCCCAGCCGGGCCATGCCTTCGGCAATGGCGCCGCTCGATACGAGAATGACTTGCTTGCCTTGCTGGCGCAGCGTGGCAATCTGGGCTGCCCAGTGTGCGACGGCAATGCGGTCCAGTCCTCGGCCTTCGTTGGTGACTAGAGAGGATCCGACTTTGGCTACCAGACGGGTGGCCGAAGCAACAACAGAAACAGCGGTGTGATCAGCAGTCATGGCAATGACCGAAGTGTCGCGATGATGAGAGTAGTGGCCGCCATATGCGATGCGCGGCGGCCCGCGGAAAACGAAAATGCGATTATGGCTTATTCGTCACCGCTACGCGGCGCCTGAGTGATGGATGCGTCACTGCGTGTGGCGTCAAAACGCGGGTCTTCGGCGACGTAGGTGCCGTCCGCCTGGTCCTGGGCGACATGATCTTTGCGCTGTTCGGCGTCCAGGTAGTCCTGGAGCGCCCAGATCAGCTCTTGGGTGCCATCGCCGCTGAGGCCCGAAATGGCGTAAACCGGACCTTGCCAGCCGAACTGCTCGATAAAGCGTTCGCGTGCGGACTCGGGGTCGGCGACCACGTCCAGCTTGTTCAGCACCAGCCAGCGCGGTTTGTCGGCCAATTCTGGGTCGTAACGGCGTAATTCCTCGACAATGGCGCGAGCGTCAGTCACGGCCTGGTCGATAGGATCCACGTCGGGATCGACAGGTGAAATGTCGACCAGATGCAGCAATACCCGCGTGCGAGCCAAGTGCCGCAGGAACAAATGTCCCAGGCCTGCACCCTCGGAGGCGCCCTCGATCAGGCCGGGGATATCTGCCACGACAAAGCTGCGCGACGGCGAGGTGCGTACGACGCCCAGATTGGGGTGCAGTGTCGTGAAAGGATAGTCGGCGACTTTGGGGCGCGCATTGGAGATGCGGCTGATCAGCGTCGATTTGCCGGCATTGGGCAGCCCGAGCAGGCCTACGTCGGCCAGGACTTTCAGTTCCAGGCGCAGACGGCGTTGTTCGCCTTCTTTGCCGGGCGTCCATTGGCGTGGCGCGCGGTTGACGCTGGATTTGAAATGGATATTGCCCATGCCGCCTTGGCCACCCGCAGCCAGCGTGACCTTTTGGTCGTGACGGCTGAGGTCGAACAAGAGTTCGCCGGTATCGGCATCATGGATGACGGTGCCTACGGGCACTCGCAGCGTGATATCGGGTGCGGCGGCGCCGTATTGATCCGAGCCGCGGCCGTTTTCACCGTTTTTGCCACGATGCAAACGGGCGTAGCGGAAATCGATCAGCGTGTTGATGTTGCGATCCGCAACGGCAAAAATGCTGCCGCCGCGTCCACCATCGCCGCCGTCGGGGCCGCCCTTGGGGATAAATTTTTCGCGGCGAAAGCTCGCCACGCCATTCCCGCCTTTGCCGGCGATGACCTCGATGGTGGCTTCGTCTACGAATTTCATAAGTATCTGCCTGAAGCAAAAAAGCCCTGCCGCGTGCGACAGGGCTTTTGCCGTTTGTGAAACGGTTGCCGTTATCCGGTAACCGTTATTCGGCTGCCACGATCGACACGGTCTGCTTGTTCAATGCGCCTTTGAAGCCGAATTGAACCTTGCCGTCGACCAGCGCGAACAAGGTGTGATCCTTGCCGATGCCGACGTTGGTGCCGGGGTGGAAACGGGTGCCGCGCTGGCGCACGATGATCGAGCCAGCCGGGATGAGTTGGCCGCCAAATGCCTTGACGCCCAGTCGCTTCGATTCTGAGTCGCGACCGTTTCGCGTAGAGCCGCCGCCCTTTTTCTGTGCCATTTTTGATTAGCTCCTGCTATTCAATTAACCGAGTCGCTTACGCCGTGATGACGTCGATGCGGATTTCGGTGTAGTTCTGACGGTGGCCCTGGTGCTTCTGATAGTGCTTGCGACGGCGCATCTTGAAGATCTTGACCTTGTCATGCCGGCCATGCGCAAGAACCGTTGCCTTGACCACGGCGCCAGCGACGATCGGAGTACCAACTTTCAGTTGGTCGCCTTCGCCCACCGACAGGACCTGGTCCAGGGTGATTTCTTGCCCAATGTCAGCCGGTATCTGTTCTACCTTGAGTTTTTCGCCAGCGGCAACACGATACTGCTTGCCACCGGTTTTTACGACCGCGTACATGGGGTATTCCTTAAAAATAGGGATTTCGGTATTGACCGAACCAAAGATTCTAGCGCGCGGCTGTGGAAAAGTCAAAATTTCCTTATGGGGCAGGTGGTTAGGCCGATCAGGGCGCTCGGTTCGAGGGGAGGCCCGGGGCCTGCCAGGCGTTTTATTTGTTGAGGGCCAGTGTACTGGTGATACCTCGTATAATTTGCGAGGCCCCCGACAGCAGCGCGATTGCCTGCGTTGATACATCACAGAGCCTCGGGTCGGCTCTCCCTAATACCTGCCGGATACGTTTTGAATCTCCCTGAGCTGATCGCCCCTATTTCCGATGATATGAAGGCTGTCGATGCGGTTATCCGCGGACGCCTGGATTCGGAGGTCGTACTGATCCGGACGATTGCCGATTACATCATCGGTGCGGGTGGCAAGCGCATGCGGCCGGCCATGGTGCTGATGATGGCACGGGCGCTGAACTACCAAGGAGACCATCATCATCTGCTGGCGGCTGTTGTAGAGTTCATTCACACGGCGACCCTGCTGCATGACGATGTGGTCGATGAGTCTGATTTGCGCCGGGGGCGAGAGACGGCGAATGCCATGTTCGGCAATGCGGCCAGCGTATTGGTGGGCGATTACCTGTATTCGCGCTCGTTCGAGATGATGGTCGAGGCGGGGTCGATGCGCATTATGCAGATATTGTCCGAGGCGACCACTGTGATCGCCGAGGGCGAGGTGTTGCAATTGCTCAACGTTCACGACCCTGACGTTTCGCAAGAGCGCTATTTGCAGGTCGTGCGTTACAAAACCGCAAAGCTCTTCGAGGCGGCTGCCCAGGTGGGCGCCGTGCTGGCGGGAGCAACGGCCGAACAGGAGGCTGCGGCGGCTGCCTATGGGCGCCATATCGGCACCGCATTTCAGCTGGTGGATGATGTGCTGGACTACAGCGGGGATGCTCAGGCCCTGGGTAAAAACGTCGGAGACGACTTGCGCGAGGGCAAACCCACGCTGCCGTTGATCTGGGTGATGGAGCAGGGCACGCCCGCCCAGCGCGAGCTGATTCGTAACGCGATTCAGACAGGTGACGCAGACTTTGCCGCGGTGGCCGAAGCCATCCGGGCTACCGGCGCGCTGGAACACGCGCAGCAGGCTGCTTTAGCCGAGGCAGATATCGCCCGACGGGCGCTCGATATTCTGCCGATTTCCGTTTATCAGAAATCCCTGTTAGAATTCTGCGCTTTCGCGGTTAATCGAGATCGCTGAAGAAAAACGCTGCATAAGCAAATCGGGGCGTAGCTCAGCCTGGTAGAGTACTGCGTTCGGGACGCAGGAGTCGGAGGTTCGAATCCTCTCGCCCCGACCACTGATTGGTGGTCGAATTTTTACTGGTGTGCCCGACACCCGTAGCAAGAGCCGGAACTGTGAATACAGTGTCCGGCTTTTTTGTTGCCGGGTCGCCCCAAAACAAAAAACGCCCCCTTGGGGGGCAGCAGGCCGAAGGCGCAGCGTGGGGGTCTTTTTTGCTTCGGCAGCGGCGGCCTGATCGTGAAACAAAGAGCGCAAATATCGCGGCCGTCACTATGCTTTGATGAAGCCCGCGGCGGCGGTTTTGATGATTCCTTCGGCCAATCCCACGCCTGCCCCCAGGATAAAGCATCCGCACATGGCGGCGCCCGTGCTGTCTGCCGGGTTATTTCCCGGATGATCCCACATCGAATGCGTGGCCCATTTGGCGATGGTTGCTGCGCTGGCGGCGCCCATTGTTGTTTCGCGGCCGAGCGACCCCCACCGTTGCAGTGTGCGTATGGCTGTCACGTAGCCGAATGTCGAATTAATGGTTCCAATCGCGCGCAGTGTTGCGCCGCGTGTGTCAAATCCGCCCGAAACGAGCTGGAGGTCCGAGGACGATAAGTCGCGCATGGTGTTTTCGGTGATGAGGGTTCAGGTATTGTCGGCTGACAAAATGGGAGGACTGCGCGTCAGTCGTTTTGCATGGCGTCCGAAATGGCGGTCTTGGCGAGTTCCTCGAATAAGCCGACGGCCGCGCCGCAAAGCAAACTCGTCTTTAAACCTGAACCTATGCGCTCATCGACACGAAGGTTTTGGTCGTCCCATACTGAATGACTGAGGAACCCGCTAATGACGTTCGCGCCTGTGACGCCTTCGACTGTTCCCGATACGTTGATTCCCGTGATCCGCTGTATCTGTATGGCAAGCATATAGCCCACTGTCGAACCAACGGCGCCCAGTGCATGCAGTGTGGCACTGCCTACATTGAATCCGCCGGAAACGAATCGAAGGTCTGACGATGGCAATTCTTTCATGATATTTATTCGTGAAAAGGGTTAGCTAGCAATGGCCGGGATGTGTGGAAATATCGATTTTTCTCCATGATGTTCGCGCATGATGTCCTTGTTTATGAGAGAAGGTACGTGTATTGATGAGGCTGAACAGGAAGATATGAAATCAAGGAAATGCCCAGGGATCCGGCTGTGTTCAGCTGCATACAACCCACGTATCCCGGTCATCAGTTGCGGACACCGCGACCGCGAAAGCGATGCCAAATGTCACAATGGCCGCCTTTAATGTCCACCGCAAAAATGGGTTTTCCACATCCTCGATGATGGGTCCGAAGGACATGAATTCGGTTGATAGGTTGCTGTCGTAATCGTGTCGGTGCTGGAATCCGTCTGGCGTCATCGCAGCATTGGGCCGCGGCAGCATACGCATTGTGATACGCCAATAGTCTCCGTTGCGTGGCTCGCTGAATCCGCCTGATATCCATACAAGTTCATGCCGTGATAGTGTGCGCACGTGATAACTCCAAGGCCAGATAAGCCAATGCGTTTGTCTGAACTGTTTGATGCAAGATGGGGGCATCCATAGAACAGTGTTAATGATCATCAACGTGAGCAGCGGGCAATGCATCTAGCGCAATTGCGATACGGAACTGTGCCGCGAGTAATTCGTAATGCACGTCGATGACGGCCTGTTGAATGTTGGCGAGTTCGTCTTGCGCCTTGAGGAGTTCGACGGCGGTGCCTACGCCTTGCTGGTAGCGGATCTGGGCGCTGCGGTAAGCTTGTTCAGCGCTGGTTTCAGCGTCTCTGAGCAGCGTGTTTTTTTGGGCAGCGCTGCTCATGTGATTGAAATCCGTGAGGAGCTTCAGTTCTTCTTCGAGCTGCACCGTGCGTTCGGTCTCGCGGGCGGCTCGGGTTCGAGCGCGAGCGGCATCCGTGGCGTATCGGGTAGCTTGGCCGTCAAAAATGGGGATATGCACGGTGAGGCCGACGGACCAACTGTTGACGTTTTCTCTGGCGACGGCGTTGGCTGGAGGGGTGATGCCGAGGTGACGATCGGCTTGCAGGCTGATCTTGGGCTGATGCTGGGCCTCAATGGCTTGGGCTTCTGCTTTGGCAGCCTGTGTATTGGCGCGTGCGGCAGCGAGTCTTGGGTGATTGCGAATGGCGGCAGTGATTTGCTCGTCGATGGTGGAGCGGGTCGTTGCAGGTCTCGCGGTGGTAATTGCCGCGGCTGCATCATTCGAGACAGCCAGGCTGATGCGAGTCTGACCGGGCAGGCCTATCGCGGTGACGAGGGCGATCTTAGTGACTTCAGCTGCCGTGGCTTTGGTTTCGCTGTCGACGAGGTGTCGTTGCCACGCGACTTTGGCAAGAAGCTCGTCGGAGATGGAGCCGACTCCGCCCTCACGCAGGCGCTGGGTGGCGTGGAAATTTTTCTCGGCGCGAGTGGCGGCTGCGCGGGCTGCTGTGGCGCTGGCTGTGGCGCTGCGAGCCTTGTAATAGCTGTCAGCGACGGTGATGGCCTGATCGCGACTGACGAGCACTTTACTGTATAAGGCCGCGCTCAGTTTGGCATGTGCGTTGTCGTATTGTGCGCTGCGCTGTCCCGAGTCGAACAGCAGCCAGTTCAGCCCGAGCCGGGCATTGCCGCTGTACGCATGGAGATCATAGTTGCGCGCTGCGTGATCAGGATACTTGACGTGTTTGCCGATACGGCTGACATCGGCATTGGCATTCAACGTGGGCAGATATTTGGCGTTTGCGGCATCCAGGTTGGCGAGACTCTCTTCGATCGCGATGGCAGCCTGTTGCACGTTGGGCGCTTTGCAAAGCGCGACTTGGACCGCGTCGCGCAGACCCAGCTCCGTTAACGCAGGAGGCATTTCGCAGACGTCAGGCTCAAGGTTGAGCACGAGTGGCGGTGGCAGATCAAGCGATGTCTCTAGTGCAATGGCCGAGCCTGCCGTCGTCATCAGGCTGGCAGCCAAAAGAAGCGCATGCGATGAATGCATCATGCGTGTCAGTTGGGGGTTAATCATGATCGGGCGGGGATAGAATGTATTCGTGGATCCGTCCGTTCTTGAGCTCTAGTACGCGCTCCGCCGAGGCAATGGTCTGGGGCCTGTGGGCGACGACGATGCGGGTGATATTGAGCATTTTCAGCATGTGGACGACACGTGCCTCGACCGCGAGATCGAGATGGCAGGTCGCCTCGTCCAGAATGAGAATCTTGGGGCGGCGGTAGAGGGCGCGGGCAATCAATAACCGCTGTTTCTGACCGCCGGAAAGCATGGTGCCCATGTCGCCGACCAGCGTGTGATAGCCCATGGGTAGCGCCGCAATTTCGCTATGGATGGCGGCGTGCTTGCAACAGGTTTCAATCCAGTCACGATCCGTGTTGTGGTCAAAGAAACTGACGTTGTCTGCAATGGAGCCCGCGAATAAAACATCGTCCTGGAGTACAGAGGCGGAGATGGATCGTATACCGCGAGCCCCTAGCACGTGATAGGGAACACCGCCAATCGTTGCTTCGCCCTGCGTGGGCTGAAGAATGCCCAGCATGAGTTTGAGCAACGTCGATTTTCCGGCCCCCGTGGTGCCGACGATAGCGACGGATTGCCCCTCTGCGATCTGGAACGAGGCTTGGTCCAGCACCATGGGATCCGCGTCGCCATAGCGAAAACTGACATCGGAAAAGGCCAGCGTGCCGGAGATCTGGTCCAACGGGCGTTGTGGATCCCGTCCTGGGTCTTCGGGCGAGGTGAGCACGATGTCGGATAGCCGTTCGCCCTGAATGCGCAACATGCGCAACTCGAACAAGTTGTCGATCAGCGCGCCCACTCGTTGGTTGAACTGCGACTTGTAGGCGAGAAAGGCCATCAGCATGCCCACACTAAAGCCGCCGGCGATGACGAGGTGGGCGCCCGCCCACAGGATGATCAAGCCTTCCAGGCCAAAGATGACAGCGTTGAACTGTTGGAGGACAAGCTTGAGTTTTTGGATCTTGATGCCGGCATTGAATTGATCGACGAGCAGGGTCTGCCAGGCGGCACAGCGATCCTGCGCCTTTTGAAAGACCTGCAAGGTGCGTATGCCGCGCAGCGTTTCGAGAAAATGAGATTGCGTTTGTGCACCCTTGATGATGGCATCGTGTGAGCGCGCTTTGAGCGGCGGATAGGAGACGACACGAATGATGCCGTACAGCACCATGGCGACGATCGCGACGAGGGACAGCTGCCAGCTGTAAAGCCACATCAATACCAAGGTGATGACCGTCATCAACCCATCAAGGATGCCTGCGATCAAGGAGGCATTGAGCGTTTGCTGAATAGTGTCTATCGAGCCAAATCGCGAAACGATATCGCCAATGTGGCGCCGCTCAAAGAACGAGGTAGGCAGCTTGACCAAATGCGCAAACAGATTGCTCTTGCTCTGAAATGACAGGCTGGTGCTCAATTGCATGCCAACATAGGCACGCAGCGTGGAGACTGCCGTTTGCATGATCAGCAGCAAGGCAAATCCGATCAACAGCGTCGTCAATAGATCGATGTCTGCGGAAACGATGACATCGTCTATCACCCACTGCGTAAGCACGGGAGTTGTCAGTGACAGCATTTCCAGAACCAGCGCCAGGACGATGATTTGCAGTAGCGCGCGTTTCAGCCCAAAAACGGTACCCACCAGTTTGCGCAACGGCATGGGAGGTTGGGGAGGCGATATCTGGAAAGTCTGTGTAGGCCAGATCTCAAGCGCAACGCCTGTAAAGGCCTCGCTAAGTTCGGTGTGAGAGATCTTTCGCTGTCCTGTGGACGGATCATGAATGACCGCCGTTCGTCCGTTTGTCGAGCAAAGCACGACGAAATGGTTGAAGCGCCAATGCAGAATGCAGGGCGTACGCAGCTTGCTGAGATCATTGAGTTCGAGGGTGACAGCACGGTACTGTAAGCCCAGCTGTTCGCACATATTGGCGACCTGCAATAGGGTCACGCCCTTTAGCGAGATCGGGAATCGTTGCCGTAATTGATGAATAGTGAGTGAGTGGCCGTAATAGCCCGCTACCATGGCGATGCAGGCATTGGCGCATTCTGCGGCTTCGCCCTGAAGAATGACGGGCACTGTGGGGTGCCCTGACATCAAGCGTTTGAGATCTGTCAGTGTGAACGCGCTCATCAGGATACCTTTCCGCTGATGCTGTACAACGGTTCTAAGACCCATTCGTAGATTGCGCGTGTTTCCCGCAAGATGTCGACCTCCAGGGCCATGCCAGTGGCTAGCGGTTGCGCGTCGCCATAAGCGAGGATGTGTTGCGCATCCAGACGGAGCGCGGCACGGTAGTACAAGTCTTGGGCCGTGTTTTGATCCAGACCGGGAATGGCGCCGGAGATGTTCACGATTTCTGCAGCAGGCACGGCGGCAGTGGAAATAGAGACGACTTTGGCGCCGTGCATGCCAAACTTCTGATAGGGATAGGATGCATAGCGAATCATCGCTCGGTCGCCTACGCGGGTGAAACCGATGTCCCTGTTTTTGATATAGATGTCTGCAATCAACTCGGCGTGTTGGGGAACCAGGCTGAGCAGTGCCTTGCTGGGTTCGGCGTGCTGTCCGATCTCGACAAGAAGGCTGCTGACCTGGCCGGCTTCAGGGGCGAGTATGACGAGATGGCGTTTGGCTTCGCTTTCGGCGAGCTCTTGTGTGATGGCGAGAATCTCGCGTTCGATTTGCGTGGCGGCGGCCTGTTGTTTTAGTGGCAACGTGCGTTGTTCGCTTTCGTGTCTGGTCAGTTCTTTGACGGTTTCCGCGCGTTGTTGAGTCAGGTCGGCAAGCCTGGTCTGTTGTTCAAGGTGCATGGCTTGCTTTTCTTGGAGCTGATCACGTGAGACGTAACTTTCGGACGACAGCGTTTTGTATCGACGTGCGCTGTCTTGTGCGAGGGCTACTCGCTTGTGTTGCAGCAGGATCTGTTTATCGATGCGATCCAACGTTTGCGAGAGCGTGGCAATGGTGTTGGCCAGCGAGGCGGATTCCTCTTGGTGGATGGTGTCGAGCTTTTCCCGCTCGCGTTGCATCAGATCCAGGCGGCGTTGCATGCGGCTGCTGATCGTCTCCTGTGTGGCTGTGCCGGTCTGGGTGTAGCGCTCGCTGGAGATGGTAAGCAAGGGCTCGCCCTTTTTGACGAGCGCGCCTTCGGTGGTGTGTTTGGCCACGACGATGCCGGGCTGCGGGGCATAGACTTTGACTAGCCCGCTGGCGGGGATGAGTTGTCCATAGACTTTGACGCGTTTAGTGTAGGAACCAAAACAGAAGAACAGCGCGAGACTTAGACCGAACGCTGTGAATAAGCTCACCAATAGAGAGGTCGACAGGGGCCGCAGGGCAACGACGGATCCCAGGGGATGCGTTTTGGCGGCTTCAAGGGCGGCTTTGCGAAACATGAGGGAAAAGTTGATCAGATAACGCAATGTGAACAACAGGGGCTGTCATCCAAATGGGTCAAGTGATGTGTTGCGGTAGCTGCGCACGCCCGTCAGCGACGGCCACCCAGGCTTGCGTAAATGAGATGGTTAAAAGAGATGAAGGGCTGGGTCAGTAGGTATCGCTGTCACCATTGATTTTTGCCATTATCGCGGCCACGCTTAACAAGATGGCGGCTGAGTGCAAAGTCACCTTTAGGGCTGCCCGGAGATAGAGGTTTTCGACGTGATTGTCGATAAATTTGGGGCCTTCTGTAGTGAGAAAGTCAGCATCTTTCAAAACTAGGAGATGACGATCGTCCTCGTAGTGGTCGATAAAGGAGGAGCTGCTGAATCCACCCGATATCAGTGTGAGGTCTTGAGGCGCTAAGGTCCGCATGGTTGTGTCCATTTGTGGGTATTGGTATGCCGAAGGTTGTGGGGAACGTGTCAGTCACGAGATTGGTGGTTTGTTCTACTGTTTGACAGTGGTGCTGATGGGGGGGCGCCCGTCATCGCACGCAACACACGCTGCGCAGATTCTCGAGCGAGTGCAATCGTCAACAGCAGGTACGGAGAGATAGGAGGGCGCTCATCCTCTGGTCATTCTAGATAGACCGTCTCGGGATGAAACGAACAATGCCGCATTGGAGGGGCAATATCAGACTATTCTGATATGAGAATTTTCAGAATGTCGTGCGAGATGAACGACGGTGCGAGATATATGACCTCGAACACCGTCGTTTAAAAGGGCGCTATCGCGAGTAGCTGAGGAGAGGACTTAGATTTCAGTGGGAACGCAATAGCGTTCTTCGCGGTAGGCCCAGCTGGGCCAGAGCGCGTGTGCCAGGGCTTCTTCGGCGAGTGCGGCGTTGGTGTCGACCGCGGTGAAGGTTTCAGGCATGCCATAGCGGAATTGCACGGGGTTTTTGCCCGGCAGCAGCACCAGCAGATCATCGCCCTTTAGGTAGCCGTAGTGGTTTTCATATTGCATGATGGCGCGATTTGGAGCGCTGCGCGTCAGATCATGGCCCAGCATCGGATGGGTGCAAGTGACGCCGGCTAGTGAGAGCAGCGTGGGTGGCAGATCGATTTGGCTGATGATGCCCTCGTCGCGTCGCGCTTCGATGCCACCGCCGAGAATGACGGCGGGAATATGAAAGTGGCGTACCGGCACGAGGGTGTCGCCAAATACGCGCGAGTCGTGATCAGCGACCACCAGGAAAATGGTGTTGTCCCAGTAGGGGGCTTGGCGTGCGCGTTCGAAGAACTGTCCGATGGCCCAATCCGCGTAGCGGACGGTGTTTTCGACGGTGGCAGGGTTGCCGTCGACGGTGATGCGCCCGGCAGGATATTCCCATGGGGAGTGGTTGGATACGCTGAATGCCAGCGTGAACGACGGTTGGTTATTGTCGGAGTCGGCGCGCAGTCGCGCATCCAACTGGGTGAACATATCTTCGTCTGATGCGCCCCACGTGCCGACGAAGGCAGGGTTGGTGAAGTCCGGAAGGTCAATGATTTCGTCGAAACCATTTCCCAGGAAAAAGCCTTTCATGTTGTCGAAGTGCGATTCACCGCCGTAGATGAAACGAGAGTGATAGCCGTGACGGCCCAGCACGTCGGCCAAGGTAAAGAACCCGCGTTGCGCGGCAGGCAGTTTCAGAACTGCCTGCGCCGGGGTGGGCAGAAAGCCCGCCGTAACGGCCTCGAGTCCGCGTACCGAGCGCGTGCCGGTGGCATACGTGCGCGTGAAGGCCCAGCCCTCGCGTGCCAGCGCATCCAGATGCGGTGTGAGATCTTTGTCGCCGCCTAATGCCGCGCTGTACTGAGCCCCCAGGCTTTCTTCGAGAATGATGACGATATTGGCCGGACGGGAGCGTGTGCGTGTGGGGGTCTGCTGGTGCACGCTGGGATGAGTTTCCAGCGCGGGGGGGTGGGGTAGTCCTGCGCTGGATAAGACGATCTCTTGCATGCGCTCGCCCGGCATGCGTCCGTAGACAGCCGCTGCCGATTTTTCGTATTTCATGCTGTAGATCGCATAGGACACGTTATAGAGGGAATTCAATGCGAGCGTATTGAGCAGGCCGTCGTTGCTGTATGCCACGGTCGATGGGTTGATTGGCCGGTGTCCCAGGGTGCCCCGTATGGCGAGGATGATGGCAGCGAGGATGACCAGGCTGCCCAGCGCCATTTGCCACCAGGACCAACGGGCTTCGACGGGAGGATCGCCGAACAGGGCATGGCCAATGGCCAGTAACACGACGACTGCGACCAGTGCGCCTGCGAGCTCTAGTTTGTAGCCGCGCCAAAGCATGCCGGAAACCTCTCGCGGATGCTTCAGGTATTCCACGAACAGGCGATTGGGACGCGTGTCGTATTCCATGATGAAGGCCGGAGTCGCCACCTCCAGGAAGCCCAGCAGGATCCAGCATACCTGCAGCCATATTCCCGTTGCGGCCGCAGCCGCCGGCAAGTGGGCGAATAATGGCGAAAGCACCGCGGGCAGTGCGACCAGAACGGCGATTTGGTTCGTGTCGATGCGCAGCCCGCCCAGCAGCAGGGGGCGCAAGCCACCGGCCTTGGTGACGCGGCGCCATTGCCAGGCTGCCAACGCCAGCCGGCTGACAACGAGCAGCACGAAGGCGGCGATGATGAATATAAGAGTGGAATGTCGCATGAGAGATTTCCGCTGTCTGCGGCACCGATAGTCAGGCGCCGCAGGCGGGCGGCATGGATATCAGGAGCTTGTACCTGCGGGTAAATTGGCGCGGACCAGGCGGCCGGCAATGGATTCACGCATAGGAATTTCGGGCAGCGTGTCGCCAGGGCCGTACCAGTGGGCTTCTGCGATCTCGTCTTCTTGTATTCGGATCTCGCCATCCACGTATTCGGCGGTAAAGGCAATCATCAGCGAATGGGGGAAGGGCCAGGATTGGCTGCCGAAGTAGCGCAGGTCTTTCACGCGCAGGCCGACTTCCTCGTAGACCTCGCGATGGATGGCGTCTTCGATGCTTTCTCCTGCCTCGACAAAGCCTGCCAATGCGGTGTGACGCGCCGTGGCATAGGTCGCGTGGCGCGCCAGCAGAATGCTGTCGCCTTTGCGCACCAGCACCATCATGGCGGGGGAAATGCGGGGGTACGCAGACATCCCGCAAGCCGGGCAACGCATGCAGAGCTCGTGGCCGACCGGTTCCATGGGAGTTGCGCAGACTCCGCAAAACCGATGGGTACGAGCCCATTCTGCAACTTGGAAGGCGCGTCCGGCGAGTGCGGTGCGATCGCCCAATTCGCTGTACAGCGCGCGCAGTTTGAGGAAAGCGTAGCCGGCGGGCGGCTCGGTCGTCAGCGGGACATGGGTGGTTCGGATATGCGGGTTGTCCAGCCACACTTGCTGCAGGCTTTCAGGTTGCAGGCTGAGTGCAGCGCAGACCACGGCATCAGGGAGTTCAAGGCCGGTCTCTTGGACTAGAAGTTCGTTGCCTCGGAAAATGAAATTCAAGATGCTTCCTTGATGCCCGCAGGCTATTTTGCAGTCGCTACTTTACTGCGGGAATGGGTCCCAAGGAAACGCCGGGCCGCCCCAAGTTTCCTTGGCCCCTGGGGGAGGGTGAGCGAAGCTCAGCCCAGGGGGGGTATCGGTTTGAAACGCCGGGCCGCCCCAAGTTTCCTTGGCCCCTGGGGGAGGGTGAGTGACTCCCGGGCTCGTTTGGTGGTTCAGGCGCCATTCCCCGGCTGAGTCAGGCGGGCGATGGCGATGTCCAGTGGCCAGGCCAGGGTCTCGACCAGATCGGCGATGGCTTCGATGTCGTCCAGTGCGACGTGCGGCAAGGGATGCTCGTTCGACTCCGTATCGCTGGCAATGGCCCCGATACTGGGATCATCGGGGTAGAGCCAGGGCTTGTTGTTCACTCGGCGGTGGACTTCGATCTTGATGTGCGCATTGCGCTTGAACCCCTCGACGAGAATGAAGTCGACGGGACTCATGGCGCCGAGTAATTCCCCCAATTCGGGTTCGGGCGCACCACGCAGCTCATGCATCAGTGCCCACCGGGCGGATGAAGCGACCAGGACTTCCGTTGCGCCGGATGCGCGGTGCAGAAACGAGTCTTTACCGGGGGTATCGATGTCGAACGCGTGGTGGGCGTGCTTGACCGTAGAGACGCTATAGCCCCGGGCTTTCAGGCAGGGGATGAGTTTGGTCAGTAATGAGGTCTTGCCCGCACCGCTCCATCCGGCAAAACCGATAATTTTTGTCATGTGGGGATTCGTCACAGGGAATCAGGTCTGGAAACGGCTTAAATCAGGCCGTCAAAAGGCATCACGTCGACGAAGTCGCCGGCGGCGACGTTGCCTTGGTCGTGGTGCAATACCATCAGGCCATTGGCCTCGCTCATACTGCGCAAAATGCCCGAGCCTTGTGAACCGGTGATGCTGGCTTGCCACCCGCCGCCCGTCGCCGGGGTCACGATGGCGCGTTGATATTCCGTGCGGCCCGGTTTTTTCCGAATGGGTTGTGCGGCCGTGCAGCGCAGCAAGGGGAGCGTATTCGATGTGGCGCCCGACATGGTCAATAACGCATCACGTACCAGGGCGTAGAACGTCACCATGACGGCAACGGGATTCCCCGGCAAACCAAACAGAATGGCGTCGCCATGGTCGGCGCGGATGCGGCCGATGGCCATGGGCCGGCCCGGACGCATGGCGATCCGCCAGAACAGCACATCGCCCAGTTCGGCCATGACAGTCTTTGTGTGGTCGGCTTCGCCGACGCTGACGCCTCCCGAGGTGATGACGGCATCTGCGTTGGCGGCCGCGGCGCTGAAGGCGGCGGCGAGCGCCTGCGGGTCGTCGCGTACGACGCCCAGATCCAGGATCTCGACACCTAGCCGCTGCAACATGCTCCACAAGGTATAGCGGTTGCTGTCGTAGACGCAGCCTTCGTCCAGCGGTTCGCCAATGGAGCGTAATTCGTTGCCGGTAGAGAAAAAGGCGACGCGCAGCCGTCTTTGTACCGGGACTTCAGCTTGGCCCAGTGAGGCCAGCAGGCCAATGTCGGCGGGACGCAGTACGCGGCCCGCCGACAGGGCACTGTCGCCGATGGCCAAGTCTTCGCCTGCCAAGCGTCGGTTGTCTCCAGTGCGCAAGACATTTGCGGGAATAATGATTCGATCGCCATCCTGTTGGACGAATTCCTGAGGGACGACGGTGTCCAGACCGGCGGGCATGACGGCGCCCGTCATGATGCGTACGCACTGGCCCGCGCCGACGGCGCGGGCGGAGGAGTCTCCTGCCAGCAGAGCGCCGGTCACTTGCAACACCGTGTCGGCATCCTCGGCCAACTCGCTGCCGGCGAATGCGTAGCCGTCCATGGCCGAGTTGTCGTGCGCCGGGACATTCAGATGCGACACGATATCGCGTGCCAGCACGCGTCCCAGCGCCGAACGCAACGGCAGCATTTCCACTGTGTTCAGACGCGGCACCAGTTGGTCAATAAAGGCGCGGGCCTGCGGAATCGGCAGGGCATTGGGGTCGTAGCCGCTGATACAGGAAACGATGGAGGCCAGACTGGGGGGCAGGGGACGAGTCATCAGGAAAGTTGGTGCAATTCGGCCAGGGTGTTGGCGCCGGCAAAGGCCTGCGCATCCTCGAAGGTTACGTCGATGCAGCGGTGTTGCGCCGTCCAGATGTCGATTTTGCGCTGGCCGCTATGTAAAAACTCCAGCAGACTGGATAGCAGCGACGTTTTCATCAAGCAGAAAACCGGCTGGGTACGTAATTTGCCGTCTTGCTGCGTGGCGGCCATGGCGATGTCGGCGTCTTGTTCGGTTAGCGCTTGCGCCAGGCGCTGTACCAGATCGAGCGGAAACCGGGGGCAGTCGCACGGCACCGTGACCAGGTAGGGGGTTTCGCAGCGTTCCAGTCCGGTGGCCAATCCCGCCAAGGGACCGGCGAAATCCGGCAGATTGTCTGGCCAGACGGCCACCCCCATGGCCTCGTAGGCGCCCAGGTTGCGGTTGGCGTTGATCATGGTTTCGCCGACCTGAGGTGCGAGACGCATCAACGCATGCAGAGCCATGGGCATGCCTTGGTAGTTCTGCAGTCCTTTGTCTACGCCGCCCATGCGGCTGCCCCGTCCACCCGCGAGAATGAGGCCCGTAATATCGTTAGTATGGATCATGGCACGCGATAAAACGCGCCGCGCTCAGCGCCGCGCAATGGCGGCCAGTATAGACCAGCCTCATCGCGTGGGCAGAGCAGAGGCTAGACCCAACTGCCGCTCTGCTAACATGCCCGAAGGTAGCCGCCTAGCCGCTTTGGCGTGAAATCGCTCCCGTGGGAGCAGCAAACCAAAGGCGCGGCCTTCGTCGTTTTTATTAACGACTCCTTTCTCTTTCGCTGATTTCAGAGACAGACCCTTCATGGTCACTTCCGATACTTTGCTTCAGGCCCTGCAGGCCGTCATTGATCCCAACACGGGCAAGCCCTTGGCCGAAGCCAAGGCAGTGAAAAACCTTCAGATCGATGGCGCCGATGTGGCGTTCGATGTGGAACTGGGTTACCCGGCCAAAAGCCAGATCCCGGCATTGCGCAGCGCATTGATTGCGGCAGCGAAATCGGTGCCGGGTGTGGGTAATGTATCCATCAACCTGCGTTCAGTGATTGTGGCGCATGCCGCACAGCGCGGGGTGGCATTGTTGCCCAACATCAAAAACATCATTGCCGTAGCGTCGGGCAAAGGCGGTGTGGGCAAGAGCACCACGGCCGTGAATCTGGCGCTGGCCCTGGCGGCCGAAGGCGCCCGGGTCGGGATTCTGGATGCGGATATCTATGGCCCCAGCCAGTCCATGATGATGGGCATCAATGCGCGCCCGCAGAGCGAAGACGGCAACACGATGGAACCCCTGGAAAACTATGGGGTGCAGGTGATGTCTATCGGCTTTTTGGTCGATGCCGACGAGGCCATGATCTGGCGCGGCCCGATGGCAGTGCAGGCGTTGGAACAGCTATTGCGCCAGACAAATTGGAAAGATCTGGATTATCTGGTGGTGGATATGCCGCCGGGCACAGGGGATATTCACCTGTCGTTGAGCCAAAAAGTGCCGGTGACGGGGGCCGTCATCGTGACGACGCCTCAGGACATTGCCTTGCTGGATGCGCGCAAGGGCGTCAAAATGTTCGAGAAAGTCGGGGTGCCGATCCTGGGCGTGGTCGAAAACATGGCGGTCCACGTCTGTAGCCAGTGCGGTCACGCCGAGCATATTTTCGGGTCGGGCGGCGGCCAGAAAATGGCGGCGGATTATCAGTTGCCGTATTTGGGCGCCTTGCCTTTGGATATCAATATTCGCCTGCAGGCCGATGGCGGTCAGCCGTCCGTGATTGCAGACCCGGATGGCGAGGTCGCGGGCTTGTACAAGTCCGTGGCGCGCCAGGTGGCGCTCTCGGTCGCCGGCATGGCCAAAGACCATTCTTCGAAACTGTCGGCGATTTCGGTTAGTCGAGCGAAGTAGGTAAAGCGCTATGAGCGATTCCTTTCCTGTCAGTCTGGATGTAGCGGTGGTGATGCGCAAGGAGCGCATCACGGGCCCGATGAGCCGCTGGCAGGAGTGGCGTTGGGTGCTGGACGATGTGGTCGCCAACGAGACGGCGTTCGGGCCGACGGCTCGTCTTTTATATAAAGACGATACGCAAGAGCGCTGGCTGCACCCGGGCTATACGGTGCGCTTGTTCAAAGACGACGCCGAAGGCTATGTGTTGAACGCTACGACGGCGGCACCCTGTTGGTTTGTGTTGTGGCGTATGCACGATGCCGAAGACGGCAGCGAGCCTCAGGCTCGGCCTGAAATTGTGACGCTCAGCTATCACGATGCGGGCCGCTGGCTGGATGCTCAGGAAACGGTGGAACAGGTACCGGCGCCACCGTCGGTGGTGCAATGGATGAACGCCTTTATTGCCGAGCATTATGTGCCTGAACCCAAGCGGCGCAAGCGCCCGGCCAGTTTCCAGTCACTGCAGGACCGTTTTGGCAATCCTGCGTCGGTGTCGACACTGAAGAAGTTTCGGGGCGAGGGTTCGTCATGACTGCGGAAAATCGGGACGGTTTTCTGCATCGTTGGTCGCGACGCAAGATCGAGGCCCGCGAGGGGGGCGTCCCGGATGAGGACCGTCCGCAGCAGGAAGCGCCTGCGGCGGGGGGTGAGCTTGCGCAGGATTGCGCTACGGACGAATTTTCGCAGCGGACCTCTGCAGCCTCGCCTGCAGAGGCCGTTTCGCACACGGGCAACGATGGCATAGGGAACGAAGCGCCGCCGTTGACGCTGGAGGACGTGCAGGCGTTGACGCGCGATTCGGATTTCGCACCATTCATGACTCGGCAGGTCTCGCCCGAGGTCAAAAACGCGGCATTGAAAAAGCTGTTTTCCGACCCGCATTACAACGTCATGGACGGGTTGGACATCTATATCGATGACTATTCGAACCTGGAGCCGTTACCGGCGCCCATGTTGCGGCGGTTGGTGAGTGCGCAGGCGCTGAAGATGTTTGAGGCTGTCAGCGAGGATAGCGCCGAGAGTTCCTGCACTGAGGACCGGGCGGTAGACGCGAATGTGCAGGACAGTGAGACAACGCCCGCGGCGGGGCAAGCCGAGATGGAAGACGAGGGCGAGGCCGATCGCCCACAGGCAGCATCTGAATCAGAGTAGTGCGGGCAGCAGAGAGGCCATGATGCTAATGAGTCTCGGTTCTTTATTCAGCATTGCGTCAGCGTAAACTCCACTCGTTGGACCTTTTATTTTTTGCGCTCATGACGACTCTAATCTGTGACTGCAACCGCACCATGCCGCTGGCTCCCGATGAGTTGAGCCGCGCGTTGGGCGAGCCTCTGGCACCTCATTCGTTGCTGTGCCGCGGCCAGGCGGGCGATTTTCAGCAAGCGATCCGTGGCACGGACCAGGTGGTGGTGGCCTGTACGCAGGAAACACGGCTGTTTGATGAGCTCGGGCGCAGCACTGAAGGCGCGATCGCGCCGGTGCGTTTTGTGAATATTCGGGAGACAGGCGGTTGGAGCCGCGATGCCAGACAGGCCATGCCTAAATTGGCCGCCTTGCTCGCCGCCGCCCATCTGCCCGAACCGGATCCGGTGGCTACGGTGACGTATCGCAGCGCTGGCCGCTTGTTGATCATAGGGCCGTTGGATCGAGCCGAACAGGCGGCGGCGCTGCTGGATGATGTGCTGGAAGTCACCTTGTTTGCGGATGGCCACGGCCATGCGGGCGGCACTCAGGCACGTCAGTACCCTGTGCTCGCGGGCCAGCTTGACCGTCTGCAGGGCAGGTTGGGGGCATTTGAGCTGTCCTGGTCGCAGCACAATCCGATTGATCTGGATCTGTGCACCCGCTGCAATGCGTGCGTGGCGGCCTGTCCCGAAGGAGCGATCGGCCTGGATTATCAGGTTGACCTGACGCGTTGCACAGGGCATCGAAACTGTACGGCATCCTGTACGGTGGCGGGCGCCATTGATTTTCAGCGTCCGCCGAGGCAACTGACAGAGGTCTTTGATCTGGTGCTGGATCTGGGTGCGACGCCGCAGTTCCGTCGTCATGAGCCGCCGCAGGGCTATTTCACCTGGGCTGATAATGCGCCGGGGACGCTGTTGAAACTGCGCGAGATGGTGGGCGAGTTCGAAAAGCCCAAGTTTTTCGACTACAAACAATCTCTCTGCGCGCATAGCCGTAACGAAACGGTAGGCTGCCGGGCCTGTGTGGACGTGTGTTCGGCCGAGGCCATCAGCAGCGACAAGCATCATCAACGGATTGTGGTGGATCCACATTTATGCGTGGGCTGTGGCGCCTGCACGACCGCATGCCCGAGCGGCGCGCTGTCCTATACATATCCGCGCAATCCCGATCAGGGGCTGAAACTGCGTACGCTGCTGGGTACCTATGCCCAGGCTGGCGGAAGCCGCGCCGTACTGCTGCTGCATAGTCAGCAAGCGGGCCAGCAACTGGTCGAGGGGCTGGGCCGTGCGGCACAGTTGAAGCAGGCCCACGGCGTGCCTGCGAATGTGATTCCGGTTTCTCTGTGGCATACCGCTGGTGTGGGGGCGGATCTGTGGTTGTCGGCCATCGCGTTTGGCGCGGCCCAGGTGGCAGTATTGCTGACCGGCGAAGAGGCGCCGCAGTATCAGGATGCCCTGAGGGCCCAGATGGACATCGCGCAGCGTATTCTGAATGGCTTGGGTTATGCAGGGCAGCATTTGCATTTGCTGCAGGCTACCGAGGTCGCTGCGCTGGATGGCGCTTTGCAGGAGGTAGCGAGCCTGCGTCCCGTCGCGCCTGCCGAGCCCGCTCGTTTTGCGGTGGCACCGGAAAAACGGACGACGCTGAGTCTGGCGTTGGATCATTTGGTGGCGTTGGCTCCCGAGCCTTTACCCGAGACTATCGATCTGCCGGGCGGCGCTCCAGGCAGTGGGTCGCCGTTCGGCGCGGTCACCGTTGACCCTGACGCCTGCACGCTGTGCATGAGCTGTGTGAGCGCTTGCCCGGCCAATGCGTTAAAGGACAACTCACAGCTTCCGCAGCTGCGGTTCATCGAAAAAAATTGCGTGCAGTGCGGCCTGTGCGAGCAGACTTGCCCCGAAGACGCAATTCAGTTGGTTCCCCGGCTGTTGTTGTCCGAGCGTCGCAAGGAAGCCGTGGTTCTGCATGAGGCCCAGCCATTCCATTGCATTCGCTGTAACAAGGCCTTTGGTACGCAAAAAGGCGTGGAAACCATGTTGCAGCGTTTGGGCGGGCACGCGATGTTCCAGGGCGCCGCGCTTGAGCGCTTGAAAATGTGCGGCGATTGCCGCGTTATCGACATGTATTCGTCTTCTAACGAGACACGCATTACCGACCTATGACGATTATTCCGCCTACCGCCACTGAACCGGCCAGCCATGACGAAGACTTTGCGCGGGCAGAGATTTATAGCCTGCTGGCGCATTTGTTCTATGCGCCGCCTGCGCCGGCGTTATTGGCACAGTTGCGGGAGGCGGATGAGGACGATTCGGGCAGTGTGCTGGCGCTATCGTGGAACGCCTTGCTGGCTTGCGCACGCGAACTGGACGTGACGGCGATACAGGCCGAGCACGATACCTTGTTCGGCGGGGTCGGCAAGCCAGATGTTTATTTGTTCGGGTCGCATTACCTGGCAGGGTTTCTCAATGAAAAGCCCTTGGTTCGCTTGCGCGATGACTTGACTGCGCTGGGACTTACACGTGACCCTGCCATGCCTGAAACCGAAGATCACATCGCGTATTTGTGCGAAGTCATGCGCTTTCTGATCACAGGCGCGGATACCAATACGTCGAATCTGGCCCAGCAACGGGAGTTCTTTTCGACGCATATCCGCCCGTGGGCAGACGATTTGTGCGCTGCGATCGTGCAGCAACCGGCTGCACGATTTTATGCGCGCCTGGCTGAATTTTTCCGGGATTTCAACAACATAGAAGCACAGGGCTTCGATATGCTGTCCTAGCCCGTGCCGTCTGGGCAGCTGTTTTTGATGCTGCGCGGCTAATAGCCTTACTTATGAAAGGGGATTGGCCCTTTGTGCGTTATCGCGGTACAGTATGCAAAGAGTTTCATATCTAGTAGCCCCGGAGGGGATCGTCATGTCACAAAAGAATCCTCGACTTTCGCGCAGGATGTTCTTGGCCGGCGCTGCCACAGCAGGTGCGGCGGCCGCGGGTGCGGCTGTTCTGCCTGAAAACCGCCAGACTGCTCAGACCCAAGCGGATGCCAAACCGGCGCCCAAAAACGGGGGCGGCTACCACCTGAGCGAACACGTCAAGCGCTATTACAAGACCACCCTCGTGTGACGGAGTCCGGCATGTTGCTGACCAAGAAAACCGTTGCCGCGCGCGATAGCGCGGTGCAATCCAATTTCGTGCAAAGCCTGCGCCGCGGGTTGTCGCAGGCTTTGCCTACGATGGATCGCCGCACGTTTCTGCGCCGCTCGGGTATAGGCGTCGGCGCTGGGCTGGCAGCTGCTCCCCTGGCGCTGGTGAGGCAGGCGGACGCCGCCGAAACCAAGGAAGTCTTGACCGGCAAAACGAAAACGTCTGTGCACCGCACGGTCTGTTCGCACTGTTCGGTCGGCTGTGCAGTCGACGCCGTTGTGGAAAACGGCGTCTGGGTGCGGCAAGAGCCTGTGTTCGATTCGCCCATCAATCTGGGGGCGCACTGCGCGAAGGGTGCTGCCCTGCGCGAGCACGGCCATGGTGAACACCGCCTGCGTTATCCGATGAAGCTGGTCAATGGCAAGTACCAGCGCATCAGCTGGGACACGGCACTGACTGAAATCTCCGAGCAGCTACTGAAGCTGCGCAAGGACAGTGGGCCGGATTCCATTTACTGGATTGGCTCGTCCAAGCATAACAACGAGCAATCGTATTTGTTGCGCAAGTTTGTCAGCTATTTTGGCAGCAACAATTGCGATCACCAGGCGCGTATCTGCCATTCCACGACGGTTGCCGGTGTGGCCAATACATGGGGCTATGGCGCCATGACCAACTCGTACAACGACATGCAGAATGCCAAAGTCGCTTTGTACATTGGGTCTAATGCGGCCGAAGCGCACCCCGTGTCGATGCTGCACATGCTGCACGCGAAAGAAACCGGTTGCAAAATGATTGTGGTGGATCCGCGTTTTACACGGACCGCCGCCAAGGCCGATCAACACATTCGCATTCGGTCGGGTACGGACGTGGCTTTCTTGTTTGGCCTGCTGTATCACATCTTCAAGAACGGATGGGAAGACCAGGCCTACATCGATGCGCGTGTCTACGGCATGGATCAGGTCAAAGCCGATGTGCTGGCAAAATGGACACCGGACAAGGTTCAGGACGTATGCGGTGTCGACGAAGCCACGATGTACGGCGTGGCCAAGTTAATGCACGAAAACCGGCCCGGCACGTTGGTGTGGTGTATGGGGCAAACGCAGCACTCCATCGGCAACGCCATGGTGCGCGCATCCTGTATTGTCCAGTTGGCGTTGGGAAATATCGGCAGATCGGGTGGCGGAGCCAACATTTTCCGTGGCCACGATAACGTGCAAGGCGCCACGGACGTGGGGCCCAACCCGGACTCACTGCCGGGGTACTATGGCTTGACTGAAGGCTCGTGGAAACACTTCGCCAACGCGTGGGGTGTGGATTACGAATGGATCAAGAGCCGGTATGCCTCACCGGAGTTGATGACCAAGCCGGGCATTACGGTGTCGCGTTGGATCGACGGCGTGTTGGAAAATCCCGAGGTACTGGATCAACCCACGAATCTCAAGGCGGTCATCTATTGGGGTCACGCACCCAACTCGCAGACGCGCGGGCTGGAGATGAAACGGGCCATGGACAAGCTCGATCTGCTGGTCGTCGTGGATCCTTATCCGTCGGCGACAGCGGCCATGGCGGCCATGCCTGGCAAGCCCGAAGAGCTCAACCCAAATCGCGCGGTTTATTTGTTGCCGGCTGCGACGCAGTTCGAGACCAGTGGTTCCTGTACGGCCTCGAACCGCTCACTGCAATGGCGCGAAAAGGTCATTGAGCCGCTGTGGGAAAGCCGCAGCGATCACATGATCATGTATCAGTTCGCCGAAAAACTGGGCTTTGGCAAAGAGTTCGTCAAGAACTACGCGCTGCAAAAAGTCAAAGGCATGGACGAGCCGGTGATCGAGGACGTCCTGCGCGAGATCAATCGCTGCTGCTGGACAATCGGGTACACCGGTCAGAGTCCCGAGCGCTTGAAAGCGCACATGCGCAATATGCACGTGTTCGATGTGAAGACCCTGCGCGCCAAAGGCGGCAAGGACGCCGAAACAGGCTATGACCTGACGGGCGATTATTTTGGCTTGCCGTGGCCGTGTTGGGGCACCCCCGAGATGAAGCACCCGGGGACGGCGAACCTGTACGACACCAGCCTGAATGTGATGCAGGGCGGCGGGAATTTCCGTGCGAACTTCGGTGTCGAGCGTGGTGGCGTGAGCCTGCTGGCCGAAGACGGCTCGCATTCGAAAGGCGCGGATCTGACGACAGGCTATCCCGAGTTCGATCATGTGCTGCTCAAGAAACTGGGTTGGTGGAGCGAGCTGACCGATGCGGAAAAGACCGCAGCCGAAGGCAAGAACTGGAAAACAGACCCTTCTGGCGGGATCATCCGTGTGGTGATGAAGAACCATAGCTGCTATCCATTCGGCAACGCCAAGGCCCGTGCCGTGGTGTGGAATTTCCCGGATCCGGTCCCGCAGCATCGCGAGCCCATCTATGGCACGCGCCCGGACCTGGTCGCGAAATATCCTTCGCACAATGATCTGAAGACATTCTGGCGCGTGCCGACGTTGTATACGTCGCTGCAGCAAAAGAACGTCGCGGACAAGCTGTACGAAAAATTCCCGATTATTTTGACGTCGGGCCGCTTGGTCGAGTACGAAGGTGGGGGCGAAGAGACGCGTTCCAATCCATGGCTGGCCGAGTTGCAGCAGGAAGCTTTCGTCGAGATCAATCCAAAGGCGGCAGCGGATCGCGGCATTCAGAATGGCGATCGGGTATGGGTGCATACCCCCACGGGTGCGCGCCTGAATGTTCAGGCGTTGGTCACGCCGCGAGTGGGTCCCGACACGGCGTTTATGCCATTTCACTTTTCGGGTCATTGGCAAGGACAGGACATGCTGGCCAGCTATCCGGAAGGCGCAGCCCCGATTGTGCGTGGCGAAGCCGTCAATACGGGCACCACGTACGGGTATGACTCCGTCACGATGATGCAAGAAACCAAAACCACGATCTGCAATATCGCAAAGGCTTGAGGAGAGCGTTATGGCGAGAATGAAATTCGTCTGTGATGCAGAGCGTTGTATCGAATGCAATAGCTGCGTCACGGCCTGTAAGAACGAACACGAAATCCCGTGGGGCGTTAACCGCCGCCGCGTGGTGACCTTGAACGATGGCGTGCCCGGTGAAAAATCCATCTCGGTTGCCTGTATGCACTGCAGTGATGCGCCGTGCATGGCAGTCTGTCCGGTGAACTGCTTTTATCGCACCGAAGAAGGTGTGGTGCTGCACAACAAGGACACCTGTATCGGTTGCGGTTATTGCTCGTATGCGTGTCCGTTTGGCGCGCCGCAGTTTCCGTCCGAAGGGGCGTTCGGCGTGCGTGGCAAGATGGACAAGTGCACGTTCTGTTCGGGTGGTCCCGAAGAGCACGGCAGCGCCGCCGAATTTGAGAAGTATGGCCGCAACCGATTGGCTGAGGGCAAGCTGCCTGCGTGTGCCGAGATGTGTTCGACCAAGGCGCTGTTGGCTGGCGATGGCAACGTGGTGGCGGATATATTCCGCACGCGCGTCTTGCATCGCGGCAAGGGCGCCGAGGTCTGGGGCTGGGGTACGGCCTATGGCTCGCAACAGGCTGATCAGCCGCCCGCACAATCGCAGCCTGCGACGGACACAAAGGGTAAATCATGAGCTTACGTTTTGCCTTTGCCGTGATGGGTATCCTGGCGCTATCGGCCTGTACAGAGACGCCACAGGAAATGCATTCCAACGCCGGTCACGGCGTCCCCGAGTATGCGGGCACCGGCAGTAATTTTGTGGCGCCGGGCTGGACGCAGGGTGACAAGACCAGTTGGACCAGCGAGATGACCGCACGGACCCAGCGCGGACAGAACGAGTACAACAAACTTAACTGACCGGAGATCGCCATGTTACGGTCATTTTCCCAAGGTAAAACACGCCTCCTGGGGGCTTGGGGAGCGCTGTGCGCGGCGATGCTGACGGCTGTCGTATTGCTCGCGCCTGCCGCAGCACAGCAAGCCGCACCCGCCAGCGGCGGGCTGGGTGGCATCCAGAGCGCCAATATTTTTGAGGTCAAGCCTGATGCCAATGAGCAGCCAGGTTATGCCGAACAGACCAATGCCGAGCGCGCCAAAGTACAGCCCGGTAATAACGCACCCATGTGGCGCCAAGTCAATTCCGGCGAGCCAGGGTACAGCAGCTTGCCGCATAGCCAGGCGCCTGAAGCCGGCGTGCTGATTCAGCGCTTTGTGCAATATCCGGGATCGCAATACACCACGGCTGGCGAAGCCTGGCGTCAGGTGCGCAACAATTGGTTGATTCCCTATGGCGGCGCATTGCTGCTGATTGCATTTGTGGCGATCGCACTGTTCTATTTGGCCAAGGGACCGATCAAGGTCCATGGTGCGGAAACCGGCCGCAAGATCGAGCGCTTCACGTATTTCGAGCGCGCCGCGCATTGGGTGAATGCGACTGCGTTTGTCATCCTGGCCTTGTCCGGCATCGTGATGGCGTTCGGCAAGTTTTTCATGTTGCCGTGGATGGGGCCTGCCATCTTTGGCAAGCTGACCTGGTTCCTGAAAACGGCGCACAACTTCGTCGGCCCCGTGTTTGCCGTGTCCTTGATCGTCGTGTTGTTGACCTTTGCCAAGGACAACATCTGGCGCCGTTACGACTGGACGTGGTTGCGCAAGGGCGGTGGTTTATTGCGGCCCCAGCATGTGTCGTCGGGACGTTTTAACGCCGGTGAAAAAATCATGTTCTGGGGTGGCATGCTGTTCCTGGGCATGGTGGTGGTGGTGTCGGGCCTTTTCCTGGACCATGTCGTGCCCGGGCTGGCATATACGCGTGGCAATATGCAGATTGCCCATATGGTTCACGGTGTGTCGGTTATCCTGATGATGTGCATGCTGCTGGGGCACATTTATCTGGGTACGATCGGTATGAAAGGCGCATACAAGGCCATGAAGACCGGGTACGTCGACGAAACGTGGGCGCGCGAACACCATGACGTCTGGTACGACGATATCAAGTCGGGCAAGGTCCCGGCGCAGCGCACTGCCGATCGGGCGTCGAAACGGCGCAGCCATGCGATGGTACGTCCGACATCGGGATCACATTGAACCAGCGAGTGCCTGCGCAAGCGGGTCTTGCGCAGGCAGGTCCGAGCCATGCACGACATGGGAAGGAGGACAGTTGACTGTTCCCTTCCCTAAAGGAAAGGGATTCCCACTTCACAGAACCGAGCCGTTGTACATCATATGCACTCAGGTCTTACCGTTTCTCCATGGGCTAACACCGCCAGCCTGGCGGCTAATGGTTTGCATGCCCGAGATACTATCCAAGCCAAACCAGAAAACTGGATATTTATCCAGATGCCAACTCAAATCAGACCAATCTTGCAGCCTTGCGGCTGCGCCCTTTCCTCCCCGGCATGAATGCCGAGGTTTCTCGGAGCAATGGATGAAGACGAGATTCGCAGCATGGTCACTGGTGTTGGGTGTGTTGAGCACTCAGGCCGCTTGGGCTGCCGTCAGTGCTCAAGACGAAGCCAAGGCCGCTGAAGCCAAAGCTAAAGCCGCCTGGAGCACCAAGGTGACCGCCTATCAATTGTGTGCGGCTCAGGATAAGGTCGCAGAGGAATACCGCGCGCATATGAAGGCGAGCGGCAAAGATGCGCCCGCACCCGTGGCCACGCCTGCCTGTTCGGATCCGGGGCCGTTTGCGTATGCGCCTCAGGCCCGGGAGGGCTCTGGTGCGCACTCTCCCGCAGAAACGGCAACGCAACCGCCGAGTTCCGCCCAGCCTGATAGCGCCGGCAAGCCGTTAGCTAAGTGAGCGTAACCCCGTTGTTGCCCCGACTGACTCAGGCAAGTGCGCCGTTGACCCGTGAGGTGACGGTCGTAAACGAATTTGGCGCTGCCGAGACGGTGTCTATTCCGGCAGAGCGTCCGTTGACGATTTATGTCGATCGGCGCGAGATCGTGACCTTGATGACGTTAGGCGCCATGCCTGAATTATTGGTGCTGGGGTACTTGCGTAATCAACGGTTGATCCGTGAGGCCAGCGACGTACTGTCCATCATGGTCGACTGGGAGGTCAATGCCGCAGCGGTGGAAACGCGCCACGGTATTACGGATATCGATGCCCGGACTGCTCAACGAGTGGTGACGACTGGATGCGGGCAGGGCAGTGTATTCGGCGGCCTGATGGAGGAGCTGGATCAACTCCAGTTGGCGCCGCATGCACGAGTGACACAGACGCAGTTATATGGTCTGCTCAATGCCATTCGTTTGCAGGAAACCACCTATAAATCGGCAGGATCAGTGCATGGCTGCGCGTTGTTCCGTGGCGCCGATATGCTGATGTTTGTCGAGGACGTCGGGCGTCACAACGCAATCGATACCTTGGCTGGCTGGATGTGGATGCAGCCCGAGTCCGAGCAGCGGGGAGACGACAAGATCTTCTACACGACGGGGCGGTTGACCAGTGAAATGATCATGAAATCCGCGCAGATGGGCGTGCCGGTCGTGGTGTCGCGCAGCGGCATGACGCAGATGGGATACGAAATCGCACGGGACCTGGGATTGTGCACCATTGGCCGTGCCATCAATCGGCGTTTTGTTTGTTATACCGCGCCGGAACGCTTGGTGTTGCAGCCTGAATTGGCGGCGTCGCGCGTGGCTGCCGATAGCGTGAGC
Source organism: Bordetella tumbae (assembly GCF_054780995.1). Classification (NCBI taxonomy): domain Bacteria; kingdom Pseudomonadati; phylum Pseudomonadota; class Betaproteobacteria; order Burkholderiales; family Alcaligenaceae; genus Bordetella; species Bordetella tumbae. The sequence goes on from NZ_BAAGVG010000018.1 coordinate 410,141, forward strand.
GTCGCAAGCGGATCCTGATCGCCAGCAACGCTGGCGCCTTACAGAGCAAAGGTGCGTCAGCCTGGCCTGTGCGCAGCGCTTTTTGTGGGTCGGCGTTGCCGGGTGGTTTTTTGGGTCGTGAACGTCCACCACGGCAATACCCGTTTCATCGAGAGTACTTGACCGCTTTGCAACGGGCCGTAGCCTGGCATCGAGGACAGCGCGGCTTGCCATTGCGGGCTGCGCAGAATGGCAAGCAAAGCCTGCGTAGAGGGCTGATCCAGGGTCGATTTCAGGCAGACCAGGAAATAGTTTTCCTGCACCAGCGGAACAAAATCCAGTGCATGCCCGAGCACGGCGGGCTCGATGCCGAGACCGGCATCTGCATGGCCACTCGCAATAGCGTGAGCTACTGCGTTATGTGAGGGTTCCGTGCGTTCGTATCCATTGATCGCCGCCGCCGGGATGTTCGCCTGTTCGAGCAGCTCGTCAAACAGCACACGTGTACCCGTACCGAGGGCGCGATTCACATAGCGCACCTCTGCGCGGCGCAGATCGGCCAGGGCGCTGATGCGTTTGGGATTGCCTCGCGCCACGATCAGCCCCTGGCTGCGTTGGGCAAAGCCGATGATCTTGTGCAGCCCCGGCTTGAGCAGGGGTTTGTAAATGCGTTCGGTCAGGGAGCCTGGCACGGGGTCCTGGCGGGTATGAAAGCCTGCGATGACGCAACGGCCCTCGTTGAGTCCGCGAATCGCATCGACGCTGCCGGCATAGCTGATGTCGAGATAGAGCTTGTCGCTGGCCACGGCGTGCTCGCGCAACGCGCCCAAGGCATCGTCATGACTGGCGTACAGCGGCACAACGTGGGCCGCGTCGTCAAATGCCATGGCGAAAGCGCGCTCCAGATCGGCGCGTAGCGCGTTGATTTGCGGGGCCAGCCGGGCTTGGGCCTGGCGTTCGGCCCACAGCAATTTTTCACCGAATTCGTTCAGCTGTGCGGGCTGCCCCTTGTCCCAGACGATCAGGGTGCGGCCCAGTGTCTGTTCCCATCGTTTGAGCTCACCCCATACATGGCGGTACGACAAGCCTAGCGCCTTGGCGGCGCCCGAGATTGAGCCGTGTTCGCGCACGGCGAACAGCAAGTCCATCAGCGCGTTGCCGATGATCGAGGGGGCGGCCGACGTGGAGCCCAATTGGTAGGAGAGGTCGATACGATGCACGGCGGAAGTATGCCCTAAATGCGGGTTGGGGACGTTCCTCTGCAGATAGTAAGTCATCCCTATGCAAAAGTATTCATATGGTGGGCCGCGTTTTGGTGAGATACCCTCAGCACATTGTGCAGCGGACGAGTGAGTTTTCGCTCTGAAGGCATGGGGCTGAATTCGCGGTTCGGCTCAGAATGCGTGGCGCCGCACGGATCGTAAATCCAGATAGAAAAATGACACTTTGCTCTCTGCTCGTCTTCCATGAATACCGTATCTGAAAGCGTATTGACGGCTTTTGAACTGATCGTGTCAGTTGATCCGGTGTTGCTGTCCATCGTGTTGCGTTCGCTCGCTGTGAGCGCCTGTGCCTGTGTGTTGGCGTGCGCAGTGGGGATGGTGGCCGGTGCATGGCTGGCGGTCGCACGATTTCGTGGTCATGGATTCGTGTTGGTGCTGTTGAATACCTCGCTGGCATTGCCATCCGTAGTGGTGGGGTTGGTGGTGTACTTGCTGCTGTCACACTCCGGTCCTTTGGGATTTCTGGGCTGGTTGTTTTCGTTTCAAGCCATGGTGCTGGCCCAAGCGGTGCTGGTTTGCCCTGTCGTAACGGCACTGGTGCGTCAAACGATTTCCGATGCCGAGCGGCACCACGGTGAGCAATTGCGCTCGCTGCGCGCGCGTGAATGGCTGCGCGGCCTCTTGCTGGTCTGGGATGAGCGTTTTGCGTTGTTGACGATTGTGATCACGGGCTTTGGCCGGGCGATTTCAGAGGTCGGTGCGGTGATGGTGGTGGGCGGCAATATCGAGGGTTACACGCGCGTGATGACCACTGCCATTGCGTTGGAAACCAGCAAGGGCGATTTACCGTTGGCACTGGCATTGGGATTGTTGCTGTTGTGTGTGGTGTTGCTATTGAATATGTTGGCTGCGGTGGTGCGGCGTTGGCGCGAGCGGCGTGATGCGGGATTGTCCGGTTTGTTTGACCGGGCGGGAGCCGGTGCATGACCTGTACAGCGCCTTTCGAGACCTTGTTTGATCTGCGCGATGTTGACGTGGATTTCGGCAACGTGCAGGCCCTGCGTGAGGTGTCGTTGACGATACGGCCGGGTGAGTGCGTGGCGCTGGTGGGCGCGAATGGCAGTGGCAAGAGCACGCTGCTGCGCGTGTTGCATTGCCTGCTGCAACCCTCGCGCGGCCAGGCCTCATGTGTGGCGCGCAAGCACCAGGCCATGTTGTTTCAGCAGCCGTACATGTTGCGCATGTCAGTGTTGAACAATGTGGCTTTGGGGCTATGGTTGCGCGGCATGCGTTGGCGCGATGCTCGCGCGCAGGCTGGGCCTGCATTGGCGAGAGTCGGTATGGAGGATCTTGCCACCCGCAGTGCCAAGGCCTTGTCCGGCGGACAGCAGCAACGATTGGCGATGGCGCGTGCCTGGGCCCTGAAGCCGGATGTGTTGTTGCTGGACGAGCCAACGGCCAGCCTGGATCCCCATGCCAAGCGTGAGGTCGAGCAGATGATGCATGACTTCGTGCAACCGGTGATAGCGAGTGAGGGGACGTCTGACGCTCGATCCGAGGCGAATCGCCGGCCTGCGATGGTGTTCAGCAGCCACAATCTGGGCCAGGTCAAACGGCTGGCGCAACGCGTGATTTATTTAGAACGGGGTCGCGTGGTGGTCGATCTGCCCGTTGACGATTTCTTTTACGGCCCGCTGCCCGAAGCAGCCAGTTTTTTCCTCAAAGGAGAACGCATCCTATGAAACTCTCGACTCTCTTGCGGCGCGTAGCGATGCCGGCTTTGCTCGTCGCCGCCACGTGGGCAGCGCCGGCGGCCCAGGCAGAAACCATTGTCATGGCTTCGACCACTTCTACTGAGCAGTCTGGCTTGTTCGCGCATTTGTTGCCTGCTTTTAAAAAGGCCAGCGGTATCGATATCAAAGTCGTCGCGCAGGGAACCGGTCAGGCACTGGATACTGCACGCCGTGGTGACGCCGACGTATTATTTGTGCACGATCAAGTGGCTGAAGAAAAATTCGTGGCCGAGGGCTACGCTACCAAGCGTTATCCCGTCATGTACAACGATTTTGTCTTGATCGGCCCGGCTGACGATCCTGCAGGGATAAAGGGCAACGATATCGTTCAGGCCTTGAGCAAGTTGGCCAAGGACAATGCGTCTTTTGTCTCGCGCGGCGACAAGAGTGGCACGCACGCCGCCGAGCTGCGGTTCTGGAAAGCTGCGGGTGTTGAGGACATGGGCAAGGGCTATAAAGCCTGTGGTTGCGGCATGGGGCCGGCGTTGAATATGGCCTCGTCGATGGGCGCTTATGTTTTGTCGGACCGTGGCACGTGGCTAAGTTTCAAGAACCCCGGCAAGCTGAAGATTCTGGTCGAAGGCGACAAGCGTTTGTTCAATCAGTACGGCGTGATGGTGGTCAATCCCGCCAAGTTCCCGCACGTCAAGGCCAAGGAGGCTCAGCAATTCGTGGACTGGGTGACGTCGTCAGCGGGGCAGGACACGATTGCCAGCTACAAGGTCAACGGGCAACAGCTGTTTTTCCCGAACGCGGAAAAATAAAGTCGAGCGTATGCTGTTTGCGTCATGTCAGCAGCGGGGAATGATTTAACGCTGCTGGGCTCGCATCGCGGATAGACGGCATATCAGTCAAATCAGGCTCGATGAATTCGAGCCTGATTTTTTTGCTGTCGTTTATTCCTTGGCGCTTTGCACCACCATGTCCAGCACATACACATAACGGGATGCGTCAGCTGGCACCGGGTTGCGTTCATAGCGTTTTACGCGCAGCACGTTACGTATGCCCGGTTGATGGGTATAGCCTTCGATTTCGCTATAAAAAGCCTGCCATTCGCCTTGGCCGGTCTGGATCCCGTTGGCATCGTATTGCACCTCGCGCACCTGCAGGCATTGCATATTGGGGATGCCAGGATGAGAACAACGTACTCGCTGCGAGGCGATTTCCAGGAACTGGGTTTCGCCTGCGCCACCATAGCGAGTCTCGTCAGTGGGCGTGCCTGTCAGCGTCCATTGCGCGCCGTCGGCGAAGCCCAGCGTCAATAGCGGTCCCGTCGGGCTCTGCGTGATCTGCCAGGTGGACGCTTGTGGCAAACGTTGGCCGAAGGCCTGTTCGTATTGCATGAGCGCATTGTCGTTGCAGGCCATCATCGTGCCGACGGCACCCGAGATTTTGATCTTGTTCGCGTCGAGGCTATAGCCTGCACCCAGCCGGTTGCACAGGCCGGATACGGACAGGCGTTGATCCTTGAAACTCAGACGCAAAGGCGCGCCATCGCGTGTTTTGGGTGGCGCCCATTCTGTTTGTGCGGTGCCGTTGGCGTCACGGGCTTCGCTTAAGTCCCAGTGATACGCCGATAGCGTCGAGGCGGCGGTGTTTGTGCCCGTCGTGGGCGCATCGGTAGTAGACGTTGTATTCGTGTTCATCGCGCAAGCACTCAGTACGCTGACCGTGGCGGTAAGTAGTAGACGAGAGAGCAAAGTGTTCAATGGCATGGCGCGTGGTCCTGATAAAGCAAGTTCAAGGCTTGATTATGGACTGAATTGATGCGGCGAGCTGTCATTGACGAGAATGCCGTGTGAAGAAGCGCTACGTAGTGACGATTTGTGTAATACGCTCGTGATTTATGTAACGTGTTCACGTTGTCCGCCAGACGCCAGAGCTGCCACGGCGATGGCTGTCGATCAAATGCGTGTCGATCATTCCCGTAGCCTCCATCAATGCATGCATGGTGGTTGGCCCGACAAAGGAAAAACCGCGCTTGCGCAGGGCTTTGCTCAGTGCAGTGGAGGCCTCGGATACGGTGGGGATCTCCGCCAGCGTACGGGGAGCGGGGGTTTCGGCCGGTTGAAATGACCAGATGAAATCCACCAGCCCGCCGTCGGCTCGCAGTGCGATGGTCGCAGCAGCGTTGTTGATGGTAGCCAGGATTTTGGCCCGGTTGCGTACGATGCCGCTATCGGCCATCAGGCGTACGATGTCTTTTTCACTGAACGTCGATACGACATCGGGATCGAACTGGCGAAACGCAGCACGAAAAGCCTCGCGTTTGCGCAGGATCGTCGCCCACGACAAACCCGATTGAAAACACTCCAGGCTCAACCGTTCGAACAACCCGTGTTCATCGCGCACGGGCATCCCCCACTCGGTATCGTAGTATTGGCGCATTAAGGGGTCTTGCGCGGCCCAGGGTGGGCGCGCCAAGCCGTCTTCACCGATGATGACGCCGGTGGGTGAGTTCATCTGTTGCTCCGGGAAACTTCGGCATGCATGCCGGAAAAAAAGGGCAGCGGTCATGCTGCCCTCACGGAATAATAAAACGTCTATGCGGCTGTGGCGCCATGCTCGAGGCCCAGCAGCAGTTCCTTCGCCGGTAATCCGCCGGCAAATCCAGTGAGAGCTCCGGATGCGCCAACAACGCGATGACAAGGCGCGATGATCGAAATCGGATTGCGTCCATTGGCGGCCCCAACGGCACGCACGGCCTTGGGCCGGCCGATCTGTGTCGCGATGTCGCGATAGCTGCGCGTCTGGCCGTAGGGAATGGTCAAGAGCGCAGCCCAGACCTGTTTCTGGAATTCAGTGCCAACAAAATCCAATGGCAGGTCAAAGCGTTCGCGTCGTCCCGCAAAATATTCCGTCAATTGCTGCTCGGTTTTTAACAGAGTGGGATGGTCGGCATCCTCTTGCATCGGCCCCAGGCGAACACGGCCTGGCCGGTCGTTTTCCCACAAAATGGCAGCCAGCTTGGCGTCCTTGGCGACGAGCGTCAATCGGCCCACGGGAGAGGCGATGGTCTTGCAGGCATAGGACATGATGGTTCCTTTCACAGATGGAGCGGATCTAGGTTTGTGGTGATGCCGGTTGTGCCGGTGCAAAGCATCGCCCTGCTGTATCACCATGTCTGTAGTCTAGGGATCACGCCTGAGTGGCGCACTCGTATTCTTGCCGTTGAACTGGGTTTTCGTGGGGAGCTATCACCCTCGAGGGCGAGGCGTCATTGCGTTTTATACAAGAAAACCATGGAAATAAATAATTCTCATTTATAAAATGGATGTTCCTTATCGAATCAACCGGAGACGCGGATGGACAGTGTGATCAATACGGTCGAGGCTCTGGAGTCTCAGGTGGGAGCGCGTGCAGGCGCTGTGGACCTGAAAGTGATCGATCATCTGGATGCCCATGCTCAGCGCTGGCTGGCCGTTTCGCCATTGGTGTTTGCGGGGTTCAGCGACACACAGCAGATCGAGGTGACGGTGGCTGGCGGCCGTCCGGGTTTTACGGTGGCATTGGATGCGAGCCAGTTGCGTATCCCGCGTGTGGCGCTGGATGATCCGCATTATGCCCAGGTGGGACGCGGGGCTGGCTTGTTGTTCCTGATCCCGGGGCTGGGAGAGACCTTGCGGGTGAATGGCGCGGTGGAGGCGGTGTCCGATGATGACATAGTGATTGCGGTGCATGAGTGCTATGCCCACTGCGCAAAGGCATTGCTGCGATCGGCATTCTGGTCATCTGACGAGCCGGTTGCGCGAACGGGTACCGACGATCTGCCAGGATTTCTGGCGGTGTGCCGTTTTATGGCCTTGGCGACAGCCGATACCGAATTGCGCACCGATTTGAGTCCCAAGGGCGATCCCGCGGGCTTGCTGATGCAGGGGGACTCAACGCAGCTTTGTTTTGCCGATCGTCCCGGTAATCGCCGGACGGATAGCATGCGCAATATGCTGGTGCGGCCACAGGCAGCCATCATGTTGCTGGCGCCTGGGTCTGCGCAGGTTGCCGTGGTGAGAGGACGTGCGCACATGACGGCAGACGAAGCATTGAGACAGCAGTTCGAAGTGCAGAGCAAGATTCCAAAGGTCGTGACGGTATTGGAATCACCGCATGTTGTCTTGCGGGAGAGTGCCGCGTTGCTGCGGGCACGGCCTTGGATGACCGCATCGGCGCCAGAGGACATTGATCCTGCTGCTGTTTTTGCCGCACACGTCAAACTGAATAAGACAGGGGGTTTGAGCGCGGCGATTGCGCGCGGGATGGTGTCGATTCCCGGGCTGATGCGTAAAGGACTGGATCAGGATTACAAACGGAATATGTACTGATCTGCACTTGGCTATACGTAGAACCCGCAGTGTGATAACTGCGAATATCGTGGGATGACGATGATGTGTACGCTTGTTTTTTTTCATGCGTATACAGGAGTCCCTCTTGCGTGAAATCTTCGATTGCGCCGTTCTGATGACCCCCGGCCATGAGGGCTGGGTACGGGATTGGGTAGATAGCCATCACGGACAATTCGGCCGTTTGCGGCTGTACGTGCTGGACGTCACCAGTGAGGCGCCTGCCGACGCTCAATGGTTGTCGCGCGCTCACTTGGCATTGCGGCGCTTTGATGGCTGTATATTGCCGGTGGCGCCTGAGTCGCTGTCCTGGGTACGTACCGTGCTGGCTAATGCCGAGGCGAGATTGCGCATCCCATTGGTCGCCGTCGTTTTCGATATCACTGCTCCAGGGATGTTGGACTTGTTGTCGCTGGGTGTTGCCGATTTTGTGCGGGCGCCTGTTTGTCCCGATGAGCTACGGGCGCGCCTGGTGCATTGGCATCGCCAGGCGCGGCCACATGGTCTGACAGAGGCTGCTACGGCGCTATCGTTGACATCATCGCCTGCTTCTGTGTCGGAGGGGGATCAGGCCCTTCGGCCTCGCAACAGGCGCCCCGGCGGGACCATACAGGAGCCTTTGCGCGCCTACGGCGGACTGCCAGGCAGCAAACACCTGTCACCCAGAAAGAAATCGCCTCGGCCGGCTGCCGCAAACGATGTTTTTGATATCGGGGCGATTGACCAGCCGTTTCGTCAAGCCAAGGCCCGGATGGTCGAGGATTTCGAGTGTGCTTATTTGCGTCATGCCTTGTCACGCCATTCCGGAAACGTCGCTCAGGCTGCGCGCGCCTCCAGCAAGCACAGGCGCGCGTTCTGGGCACTGATGCGCAAGCATCGTATTGACGCTGCTCATTATCGCGATAACGCTTCTTTGCCTGAGCCACCAGCCTGATTCGGGCATAGCGCACTGCCGGGGGGCGGGCACACCCAGGGGCAGGCGCCCGCTATGCGTTTGAGGCAGTAAAATCACGGCTTCCGAAATCGAAGGATCGCTGTGTCCGCTGCTTCCCTGAAGAACGATGTGTTTCTGCGCGCCCTGTTGCGCCAGCCCGTCCCGTATACCCCGATTTGGCTGATGCGCCAGGCGGGGCGCTATCTGCCCGAGTACAACGCGACACGTGCGCGGGCGGGTTCGTTCATGGGGCTGGCGCAAAATCCCGATTACGCCGCAGAGGTCACGTTGCAACCCTTGGCACGCTACGATCTGGATGCGGCCATTCTGTTTTCTGACATCCTGACGGTGCCGCACGCCATGGGCTTGGGGCTGGATTTCGCACCGGGCGAAGGGCCGCGCTTTGAGCGGCCGCTGCGCACCGAGGACGATGTGGCGCAGCTCGCGGTGCCCGATATGGACTCACTGCGTTACGTTTTCGATGCTGTGACGGTCATCCGCCGGGAATTGGATGGCAGGGTTCCTCTGATCGGTTTTGCAGGCAGCCCCTGGACCATCGCGTGTTACATGGTCGAGGGGCGTGGCAGCGCCGACTACCGCCTGATCAAGACCATGCTGTATTCGCGCCCGGATCTGTTGCATCGCATCCTGGATATCAACGCGCAAGCGACCCAGCAATACCTTAATGCCCAGATCCAGGCGGGGGCGCAGGCCGTCATGTTGTTTGACAGCTGGGGGGGAGTGCTGGCCGATGGCTTGTTCCAGCAGTTTTCGCTGGCCTATACCCGCAAGGTCGTGTCGGGCTTGATCCGTGAGCACGAGGGACGCCAAGTCCCCGTCATTGTCTTTACCAAGGGCGGCGGGCTGTGGCTCGAAGATATCGCCGCCTGCGGCTGTGATGCGGTGGGGCTCGACTGGACGGTAAACCTAGGACGCGCGCGCCAGCGCGTCGGCGATGCCGTTGCATTGCAGGGCAACCTCGATCCGATGACATTGTTCGGCAGCAGTGATGCCATCCGGGCCGAAGCCCGCCGGACGCTGGACGCTTTTGGCCCTGTCGGCGGGGCCGGGCATGTCTTCAATCTGGGACATGGCATTTCGCAGCATACGCCGCCCGAGGCTGTCACGGACCTGGTGGACGAAGTGCACGCCTACAGCCGCTCGTTTCACGCCTAAGTAAGTGTCCGCTAGCGTGCTGAAGGCCTAGTCTGTGTGCTGGTCACCCAGACTTGTGCACAGCAGCGAAATCGCTCCCAGCAGCACCGGCAATCTAGGATAAATTCTGGGATATTTTTATAAGTCATTGATTTTAAAATAAAAATACAATGTCAATAGTATTCGGGCATTTATTTTTATATTAAGCACCTTGACAGGAAATCAGGTTATTGAATGTTTTTCCCCAAAGTTATCCACAGGCTGTGTTGCCGTGGATATTTCGCGCAGATTTGACAGCCTGTTAGCTCAAAAATCGAGAATTCACTTTAACTTGTCCACGCCGACTACCATGCTTTTGATATCCACTGCCCATGTCTGACGTACCCGATGGCCTCCGTCCCAGCGTGGGGTGCTGGGTGCGCGTGGCACTGGATGTCCCGCTGCCGGGGCCTTTTGATTATCGGGCTCAGGCTGCTGTACCTGTCGGTGCGCGGGTGATTGTGCCGTTTGGCCGTCGCAAATTGGTGGGCGTGGTTGTGGATAACCCGGCCGAGCCGTCCATTGATCCAGCGCAGGTACGCGAGGTGGAGCAGGTCCTCGAGGATTTGCCCGCATTGCCTGCTGATTGGCTGCGTTTGGCACGGTTTGCAGCCGATTATTATCAGCGGCCGCTAGGCGAGGTCATGTTGCCCGCCATGCCACCGCCATTGCGCAAGCCCTCGGCTTACCAAGGCAAACGGTCGGGGCAAGGCCCGGTAGCACGTCTGGACGCACGCAAGGCCAAGCACGTTGTCGCGGCGGCCACGCCCGATCAGGCACCTGTACTGAATGAGGCCCAACAGGCGGCGGTAGATGCCGTTGCAGCGCTAGATGGGTTCAAACCCGTTTTGCTGCACGGGGTGACCGGTAGCGGCAAGACCGAAGTCTATCTGCATATTGCCGAACGCGTGCTGGCGGCGGGACGCCAGGTCTTGTTGCTGGTGCCCGAAATCAATTTGACGCCGCAGCTCGAGGCAGCGGTGCGGGCGCGATTGGAATCAGTGCTGGGGGTTGACGGCCTGGCCGTGATGCATAGCGGCCTTTCGGACGGCGAGCGCGTGCAGGCGTGGGCCCGGGCGCAGCGCGGCCAGGCGCGCATGTTGCTGGGCACGCGGATGGCGATTTTTGCGCCGCTGACCGAGCTGGGCCTGATCGTGGTCGACGAAGAGCACGATGCCTCGTACAAGCAGCAGGACGGCCTGCGTTATTCCGCCCGCGATCTGGCGGTATGGCGGGCGCGCGATCAAAATGTGCCGGTGGTGCTGGGCTCTGCCACGCCTTCGCTGGAGAGCTGGTATCACGCCGGGCGCAACCACTATTTGCGTCTGACGCTGCCGGGCCGTGCGCGGGCGAGCAGCTTGCCGGCGATCCGCTTGATAGACACTCGCCGTCTGGCGATGCGTCAGGGGATGTCGCCTCAGTTGATCGATGCGATCAGTCAGCGGCTCGAGCGTGGCGAGCAGTCCCTGGTGTTTTTGAATCGTCGTGGCTATGCACCCGTGCTGCATTGCGCCTCTTGTGCCTGGGTCAGCCATTGCCCTCGCTGCTCGGCCTTTACCGTGTTGCATCGAGCCGTAGGCCGCGGCAATCGATTGCACTGCCACCACTGCGGTTATCAGGCGCCTGTGCCACGGGCGTGCCCGGAATGCGGCGATCAGGACCTGGAGCCCATGGGGCGCGGGACGCAGCGCGTCGAAGAACACCTGGCAGAGCTATTTCCTCAGGCACGGATTTCACGTATCGATGCGGACAGCACGCGGCGTAAAGGCAGTGCGCAAGCCTTGTTCGCCGCCGTGCATGCGGGCGAGGTCGATATCCTGGTGGGCACCCAGATGGTCGCCAAGGGACACGACTTTGCGCGATTGGGTCTGGTCGGCGTGTTGAACGCGGACTCGATGTTGTTTGCCCACGATTTTCGGGCGCCTGAGCGGTTGTTTGCTCAACTGATGCAGGTCGCGGGCCGCGCCGGCCGCCACGCCAATGGGGGCGAGGTCTTGATTCAGACCGGCTATCCCGAGCAGCCCGTGTATCAGGCCCTGCTGCGTCACGATTATGCGGGCTTTGCTCGCCATGCCCTCGAGGAGCGCGAGACGACAGGGCTGCCGCCGTTTGCGTATCAGGCGTTGTTGACGGCCGAGGCACGCGAGTTGGCACAGGCACTGGCGTTTCTGCAAGAGGCTCGTGATGTCGCCGAGCAGGGCGGTTTCTCAGGCGTGTCATCGTTGACGTTGTACGATCCTGTACCGCTGCGCGTGGTGCGTGTGGCCAATGTCGAGCGTGCGCAGTTGTTGCTGGAAAGCACGAGCCGGCCCGCCTTGCAGGCGTTTTTGACGGAGTGGTCGGCACATCTGCCGACGCTTGCGTCACAATCGCGTGTCCGTTGGCAGTTGGAAGTCGACCCTCTAGAGATTTGAGTTTTCGTTTTCTATGTCTGATAGCGCACCCATAGGCCACGGCCTGAATCCCGCTCAGAAAGAGGCGGTGTTGTACCTGGACGGGCCATGTCTGGTCCTGGCAGGTGCAGGCAGCGGCAAGACGCGCGTGATCACGCAGAAAATCGCGTATTTGCTGCGCGAGTGCGGCTATATGGGCCGCAACGTTGTGGCATTGACGTTCACGAACAAGGCCGCGCGCGAAATGGACGAGCGTCTGCACTCCTTGGTCGATCGGAAGCTGGCCAAAGGCCTGACCATCAGCACGTTCCACTCCCTGGGTGTCAAGATGCTGCGCGAAGAGGCCCGCAATGCGGGACTCAAACCACAGTTTTCTATTCTGGATGCGGACGATGCCATGGCTATCATCCAGGAACTGCTGGTCACTACGGATCGTGGTCGTCTACGCACCGTGCAGTCGACGATTTCGCTGTGGAAAAACGCCTTGCTCAGTCCGGATGATGCCGCACGCGTCGCTGCGACCCCGGCCGAGTCAGAGGCTGCGACGGTATATCGCCATTACGCGGCGACCCTGGCGGCCTATCAGGCAGTGGATTTCGATGACCTGATTCGTATCCCCGCACAATTGCTCGATAGCAACGAGGAAGTCCGTACGCGTTGGCAAAACCGCGTGCGCTATTTGCTCGTCGACGAATACCAGGACACCAATGCCTGCCAGTATCGCCTGGTGCAGTTGCTGTGCGGCGACCGGGCGATGTTTACTGCGGTGGGCGATGATGATCAGGCCATTTACGCGTGGCGCGGCGCCACCATGGAAAATCTGGCCAAACTCACGACCGATTACCCTCAGCTCAAGCTCATCAAGCTAGAGCAAAACTATCGTTCGGTACAGCGTATCCTGGCAGCAGCCAATACGGTGATCGAAAAAAACCCAAAGCTATTCGAGAAAAAACTCTGGTCGGATCTGGGTGTCGGCGAACCGATTGTGGTGTCGCCGATGGATAACGATGAACACGAGGCTCAATCGATCGCAATGAAGATCTCGGCATCGCGTTTTGAACGTCAGGCGCAATGGAAAGATTTCGCGATTCTGTATCGGGGCAATCATCAGTCGCGTATTTTGGAACAAGCGCTGCGCAATCTGAAGATCCCGTACACGATAGCGGGTGGCCAGAGTTTTTTTGACAAGGCCGAGATTCGCGACATCCTGGCGTATCTGCGGTTGGTCGCCAACGATGATGATGATCCGGCTTTCATTCGCGCCGCCACGACCCCCAAGCGCGGCATTGGACAGGCAACATTGCAAGTCCTGGGCCAATACGCCGCGCAGCGCGAGGTCTCTTTGCTGGCGGCTGCGGCGGAGTCGGGGTTGGAGACTTTGCTGCAGCCCCGTCAGTTAGAGTCGTTGCGAACCTTTGCGGAATACATTCGGCGCCTGCAATGGCGTGCGGGGCGTGGCCGCACGGACGGCACGGGCTCTCCAGAGCCCGCTGGCGCGATTCTGGACGACATGCTGGGCGCGATTCAATACGAGCGCCATCTGTACGACACGCTAGAGGAAAAGCCCGCGCAGACGCGTTGGGAAAACGTGCTGGAACTCACCGGTTGGCTTAAACGCAAAGCCGAGGAGGACGGCATGTCGCTGTTTGATCTGGTGCAGCACGTCGCGTTGATCACCATGCTGGAACGCGGCGAGGAAGAAGAGCCCGACGCCGTCAAAATGTCGACGCTGCACGCGTCAAAGGGATTGGAGTATCCGCACGTTTATCTGGCAGGTGTGGAAGAAGGGTTGTTGCCTCACTTGGGTAAAGACGACGAGGATGGCGACCCCGCACGCGCTGCGGAAAACCTGGCCACACGGATCCAGGAAGAGCGTCGCTTGATGTACGTGGGGATCACGCGCGCGCAACGCAGTTTGAATCTGAGCTGGTGCAAAAAACGCCGCCGCGCACGTGAGGATCTGATTCGCGAGCCTTCGCGCTTTATCGAGGAGATGGGGCTGGGCGATGTGCGCGTCGAAGAAGACGACGCGACACGTGCGATGAGCCCTAAAGAGCGCTTGGGAATGCTGAAGGCGCTACTGAAAAAGTGAGCGCCGCGTTAAATCAGGCAAGCCCGAGCGATTACTCCAACACCCGGCCTTTGGTTTCAGGCAGCAGCAACGCGGTCAAGATCACGATGGCGTAGGCGCCCGTAGCAAAGGCGCCGATGGCCCAGGCCAGGCCATGGCTCTGGCTGAGAAAACCCACCAGACTGGGAAACAGCGCGCCGATTCCCCGGCCAAAGTTGTACGCGAACCCTTGGCCCGAAGCACGCACCTCTGATGGAAATAGCTCCGTCAGATAGGCTCCGATACCGCTGAAAATCCCAGAGGCGGCGAACCCTAGCGGAAAGCCCAGTATCAGCATCTGAGTATTGGTGAGCGGGACCAAGGTGTACACATAAACGCTCAGGGCTGATAACACCGAGAAAATCAACAGGTTGGCACGGCGGCCGAGTTTATCCGCCATATAGGCGCCTACGATGTAGCCGACAAACGATCCCACAATGATCACCATCAGATAGCCGCCGGTATTCAAGACCGACAGTTGGCGTTCGGTTTTCAAGAAGGTCGGCAACCATGTCGTGATGGCGTAATAACCGCCTTGCACGCCGGTGCAAAGAATCGCGGTCACGATGGTCGTCTTGAGCAGGCCGGGCGAGAAAATCGTCCAGAACGAGGGGCGCTCGCCGGAGGCTTGCGTTTTGGCTCGCGTACGTTGAAAGACCTCGGGCTCGGGCACGTGTTTGCGGATATACAGCACTAGAAATGCTGGCAGCACACCGATCCAGAACAAGGAGCGCCATGCCCATTCTGGTGGCAAGACCGAGAATGCCAAGGTGTACAAAATGGCGGCGGTTCCCCAACCTACTGCCCAACCGCTTTGTACGGTGCCCACGGCTTTGCCGCGGTGTTGAGCGCGGACAATTTCCCCCATCAATACTGAACCGACTGCCCATTCGCCGCCAAAACCCAGCCCCTGCAAGGCACGCAGGATGAAGAGCTGCTCGAAGTTCTGCGCAAAGCCGATCGCGACCGTGCATACCGAGAACCATAAAATCGTGATCTGCAGTACACGTACGCGACCATAGCGGTCAGCCAAAATTCCGGCCAGCCAGCCGCCTACTGCGGAAAACAGCAGCGTGACCGTACCGAGCATCCCTGCCTGGCCTTTGTCGATGCCCCACAGCTGAATCAGGGTAGAGATGACAAACGTAAAGACCATGAAGTCCAGCGCATCGATTGCCCAGCCACCGAATGCGCCGATAAAGGTCCGGCGTTCTGTTTGATTTAACTCTCTATACCATTGCATGGTTGTCTCTTAGAGGGAAGGGAAGCCGTAAAGGACTTGAGGATTCGTGACCAGGATGCGATGCCGAGTTTGTGCATCGGGTGCCCAGTCCGCGAGTTGATTACGCAGTTTGCCCGTGTTGACCATGGGCGATGTATGCACATGCAGCCAGTCACTGCCCCAGACCATGCGATCGGGAGCGGCAGCGATCAAGGCCTGAGCCCACGGGATGACGTCGGTGTAGTGATCGAATTGATCGCTGATGCGGTATGAGCCAGATAGTTTTACCCACCAGCCGTGATCCTGCACCATGTGCAGCAAGGCCTGGAATCCAGGGCTTTGCACCCCCTCGGCGACGGGCATGTGTCCCATGTGGTCCACCACGCCGGGCACCGGTAGCTTGCGCATGCGCGGCAGCAGTTCCGGCAGTTGGCGTGCGTCCATCAGGAATTGCATGTGCCAGCCCAGATCCTTGATACGGTGCGCCAGGGTTTCCATCGCATCAAAGCCGATGCCGCCGCCAAACAGCACATTGATGCGCAGACCGCGTACCCCCGCTTCGTGCATGTCTTGCAGTTCGCGATCGGTGATCGTCGGGGCGACGACACCGATGCCACGTAAACGATCCGGATTGCGGCGCAGGACTTCCAGCATGTAGCGGTTGTCCGTACCGTACACGCTGATTTGCACCAATACCCCGCGCGACATGCCGTTGGTGTCCAGCATGGCCAAATACGAGCTTTCTGTTGCGGGGTGTGGCGTGTAGGTGCGCTCTGGCACCATGGGGTACGCTATCGCGTCGTCAGCGACGACATGCGCGTGCGTATCGCAGGCACCGGGCGGGACTTCGAACCGTGCGGGTTCTTGTTCGGACAGGGGGAGGGGAGGAAGGCAGAACGGCACCTCTTGTTCGGGGTGCGCAGAGGGACTAGGCATGCAACGTGTCTCCGGAAGTGGTGCTTGCGATATTCCGGCGTTGCCGGATCACGCAAGCATCCGCACTACCGCGTCACGCCAGTTGACGCAGCAGCAATTCCCAGAATTTTACGCGCGTCTGCAGCGTGGAGATCAAGACGTACTCATCCAGTGTATGAGCCCCGTTGCCGTCGGCGCCCAGACCGTCCAGCGTGGGCACGCCCATTGCCGAGGTGAAATTGGCATCGCTGCCGCCCCCCGTCATGGGTGCTTCCGCCAACTCAAAGCCGGCCTCGCGGGCGTAGCCCTGTGCCATTTCCAGCAGGGCGACCGCAGCATCGCTGCGCACCATGGGCGGGCGGTTCAGTTCGACATCGATGTCCAGCTCCACATCGGGGCCGACCGCGCACAAATTGCGCATGCGGCGCAGCACGTCTTCGGCGGCCCCCATATCGGGAACCCGGAAGTCCACGACGCAGCGGCATTGTGCGGGTACGGTGTTGGTCACTGTGCCACCGGCGATAGTGCCGACGCTGACCGTGACGCCACGTTCGTAGTCGGTCATCGCTTCCAGGGCCAGCACCTGGTGTGCCATTTCGCGAATCGCGCTGCGGCCTTTCTCGTGTTGCATACCTGCATGAGCGGGGCGCCCCTTGACGTTCAGTCGCAGCATGCCGGTGCCTTTGCGCGCCGTGACGCAGCCGCCTCCATTGGGGCGGGCAGGCTCGCACACCAAGCCATATTTCGCATTGGCGGCATAGTGTTCAATCGACGCGCGCGAGGCGTGGCTGCCGGTTTCTTCGTCGGGCACCATCAGAAAATCCACGGGCAATTGTGTCGAGCCCGGTTTCACCAAATTCGACAAAGCCGTCAGCGCCAGATAAATGCCGCCCTTCATGTCGTAGCTGCCGGGGCCATATAGACGGTCGCCGTCGATGCGGCAGGGATTCTCCTGCAGCGTGCCGATCGGATGCACCGTGTCCAGGTGCGCCAACACCAGAATGCCTTTGCGGGTATCATCCGCCGCGCGGTTTGTGGCGTACAGCAGGGGGCCGGTATCAGCGCCCAGCGACGTCACTTCCACAGTCAAGCCCGCGGCGCGGGCCTGTGCCTCGACCAAGGCCGCCATCTTGGTCACTCCCTCAGGCGAGTTCGACGGCGACTCGCAGCGCACCCACGATTGGATGCCGGCGACCAGGGCTTCAGTAGACGGGAGGGCGGACATATCGGTATTCCAGATAAAGAATGAACAATAAGAAACTCAGGCGACGTGCTGGCCAGCCAGTTTGGCCAACTCTGCTTCGCTGGGCAGCTTGCCCTCGAACCACAGGCTCGCGCACGCGGCCGACATGACCCGGCCGTCGTGACCTATGCCAGGGACGACTTGCAGGGTCCAGTTAAATGGCACACCACGGCGTGCGGCCTCGCGTTGACCCGCCTCGAAATAGTGATGCGCGCGGGCAAAGCGATGCGGCCCTTGACGTAATGCCGCTGGTTCCGACGGCAGGTTGGGGTCGTTGGTGCTGATGTCTTGATCGCCCGCCAGGATCGTCATCGGATAGGCCAGCAGACGCACCAGGTGGTCTTCGGTCAGGCCCACGCCGTCCAGTCCCTCGGGAAAGCGATGCTCGAACGTGGGAAGGGTGTACCAGCCGGGATTGCCGGCGGTGACTGCGCAAAATGGTGCATGGGATTGGCTGCTCATCAGGCGATGCACAAACTGACCCCCGGCGGAATGACCGAATAAATGGGCCTGCTCTACCTCGGTGATGCCGGCTGCACGCAGGTCGGCAAATATCTTGCCGATCAATGCATAGGTCCAGCCGTCCACATGGCGCGGATTTCCGCCAGGGCTGAATACGCGGCCGTTGTTGTAGCTCTCGACGCCCGGCCAGATATCATTGGAAAACGTAGGCGCCACAATCAGCACGTTGTGCTTGTCGGCAGTGGGGATCCAGAAATCGCGATAGTCATCACCATTGCGCAGCACACCATGCTGCACGATCACGACGGGCCGATCGGGCGTATAGCCATAGGGCCGATAAGTTTGCAATGTGAATGGGCGATCGGCATTGCGATCGTCATCGACATAGACAAAGGCATTGCGGCCGGCATGGCCGAGTTCCAGCCCAATACGATCGACGTTGGTGAGTTCTGCTTTCATGATGATTCAGGCGTTCAAGTGGCAGGCCGACCAATGGCCGGGTGCGATTTCTTTGAGTTCGGGGACGGCTTCGCGGCAGCGCGCCGTGGCGTGCGGGCAGCGCGGATGAAAGGTACAGCCCGACGGGGGATTCAACGGCGATGGGATCTCACCCTGAATCGGCGTGAATTTGCGGCCGCGACGGCCGACGTCCGGTACCTCGGCCAATAGCGCTTGGGTATAGGGATGATTCGCACGCGCAAATATCTCGGATGCGGGGGCGCGTTCGACGATCTTGCCCAGGTACATGATGGCCACGCGATCCGAGATGTGTTTGACCACGCCCAAATCATGGCTGATGAACAGATAAGTAAAGCCGTGCTGTTCACGCAGATCCATGAACAGATTGATGACTTGCGCTTGAATCGAAACGTCCAGCGCTGCAACCGGTTCGTCACACACCAGGAACTTGGGCGACACCATCAGTGCGCGTGCGATCCCGACACGCTGGCGTTGCCCTCCAGAAATCTGATGGGGAAAACGGTCGCGATATTCGCGATCCAGGCCAACTTCAGACAAGGCACGGTCAATGCGCTCGGGGACCTCGGTAGCCGGCGCAAGCTTGTGTACTTTCAAGGCCTCGCCCAAAATCTGGCGCAGGCGTTGGCGTGGATTTAGCGAGGCTTGCGGATCCTGGAAAATCATCTGCACGCCCAGCGTATAGGCCAGGCGTTCGGCGCCGCGCAGCGTGGCCGTGGACTGTCCTTGGTACAGCAATTCTCCTTCCGTTTGCCGATGCAACCCGGCGACAACCCGGCCCAACGTGGATTTACCACAGCCGGACTCGCCGACCAGGCCAAGCACCTCGCCGCGCCGGATCGACAGGTCTACGCCGTTGACGGCATGGACGGTGCGGCGATCAATGGGTTTGCCGGTCAGCGCGAGGATGCGCTGGGCCAGATCGGGATGTTGCTCGAAACGCTTATGGACGTTGCGTAGCTCGATAACAGGCGTGTCTTGCGGGGTCATGCGGAGGCAGTCTCTAGGGCAATCGGGGCGTAGCAGCGGTAGCTGCGCGGGCCTTCTTGCAGGATGGAGGGAGCTTGTTCAGCGCAACGGGTAACGGCGCGGGAGCAACGCGGACGGAAAGCACAGCCCACGGGTCGGCCCGCGAGGCTGGGCGCCATGCCGTCGATCTGATGCAGCCGTTCGCCTGGCGCGGTATTCGCTGGCATGGAATCAAGCAGCCCTTTGGTATAGGGGTGACGCGGTGCATCCAACACCTGATTGACTGGACCTGCCTCGACGATGCGGCCCGCGTACATCACGGCTACGTGGTCGGCCAGCTCGGCGACCACGCCCAGATCGTGAGTAATCCAGATCAGCGCCGTATCGTACTGGCGACAGATTTCCTGCATGCGATACAGGATTTGCCCCTGAATGGTCACGTCCAACGCGGTAGTCGGTTCGTCGCAAATAATCAGATCGGGGCGATTCAACATGGCGATGGCAATCGCCACGCGTTGACGCATACCGCCGGAGAACTCGTGCGGATAGTTATCCAGCCGCTTTTCCGGCGAGGGAATGCCCACCATTTCCAGGGCTTCGCGGCAGCGTTCGCGTGCCTGGGCCACGGGCACGTTTTCGTGCGTCAAGATGGCTTCCATCATCTGCTCGCCAACGCGCAAGACCGGGTTCAACGTCATCAAGGGATCTTGAAAGATCATCGCGATGCGGTTGCCGCGCAGGCGCCTCATGCTTTCTTCGTCGAGTTTGCGCAGGTCTTGGCCTTGGAACAGAATCTCGCCCGAGACGACTTCCCCCGGCGGATCGATCAGACCCAGCAAGGAAAACCCCGTGACGGACTTACCAGAGCCGGATTCGCCGACCAGACCCAGGATTTCGCCGCGGCGCACGGTCAGGTCTACGCCATCAACGGCCGGCCAGGCGCCGGCTTCGGTATGAAATGCGGTGCGCAGGCCGCGCACCTGTAGGATGGTGTCGTTCATTATCGGCGCGGGTCCAGGGCTTCGCGCAGGCGGTCGCCCACGATGTTGATGGTCAGGATCAGCAGCAACAGTGCAACGCCGGGGAACATGCTGATCCAGTAATCGCCTGAAAGCAGATACTGAAAGCCGTTGGCGATCAGCAGACCCAGCGAGGGTTCTGTGATCGGCACCCCTACGCCCAGGAACGATAGCGTGGCTTCCAGCGCGATCGCAGTGGCGATCTGAATGGTGGCGAACACCATCACCGGCCCGATACAGTTGGGCAGCAGATGGAACACCATGATGCGCCATGCCGGAAAGCCCAGATTTGCGGCTGCCTCGACGTATTCCTTGCGGCGTTCCTGCAATGCGCGGCCGCGCATGATGCGGGCATAGTGCGCCCACTGTACGACGACCAACGCCAGGATGACCTTGTCGACGCCGCGGCCCATCATCGCCAGCAATACCAGCGCTACCAGAATCGTCGGGAATCCCAGGATAAAGTCGACGATCCGCATGATGAGCGTATCGACAAAACCGCCAACGTAGGCTGCGATCAGTCCCGCCATGCTGCCGATGGCCGTCGACAGCGCGACGGCCGACAGGCCCACCATCAGGCTGATGCGCAGGCCATACAGGATGGCACTCAACATATCGCGGCCCTGATCGTCCGTGCCCAGCAAATAAACCATGCCGTCCATCGAGGTCGAGCGCGGTGCGAGGCGGCCGTCCAGCAGATTCAGATTAGCCAGATCGTATGGGTTCTGCGGCGCAAAATAGGGCGCGACCAGTACGACGACCATCAGGATAGCCAGCGCAATCACCGATCCCGTGACGGTGGGACGGCCACGCAGTTTTTTCAGAATGGCGGCGCGGCGCGGCGTGTCTTCCAGCGGCTGGATGGTCCGCATGCGGGCGTTTTGAGTAGGATGAGCCATAGCGTTAATGCGAAGGAGCGACGAGTTGCACGCGCGGATCGAGCGCGGCATACAAGATATCGACAACAAAATTGACGATCACAAAGATGAGCGTGACCAGCATCACATAGGCCACGACGACCGGGCGATCCAGTTGGTACACGCTATCGATCAAGAGCTTGCCCATGCCGGGCCAGGCGAACACGGTTTCGGTGATGGTGGAATAGGCGATCAGGCTGCCGAACTCCATCCCGACTACGGTCACCACAGGGATCAGGATATTGCGCAGAATGTGCCGGCGCACAATGCGTCCCGGCTTCACGCCTTTGGCGCGTGCGAATTTTACGTATTCCTGGGTTTGCGCCTCGGCGACTCCCGTGGCGGTCAGGCGTAATACCAAGGCGATATTGGCGAGCGCCAAATTGATGGCAGGCATGATCACATGCGACCAGCCATCGACGGTCAATATCGACAGTGGGACACCCAGCACGCTGACCGTGTCGCCGCGCCCGGATGCCGGCAGCCAGCCTAGCCAGACGGCAAACAACAGGATCAGCATCATGCCCTGCCAGAAATTGGGCAGCGAAAAACCCAGCACCGACGTGGCCATGATGCCGCGCCCCAATGGCCGATCGCGGTATAGACCTGCAACCAGGCCCAACGGGATCCCGATAATACAGGTCAGGGTAATGGCGACCACCACCAATTCAAACGTGGCCGGCATGCGTTGCACGATCAGCTCGATCGCGGGGATACCATGTACGAACGACGTGCCGAGATCGCCGTGCAGCGCACGTTCCAGAAAGGTGAAGTACTGATGCCAGATGGGCTGATCCAGCCCCAGGCGGGCGATGGTGGCGGCGCGTGCTTCCACCGTGGCTTCAGGGCTGACCAGCAACTCGATCGGATCCCCCACGGCATACACCGCGAAAAACACCACGACCGAGACGGCCAGCAGGACGAACAGGCTTTGAATCAACCTGCGTAGGGTAAACAGAACCACGTTAGGCGTTCCTTACGACTTGCAAAAAAAGTCCTCATGCCGGGCCATCGATTGGCTGTCCATGAGGCGTGGCGCGGCGCGGGAACATGTCTCACGCTGCGCCTGGGGGCTCACCGTTCCAGAGGGGCGTTGTTACAGGCGACCTTAGGGAACGGATTTCACTGACGAAGCGAGAGTGTACTGGTCTGCGCGCCCTTCGTAGGTCAACCCCTTGCGAAATGCCCAGATGCTGCTCTCGAAATGCAGGGGAATACTGGGCAGATCGGCCAGTGTCAGTGTCAAGGCCTGCTGCAACAGTTTTTCACGTTGCGCGTCGTCTACCGTGGTGACCGCCTGGCGGAATATCTGATCCAACTCCGGATTCGAATAGCGGCCGTAGTTGCTGGTACCCATGCCCAACTCGGGCGCAAACGAGGTCACCCAGTACTGCAGGAAAGATGATGCCTCACCGGTTTCAGATGACCAGCCTCCCATCGAAAAGCTGAATTCCCGCTTGGCGCGCCTCGGGAAATACACCGAGCGGGTCATGGTGTCGACATGTGTCTTGATGCCTATGCGCGACAGATATTGCGCCACGGCCTGGGTGATCTGGCCATCGTTGATGTACCGATCATTGGTTGATGACAGGGTGAGTTCAAAACCATTGGGATATCCTGCTTCGGCCAGGAGTTTTTTCGCCCCCGCAGGATCGTAGGTCAACTGCGGCGGATGAGGCAGCGTTCCAAACATCCCGTCAGGCAAGAACTGATTGGCAGGCATGGCCATTCCGTCCATGATCCGGTCGACTATGGTCTTGCGGTCGATCGCCATGCTGATGGCCCGCCGCACGCGGGCATCCTGCAGGGGATTCTTGCCATTGCCGGCTTTCACGAACGGGCTGTTTTCGCGGCCGACGTCCGCCTGGAAATACACGACGCGCACCGAGGGCGTGACGACATAACCAAAGCCTGGCGTGCTCTTGATACGTTGCACGTCACGAGCAGCAGGGCTTTCGACGACATCGAAATCGCCGGCCAACAAGCCCGTCAGTCGAGGGCCGGCGTTCGGCACGGGTACAAACTTCACGTTGCGCCACTCGGGTTTTTGGCCCCAGTAATCCTCGTTGCGTTCGAGTTCAATCCCGCTGCCTTTCACGTACGATTTGAGCTTGTACGGGCCCGTGCCGATGGCATGCTTGCCATTATTGAAATCCGCGACTCTGGGCCAGCCGCCGGTGACGCCGCATTTTTTCTCCAGATCGAACGTAATGGGGCCGTGTTCGGCGATGCCGTTCCATATGATGCCCATCCGCGTGAGATCGTTGGGTAGCAGGGGATACGGTTTTCGCGTTTTGATGATCAGCGTATGGGCATCCGGCGTCTGGACATCGGCGAATTTCTGCACGACGGCTTCATACGAGCCCGCGATCGACTCTTCGTTATTCATGGCACGGCAAAACGTGAAAATCACATCCTGCGGCGTCAGCGGCTGACCGTTCGAAAACTTGACGTCTTTCTGCAGCTTGAATTCCCAGGTCGTGTCGTCCAGCGTTTTCCACGATGCAGCCAGGCCGGGAATCAAACTCATCTTGGCATCCTGAGCCACCAAGGTCTCGAAAATCTGCGACGCCATGGCATTGTTCGGCGTGGCTTGGTGGTAGTGCGGATCGATAGCGGTTGGCTCCGAGGCCAATGCGATGGTCAGGGATTGGGCGTGAGCGCCGGCAGCCAAGCCGAGCAGTGCAGTCAGGGTGGCCAAGCGAAGGCGAGAGACGATCATGGTGTGTTCTCTGGGCGAGGTTCTTGGGCGAATGCAAAGCGGGGAATACAGGGATCAGGCGTAGGCACGACAGCTACGTCTGGAGGAGGGGGACAATGAGGGAACGCTGAGGCGAGCACAATTCACCGGCTCTGTATCGAGCTGCTCGTGTCAAACCATGCGCGTGTGCCGGACACAATGGCCGGATTCGTGCCAGGATCACCGTTTTCCCCCTGGGAAAGGCCGCTGGCCTGAGGCTCGTGCGGCGCTGATTCTTATCTTGAGGCTGATTCTAGGGGCCTGTCAGCTTTCTCGACAATTAGAATATTTGCCACAGCATTTGCTTTTTTGGCAAAGCTGCAGGGAAAATACAGCCGTTCTAGCGCTCGGATCCCGACCCATGAGCAGAGGTTAAGCAGCCATGCACGGCATCGCATTGAAGTACTTTGTGGCTGTCGCCCAAGCAGGCAGTCTGAGCGGCGCGTCCAAGCAATTGCACGTCGCGGTGTCGGCCATCAGCCGCCAAATCGCCGGCTTGGAAGAAGAAGTCGGCTCCCCGCTATTCGATCGGGCGCCTCGGGGCATGGTCTTGAGCGAGGCTGGCCGGCTTCTGCTGGCTCATGCACGCCGTACGCAATTAGAGGCAGATGAAGTGCTGCGGCAGATCGCGGGGCTGCAAGGCGCGCCGCACGACGAAATCCGGGTCGGAGCATCAGAAGGCCCCGCACAGGGGTTTTTGCCCGTCGCGATGGTCGATTTTCGAAAGCAATATCCGCGCACGCGCTTTGCACTGCATGTCTTGACCCCGCCCGAGGCGATGCGCGCCATTGCCAACGGCGATATCGACGTCTCGGTATCCTTCAACGTCGAGCCCGCCCAAGGGGTGCAGGTATTGCACTCGTGGCGTGCACCCGTCTACGCCGTCATGGCCGTGAATCATCCCTTGGCGGCTCGCAGTCCGCTACATCTGGAGGAGGTGTTGGCTTATCCTTTGGCGTTGACTGACGACAAAAGCACTGCCCGGCGTCTCTTGAACCGCACATGTGCCCTGGAGGCTGTGCCTTTGCACGCAGCCCTGGTATCGAATTACTCGCCAGCGCTGCATGGTTTCGTACGGCATTCCAACGCCGTGATGTTCGCTGGATATATCTCTGTAGCGTGGCGATTGGTTCAGGACGGGCTGGTCGCGCGTCCCGTCGTCAGCGCCGAGCTGCAATCGCGTAATTTGCAGATCCAGACCATGGAAGGCCGTTTGCTGCCGATCGGGGTGACCCGTTTCATCGACCACCTGAAGGCGCGTATCGATGCCCTGGAGTCAACGTTGGAGTCATCACCGGGACGCTGACGTGGCGGTGCTGCCCTCACGGGCACTGTGGGTTGCCTAGCGAGAAAGCCCAAACGATAAAAACCTCATGCCACGCCGCCGGCGTGCCGTCTTCCGGGAGCTTTATCTTGGGAGCGGCCCAGCGATAAAAAGCCCCTCGAAACCGGATCGGAATCCCATTTTGAGGGGCAGATGCGCGATCGCTCGCGCACTCAGCCGCGTTATGCGACCAAGTCAGGCTTACTTGCCCTTTGCCGAATGCACCGACATGGCCAGCGTGTACTGGTCGCGGCGGCCTTCATAGTCCAGGCCTTTGCGGAACGCCCAGATGCTGCTTTCAAAGTGCAGCGGGATCAGCGGCAGCGTATCCAGCGCGATTTGCGTGGATTGCTGCAGCAGTTGCTTGCGCTTTTCCGGGTCGATCGTGACGATAGCCTGTTCATAGACCTTGTCGAAATCGGGATTCGAATAGCCACCGTAGTTGCTGGTGCCCAGACTGCGGTTCGAATCCAGCGAAGCCACCCACAATTGGAACAACGCCGAGGCCTCGCCCGTTTCCGCCGGCCAGCCGCCCATCGCGAAACTGAACTCACGCTTGGCGCGCTTGGGGAAATAAATCGAAGCCGTCATCGCATCGACATGCGCCTTGATCCCGATGCGCGACAGGTATTGCGCCACGGCCTGGGTAACCTGAGCATCATTCACATAGCGGTTGTTCGTGGATGACAGCGTCAGTTCAAAACCGTCCGGGTAGCCAGCTTCAGCCAGGAGTTTCTTGGCGCCTTCCGGGTCGTACTTGATCTCGGGCGCTTTGGGCAGGGCGCCAAACATGCCATCGGGCATGAATTGGTACGCCGGGGTGGCCAGCCCATCCATGATGCGCTGATTGATGGTTTTGCGGTCGATCGCCATATTGATTGCCTGGCGCACGCGCAGATCCTGCAGCGGGTTTTTGCCATCGGAGCTTTTGACGAAGGGGCTCGGGTTGCGGCCGACATCAGGCTGGAAAAACACCAGGCGCGTCGATGGGGTAGCGATAAAGCCGAAGTTGCTGTTGTCTTTCAGGCGTGGCAGATCTCGTGCCGCCGGGTTTTCGATGACATCGAAATCACCCGAGAGCAAGCCCGTCAGGCGCGGGCCGGCGTTCGGCACGGGGACGAACTTCACCGTTTTCCATTCGGGTTTCGTACCCCAATAGTTTTCGTTGCGTTCCAGCTCGATCCCGGTGCCTTTGACGTACGACTTCAACGTGTACGGCCCGGTGCCAATGGCATCTTTGCCATTATTGAAATCCGCCACCGTCGGCCACGGACCGGTCACGCCGCAGCCTTCCTTCGGCGCGAATTTCAGCGGGCCGTGTTCCACGATGCCGTTCCAGATGATGGGCAATTGCCGGGCCAATTCGGCCGGCATCAGAGGAAAGGGCTCTGCCGTCTTCAGAATGACGGTGTGCTCGTCGGGTGTCTGCACGTCCGTCAGCAGCTTGGTGACCGTCATGTACGACTGCGAGATGTTGGTCTCGTTGTTCAGCGTGCGGCAGACCGAAAACAGCACATCTTGCGATGTAAACGGCTGGCCATTCGAGAACTTCACGCCGTCGCGCAGCTTCAGCTCCCAGGTCAGATCGTCCAGGTTTTTCCACGATGTCGCCAGACCGGGGATGAGCTCCATGTCGGCATTGCGATTGATCAGCGAGTCATAGACATGCGCGGCGAACGCATCGTTCTGGGTCTGCTTGTGATAGTGCGGATCAGCAGAGGTGGGTTCGGACGACAGGGCGATCGTCAGCGACTGGGCCAGGACAGTCGGCGCGGCAGCAAGGCTGGCGGTCGCGGCCAGCAAGGCCAGGGAAGTACGCAATTTCATTGGGGCTCCGAATCGGCGAATGACTGCGCCACGATCAGCAGGGGGCCGAAAGTAGTAATCAATCATTGCAAGGGGGCGATTATCGGAAGCGATTTCGTGCGTTGTCAATGCGCACAGTCCGCTATTGCCGACCCAGATTTCCGTGCTCGCGACCCAAAAGCCCCGCGCTGTGCCTTTGGTGTTGTCTGCAAGGGGGAGTTTTATTTTGGGTGTCCGGGCAACAAAATATAAAGGCGCCGCGCCCCGCTTCGGGGTGCGGCGCCTTGGGGCGCATCGTGTGATACCGCTAGGGCATTGCCGGACTGCTACCGGGTTGCCTCAGTGTGCAAAGAACAGTGTTCAGCGGACTGCATCGCCACAGCATCGTGGCACGCGTGCGAAAGCCTTTGCGAGGCAACGGGCAAAGCCAGCGGATATCACCGCAAACGGGCAAGACTTTGCCGCCGGCCTCTTTTCAGAGGGGGGCGGCAAGTTGCCCGCGGATTACCACTGCGAGCCAGTGTAGTGGGCGCTGGCGGCGCGCGCGCGGTTCATAGCGTCATGGACTTCAGTGACGTAGTCGGCAAAGGCACCGACAGCGCGGGCGATCGCAGAGCCGGCTTGCTTGAGCAGGGCTTGCGGTTGGATGTTCTGTTGGCTTTCCATTGCGCCACGGAGCAGGTCGCGCTCGAGGGCATCGGTCAGGCGGGCGTTTTGGTTCAGGGTCAGTTCAGTCATGGTATTTCTCCAGTCCGTTTCGTCATGGGGTAAACCATTATAGGGATAACCCTAAGTGCATTGCAACATAAAACTGTGGATAAGTTGTAACTCCCTCTAACCGTGGTGGTTTCGCAACTGGCGTGCAGCGTTCGCCAGTTCTCCCGCTGTCAGTCCTATAGGGCCGACGCCGGCCGATACCAGCGCGTCGGCAGCCGCGCCGTGTAGCCAGACCGCGCCCGGCACGGCCTGATCCAGCGTGATGTTCTGGGCAATCAGACTGCCCATCATGCCGGCCAGGACATCTCCCGTCCCGGCCGTGGCGAGGCCTGGATTACCTGTGCGATTGATCCAACACCGGCCATCGGGCCGGCAGACGAGCGTGCCTGCCCCTTTGAGAACGACCCAGGCCTGATGCCGTTGAGCCAGGGCTCGGGCCGCATGCTGACGATTGGCCTGAATTTCCCGGCTGGTGCAATTCAGCAGCCGGGCAGCCTCGGCAGGGTGAGGGGTCAAAATCACCGTGCCGGGTCCCCACGCGGGCAATAGCCCTCCCGCCAGGAGGTTGAGCCCGTCGGCATCCAGGATCAGAGGGGTATTGCCCCGCAGCGCAAATAACCTGTTGAGGGTGTTCAATGCCTGTGTACCCGTTCCGAGTCCGCAGCCTGCCACCCAGGCGTCCACAGGGAGGGCGGCCTGAAAAAGCGAAGCGGCATCGCGCAACATCAACTCTGGCTGCAGCAAATCGCACGCGATCGGGCAGTCTGTTTGAGCAAATCCAATCAGTACCTTGCCAGCCCCGGTTTTCAGCGCAGCTCGTCCGGCCAGTAACGCCGCTCCCACCATGCCGGGGCCGCCGCCGATGATCGCCACGGTGCCAAATGTGCCTTTGTGAGCCTCGGTAGGGCGCGCCGCAAACAAAGAGGGCAAGTTCTCGGGACAGATCGAGGTGGGTTCCCCCTCTGACGCCGAGAGATTGGGAAGGGGACGGATATTGGTCTGGTGGTCGGGCATAGTCAGGCGGTATTCGCTAGGTTGAACTCCCGCTTGCTGCCCGAGAGCAGCGGCAGGCGACTATCCACTATAGTGCCCGGAAAGCATTCACATCGCACGGAGGAGATCATGTCCGATACATCGCTCGCGCATTACGCGCGTTACCAATCCCTGAAACTGCGCCGTCATCCGCAGGGCGTCCTGGAAATCATCATGGGGTCCCGAGGTGGCGTGGCGGGGAAACTGTCTACGGCCGACGAACATCTACATCGAGAGCTGGCCGATATTTGGCGCGACGTGGATACGGACCCGGATACCCGGGTCGTGGTGCTTCGTGGCGAGGGCAAGGGCTTTTCCGGCGGTGGGGATCTGGAATTGGTCGAGCAGATGGCCGATGATTTTCAAGTGCGGTCCCGCGTCTGGCGCGAGGCACGCGACCTGGTCTACAACGTGATCAACTGCAACAAACCCATCGTGTCCGCCATGCACGGCGCAGCCGTGGGGGCTGGTCTGGTCGCCGGGCTGCTGGCCGACATTTCCATTGCCGCTCGCGATGCCCGCATCATTGACGGGCATACCCGGCTCGGGGTAGCTGCCGGCGACCATGCCGCCATCGTCTGGCCGCTACTGTGCGGCATGGCCAAGTCGAAGTACTACTTATTATTGTGCGAAACCGTCAGTGGCGAGGAAGCCGAACGCATCGGCCTCGTCTCGTTGTGCGTGGATGAGGCAGAGCTCATCGCCAAGGCTTTCGAAGTCGCAGGCAAATTGGCCAACGGTTCTCAAACCGCCATCCGCTGGACCAAATATGCGCTGAACAACTGGCTGCGTATGGCGGGGCCCAGTTTCGATGCCTCACTGGCATTGGAATTCATGGGCTTTGCGGGGCCGGACGTGCGCGAGGGCATACAGTCCTTGCGCGAGCGGCGTCCGCCGAATTTCAGTGCGGACGCGCCGTTCTGAGTGGACGAGCCCGCGCAGACTGCGCGAACGGGTGTCGGTAGCCGGCGCTTGTTGCCTTATGTGGCGCTGCGTGGCGCCATCAACGTTTGTTCAAAAAGCGCGCGAAAGCGTCCTGCGCCTCTTGGGTTTTCAGGCGTGCCCGAAACTGCGTGGCTTCAAATTCCAGCGTTTCCGCAATGGCCTCGCGATCAGCGCGCTTGAGCATGTTCTTGGTCAGGCGCAGCGCTTGACGTGGTTGTTCGGCTAGTACCGCGGCGACTTGTTTCGCCATGGCCAACGCGTCGCCAGGGTCGGTGACAGCGGTGGCCAGCCCCGCATCTTGCGCCTCGTCGGCGCTGAACGCTTTGCCTTGCAGCAGCCATTGCGCAGCCTTACGCGCACCGGCCAGACGCGGCAGCAACAGACTGGATGCGCCCTCTGGACACAGGCCGAGCGCGACAAACGGAATCCGCAAGGTCGCATTGCGGGCAACATAGACAAAATCGCAATGCTGCAGCAGTGTCACACCGATCCCGATGGCATAACCCTCTACCGCCGCGATGACCGGCACGTCCGTGGCGATCAGGGCCCGCAGAAAGGTCATTCCCGCGCTGTCGCCCTCGGGACGGTCGGCCTGAAAATCATGCAAATCATTGCCGGCGGTGAAATGTTCGCCTGTGCCCGACAAAATGATGGCGGACAAGCCAGGATCCTCGGTTGCCTGACGCAGTTGATCCGCCAATGCATAATAGGTCGCGATATCCAAGGCATTGCGGCGTTCGGGCCGATTGAGCGTCAGTTGCAGAACCGAGCCGGCGCGTTCGACGATGAGGCTATTTGGCATGGTCTCAATCCTCAGTGACTCAATTGGCCAGTGTTTTGCCCGCCAGGCGGTCCTGACTCTGTCGATATTCCTGCCGCAGTGTCGCCACGATCTCGGCCGCTGGACGCACGCTGTCTATACCGCCTACTCCTTGTCCCGCGCCCCAGATGTCTTTCCAAGGCTTGACGCGGGTTGATCCAAAATTGGACGCGCCCGTATCGGGAACGGGCAGGTTGGCAGGATCCAATCCTGCCGCCGCGATGCTGGCCTTCAGATAGTTGCCGGGTATCCCGGTAAAGAACGGCGTGTACAAAATATCCGACGCACTTGCATCCACGATTGCCTGTTTATATGCCCCTGAGGCGTTGGCTTCGGCGCTCGCGATAAATCGGGTACCCATATAGGCAAAATCCGCCCCCATCGCCAGCGCACCCAATATCCCTGCACCCGAGGTGATCGCGCCCGACAAAATAATCGGACCGTCATAAATACGCCGCACCTCGGACAACAAGGCGAACGGGCTGAGCGTGCCAGCATGGCCGCCTGCACCCGCGCACACCAGAATCAGACCATCGACCCCGGCTTCCAGCGCTTTCTCGGCATGGCGCAGCGTCGTCACATCATGGAAAACCTTTCCTCCCCATGCATGAATTTCCGCGACCAGATCCCCGGGCGCCCGCAGGCTGGTGATGATAAAGGGCACTCGATGTTTACCGCAGCTCTGCAGATCGTGTTCCAACCGATCGTTGGACTGGTGAATGATCTGATTCACCGCAAACGGCGCTACCACCGCCGACGGATTGGCCTGCCGATAATCGGCCAGCCCCGCTTGTACCTCCGACAGCCAGTCGTCCAGCAGAGTCTGGGGGCGGGCGTTTAGCGCAGGAAAGGACCCCATCACGCCGCTCGTGCACTGCGCCACCGTCAATTTCGGATTCGACACAATAAACATGGGCGAGCAGATGACCGGCAACGTCATCTGCGCATAGAGCTGATTGACCAGGGAATTGGGCTGAGCTTCGTCGCGTGCGTTCATGATGAGGAGACGTAGTGGTTGAAAGAGGGGAGAACACGTGCTTATAATTACCTACCGGCTGTCCGGTAATTAATTTTCTTTCATTTAACGGCATGCGTCGCGGGCCTGTCAATGCAGGTTTATCGGTGTAGCCGGCCACGCCAGATTCAGGTCGCCATGTCTACTAGCCCGCTCGCTGCCAAACGCCCCCGTGCTGGCCGGCCGCCCACGATGGCCGCTCCTCGGGAACGCATCCTGGAAGAGGCTGCCCGGCTATTCGCCCGTTGCGGCTACGAGAGCAGCTCGATCGCCGATCTGGCCGCCGCCATTGGTGTGTCCAAGGCCGCCATTTATCACTACTACACGACCAAACAAGATATCTACGACGCCATCATTCTGGATGTGCTGGCTGGGCTGACCGCCGCCGTGTCGCATGCGGTCTCCCAGGCCACGGCAGCTCCAGAGCGTCTACGTCAATTCATGGTGGCTCACGCCCGTTATTTTGAAGACCACCACGCCCAGTTCGTCACCATGCTGATTGGCTATTCGGGGATGGCCATCACCGAACGCGAGGATGCTGCCCGCCTGCGCGATGGTTACGAACGACTGCTGCGCCAGATCATTGCCGATGGCATCGCGCGCGGTGAGTTCCGTTCCTTGGACGTCGCGGCCAGCGGCCGTGCGGTGTTGTCGATGTTGAACTGGATGGCGCGTTGGTACCAGCCAGGCGGTGCGCAGACCGCCGAGGCCATCGCCGCCGGCTATTTCGATTTACTGAGTGGAGGAATGAATGCGTAACGACCGCAAGCCTCGCGTTCACCAGACGGCTTTTTCTTTCTTATTCTTTTTGCGTTAACAGATCTCATCATGGCCCTCGATACTGAAACCTTGAACTTGTTGCTGGACGCGGTCCGCCGCTTTGTGACCGATCGGCTCGTTCCTGCCGAAGACGCGTTGGCGCATAGTGGTGAGATTCCCGACGACATCGTCGCCGAGATGCGAGATTTGGGCCTGTTTGGCTTGTCCATTGCTCCCGAATACGGTGGCCTGGGACTGACCATGGAAGAAGAAGTCCGCGTCGTATTCGAGCTCGGACAGACGTCTCCCGCTTTTCGCTCGCTGGCCGGCACCAATATCGGTATCGGCTCACAATCCATCGTTCTGGCCGGGACCGACGAGCAGCGCAGCCATTACTTGCCCAAGCTAGCCAGCGGCGAATTGATCGGCTCTTTTGCGCTGACTGAGCCCGATGCAGGCTCTGACGCGCTATCGTTGCGCACGACTGCCGTGCGCGATGGCGATCATTACGTCTTGAATGGCACCAAGCGCTTCATTACCAACGCCCCCATCGCGGGTCTGTTTTCCGTGATGGCTCGTACCGCGCCCGAACGCAAGGCCTCATCCGTCTCGTGCTTGCTGGTCGATGCCGGAACCCCAGGCGTGACCTTGGGCAAGCCCGACAAGAAAATGGGCCAGGCGGGCGCGCTGACCTGCGACGTGATTTTCGATAATTGCCGTGTTCCTGCGTCGGCCTTGTTGGGGGGCGAGGAGGGCAATGGTTTCCGTACGGCGATGCGCGTGCTCGACAAAGGCCGTCTGCACATTTCAGCGCTGTGCGTAGGTATCGCCGAGCGCCTGATCCGCGATGCCGTCCAATACGCCACACAGCGCAAGCAGTTTGGCCAGCCTATCTCCGAATTCCAACTCATCCAAGCCATGATTGCCGACAGCCAGGCCGAGCTCTACGCCGCACGCTGCATGGTCCTGGATGCCGCGCGCAAGCGCGATCGCGGCGAGAACACCACACTGGAGGCCGCATGCTGCAAGCTCTACGTCACCGAAATGGTCGGTCGCGTGGCTGACCGCGCGGTACAGATCCACGGCGGTGCGGGCTATATCTCTGAATACGCTGTCGAGCGCTTCTATCGTGACGTGCGTCTGTTCCGCATTTTCGAGGGGACGTCGCAGATCCAGCAGTTGGTGATTGCACGCGAGACAATCAAGGCATATTCGTAATGCCCATGGTCGGCGCGGCGCACGCGATACGATGCAAGCGGCAGTGCACAGCGTTTCATGTGCGCTATCGAACGCTTGCACCCTACCGCGCTGCGCTCCATGTGCGAAATACGCACAAGAACGTGCGGAAAACAGAATACGCCTTGACCGCGGCAGGGGCTAATATCCAAAGGCTTTTCCCTCTGACCGCTTGATCACGCAGCTACTGCATTTACCTATCGCTCACATGTCACAACGACCCGCTCCCCTGACCGGCATTCGCGTTCTGGATCTGACTCGCGTCCTGGCCGGCCCCTGGTGCACTCAGAATCTTGCCGATCTGGGTGCCGAAGTCATCAAAATCGAGCGCCCAGGCTCGGGTGACGATACCCGCGCCTGGGGGCCTCCCTACCTGCAAGACGCCGACGGCGCAGACACCACAGAGGCCGCCTACTACCTGAGCGCCAATCGCAACAAGTACTCGGTGGCGCTGGATATCGCCTCGCCGCGCGGCGCCGAATTAGTGCGCCAACTGGCTCGCCAGAGCGACATCCTGGTCGAAAACTTCAAGGTCGGCGGTTTGCGTAAATACGGCCTCGACTACGAGAGCCTGAAAGCCGAGAATCCGGCGTTGATCTACTGCTCGATCACCGGCTTCGGCCAGACCGGTCCCTACGCCAGCCGTCCGGGCTATGACTTCATGATTCAGGGCATGGGCGGCTTGATGAGCATCACCGGCGAGCGCGACGATCTGCCCGGCGGCGGCCCGCAGAAAGCCGGCGTTGCCGTTGCTGACCTGATGACCGGCATGTATTCCACTGTCGGCATCCTGGCCGCTCTGCATGAGCGTAGCCGCAGTGGTTTGGGCCAGCACATCGACATGGCCTTGCTGGACTGCCAGGTCGCCATGATGGCCAATCAAAACTTGAACTTCATGACCTCGGGCAAGGCCCCGCAGCGTGCCGGCAACGCGCACCAGAACCTGGTGCCTTATCAGGTCTTCGCCGCGGCCGATGGCCATTTGATCGTGGCTGTGGGCAACGATAGCCAGTTCCGCAACTATTGCCGCGTCATTGGCACGCCCGAGTTGGCCGAGGATCCGCGCTTTGCCACCAACCCGCAGCGCGTGAAAAATCGCGAAGCTTTGGTGCCGTTGCTCAGCGAGCGTATGGCAACGGGCAAACGCGACCATTGGCTGGCCGAGCTCGAGTCCGCTGGCGTTCCCGCCGGCCCCATCAACACGCTGGATCAGGTGTACGAGGATCCTCAGGTGCAGGCCCGCCAAATGCGGCGCGAACTGCCTCATCCCACGGCTGGCGTGGCCCCCATCGCCGCCAGCCCCTTGAAATTCTCGGATAGCCCCGTGCAATATCGCCGCCCTGCGCCCTTGCTGGGCGAGCACACTGAGCAAGTGCTCTCAGAGCGGCTGGGCTTGTCCGAAGCAGAAATCCAGGCACTAAAAACATAGGAGTAGACACGATGACAAGCGATATTCAAACCATTGCCGTGGTAGGTGCGGGCGCCATGGGCCGAGGCATTGTGCAAATCGCTGCTCAGGCAGGCGTGCAGGTCCGCCTGTACGACACGAGCGCCGATGCCGTGGCCGCCGCGCGCGAGTCCCTGCGTCAGTTGTGGGACAAACTCGCGAAAAAGGGCAAGCTCAGTCCCGAGCAGGCCGACGCCGCATTGGCACGCGTCGTGCCCGCCGCCAGCTTGCAAGATCTGGCAGACACGCAGCTCGTCATCGAGGCCATCGTCGAGCGGTTGGATATCAAGCGCGACCTGTTTTCTCAACTCGAAGCCATCGTCGGCGCTGACTGCATCCTGGCCTCCAACACCTCGTCGTTGTCGATCACTGCGATTGCCGCTGCGTGCAAGCATCCCGAGCGCGTAGCGGGCTTTCATTTTTTCAACCCCGTCGCGTTGATGAAGGTCGTCGAAGTCATCGACGGCCTGCGCACCGATCCGGCAGCGGGTGATGCCCTGGCCGCTTTGGCGCGCCGCATGGGCCATACGCCTGTCCGTGCCAAAGACATGCCCGGCTTTATCGTCAACCATGCGGGCCGTGGGATGAACATCGAGGGTTTGCGCGTCGCACAGGAAAACGTCGCGCCCTTTGCGCAAATCGACGCCATCATGCGCGAACAGGCGGGCTTTCGGATGGGGCCCTTCGAGCTGATGGATCTGACGGCGCTGGACGTTTCGCATCCGGTGATGGAATCCATCTACCGCCAGTTCTTTGACGAGCCGCGCTTCCGGCCGTCGCCTATTACCACCGTGCGCTTGGCAGGTGGCCTCATCGGCCGCAAAGCCGGCGAAGGCTTTTACGCCTACCCAGACGGTCAAAAGCAAGTCCCGGCCGAGCCACCCGTGCCAGCGGCCCAGGCAGGCCTGCAAGTCTGGATCAGCCCAGCGCATGCCGAGGGACACGCCCGTGCCCGCGCCTTGCTGCAAAGTCTGAACGCCAATCTCGTCGAGGCCGCCGAGCCGCCCGCCCAGGCCTTGATCATCGTGACGCCGTTCGGCGAAGACGTCTCCACCAGCGTTTACCAACAGCGACTGGACGCGGCTCGCACCGTTGGTCTGGACACGCTGCATCCCTTGGAAAGCGGCAAACGCCGTACGCTGATGCTTTCGCCAGCCACCCAAGCAAATTGGCGTGATGCTGCGCATGCCTTGCTGGCTGGCGACGGCGCACCCGTCAGTGTGATTCAAGACTCCCCGGGTTTTGTTGCGCAACGCATCGTGGCCGCCATCGTGAATGTGGCGGCGGAGATTGCCCAGCAGGCCATTGCAACGCCTGCCGATATCGATCGTGCTGTGACGCTGGGTCTGGGCTATCCCGCCGGCCCGCTCGCCATGGGCGACGCCTTGGGCGGTGAGCGCATTCTCGAAATCCTGCGCAATCTGCAACGCGTCACGGGCGACATGCGTTACCGCCCCAGCCTGTGGCTGCAGCGCCGCGTGCAACTAGGATTGCCGCTGCTGGCCGAAGCAGTTGCGTAAACCACAATGAGACGAGGCGCCTCTATCGGGTGCCTCGCCGTCTGGTTCTGATTCGACTGACTCTCAATGGCGTGATCGATCGCGAAACCGCCAGTCTTCAATGCCGCTTGCTGATTACTTAGCGGCATTCACCATATATTCGACCGCGGCCCGGATATCGTCTTCAGAGGCATTTGCCGCTCCGCCCTTTGGCGGCATGGCACCTTTGCCCTGCATGGCAACCTTCACCATCGCGTCGATGCCTGTCTTGATATAAGGCTCCCAGGCTGCTTTGTCAGCAAACTTGGGTGCGCCGGCGATCCCTGCGCTATGACAGGCGAAGCAGGTGCTTTTATAGAGCTTTTCCCCGGCCGGATTGACTGCAGCCTGTGCCTGCTGAGGGGCTGGCGCCGGGGCGGGGGCTGCAGCGGCTGGAGCCGGAGCAGGTGTATTACCGGCCGCTGGAGCAGGGCTTGGTGCTGCGGCGGCCGGAGCCGCTGGCGCTGCAGCGGGCTGTGAGGCTGCTGCCGAGGCCCCTGCTTGCTCAGGTGCCGCCGGTTCGTCAAACGACCCGCCTGACTGATTCGCCATGTACACCACGGCGTGAGCCACTTCGTAGTCGCTTAGTGCAGGGTTGCCGCCTTTTGCGGGCATGGCGCCTTTGCCATGCAACGCGACGTTCAACATGGTGTCGTAGCCACTCTGGATAAATGGCCCCCAGGCTGCCTTGTCTCCGAGTTTGGGTGCGCCAGCCACACCCGCGGTGTGACAGGCCGTACAGACAGCTTGAAAGACCTGTTCTCCGGTCTTGAAGACCTTGGGTGCATTGGCGTCGACGAGCTCGAAACCCGATACTGGGGCAATACGCTTATTAATGGCGTCTGTGGTTAGTGTGTCGGAGCCCGCACCCACTTTAGTGCCCGATGTGACCATATTCACGAGCAAAATAATGATGAGGATGGGGAGGACAAAAGCCAGCACGACCGTGACGATCAGCTGTTTGGGGGTCTTGATGGGCGAGGCGTGTTCTTCGTTGTGTTCCTGCTCGTTGCTCATAACCTATATCCTGCAAATCGGGTACCGGGGCGCCTAATGGCGGCAACAGACGACGAATCAACTACTACGCAAGGAGTGGTCGCAAAGCAAGACCGACCCCGCATGCAAACGCCCGATTATATAACGCATGTGAAACAAAAACAGGGACGGCAGGACATTCCATATGTCGCACCACCGCAAGAAGCAAAAACTTAGGTACAATACCGCCTCTTTGCGCCCGTAGTTCAATGGATAGAATGAGAGTTTCCGAAGCTCTTGATACAGGTTCGATTCCTGTCGGGCGCGCCAAGAATTCAACAGCTTGCTGATTTTTCTTATAAAAATTAATGGAATCGGCTGGTTCATCAGAACGATGACGACGGCCAATGCGTCGCCATCATCGTCTGGTCAGAGCTGTACACGCTAGGCTCTCATGCGAACTTATCTAT
Organism: Bordetella tumbae; assembly: GCF_054780995.1. Taxonomy (NCBI): domain Bacteria; kingdom Pseudomonadati; phylum Pseudomonadota; class Betaproteobacteria; order Burkholderiales; family Alcaligenaceae; genus Bordetella; species Bordetella tumbae. The sequence continues at coordinate 448,152 of NZ_BAAGVG010000018.1, forward strand.
CCTCTTTGCCTTCACCTCTCCCGGCGTTGGGCTAACGGTATTCGCTTGCTGGTCTTGCATTTTTTCAGTACGTTCTGCATCACTTAGTTGAGCGTAGGAAATCGTGTCTTTGAGATAATCGCGGCTCGGTCCCGCTGGCGACTCTTTTACGATATCGAGGGCACTTTTTCCGGTATGGTCCTTTGCGTTGACCAAATCGAGCCGTTGTCCAGACTTATTGGCAACGCCGATTAGCATGTCCACTTCCTCCTGGTTTCCGCTCGCGGCAGCCACATGCAGCAGCGTCTGCCCGTTTTTATCGGTAGCCATGACGTCGAATTTTTCGTCAGTGATAAATTTGTTGAACTCTGCCGGATTGTGCTCCTTGATCAAGTCAGATGCTTGCTTGAAAGAGTCTTTCTGTGGACTAATTAAATTGCCGATCGCACGGCCGACAGCGGTGTGTACAGGAAACCAATAGGAAAGTGCAGTCTTAACGCTTATGCTCATAGTGTGCCTCACCGTATAGAGAACTGACTGAATGGGAAAATTGCTGCATAAGCCCGCCAAGTCCACGAATCCCTGCTAATGGCACAACGGCAGCTACTACTGCTTAGTGAAATAAGTAGCCTGTCTATGTATGTGTATTCCTCGCAAAAATTCCTGCATGGATGGCCAGCGCGGTGAGTTCTGCCTCTGCCGCCCACGGCAGGGCAGATAAATTCCTGGTCTTGTCCGCTTCTTTTTCAATGCTTTTCGCGAAACCGGCCAGCGCTGATAGGGATTTGGAGCCGGGACGCTGCTGGGCTTCTATCGCACCCCTGGGTAGATCAATACCGCTGCGCTGCGCGCGCGTAATGAGCTCGCTGAAGTCTTCCTGAATGTGTTGCGGTACTGGGTGCTTCCTGGCAGATGTGTTGCGTGGCTTCAGGACGCGGCTCTTCGCGATGCCGGTGCCGTTCGGCTTTTCATGACATTGTTCGGGCCCACTAGAGAAACAGAAATCATGGATTGGCGATAGCTTCATGGAGAATCCTCAGTGTCACGACTCGCAGACAACGTACACCGCCATTTCTGATCAACAATGCTGACGGTGAATTGCGTCAGGTCATGATCGTGGCGTTAGCCGTTATTCAGCGCTGTGCTCGAGATGGCCTTTCGTGAATGATGAGTGCTCCAACCTCAGTGGCCTGCTGTGTCAGCGTCGTTCGTCCGGCCTGCCGTGCGCGTCAGGCCTTGTTCCGGTCACCTAGTAAAGGAGCCTTTCAAGCATGCTCGCTGCCGCGTGTCATTGAGGGCTGGTTTTAAGCCGGTTTGTTTTTGATTGCCGGACTGGGAAGCACGCTGGGCGGATGCTGATTTCCCCCTGGTTGCAGCGCGTAGAGCTTTGCCTGAAGGTCACTCATCACTCCACTGAGCGTCTTCAGTGGCTCTCCGACCGTTCCAGAGCGGTCTACGCCAGGATTCAGTTTTTTGCTTTGTTCGCCTCGGGCATTAGACGGATCAGAATTCAGCAAGGCGTCAAAGCGATCTTGCGCACTCTTGTCTGGCACGCTGGGAAGTGTTTGGAGTTGTGTGTGGGGCAGAGTGGGCGAAGAAGCCGGATTAATCGTCATGATAAGCACCTCGAAAAACAAAAAATACGCGGAAAGAACCGTCATTTAGAAAGGCTTGCTTGCAGGCCAAAATGATGATTCCAATATCCTCGACGGATTGAGATGACGCTAGAAAGTAGACCTACGGTGTAGTCGGGCTAGTACCATACCCTTTGATGAATTCCGAGGCTGTGCGGTGCACCCAACCAGCCGTACCTATTCGGGATTGCGCCGATGATGTTCTCACGTTCCGTATTGCTTCCAGTTCTTCTGCTGCCTCGTTGTGAATTTTTTTGGCTACGTTGACGAGATCAGCGATTTTTTTGGGCTCTGAGCTATCTCCAGCCTTAACGGAGCGCTCCGATAGCCCAAACCCAAATCTATGGGCACGCGAAATCAGTTCGTTGTAGTCGCGGGCGACTCCCTCAGGTAGACCCCGGTGCACCCCCGATGGTCTTGGGCGTAGTGTTTTCCCTGTGTGCGTTGTATTCGCCCTGGTTTCGTTAGAATCCTCGGTACGCTTTCCAGGCAGAATACTCAGCAGTGCGCTGACTGTGGCGTCACCCGCGGCGATCAAATTCGAAGTCACTGCGTTGAACAATGAGACCGGCAGCGTGGCGACATACCAGCCATACGTGGCTAAGCTCGAAAGGAAGCCTGCTTTGTGATTGGATGCGTTTTCTTGAGCTTTGCTGCCGTGCTCACCGTCCCCGGGTTCAATTCTTTTTCCGTGCAATGGGCCCATTCCGTCTACCGGGCCGTTCGTGGCGGCACCGCCATGAACGGGAGATGACGTTCCTGCAATATCATCGAGCGCCTCATGAGTAAAACGAAGCTCGGGGTATTGCACAGAATTATTGTCAGTTTTCATCATGATAGTTTTCCCCTGCTAAGGCTTGTTAGAAAACGCCAGGCGTTGCTCCAGGTCGCCTGGATGAGCAACCCGCTCCAGCGCGCCGTTGGTATATCGCCGCCAGAATGTGGCGGTTTGGGTAAAGGCACCGGCCACGTTGGCCAGCGAATGTGCATCCAACAAGACCAATGGGATACGTAACGACATGGCCAACGTGTTGCCGCTCACCCCTAACGTGGCGCCGCCAGTAGCGGCCCAGAGATAGTTGGCCTCCATAGCGACTTGCAGAATCTCGGCGGTACGTTCGGCCAAGATTTCGCCCAGCGCGGAAAACAGAACGACGTCTCCCGCCTGATCGTCTCCTTCGTAAAACAAACTGATGGTGATGCCATCGTTGATGAGTTCCTTCGTTTTCAGAAATTGCTCGATCGATGGCAATCCGATTTCGCCTGCGAACGCGGTCAACAAAGCCACATAACGGGAAGACATGGCACAGTCCTTTCAGTTTTAAGTAAGCTTGACGTCTTAGGTGTTGGCGGCCAGTAAGTTGGCAGCGATCGTGTTGTTATCCGTGTCGTTACGAGTGGCAGCAGGGATGGCCACCGCCGTCTCATCAGGCGCCGCAGCGAACGGACTGAGTCTGTTCCATAGCCCCGCCACGAAACCGCCAGTGGTCGTAGCGACCGATACTGCAGGGCTGAGCAATGCATTCGCGAGACCGCCCGCCGCCATGATCTGGTTGCTGGCCGACTGAAACTGAGTTCCTACAACTTCGGCGCCTGTTTGTACCGCGCTGCTTGCATAGCCCACCGCAGCACTGCCCAGAGACTGCGCGCCGCTTGACGCGCGGGTGACCATGTACTGAGCTACGATGAGCGCGCTATTGCGTGCGATCTGCACATACGAAATGTTGCCACCGAGAGCTTCCTGATTGTGATGAAGCAGTGCGGCTACGGCCTTATACTCGGGGACGTCGGGGTGCTTGAAATCACCCTTATCGATATAGGGACGCAGATGCTGGATGGCAAGCTTGACCGCTAATGTCGGGATGGCCCGTCGAACCCAGGAGCGTTCCTTGTTATCGGTTTGCGGGTCGCTCTGTGCCAGCGATTTTTCTAGGCCGTTTGCCGCCGCTGTCCCTGTCTGCGCCGTGTCCTGTTCGGGTTGTGGGTCAGGGATTCTTGCTGCCGCATTTTGGGTGTTTGGATTGTCCTTATCCCGTTGTATCGCATATTCGTCCGCCCGTCGTTGCGCGAGCTCCTGCAACTTCAGCGCTTTTTCGGCTTCTTCCGCCGCCTGTTTTACAGCCTCATTCTCCAGGCGTTCCAGGTTCTTCTCAACGGTATTAATCAGCAACGCTTCCAGACCATCCCAGCCGCCATATTCTGGAATGGCGACATACGTGCCAATAATACTCTGCGCAGGTAACTCAGTCGTTCTGGACAGGGTGGAGGCTAAAAGATGCTTGAGACCAAAGTCGGCCGGAATGGCTTTTAACAAGACATTCAAAGCATTCTCGATACGCTCAGCATTTCTTGTGTCCGGGTCGGTCATGAGCACCATGCCGATTGCTTCGCTTAACGCTTTGAATCGCACGGCATTTTCGCGGGCCTTTTCGATGCCCGCCTGGGCCTTCTCGTAGGCTTCCTGAGCATCTTTTGCATCTATCTGCTCATTGGTATCCATTATTACAAAGTCGCTGATATCGACGTCCTGCTTGGGTAAGTCAGTCAGCAAAACTTTGCTCTGAGTATCCGCTTTCGATGAGCCGACCAGAGCCGCTTTATTCTCGTCCATACCGTCATCCGATGCATCGACTAGCACGAAATCATCCTCGTCGTCCGCGATTGCATCGACCAGCACAAACTCGTCTACCTCCTTGTCTATTTCATCTTGCGCCGCGGTGGGTTCGGCCTCCTGCAGGGCAAGTTTGGCATTCGCTTGCTCTAGCGCGTTGCCGGCCTTGGCCAGAACTTTAACTGCGTTGAGGTGAACTTGCGCAGCCAGCGCCGTGGTCAATTCGGCCACGTTGCGGATGAATGGCTCATCGACCAGCGGCTTCGTGGGCGTGTAGTTGGTCAACGCTTCCGTACAATTCTCATCGTTAATCAGATACGCATGCAGGCACCCGGCTGCAAGTTTCAATTCCGGTTTCGTGTAGAACTCCTCCTTCAGCTGAAATGACGGGCTCTCCACGATTGCCCGGTCGACCAGGATTCGCAGGAAATCAGTGCCCACACCTACGCCGGCCAAAATCAAGCGATTGGTGTAAGTGAAGTCTCTGTCTGGAACGAGGGCATTTTGGATTCTGTCGGTGAGCGTATCCCAGCCATGATCGTGGGCATACGCGCCCAGGAGCTGGTGAATGGCTTGTTTGCCGATGTAGTTGTTGATCAGATTCTGCGCAAGATTAATGGCAGGTTCTTTGGCTTCATCAGGAATCTTGCCGGCGGTCGCTTGCTTGTCCAAGGTATGCGTCAGCAACTCTTTGACACTGGCAGAAAACTGCTCATCATCAGTGCCGCGCAGAATTTGATCAGCATATCCAATCAGCTGGGCGCCGGTGATGCCCGCAATGGACTCCGCATACTTGTCGACGGCTTTGTGGGTTCCAGCGATACTCAATCCCAGTCCGATCGCTTGGTGGAGAACGGCTTCGGCGAGCGTGTTGCGGGTGACTCGACCGCCAGTGATGCGTGAGACCAGGTCATTCAGGTTGTCAGCGTAATTCAGAGCACCGAACGCAGCGGTGTTCACCACGAGCGAGATAGATTGGTAGACAGGGATGTGCATGATAATTAACCAAAAAAGAAGTTAAAACCCCGACTGCGTCACGATGAGCTGGAAGGCAGCATTGCTGCGCCGAGATCAAACGCGTGAGTACTCAAGGCATGCGAACGAGCAAGGCTTATCCATGGACAGGCAGAGCCTGAGCGACGTTGACTGCGGCCTGTACGACTTTTTGCTCCCAGTCCTCGATCAGATGGGGCAAATAGGCAGCCCAGCGGCCAGCCTGATTAACGAGGGCTTCCAGTTGTGCAATCGCCGCGTGACTATCCAGATCCGCGAGTGAAATGGTCTTGAACAAAATCACCTGATCCTGCTGAGGTTCGAAGCCAAACATGCAGCCGTCTGTTGCGGCACCGAACATATGGGCTTGCAACAGCATGGCAAAGAACGCATCCCGATGCGTCGCAGGAGCATTGCTTAAGAAGCAATAGGCATGTGTGATGTCTTTGCTCTTGTCGTGATGGATGTTTTCCCGCAGCTTGCTGTCCATGTACATAAAGGCCGTTGCGAGCCGGCCCACTTCGTCCCTGTGCTGATCTGGCAGGGCGGCGATGTGATGAGGCACGTTTCCCTCGACCCGCAGTGCCTGATCAGGGAGTTGTCGTGCATACGATGTCAACCGTTTGAGAGGCTGTACGATGCGTGCGGCGAAAAACCATGCGCTCAATAGCGCAGCCAATGACATGGCGCCGAAGATCAGGGCCTGGCTGCGCAGCAGTTTGCGGGCCGGGGCGCTCAAGTCATTTTCAGGGACCGCCGCTACGATGGTCCAATGCAGTGGCGCATAGTGTGCGCTGTCAATTTTCCAAGGGCCTCGTGATCCGTCGACCTGCAGGCCGTGGAGATTTGCGCGAGTGGGGGCATTCAGACGTTGGCGTAATGTCTGGCCGTCGTCGAAGCGATTATCGAGAAAGCCATGATGTGTATCTGGGGGGGCGACGACGAAGCGCCCGTCATCGGCAACAATAAACACAAAACCGGAATGCGCCAGTTTCATTGGTAATAACGTCGTCCGCACGGCGTTCTCCATCTGTGTGCGGTATTCCTCAATCTGTTCGATGACATCTGCAGCACTGTCGCTGACGGCCAAGACCCAGTTCCACGGACCAAAATAATCGAAATAAGCGTAGCGTGAGTTGTCGTCGTCCCCAACCAGCGCCTGAAAGTCTTGCTGAATACGGCCGGCAGGCTCAGTCGAGGTCGGCCTGCGGTAGATCGCAAAGCTATAACCGGAATCGCGGCTTTCTTCGAGCGAAGACTGTGCAAGCGGCCGATTCTTGTAGTCATTTATTGACGAGAGATCGCGGCCTCTCATCGCCGGATATCCGCTGGCCAGCACGATGTATCGAGTATCAAAGACAAAGGCATAGCGATCGCCGTCGAAATGCAATTGGTTGATCCATTCCCGTGCCAGATCTTGAGCCATCGCTTTTGTGATGAAGCCCTCGTCGGCTAGCCTTGCATACGATTCCAGCGTAGCTTCAATGAGTTTGCCGGTTTGCATCAGCTGGCGTCTACCATTGCGTACGATAGATACTTTGTTGTTGAGCATGGCGCCCCAGCGTGCTGCTGCGTCGTGCTGGATGAGGTCAAGCACGTTGCTGATGGCGTGCTGCTCGCTGGTCATGACGGTATCGGTCACATTGCGTTGCGACGTCAGCATGACCACAATGGCGATCGCTGCCAGAATCGCAGTTACCAGCGCGAAAATCTTGCTATGTAGCGATTGGAATGACATGAATCGGTAAGTTAGCGCTCAAGCCGGTAAACAGCGCAGCGGCGATCGTGCCAGCATGGCGGGCGATTTCTTCGGCTGGTAGTTCGGCGGTGCCCCAAAGCGTGACGGGCATGCCCGGCTCGGCATGAGGAATGGGTGTGAGATCGACGGCCATGAGATCCATGCAGACATGGCCACACAATGTGGTTCGTATTCCATTAACCAGAACTGGCGTTCCTGTGCCGGCCTGCCGAGGGTAACCATGGACGTAGCCGCAAGCGACGATGCCTATGGGCATTGCGCGCGGGGTGACGAACGCGCCGCCATAGCCCAGAGACGTGTTGCCGGGTAAGGTCTGGATAGAGATCAGTTCGGACTGTAATAGCAAGGCTGGCCGCAATCCTAATTGGGGGCCGGCGCGATGCGCCAACGGGCTTGCTCCGTAAAGCATAAGGCCCGGGCGTACCCAGTCGTTTGTCGCGCTATGTTCCTGATGCAGTAGCAGCGCTGCAGAGTTGCTCGTGGAGACAGGGCCTGACAGGCCGCGAATGGTCTTCATGAACTGTTGGCTGGCACGGCGGATGCCGTCTACGCTATCTGATTGCGCGTAATGATTGAAATGGCCGACCATGCGAATCTGACCGGCTCGGCGCATGGCTTCAGCGATTTCATACGCCTGACGATACGTGCACGTATTCATGCCGGTGTAGTTGAGATCGCCCACATAACGCAGCCATACCGACGGAGGGTGATCAGGTGAGTGCGTTCGTAACCAGGAGAGTTGTGACGGATGATGAATGACTAGATGTAGTTCAGGGTCATGCAATGGCTGCACGTCGTCTATTGAAGCCAGGCCGTTCAACATGAGAATGGGGCCTCGCCATCCAGCACGCCGGCAGGCTTGCCGTTCGGCGTCGTTCGATACGGCCAGTCCATCAACCTGCGCCAGCCCCGCTATCACGTTGGCGATGCCGTGGCCGTACGCATCGCCTTTCACCGTTGCCCAGATACGCGGCGGATGATTACCCCGCAACACTGTACGTAAGCAGGCAGCGTTGTGTGCAACGGCGTTGAGGTCCACCTGCACACGTGTCAACCGGCTTTTCGAGGTCTCGGAATGGGGGGGGGAGTTCATGCAACAGGAACGGACGATCAATTGGCAATGCGAAATTACGGTTGGGCAATGAGCCTGAGTAACTTCAGACAAAAATTAGTTCCATGCGAGCAGACGCCAAGAATGACTGCTCATTGTTTACATCATGGGGCGGTTCATTAGGTCTGCCAGCAATGTCATGCAGTTTTTTTGATCGCGACGCACATAAGACATGCCTGATAAATAGTGGCGCATGAGACGCAAGCCATGTCCGCCTAAATGTGCTGCGTCCAGCGAGGTGGCCAATGGCGGGGTGATGGGTTGAGTGGGGTCATATGGTTGGCCATTGTCGATGATTTCGAGACGAACCTGGGCGGGCGTCAACGTGCAACGTAAGCGAATGGTGCGTGGTGTTGAATCGTCATTCGTGCGATGATTGCCATCGGCATGGTCAGTGGTCTGAAACGCATAGGAAACGATGTTGGTGAGCGCTTCATCCAGGCTGAGTGTCAGGGCAAACGCCACTGCTGATGGCCAGTTTTCACGACGACAAATGGTCTCCAGCCACTGAGTGGCCGACTTCACAGTGTTTCCATCGGGAATGAGGTCAAGCGTATCGGTCTGCGGGAACATGTTGACGTACCATCCGTCCCATGAATGATTGGTGGGCTTGCACTTAATGCGCATTTACGAGGCAATGAAATGGCGCTTGCAATCGAAAAAATCGAAGACACCGTGGTGATATCTGCCGAAGGGCAGATCAATAGCGGCAATGCGTCGGCGATCGAGGCAGAGTTGTTATCACAGGTCGATAAAGGTGAGCATCGGATCGTATTGGACCTGGCTCTGCTCAGCTATATTTCCAGCGCTGGATTACGCGTGGTGCTGTTGTTGGCCAAGCGTCTCAAACAGGTAAATGGAAAATTGGTCTTGTGTGCGTTGCAATCACGGGTGCGCGAGGTGTTTGATATCAGCGGGTTTCTGTCCATCCTGGCGGTGGTGGAGACACGTGAAGAAGCCTTGCGTACTACTGCTGTGGACTGAGCTTGTCCGTCGTTCCGTTCACGGCTGGTGAACGGACTGGCCAGGCGATGGCGCTCGTATGTGTCCGGGTAGATAGCGTCATGCAAAGGCAGGCTCAGCAGCAGTGCCGGGCGAAGACGGCGCTGCTAATTCGACGGCTGCCGTTCTTTCGATGAAGGGCTTCCACCGCAGCGCGATATCCACAAAGGCGCCGATCATGTCGGCGAAGCCTTTGGCGTGGCACAAGGGCAGTGGCGTACGGCCTGCGAGCAACACGGCGCCGGTGCCATATTGCAGACCCAAGGTACAACCTCCCGTACCTGTCCATAGCGCGTTGGCTTGCAGCATGAGGACGTGAAGCGATTCACTGTGGTCCGGAACGCCCAGATTGGTACAGAACACGATATCCCCGATATCGTCGTCGCCATCCAGCATCAGGCTGACAGTGATGCCATTGATCACTATTTCTTGTGTAGCCAGCAGCCACTGCACAGGTTCCAGACCCATGATGGCGGCGTAGTTTCTGAGTAGATGTTCGTAGCGTGACATGACGACCTCGATGGTGGCGAAAGGACGACGAGCGCGAGCCGCTCGGGAATGACAGCGAACGTTGGTAACGCCTGGCGGGTTCCTGGTTCCAATGACACGCTTGTGGGGAAAATTGCCGAGACGCTTGATGGTTCGTTCGCCGTGTACACATCGGAGGGGTGGCGTCGTTGTCTATTTGTACTGATTATGTTCGTTTAATAAAGGGTTTACCCTCATAAATGTGCAATATTGGCTGGAGTTACATATTGAATTGTTTTTTTATTGTATTTTTATGCGTGTTTAGATTGGATCAGCCGGAACAAAATGAAGATCGCGTTAATTGGTTGTGGTGAGGTGGGGCATTGTTATGCCCAGGCTTGGTTAGCTGCGGGGCACGAGATCGCCGCCGTGTGCGAATTGCGGCAGGATGCCGACATGCAGGCCCGTGTGCAGAGCTATGGAGCGGCGTTGCATGCGACGCCGGGGCCTTGGTTGGCCGATGTGGATCTGGTGGTATCGGCTGTGTTTGGCTACGCGGCTCAAGAAGTGGCTGCGCAGGCGTTGCCATATCTGGGCAGTAATGCACTGTTTGCGGATTTCACGACAGCCAGTGCGGCAGACATGCGTGCGGCTGCGGCGGTTGCTGCCACGCACGGCGTACCCTTTGCAGACGTCGCGATCATGGGGGCCATTGCCCTGCTCGGGGCGCGTACCCCGTTGCTGACGGCCGGGACGGGCGCCGCTGCCGTCGTCGAGTTTGCCCAGGCCTGCGATATTCCCGCCCAAGCGATCGATGGGCAGGCCGGCGATGCCGTGCAGTTGAAGCTCCTGCGCAGCATCATGACCAAGGGCATGGAAAGCCTGGCGGTCGAGTGCCTGGTCGCTGCGGAAAAGCTCGGTCTGCGCAACGCCTTGTATGACGTATTAGGAGATATCGACCGTACGCCGCTGACAAAATTTATCGATTCGTTTGTGCGTTCTCATGTGCTGCACGCGCCGCGTCGCCTGGCAGAGGTGCGAGAGGCGCGCGAACAATTGGTCGAAGCGGGCTTGCAGCCTTTGGTGCTCGATGGCGTCGAACGTTTATTCGCCCGTACGACACAAGGGATCAACGACGCCCGCGCGGCGCAAGGTGGCGCGCCGTTGGAGTTACCCGATACCGTGCAGGCCCGCTTGGCTTGGTTGACGCCTTTGGCCCAGGAAAAGTGATTTTACCGCCGCGCCTTGATGTAGCGCGCGGCGCAATGGATACTCACGCCAAGGTCGGCGCTACGCAAAGAATTACTACGCAAGGCCAACGCCGTGTTGGCGTGGCCCTGCTTACGATAGAAAGAGGAAGACAATGCAAGTCCTAAAGAAAATGATGGCAGCTGCCGTGCTGGTATCGTGCTCGGCCGCTGCTGTGGCAGCCGATATGGCGGGTTCACCTATTACGTTCATTTCGCCGTTCCCGCCGGGAGGCGGTACCGACACACTGACCCGTATGATGGCAACGGCCATCGGCCAGGATCAGGGTTGGAACATCGTCGTCGAGAACAAGCCGGGGGCGGGCGGCAATCTGGCGTTGGACGCCACGGCACGTGCAAAGCCCGACGGCCATACGCTGGTCATGGCGCAGACTGACAACATCGTGCTCAATCCGTGGCTATATAAAAAGCTGAGCTATGACACGTTCAAGGATTTCAAGCCGGTAGGATTGGTGGCCTCGTCTCCCAGCGTGTTTGTGGTGCTGCCCGATTCGCCCTATAAAACCCTGGACGATGTGGTGAAAGCAGCCAAGGCCAAGCCGGGGGAGGTGTCTCTGGGTATCCCCGGCATTGGCGGCAGCGGTGATTTGATCGGTTATCTGTGGCGCAGCGCCGCCGGTATGGAGTTGATGCATGTCCCATATCGTGGCTGGTCGCAGGCCTTTCCCGATTTGATGAGCGGCCGGATCGCGCTGTACACCGGATCCGTCGCGTCGCTGTTGCCGCAGATCAGCAGCGGCAAAGTGCGTGCGCTGGCCGTAGTTGCCGATGAACGTTCGCCAGCACTGCCCGATGTGCCGACGTTTGTGGAGAGCGGGTTCAAGACCATTAACCAAACGATTTGGTGGGGCTTGATGGCGCCGGGCCAAACGCCCGATGACGTGATTGCAACTTTGAATGGTGCGGTCAACCAGGCGTTGGGCAAGCCCGAGCTGGTCAAGAAACTCGAGCAGGCTGGTTATAGTGTCATGAAGGGCACACCCGAGGATCTGGCGAAACGTCATCGCACCGATCACGATGTCTTTGGCAAAGTGGTGCAGCAAGCCGGTATCCCGCAGCAATAACGATATTCTTCCCTATTTGGAGCGCTTTCATGATCGGTTTTGAAATTCTTTCCCGCAAGCGTGCTGTCAGCGCCGAGCTCGTCGAGAAATTTCGCAAGTTGCCGGTGGCAAATATCAGCGACTGCATGTCGCGTATGGCTGCAGGTGGTGCGCGCCTGCGGCCCATGCATGACGGTACGTTGCTGGCCGGCCCCGCGCTGACGGTGCGCACGCGTCCGGGTGACAACCTGATGGTGCACAAGGCGTTGGGTCTGGCTCAGCCCGGCGATGTGATCGTGGTCGATGCCGGCGGCGATCTGACCAACGCCATCATTGGTGAAATCATGACCTCGTATGCCGAGTCGCGCGGTATCGCGGGCATCATCATCAATGGTGCCATTCGTGATTCGGGCACCATCCGCCGGAGCGCCTTTCCGGTGTATGCCGCAGGTGTAACGCATCGTGGCCCCTACAAAGATGGCCCGGGCGTGATCAACGGCACGGTCGCGCTCGATGGCATGACGATTGAGCCGGGCGATCTGATTCTGGGTGACGAGGATGGTCTGCTGTGCATTCCGTTCGATCAAGCCGAGGAGATCTACCAAAAGGCCTCTGCCAAGCACGCGGCAGAAGAAGTCACGCTGGCAGAGATCGCCGCGGGCAAGCTGAACACGTCTTGGGTTGATGCGCGGTTGCAGGAATTGGGCTGCGCGCTGCCTGCTCAGAAATAAGCAGGCGGGTAGTCCGTCACGACGGCCTCGAAGTCCGCTATGCGGGCTTTGGGGCCGTTTTGCGTTGGTTACGGAACAGGCGATGGGTGGCAGCCAAGTGCAACCGCATCGCGCTTTCCGCATAGTCCGGGTCGCGCGCACGTATGGCAGCGATGATCTGATTGTGCTGTTCCACGCTGCTCAGCATATCGTCCCGGCTATAGAAATAGAACGATCCGATGATGATAGGCATGTCCAGCAGGCTTTCGACCAAAGTGCGTACGCGAGCGGATTGCGCAGCGGCCAGCAAGGCGTGATGAAAGCGATTGTTGTAGTGCTGTACTTCGGCGACGTGGTCTTCGTCTTGGGACTGGACCGCGTGCAGCATGCTGGCATTGATGCTCGTTAGGTCATTGATCTGCTCGGCACTGGCGCGCAGGGCCGCCGAGCGCGCGGCATAGGGCTCCAGCAGCAGGCGCAGCTCGAACGCCTCAGTGATGTCGCGATCCAGCCAACCCAGGACGATGGCGCCACGGCGTTCCTCGCGAGTGACCAAGCCATCATTGATCAGCCGTTCGATTGCACTGCGTACTGGCGTGCGGCTGACGTCGAGCTCGCTGGCGATGTGTTCCTCGCGTAGCCGCTCGCCGGGCAGAAAAGCGCCGGACATCAAACGGCGGCGAAGCTCTGCATAGACCAGATCGCTGGCGCTAGGCATGCTCGAAATCTCTGGCGGTGAAGGGGGGGCTCATGATCGTTGGTGCTTCTGTCGCGGCATGGGGGGGGGGTGATATGTGTGATGACGGTGATTATGACCTGCTCGTGCAGGCAAGAAAAGAGGCGTCTGCTTCGTCCTGTGTGCTTCTGCCTGTCTGAATCCCGTTGCTATGAATACCCTTTCGTCACGTCGAGGTGAAGGTGTACCAAGATAGCCAGCATGGCAATACCGTTTGCGCCCGTATCACACCATCAGCTGTCTGAAGTTCGGGTGTTCCCAGTTTTCCAGCTGCTCTAGCTGTTGCCGTTCGCTGTGGCCGAGCTTGGCATGGCGTGCGAGTTCTGCGATGACAGACGCACGTGCGGCGGCCAATGCTTCTTTTGACATGTTTTGATAATCGTCAGCCGCGAGGATGGAGCGATCCGCCTGGTGTACGCGGTGGGTGGCATGCAGGCGATTGGCGATATGATCGTCGTCTCGCAAGGGAATGATTGCTGGCTGTATGCCGAATGTGCCTGGGTCTTTTACCAAACGGATACGCAATGCAAAGGCGCCAGTATTTTCGTCTATGGTGCGTTCGAACTGTACGCCACGGCAGCCGCGCGGAAAGCCGGCATAATAGTCATGCAGCTGAAAGACACCTGGTTTCATGGCGTCATTCTGTTCTGTAGCATCGACCATGCTGACCGTATAGGTCGTCGGTGCCTGCATGAGGAAGTCATAAAAATGGCTGTGAGGATCGTCGATCAACAAGCTGTTGTCCGGCAAGCGGCGCACGGTCGGCGCAGCTGCGTCGCGAGCGACCTCTGCTGGATGGTCCGCCGCGGCATCGAGGTACCACGTCAAGGCGCGCGTGGTGGTTAGGTTGGAACTCACTGCCATCGATCCGAGGTCGCTTGAACATACGACAGTCCCTGGCGTGGGATCGTCGCTGATCACCAGCGCGTGGGCGATGTGCTGACCCATGTGGAGCTGATTGCGAACCTCAGCTTGCGGAGGGGAAAAACCGCAGGCTTGGCGGTACTGTTCTTGCGAGTTGCGAAAGCTGGCATTGACGATACTGGGCCCCTCGATGGGTGTAGTAAGGGCCCGGATCAGGGATTTGCCTTCTCCATTTTGATAGGCGGTCTCTGCCCGGTAGGCGGTATAGCGGTCTAACAATGTGCCGGGAATCGCGATGACGCGATGGATCGTTTGGCCCACACTAGATAGACCGTATCCGATGGCATTGCCGACAGTCGAGAGGTTGGCATTGACGGCGGCAAAGAGCTCTTGAAATGCCTGCTGGGCGCTGGCGAGCATGGACAGGGATTGTTGACGTTGTTCGCCATCGCCCATATTCAAGGAATCGATGCAGAGGCCGGCGGCATTGGCGTACTCAGTGCTTGCCGGGGCCGCGGGAGCGGTATTAATGGCCTCGGTGAGTGCGGTGAGTTTGCTTTCGAGCGTCCGGACGCGTTGTTGGCGTTCCGCTGCCACGGCGATCACACGGTCCATCGCATTTTTGCGTAGGGCTTCGTGTTGGATAAGCGGCTGGAGTTTGCGTTGACGTTGCTCGACTGCTTGCATGGCGTCTTGAATGGCCAGGTTGATGGCATTTTGACGCGCCTGATCGGGGAGGTTACGCACAGTGTTGAGACCGATATAGCCGCCTCCGAGCAGGGCTGCCGTTTGTGCAAAAAAATTCCCCGTCAGACCGGCGGCATAGGGCAGGCCTGCAGCCACGGCGCCCCAACCCACGGCAGAGGTCGCAGCGGCGCCGCCGCCTCGCAGAAAATAGCCCCAAGAGCGGACATATTCGCTATTGGTTTGTGCGTGTCCCGGCTGCAAAGACGGCGGCATGACGGGCTGGTGCTGAGGGTCTTGGTTGTGTAGTTCCCTGTCGAGCTCGCGTAGTACACCGTCGATCTCGTTGAGCAGCTTCTGGATCTCGGCACAGTTGCGCTCATAGAGCGACGGACGCGGGGCGGGGACCGCTGAGGTGGCTGATAGTGTCGCGTCTTCTTGGGCGGCATAGGGGGCTGCTGACCATAACCATTGAGCCCCCTGGGCGGCGTGGCGCGGAAGCGCGGCCAGACCGCTAAAAAGGAAGGCAATCCCGTTTGATACGTCGGATGCTTCTGGCGACGGCGCGGCTGCCGTGTTGGCGGCTACGCTGGATTCCTTTACCGTTGCGGATGGACGGCCTTCGACGGCGGCTTGGTTTTCTGGCTGACTAGAAAGATCGTCGCCATTCAAATCGAAGACGTCTGGCTCCAGGCTGAAGGTTGGGAACAGGTTGAGGATAGGGAGGACCACGTTTGCCTCGCTCGTGACAGAGGGAACCCGCGATCGGGCTTGTCGAGGAGCTCGGCCCGGCCGGTGAGGGATGCAATCCTTGGTAACTGTCAGCGAGCGTTTGGTTCCGGCCGCTGGCGGGCTAAGACAATGCGCTCAATATTTCCGAGGCGCTTTCGCGCAGATGCCAATCAGCATAGGCCTCACTGCTCAGTTGGCTGGAGAGTTCCGCAGCGCAATGCTGCAGGACTTCTACCTGGTGTCTGCGAGGCGGATTCGGAATATTTTGAATCGATCCCACGATGGACAGTGCTCCTGCCAGCTGATCGCCATTACGAAATATCGGCACGGCAATGGTGTTGACGCCGATCATCATCTCTCCGTCGCAGACCTCGTAGTACTGGCGCCGGATGAGTTCCAAACGCTGGCGGATCCGTGTTGGATCCGTGAGCGACCGGTCCGTTTCCGGGGGAAGCGATTCCGCCAGGCGGGCTTCTATGAGTGCGGGGGGCTGAAAGGCCAGGGTGAGCCGCCCCAGCGCCGAGCAATGGGGAAGCGGCCGGTTGCCGGGTTTGACACTGATCAGAATGCGGCCGTAGATGTTTTCCACGGTGGCAATCACCATGGGCGTGCCATTGATGGGCACCGCCAGCACGGCCGTTTCTTTCAGTTCATCTCGTATGCGGACCATATAGGGTTCGGCCCGAGCTCTCAGGTCGAACTGGTTCCCCGCGGCTTCGCCCAGTTGGAATACGCGCCAGCCTAGATGGTAGCGGTCTGTGGTGCGCTC
This sequence comes from Bordetella tumbae, assembly GCF_054780995.1. Classification (NCBI taxonomy): domain Bacteria; kingdom Pseudomonadati; phylum Pseudomonadota; class Betaproteobacteria; order Burkholderiales; family Alcaligenaceae; genus Bordetella; species Bordetella tumbae. The sequence goes on from NZ_BAAGVG010000018.1 coordinate 464,515, forward strand.
CTGTTCGATCAGTCCCATCTCTTTCAGGGTGGAGAGATGACGGTGAACACGGGGCTTGGTTTCGCTCAGGGCGTCTGCGAGCTCTGTGACACCCATGGGTCGCTGTTGGGCAGCGAGCTCATCCAGGATGCGTACGGCGACTTTTACGGCTTCGACGGAGTTGGGGTTTTTTTCAATCATGTGGCGGTCTGAGCCGGGACTTAGCAGAGGATAGCGAGAATTTTGACGCATTTGAGCTCCGGAAGGGGGATCAGGCTGCAAGACAGTGTTTTGTTATGAACAGCGATATTTAATTTCTTCTAGCGTAACCGTAATTGCTTTGTTATGCTTGTTGAAATTAAATTTCGCTTGTCGTTATGGCTGGGTGAGATGGGCCAAGGCAGGCAAGATGCGTTTCAAGGGAGCGCGGTGCGTGTCTATGCGTATTGATTGCGATCTGCTGACGGGCTATTTGGGCAGCGGCAAGACCACTTTGCTCAATGCATGGCTGCGTTCGCCGCTATCGGCTGGCACGGCAGTGGTGGTCAATGAAGTCGGTGAGATCGGTATTGATCAACTCGTGCTGGCGCAGGTGACCGATAACGTCATGTTGCTGGAGTCGGGATGCCTGTGCTGCACCCTGAGCGGCTCATTGAGAGAGACCTTGTTGGATGTGTGCGCTACCGCGCGTGCGCACGGCGCGCCGTTGCGTCGCATCGTCGTGGAGACGACGGGGTTGGCGGAACCTCTGCCGATTTTGCATTCGCTGTTGGGCGACAAGATTCTGACTGAAACTATCCGTCTGAATCAGGTGGTGGTGACGGTCGACGGGCAGCAAGGGTTGCGGCAGTTGGTGACACAGCCGGAGTCCGTGCGGCAGCTGGCTGCCGCCGAGTGTGTGGTGATCACTAAGAGCGATCTGGCGCCTGAGCAGGATGTCCGTGAGCTGCGCGCGCTGATTCGTCAACTGAATGTGACCGCGGTAGTGTGCGACTCGGTGGCGGGCAGCCTCGCAGACGAAATCTTTACCGCATCGGCGGGCAGCCTCCAGCGTCAGGCTGTGTTGACTGCCATCGCCAAGGAGCGGGGAGGGCACCCGTCGCATCACTGCGATCATCACGGTGAGCATCGGCATGGTGCCGGACACGATGGTGCGCATCATGGCGATGATCAGGAGCACAGTCACGGTCAGGACCCGGATGCACATCGAGCCGATTCTGCTGTGACATCGCTGTTTCATTCCCGTGTTTCAACGCTCGGCTTTCATATTGACCATCCGATCTCATGGCCGGGGCTGGCTGCCTGGTGGCATTTGGTCTCGAGTCACTATGGCGATCAGCTATTGCGCAGCAAAGGCCTGCTGCGCATGTTGGATGCGGTCAGACCGTTTGTATTCATGCAGACCGTTGGCAAGGTTTTTCATACGCCAGACGTTTTGCAAGCATGGCCTGATGCGGATGAGCGTTCGCGCTTGGTCTGCATCGGTGTTGATCTGGATCGCGATTGGCTGGAGCAAAGTCTTTCCGCGCTTTTGATTGATGAGCCTGGGCTTTTACCCAGCTCGCTGGCTGAACTTTCTCATTTTGTTCCCTCTCATTCGGAGTAGCTGATGTCCCATGATTTCGTCTTGCGGGGTGGCATCGTCGTCGATGCGCAGCATGGCGAGCGCCCCTTGGACCTGTTGATTCAAGGCGGCCGTATTGCTGCACATCTGGTGCCGGGCACCCCTGTCGGGTCGGGCGTGCCAGAAGTTTCCGCACAGGGCTTGCATGTTTTTCCTGGTTTGATCGATGCGCATATCCATTTCGGCTTTGGCGAAAAAATTACCGAATACGAAACCGAGACGATCTATGCCGCGCAGGGTGGGTTTACGACGGTGCTGGGCTATTTTCTGAATAACGAGGATTACACGGACGTCTATCGGCGCGAGCAGGAATATGCCCGCACCCGTGCTCACGTTGATTATGGATTCCATTTCAGTGTCGCCAATGAAATGCATGTCCGGGAGCTGGCGGAGTATGTAAACAAATATGGTGTGACGTCTTTCAAGTACTTCATGAATTTCAAGGGGGAAGAGGGACGTTATCTCGGCCTGGATGGTACTGACGACGGCTATTTTTATGATCTGCTGGCTCAGGCCGCGCGATTGGGCGATGTCAAGGTCGTGTGCCATACCGAGAACATCGAGATTGTGAATCGCTTGCGCAAACGGTTCCAGGCGGAAGGGCGCGACACGCTTAAAGACTGGTCGGCCTCCAAACCCGCGTTTACCGAGGCGGAGAACTGTGTGCGGGCGATGATGTTTGCCGAGCATTTGAATGCCCGCATCTACATCCCCCATTTGAGTACGCGTATGGCGTTGGACGAAGTGCGCAAGTGGCGCCAGCGCTATGAGCATGTCTATGTCGAGACGTGCCCGCATTATCTGACGCATGATGAGAATGCCGATATCGGGCCATTGGGCAAGGCGAATCCTCCGTTTCGCTCGAGTGATGACGTGCAGGCGATGTGGGAAGGGCTAAACGACGGCAGCATCGATGTGGTGGCGTCCGATCATGTGCCTCGAAAAAAGTCGACCAAGGAACGTCCGCTCTGGTTGGCGTCGCAGGGGTTCCCCGGAACGGCCACGATTCTGCCGGTGCTGTTATCGGAGGGGTATCACAAGGGCCGGCTCAGCCTGGCGCGTATTGCGGCGCTGTTGACACAGCGCCCCGCCGAGATTTTCAACCTGGATCCGGACAAGGGCTCGTTGCAGATTGGTGCGCATGCGGATTTGACCTTGGTCGATTTGAATAAGGTTCGCACGGTCAAGGCAGAGGAGTTGGGGTCTTATTCGGATTACAGCCTATATGACGGCTGGGACCTGAAGGGTTGGCCGGTGCGCACGATCGTGCGTGGCGAGACGGTGATGCAAGACGGAAAAATCGTCGGGAAACCAGGCTATGGCCAGTATCTGATGCGCACATTGAAATCGAATCAAGGGAAGTCGCAATGAAACCGTGGGACAACATTATCAGTGACGAGGAACAGCGTGCCTATCGGGCAGCGGGTTTTGGGCGGCCATCTGGCATCGGCGTGCGCCCAGCGTTATTGATTATCGACGTGCAGTACCGCACTGTGGGGACAACGCCGCAGCCTTTCTGGGATTCGATCAAGGAATTCCCCACTAGCTGTGGTGAGGTGGGTTGGAAAGCGGTCGCGAATATTCAGAAGCTGCTGGCGGCCTTTCGCGAAAAAAATTGGCCTGTTTTGTATCCGCACGTCGCGCCGAAGAAGGCTACGGATGGTGGTCGTCTGGCCGAGAAAGTCCCTGCGATCATGAATATCCCGGCGCATGGATACGAGTTTGTGAAAGAGGTGGCGCCCCGCGAAGGCGATGTGCTGTTGCCGAAAAAACATCCCAGCGCCTTCTTTGGCACCGCGCTGGCCAGTCATTTGATCGATCTGCAGGCGGATACCTTGATCGTGACGGGCTGCACGACCAGCGGCTGTGTGCGAGGCAGTGTGGTGGATGCGTTTTCGTTGAATTTCAAAGTGATCGTTCCTGAGGATGCGGTGTATGACCGCAGTCAGGTGTCACATGCCGTGAATCTGTTTGATATGTCTGAAAAGTACGCCGATGTCGGTACGACGGCAGCGGTCATTGAAAAGCTGAACACAATCGGCGGTTGAACCGCCTGCACTCTCCCAAGGGGAATGACATGAAATACGCACGCAGGAAGATCGTTGCTGGACTTGCCTTGACCGCGACATGTTTAGGTTGGGCTGGTATGGGTTGGGCGCAAGCGGCAAATAAAGAACCGTTGAAGTTTGGCCTGGCAATGCCTCTGACGGGCTCGCAAGCGCTGTTTGGCGCGGATCAAGCGAAGGCCGCGCAATGGGCGGTGCAGGACATCAATGCGAAGGGAGGTGTCGACGGCCATCCTCTGGAGATGATCTTGCTGGATACGCAAGCGGATCCTCGATTGGGCATCAATGCGGTGAACCGTCTGGTGAATGTGGACAAGGTGCCCGTGTTTGGCACGGCGTGGAGCGCTGTTGTCAAAGCCGTGGCGCCCATTGCCAATCGCAGTCAGGTGCTGGGATTGAGCGTGGGAGCGAATTCGCCCGAGATCGCCAAGCTGGGTGACTACGTTTACACGACCTATCCGCTGGCCGATGTGGACGTGGTGGCACAGGCCCGCTATGCACGCGAAACGTTGAAAAAAGAACGAGCCGCGGTACTGTACATTCACAACGATAGTGGCGTAGAGGGCGCGAAAATTTACCGCGATGCCTTTGAATCGCTGGGCGGAAAAGTAGTCGCGTACGAGGCATATGACGCACAATCGACCGACTACACCGGGGCCTTGTTGAAGGTCCGGACCTCTAATCCGGACATCATTCATATCCAAGGCCTGGTCTCTGATCTGCCGCAAGTGATCGCGCAGATTCGTCAGTTGGGGATCAAGCAGCCCATCTCGACGTACTCCGCCGGCTATAACCCCAAAGTCATTCAGCAATTAGGCGCTGCTGCCGAGGGCTTGATGGTATCTGCTCTGGCGCCGTCGGCTGAACAGAATCCGCGTATTGCCGAGTTTGTTGAGCGCTGGAAGAAAACGGAGGGGCGCATTCCCAATGGTCTGCCGTACACCCAGTATCTGTATGACATGCCTTATTTGATCGCCGATCTGTACGGTCATCTGCTGAAAAACGGCAAGCCGTTGACGGGCGCCAATATGCGCGAAGCTTTGGTAGAGGTCGCGAACTTTGACTTGCCCATGACCGGGAAGCTGCAGGTCAGCGCTGACCATAGAGTGAAGAAGCCCGTTTATCTATTCGAAGTCAAAAACGGCGCGTTCGCGCCCGTGGCGACCGTCGAGTAAGCGGATAGGAACTGCGTCGATAAAAAAGGGCGGCGCGGGCCGCCTTGCTAGGAGCAGGAATGCTGGACTTCCAGACCTTATTGCAGATTTTCTGGACCGGCCTGGCCAATTCAACCTATGCGGTGCTGCTGGCAGCAGCGTTTGCATTGGTGCTGAAAGTGGTGAAGGTATGGAACTTCGCCCAGGCCGGCATGATGGGGATCGCGTACTACACGATGTACTGGGCCATTCAGAAGTTGGGGTGGCCCGCCTATGCGGCGCTGGCGCTGGGCGCCGGTGCCGCGATTGTTGCCGCGTTGGCGATGGAGATATTCGGGCTACAGACTTTTCGCCGTCGTCATTCGCCGCCGTTGACGTTCTTTATTTTCACGTTGGTGATCTCCGAGCTGGTGCAGTATGTGCTGGCGATGATTGCCGGCACGGAGCCGGTGTCGCTCGCCGCGAGCATCATGTCGACTTCTTATATTGTGGACGGTGTGGTCGTCAGTGAATGGGATTTGAAGGCTATTGCGGCAACCGTGGTCTTGATGTCGATGCTGTTCTTCGTCATGAGGCGGACTCGCCACGGACAGTACATGATCGCAGCAGCAGACAATCCGCATCTGAGCCGTCTCTATGGGGTCAATGTGCGTAAGGTCTATGCGTTGACCTTTGTGCTAGCCGCCATTTTGATCGCGGCAGGGATGTACTTGTTTGGTACGCGAGCCTCCATGGTGCCCAATACGCCTCTGGAGATGATGTTGTTCGCGGTGATCGCGGCATTGTTGGGCGGGATGGGAAATGTATTCGGCGCGGCGATTGCTGCGGTATTCCTGGGGCTGCTGCGTGCGTTCAGTATTCTGGTCATCCCGTCGGCGTGGCAGAGCCTGATCCTGTACGCGCTGCTTTTTATCACCATCCTGTTTTTCCCGAAGGGGGTGCAGTTGACAGGTTTGATGCGCAGAAAGCCGGCGGCCAAGTCCGCGGCATCTGGCGCCTGAGACACGGATCGGAGTCATACATGGAATATGTTGCATCGTTATTGGTTCTGATCGGGCTGTATATCGTTCTGGCATCCAGCTTTAATCTGATCATCGGTTTTGGCGGATTGATCAGCATTGCGCATCCGATTTTTTTCGCGCTGGGAGCCTATACGGTCGGCGTGCTGAGCACGCAGTTCGGTTTGCATCCGGTGCTGAGCATTGCTGCGGGATTTGTCGTGGCAATGCTGGCCTCGTTCATGTTGTCGCTGCCTTCGTTGCGCATATCAGGAGACTATTTGCTGATTACCAGCATCGGATTTCAGCTGGGACTGCTGGAGATCATCAAGAACCTGGATTTTGTCGGTGGGGCCAGTGGGTTGGGCGGGATTCCCAACGTTGTGCAGGAGAATCGCAGCTTGGTGTTCGCGGCCATTACGCTAGGGGTTTCTGTGGTTGTGGTAGTGGCTTTACGGGCGTTGGTGCGAGGCCCCTATGGCAGGGCGATTCAGGCCATGCGCGATGATGAGTTGGCTTTTCTGGCATTGGGTCGCAATGCCATGAATATCAAGATCGCCATTTTCGCGGTGGGCTCCGGTATCGCGGGGGTCGCGGGCGGACTCTATGCCTACTATTACCAATACCTGACGCCAGATCAGTTTCAGATCTTGCAGTCGGCCATGATTCTGACGATGGTGGTGGTAGGCGGTATGGGCTCGGTATATGGGCCGGTGGTGGGGGCGGTGTTGCTGCTCTTGCTGCCTGAGGCGATCACGTTCCTGAATTTGCCATCGGCCATCATGGGGCCGCTGCAAGGGGTGATCTTTACTTCGTTGGTGATTCTGTTCCTGTTCCTGAGACCTCAGGGATTAGTGCCTGCGAGCAAACGTCTTTCAGCCGAGGGTAGCCATGAGTAACGTACTCAGTCTGAATGGAGTATGCAAGCGTTTCGGCGGGGTGGTGGTGGCGGACCACATCACGTTGGAACTCAAGGCAGGTGAAATCCTGGGTCTGATCGGACCGAATGGAGCAGGAAAGACTTCACTTTTCAACTTGATATCCGGGGTGTTTCCGGCCGACAGCGGCTCGATGATGCTGGATGGGAAATCGTTGTCCGGGCTGCCTCTGTATGCGCGAGCCCGGGCCGGTGTGGCACGTACTTGGCAGCACATGCGTCTGTTTGGTTCGTTGAGCGTGCTGGAAAACCTGTTGGTTGCGCCAACTGATTATCCTGGGGAGTCGCTGTGGCGGTTGCTCACGGCGGGGCCATCGGTGCGGCGTGCCGAGCAGCAAGCGAAAGAGCGCGCCATGCATATCCTGCAGCGTATGAAGTTATCCGCCATGGCTGACGTGAGCGTCAATGACATCACATTTGGCCAGCAGAAACTCGTGGGGTTGGCACGCGCATTGATGAGCCAGGGACCATTGTTGCTGCTCGATGAGCCGATGGCTGGTGTGGAAGGTGCTGCCTACGAGACGATGCGCGAGATTGTGCGTGAGGAAGCCGCCTCAGGACGTGCGGTGTGTGTTGTGGAACACAATGTCTCGTTCATCAAGGATCTATGCAATAGCGCCGTGTTCATGGCACAGGGAAAAATCCTGGAGCGTGGCGATGTGGCGACCCTGCTCGAAAGCAAGACATTGGCCGAACTGTACTTCGGCCAATGATGGCCGCGCTTGGGGATATCGAATGCTGGAATTGAAAGATCTGAATGTGCACTACGGCAAACTGCATGTGTTGCACGACCTGAGTATTCAGGTGCCCGAAGGTCAGCGGGTCGGCATTTTTGGCCACAACGGAGCGGGTAAGACGACATTGCTGCGCGCCTGCATGGGTGATCTGGAACATATGCAGGGAAATGTGCAATACCGCGGGAACGCGATCCGGACCAATGAAGTGCATGTGAATGTCAGCTATGGCATGGCCTTTGTGCCGCAGGGTCACAATGTTTTCCGGGATCTGCAGGTGCAGCAGAATCTGAAAATTGCCGGCATGCGCCATGAGCCGGATGCTCGCAAGCAGGCATTTGACGAGGTGTATGCGTTATTTCCATTGTTGGCAGAGCGTAGCGAGCAGATCGCAGGGTCGTTGAGCGGCGGACAGCAGCAAATGCTGGCGCTGGGTATGGCGCTGATGACGCAACCGTCGATCTTGTTGCTGGACGAGCCCACAATCGGTTTGGCACCAGTGATTGTGCGGGATGTGTTGGCCAGTGTCAGCGAGATCAACCGCAGTCGCAAGACAACCATCGTCATCGTCGAGCAGAACGTTCAGGCGACCTTGCAGAACGTCGACCGGGCCATTGTGATCAAGTCCGGGCGGATTATCTACGACGGGAAAAGCGCCGATTTATTGAGCCAGGAGAGCTTGTGGGACCTGTTCTGAATCCAACAGTACCCGCTGATGCACGGCAGCAGGCTGCGGAGGGCTTTGAAGCGTGTGTGAGACGTGTTGTCTCAGTGGAGTGGCGAGACCTATCCGACATGGTGCGCCAGCGCGCAGCCATGATCGTCGCGGATAACGTCTCGGCCGCATTCAGCGCACTGGAAGAACCGCAGATCGAAAAGGCTCGCAATGCGGTCTTGGCGCGGGAGCAGGGCGGTCCTGCATCACTGCTTGTGCCGCATGGCAAGCGTGTCAGCGTCCATGCGGCGGCTACCCAGAATGCATTGGCGATGGGTTGGAACGAGTTGGACGAAGGCTACCGCAAGGCGGTTTGCCATGGCGGCTTGTATGTGCTGCCCGCTCTGATGGCCGTGGCCGAGCAAGAGGGCGCGGTAGCGCAGGATGTGTTACGGGCGTTGACGCTGGGATACGAACTGGTGACTCGGATTGCGCGAGCATGGAGTTTTGTACCTATGCGGATTCATCCGCATGCGTTGTTGGCTCCGGTAGGGGCCGCGGCGGGTATCGCCATACTGCGGCGCTTGCCTGTTGACGAGGCGCTCAGCGCTGTGGCAGGTGCTTGTGCGATGGGAATGGCCGGGCCTTTCAATCAAGCGCTGCAGGGCGTATTGGTGCGAAATACGTGGGCGGCGCAGGGGGCTGCCATGGGTATCCTGGCGGTTGAGCAGGCACAAGCCGGCATTGGAGGATGGGCGTCGACGCCGTATGACGTGTACGTTACCGCGTTGGGTGGCAGCACAAACGTGCCGGCTTTGACGGATGAGGATGAATGGGCGGTTGCATCCGGCTATCAAAAGATCAACGCCTGCTGCCAGTATGCGCATTCGGCAATCGAGGCGGTGCAGGCGCTGTTGTCGCGTGATGCGTCGTTGTTAGGCGGAGAGCAGGTCAGTGAAATTCGGGTGCATGCGCATCCCTTGGCCTATCCGTTGGACAACCGTTCACCCAGTACCACATTAGGAGCCAAGTTTTCCGTACCACATGCCGTAGCTGCGGCGCTGGTGCACGGACATGGCGGGGCAAAGGCTTTTGACAACGCATCGTTGTCCGATCCTCGCATTGCGCGGTTGCGTAACAAGGTGGTCCTGGAACCGTTTGCGGACGTGCGGGATTGGCCACAGGATCGCCCAGCGACCGTGACGCTGACCACGCCTGATGGGCAGATGACTGAGACATGCTGGAGCGCACGTGGAGGTCCGGACCTCCCGCTGGCGTCGCAGGATGTCTGGGACAAAATCCGCTCGCTATGCGATCGGCATACGCCGCACGCGATGTCGACGTTGCAGGCATTGGTGAGCTTGGCCGGTGGCTCCTCAAGTGGACGCACGGAAACACTGGATTTGCAGTGTTCGTGGAGTGATTGGATGCAGGCTCTGACGGCGGCGTAGCTGCCGCCGTTTGGCTCGCCTTCCACGCGCGGCTCATTAAGCGAGCGCGTATCGATAAGCCGTACCGGTGATGGCCGGAAATTTAGAGGAAGAACGCAGGTGATTCACGCTGTCATTGAAAAATCTCATCCCGATTTGGCATGGGATATGGAAGTCGATGTGTTGGTGGTCGGTGCTGGTGGATGCGGCTTGGCGGCGGCCATTGCCGCGCATGACGCCGGCGCGAGCGTGGCCATCCTGGAAAAACGCGAACGGCCGGGTGGCAATTCGTCGTTGAGTACGGGATCGGTGCCAGGAGCCGGAAGCCGCTTTCAGCGAGAGGCGGGGATTGAGGATTCGGCCGAGCGCATGGTGGCTGATCTGGAGCGCACCGCCGGTCATAGCGAGCTGCCCGCGTTGACGCGCCGTATGGCCGGCATTTCTGCCGGCTTGTGTGAATGGCTGGTGGATGTTGTGGGTGCGCGTATGGCACTGATCACAGATTACTGCCATGTGGGTCACTCCGTTCCGCGTTTGCATGCGCCGGTGTCGCGCCGTGGGCAGGATCTGGTGGACGATTTGTTGGCGGCCGTGTCAACGCGCGATATTCCGCTGGCAGTGAATAATGCAGTGTCCACGCTGTATGTCGATGAATCTGGCACAGTGGTCGGCGCAGCGGTGACGGGACCCGGCATCGAGGCATCGAAAATCGGTGCACGCAATGTGATTCTGGCCACGAACGGCTTTGCCGCCAATCGGGATCTCGTCAAGAAATACTGCACCGAGATTGCGGGCGCCGAGTATTTCGGTGCACTGGGCAGCGAAGGTGAAGCCATGATCTGGGGGGAACAGCTGGACGCCCAGTTGGCGAATATGCGGGCTTACCAGGGGTATGCAGCGGTCGCGTATCCGCATGGGTCGCTATTGTCGTGGACGACGATCGAAAAGGGCGGCATTCTCGTGAATGCGGCGGGCGAGCGCTTTGGCAATGAGGATTTAGGATACTCGGGCTATGCAAAACGCGTGCTCGCGCAAGCCGGACCTGTCTACGCGATCTTTGATGATCGAATCAAAGCGCTCGCCAGCAAAGAAGAAGAATTTCAAGAGTTGGTCGATCACCATGGAGTCAAAGGCAGCGACACTGTGCAAGGTCTGGCTGCGGTTTTCAACCTGCCAGAGGCTGCGCTGACCCGCACGCTGACTGATTACAACCAGGCTGCAGAAAATCAGCAGGACAGTGGTGCTAAAGACCCGCAGGGACGTCGGCATTTCGGGATGGCGCCGCTGACGGGAAAACTCTGGATTTGCCGCGTGACGCCCGGGTTGTTTCATACGCAAGGCGGTTTGGCCGTGGATGATATGGGCCGCGTGTTGCGTGCGGACGGTTCGATCATTCCTGGCTTGTATGCCGGGGGCGGTGCAGCGGCCGGTATCAGCGGCAGCGCAGGGGCCGAGGGGTATTGTTCGGGGAATGGCTTATTGACCGCAATCGGCCTGGGCTATCTGGCTGGACGCAGCGCAGCAGGGATATCTGCATGAGTACTGCAACGACTGCTGCCGCTTGGCGTATGGCGCAATTTGCGCGCCTGCTGACCCTGCAGGCTATTCCTCATGATGTGCAGATGCTGGCGCGTTTGCATGTGGCGGATGCAATCGGGGTGGGATTGGCAGCATCGAATGTGCCATCGCACCGCGAGTTCATGGCAAAGCTGTTGGCACAGTGTCCGCGTGGCGGAAAGTCCACGGTACTCGGTGCCAAGGACGCTGTATATGCCGACACGGCAGCGCTGCTCAACGGTACGTCCATACACTCGCTCGAATATGACGACACGCATATGCGTTCGATTGTGCATGGCAGTGCAGTGATTGTGCCGCCGGTTCTGGCAGTGGCGCAGGAGCAAGGGCTGCCGTTGTCCGAAGTGTTGCGCTTGACTGTTGTCGGGTGGGAGTTGCTCGTCCGGGTCGGACAAGCGGCGGCAGGCGCGTTTCAGCGGCGAGGATTTCAAGTCACCTCGGTTGGCGGCGCTGTCGTCGCCGCGATACTCGCAACGGCTGCCCGAGGGGCCGATGTGCAGACGATCGCGCGTGCGGCGGGGATAGCAGGCAGTCAGGCCAGCGGTATCTTTGAATTCTTGAGCGATGGGTCTAACGTCAAGGCCTTGCACCCCGGATGGGCCGCTCATGCTGGGGTGTGGGCAGCCAGCTTGGCTATGTCGGGTATGACGGGACCTGCGTCTGTATTGGAAGGCAAACACGGGATATACGCAGCCTATGCCGACGATCGCTCAGCGGGGGACCGTCTGTCGAATGAGCTGGACAGTCTGGAGGACGTTTGGACATTGCGTGAGGCGGCATTCAAGTTTCATCCCTGCTGCCACTACATTCATCCCTATCTCGAGGCCGCAGGCCAGTTGCGTGAACAGGCCGCGGGGATGGGATTGCGTATCGTGGGTGCGCATTGCCTGGTGGCCGCTGGTGCGGGATTGGTGATTGCGCAGCCCTGGGAAAGAAAGCAAGCACCACGCGATACCAATGATGCGAAATACAGTCTGCCTTATTGTGTGGCGTTGGCGCTATTGAATCTGCCCACCAATGTTGGAGCCATGACGACGGGGCCGTTGAATGAGCAAGCGCTGAATTTGGCCGCCCACATCAGCGCTGCGTCTTGGGAGGAGAGCGGTTTCCCTGAGCGTTTCGGTGCGGATGTGTCCGTCACGTTGGAGAACGGTGCGATCTTGCGTGCGAGTGTCCCTCAAGTGATCGGCAGTGCGCAGCGGCCTGCCACGGTTGAGCAGATTCAAGAGAAATTCTTGAACAACGCAGGTTCGGTGATGCCGCCGTTGCAAGTCCGGACATTGTGGGACGCTTTATTGAATGACGACGCTTTGCCTTCTTTGATACCGGCTTGAGCGTTCAGGGTGGCGGTCTGGCCCGCCACCCTGAACGGAGCGTTACTCGACCGATGCGCCTGAGGCTTCCACGAGTGCCTTCCAGCGTCCTACGTCTTGCTCGACGTATTGCTGAAACTCGGCATGTTGGTTGCCAATCGGGTCGGCGCCCATTTCTTTCAACTTGGTCTGCACCGCGGGCGTAGCGACGCTTTCGGCAATCGCTTTGGACAAACGTTCTACCGTTTCGGGGGGGGTGTTTGCGCGGACGAACAATCCGAACCAGGACCGTGCCTGCATGTCGGTGAATTGCGTTTCGGCAAAGGCAGGCACGTTCGGCAGGGCTGTATGTCGATTTTGGCCCGTGACGGCGATCGGGATCAGGCGGCCTCCCTGGACCTGGGACAGGACCTCCGGCAGGTTGGCGAACATGAACTGAACCTGGCCTCCGATGAGGTCATTCAATGCCGGAGCGCCCCCCTTGTAGGGCACATGAGTGGCTTGCCCGTGCGAAAGTGAGTTGAATTGGGCGCCCGCCAGATGGGCCGCTGTGCCGGTCCCCCCAGATGCGTACGCCATATGATTGCCGTTGTCTCGAATATAGGCGGATAGCTCTACCGCCGTACGGGCAGGAACTTGGGGATTGACGACGAGGAGCAAGGGCACGGATGCGAGGTTGGACAGGCCCGTGAAGTCCTTGGTCAGGCTGTAATCGAGTTTGCGGTACAGCGTGGCATTGATGGCGTGGCTGGAGGTCGCCATGAGCAGCGTGTAGCCGTCGGCGTCGGCGCGTGCGGCAGCTCCGGCGCCAATATTACCGTTAGCCCCTGCACGATTTTCTACGATAACGGGCTGCCCCAATTTACCGGCCATGGCTTGGGCGACGGTACGGGCGATGACATCGGTGGCGCCGCCCGCGGCAAACGGCACGATGATCGTGACAGGGCGTTCGGGAAAGGCGGCCGTGGCGATGTTGCACGCCAAAGCGAGCGGGGCGGCGCAGAGCAGAGAACGCCATAGGCGTGTGCGGAGCTTGGACATGAATGTCTCCTGAGTTATCGGTTTTCCGAAACTGTACGCAGAGACTGGACACAACCGTCAGGACAGATACGCGCTTGAGTTGTACTTTTTGGCGCAGCGAAGGTATTTGGCCCGCCTGTGGCCGGTGTGCTGCGCGGGTGGTTTGATGCGGGGCAGAGCCGTTTCCAGCAACGTTCAGGCGCGCAGGCTGAGATCGACCTTGCGGAATTCGCCGGGCGTCATTGCTGTGTGTTTCTTGAAAAATCGCGTGAAATAGGCGGGATCCTCGAAATTGAGCTGAAACGCAATGTCGGCAATGCCTGATTCGGTATTGCTGAGCAGCCGTTTGGCTTCCAGCAGTATGCGATCCTGAATCAGTTGGCTGGCCGTGCGTCCTGTGGCGCGTTTAGTGGCTTCGTTGAGCTGACGGGCGCTGACGTAGAGTGCGTTGGCATATTGCTGAATACTGTTGTACGCCAGATATTGCGTTTCGATTAATAAGGCAAAGCGCTTGACCAGAGGGTAGCTCGGACCGGCAGTACGTGTGCGGTCATCGATCGGATACACGCGGCGCAACTGGGTCAATAAGATCAGCAAGTACGATCGTATGACGTCGTAGCGGCCGGGTTGCCTGCCTTGTTGTTCCTGTTCCATCGCTTGGAGCAGGGGCAGCATGTCATCGTGCTGATCGCGTGTGAGATAGAGCACGGGATTGCCGCTGGTGGGGTGAAAAAACGGGAACTTGGCGATATCGTCCGCCCGCGGAAACATGTGCGTGAAGAAGGCTGTGCTGATATTCATCACATAGCCTTGCGGTGCAACCGATGAGGTCCAGGCGTGTAGCTGACCAGGGGTCAAGAAGAATACGGCGCCGTCACGGACTTCCAGGTGTTGAAAGTCCAGCATGTGCGTGCCCTGCGCTCGGGACATCCACAGGATGTGGTAGTAGGTATGGCGATGTGGAAAACCCCGTGGAATGCCTGGCTGATCCTGCAATCGCACCAAATCAAAATAAAACGATCCCTCGCCAGCGAAATCCGTGGATTCGAAGGTGGGGAAATCCGAGGCTGAGACGATTGCACCCGTCTCTGTGGCATGCGCCGTTTTCATGCTGAGCGGTTCAAAGGTCATCGGTAGAGGGACAGAACAAAAATTGTACGCCATGGGCATTTTCCCTGGCCTTGTTCTTGGGGCGACCCAGCGTGCCGAGGAAGCGGATATCCCGATAGTGACGGAGATCACCACTCCGGTTGACTTGAAATTTTTGATTCGAAGTGGGAACTCACCGTGTCGAATCGTTACTCATGCCGGTATTTGCAATGATTTCAACCAGATGTTGCGCGATCCGGATCGTGTGACACACCTTTACGGCCGGTACTCATGATGATTGCTAATTCTTTTGTCGCTGCCACCGATTCCGTCTCTGATCTGTTTGCCCGGTCGGGCATCGGGATGATCCCAGATGACAACGCCGAGATGGAGCGCGTACAGGCGCATCTCATGGTGTGCGTCTACGCCAAGGATGCATCCGGTGTGAGAGCCATATTTGCGAAGAACGATACCGAAAAACTAATCGCCAGCCTGAGAGCGCCCAGGTATTTCCCAGTGCATGCAGCGTCGGCCTCAGACAGTGGCGCGGTATTGAGTGCTTTGGTCGATATTCTGCCGGCAGAGGCACTGGATGTCCGGGATGAAAATGGACTGACACCGCTGATGTGTGCCGCGCGGCATGGCCACGTCGCGGCCATTCATACGTTGTTGGCAGGCAAGGCGTCCGTGGATGCGACGGATCAATCCGGCTACAGCGCTTTGATGTGGGCGGCCATGTCCGGGTTTGTGGATGCAGTCAAGGTCCTGTTGGGGTACGAAGTATACGCAGACGATAGTGCCCAGCCCGTGGGCGTCGACAGACAGGACAACAACGGCGACACCGCTCTGGTGCTGGCGATTCGTGCAGGGCATTACGACGTTGTAGAGTCGCTGGTGGCTCGCCGGGCAAACATCAATACTGCAAATGCTGAGGGGGAATGTGCACTGAGCGTGGCCGTGGCACTGGGGCGCCGCCGGGCGATCCGGCTCTTGTGTGAGCAAAGGGATATTGATCTCAACGCCATAGACCGCGCGGGCCTGACGGTCATGATGCGCGCTGCAGATTATGCAGACCGGACCTACGATTCGTCCATTTTGAATCTCTTGATCGGGCAGAACGCCCGGACCGATTTGAAAGACCGCGACGGATGTTCGGCGCTGCTGCGGGCAGCAAAAGGGCAATCGGATATCGCTATCGAACACCTGATCGCAGGCGGGGCGGATATCCATGCAACGGATTCCAACGGATGTTCTGCCCTGGCGCTCGCTGCGAAGCACAATAATCTGTATGGGCTGAGATTCCTGCTCAAGCAGCGAGGTGTGTGGGTAGATGCGCGCGACCACAGTGGGCGAACGCCGTTGTTTCATGCTGTCGAGAATGAAAACTATGACATGGTCAATGAGTTGATCATGCACGGCGCAAATAGCTGTCTGTCCTATACCGTCATCGACGGCACCGTGCTGACGCTGGCGCAGCGCCGTGGGGACCGGCG
Organism: Bordetella tumbae; assembly: GCF_054780995.1. NCBI lineage: Bacteria > Pseudomonadati > Pseudomonadota > Betaproteobacteria > Burkholderiales > Alcaligenaceae > Bordetella > Bordetella tumbae. The sequence continues at coordinate 480,582 of NZ_BAAGVG010000018.1, forward strand.
CATGGTGAAGCTCTTGTTGGACAAGGGCGCTGGCAACGATATCAAGGATATGGCTGCCCTGCCGGGTTAGTGCACTATTTCACGGATTTAGGCGCCTTCAATGCCGCGTGGTAATGCGCTACATAGGTATCAAAGTCGACCGTGTCGCTTTGTTCGAGGTGCGTTTGCTCAGCATGTGACTGCCGTGCCGCCTCGGCATAGGTCGCGGCGATGTCGGCAGGCAGAGGTTGTGCACGCAGAGTGTCTGCATGTCGGCGGCTGAGCTGCAGCGAGTAGTCGTGAAACGACAGGCCGCTGTCGTGCAGGTCGCTGAGCAGGCGTGCCGAGGGTGTATCGTCGGCGCGGTCGAGTTTGTCTCGTTGAGCTTGCAGGGCGCGCGTATAGGCGTCTCCACCTAAGGACTGGTCGTAGAGCGCCGCAAAAGGAGCGATCTGATCGAGCAGCTCGTGGCCCCAGACGGGTAATTCGATGGCCACGCCGTCGCGGTCGAGTTGCAAGCCGGGTTTGCGGCCTTCTTTGACGACGACGGAAAAGTTGTCTGCGCTACGTTGGCAGTAGCCGTTCTGCGGGAAATACGGGCTGTCCGACGCGGCACAGAACAACAAGAATGCGTCCATGAAGCGAGCCGTGTCCGCGGCGATGCCTACGGGCTGGCTGGGATCGATATCGAGGCAGCGGACTTCTACGTATTGCACGCCGCGCTCGGCCAGTGCGGTGATAGGCCGCTCGCCGCGGCCGGTAGCGCGCTTGGGGCGAATGCTGGAGTAGTACTCGTTTTCGATCTGCAGCACATTGGTGTTGAGCTGGATCCATTCGCCGTTGCGATGTGTTCCGATGGCTTGGTAGTCGGGCCAAGGTTGGGACACGGCCTCGTACAGGCGGCCCAGAAAGGTATCGAGATCGTTGTAGCAGAGCTTGAGCTGAGATTGGGCCTTGTTCTGATAGCCCAGGTCGCTCATCCGCAGGCTGGTGGCGTAGGGCAGGTACAGCGTGTCGTTGCCCAGGGGCTGCAATTGCTGAGCGTTGTCGCCCATGAATTGGCGCGACAGGGCGGGGGCGGCGCCGAACAGATACATCAGCAGCCACGAGTAGCGCGTGAAGTTACGGATCAGGCTGATGTAGCCGCGCGAACGCTGGTCTTGCGGATCAGGCGTGCCGGGATCCAGAACGCCCCACAGCGCATCGGGCAAGGAAAAGTTGTAATGCACGCCGGCGATGCATTGCATGGCTTTGCCATAGCGTTCGGCCAGGCCGCGACGGTAGACGTGCTTGAGCATGCCGGTGTTGGACTTGCCATACCAGGCGATGGGAATATCGGCCTCGACGGGCAGAACCGCCGGCATGGACTGATTCCAGATGAGCTCGTCATCCAGCACGCTATAGACAAAGCGATGGGTATTTTCCAGCTCGGTCAGCAGAGGGTCGACACGGTCATGCGTGCCAGTGATCAGCTCGAGCAGGGCCTCGGAATAATCGGTCGTGACATGTTGGTTGGTCAGCGCAGCACCCAGCCCGGCCGGATGGGCGGTACGGGACAGGCGCCCCTGGTTGTCGACGCGCAACCCTTCTTTTTCGATGCCACGCAGGGTCTGGGCAAGCAGGGCGGTATGGGCCTGTAGGCGGGCCAGGCGGCTGGCGGTGGTATCGGTCACAGTCATATGAATATTCGGATATTGAGGCCGGATTTTACGAGGTGTGGGCGATTCCTGCCGAGGTAACCTCTCTGAGAGCCGGGGATCGGTGACAATTCATCCATATCATTATGCGTGAGGGAGGGCATAACATGATGATTTTTCGGTTGTTTTGTCGTCGTGGGCCGCGTTCCGCGGTGTTGCAGCTGTGTTGTATGGTGCTGTTATTGGCTGGCGGGTGCACGCCGAGTTACAACTGGCGCGAGATGGTGGTGGCCGACGGGCATGTGCAGGCGGCTTTCCCGGCCAAGGTCGAGACGGAAACGCGTAACATTTCTCTCGGGGGCCAGGCGTTGGCATTTTCGCTGACTACGGCGCAGGTCGATCAAGCGATGTTTGCGGTGGGGTCTGCGCCGTTGCCCGCGGCGATTGCAAAGGATCGGGCGGCGCGGGAGGCATTGGGTCAAGCGTTGATGCGGTCTCTCTATGTGAACATGGGGGCTCCGGTGCCGTCGCCGCTGCCGAATTTTGGGGACGAGATCGTGGCACGGGGCCGTGCGGGGCAACAGCCGGCTTGGCTGATGGCCCGGGTATGGGTGACCGATACGATGTTGATCGATGCGGTAGCCGCAGGGACCGAGCAGAGTTTGCCTGTGGATCCGGCTCAGGAGTTCGTGCGGGCGGTGAAACTGAAGTAGGCGAGTCAGTGCGCGGAGATTCAGGGATGCGGCGTACGGTCGATGCGGTCCGCGTGGGTCGGACGGTTTTTTCTGGGCGCAAAGGCTGAGGCTCGGTGACTAGGACGGGCAGCAGGCGTCGTCTGACGGCGATGGCGATCGCAGCGCCTCGGTTGTTGACGCCGAGTTTGTGACAGGCATTGCCGATGTGGAAGTTGACGGTGCGCTCGGTGACCCCCAGGATGAGGCCGGTTTCCCGACTGGTTTTCCCCAGCGACGACCAGTGCAGGCACGCGACTTCGCGGTCGGAAAGATGACGTCCTTGCATAACATGTGCGGTGGCGCAGAGCTGCCGAAATGGTGAATTGCGAGAATTAGGTCGCGCGATTTTCCATGTGATACGCAGGATTTATAGCTAAGACAGGATCTGCGATGAGTTATCGGACTCATCTGAGCGTGTATCGGCCCGTTGATGCGCTGGCGCGGGGATGTCCCGGGAGCATCAGCCGCAGGGCTCCTGTCGTGTGACAGGCTGTGACTCGGCTTGAGAGTGCTAGAATCTCTGCTTCAAACCGGCGCCGATTTGCCTGATCCGCTTGCGGGCGCCTCTATAAATCCAGCTAAAGAGGTCGGTATGACCGCTCCTGCCTTGCATTCTGCCGAGGGGATTGCCCCCGGTTCCATCCAGCCATCCACTGAGCCGGCGCCCGGTTCGGTCGGTATGGTGACTCCGCAATTCATCCGATTTGATGAGCCGCTGCCATTGGCCAGTGGTCAGTCGCTGCCGTCCTATGAGCTGGCGGTCGAGACCTATGGCACGTTGAACGATCAGCGCACCAATGCGGTGTTGGTGTGCCACGCGTTGAACGCTTCGCATCATGTGGCGGGTATCGCTCATGACAATCCCAAGGATGTCGGTTGGTGGGACAACATGGTGGGGCCCGGCAAGCCGCTGGATACGAACGTTTATTTTGTGATCGGGGTGAACAATCTCGGTTCGTGTTTTGGGTCTACCGGGCCGGCCAGTATCAATCCCGAGACGGGGCAGCCCTGGGGCGCGGCGTTCCCCGTGCTGACGGTCGAGGATTGGGTTCACGCCCAGGCCCGCCTGGCGGATTATTTCGGGATCGAGCGTTTCGCTGCCGTGATGGGTGGATCTCTGGGCGGGATGCAGGCGCTCAGTTGGGCGATTACGTGCCCCGAGCGGGTGGCGCATTGCATTGTGGTGGCCAGTACGCCGCGGTTGTCCGCCCAGAATATCGGCTTTAACGAGGTGGCGCGGCGCGCCATTATCACGGACCCAGATTTTCATGGGGGCGATTATTATGCGCAGCATACGGTGCCCCGGCGCGGGCTGTCCGTTGCGCGGATGATTGGGCATATCACCTATTTGTCGGATGACGACATGGCCGAGAAATTTGGCCGTACGCAACGTGAGCCCGCCGAGGGGGGGGCGTATCGCTATGGCTACGATGTGGAATTCGAGGTCGAGTCGTATTTGCGGTATCAGGGCGAGAAATTTTCCCGGTATTTCGACGCCAATACCTATTTGTTGATTACGCGTGCGTTGGATTATTTTGACCCCGCTCGTAACACAGGGGGGGATTTGGCACGTGCCTTAGCACCAGCCACGGCAGATTTTCTGTTGGTGTCGTTTACGACAGATTGGCGTTTTCCGCCTGAGCGGTCGCGCGAGATTGTGCGCGCATTGCTTAAAAATGGCAGCCCCGTCACGTATGCCGAGATTGATGCGCCGCATGGGCACGATGCGTTTTTGCTGGATGACTCGCGTTACCACGCAGTCGTACGAGGGTATTACGAACGTATTGCGCGCGAGTTGGGGTTGGCGCAGGCGACGTCAGGCGAAAATGCCGCGTCGCCGGCACACGCTTTGTCCTCCACGGAGGACGCAACCCCGTCAGGAAGGATTGCAGAGGAGCCAGTATGAGTCCCGTGTCGGTAAAACCTGGGCGTACGCAAGGTATGCGTCCTGATCTGGTCAGGATTGCCAGTTGGATCGACCCAAGCAGCCGGGTCCTGGATCTGGGGTGTGGCGATGGCGCGTTGCTCGCGTATCTGCGTGACGAGCGTTCAGTGCGAGGTGCGGGAGTCGAAATCGACGATCAGCATGTGATCGCCTGCGTGCAACGGGGAGTCGAGGTCATTCAGCAGAACCTCGAAGATGGCCTGGCCCTGTTTGATGACAAGCAGTTTGATACGGTGGTGCTGTCGCAGACGCTGCAGTCGATGCATCGCACCGAGCACATTTTGCGCGAGATGGCGCGGGTGGCGCGCTATGGCATCGTGTCGTTTCCGAATTTCGGTTATTGGCCGCATGGGTGGTCGATCTTGCGGGGGCGGATGCCTGTGACGGGGCAGATGCCTTATCAGTGGTACAACACGCCGAATATCCATCTATGCACCTTGCGCGATTTCGAGCGGCTGGCGGCTGACCTGGGACTGCGGATCTTGGAGCGAGCGACGTTCCACGAGGGACGAGAGATCAAGGTATTACCCGGGTGGCGCAGTACCTTGGCGGTTTATCGTTACGCCGCGGAGTGAGGCGGGTGTTGGCTGGCTGATGGCGGTTGATGTCGACATTTGAGGTGGTGCGCGTCTAGGCGGCGCCGGGGAGCGGGGCCGCTATGTTTGCGATGTCCGTGTACGTGTGCACGCGGATGGCAACCGGGCTGCTATTGGTTAATATGCCGGATGTTCGGCGCTCGCAGCGCCATCGCCGTCAGGAGAGCCTTTATTACTGCCGCATCCCATATCTATTTCAGTCGTCGGGTGGCGCCGTTGCTGGTGTTGGGTTTTGCCAGCGGATTGCCGGTGGCGTTGACTGGAGGCACGTTGCAGGCGTGGGCCACGGTCGAGCAGGTTTCGCTAGAGGAAATCGGTTTCCTGACGCTGGTGGGTTCGGCATATACGCTGAAATTTCTGTGGGCACCCCTGCTGGATCGTTATGTGCCGCCTATTCTGGGCCGGCGGCGCGGCTGGATGCTGATCACGCAATTGTTATTGGCCGTGGCGATCATGGCGATGGGGCTGCTGTCGCCCGGATCGGCTTTGTTGCCATTGGCGTTGTTGGCCATGATGGTGGCGTTTTTGTCCGCTACGCAGGATATTGTTTTTGATGCCTATAGCACTGACGTGTTGCGTCGCGACGAGCGAGGGGCAGGGGCAGCAATCAAGGTACTGGGGTATCGGCTGGCGATGGTGGTGTCCGGTGGCTTGGCCTTGATTTTGGCGGACCAAAGGTTGGGTTGGGGGCCGATGTATGTCTCGATGGGCGTGTTGATGCTGTTATGTTCTGCAGCCACGCTCTGGGCCCCTGAGCCTGAGCAACCCGTGACCGCGCCGCGCTCGCTGCGTGTTGCGGTGGTGGAGCCGTTTCGCGAATTTTTTTCTCGGCGCGGCGCTTATACGATCCTGGCACTAATCGTGCTGTACAAGCTGGGCGATGCTTTTGCAGGGGCGCTGTCCACGACGTTTTTGATACGTGGCGCCGGATTCGATCCCACTGAGGTAGGCACCGTGAACAAGGTGCTGGGTCTGCTGGCGACGATTGTGGGGGCGCTGGCGGGTGGTTCGTTGATGGCCCGGTGGGGCCTGTATCGCTCGCTGATGGCCTTTGGTATTTTGCAGGCGATTTCCAATCTGGGTTATTGGGTGATTGCGGTCAGTCCGAAGAGTCTCTGGCTGATGGCTACGGCCGTCGGGGTGGAAAACTTGTGCGGCGGCCTGGGGACGGCGTCCTTTGTGGCATTGCTGATGGGGCTGTGCCAGCAACGGTTTTCTGCGACGCAGTTTGCATTGCTGTCGGCTTTGTCGGCGGTTGGGCGGATTTATCTGGCTGGTCCGTTGACGCCGCCGTTGGTGCACTGGCTAGGCTGGCCCGGATTTTTCTTGTTGACGGTGGCGATTGCCTTGCCGGGCTTGGTGTTGCTCTGGCATCAACGCCGGATAATCGATGCGCTGGAGTCGCCGGCCTGATGCGCTGACGGCTGTGCGCGGGCCGGCTGGGCTGCGAGCATCGCGCGGGTACGCAGCGGGATTTTGTTCGTAAGGTGCGTGAAATAACTATGCCTGTTGAGACGTCTACCGTGTTGTTGCACATCTTGTATCTGATCGCGATCGTGGCCGAGGCGATGACGGCGGCGCTGGCAGCCGGACGTCGCGATATGGACTGGATGGGCGTGTGCATCATCGCGTGCGTGACGGCACTGGGCGGTGGATCGTTGCGTGATGTGCTGTTGGGGCACTATCCGCTGACGTGGGTCGCGCATCCCGAGTATTTAGCGATGACTGCCGGTGCGGCATTGGTGACGGCGTTCATTGCGCCGTTGATGCGGCGGCTGCGTCGATTATTTCTGTGGCTGGATGCTGTGGGGCTGGTGGCGTTTACGGTCATAGGCTGCCAGGTCGCGCAGCAGATGGAGATGTCGACCAGCGTAGTGTTGATCAGCGGCATGATCACGGGTTGTGCGGGTGGGGTGCTGCGCGATGTGCTATGTAACGATGTGCCGCTGCTGTTCCGCAAAGAGCTGTATGCCAGCGTGTCGATTGTGACTGGGGCGCTTTACCTGGGTCTGCTAAAGCTGGACTGGGGCCTTAGTGCGGCAGTGCCGGTGGCGTTAGTGGCGGGATTGACGTTCCGGTTGTTGGCGTTGAGGTTCAACTGGCAAATGCCACGTTTTGTGTACCGTGATGATTGGCATTGATACGCGGTATCAACGGGCCAAACCCTGCTAGTGGACCCATCCCCATTGGCGATGTGCTTGCCAATGGGGATGCAGAGATTATTAGTCCACTACTTTAGCCAATTCAGGCGCGTCGCGTGAATGTCGGATTTTCCCATTGGTTCAATGCGGCCAACTGACGATAGTCGTCGTGAAGCAGCTGCGCCTGCTCTTCGCAAACAAGCGCCATGTCGTCCAGATATGCCTCTACCTCTGCAAGAGACATACCGGTGAAATCCGATGTTTCCACGGGCGTTTGCTCTTGTTCCGTCGCCAGCCTCTTTCGCTGATTCTTGATAATGTCCAATGCCGTAGCTTGATGGGGCCTGAACAGGGATTCGTCAGGTTGGTTCAAAAAGCGTACCGTCAAGACGTGGGCGCCGCTTTTGTCGATCTTGGGCTCGAACTCCATTTGGTTCGCGCCACCAGGGAAGGTGCGGCTATAGTCGGCAATGGTCATGCGTCCAATACCGGCATCGATCAGTTTTGCTGAGGGGCCTACGTCCGCAGTATCGGAGAAATTGGCGCGGGCCGTGGGGGCGCTTGCCAAGAAGCTGTAGAGTTTACGCTCCGGATCCGCAATGGTGTAAGAGCCGTCCTGGCCTTGCGATAAAGTGGGTGCCGTGGCTGCAGCAGATGGATTTCGAGCATTTGAAATGGCCTGCGCATCGATATATCGGGCAATCGACCTCACCGTCGTCAAATTGCTAGGAACGGCATAGTTGCGTTCATGCGCGCCTATTTTTGCCGCGTATTTGACAGCGCCAAAATTCGGGCCCGATGAGAGAATCGTACGAGTGAGATTTTGGCCAATTGCGATATCGGCCCGCAAAGCGGTGTCCGTCACCTTTGTCGAGGTACCGCTGTTTTCCAGGTTCTGGAGCGCGATCACGTCAACGTCAGCAGCGAGAGTACTGTTCTTGATGGTGGATAAGTCCAGGAGCAGGGCTCTGTGTGCATTTTTAAATGCCTCTTCGGCATTTTTTTCCGCTTTGGCATGAGCAGCTGCTTCGCTTACATGAAGCGTGAACAACATTCGTTCGCTCAGGGCATTGAATTCTTGGATGAGCGAGGCAATGAAGTTGTAGAGTGCATCACGCGTTTGTGCGAGCTGTGTAAGGACGGCGTTACGCGTCGGGTCGTCGCGGTGAGCTACTGATACGGGCATGCCATTTTCCAATTCGCAGGCCATTTCGATACGTGCTCGTGCTCTTACGGCTCCTATTATCTGCCGTTCCAGCGCGCCGCAGTGGTCATAGCGCTGCGAAATAGTCGCCATAATACGTTGTTGCATTGCCCAGCGATGTTGCTCTTGACCGATGATGGCGTCCAACTCGTCGAGGTCCTTTTGGATCTCGGGTAGTCGGTCGTTTAACACGTTTTGTACGCCACGGCTCTGAGCTCGCTCTGGAAATTTTCGCATCTCTGTCAGAGCGAGGATGGTTCCACCGCTCAACGCAGCGGCGCCGAAACCTATTCCCAATATGCCAGTCGCACCTACGCCTCCGATGGCCACGCCGGATGCGACGCCTACCGTAGTATCGAGAATTGCGGTGACAGCTCCTTGCGTACGCGCCGAGAAGTTTTGGAGAGAGTCCCACGTAGAGAGCTGGACCGAATCAATGCGGGCTGCGTCGGGAGTCGATAGTTTGATGCCGTGTGTTTTGCAAATACTCTCATCCAAACGTTGCAGCTTCACCTCGATTTGGTAAGCCAACTCTGCGGCACGTTCTATACGCTGACCCGGGGTGAGTTGTTGTATTGATTGTGGTGCATTATTTCCCACCCACCCCTGGACCGTACCAGTCGCTGCGTTATACATTCCAACCAAGGGGGCAGTGAATGCTGAGCGCCAGGAGCGGGGCGACTCAGCACTTATTTGAGTCGGATCGGTTTGGCCCTCCAGGCCTTTTCGGGTGGCCGTGCGCAGGGCGTCGAACGGCTGTTCTAACGTGCCGTGGGAGTCGATTTCAGTCGCTACCCAGCTATCTAATAGGGACTGTTCTTTAATCTCTACCCAGCTATCCAATAGAGACGGCTCTGCATTGTCAACCACCGCGGCTGCACACATTTTGACGGGGGAATAGTCCTCGCGAACAAAACTATCAAGGTTTGGGCGCAACGTATTGGCAGAGTCTTGAGACTTTTTGGATGCCTTGGGTGGCGCGTAGTTTTCGTGGAAATCAAAGGGCTTTAGAGCAGTAACAACAGTCATAATATGGGTTCCAGGGTTAGGGCGGCAGGCGGTTAGGGGCTCGGGATTTCTGAGCACCGTCGATGTTAGTGATCGGGCTGCCAATAGCTGCCGCTTTTTTGCAGGAGACCGTGTTTTCGGACCAATTTCCCTGGCGCCGCTGCCTTCTTCGGCAAAAAAATGTTAGTGCTTACCGCGGAACAACAAGGCGGCTCAGCATATCTACTACGCCTGCGGCGGGCAGCCGTTATCCCGCCTCCATGGCGAGCTCCGCTCGTGTGAACACCTCGACGATAGTCCGCACGTGCAGGCGTACCCTTGTGACTGGTTTTTAGTTAGCTCAGTCCGATTTTGTATAAGTTGTGATTGCTGCGGTAGGGCAATTGTTATGCTGACCAGCATATCGATTTTGAACTAGTGCGTCGTTGCCTATCGGCCGATGGATTCGTACCGTGTGGCTGCCCTGTCAACAGTGAGGTTTAAAAGATAATGATTAAAGTGTCTAGTGGTGTCGCATCCTATGTCAACCCGATCCCGCCAGAGTGCACGTACCTGGATCAGACCCCGATGGAGAGTTTGAAAAAGTACGTGGAGCAGGATGACGACGCGGCGATCAATAGCTTGCTCGATCATCAGGAAAACGTCGCGTTGATCGTAAAAGGGCTTAAAAATTCACCATACTCGTTGTTGCATCAAGCCGCGGCACAGCGAAAAGATAACGCGTTGATGGCGATGATGGAGAAGCTGCCCATCGAGGTGTGGAATTTTCGTACTAAAGAGGACCTTACCCACACGCCGCCCATCATTGGTGGGCGTACGCCGATCATGTTTGCGGCAGAGAGCAATAATGGTGAGCTTATCTCTAAGCTTTTCTACGCTGTGACTAGCTATATATATGATCGTCAGGATGCGTTCAGCATGTATGGCGCCTTGCCCAGCCAGGCGTCGCTTGAGGAGCTAGATGCAGTGAGGAAGGAGTTCAAATGTATGTACGGAAAGGTGGAATCTAACGAAATATGGTTGAAGATTCTCAACGCTCAAGATTACGAGGGAGACACCCCGTTGCTGCTTGCTGTCAAGAAAAACAGGTACGACAGCTTTTACCAGCTATGCATATTCGGTGCCCAGCCTGATATCCCAAACTGCCTGGGAGACAGCGCGCGAAGTGCCATTCTTGCCTTGCCTGCAAAATATGCCATACGCACGCGTTTTGAGGAATTTGCGGCGCCGCAATCGCGCTGTACCGTTTTATAGGCGCGTGTCATTCCTGAGGTGTTCAGTTTCTGGTTTTTGGGGGGCGTTTAAAACGCCCTGAAGTTGGACTGAGCTCCGCCATTCAAAAGGGCGTCAGAAAATGCGATGCTGCCGATCATCGGCAGCATCGCATCTAGTGCCTTCAGGCAGTGTCCACTCGAATGCGGTGCCTACGGATTGAGGGACTGCGCTATTCAACCAGCTAGCGTGTTGAGCGCAGGCCTGTTGTGTGCGGAGCGCAGGAGCTTGCTGCGCTCGGGAAGGGGTAACGAAAAAAAGCCCGCTGAACAGAGAGCGGGCTTCGGGGCTGTATGGGAACAGAGGTTCAGTACAGGCCTTGCTGGATCATGGCGTCGGCGACTTTGACGAAGCCGGCGATGTTGGCGCCATCCAGATAGTTGACGGCGGTGCCGCGACCTTGGCCGTGACGCACGCAGTTTTCGTGGATGTCGCGCATGATGGAGTGCAGGCGCTGATCGACCTCTTCGCGGGTCCAGGCCAGGCGGATGGCGTTTTGGCTCATTTCCAGGCCTGACACGGCCACGCCGCCAGCGTTGCTGGCTTTGCCCGGGGCGTACAGGACGCCGGCTTCGATGAAGGCCTTGGCGGCTTCCAGCGTGGACGGCATGTTGGCGCCTTCGGCGACGCATTTGACGCCATTGGCGATCAGCGTGCGTGCGTCGTCGATTTCGAGTTCGTTCTGGGTCGCGCAGGGCAGGGCGACGTCGACCGGCACGTGCCACGGGCGCTTGCCTGCGACGTAGGTCAATTTGAATTGGCCTGCATATTCGGCCAGACGGCCGCGCAGGTCATTTTTGATGTGCATCAGCGCGGCCAGCTTTTCGTGCGTGAAGCCGGCTTCATCGACGACCGTGCCGTCGGAGTCCGATACGGTAACGACGCGTGCACCCAGGCTCATGGCTTTTTCGATGGCGTATTGAGCCACGTTGCCCGATCCTGAGACGGCGACCCGCAGGCCGTCAAACGACAGGCCGGTGCGCTTGAGCATTTCTTCGGCGAAGTACACCGTGCCGTAGCCGGTGGCTTCCGGACGGATCAGGCTGCCGCCGAAGGTCAGGCCCTTGCCGGTAAAGACGCTGGCGGCCGAGTTGGAGATTTTTTTCATCATGCCGGCCATGAAGCCGACTTCGCGTGCACCCACGCCCATATCGCCTGCAGGTACGTCGGTGTCCGGGCCCAGGTGGCGATGCAGTTCGAGGATCAGTGCCTGGCAGAAACGCATGACTTCGGCGTCGGATTTGCCTTTGGGGTCGAAGTCCGAGCCGCCTTTGCCGCCGCCCATGGGCAGGGTGGTCAGCGCATTTTTCAGGGTCTGTTCGAAACCCAGGAACTTCAATACCGACAGATTGACCGACGGGTGAAAGCGCATGCCGCCCTTGTAAGGGCCGATCGCCGAGCTGTGTTGCACGCGAAAACCGCGGTTGACGTGGGGCTTGCCTTGATCATCCGTCCAGCAAATGCGGAACTGGATGACGCGCTCGGGCTCGACCAGACGCTCGAGCAAGGCGTGCTCGGCGTAATGGGGATGCTGCTCGATAAAGGGCCACAAGCTGGACATGACTTCGTGCACGGCTTGCATGAATTCGGGCTGATGCGGGTCGCGCACAGCGACCTGACGCAAAAAGTCGTCAAGACTTTGCAGTTTCAATGGGGTCTCCTGGGGTGCCGCAGACCGGTGCATAAATGCCCGGATGTGGTGCTATTCGGTCCAAAATAGTGCGCAATGGCACTGGCTCGGTGCGCAATTGTAGGGGTATCGGCGGGGGCGTGCAAAACGAATCATTCGCCGGAAACCCGCGCCAATATTGGGGCTGGATGTCTAGAAAAATTGGGGACGCAATGTATCAAAGGGCTCGTTCCAGATATTGTGAATTGCTCCTTTTACGCTGGTCAGGATATTTCTACCTGCGAGAGTTAATGCGTCACCATTTATTGTGGTGAAAGTTTCGCCCAGGGTTTTTTCGTTAATACATGCACTTGGGGACAAATCAGGGCCTGATAAATAGAGGAACAGGCAATTTTAATTATTAATGCGTCCCTATTTATTTTAAGGCCCTGGCAATCAGTTTTATGCGTGCTTTACAACGTTATGTCGTAGTCGATGGTCAGCGGCGCATGATCGCTGAAGCGTTCGTCTTTATAGATGGCTGTATTGCGCGCACGCGCAGCGATGCCCGGGGTCGCAATCTGGTAGTCGATACGCCAGCCCACGTTCTTGGCCCAGGCTTGGCCGCGGTTGCTCCACCAAGTGTATTGATCGGGGCGCTCGTCCAGTTTGCGAAAGACGTCGACAAATCCGCGTCGATCAAAGACCTCGGTCAACCAGGCACGTTCTTCGGGCAAAAAGCCCGAGTTTTTCAGATTGCCTTTCCAGTTTTTCAGGTCGATCTCTTTGTGCGCGATATTCCAGTCGCCGCAGATAACAAACTCGCGGCCGGTTTTCTTATGCTCGTTCATCAGTTCGTCGATCCAGGGGCCGAACACGTCCAGGAACCGGTATTTGGCCTGTTGGCGTTCGTCTCCGCTGGAGCCCGAGGGGAGGTAGGCGCTGATGACGGACAGATCTTTCCAGTCGGCGCGGATGATACGGCCCTCGGCATCGAATTCCTCGCAGTTCAGGCCGATCTGGACGCGTTCCGCCGCATTGCGCAGGTAAATACCGACGCCGCTGTAGCCTTTTTTGATAGCGTGGGAAAAATGCCCGGTGTAACCAGGGGGATGCCGCAGGTCTTCGGTCAGGTCGGCATCGGCGATCTTGATTTCCTGCAGGCAGAGGATATCGGCACTGTGGGTTTGCATCCAAGGTTGCAGGCCTTTGCGAAAGGCGGACCGGATGCCGTTGAGATTGAGTGAGGTGATACGCAGCACGACGAAGACTCCTGTATAGCGGTTGGCCATCCGGCCTAAAGACGGACTTTAACCGACTGAGGCCGGCTTGCCATGGACGAATGGCGTCGGTAGCGTTGCAGGGGACACGTTAAAATGCGTCCGATCTCCTATTGGAAGTCTCTAATCATGGCCGCTATTTCTACCGACTTTGTCCGTTTTGCCCTCGATGAGGGCGTGTTGCGTTTTGGCAGTTTCAAGGTGAAGTCAGGCCGTATCAGCCCTTATTTCTTTAACGCGGGCTTGTTCAACAGCGGCGCATCGGTGGGTAAGCTTGCCCAGTTTTATGCTCAGGCGTTGCTGGATTCCGGTGTCGCGTTCGACATGTTGTTCGGACCGGCTTACAAAGGTATCCCGCTGGCGACGGCGACGTCGGTTGCCCTGGCTGGGCATGCCGGCATGCAGGGGCGCGACGTGCCATTCGCTTTTAACCGGAAAGAAGCCAAGGATCACGGCGAGGGCGGTACGCTGGTGGGCGCGCCGTTGCAGGGCAAGGTCGTCATTATTGATGATGTCATCACCGCAGGCACGTCGGTGCGCGAGTCGGTAGAGATCATCCATGCCGCGGGAGCGGAGCCGGCGGCGGTGTTGATTGCGCTGGATCGTCAGGAACGTGCGGGCGCGGACGATGCGCTGTCGCCGCATTCCGCCGTGCAAGAGGTTGCGAAAACCTACGGTATTCCGGTCGTCAGCATTGCATCGTTGGCCGATATTCTGACGTTACTGCAGGACGATGACCAATTTGCGAGCCACCGTGAGGCGGTGTTGGCGTATCGGGCGAAATACGGGATTTTGTGATGAGTGGCGGGCTTGTCGCCCGTCATCGGAAGGAAAATGGGCCAGTTTGCACTGGCCCATTTTTTTTGGGGCGCTTTTAGCTATCCAGCTTTTGCTTGAGCAACTCGTTGACCTGCTGCGGGTTGGCCTTGCCCTTGGCGGCTTTCATGATCTGGCCGACCAGTGAGTTAAAGGCTTTTTGTTTGCCTGCACGGTATTCCGCCACGATAGCCGGGTTGGCGTTGAGCACGTCGTCGATCATGGCGCCGATTGCGCCCGTGTCGCTGATTTGCTTCAGGCCACGCGCCTCGATGATGGCGTCGGGCTGGCCGCCTTGTTCGCCCGCCCACATGGCAGAGAACACGTCGCGTGCGATCTTGTTGGAAATCGTGCCGTCGATGATGCGGCCGATGAGTGCCGCGAGAGCAGGAGCCTGGACCGGTGCGTCCGCGATGTCTTTTTCTTCGCGGTTCAAGGTGGCGGCGACCTCGCCCATGATCCAGTTGGCGGCCTGTTTGGCTTGGCCTGCGGGCAATGCCTGGGCGACGGCCTCGAAATAGGAGGCCATGCCGCGGCTGGCGGACAGCTGGGCGGCGTCATAGGCTGACAGGCCGTATTCGCGCACGAAGCGCTCGCGCAGTGCTGCGGGCAACTCGGGCATCTCGGTGCGTACCTGCTCGACCCACTCGGGCGATATCACGAGCGGGGGCAGGTCCGGGTCCGGGAAGTAGCGGTAATCGTGTGCGTCTTCTTTGCTGCGCATGCTGCGCGTTTCGTCGCGATCGGCGTCGTACAGGCGGGTTTCCTGGACCACGGTGCCGCCGTCCTCGATGAGCTCGATCTGGCGGCGAGCCTCGAACAAAATCGCGCGTTCCAGAAAGCGGAACGAGTTGACGTTTTTGATTTCCGTGCGGGTGCCGAATTCCTTTTGGCCTACGGGACGGACGGAGACATTGGCGTCGCAGCGGAAGGAGCCTTCTTGCATGTTGCCATCGCAGATGCCCAGCCAGACGACCAGGCTATGCAGCGCACGGGCGTAGGCGACGGCCTCGGCGGCCGAGCGCATTTCGGGCTCGGTCACGATTTCCAGGAGCGGGGTGCCGGCGCGGTTCAGGTCGATGCCGCTGGCCGGATTGCCGTTGGACAGGGTGAAATCGTCGTGCTGCGATTTGCCGGCGTCTTCTTCGAGGTGGGCGCGCGTCAGGTTGACGGTTTTTTCCTCCTCGCCGACAAAAAACGAGAGCGATCCCCCCAGCACGACGGGCAATTCGTACTGGCTGATCTGATAGCCCTTGGGCAGATCGGGGTAGAAGTAGTTTTTACGGGCAAAGACCGAGCGCGGTGCAACAGTGCCGCCGACGGCGAGCCCGAATCGGATGGCGCGTTCGGCCGCGCCGAGGTTCATGACGGGCAGGCTGCCCGGCAGTGCCAGGTCGACGACGTTGGCTTGTGTATTCGGAGCCGCGCCAAAGCGCGTGCTGCTGCCCGAAAATATCTTGGCGTCGGTGGAAAGCTGGGTGTGCGTTTCCAGGCCGATGACGATTTCCCAGTTCATTGCTCACTGCCTTGCTGGCCGGGCACGCGGCGGTGCCAGTCGGTGACTTGTTGATAACGGTCGGCGACGGCCAGCAGGCGGCCTTCGTCGAAATAGTTGCCGATGATTTGCAGGCCGACGGGGCGACGCTGGCCGTCGCCGCCGAAACCGCAGGGGACGGACATGGCGGGCAACCCTGCCAGGCTGACGCCGAGCGTGTAGATATCAGCCAGCCAGTCGGCGGTGGGATCGTCGCGGTTGTCGCCGAGGTTTTTGGCCACGGTGGGCGACACCGGCCCCATGATGACGTCGCATTGGTCGGCGTAGGCGCGCTGGAAGTCCTGGGCGATCAGGCGGCGCACGCGCTGGGCTTGCAGGTAGTACGCGTCGTAGTACCCGTGCGACAGCACATAGGTGCCGATCAGAATGCGGCGCTTGACCTCATCGCCAAAGCCCTCGGCGCGCGAACGGGCGATCATTTGGTTCAGATCGGTGTATTCCTGGGCGCGGTGGCCGTAGCGCACGCCGTCATAGCGGGCCAGGTTGCTGGAGGCCTCGGCAGGGGCGATCACGTAATAGGCCGGAATGGCCAATTCGGTGCGCGGCAGCGAGATCGATACGCGTTGTGCGCCCAGGGCCTCGAATTGCACCAGCGCGGCTTCGACCGCAGCGGCGACATCCGGGGCCAGGCCCGCGCCGAAGTATTCCTGGGGGACACCGATGCGCAGGCCCTTCAGGGGCAGGCTGCCGGCGGCGGCGTAACTTGCCTGCGCCGCGTCGTAGGCAGCGCGGATGCGGCCCGGGACGTTGGGCGCGCCGTCGCAGCTTTCGAGGCTGGTGGCGTCGCTGGGATCAAAGCCGCTCATGGGATCGAGCAGCTCGAGCAGGTCGCGGCTGCTGGGGGCCAGCGGGCCCGCCTGGTCCAGGCTGGACCCGAAGGCCACGATGCCAAAGCGCGAGACGGTGCCGTAGGTGGGCTTGATGCCGCTGACGCCGCACAGCGCGGCGGGTTGGCGTACCGAACCGCCGGTGTCGGTGCCGGTCGTGGCGGCGACCAGGCGGGCGGCTACCGCAGCGGCCGAGCCGCCCGACGAGCCGCCAGGCACGGCATTGGTGTCCCACGGGTTGCGAACGGCGCCGTAAGCGGAGTTTTCATTGGCCGATCCCATGGCGAACTCATCGCAATTGAGTTTGCCGATCGAGACGGCGCCGGCTGCTTGCAGGCGCTGGACGACCGTGGCGTCAAAGGGACTGGCATAGCCCTTGAGCATTTTGCTGCCGGCAGTAGTGCGCCAGCCGCGGGTGACAAAGGCGTCTTTGTGGGCAATGGGCACACCGGCCAGCGGACCCGCCGTGCCGGCGGCCAGGGCTGCGTCGGCTGCGTCGGCTTGGGCCAGGGTGAGAGCCTCGTCGATGTGCAGAAAGGTATTCAGGCCGCTGGCGGCTTGGGCGGCAGCAAGGGCGCTTTGCGCCAGCTCGCGGGCGCTGACCTGGCGCTGCACGAGCGCAGCGCGCAGTTCGGCGATCCCGCCGAATTGGGTGTGGAGGGCAGAAGTCGTCATGATTTATTCGATGACCTTGGGGACCAGGAACAAGCCGTCGCGGGCATCCGGCGCATTGGCCATCAGTTCGGCGCGATTCGCCTCGGAGGCGGTTTCGGTCACGGCGTCCGGCCGTAGACGCAGGGCGATGTCCTGATGGGCCGACAGCGGGTGCGCCAGCGGCTCTACACCCTGGGTGTCGGCGGCTTGGAGCCGCTCGATCAGGTGAAGAATGCCGTTGAGCTCGCCCTCGGCGAGCTTGAGCTGATCGGGGGTCAATTCAATTCTGGCCAGCCGGGCAATCCGGGCCACGTCTTGTTCGTTGAGCGCCATGTAGGGAGACTATGAGAAATCGAAGGGGCAGGCTGCTGGGCTCAGGTGCGGGTTTGTACGGTATCCGTCCCTGTGACAAAGCATGAATTACCAGCATTTTTGCGCTATTTTCAGGGAAATTATAAGTTATCATTCACGGTTTAATCGCTGCAGCAATGCGGCGGGCTCGTGTTTACCAGTCCGTCACCTGCAGCCCGGCATTATTTCTGAATCTCGCTGAGCCCTCATGTTCGGATTCCTGCGCAGTTACTTCTCCAGCGATATGGCGATCGACCTCGGTACCGCCAACACGCTGATCTACGTCCGGGGCAAGGGCATCGTGCTCGACGAGCCTTCGGTCGTCGCCATCCGCCATGAAGGCGGCCCCAATGGCAAAAAAATCATCCAGGCGGTTGGCCAGGAGGCCAAGCAGATGCTGGGACGGGTCCCAGGCAACATCGAAGCCATCCGCCCCATGAAAGACGGCGTAATTGCCGATTTCACGGTGACCGAGCAGATGCTCAAGCAGTTCATCCGCATGGTTCACCCGCGTAATATGCTGGCCCCCAGCCCGCGTATCATTGTCTGCGTCCCCTGCGGTTCGACCCAGGTCGAACGACGCGCCATTCGCGAATCTGCCCTCGGCGCCGGCGCCTCGCATGTCTATCTCATCGAAGAACCGATGGCTGCTGCCATCGGTGCCGGCCTGGCCGTCTCGGACGCCAGCGGTTCGATGGTGGTGGATATCGGTGGCGGCACGACCGAGGTCGCTGTGATTTCGCTGGGCGGGATGGTCTACAAGGGCTCCGTGCGCGTCGGCGGCGACAAGTTCGACGAAGCCATCGTCAACTACATCCGCCGCAACTACGGCATGCTGATTGGCGAGCCCACCGCCGAATTCATCAAGAAAGAAATCGGTTCCGCCTTCCCGGGTTCCGAAGTCCGCGAGATCGAAGTCAAGGGCCGTAATCTGGCCGAAGGCGTGCCGCGCAGCTTTACGGTGTCGTCCAACGAGATTCTGGAGTCGCTGACCGATCCGTTGAACCAGATCGTGTCCGCCGTCAAGATCGCATTGGAACAAACCCCGCCCGAGTTGGGCGCCGACATCACCGACAAGGGCATCGCTCTGACCGGCGGTGGGGCATTGCTGCGCGATCTCGATCGCTTGCTCCAAGAGGAAACAGGGCTGCCCGTCGTCGTGGCCGAGGATCCGCTGACCTGCGTGGTCCGTGGTTGCGGCGAAGCGCTCGAGCATCTGGAAAAACTGGGCGCGATTTTCATTAACGAATAAGTCTGTCCCGCCAGCGGGCGTCGCCATGCCGGCGATGTCCGGCGCAGTGGCTGCGGGCTGACGCCAAAGCTGGGTATTCATGCAACGACAAGGGTCTCCACCGCTGTTCAGGCGCGGCCCGCCGGTAGAAATCCGGTTGGCCGTCATGGTCGCCTTGTCGCTCGCCTTGCTGGTCCTCGACTCTCAGTTTCATCTGCTGGAGCCGTTGCGACGCGCAGTTTCCATTGGGTTGTATCCGTTTCAGCGCACCGTGATGGCGCCGCGTGATTTTGTGCGGCAGTTCAACGAGTGGGTCGATGCGGCCAACAATAACCGCACCGAAAACGAGGCCTTGCAGCGGCAGCGTATCGAGTTGTCCCAAGTCACGACGCATGCGGCTCAGCTAGCGGCTGAGAATGCACAGTTGCGCCGGTTGTTGGGTGTGACCGATACCGTCGATCAGACTGCGGTGGTGGTCGAGGTGCTGTATGAGCCGGCCGATAGTTTTCAGCAACGGCTGGTCTTTAACAAGGGCAGTCAGGCGGGGCTGGCGCCCGGCATGCCGGTGATTGACGAAGGCGGTGTGGTAGGGCAGATCGTACGTGTGACGCCACAGGCGTCCGAGGCCGCGCTGGTCACCGACGAACGAGTGTCTGTACCCGTTCAGGTGTTGCGCAACGGCCTGCGTTTGATTGCCTTTGGTTCGAATTCGCCGGGCCGCATCGAGGTACGCTTTCTGGCGGCTAATGCCGATATCCAGGAAGGCGACACGATCGTCACGAGTGGCGTGGGAGGCTTGTTCCCCGCAGGCCTGCCGTTGGCCAAGGTGTTGACGGTCGAACGGGATACGGCGTCCGGGTTTGCGCGAGCCGTATGCGAGCCTTTGGCGCATCCCGAGCGGCATCGCCATTTCCTGGTGCTCCAAGTCGATGTCGCTCGCGCAGAGTCTGATCTTCAAGAGGCCGAATCCGGTGGATCGCAATAACTCGTCGGCCCAGCAACCCCCGCGCCGTTTGGGCACGCCTCGCAACGTCCCTCCCGAGCATTTGTCGCGCCCGGCCAATGTGTTTTTTGTGTGGGGCTCAATCGTGGCGGCGTGGTTGCTGTCATTGTTGCCCTGGCGCGTCTGGGAAGGGGCACCCGATATTCTGGTGCTGGTCCTGGCCTTTTGGTGCGTGCACGAACCGCGCCGGGTCGGGCTGGTGGCGGCATTCTGCTTTGGCCTGCTGATGGATGTGCACGATGTCAGTGTGCTGGGTGCGCATGCGTTGTCATATACCTTGGTGGCATATGGGGCGGTGGCGTTGCATCGCCGGTTGCGGCATTTTGATCTCTGGAGCCAGGGCATACACATGTTGCCCGTGTTCTTTGTCGCGCGCTTGGTGCAACAACTCGTGCTGGCGTGGCTGGCCGGTCGATGGTCCGGCTGGGATTGGGGCCTGAGTGTCTTGCTGACGACGGCGATGTGGCCGTTGATAGGTTTCGTGCTGCACTTGCCGCAGCGAGGCACCGACGACGTTGAGTCCTCGTCGGTCTAGCGCCGGGTTGGATAGCGGCGCGCCATGTTTGAATTCAAAAAAATCGGCCAACAGCAAAAGCAGCGCTTTGGGCTGCGCGCCTGGGTGGGCGGTTTGTTTGCGCTGGCCTGCTTTTGCGTGTTGGCTGGGCGTTTCTGGTTTTTGCAGGTAGACCGCTACGAGGGGCTGTCCGAGCGAGCCGATCGTAATCGCATTGCCGTGGTTCCCATTGCGCCACGCCGTGGAGAGATCCTGGATCGCAATGGTGTGGTGATGGCGCGCAATTACCGGACCTACACGCTAGAGGTGGTGCCGGGCCAGGTCGGTGATATTGATGCCATGCTGGCACGCCTGACGCCTGTGGTGTATGTCAGCCCAGGCGATCAGCGTCGATTTAAACGCCGGGTGCAGGAATCGGGGCGGTATGCCAGTCTGATACTGCGCAACAACTTGAATGACACCGAGGCATCCTGGTTCGCGGCCCATGCTTTTGAGTTTCCTGGTGTGGAGTTGCGTGCTCGTTGGGTGCGCGAGTATCCGCAGGGCGCCACGGCAGGGCATGTGGTGGGTTACATCGGCCGTATTGCGGAAAACGATATCGAAGCGTTGGAAAGCTCTGGCGAGCTGGGCAATTATCGCGGCACCGATGTGATCGGTAAAAAGGGTATCGAGAAAAGCTGGGAAAAGGCGCTGCATGGCCAGACCGGGATCGAAGAGGTCGAGGTCAATGCGAGCGGCCGTCCTGTGCGGACGTTACAGCGTACTGATCCGGTGCCTGGCGTGGACGTCATGCTGTCCATTGATCTAGGCTTGCAGCGTGTGGCCGAAGAGGCTTTTGGAAATCACCGCGGCGCGCTGGTTGCCATCGATCCCAACACGGGCGAGGTCTTGGCGTTTGTCTCTAAACCTGCGTTCGATCCGAATCTGTTCATCGATGGTATCGACGTGGAAAACTGGCGCTTGTTGAACGAGTCGCCGGATCATCCGCTGATCAATCGGCCGTTGTACGGTACTTATCCGATTGGCTCGACCTATAAGCCTTTTGTGGCGTTGGCAGCGCTGGAACTGGGTGTGCGCGACGCCAAGACACGTATTCCCGATCCAGGCTTTTTCGAATTCGGGGGGCAGCGTTTTCGGAACGCTGGCGGTGCGGTTTATGGCATGACCGATATGCACAAGGCTATCGTCGTGTCTTCGGATACGTATTTCTATTCGCTGGGGCCGGAAATAGGCGTGAACCGGCTGCATGACTTTACCAAGCAGTTTGGGTTCGGGCAGATCACTGGTATTGACCTGGATGGCGAACGCAAGGGCGTGTTGCCCTCGACCGAGTGGAAACGCCAGGCATACAAGGACCGCAGGCAACAGCAATGGTATGCGGGCGAGACGATTTCGGTGGCGGTGGGGCAGGGGTATAACTCGTTCACATTGCTGCAGTTGGCGCAGGGGACATCGACCTTGGCTAACAGCGGCGCCTATCGGAAACCGCATTTGGTGCATGCGACGCGCGATACGCATACAGGCGTCGTGACGCCGACACCGTCGACACCGGAATATCGCATTCCGTTAAAGCAAGAGAATGTCGATTTCGTCAAGAGCGCGATGGTCGGCGTGGTGCGCTCGGGGACGGCACGACGAGCCTTTGCCGGTGCGGCGTACCAGGCGGCGGGCAAAACTGGCACGGCGCAGGTGTTCAGCCTGCGTGGATCCCAATACCGGGCGCATGAGCTGGATGAGCGTTTACGCGATCACGCGTTGTTCATGGGTTTTGCGCCGGCCGATAAACCGCGTATTGCCGTAGCGCTATTGGTGGAAAACGCAGGGTGGGGGGCGAGCGTTGCGGCGCCCATTGCCCGTACGGTGTTCGATTATTGGTTGTCGCGGCCTGCCAAGCCGACGGCTGGCTCGCGCATCATGCTGCCCTCAGACGTGGCGCCGTTGTCTGTGCCGGCGCAAAGCGAGACTCCCGTTCCTACGGGTGTGTCGGCGCCTGTGGTGCCTGGCGCGACGAGTTCAGACGATCTCGTGGAGCCGCCGCCGGGGGTAGTGCTGGATGATGCGCCGCAGGACGAGCCGCTGCCACCGCTCATTCCGGGCTCGGATAAGCCTCCCCCAAGCATGAGGCCCCGATCTGCACCCAAAGCGGCGCCCGCTCAGCAAGCACCAAGGGCGACGCAGCGCCCCTCTACCGCGCCAGCGCGGTCCGATTTGAACGACTTGTTCGAATCGTCTGGATTCGGAGTCAAGCAATGAAACGTCTGGGCGCTATCCTGGTCCGCGTCTTTCTCGCCTTTGACTGGCCGTTGCTGATCATTCTGGCGTTGTTTACCGCGTTGGGTCTGACGGTGATGCATTCGGCGGTGGGTAGTACCGACTGGCGTTTTGCCGATCAGTCGCGCAATTTTCTGATTGCGTTCTTTGCGATGTGGGTGGTGGCCTTGGTGCCGCCGCATATGTTGATGCGTCTGGCATTGCCGTTCTATATCGTCGGCGTTGCACTGTTGCTGGGGGTGGAGTTTTTTGGGGAAACCAGCAAGGGAGCCACGCGTTGGCTGAACCTAGGCATCACGCGTATTCAACCGTCTGAAATGATGAAAATCGCTGTGCCGCTCATGTTGGCATGGTATTTCCAGCGGCATGACGGCGATGTGCGTATCCGCGATTTTCTTGTCGCTGCGGCGATGCTGGCCGCGCCTTTTGGCCTGATCGTGTTGCAGCCTGACTTGGGCACGGCGTTGTTGGTGTTTGGCGCGGGGTTTTGCGTCATTTATTTCGCCGGGTTGTCCTTTAAATTGCTTGCCCCGATTGCGATTGTCGGTATCTTGGGGATAGGGACGCTGATCTATTACGAAGATACGTTATGTCAGCCCGGTGTGGATTGGGTGGTCTTGCATGATTACCAGAAGCAGCGGGTGTGCACGTTGCTCAATCCCAGTTCTGATCCATTGGGCAAGGGGTTTCATACGATTCAGTCGATGATCGCCGTGGGGTCGGGGGGGCTCTATGGCAAGGGGTATATGCAGGGGACGCAGACACACTTGGACTTTATTCCCGAGCGTACGACGGACTTTATTTTTGCGGTGTATGCGGAGGAGTTCGGGCTGTATGGAGGCGTGGCGATGCTGTTGTTGTACGCCTTGCTGATCGCTCGAGGGTTGACGATTGCGGTGCGGGCTACGACGCAGTTTGGACGCTTGATGGCGGGGGCGTTGACGATGATGGTGTTTATCTATGTGTTCGTTAACGTGGGGATGGTGACGGGGATCTTGCCTGTGGTGGGGGTGCCGTTGCCGTTCATGAGCTATGGGGGGACGGCGTTGTTGACGATGGGGATTGCTTGCGGGATTTTGATGAGTATTTCGCGGTATCGGGGGGATAAGGCCTGACGTGGGTAATTGCGTCGGGTGTCTCTAGATCGCGTCGGGTGTCTCTATTAAGCCGTCCGTGCCGCGTGCCTGGGTGCCGCGCCGGCCCTATCGCCGCGGCTCGGCCCATGAGCAGGGGCCTCGGCCTCGCTGCGCGAGGCTGAACCGCGGCTCAACGGGCCGGCGCGGCACCCAGGCACGCGGCACGGACTCACAGTAATGGCATGCGTGCGTCGCTGTTAGATTAGATTGCAGTAGTGCGTGTCTGCGCTGCCGGCGGGTGAGGTTGCAGTAGGAGTGGCTGCCTGCGTTGCTGTGGCATATCTAATGCGGCAATACCAGGATGCGGTTGGGCATGGTGGGGTGGGGCAGGATGTCGGTTTCGATGTCGTAGACGGTTCGCAGGTTGTCGCGGGTCAGTACGTCTTTGGAGGGGCCGTTGGCGATGACGGTGCCGTTGCCCAGCATGATGAGTTGGTCGCACCAGCGGGCGGCCAGGTTGATGTCGTGGACGATGATCAGGACGCCCAGGCCTTGGGTATGGGCTAGGTCGGCGGTGGTGCGCAGCAGTTCGATCTGGTGTTTGGGATCCAGGCTGGAGATGGGCTCGTCCAGCAAGAGGTAGCGCGAGAGGTTGGGGTCATGCTGGGCCTGGCACTGGGCCAGGACGCGGGCGAATTGCACGCGTTGTTGTTCGCCGCCGGACAGGTCGGGATAACGGCGTTGTGCCAGGTGGGGGACGCCGGCCAAGGCGAGCGAAGATGCGGTCAGTTCCTCGACTTCGACGGGGTCGAGTTCGGGGAAGGGGTAGGCACCCATGGCGACGACTTCTTGTACACCCAGATCAAATGTCAGTGAGGGCTTTTGCGGCAGGACTGCGCGTTGCCGGGCCTGACGGCGTGGCGGTATGCGGGTCAGCGGTGAGCCGTCTAATTCGATATGACCACGGGCGGGCGACAGCTCGCCGGCGAGGGCTGCGAGCAGTGTGGATTTGCCGGCGCCGTTGGCGCCCAATAGGCCCAGTACTTCGCCAGGCTCGATGCTGAGCGAGACATTGGAAAGTATGCGGGTCGAACCGCGTGATACGTCTAGGTCTATCGTACGCAGGCTCATCAGAATCGTCGTCCTCGCGCGAGCAACCACAAGAAAAAGGGTCCGCCGACCAGGCTGGTGACTAAGCCTATGGGCAGCTCGGCCGGGATCACGACGATGCGAGCCAACCAATCGGCCAGCGTGAGCGCCAAGGCGCCGGTCAGCATCGAGGCTGGCAATAGCCAACGATGATCGGCTCCCAGGGTCATGCGTACGAGATGGGGCACGACGAGTCCGACAAAGCCGATGCCGCCCGTGGCGGCCACGAGTGGACCCACGATGAGTGCGGTGGCCATGACGAGTTTGTAGCGGACCGTGACGAGGGCGAAGCCGAGATGCTGGGCTTCGCGTTCTCCCAGCAAGAGGGCGTTCATGGCGCGCCACTGGCGCATCAGCCAAAGGGACCACACGAGTGTCCACGGCGCCAGAAAGGCCAACAATGACCAACTGGCGCCCGCCAGGCTGCCCATGTTCCAGAACGTCAGGTCGCGCAGTTGCGCATCGGAGGCCATGTAGGTGAGCAGCCCGATCAAGCTGCCGGCGACGGTGTTGATGGCGATCCCTGCCAACAACAGGCCGGCGACGCCCGGAACGCGTCGCCCGACGGCATAGGCTGCCGCTGTGGCCAGCAGGCTGCCGGCAAAGGCAGCAGGTGCGGTGACGATGAAGCCGCCCGTGGTCAGCACGATGGCGGCAACGGCGCCCAGCGCGCCGCCTGCGGAGATTCCGACCAAGCCGGGCTCGGCCAGCGGATTGCGAAACAGGGCCTGCATCGCTGCACCGGAAATCGCCAACGCCGCGCCCGCCACGACGGCAAACAAGACGCGTGGTAATCGAATGTCCAGCAGCACGTTGCGCCATAACGTGTCATTAGGCTGCGAGGCGCCGGTGGTCAGCACGCGCAACGCGTCTGCCAAGGGAATATGGACGGCGCCGCTCAAGGCGGCTAGCAAGGCCACTGCCAATGCCGCAATACCCAGTCCGATCAGTACAGTGGGAGGATGCGCCCGCCTGGTCGGCGGTGCCAGGCGATCAGCCTTGGCGAGCGACACAAGCGGTCTCCTTGAGTGAGCGTATGGCTTGCGGCAGCCGCGGCCCAGTGCCTAGGGCAAGCAGGTCGTCCATGACGACGATGCAGTGATTTGTTGCTGCCGGCGTGGAGGCGATGCCCGGCGTAGCGCGGAATTTTTCCATGCCGCCCGCTGCCTCCAGCGACATGCGGGGGACGACGATGACTTGAGGGGCCAGTGCACTGAGCGCTTCGGCTGAGATGGGTTTGTAGCCTTGTTGGTCGGCGAGCACATTGACGAGTCCGGAGAGTTCCAGCACGAGTGCGGCTGCTGTGTCGCTGCCCGCGCCCAGGGGCGTGCCCGTGCGGTTCATCAGCAGTACAGCGCGCGCGTGGGACTCGGGCAAGGCTTGCGCTTGGCGCAATGCGGTCGCGACGGATCCAGCTAATTGCTCGCCGCGCTCTGGTACGCCCAGGGCTTTACCGATTTGCAGAATGCGATCGTTGAGCGATTGCACGCTGGGCTTGTCAGAGATGATTTCAAGGGGGACGCCGATTTCCTTCAGGCGCGCGAGTGCCGTGGGGGGACCAGATTGCTCAGACGCCAGCACCAGGTCCGGATTCAACGCGAGTACGCCTTCGACGGGCACGGCACGGTAATACCCGACGCGCGGTAACTTGGTCGCCGCCTCGGGATACAAGCTCGATTGATCGTCGCCGACGAGACGATCTCCTTGATCCAGGGCATAGACGATTTCGGTGACCGTGCCGCCCAATGTGACAACGCGTTGAGCGGCAGAAGGGGGATCATTCGCGGCTTGTGCGGCGCTGGTGACCCAGACTGCAGCGATTGCAGCGGCGATCGTCTTGGCTAGACTTGCGGCCATGGTGCTTCCTTGATGAGGCGTCGTGTTTCCGTACGGCGGATAAAGGGTCGACTGATCAGAGCGTCTTGGTGCTTAAGCTTAGCCGTTCTTGGCGGTGCTGAGTACGCGACACACTGATCATGTAGGGTGTTACGCCGCTAACGGCTCGGCGCAAAGGCTGCTCAATAGATTGCGCCATTCGGCAAGTTCTGGTTTGCCAGGCTTGCGTTCACCAAAGAACTGCACGATGAGATCCCCATGGGCGTTGTAGACCTCGAGCGAGGTGACCCAGCCATCGCTGGTGGGTTTGCTGACCACCCACGCCGAGTCGATAGCGCCGGTGTTCAGATGCAGATTGAATCGCGGATCGAGCACGTTGAACCAGGGGCCTGTGCGCAATAGTTTGGTGATCGGACCTGTGTGGATCTGGATCATGCCGGGGTTGCCTACAAAACACATGATGGACAGGCCTGACTGCGCAGCGGCCTCCAACATGCGTTCGGCGGTATCGGTCTCAACCTGCTGCGCCAGATCGGATCCTGCCGCCCTCAGCGCGGCCAGGCGGGAGACTTTGAATTTACGCAGCAGAGGAAAGAACTCGTGCGTATCTTGCATGGCCAGCCAGGCGGTACGCAGCGCGTCAGGATCACTGACGGTGTCGGATTCGTCTTTGGACGCATAGGGTTTGGTCTGCGGCCAGACAGGCTCGCCTGCGAAGCGTGCGACAAGCGCATCATAGGCAGCGACATCCGTGGCATCGGTACGATAGACCTTATGCACGGCAGCGCCTGCACAGTCAAAGAACTGCAGGCTATGCCGGCCGTCTTGTTCGACGGCCCAGGCTGAATCCCAGGTGCTGAAGAACACACGCAAATCAATGTCAGGTCCCAGGACGAGGCCGACAGGGCCTTCTGCCTGGATGGACTCGTAGCGCCCGTGGCGCTCATGGACACACCAGTCGTTGCGCGTCAACGCCATGACCTCACCCAGCGATCCCAGTTCGCGGAATATCGCTTGCGGGGACGCGGCGCCCGTCAGCGCGGTGGCGCGCAGCCCGTTGCATTCGGCGGCGACCCATTGGGCCTCGGATACGTTCAATGCTTGGGCGAGATTGCGCGCGCGTTGGCCCGGTTGCTCTGCGACCAGGGCGTCGTTACGAGCGCGCAATTCGGCGGCCAGTTGGGTGAAAGAAGTGTTGCTCATGGATGACTCCTCTGTCCGGGTACGGCGGGCGACCCATAGTCCCGGGCCGCCGCCTGGCAGGCCCGTGGTTCAGTATTGATAGGTTAGTGAGACGCGCACACTGCGCCCAGGTTCGGTGTACCAGTCTACCGGATGGGGCAGGGCAGATGCTCCTGCAGTGGGAACGTTGATGGCTTCCCAGTATTTTTTGTCGAACAGGTTGAACACCCCCGCACGGACTTGCAACCCCTTGACCGCAGCAGGTTTCCAGTAGGCCATCAGGTCCACGACGCCATAGCCGGGGGCGCGAAAATCGGGATTGGGCGCATCGGTGGTCGCGTCGGGATATTCGACTTTGTTGCGTTGTGCGGATAGCGTCCACATGGCGCTCGCGCCCCATTCGCTTCGGTCGTAGCCCAGGCCCAGAATCGCCTTGAAGGGCGGCACCGAATTCAGATATTGGCCGGTGCTTTGGTCTTTGCCGACAGTCCAGGCCAATGATCCCCAAGTGCGCCAGTTCGGGGTGAAACGCCAATGTGCCGAGGCCTCGGCACCGTAGATACGCACTCGGGCGCGGTTGGCTGCGGTGGTGACACCCAGCGGATACTGTTCGTCCCAACTGCCTTGCCATTGCGGATCGCCGGCCGTCACCGGTATTTGGGTATCGATGAAGTTTTGATAGCGTGTATCAAAGAGCGACAACGCCCCGCCGAGGTCATCGTTGCCCAGGCGAGCGCCTAGTTCCCAGCCGCGGCTGGATTCCGGTTTCAAATTAGGATTGCCGGCACGCAGATACGTGCCTGGTGCGCCGTAGTTCGTGTAAAGCTCGGTCGCGCTGGGGGCGCGATAGCCATACGCATATTGTGCGTAAAACGTGACCTGCTCTTGTGCTTTCCAGGTTCCCAGCAAGCTCGGCGAAAACCTGCCGCCACTCGATGAAGGCGGCAATGCGCCGGCATTGGGATTGCTCTCGTAGCTGCCGGTGTCTTGTGGTTTTTGCTCGTAATGGTCGTACCGGATCGAAGGCGTCAGCGTGTAGTGGCCCTGGGCAAAGGAAAACTCATCCTTTGCCCATAGAGCCCATTGGCTGCCTTTGATGCGCGGCATGTCCGCCTGGTTGGTGTGCAGCATGTCGCAGGAACGCGGGCCGAAAAGCGCGGGCAAGCCCGTTGGTATATCGGGGCAGTTGTCGTAGCCGTCAGAATATTGTTCGGTGCGATTACCCATCCATTCGGCCCCCACGGTCACGATTTGCGATACCGATCCCTCGATTCGCCGCGTGGCTTCACCGCTGAACCCGAACAGCGTTTCCTGAATCGAGTTGTCTCGGCCATAAGCCCCGTTGGGATAACCGTACATGAATGGGTCGCCAGGGATAATCGATGCACGCGTATCTGTGGTGCGTTCCCCGTCCAGCCCCTGATCGAGTCGCAGGCGCTGCCAGTACACCACGGCCTTGGCACTGTCGATCAACCCACCCGCATTGGGCGCCTGGTATTCGTAGTCCATCGAAACGCGTTCACGCTTGATCGTTTCGCTGGCTGTGTTCTCGCCAATTTCGTAGCTGGTGCCTGGGCCCTGCAGGTACTTGCTGTCGGTATCCGAATCATAGTGAAAGTATTCGCCCGTCAAACCGAAACGGTGGCCGCCTTCGATGCGTTGTTGCAGTTTCAGCATGACGCTGCGTTGTGTGTAATCCTCGGGATCGGGCTTGTCACGATTGTCGCCGTAGCCGCCATGGTCTGCGCGGTTGTCCAGTTCATGGCCTTTACGTATCCCGGCTTGCAATAACCATGTGGTGTTTTCGGCCAGCCGGCCCGCCAAGGCGGCATTAGCGGCCCGGCTGTTGTCCCCTGAGTCGTAGTCGCCTTTGACCAGTGCGCCAAAGTTGCGTCCGTCTTGCAAGAGATCGTCGGGATTGAGTGTGTGTAATTCCGCTGACCCTCCCAGCGCACCCGATCCGACAGAGGCAGAGTCCGTGCTGCGCACGATATCCAGGCTCGATAGCGAATTGAAATCGACTGCATTCAAGCCGCCTTTTACGCCGCGCGCGCCGTCGTCCAGCCACGGCAGGCGAATGCCATCGATGCGCGTCAGAACACGATTGCCGTCCATGCCGCGAATATTGATGCTGTTGTTCTGGCGATTGAAATTGACTCCGGCATCCATGCGTTTGCCTACGTCGTCCCAACTGCGTACTTGCAGGTTATCCAGGTCCTGGCGCGTATTGGTGCTGACCCAGGCCGGATCGGATCGCAACGCGTCGGCTTGCACCGTCACGGGTGTGAGCTGTGAGACGGCATCTTGGGGTTGCAATACGAATGCGCCGTTGCCGTGTTCGCGTGCGGCGAGTCCCGTTCCCGCCAACAGGCGCCGCAACGCTTCGTCGACAGGGTAGGCGCCCTGCAGGCCTGCACTCTGGCGGCCTTGGACCGTTTGAGGTTGGAACAGTACGGTGATCCCGGCCTGATCGGCAAAGCGCGATAGCGCCGCGCCCAGTTCGCCCGCGGGGACGTGATATACCCGTTGCTGCGTCACCGTCGCGGCAGATTGTGCCCAGGCGGGGGCGCAAAGCGCACCCAGGCTGCCAGCGATGGTCAACCCCAGCAGTGCACGGCTGATGGCGCACGCCAACGTGGTTCGTCGGGGAGAGAAACGGATATCAGGCAAAGCGGGCGCGTACAGCGTGTCCATGAGGTTCCTTTCGGACAGGGTCTTTGGATACAGGCCATGACAGCCTTTGACTTCCATGACCCCGCACGACACGAAACCGGACATTCACATCCAAAATTAAATGCAACAAAATAAAACTACGTCTGCGTTGCTGCCGGTCCGAGCGTGACCCAGTACGAGGTCCGGTAGTTCACTTGCACGGGCAATAGCGCTGGCAGGGCCTGCAACACCGCATCGGTATTGCTCAGCTGAAAAGTCCCGGAAATCTGCAGTGCGGCAATGGCCGGATCGCAACGTACGATGCCGGATCGATAGCGAGCCAATTCCGCCGCAAACACATCCAATCGCATCGCATCCGCGTGCAAGGTGCCTCGCAGCCAATCCGGGTCGCGCGTGTCCGAGGCCTGCCATGGGTAGACGGTATCGGCATCGAATGCCGCTTGTTGCGCCGCGCTCAGGCGGACACGGTGCGTTGTTGCCCTGGCGGGCAGGACTTCTACCTGACCGGTTATGACATTGACCTGGCACCGTTGGGCGTCGAGCCGGACGGCAAAGCGCGCCGCGGCGTCCGCGTGGATGGCGCCCAATCGGGTTTCGACGTGAAGTGCAGGGCGGCGTTGCGGCGAGGCTTGTACGTAGATTTCGCCGTCACGCAGCCATAGGGTGTGGTCGGTGTCGGTGAATGCTTCGTCGATTGCCGTTGCGGTGTTGAGCCAGACCCGCGATCCATCGGCCAGCACGACCTCGCGCCGTTCACCCACTGCCGTGCGGTAGTCGGCCCGCCAACGCACGGCGGGCGCTGCATTCCAGGTCGACCAGGCCACAGGCGAGGCCACTAGCAGGGCCACGAGCGTCTTGAGCGCAGCTCGGCGCGATTTGGCTGCCGGCCGGCCTAGTGTTGCCATGCCCACTTCGGCGGGGATCAGGCCAAATGTTCGACTTAATGCTTGCGCGCGTTGCCAGGCGCGTTCATGCTCGGTGCTGTCAGCGCGCCATCGGTCGCACGCGCGTACATCGGCGGCCGTGGCATGACCCGATCCCAGCCGCATCAGCCAACGCGCTGCTTCGCGCGCTACACCGCGATCCAGCGGCGCCTCGGCGGGAGTCACGAGCTCGCGAGCAGGCATTGTTCGTATCCTTGCACGATGTAGCGCTGTACCGTGCGTACCGATACCTGCAGACGCTGTGCGATCTCCTCGTAGGGCAAGTGTTCCAACTGCGCCAGCAAAAACGCCTGACGGGCGCGCGCCGGTAAGGCATTTAATGCCGCATCAATCTCGTGCAATGCCTCGAGTATCAATAACTGCTGTTCGGGCGAGGGGGCCAGCGGCTCCGGCATCGCAGCCAGCGCTTCTTGATAGGCTTGCTCCAGCGATTGACGCCGATAGTGATTCAGCACCAGGCGCTTGGCGATTGTGGTCAGGTATGCACGTGGTTCGCGAACCATTGCCAATTCGGCACGGTGCCGCAGCACGCGGACGAATGTATCCTGGACCAAATCCGCCGCATCGCAGGCGTTGCCCACCTTGCGCCGCAACCAGCCATCGAGCCAGCTTTGGTGGTCGCGGTATAGGCCGTGGACGGCGTCTTGCGAGGCGGGGAGGGAACGCAACATTAATGAATCTTAATGTAAATGAGAAATACTCGCATTTTAAATAAATCAGCTGAAGATGCAACCAGTTACCGATAATCGAATGTGAAATGAAGCGTTCGCTCTGGGCTACTATGGCTCCGGCTTTTCTATGAGGGTGTTACGTCGATGGGGCAGTCCCAAGAGCTGCAGTTGTTGGTCGAGCTGGTCCGTGCGGGCAGTCTGTCAGCGGCTGCGCGCGAACTGGGCGTGACCACGGCCGCTGTCAGCAAGCGCCTGGCTCAGATCGAAGACCGCCTCGGCGTGCGCCTGCTCAACCGCAATACCCGGCGCCTCAGCCCGACGGCCGAGGGCGAGCTGTATCTGGAAAATGCGCGGCGCATTCTGCGTGACATTGATCATCTGGACCAATTGATCGCCAGCCGGCAGGCGCAGCCGCGGGGATTATTAAAGGTGAACGCACCGCTGGGGTTCGGGCGCAGCTATATTGCGCCGGCCATCGTGCTGTTTGCGCGCCGCTATCCCGAGGTCGAGGTACAGTTGCAACTGACAGACACACCGGGCGATTTTGTGCAAGATGCGTTTGATGTCGCGATCCGCTTTGGTGACATCCCGGATGGACGTCTGATTGCCCGGCCTATTTCGCCGAACCGTCGTCTGGTCTGTGCGTCGCCCGAGTATCTGGAAAAGCATGGCCGCCCGCAGGTGCCGCAGGATCTGGCGCGCCACCAATGCATCGTGCTGCGCCAGAACGATGATACCTATGGCCTATGGCGCTTTACGCGGGGTACTTATGGTGAAACGATCAAAGTCCGTGGTGCGCTGAGCAGTAACGACGGAGAGGTCACATTGACCTGGGGCCTGGCCGGGCTGGGAATTTTGCAGCGCGCAGAATGGGATCTGGCGCGCCACTTGCGTGCTGGCAGACTGGAATTGCTGCTGCAGGATTACGCCTTGCCGCCCGCCGATATTCACGCTGTTTTTCCCGAACGTCATCACCTGTCGGCCAAGGTGCGCGTGTTTATCGATTTCCTGGTGGAATATTTTCGGGACAGGCGTAAAACCGGCAAGGGCGACTCTTGGTAATCAGTTGACCACGACGTTCGCTTGCTTGACGAGTTTGGCGTAGTCAGTGGTATCGGTCTTGATGCGTTCGGCCATTTGCGCGCTGCTATCGCCTATCGGTACGGCGCCGATCTCCGCCATCTTCTTGCCGAAATCCGGCGACTGGATGATTTTGACCATGTCGGCATTCAGGCGCGCGACGACCTCGGGCGGTGTCGTGGCAGGGGCCAGGACGCCGAACCATGTGCCCATATTGAAGCCTTTCAAGCCGGCCTCCTGCATCGTCGGGACATCGGGTAATGCCGCGGAACGTTTATCCGTCGTGACAGCCAATGCACGCAGTTTGCCTGACTTGATGTGAGGCAATACAGGGGTAATCGTGTCGAACGACATGTCGATCTGGCCGCCCAGCAGATCCGTTGTTAGCGGGCCGCTGCCCTTGTACGGCACGTGCAGCAGCGAGACGCCGCCGATCTCCTGGAACTGCGCGCCGATCAGATGTTGTCCTGTGCCGACGCCATTGGAGCCAAAGGTCAATTTGCCGGGCGTCTTGCGGGCCAGGGCCAACAGTTCCTGCACATTTTGTGCAGGAACCTTGGGGTTGACGACCAGTATGTTCGGCACCAACGCTACCGTGGTGACGGGTGCAAAACTTTTCTGAAAATCGTACTGCAGGTTGTTGTAGACGCTGGTCGCAATCGTATGATGGACTGCGCCCATCAGCAGGGTATAGCCGTCGGGGGCGGCCTTGGCCACGTAATCGGCGCCGAGCGTGGCACCGGCGCCAGGTTTGTTTTCGACGATCACGGGCTGGCCCAGGCTTTTGGCCAACTCTTGGCCGAGCGTACGCGCCAGCACATCGGTGGTGCCGCCCGCCGGGAAGGGCACGATCAAGTTCACGGGGCGCGTGGGATAGTTTTGTGCTGCCGCACTGCTTGCCAGTGTGATGCCGGCTGCACATAGCACGCCGGTCAGCGCGATGCGCAGACCATGCTTTGCAGTTTTCATGATGTCTCCTCGTCGTGGTTGTCGATCTGTGGTGATCATTTTTTTTTGGGCGCACAAGTTGTGCTGCTATGCATATGTCGCGCTTGCCCGTGCGCCGGCGACTGCACGCAGTGCCGCGACCGATGTCCGGTCACGGCGTTCTGCTTGTATTACGCAGCCTGGGCTTGCGTGGATGCCTGCTTCAGGTGGTGGCACACCGCCTCAGTGACTTGTGCTGTCGTGGCTTTTCCACCCAGATCGCCCGTATGCAGTGCGGGATTGGCGGTCACATGTTCCACGGCCTTCATGACACGCTGGGCTGCCTGATGTTCGCCGAGATGTTCCAGCAACATCACCACGGACCAGAACGTGCCGATCGGGTTCGCCAGGCCTTTGCCCATGATGTCGAAAGCCGAACCATGAATCGGCTCGAACATCGAGGGGTAACGGCGTTCGGGATCGATGTTGCCGGTGGGGGCAATTCCCAGGCTGCCGGCTAATACTGCGGCCAAGTCACTCAGAATATCTGCGTGCAGGTTGGTCGCGACAATCGTGTCCAGCGTCGCGGGTCGATTCACCATGCGGGCGGTCGCAGCATCGACCAGCTCTTTATCCCAACGTACATCGGGAAACTCGCGGCTGATTTCAAGGGCAATTTCGTCCCACATCACCATGGCATGGCGTTGTGCGTTGGACTTGGTGATCACCGTCAGTTGTTTACGCGGACGAGATTGCGCCAAGCGGAAGGCGAAACGCAGAATGCGTTCGACGCCCGCTCGCGTCATCATGGAAACATCGGTCGCGGCTTCGATGGGCTGGCCCTGGTGTACACGGCCGCCGACACCCGAGTATTCGCCCTCCGAGTTTTCGCGCACAATCACCCAATCGAGTTGCTCGGGCGTGCAGCGTTTCAGCGGTCCATCGATTCCGGGCAGAATGCGCGTGGGGCGCACGTTGGCATACTGATCCAGGCCCTGGCAGATCTTTAGCCGCAGACCCCATAGCGTAATGTGATCGGGGATGTCTGGATCGCCCGCCGAGCCAAACAAAATAGCGTCTTTGTCGCGCAAATCGTCGAGCCCATCGGCAGGCATCATGACGCCATGTTTGCGGTAGTAATCGCCGCCCCAATCGAAATCCTGAAACGCAAAGGCGAACGAGCCATCTGACTCGGCCAATGCCTGCATGACCTGTTGGCCGGCCGGGATGACTTCTTTGCCGATGCCGTCGCCGGGAATGGTTGCAATACGGTATGTTTTCACGTGCCTGACTCCTGCCGGCGCCGATCGCCAGCGTGTGTCAGGCACTGTACCCATCCCCGCACCGTATGGGTGCAGGAGCGATTCAAAGCATTATTAACTTCAGGTTAACGATGCGCCGCTCTCATCAAGTCACCGCGCCGCGCCGCGAAAACTCGGGCTGTTTCCAGATCTCGCTATCGAGCACGTCCGTCAAAATCTCTACCGCATCCCAAACATCGGCGTAGCCGAAGTAGAGTGGTGTGAATCCGAAACGCAGCACCTCGGGCTCACGATAATCGCCGATGACCCCGCGCGCAATCAGCGCCTGCATCACGGCATAGCCATGTGGATGCCGTAGGCTGACATGACTGCCGCGGTGGGCGTGCTCGCGCGGCGTGACCAGGGTCAGGGGATGGTGGGCACAACGGCTTTCCACGAGCGCAATAAACAAATCGGTGAGCGCCAGCGATTTCCTGCGCACCTCGTTCATGTCTGCCTGCAGAGAGATATCCAGGCCGCATTCCACTAACGACAGCGACACCATGGGCTGCGTGCCGCACAGATAGCGGCGGATACCGCCTGCGGGCTCATAATCGACGGCCATATCAAATGGCCGCTGATGGCCCCACCATCCTGAGAGCGGTTGCCAGAAATGATCGGTGTGATGCGGCGCTACCCAGATAAACGCCGGCGCGCCCGGGCCGCCGTTCAGATATTTATAGGTGCAGCCCACGGCGAAATCGGCATTGGCGCCGGTCAGGTCCACCGGCACGGCGCCCGCTGCATGGGCCAGATCCCAGATGGTCAATGCCCCGTGTGCATGCGCCTGCGCTGTGACGTCTGCCATATCGTACATATGGCCCGTGCGGTAATTCACGTGCGACAGCAGCAATACTGCGACGGAGTCGTCCAGCGCCTGCTCCAACGACAGATTCTCATCTACCAGGCGCATCTCGTAGCCTTGTTGCAGCAGATCGATCATGCCCTGGATCATGTACAGATCGGTCGGAAAATTATCGCGTTCCGACACGATGACTTTACGCTGTGGTGCGGCCTGCTGTTGAATGCGGATCGCGGCTGCCAGAGACTTGAAAAGATTCAACGAGGTGGTGTCCGTGACGACGACCTGGCCTGTTCCGGCGCCAATCAACCGGCCCAGCTTGTCGCCCAGCCGCGAAGGCAGCTCAAACCATCCCGCATCGTTCCAGCTGCGGATCAGCCCCTGGCCCCATTCCTGTTGGATGACCTGCGCGCTGCGTGCGATAGCGGCTTTAGGCAGCACACCCAGCGAATTGCCGTCCATGTAAAGCACGCCTGCCGGTATGTCAAACTGCGCTTTCAGTGGGGCGAGCGGGTCTTGTTGATCGGCTTGCAGGCATGCTTCACGGGTATGCATAGAAACTCCTTTATCGTCCTTGAATACTACACTGCCTGATCGGCAGAAAGCGGTATTCGCACCTCGACCGACAGTCCTCCACCATCGCGGTTGCTCAGCACCAATTTACCTCCCAGCACGGTGACCAGTTGCTGTCCGATCGCCAGGCCCAGTCCTGTGCCTCCGGTATCGCGATTGCGTGAGCCCTCCACGCGGTAAAACGGCTGCAGTACGGCGTCGAGTTCGTCAGAGGGGATACCCGGGCCACGGTCCAGTACAAAAATGGACACGCCCTGGGATCCATGATTTTGTACAGCGACTTCGGCTGCGTTGGCGAATTTCAGCGCATTGTCGATCAGATTGCCCAAGATGCGCCGCAACGCGTGCGGACGGGTCTGTATCAACCCGGACGACTGGTCAGCCGGGCTCGGCAACGTTACCTCGCGGCCCGTGTCTTGGTAATCACATACCAGGCTGTCCAGAAAGTCGTGCAAATCGATGCGAGCAGGCCTTTCCTGGGTGCCGTGTGCACTGCGCGCGTACTCGATGCCTTCGCGCACCAGCCGCTCGACTTCGCCGAGGTCTTGTGTCAGCTTGGTTTTATCCGTCGATTCGTCCATGAATTCCGCTCGCAGCTTCATTCGGGTAATCGGTGTCTGCAGGTCATGCGAAATCGCGCCCAGCAATTGCATGCGTTCTTGCAGATAGCTGGCGATACGCTCCTGCATGGCGTTGAACGCGGCAGAGGCTTGTGCGACCTCGGCGGGGCCACGCTCGTCCAACGGGGGACTCGTGTTGTTGGGGTGCAGCGTATCGGCGGCTTTTGCCAGCTGCGTCAACGGGCGAACGGCCAGGCGTACTGCCAACCAGGCGCACAGTGCCAGCAGCACCAATTGCAGGCCCAACACGACGGGTAGCCATACGGCCAGGGGGGGCATGGCCAAATGGATGTCCAGCACTACGGGATGGCCGTCCTGCAGCGTGATGCGAGCCTGAATATGGTGGTCGTTGCCCGCCATGGCGTGCACAACGACGGGATACCGGCCGCGTAACGTGTCTTCAATGGACTGGGCTGCCGTGTGAGCCTCCGCCAGGCGCAGTGGCTGGTCGGCGGTGCCGGGACCCAATAGATACTGGCGATGTCCGCTGGACAGGCGCGCCAGCCAATCGGCGCGTTCGTCGGCTGGCAGGCGGTTGAGGATATTGACGGCAATCGAGACATCGCGCTGCAGATCGTTCAGCATCATCGATTTGGTCGCGTCGTAGCGTTCATAAAACAGCAACGCAAACGACAAAGTGTGAGCCAGCACCAAACCTACCAGAAAGATCAGGAATAAGCGCGCGACCAGAGTTCGCGGCCAAAGGCGTATCGGAAATCGGCGGCGCGGCATTTTTTATTCTTCCTGGACCTCGACCGCGGCCGAAAACACATAGCCTTCGCTGCGTACCGTCTTGATATACATCGGTTCGCGCGCGTCTTCGCGCAGACGCTGACGTACGCGGCTGACCAGCAGATCGATGGATCGGCCAAACATGTCGGCATCGCGTCCCTGAGTCAGGTTCAGTAATTGATCGCGATTCAGGACGCGTTGTGGATGATCCAGAAAGACGCGCAGCAGCCGGTATTCGGCGCCGCTCAACGATACGATCGTATCTTCTTCGTCCAGCAGGTGGCGGGCGGTTGTGTCTAACCGCCAGGTGCCAAATCTGATCTGACGCCCCGGCTCGGTGATCTGAAAATTCGGGGGCAACATGCGGGTACGGCGCAGGATGGCCTTGATACGCGCCAGGAGCTCGCGGGCGACAAACGGCTTGACGAGATAATCATCAGCACCCATTTCCAGCCCTATCACACGGTCCATGTCGTCACTGCGTGCGGTCAACAGCAATATCGGGATTTTGCGATGCTTGCCGCTACGTAATTCGCGGCATAGCACCAGACCATCGTCACCGGGCATCATGATATCCAGCACGATCAGATCGACTTTCGTGCTTTCCAGCAGCGACTTCATGTGCCTGCCATCCGCGGCCAAGGTGACCTCCAACCCATTCCTTCGCAGGAAGTTGGCTGCGAGCTCGCGAATTTCTCTATCGTCGTCGACGATCATGATGTGGTCGATTTGGTCCATTCTTAGATGCCTTACGCCGTATATAGCAGGTTGGGGATCGGTATGAAACGGGGTTGCAGGATGAGACAGGGCAGTTTCGTCACGATCAGAAGTGTAGTCAAAGTACGGCTCAGTGAAAGCCGCGCATGTGTCGTAGTGTGTATAGCTCTGGACACGATACAAGAACTCAAAAAATGACGGTGCCGGCGGCACAGACCAGATACCTGGCACGGGCGAAATGGCGTTTCCTGACAACGGAAACACTCAACATGAATGCTATCAACGCTCCTATTGCGCTACTGGCTGGCGTTCTGACGATTGCCTCGCCCTGCGTATTGCCCCTTTTACCCATTTTGCTGGGTAGTTCTGTCGAACGCTCCAACCGCCTGCGTCCCTTGTTCATTGTTGCCGGTTTTGTCTGCTCCTTCGCCGGGTTGGGTATCGCGCTCAGCCTGCTATCCAACTTGAATGAAACCGTCCACGAGGCGGTGCGGTCTACCTCGATTGTGTTGTTGATGCTGTTTGGCCTGGTCCGTATCTGGCCGCGCCCGTATGACTGGCTGATCGCTCGTATTGGCGGGCCGATACAGCGCATCGCAATGCTATCGGGAAAGGCTGATAACGGTAATTCAGGCGGGTTCCTCCTGGGAATTTCGCTGGGTGCTGTATGGACGCCATGTGCAGGTCCGGTGTTGGCGTCAATCCTGGTGCTGGCCGCCAAGGCCCAGAACCTGGGGCAATCCAGTGTGCTATTGATCTTCTATGCCATCGGCGCGGGTATTCCCATGCTTGCCATTGCGTACGGCGGCAAGGCTATTGCCTCTCGTGTGGGCTGGTTGACTCGGCATACCCATCGTCTGCAGCAAGGGTTCGGTGTGTTGTTGGTGCTGACCGCATTGGCCATTTATTTCCAGTACGACGTTTTGTTTTATGCCTGGCTAACGGGGCTGTTTCACTGACCCGTGCCTGGATGACATCCCGTGTTTTCTGTTCGTGCTGGTTCTCTCTGACGCGATTCTATTTACTTCGCCAGCACTCTTTTTTGCTTGTTGATAAGGAGCTCATCATGTTCAAAATGTTGAAATCATTCGCAGCCGCCTCGGTATTATTGGTTTCAGCCGTACACGCGGCGCCTCAACCCGCACCGGTCCCCGCTCCGGAGTTTACGGGTATTGAAAAGTGGCTCAACAGCGAGCCGCTTACGCTGCAGTCGCTGCGTGGCAAAGTGGTGCTCGTCGATTTCTGGACCTATACCTGCATCAACTGCATCCGCACACTGCCGTATGTGACCGACTGGTATCAGAAATACAAAGACCAAGGATTGGTCGTCGTCGGCGTGCATACCCCCGAGTTTCCATTCGAGCGTTCCACTACGAATGTGACAAAGGCGCTGGATCGATTCGGCATCAAGTACCCCGTTGCACAAGACAATGGCTATGCGACCTGGGACGCCTACCGAAATCAATACTGGCCTGCGGCATACCTGATCGATAAGCAAGGGAACATCGTGTATCGCCACTTTGGGGAAGGGAAATACCAGGAAACCGAGGCCGAAATTCAGCGTCTGTTGGCTCAGCCGGGTTGATGCTGTTGGTGTTTGCGGCCGTTTTCCCGATACGTATCGGCTCGTTGGCATCCAGATTTGTCTCGCACTGTATCTAACCGTTCTACAGATACCTTGGGTACTAAAACCCCAGTCCCCGTGACATATCCGAGATACGCGACAGTCTTCTAATAACACTCATGGATAGACGGCACACGGCAGCAACCACGACACAATGCCTTGCTGACTATTCAAAGCGTGTTTCGTCGTTCATTCACCCATCAATCATTACTTTTTATCGAGACTTACTATGAAAACCCAATTCGCCATCTTTGCCATCGCTTTGTCCGCTTCGTTCGCCGGTACGGCCGCACACGCTGCAGAGGAAACCTATGTGCCGCCGAGTGTCTCGACGTTGTCGCGTGCTGAAGTCACGGCCGATCTGGCAGCTGCCAAGGCTGCGGGCAATGTACAGCCGGGCGATCAGACTTATATTCCGGTGTCGCCATCGACGCTGTCTCGTGCCGAGGTCAAGGCGGACTTGGCGGCATGGAAGCACGCCGGTTTGTCTAGTGAATGGCGCGGCAATGCGACGCCCGATATCTACAGCACAGCATACAGAACCAAGCTGGCTGTTTACGAGTATTCGGTGGCCTCACAGGCGAGCCGTGTCGCTTCTGTTTCGTGATGTCTTCTAAGAGGTTCTCGGATTCAGCACCGTCTGAAAACATCGGTCTGGCCGCGAATCCCGGGTTGTCAGCATATTGCTGCAGGTCGGTGGGGGGGGGATTCCACCCACCGACCTTGTCCTGATTAATCTTGACGATCAGTCACTTCGACCAGGTGATACCCGAATTGGGTCTTGACCGGGCCTTGCACCACGTTCAACGGCGCGCTGAACACGACTTGGTCGAATTCACGCACCATTTGGCCCGGGCGGAATGTGCCCAGGTTGCCGCCGTCGCGGCTGGACGGGCAGCTGGAGTTTTCGCGGGCGACTTGGGCGAAATCGGCACCGCCTTCGATAGCGGCCTTCAGTTCGTTGCATTTGGCTTCGGTGGACACCAGGATGTGGCGTGCGCTGGCTTGGGCCATGGAGTGCTCC
Organism: Bordetella tumbae; assembly: GCF_054780995.1. Classification (NCBI taxonomy): domain Bacteria; kingdom Pseudomonadati; phylum Pseudomonadota; class Betaproteobacteria; order Burkholderiales; family Alcaligenaceae; genus Bordetella; species Bordetella tumbae. The sequence continues at coordinate 522,140 of NZ_BAAGVG010000018.1, forward strand.
TTTAATAAAAAATGACTACCAGCCAGATGATACTCGCTCGTGTGTGACCTACCAGCGATAGGTCGTACTCAATGTAACGAGACGTCCCGTGCCGTACGAGCAAGACCCCCACTCGGTGCACTGGCTGAAATACTCCTTGTCGGTCAGGTTGCTGGCGTTCAACGCCACGCGCCAGTGGCGATTTTCCCAGGCCACCATGGCGTCAAAGAGCGTGACAGATGGCGTTCTGGGCACATAGGAGCCGTCGTTGGGCTCGTCGACAAAGCCGCTCGCGTAATGCACGCCGGCGCCGGCGGTAAAACCGTCCAGATTCCCGATCGCGAACTTATACGTTCCCCAGAAAGCGGCCTGCCGCTTCGGCACCCCGGTCAATTCGCGGTCGACATTCAAATAAGTGAAACTGGCGTTGATGTCCAATTTGGGGGTGATCGAGCCCACCCATTCCAGCTCCAGCCCGGTGTTCCGGGTCTTGCCGCGTTGTGCAACCTCCGTCTGGGAAATTTCCACGGTACGGTTGGTCTCGCGTAGCTCAAATATGGCCGCCGATGCGCGCCAGTCTTGCTCTGGAGGCTGATATTTGAGGCCCGCTTCCCACTGTTTGCCGCGCAGCGGGCGCAGCTGTTGGCCATAATCCGTATTGGCCTGGGGCTGGAACGACTCGGCATAACTGACGTAGGGCAGCAGGCCTGGCACGATTTCGTACATCAGGCCCACTCGCACCGTGTTGGCCCGATCATTGCGGTCCGCCGCACCGTCTTCCCAGTTAGTGGATTCATCGTGCCGCCAGCCCGCCAGCAGGATCCATTGCCTCCAGCGCATTTCGTCTTGAATATAGACGCCTAGCTGCTTGACCCCATTCGCGGCAGTCGGCTCGAGATCCGGCCGCGTATAGCCGCTGTTATAAATAGGATTGAAGACATCGATCGGGGGAACGCCGCCGCCATCGGCCAGGCCGTAGTCATCGATGCCAGAACCCCTGACGCGATAGCGCATGATATCCAGGCCCACCAGCAACTGATGGTCGACGGAGCCCGTCGAGAATTTGCCCAACAGGTTCTGATCGGCGGCAAAGATGCGCGTATGTTTTTTCCAGAAATACGCGGCGCGATTCAGCACGCGCTCTTCGGCATCCAGATAGGGCGCATAGACGTCAAACGCCCCGTAATCGGTCTTGTTGTCTGTCCATCTCGTGTTCTGGCGAAACGTCCATTGCTCGTTAAACGCATGGCGGAACGACCAGCCGGCTTGCCAGCTGTCGGCATCGAAATAGTCTAAACCCGGCTCACCCACGAACGTATGCCGGGAAATCTTTCCATTGGGATTCGACAGGATCGTGCCGTTCCAGGGCAGCGTGCTGCCCGAATCGCCATTGGCCCGGTCTTTCTGCCATTTGAACCGTAACGTCAGCTCCGTGTTGGCGCTGGGAGCCCACGTCAGCGAGGGGGCAACTACCTGCCTGTCGTCCTGGCCGTAGTCGAGTTGCGTGCCACTTTCCCGGCCCAACGCCACCAGCCGATAGAGCAGGGTGCCGTCTTCATTCAACGGCCCGGTCAGGTCCGCCTGGATTTGTTTTTTGTTGTGATTTCCGACTTGAATACCGACTTCGCGTTGGGTTTCGGCCTGGGGCTGTTTACTCACGTTGTTGATCAGGCCGCCCGTGCCGCCTTGGCCATACAGCATCGAGGCCGGTCCGCGCAGGACTTCCATGCGTTCCATCAGATAGGGTTCGACACGCGCCGTGCTGTTCCAGTAATTCACCCGGTCTTTCAAGCCATCCAGGTAGATGTCTTCAATCTCGACCCCACGTGCTTGCACCGCATCCAGCCGGGAACTCGTGCCATACATCGACGTGCGTACGCCTGCCGTATAGGTCAACGCCTGATCCAGGGAGCTCGATCCGGTATCGCGGATCTGTTCGGCAGAGACGACCGAAATCGACTGCGGGGTCTCCACAATCGGCGTGTCGGTCTTCGTGGCAGTTTCGCTATTTCGTGCCATATAGCCGATCACCGGACCGGTACCGCTTTCAGTGCGGCCTGTGATCGTGACCGTGGGGAGTTCACTCACACTGGAGGCCGGCAGGGCCTTGAGTATGTACCGGTTATTGGCATCCGGTGTCGCCTGCAGGCCCGTGCCAGTCAGCACATTCGCCAAGCCTTGCGAGACCGTATAGTTGCCTTGCAGACCGGTGCTGTTTTTTCCATTGGCCAGCTCGATCGAGCCCGCGAGGTAAATGCCCGACTCGCTGGCAAAGCGGGTCAGCACGGTGCGCAGCGGGCCGGCGGGGATGTTGTAGCGGCGCTGTGCGGGCGCCGCCTGTGCGATGACGCCGTCGGCGGCATAGACGTGTCCCGGCATGCCGGTCCCCACCGCGATGACAGCGGTGAGGGCGCCCAACTCCATCCAGACCGCCCAGGGCTTGCGGGCAAATCGATTCTGCCGCGACCGTTCCGTGCCGAGACCCAATGGGGTCGATCGGGCCGAGCGGGACTGCGGACGGCGGAGAGCATGCGACGAGCGCCAAGGCATGAGAATTCCTCTTCACAAAGTGGGTGCAACAGGGGCCTTGTCTGTGCGAACACCTATCGCGACCTGAGACGTGCGGCCCTCTCTATCTCTAAATCAATCGAGAGGGCAAAAAGCGGAACTCACGCGGTAAAAAAAAATCAGGGGTGCTTTGTGCCCGGATAACAAAACGCTCAACGGGATTGAGCAGGAGCCGGCGTGGCGTCGCGGCTACTGATTGAAATCCACCATGGCAGCGGTTTACGCACCTGTAGCGACGCCACGTCCGCGAGCATGGCCAGCGCGCCATCCACATCGCGCAACGGAAATGTCCCGAATACACGGCGCCGTGCGACGGCCGGATCCAGTGCGATATGTCCTGTGTAATAGCGATTGAGTTCATGCACCACAGCCGCCAGCGACAAATCCCAGGCAATCAAATCTCCACGGCTCCACGCCTCTCGCGCGGGGTCGGCCTCCGTGGCATCGGCGATGTGATCCAGACTGAACCGCGTCTGTTTCCCCGCGGCAATGATGGTGGTCGTGTCGTTGGCCGCGGTTCGGATTTCGACTGCGCCGTCGTAGACGGCCAGAAAGGTTTGCTCAGGCTCGCACCGGACTGTGAAGCGTGTGCCCAGCGCGCGCAATTGCCCCTGCGGCGTCTCGACAATAAACGGACGAGTATCTCCGTGGGCTGTCGATACCAGGACCTCCCCGGCGATCAGCGTGAGCTTGCGCAAATTCGCCGACATATCGGCGTTGACCGCACTGCCCGCATTGAGCCAGATGCGCGAGCCGTCGGCCAACCTGATTTCGCGAATGTCTCCGGTGCCGGTGCGATAGTCTGCAGTCCAGGCTGCCAGGACCCCAGCGATCGGTGTGTGTGTCCAGCCTGTCCAGCCGATCAGGCCCAGCCCTGCCACGGTGCCGAGTCCTGCCAATACGCGTCGGCGGGATCGCTCGCGGGTATGCACGTCGTGGACCTTGGAGGCCAATAACGTCGGGTCGGGCGCATTCTGCAGAGGAGCCAGCACGCGTTGGCTGACTGCTTCCACGTAGGCCCAGGCGTGCCGATGTTGCGAGTTGGCCGCCAGCCAGGCCTGCCAGCGGGCACGGTCAGCCGCATCAGCTTCGCCGGAAATCAGCAGGGCATACCAGTGCGCGGCCTGTTCCATCGCCGCGTGCGAAGGGTCTTTATCTTGGCCGTGGCTGCCCGGTTGCGCAGAATCGATGGAGGACGTTGCAGGCATGGGGTTATGGCAGGTCGGTGAACACGCGCATCACACCGCGGGTGAGGTCCGCAGTTCAGCCGCGGTCTGGACTGCATGGGCCTGCATACAGCGCAGCATGGCTTGTGCGACGTACTTGCGCACCATGCGCGAGGATACGCCGAGTTCGCAGCCCACCTCCGAGGCCGTCATGCCGCATATGGTCGACATCAGAAAAGCCTGGGCCGCCTTGGCGGGCAAGCCTTGCAACAGCGTTGCGATCTCGTGCAGCGCCTCCAGCACGATTGCCTGCCGCTCGGCCGAGGGCGCGACATCCTGTGGCTGCGCAGCCAGTGTATCGAGCCATGCCTGTTCGATTTCTCTTCGACGCCACAGATTGATGCACATGCCTTGCGCCATGGAGCGCAAATAGGCGCGGGCCTCCAGCGGGCTATGAAATCCCCGCGGCGCGGGCTTCATGATCAATCGTAAAAAGGCTTCGTGTGCCATGTCGGCCGCGTCGGCGGCGTTGCCCAGGCGCCGTTGCAGCCACGTCCTGAGCCAGGAGTGGTGCTCGGCGTACAGCGTATCCACCGATGGTGGCGAAACGTAAGGGAGGGACGCGGCACTCACGGGCGGATTCCGGGGGTAAATTGCCAGGTGGAGGAATAGCAGAACTGATGATATTAATAGAAATCGTTCTTATCTTGAATTCGGGCTGACCCGTGGTAACGACAACGGCAGCAGATCGATTCGTGTCGTGGTCAAAATGTGGTCAAACTGCGCAGTGATCGGGCCTGAAGAAGCCGCAATGTGCTAGGGGATTTCCCGCATCAAGGGTCCATAATGGTGCGGTGCCGCATGAACAATGCGTTCTTTGATGGGTTTTTTATAAAACGATATAAGCCATTGTCATAAAAGAATAAAAACTCCACATTAGTGGACTGCGGTGTGACTCATGCCGGCTTATATTCATAAAAGGAATAAAACCATAGGCTTTTAATTCCCTTTTGGCGTGTCCGTGTTTTTTGCATGATCCAGTCTTCTGGAGACCGAACCCCATGCAAAACGCTTCGCCATTTACCCTCAATGCTGCCGCTCCGGTGCTTAGCGCCGAGTTGGCAAATGCCCTGCAGTCCATCGTGACCCCGCATCTGAGCGACAACATGCACCGCCAGAGCGGCGTTGTCGGTTTGAACCGCTACAACCGCAGCGGCAAGCTGGTCGGCAGCGCGCTGACGGTCAAGACACGTCCCGGCGACAACCTGTTCATCTACAAAGCCATGACCTTGATTCAGCCGGGTCACGTGCTGGTGGTGGACGCCGGTGGCGATCTGACCAACGCCTGCGTGGGCGAAATCATGAAGCGTTATCTGCAGCAGCGTGGCTGCGTTGGCCTGATCGTCGATGGCGCAATTCGCGACGTGGCGGCTTTCGAGAATGATTCATTCCCCTGCTACGCCCGTGGCCACGTGCACCGTGGCCCCTACAAAGACGGTCCTGGCGAAGTCAACGTGCCGGTCACCATCGGCGGGCAGGTCATCCAGCCTGGCGACGTGATTGTGGCCGACGAAGACGGCATCGTGTCGTTCCCGGTCGCTCAGGCTGACGCTTTGGTAGAAAAAGCCCGTGCTCACGCTGCAAAAGAAGAGCGCATCATGGCCGAGATCGACAGCGGTGCCGAGCGCCAAAGCTGGTTGCACGCCGTATTGGAATCCAAGAACCTCCTGTAAATCGCATCATGACTGCCAGCAACACGAATCAAGCCGTTTCTTTCCTCGCGCAACGCATGAGCGCGATCAAGCCGTCGCCCAGCATGGCGGCCAAACGCAAGGTCGATCAACTGCGCGCCGAGGGCCGGGAAATCGTCGACTTCACCATCGGCGAGCCAGACCTGAAAACGCCTGCGCATATCGCACAGGCTGGTATCGCTGCGATCAAAAGCGGCGCAGTGAAATACACCTCGTCCGCCGGTATCCGCGAACTGCTGGTGGCTATCCAGCAAAAATTTCAGCGCGAAAACAAGCTGTCCTTCGAACTGGATCAATTGGTCGTCGGCACCGGCGCCAAGCAACTGATTTTCTCGGCGCTGCAAGCAACATTGAACGCGGGCGACGAGGTCATCATCCCCACGCCGTACTGGGTGTCATATCCGGACATGGTGTTGTTGAACGACGGCAAGCCAGTCATCCTGCCGACGACCGAAGCACAGGACTTCAAGGTCACGCCCGAGGCCCTCGAGGTCGCGATCACGCCGCGTACCAAATGGCTGTTGCTCAATGCCCCCAACAACCCCTCAGGCGCGATCTACACCGAAGCCGAGCTCAAGGCCTTGCTCGCCGTGATCGAACGCCATCCGCAAGTCCTGCTGATGGTCGACGAGATCTACGAACACTTCTGCTACGACGGCAACTACATTTCGCCGCTGGCCGTGAATCCCGGCCTGGCATCGCGCGTCATGTTGGTCAACGGCGTCTCCAAGGCTTACGCCATGACTGGCTGGCGCATCGGCTATGCGGCTGGCCCTGCCTGGCTGGCAAAAGCAATCTCGACACTGATTTCGCAATCCACCTCGTGCGCCAGCCAGATTTGCCAAGTGGCCGCAGCCACGGCACTGACCGCAGACCAACAATGCGTGGCCGATACCGTGGCCATCTACAAAGAGCGTCGCGACACGATCGTCAGCCTGCTCAATGGCATCGAATCGATGAGCTGCCCCAACCCGGCCGGCGCATTCTATGTGTTTCCCAACATCCAGGGCTTCATTGGCAAGAAAACGCCAGATGGCAAGACCATTACCAACGACCTGGAGTTTGTGCATTACCTGCTGGACGCCGCCGGCGTTGCCGTTCTGGACGGTACCGCTTATGGCAACCCCGGCTATCTGCGTATGAGTTTCGCCACCGATCTGGAGACCATCAAGCTCGGCTGCGAAAAACTGGCGCAAGCTTGCCGCCAACTTCAATAACACTCAAGGAAGGAAATCATGGTCTTCAAAAATATTCTGAAGTGCCTGCCCCTGGTGGCTTGCCTGGGCATGGCAAACGTCGCGCACGCTGACGCGCTGTCCGATATCAAAGCGCGCGGCACCCTGGTGTGCGGCACGCTCGGCACCTCCGAGCCCTTTAGTTTTCAGGATCCCAAGACCCGTCAGGTCGTGGGCTACGAAATCGATCTGTGCAATAAAATTGCCGCCGACCTGGGCGTCAAGCTTGAAGTCAAAATGATCTCCGTGGCAGCCCGGATTCCCGAGCTGGCCGGTGGCCGCGTCGACCTGGTGGCCGCCAATCTGGGTTGGACTCCCGAGCGCGCGCAGCAGATCGACTACAGCTACCAGCACTACGTCAGCCCGCAAAAGATCCTGATCCGCCGCGACGATGCCGGTACACTCAAAACGAATGCCGATTTGGCGGGCAAGCGCGTCAGCGCCGTTGCAGGCTCCTCCTCGGAGTCGGGCGCCAAACGCCTGATCCCGGATGTCACCACCGTGACGTTCAAAGATCCTCCGACCGCCTTTGTCGCCCTGCAACAGCGCAAGGTCTCCGGCTTTGTCGGCTCGGAACTCATGCTGTTGAAGTTCAAGCAAGACGCCGAAAGCTCGCCCGTCAAACTCGATATCATCGAAGAGCCGTTGTTCGTCGAGCCGTGGGGTATCGGCATGCGTAAAGGCGAAGACGGCCTGCGCAATGAGGTGAACAAGGTCCTCACCAAGCTGGAGACTTCCGGCGAGCTGCAAACCATTTTCGACCGTTGGTTTGGCCCGGACACCAAGTTCCCGACCAAGCGCGTGTTCAAAGTCGAAGAAATCAAAGGTTGATCCCGGCAGGGCGGGTAGCTTATGAACTACACATTGGATTTCGGTGCGTTACTCAGTAACGGCTACCCGACGTTGATCTTGGGTGGATTGCTCACCACCCTGAAGATGACCTTGCTTGCCTGGGTGTTGGCGTTCGCGCTGGGCAGCGTGCTTGCCGTGTTGCGCATGCTCAACATCCGGGTCTTGAATTACCTGATCATTCTGTATGTGGCCTTTCATCGCAACGTGCCGATGCTGGTCCATATTCTGTTGTGGTATTTCGGTGTCGCGGCCCTCATGCCGGTCGCGGCGGACGACGTGATCAATGTCGTCGGCGGCGAGTTCTTTTACGCCACGATTGCAGTGGGACTCGTGACCGCTGCCTACGTCAGCGAGGATCTGCGCAGCGCGATTCGCGCCATCCCGCGCGGCCAGATGGAGGCCTCGCGCAGTCTGGGGCTGAGCTATCTGCGCACCATGCGCAAGGTCATCCTGCCCCAGGCCTTCAAGATCTCCATCCCGCCACTGACAAACCAGACCCTGCTCTTGTTCAAGAACACCAGCCTGGCGATGGCCATCGGCCTGATAGAGCTCACGGGGGCGGGCCGGGAAATTGAGTCCGCAACGTTCAAGACATTCGAAATCTACACTGTCGTGACGGTGTTGTATCTGGTGATCTCGCTATTGCTGATGCTGGCGGGCGCCTATCTCTCTAAACGGGTCGCGTACGTGGCCAAGACCCGGTAAGGCCGTCATGCTCGAGATACTTTCCGATAACTGGTTATTGCTGCTGGTGGGCCAATGGCCCAACGGCCCGATGGGCGGCCTCGTCGCAACCGTAGGCCTGGCGCTGGTCAGCCTGGCATTGGCGTTTCCGCTAGGCGTGTTGCTGGCCCTGGGCCGGATCAGCTCGCACAAAATATTCTATTGGCCCGCTACGGCGGTGGTGTATCTGGTGCGCGGCTTGCCGCTCATCATGTTCATTTTCTGGGCCTATTTTTTCCTGCCGCTGGCCATCGGCACCTCGGTCAGCGGTGTCGTGACCATGGCTGCCGCATTGATTTTGTACGAGGGTGCCTACCTGTCCGAAATCATCCGCAGCGGGATCCAGGCCTTGCCGGCTGGCCAAATGGAAGCCGGCCGCTCGCTCGGATTGAGTCATATGCAGACCATGCGCAAGATCATCTTGCCGCAGGCCCTGTACAACACCATTCCCAGCATGCTCAGCCAGTTCATCTCCACGGTGAAAGAAACCTCGCTGGGTTTCGTCATCAGCGTGCATGAGCTGACTTTTGCTGCCTCGCAGGTCAACAATATTCTGCTGACCAAGCCGTTTGAAGTCTTCGCGTTGTTGGCGCTGACCTATTTCGTGCTGAACCTGATTCTTACCGGCGCCGTCAAACTCGTTGAGATCCGCATGAGCGGGACCCGACCCGTCGCAGCCTAGGCTTACCCATGATCGAATTCAAGAACGTCAGTAAATGGTATGGCGAATATCTCGCCCTGGACAACATCAATGCCCAAGTGCAAAAAGGCGAGGTCCTGGTGGTGTGCGGGCCCTCGGGGTCAGGCAAGTCCACGCTGATCCGCACCGTCAATCGCCTGGAGCCGATCCAGAAAGGCAACATCGTTGTCGATGGCGTCGACGTCTACCACTGTGGATCGATCGACGATATGCGCAGCCATATTGGTTTCGTTTTCCAGCAGTTCAATTTATTCCCGCACATGAGCGTGTTGGAAAACCTGATGATGGCCCCTGTGCTGCTCAAGCGGCTGAATAAAAACCAGGCGCGCGAACATGCGGTGGCGTTGTTGGAGCGTGTAGGCATGGGGCACAAGGCCGATGCCTATCCGGGCCAGCTATCGGGTGGCCAGCAACAGCGTGTCGCGATTGCCCGCGCCCTGGCCATGAAGCCGCGCATCATGCTGTTCGACGAGCCCACCAGTGCCTTGGACCCGGAAATGGTCAATGAAGTCTTGCTGGTCATGAAATCCCTCGCCGCCGAAGGCATGACCATGGTGTGCGTGACTCATGAAATGAACTTCGCTCGCGACGTTGCCGATATGGTCTGGTTCATGGACGCCGGCCGCATCGTCGAACAAGCGCCGCCCAAGCAGTTCTTTGAGCAACCGCAGACTGATCGCGCACGCAAGTTCCTATCCGATATCAAGCATTGAGCCTCAGGCACCGAGTCCCGAGCGACAAAACTTCGATATCAAACCGTTGATGCCGACGGCCTGGCGTTATGCGCTGAGCCCGCCATACGGCTGAGAAAAATCGCACACCTCGCGCGCAATGCGCGCGATCTCCTGATAGAACATGGTGTTCGATTGCTTTGCATACATGGCGCAGTACAGCGACGAAGGCATGGCCTTCGTCGTGCGGGCGACTATCAGTTTGCGGCTCGCAAACAGCTCTGAAAAATAGTCCTCCGGCATGCACGCCACGCCAAACCCCGCCACCGCCATGCCCACCATCGCCTGCAGGCTGTTGATGGTGAACAAATTCGACTGCGGCGTATACGGGGCAAACCATTCGTCATAAATCGCATTCAGACCCGAATCCGGGTCCTGGCGAATAATGTTCAGCCGGGACAGGTCCTCCGGGGTATAGACCTTGGTCGGGGAGATCACATCCGGACTGCCTGCCCATGAAAAATTCACCTGTGCAATCGGCTCGGCCTCCAGAAACGGATTGCGTAACTCCCGGTGCAGGATCGCCATGTCCAATTGCCCTTGCAGCAAGCTCTGCTGCAATTGCCACGCCAAGCCGATTTTCGGCAATACGACCAGTTCGGGAAACAGCGTCCTCAGTTCCGTCATCAGCCTGGGCAGCCAGGTCATCGCCGTGATTTCCGTGATGCCCAGGCGCAGCGAGCCCGAGAAAGGCTTGAAGCCTTTCATCTTGAGCAGCATCTGATCGCGCCGTCCCAGCAGATCCGCCGCCATATCCAGCAGCTCTTCGCCCATGCGCGTCAATGTGGCCTTTTGGCCGCTGCGGTCAAAGATCTGGATACCGAAATTCGTCTCCAGTTCCTGAATCCGCTTGGTGATCGCCGATTGGGTGGTGTTGAGCCGCTCTGCCGCATTGGCAAAACCTCCCAACTGCACCACCCAATACAGGGCCTCGATCTGCTTGAAGGTCAGCATGGCAGAGCGTCAGTCAACCGACGCGCCCGATTTCTTGACGGCATTGCCCCATTTTGCGACCTCCTGGTCGACAAAGCGTTTGCCCTCATCGGGGGTGTACACCAACGGCTGGCCGCCTCGGTCGGCCAAGGCTTTTTGCATCTCCGGCGACTGCAGAATTGTGTTGATTTTTTGATTGAGGTACGTCACCACATCGGCAGGCGTCTGTGCGGGGGCAAACACCATGGCCCAGCCTACCGCCTCAAATCCCGGCAAACCCGACTCTGCAACGGTGGGCACATCGGGCAACTGAGGCACGCGTTTGCTCGTCGTGACAGCCAGTGCCACGGCGGCATGCGAACTGATGTGCGGCAACGCGGCCGTGACCGAGTCCACCATCAACGGGACATGATTGCCCAGAAAATCGGCTTGCGCAGGGCCGCTGCCTTTATAGGGAATGTGGCGGATCTCGACGCCGGCGTCGGCTTTGAACATCTCTGCCGACAGGTGCTGCGTGCCGCCGATCCCCGCACTGGCATACGCCAGTTCGTTCGGTTTGGCCTTGGCTTTTTCTATCAATTGCGGCAATGACGTGATGTCGCTTTTGGGGTTCGCCAAAAAAACCAGGGGAACGGTAAAGATACCGCCTACTGGCGTGAAGTCTTTCTGCAGCGAGTAACCGGGATTGCTATATAAGGTCTGGTTTACCGCAGCGGCGCTGCCGCCGACCACCAGGGTGTAGCCATCGGGCTCGGCGCGGTGCACAAACTGCATACCAATGTTGCTGCCGGCGCCGGCCTTGTTTTCGACCACCACGGGCTGGCCGACTTCTTTGGCCAGCTGCTCGGCCACCATACGCGCAAAAATGTCAGTCGCCTGACCCGGCGGAAAGGGCACGACGAGATTAATGGGGCGTTCAGGATAGGCCGCGTGGGCCGCTCCGGCGGCCGAGAGAACGATGCCTGCCATCAACGCGGCAAAGCGGGGAAGTCGCTGCGACATAAAAAAACCTATTTCTTAGAGGATTTAGAGGATTGCTGGGAGGTGTCCAACCGGCGCATATGTTCAGATAATAAAGCCACAAACGCAGAAGCCTCGGCGCTCAATGCGCGGCGAGGGTGAGTGACCCGGGCGATTTGGCGAATGAGCCGCGGTGAAACCACCTCATGGCATTTCAGCCGGCCCCGCTGTACTCGATTGCTGATCGCGACACGGGGCAGTAGCGTAACAAGTCGGGTGCGCTCTACGAGCTTGATGATGGACACAATGGAGTCGAATTCAAAGACTGGCGTCAGATCGATGTCCTCTGCCTGGGCGAAACTCTCCAGGATCAGCCGCAGCCCATGTTTGCGCGTTGGCAAGGCCAGGTCCAACGCAATGACATCACGTAACGGCACGCTCGCCGGCAGATGCTGGTGATAGTCGGCCCCCGTCACCAATACCATGTCCTCGTCGACCACATGTTCCAGGTTCAGTGCCAGAGGGCGGCGCGGTTTGTTGATGAACGCGGCGTCCAGCTCCCCTCCGGCGACGCGATCTGCCAGCGTAGCGCTATAGCCGTCGGTCACGGTCAATGTGACCTTGGGATGCTGTGCTGTGAATTCCTCTACGGCATCCGACAAAACACCTTGGGCCACAGAAGCGATGATGCCGATGTTGACGTGCCCATGCAGCTCGCCATCCTTGCGCAGGACTTGTTCACGGGCGTGCGTGAAATCACGCAATATCGGTAGGAACAGCCGGTACATCTGGCGTGCGGCCGATGTAGGCTGCATGCCTTGTTGGCTGCGCTCGAACAGCTGCTGCCCCAACTCGTCCTCCAGGCGCGCGATCTGCATGCTCAAAGCCGGCTGCACGATGTTGAGCCGGCGTGCAGCGCGCGTGACAGAGCCTTCTTCAAAGAGGCAGATGAAATATTGAATTTGCCGGAATTCCATAGGGTCCCCAAGACACGGTGTGCTCATGCACTGCGCAAAACTCAGATGCCTATTTCATCATAAATAGTGATTATTGTGATCATTAAAAATTAATTGACCTGATATAGGCCCATTTCTAGACTCTCCGCACAAATAAGGCAGGCGGCGCCGACGGTGTCGTCTTGCGCATTCTTTAACGGAGGGGGCACATGTTTCGAAAACTCAAACGTATTGCAGCCGTCATGGCGGCTGCTGGGGTGATGACTTGCGGCGCAACTGCGCAGGCGCAAGACTATCCGCAAAAACCTATCCATATCGTCGTGCCGTATCCGCCAGGCGGATTCAATGACACGCTGGGCCGCGTGGTGGCCAACAAGCTGAGCGCGGCGTGGGGGCAGCCGGTAGTCGTAGACAATAAACCCGGGGCGGGGACCATCATCGGTACCTCGATCGCGGCCAAGGCCGCGCCGGATGGCTATACCCTGCTGGTGGCGCAGTTTCCCTTTGCCGCCAATCCGGCGTTGTACCGATCCTTGCCCTACGACACGGCGAAGGATTTCGCTCCAGTGATCCTGGCAGGGCAATCTCCCATGCTGTTGGCCGTGCATGCCGACTCATCCTTGAAGAGTGTCGGTGCCGTGGTGGAGGCCGCGCGCGCTCGCCCGCGCCAGATCAATTATGGGTCCTCGGGCAGCGGGTCTTCGAATCATTTGGCCATGGCATTGTTCGAACGCATGGCATCAGTGGAAATGACCCAGATTCCCTACAAAGGCAGTACCCCAATGTTGACGGATCTGGCGGGCGGTCAGGTTGAGCTGGCCTTTGATGCGTTTCCGCACGTCTTGCCGTTCATCCAGTCAGGCAAGGTGCGCGCCATCGCCATTGCTGACGAGCATCGGTCACCGTTGATGCCAGATCTGCCCACCGTCGCTGAAGCCGGCGTTCCCGGGTATCACGTTTCGTCCTGGCATGGCTTTGTTGCACCTGCGGGGACTCCCGAACCGATTCTGCAGAAACTCAATACTCAGATTAACGCCATCCTGGCGACAGAAGAGGTCAAGAAAATATTTCGGGAGCAGGGTGTCGTCCCCACAGGAGGCACCCCAGCGGATTTTGCTGCTTTCATCACGGCGCAAATGGGCAAGTGGCGTCAGGTCGTCGTGGACGCTGCTATTCCTCTGCAATGAGGGCGTTGTCTTGTATCCATGCCCCGGTCGCAATGATCGGGGTTCATGCTGCCCGGAATCATCAATGGCAGCCAAGTCATCACTATATGTGATGAACTTAATAATTAAATATTAATTGACCTGATATTTGCCGCTATCTAGACTGCCCTCCTGACAAAACGAGGTTCACAAACCCGTACTTGATGGAGGCAGCAATGGCGCAACCCGCACACGAATCACAGACCCGTAGCCAGCAGCAGACCGCACAAGCGCTGAATCTGATCGCCGGTCGTTGGACGCCGGCATTGGGCGGGCGAGTGGGGGTCAGGCACGATCCTGCCACCGGTGCTGTCGCCGGGTACTACGCCGACAGTGACGCTCAGGATGCACACACGGCCATTGCGGCGGCACACCAGGCTTTTTATGGCACCGCATGGGCACAGAGCCCGCGCCGCCGTCAGATGGCGATGTTGCGCTGGGCCGATCAATTGGAATCGCAATCCGAATCGCTGGCACAGTTACTGACCCTGGAAAATGGCAAGGTCCTGGCGCAGTCGCGCGGTGAAATTGCCGCGGCGATTTCCGAGATCCGTTACTACGCTGGACTGACCCGCCACATTCCGGGCCATGTCTTTGAAGTCGAGCCGGGCGCTTTCGCGACGCTCTTAAAAGAGCCGGCCGGCGTTGCCGGTTTGATCATTCCGTGGAATGCGCCTGCGGTACTGCTCATCCGCGCCTTGACGCCCGCGATGGCCGCCGGGTGTACGGTGGTCATCAAGTCTGCATGGCAGACGGCGCGCTTGAGTGCCGCCTTGGTCGCGCCGTTGGTGGGCGACCCTGATGTCCCTGCAGGCGTGGTGAATCTACTGACAGAAAGTGGGAGCGAGGTGGCTCAAGTGCTGGTGTCCTCATCCGATGTGGATGTGATCAGCTTTACGGGATCTAACGCGGTAGGACAGCGCATTATGGCTGCCGCCGCGCCAACCATGAAAAAGCTCTCGCTGGAGTTGGGTGGCAAATCGTGCTGTGTGGTGTTCGATGATGTCGATGTGAAATGGGCTGCGCCGCGCTTGGCTGCGGCAGCCACCATCATCTCGGGCCAGCAGTGCACCGCTGCACGGCGTGTGTTGGTGCATGCCTCGCGCTACGAAGAAATGAAGCTCGCGCTGCGTGATGCTTTGGCTGCCCTGAAAGTCGGGCCAGGCGACGCACCGGGTTCCCAGATCGGGCCGTTGATCGACCCCAACGCGTTGCAGCAAGTACAAGCAGGCATCGACGCGGCTCAGCAGATCGCCGACGAGGTGGTGCTGGCGGGACATCGACTGCAGGGGGAGCTTGCCTCGGGCTGCTTTATGTCGCCCTCGTTGGTTGCTCATCGAGATACCAACGCCTTTTTCGTGCAGGAAGAGATCTTCGGACCCCTGCTGGTGCTGGAACGATTCGAAGACGAGGCCGAGGCTGTCGCGCGTGCCAATCACACCGAATATGGCCTGTCAGCCAGCGTGTGGACACATGACGGCGCGCGTTCAATGCGTGTGGCTCGAGCACTGCGCAACGGCACCGTGTGGATCAATGATCACAACAAACTGTTTGCAGAGGCCGAGACCGGCGGCTATCGACGCAGTGGCATCGGCCGTCTGCACGGCTTTGATGCGCTGATCGACTTCATGGAAATCAAGCACATCTACCAAGAAGCGGGCGTCGTAGGGCAATAGCGCTACCCGCGATCCGCACATTAAGAAAGGGCGAAAAAGCCCGCAACACGGAGACTATTGATGATTAAAACGATAGGGCGTTATGCCGCGGCAGCAATCTTGGGGTTGACGGCTGGGCATGCCACAGCGGTCCAGGCCGCCTATCCCGACAAAGCCGTACGCATCATCGTGCCGTACACGCCAGGCGGTTTCAATGACACGATGGCGCGCCTGTTCTCAAAGAAATTGCAGGAGGCGCTGGGGCAACCCTTTATTGTCGAAAACAAACCCGGAGCAGGCACGATTGTCGGCACCGAGCAAGGCGCTCGCGCCGCACCGGACGGCTATACGCTGACCGTCGTCGGCTTTCCTCTGGTCGCGAATACGTTCTTGTACCAAAAGCTGCCCTACGACGGGCAGCGAGATTTCTCTCCCATTATCGTCGGCGCCCAGACACCTAATTTTCTGGTGGTAAAGGCAGATTCACCGATCCAAACCCTGGCTGATTTTGTCAAACGGGCGCAACAGAAGCCTGGGCAGATGAACTACGCTACCGCAGGGATCGGAACGTCAAATCATCTGACCATGGCGTACTTCGAAGAGGTCGCCAAGATCTCGACCATGCACGTGCCCTACAAAGGCAGCTCGCAAATGGTCACGGCATTGCTGGGGGGCGAGGTGGACGTCATGTTCGATAACGCGCCCAGCGCTTTGCCGCAAATGAAAGCCGGTAAAGAACGAGCCTTGGCCGTGACGAGCAATAACCGCTCGCCGCTCGCGCCTGACATCCCCACTGTGGCCGAGCAAGGTTATCCCGGCTTTGGCGTATCCGTCTGGTACGGCCTGGCCGCCCCGGCAGGCACACCTGCACCCATTGTCGAACGCTTGAACGAGGTCTTGAATCAAGCCTTGAAATCGCCGGAGATTCAGAAAATCTTCGCGGATCAGGGCGTTGAGCCGGTCGGCGGTTCTGTGCAGAGTTTCCACGATTTTTACGCTCAGCAACTGAAGACCTGGGGCGCCGTTATCGAACGCGCCGGGATCAAGGCAGAGTGACACGTATGGAACATCTCCACGCTTGGTAACAGCAATATGGACGCAAGCAATCAATCGACGCTCGACGCGACACGTACGCATGTCGGAACGCGGCGGCAACGGGTAGAGGACCAGGCTATCCTGACCGGACGAGGTCTGTATGGCGACGATGCCGCGTTACGCCCAGGCACTCTGCATGCAGCCATCGTGCGTTCGCCGCATGCTCATGCGAAATTGACCGGCATTGACAGTACAAACGCCCTGGCCTTGCCTGGCGTGCGTGCCGTGTTGACCGGGCAGGATCTTGCGGCATGGTCACGCCCGTTTGTCGTCGGGGTAAAACAACCGATGGAGCAATGGTCGCTCGCCGTTGATCACGTGCGTTACGTGGGTGAGCCCGTCGCCGTTGTGATAGCGGAAAACAGGTACCTCGCAGAAGACGGCGCCGATCTGATCCAGGTCGCTTATGAGCCGCTAGGCGCAGTCGTTTCGATTGATGATGCCATTGCTGACGATGCGCCAGTCCTGCACGAAAAAGTCGGCAGCAATGTCGTGAGCGATCGATCCTTTCGTTATGGCGATCCGGAAGCCGCCTTTGCTGCTGCGGCACATCGGATAGCGTTGACGGTACGTTATCCCCGCAACTCCTGCACGCCCATCGAGTGTGCTGTGGTGGTGGCCGAGTATCTGTCGGTGCAGGACGGCTACGACGTGCAGTCCAACTTCATGGGGCCATTCTCGCTGCATACCGTGATGGCGTTGGCCCTGAAAGTCCCCGGCAATCGGCTGCGGCATCGCACCTTCGCGGATTCGGGCGGCAGTTTCGGTGTGAAGCAGGCAGTGTTTCCGTACGCGGTATTGATGTGCCTGGCGTCGCGCAAGGCGGGGGCACCGGTAAAGTGGGTTGAAGACCGGCTGGAACATTTGGCGGCCGCGACCTCGGCCACGGGGCGTCTGGCGCATATCGAGGCAGCAGTTAACGCGGATGGCCGCATTACCGCATTGTCCTTCGATCAATTCGATGACTGTGGCGGCTATCTGCGAGCGCCCGAGCCTGCTACGTTCTATCGCATGCATGGCTGCCTCACGGGAGCCTACGATATTCGCAACCTGGCCGTGCGTAACCGCGTGGTACTGACCAACAAGACGCCTGCCGGATTGGTGCGCGGCTTTGGTGGCCCGCAGGTGTATTTCGCGCTCGAACGCTTGATGCAGCGTATCGCACAGCAGCTGAGTATCGACCCACTCGTGCTGTATCGCCGAAACTTCATTGCGGCCGATGCCTTTCCCTATAGGGCCGCGGCTGGTGCCTTGATCGATTCGGGGAACTATCAGGGAGCGCTCGATTTGGTCCGCAGCGAAGGTGGATTGGATCAGTTGCTGGCGCGTCGTGATGAGGTACGCGCTCGTGGCGGGTTGTACGGTATCGGCTACGCGGCGATCGTCGAGCCATCGATCTCCAACATGGGCTATATCACGACGGTGATGCCGCGCGAGGCCCGCGAGAAAGCCGGTCCCAAAAATGGCGCCATTGCCGCCGCGACGGTGGCGGTGGATCCTCTGGGTGGCATCAGCGTGGTGATCGCGTCGGCGCCGGCGGGGCAGGGGCATAAAACGGTATGCGCGCAGATCGTTGCCGATGCGTTTGGTGTGGATCCGGATAACGTCACCGTCAACGTTGAGTTTGATACACAGAAGGACGGCTGGTCCGTGGCGGCAGGCAACTATTCCAGCCGCTTTGCAGGCGCCGTGGCTGGTACCGTACATCTGGCGGCGTGCCGGCTGCGAGACAAGCTGGCCGGCATCGCCGCATCGCAACTCGGT
This sequence comes from Bordetella tumbae, assembly GCF_054780995.1. Lineage (NCBI taxonomy): Bacteria > Pseudomonadati > Pseudomonadota > Betaproteobacteria > Burkholderiales > Alcaligenaceae > Bordetella > Bordetella tumbae. The sequence continues at coordinate 540,413 of NZ_BAAGVG010000018.1, forward strand.
TGCCAGGCCGACGAGATTATTTTCTCCGAAGGAAAAATTGCGCCGCGCAATCGTCCCGAGGCGGCTCAGCCCTTTACCCGTCTGGCCGCCAATCCGCATTGGGCTCCGGCACTGCTACCCGAGGGAGTCGAGCCAGGTCTGCGCGAGACCGCGTTCTGGACACCGCCGCAGCTGACTGCGCCAGACGATCAGGACCGCGTCAATACCTCTGCCGCTTACGGTTTCGCTTTTGATGTATGTGCAGTTGAAGTCGACCGTATCACCGGACGCGTACGTATTGACCGCTACATCACCACGCATGACGCCGGCCGCATCCTCAATCCTGCATTGGCAGACGGCCAGATCCGCGGTGCATTTGCGCAAGGCCTGGGCGCAGCATTGATGGAAGAGTTCCGCTACGGTCAGGACGGCAGCTTCCAGTCCGGAACCTTTGCGGATTATCTCGTGCCGACGACCTGCGAAGTTCCAGAGCCAGTGATATTGCACATGGAAACGCCTAGCCCGTTCACCCCGCTGGGCGCAAAAGGCCTGGGCGAGGGCAACAACATGAGTACGCCAGTCTGTGTCGCCAATGCCGTAGCCGATGCGCTAGGCGTCAGTGATGTGACCCTGCCGTTGACGCCCTCTAAAGTCATGGCATTGATCGGTATGGCAGACCCGCCACCCTCCGCAGGGGCGCAGACAATACCAAAAGCCTCAGGCAAAGGCGGTAAATCTCTGTCGGCCCGCGGCGAAGTGAAACTGGCGGCAGCGCCCGAAGCTGTCTACGCCGTGATGATGGATCCCGCAGCGTTGGCCAAGGTCATTCCCGGCTGCAATGCGCTGACTCCGAACGGCGATAACCGCTATCGCGCAGATGTCACCGTGGGTGTAGGAATGATCAAAGCGCGTTATGCCGCCGAGGTCGCCTTGTCCGATCTGAATCCGCCGCATAGCCTGCGCCTGTCCGGGACGGGTATCTCCAGCGTGGGTACCGCCAAGGGCAGCGGCCTGGTGACGTTGACCGCCGACGGCGCCGGCACCTTGCTGAGCTACGACTACGAAGCTGAAGTCTCAGGCAAAGTCGCCGCAGTGGGCGGACGGATGCTCGAGGGCGCTGCCCGCATCGTGCTGCGCCAGCTTTTCGATCAATTGGGCCGGCAGGCCGGTGGCGAGACCCGGCTCTCCTGGTGGCGGCGGTTGCTCGGCCGTTGGGGGCGCAAATCATGAAGCCACAAGCCTTTGATTACCTACGCGCCGACAGCGCACAAGATGCCGTCGATGCCTTGGCCGAACTGGGTTCCGATGGCCGTATTCTGGCCGGCGGCCAATCGTTGATGGCGGTGTTGAACATGCGCCTGGCCCAGCCGGGTGCGTTGATCGATATTTCCCGCGCCGCCGATCTGGACTATGTCAAGGCGGAAAACGGTTGGTTGACAGTAGGCGCTGCCGCGACGCAGGCAAAGGTAGAGTGGCGTCCGGACCTGCATAACGAAGTGCCCATGTTGGCGCAGGCGATCCCCTTCATCTCGCATTTCCAGATTCGCAATCGAGGAACGGTCTGCGGATCCGTTGCGCACGCCGACCCCAGTGCGGAACTGCCACTGGTGTTGGCCGCTCTGGGAGGCGAGGTGTTACTACGTACGCGACGCAAGCAGCGCGTGCTGTCTGCGGAGGAGTTTTTCCAAGGCATGCTGATGACTGCGCGGGCCGCCGATGAAATCGTGGAGGCCGTGCGCTATCCCATGGCGCGTCCAGGCACACGCTACGCCTTTGACGAGTTCTCTTCACGACATGGCGATTTCGCCATTGTTTCCGTCGCGGCGGTAGCCGACGATAAGCAACTGACACTGGCGGTTGGGGGTGTTGCTGACAGACCTACCGTGCAGCGATGGCCAAGACTGCAGGGGGGCGATCTGGAGGCTGCCCTGAATGACTTTGCTTGGCAGCTGGATGCGCAGGACGATGCACACGCTTCTGCGATATTCCGCCGCCATTTGGTACGTACGCTGGGCGCACGTGCGTTGCAGAGAGTAGTCGAGCGTGGTGATGACGTGAGCGGGAGAAAACGATGAAACGATTAAGCAGCGCAGAGACCCACGTCGTGTCGTTCATTTTGAACGGCCAGCCACGCCGCGCAGCCTGCGAGCCGCGTACCTTGCTGTCCGATCATCTACGCCACGGATTGGGGGCGACAGGCACGCACGTAGGCTGCGAGCACGGCGTATGCGGGGCTTGCACGGTGCTCATTGATGGGGTGGCCGGGCGCGCATGCATGACGTTGGCCGTGCAGGCCGAGGGTCGCTGTATTGACACCGTCGAGGGACTAACCAGCGATGAACGGGGCCTGAATGATCTGCAGCTCGCATTCCGCCGGAACCACGCTCTGCAGTGTGGTTTCTGTACCGCAGGGATCCTGATGTCCTGCCAGGATTACTTGAAACGCAATCCCGACCCGACCGAACAAGAGGTGCGCGACATGTTGTCGGGCCATCTATGTCGATGCACGGGGTACACGAATATCGTCAAGGCGGTCCTGGAAACGGCGACCGAACGACGCGAAGCCTCACAGAAAGCGGAGTGAACATGCTGGATCTCGGAAGGACCTTTTTGCAAAGCGTCGAGCGCAGTCCCGGCGCGTTGGCTGTTGCCGATGGCGACAGAGTATGCAGCTATGCCCAATGGCACGACGATATTGCTGCGTTGGCCGCCGGCCTGAAGGGAATGGGTTTGCGCCAAGGCGATCGCGTCTTGGTCGTGCTGCAGAATCGCTATGAGATGGCTACGCTGCATTGGGCTTGCCAATTTCTCGGCGTAGTGGTGACGCCGCTGAATTGGCGCGCCAAAGAAGACGAGGTCGTCTATTGCATTCAGGATGCAGAAGTCCGCGCCGTATTCTTCGAGCCGATCAGCGCCGAGGCTGTCGTGCCGGCCGCCGCTCAAGGTAACGTGCCGATTGTGGCCGTCGGCGAGGTGGCGGCAGACTGCATTCGTTTCACGTCCCTGATCGAGGAGCATCGGGGCGCGGCATTAGTGCCAGAGGCGAACGCAGACGATTTCTCCCTGATGTTGTACACATCAGGTACGACTGGAAAGCCCAAGGGCGTGCCTCGTCGTCATCGCCACGAGCGTGCCGCGGCACTGGCTCATGTCGCACAGAATCTATATGGCCGCGGTGAACGCACATTGGGTGTCATGCCGCTGTATCACACCATGGGTGTGCGTTCGCTGCTCGCCATGGCGCTGGTGGATGGGCTATTCGTGTGCATGCCGAAATTCGATCCTGCCTTGACCTTGCAGGCGATTGAACAACATCGTCTGAGTTGTCTGTATTTGGTGCCCACGCTGTATCACGACATGCTGACCTGCCTGGAACAGCGCCAGACAGACGTCTCGTCCGTCAGCAAGCTGGGCTTCGCGGGTGCGCCGATGCACGACGCGTTGCTCCAGCGCCTGAACCGTGTTTTCGAGCCGAAGCTGTTCGTCAATCACTACGGTTCCTCCGAGGTTTACACCTTTGCCGTCGATGCCGATGCGACACGTAAACCGGGCAGTGCCGGCAAGGCCGGCATCAATACTCGGCTGCGTGTGATTACCTTGGGTGCCGACGACCCGGATACGCTCGCTGCCCCAGGAGAAGAGGGCCAGATCATTGCAGATCTCGCGGGCGATGAAGCGTTCGAGGGCTATTGGAATCGTCCCGACGCCGATGCCAAATCCATTCGCAATGGATGGTATCGCACGGGCGACACGGGCTACATCGATAAGGACGGAGATCTGTTCGTCACGGGACGCGTGGACGACATGATCATCAGCGGCGGGGAAAACATCTCGCCTGTCGATATCGAGTCGGTGCTGTCATTGCATCCGGCGGTTGACGAAGTGGCGGTGGCGGGCATGCCGGACGAGCGTTGGGGGCAGCGCGTCGTCGCCTTCGTCAAGCGCAAAGCTGCGGTAGACGCTACGGAGTTGGACGCGCATTGCCGCAGCTCCGATCTGCTGAATTTCAAGCGGCCGCGTGAGTATGTGTTCGTCAATGAAATTCCAAAGTCGCCCGTAGGCAAGGTGCTGCGCCGCAAGCTGACCGCGGGTGAGTACGTGGCGGATGCCACTGCCGAGTCCGGATCCAAATAATCGGGCGGCCAATCCCGTCCATGACAACGTCGAATTGAACATCATGATTTCTGAAGCTCGCAAAACCGTACACACTGACCTGCGTGGCTGGCTCAGTCACTTGTCCACTACAGACCGGTTGGCCGTCATCAAGCCGGGAGCTGCCCTCGAACATGAACTCGTGGCGATCGCCAAGCTCCTGGACGGCCGGCAGGCGGCCTATTTTCCGCAACCCGATGGTCACAGTGTTCCCGTCGTCTCTGGCTTCATGGCGCGCCGTTCATGGATTGCAGAAGCCATGGGCGTAGCGGAATCCGAGCTGTTGGCCACCTTCCGCGAGGCTGCCGAGCAACCCTTGCCCAGTCAGTTAGTGCCGCAGGCAGAGGCTCCGTGCCAACAGGTTGTGCATCGGCAGCCCGATGTGCGCGCAGTGCTGCCGATTCCGACTCACAGCGAACACGACAATGGCCCGTACATCACGGCGGGTATGGTGATCGCGCGCAATCCCGCGACGGGCGTGCAGAACGTATCCATCAACCGTATCCAGGTGCACGGCAAAGATCGCATGGCGATCCTGATGCTGCCCCGCCATCTGTATGCCTTCTACAAAGAGGCCGAGCGTCGCGGAGAGGACCTGCCGATTGCGATCGTCATCGGTGCCGATCCTTTGACGTTGTTGGCCTCGCAGGCGATTACGCAGATTGACTACGACGAGTTGGACATCGCCGGCGCATTGCATGGCAGTCCGTTGCGCGTGGCGCAGTGCCTGACCAACGATGTGCATGTGCCTGCCGATGCGGAAATCGTCATCGAAGGCCGCATTCTATGTGACGAGCGCGAGATGGAGGGCCCGTTCGGCGAATTCCCCCGCTACTACAGTGCACGCGAACAGCGCGAAGTCATCGCCGTCGATGCGATTACCCATAGACAGGCGCCGATATTCCATACCATCGTGCCGGCAGAAATGGAGCACCTGTTGCTGGGTTCCATTCCGCGTGAAGCCACATTGCTCGCCCATCTGCAGCGCAGTTTCCCGAACGTCCTGGACGTCCATCTGTCGATAGGCGGAGTAGGGCGTTATCACCTCTACGTCAAGCTGCGTAAAACGCATGAGGGACAACCCAAAAATGTCATCTTGTGCGCCTTTGGTGCCCACTATGACATCAAACAGGTGATCGTCGTGGACGAGGATGTCGAGGTCCACGATCCCCAGCAAGTCGAATGGGCTGTGGCAACACGGTTTCAGGCGGACCGCGATATGGTGGTGATCAGCGGCGCGCAAGGTTCCGCGCTGGATCCTTCGACCACCTTGGGTGCAGGCGACGGCGTTGCACCCGTGCACGAACAGGGTGTGAGCGCAAAGCTCGGCCTGGACGCTACGCGACCCGTGACCTATCACGAGCACACCTTCACTCGGGTGCGCGTGCCCGGCGAAGACTCGATAGATCTCGCGGCCTGGATTGAATCAGGGCGGCGAGTCGATTTCAATTCGTTGGCCCAATCATGACCGAATCTATTCGCAGGCGCTTGATCGTCGCCATTACCGGCGCCAGCGGCGCGATCTACGGCGTGCGGATTCTGCAGGAGCTACGTCGCCACCCAGAATGGGAAAGCCATCTGGTGATGTCCAGTTCAGGGGCGCTGACCGCTGCGCAGGAGTTGTCGATGAAGCGTTCCGAGATAGAAAGCCTGGCCGACGTGGTGCATAGCGTCAAGGACATCGGTGCGTCAATATCGAGTGGATCGTTTGCCACCGACGGCATGGTGATCGCACCTTGCTCGATGAAAACACTGGCCTCTGTCGCACTGGGAATGGCGGACAACCTGGTCAGTCGCGCCGCGGACGTTGCCCTCAAAGAGCGGCGCCGCGTGGTGCTGCTGGCGCGCGAGACGCCATTGAATCTGGCGCATCTGCGCAATATGACCAGTGTGACCGAAATGGGGGCGATCGTTTGCCCTCCCGTTCCCGCTTTCTATAACCAGCCCAAATCCCTGGACGATGTGGTGAATCACACGGTAGGACGTGTGCTGGATCTATTCGGTATCAAACACACCCATCTGTTAGAGCGCTGGGATGGGCTGCGCAAACCCTTAGTTAACCAGGAAGCCTGACATCTTTCCGATCGACGGCATGTTTCGATCAGTGCATTACGGAATTCATTTCGAAGGAGTTTTACTGCCATGACCACTTTGCGACATCCCGCTCAAGACTTGCTGGCGAATATCGACGGTTTTCGCGTTGAGATCAACGAGGAAAAACAGCGCGCCGACATCATCCTGAGCCGGCCTCCATTGAATGTCATCGCCATGCCGCAACGTGACCAACTGCGCGTGGTCTTTGAGGCATTGGACGAGGACGAGCGTGTGCGCGTCATCGTTTTGCGTGCCGAGGGCGAACACTTTTCCAGTGGCGGCGATATCAAGGGATTTCTCGAGGCATCCCCGGAACACGTATCGAAACTGGCCTGGAACATTGCTGCGCCAGCACGTTGCAGCAAACCTGTGATCGTCGCGAATCGCGGCTATTGCTTCGGCGTCGGTTTCGAAATCTCGCTGGCATGCGACTTCCGTATCGCCAGCGAGACGACGCTATATGCTTTGCCTGAGCAAAAGCTGGGTCAGATTCCGGGCTCGGGCGGATCGGCGCGGCTGCAGAAAATGGTCGGCATTACGCGCACCAAAGACGTGGTCATGCGCTCCCGCCGTATCAGTGGGCAGCAAGCCTACGATTGGGGGCTGGCGACTGAGGTGGTGCCCGATAGTGAACTCGAGGCTGCGACCGACAAACTAGTGGCCGAGTTGGTGGCGTTTTCTCCTATCGCTCAACGTACCGCGAAAAAGCTGCTCAATGACACTGAGGATGCATCACTATCGGCCTCTATCGAGCTGGAGGGCCATTGCTATAGCCGCCTGCGCAGCTCGGACGATTTCCGTGAGGGTGTCGAGGCATTCCATGGCAAGCGTGCACCGAAGTTCCGCGGCAGCTAAGCAAGGAACATCGAGATGGACACCGTCATGGGCGAGTTCGATTATGTGATTGTGGGCGGCGGTTCGGCCGGTTGCGTATTGGCTCGCCGGTTATCAGAGCGCCCCGATTGCCGTGTCGCCTTGATCGAAGCCGGCGAAGACACGCCGCCCGGCGCCGAGCCGGCTGAGATTCTGGATAGCTATCCCATGCCGGTGTTCTGCGGCGATCGTTGGATCTGGCCTGAATTGACTGCTGCTGCGACTCGCGATGCAACACGCCGAGTCTATGAACAAGGGCGCGTGATGGGCGGCGGCTCCAGCATCAACGTCCAGTCAGCCAATCGCGGCCTGCCGCGTGATTATGACGGCTGGGCGCAAGACGGTGCGCAAGGATGGGCGTGGGACGACGTGCTTCCCTACTTTCGCAAACTGGAGCGTGATCTGGATTTTCCCGATCATCCTTTGCATGGCGGTGACGGCCCCATTGCGATACGCCGCATAGCGCCGGCTCAGTGGCCGCCATTTTGCGAGGCTTTTGCCAAAGGCCTGCGCAGTCAGGGCCTGCCGCTGATGCAGGATCAGAATGCGGAATTCGGGGATGGATTTTTTCCGGGCGCGTTTTCCAATGAAAATGACCGCCGTGTCTCGGCGGCCGCAGGCTATCTGGATGAGGCCACGCGGTGCCGTCCCAATTTGCAGATATATGCCAAGACCCAGGTTCTGCGTTTGTTGATGGAGGGCGTCAGGGCCAATGGCGTAATCGCGCGGGATGCTGCCGGACAGCGTTTTACCTTGCGGGCACGCGAGGTCATTGTCTGCGCCGGTGCGCTGCAGTCCCCGGTCTTGTTGATGCATGCGGGTATCGGCGACGCTGAGAGCCTGACGCGCTTGGGTATTTCCAGCACGGTGCATCTACCTGGGGTCGGTCGGCAACTACAAGATCATCCCTCACTGACGTTCTGCCATTTTCTTGCCCCGCAATTTCGTGTGCCGCTGGCGCGCCGGCGCGCCAGCATGATGGCTGCACGCGTGAGTTCGGGCGTTGCCGGTTGCGAGGACTCCGATCTTTACTTATCGAGCGCAACGCGAGCTGCCTGGCATGCGCTGGGCAATCGCCTGGGCTTGTTTTTTCTATGGTGCAACCGGCCCTATTCGCGTGGCCAGCTCGCACTGACGTCGCCAGATCCCCAAGTGCCTCCCCGAGTCGATCTGAACCTGTTGGACGATCCTCGCGACGTGGCGCGCTTGATCCAGGGGGTGCGCTTGCTGGCCAACACGGTCCAGGCCAGCGGCCTGGGGCAGGACGAACGCGATTTCTTTCCCGCCGCTTTTTCGCCGCGAGTCAAAGCGCTCAGCCGTTATACCCCGGCCAATGAGCGCTTGACCCGTGTGTTGGGCCTCGCGCTCGATGCTCCTGCACCGTTGCGCCGGGCGCTGATCAGCCGTTCATTCAACGGCGGACGCAAGATGTCGGACCTGCTGGGCAATGAGCAGGAGCTGGCTGCTTTCATCCGCCGCCAGGTGTTCGGCGTGTGGCATGCCAGCGGCACGTGCCGCATGGGATTGGCTACTGACGCTCGCGCCGTGACCGATAACCAAGGCCGAGTGCATGGCACGCAGGGGCTGCGCGTCGTCGATGCGTCATTGATGCCGCGTTTGCCGTCGGCCAATACCAGTATTCCAACCATTATGATCGCCGAAAAGATCGCCGACGCAATCCGCTGAAGGCACATAGAAAAAATTTTCGTCGCCACGAATCCAATTATCCGAAGGAGCAAGAAATGTCGACAAGCGTGCAGCAGCCTGCATCGCAGAGCGGGGCAGGCAACAACAGGCAAGTGGCGGGAGCCGTGATCGCCTCTTGCATGGGGTGGGCCCTCGATCTGTTTGATCTTTTTGTCTTGTTGTATGTGGCGCCGGTAGTGGGACGCCTGTTCTTCCCCTCGGAGCACGCCATGCTGTCTTTAGCTGCCGTGTATGCCTCTTTTGCTGTGACATTATTGATGCGGCCATTGGGGTCAGCATGGTTCGGTTCCTATGCGGACCGAAAGGGACGCAAAGGCGCCATGATCGTGGCCGTGGTGGGTGTCGGTTTCTCCACCGCTGCATTCGGCCTGTTGCCGACGGTGGCTCAGGTGGGTCTTTTGGCGCCGGTATTGTTCATTGTGTTGCGGTTGGTGCAAGGCGTTTTTGTCGGCGGCGTGGTCGCATCGACGCATACGATCGGTACGGAGTCGGTTGCGCCTCGCTATCGCGGCGCGGTGTCGGGCTTGGTCGGCGGCGGCGGCGCGGGTATTGGTGCGCTGTTGGCGTCTCTCGTCTATATGGCGATGTCGCACATCTTTCCGGGAGATCAGTTTGATGTCTGGGGATGGCGCTGCATGTTCTTCACGGGCATCATCAGTTCGGTATTGGGCCTGTTTATTTTCAATCGCCTCGAGGAATCCCCGTTGTGGAAAAAGGTGGCTGCCGAGAAAGCTGCGCGCGCGCAGCAGGCCCGTCACGATGTCACGGCAGGCACTGTGCGATCACCCGTGCGCACGCTGTTTTCCAGTGAATACCGTTCGGTGCTGTTCGTCAATTTGCTGTTGACCATCGGTGGCGGCAGCGGCTATTACCTCACCTCGGGCTATTTGCCGACCTTTCTCAAAGTCGTCAATCAGGCGCCCAGTGATGTCGCCGCCAACATCCTGATGGCATGCTCTGCAATCGTGGTGGTGGTGTCGATCATTGTGGGTCATTTGAGTACGTTCATAGGCCGCAAGCGTGCATTCCTGGCCGTCGGCGTGCTGCAGATCTTTGGTTTGCCTGCCCTATATTCCGCGATGCACACGGCGCAAACGCCTATGGAGTTAGGGGTCTATGCCGTGCTATTGGCCGGATTGGGGTGCGCCAGCTTTGCGCCTATCCTGATTTTCCTGAACGAACGCTTTCCGACATCGATTCGCGCCACCGGTACCGGCCTGTCGTGGAATATCGGTTTTGCGATAGGCGGCATGATGCCGACATTCGTTTCGCTGGTTGCGGCCACGCCTGCTGATTTGCCCTCGACCCTGGGCATATTCGCCGGCGCCATCAGTGTACTGTTTGTCATCGGTGCGTTGATCATCCCCGAGACCGTGGGCCGGCTGGAGCACGCTACGCCCACCCAGGCAAAGGCTTGACATGTGGTGCAGGCCCGCGGCATTGTCCATTGCAGATCTGCAGCGTGCCGCCCAGCGGCGCCTGCCTCCCAGTATTTACGGCTATGTGCATGGCGGTAGCGAAGATCAAACCGCCATGCAGGCCAATCGTGATGCGTTTTCCCGTTGGCGATTTTTGCCCCGGCCGCTGGTCAACGTTTCACAGCGGCGCTTTGGCGTCACCTTGTTTGGCCGGCGATACAACGCCGCTTTGGGGATCAGCCCTATGGGCGTTGCCGGCTTGTGCGCTTTCGAAGGAGACCTGGCGCTGGCTCGTGCATCATATGAAGCGGGGATTCCGTTTGTATTGAGTGCCGCCTCTACGACGCCATTGGAAAAAGTGGTCCAGGCGAATCCGGACATGTGGTACCAAGGCTATTTGCCTGCCGATCACCACGTCATTGAGCCGTTGTTGCATCGAGTATGGAACGCAGGCGTCAAGGTGCTGGTAGTGACGGTAGATGTTCCCATTGCCTCGGCGCGTGAGAACGAATTGCGCAATGGCTTCAGCATTCCACTCCGGCTATCGCCGCGCCTGGTCTTTGGCGGCATGATTCGGCCTCACTGGCTGATGTCGACCTTTGCGCAAACACTGGTAAAGCGCGGCATCCCGCATTTCGAGAATTTCACCGCACAACGTGGCGGCCCCATCATCGCCGCTGCCAAAGGCGATCACAGAGCTGGCCGTGCTGCGATGAGCTGGAATGATATTGCCTTGATCCGGGATCGTTGGCCGGGCACGTTGTTGGTGAAGGGAATCTTGCGTGCGCAGGATGCTCAGCGTGCTCGTACGTTGGGCTTGGATGGGATATTTGTATCCAACCATGGGGGACGCCAGTTGGATGGTGCCGTTGCCCCGTTGGACGCGCTGCCGGAAATTGTGGCCTCCGCACCGGGGCTGACTGTCTTGCTCGATGGCGGCGTGCGCCGCGGCACAGATGTGCTGAAGGCGGTGGCGCTGGGCGCGCATGCCGCGTTCATTGGCCGCCCCGCCATGTATGGGTTGGCAGCCGACGGGCAGAGAGGCGTCGCTCAAGCATTGGCCTTGTTGACCCGCGAAATTGATGTAGACCTTGCGCTGTTGGGGTGTCCCGATATCGCTGATTTGAATCCAGCCTATTTGTGCCGTGCTGACCTGCCTGTAAGCACCGAGCCGACGCAACTGAATGCATTGACGCCTGGCGTTGCGGCGACGGCTTTTTAAAAATTAAGGAAATACTATGAATGTTCCTGCCAGCGAAACCGTATCCCGTACGGGCGGACAAGTTTTGGTTGATAGTCTGCGGATTCACGGCGTAGACACGGCGTTTTGCGTGCCAGGGGAAAGCTTCCTCGCCGCTATCGATGCATTCTATGAACGCCAGGACGCGATGCAATTGGTCGTTTGTCGCCAGGAAGGGGGCGCTGCCCATATGGCAGAGGCCTACGGCAAACTCACTGGCCGTCCTGGCATTTGCTTTGTGACGCGCGGGCCGGGGGCGACCAATGCCAGCATCGGTATTCACACTGCCCGGCAGGACTCCACACCGTTGATCGTCTTTGTCGGGCAGGTAGCGCGAGATTGTTTCGGACGCGAGGCGTGGCAGGAAATCGATTATCGCCACATGTTCGGCCATATTGCCAAATGGGTCGAGCAGATCGACGACCCGCGCCGTATTCCAGAATACATTAGCCGAGCCTTTCATATCGCCATGTCGGGGCGGCCGGGGCCCGTGGTGTTGGCGTTACCTGAGGACATGTTGGCAGAACAGGTCGTGGTGGCGGACGCGCCCGCCTATCGTTTGGCGCAGGCGGCTCCTTCTGCGCAAGCGATGACTGAACTCAATGCCATGCTGATGCGCGCACAGCGACCTCTCGTGCTGTTGGGCGGCGGCGGCTGGACGGCCGAGGCCAGCACACAAGTCGCCACGTTTGCTCAGGCTTTTCAACTGCCTGTCGCCTGCGCATTTCGCCGCCAGGATCTGATCGACAATTGCCACGATCGTTATATTGGCGAAGCCGGACTGGGCATGGATGCCAAGCTGGCCAAACGTATCGTCGATGCGGACTTGGTGCTTGCCATCGGCCCGAGATTGGGTGAGACCACGACAAACGGCTATGCCTTGTTTGAGGTGCCACGGCCGCGCCAGCGGCTCATCCATGTCCATGCCGATGCTGAGGAACTGGGCCGCGTCTATCAAGCAGATCTGGCCATCAACTCCGGCATGGAGCCTTTTGCCATGCAATTGGCGCAGTTGCCTGCCCCTGTCGATTGCCGCTGGTCATCCTGGGCGGAGGACGCTCGCGCGGATTATCTGCGCAATCTCGAGCCTACGCCCATGCCGGGCGACGTGAACCTGGCAGAAGCCGTCAAGTATCTGCGCGATACCTTGCCCGCAGATAGCATCATTACAAACGGTGCAGGCAACTACACCCTTTGGGTGCAACGCTTTTATCAGTATCGCGGTATACGTACCCAACTGGCGCCTACCAGCGGAACCATGGGCTACGGGGTGCCGGCAGCTATCGCGGCCAAACTGTGCCATCCAGAACGGACGGTGGTTTGCTTTGCCGGAGACGGGTGCTTTCTCATGAACGGCCAAGAGATGGCGACAGCGGTGCAGTATGGCCTGAACGTGATCTTTATCGTGGTCAACAACGCCATGTATGGCAGCATTCGCATGCACCAGGAACGCCACTACCCGGGGCGAGTGTGCGCCACGGATTTGCATAATCCGGATTTCGTGACCTTGGCGCAAGCCTATGGCGTTGCGGGCGAGCGCGTCGAGCGCACCGAGGATTTTGCCGCCGCGTTTGAGCGGGCACAGGGGGCAGGACGGCCGGCGCTGATTGAGCTGTGCATCAGTCAGGATGCCATTTCGCCTCGTACGACTCTGACAGCTTTGCGGGCTCAGTCGCAAAAGTAGAAGCCCCTGCGAGGGCTTTCGTCTGGCGAATTAGCGCTCGAAAAGCCCTCGGACGTCCTCTTTTTTTCAAGCCATATATGTCAATACATGTCGATGTTTCATTTTGAAGTCATCGAATATGTGTTCATTTTGGGCGACGTTTAAGAGAAATAGGCAATTTAAGGCGCTTTGCAGCCATGTTTGGCTTGCGTCGCCGTATTACAACGTTTCAGCCGTTGTTCAGATTAATGTAAATCATTTTTATTTAGCATTCGATTCGCTGTTCGATGTAATCCATAGTAACGGCCGCGCCCTCAGGCACGGACGGGTCGTCTATTCCCACGAGAAGCCGAATGCAATACATAAAAAACCGAAAATGCGCTCCGGTGCGTCCGTTGAGCCAGGGCTCCCTAGCGGGCAGCGCTGCCGCCTCTGTCCTGGCGACGCTCATGCTGAGCCAACCGGGCGCCGCCATGGCCCAGACCGCGGGGTCTGACGTCAAGACGCTGTCCCCTGTGAAAGTCATTGGTGAAGACACCAATTCCTACAAAGCCAACAAACTCGAGTCCGCAAAATTCACTCAACCGCTGGTCGATACGACGCAGACAGTGCAGGTGGTGACCGAGCAGATGATGAAGGACCAGCAGGCCACGACGCTGACCGAGGCCATGCGCAACGTCGCGGGCGCCGGTACGTTCTACGCAGGCGAGAACGGTAATACCTCGACGGGCGATGCGATTTATCTACGTGGATTTGATACGTCTAACAGCATCTACGTCGATGGCATTCGCGATATTTCCAGCACGGCTCGAGATATGTTCAATACCGAGGCTGTGGAGGTGATCAAGGGGCCGTCCGGTTCGGACTATGGCCGTAGCGCGCCCAGCGGCTCGATCAACCTGGTCAGCAAGCAGCCTCGATTGGATAACAGCTTTGATGCGAGCATTGGCATCGGTAGCGCACGGTACAAGCGAGGGACGATCGACTGGAATCAAGCAATTGGCGAGACGTCTGCGTTCCGTTTGAACGTCATGGGGTTAGATACCGATGTTGCTGGCCGTGACGAAGTCCAGAACAAGCGCTGGGGTATCGCGCCGTCGCTTGCTTTTGGTCTGGGCACGGATACTCGCGTCTATATAGATTTCCTGCACGTCAAACAAAACAATGTGCCTGATGGTGGTGTTGTGACAATAGGCTTGCCTGGCTATCACTCACCGGGTGGCGCAATGTCATTTTTGGAGGAGGCCGACAAGGTAGATACGAATAATTTCTACGGTACCCAGTCGGATCACGATGACGCGACGACAGATATGGCAACGTTGCGTTTGGAGCACGACATTAATGACAACGTGACGGTGCGCAATGTGACGCGTTGGTCGCGGACCAAGCAAAACTATCTGTTGACGTCTTTTATGGCGGGCGGCACGAGCGGTACGCCGCCCACGCCTAACGTAATCGGCGATCCGAATGATCCGTCTACCTGGGAGATGTACCGGTCGGCGAACCTGAAGAATTCCAACAATCGTATTTGGACCAATCAAACTAACCTAACCGCCAAATTTAATACGGGTTCGTTCAAGCACGATCTGAGCACGGGTTTCGAGTTTACAAGTGAAATGCAGGACAATTTCGGAATGACGTCTCCGACGTATCCGAAGGTCAATATTTATCATCCGGATAACAGCATTCACGCCGAAGGTATTCACAATAACGGCGCAGATGCCCACGGCAAGACTGACACATTTGCCGTCTATGCTTTTGATACCGTCGAATTGACTGATAAGTGGCAAATCAATGGCGGCATCCGTCTAGATCACTACCGCACGAAATACGATAGCGCCACCGCATGCGGCGGCTCGGGCCGTACCGCGGTGGCGTGCAACGGCGCCCCGACGGGTACGCCCATTACCACGGTCGATGAGCGTATTTCCGGCAACCTCGTGAACTGGAAACTCGGTGCTCTGTATCGCGTCGCGCCTAACGGCAACGTCTACGTGAACTATGGTGTATCGCAGCAGCCTCCCGGTGGATCGAACTTTCAGCTGGCCGCCGAAGGCAGCGGCAATAGCGCCAACCGCATTGACTTCGCGCCGCAAAAAGCCAAGACGGCCGAGTTGGGTACTAAATGGGAGCTCTTTGATCGTCAACTGCTGCTCAGTGCTGCCTTGTTCCGCACCGAAGTCGACAACGAAGTCCAGCAAGACGTCGATGGCACCTACAGCCAGACCGCCAAGAAGCGAGTACAAGGCCTGGAGTTGGGCGCCAGCGGTCAGATCACAGACAACTGGTCGGTGAGCGCGGGCTACACGATTCAGAATGCGACAGTCGAAGACGGTCCCTCGGTGACCAACAACGGCTCGAACAACCTGACCTACACACCGAAACACGCTTTTTCGATGTGGAGCACGTATCGCTTGCCCGGCGGCTTTACCTTGGGCGGCGGCGCGCGCTATATCGGCAGCATGGAGCGCGGCTCCGACGGCGCCGTGGGCACGCCGGAATACGTTCGTTCGTATTGGGTCTTTGACGCCATGGCGGGCTATGAGGTCAACAAGAACCTGGATTTCCAGTTCAACGTCTACAATCTCTTTAACAAAGAGTACGTTGCGGCGATCAACAAGAGCGGCTACCGCTATTTCCCCGGCGCACCGCGTACGGTATTGCTGACGGCCAACATCCATTTCTGATTCGCGCAGGCGGATGTTGAACGCCGCCGCGGCGGGTGGAACTACGGTTCTGCCTGTTGCGGCGGTTATTGCATTCTTAGCGGGACATTCATCATGCTGCATATTCCCCAGATCCTGACACAGGATGAGGTTCGAGACATGCGTCGCCGTCTGGACGCGGCCGAATGGGTGGATGGCCGCGCCACCGTCGGCAGCCAAGGCGCTAACGTCAAACGCAATCGCCAATTGGCCGAATCGTCCGATCTGGCTCGAGAGCTGGGTGAGACTGTATTGCGTGCTTTAGCCCGCAACCCGCTGTATTTTGCGGCCGCGTTGCCGCTGCGCACCGTGCCGCCGTTGTTCAATCGTTACGAGTCTGCAGAAACCTACGGCTTTCATGTCGATGGTGCGGTGCGCAGTTTCCCGGCGGCGCCGGGCTGGTTGCGCACCGACTTGTCGGCAACGCTGTTTCTGTGTGACCCCGATGACTATGAGGGCGGCGAACTTGTCGTGAAAGACACGTACGGCGAACATCTCGTCAAGCTGCCCGCCGGCGACATGATCCTGTATCCCGCCAACAGCCTGCATTGCGTCACTCCCGTGACCCAAGGAGCACGCGTAGCATCGTTCTTCTGGATTCAGAGCATGATCCGTGAACATAACCGGCGGCAGATGCTGTTCGAACTCGATCAGACCATTCAGCAACTGCGTACTCAGTTAGGGGAAAACGAGCAGACGCTATCGCTGACGAATTGCTATCACAATTTGTTGAGGGAGTGGACTGAGCTTTGAGCCTCCCGCTTGTAGACTCGCACCGCGGCGTCCAGAAAGGCTTCTATCAAACGCAGGCGCGGTGATGACCGGAGCCAGATCAATCCAAATCGGCGCGGTTTGCATGGTGTTTTCAACGGAATTCCGACAACGTTCAGGCCGTTCTGCCATTGATGCCACGCGCTAGGTACGATCGACACGCCGAGGTCTTTGTGCACCAGGCGGGTGATGGCTTCGGTCGAGGCGAGTTCGAATCGCTCTTTGGGGACGATGCTGTTCTGGCGCAGATAAGTCTCGATCTGTTGGCCCGCCCAGCTTTCGCGGTGATAGCGGATGAATGGTTCCCGCTCCAGCAACAAGTGCGGGTCAGCACCCTCATGCTTGCGCGAGGCAATCAGGACGAAAGGCTCATCGCAAAGCAAATGCCACCCCATGACCTTTGACGGCGTAAAGGATGGCTCGATGGCGATCGCTGCATCCAATGTGCCTCGTTCGACTTGGGTGTGAAAGTCGGGGGACTGCCCGGACATGATCCGTACTCGGATCTCGGGATATTGGCTGCTCAGCGCTTCGAGAATGTCGGGGATCTTGCCTGCCAGGACGGTATTGCCTGTTCCGAGGCTGAGTTCGCCTCTGAGTTCGTCAGTATTGGCCAACGCCGCCAAGGAGTCGACTTCGTCGATGATTTTCTGCGAGGCGTCCAGAATCCGATGAGCCGCCTGAGTGAGATGCACGACTTTGCCTGCGCGGCGTACCAGCTCGACGCCCAGGTCGCTCTCTAGTGTGCGTATCTGCTGGGCAATTGCGCCATGTGTCAGGTTCAACCGTCGAGCGGCCTCTGCCATGGAGCCGTAGCGATGAACGGCCAGCAGCGTATGTAGTAGTTTGGTGTTCATCCGTTGCGCGACGGCTCGGTTCGGGGCAGGAGAAATCCCCTTCTCTTCAAAAGGAGGGCAAAAGATAGGATAGCTATCTTTTGATCATGCTGGCAAGCGCCCTAAAACCATCGGCGTCCCGATAGCATGAATGCTCATGGATATGAGAGGGACCTATGCGCAGCAAGTTATTTGTACCTGCTTCCCGGCCTGAGCTATTCGCCAAGGCGCTCAAGAGCGCGGCGGACGCGATCTGTTTTGACCTCGAGGATGCCGTACTGGAAAGCAAGAAGGCGTACGCGCGGGAATGCCTGGCGAGTTTCTTCAGTACTGATGAATTTCACTCGCTGCGTCACGAAGGCAAGAAGAGCGTCATCGTTCGCGTCAACGCGCTTGAAACAGGCCATACTGAAAACGACCTCATTGTGGCCTGCGTCGCGGGGGTCGATATCCTCAACATTCCAAAAACCGATACGGTCGAAGATGTACTTCGTTTCACTGCCATGTTGGATGCGCGCGCCGAACAGACGGCCCGAGCGGGAGAGAAACTCGGCATCCGTGTGCTGGCGAACATCGAAACCCCTCGGGCCCTCTTGAATGCGGCCGAGATCGCAGCGGCTCATCCACAGGTCTGGGGGCTTCAGTTGGGACTGGGAGACTTGTTCGAGCCTTTGGGCATCACCCGCGAGGACGCCCAGAATGTCCATGCGGTGATGATGCAGATGCGCATCGGGGCTGGAGCCGCAGGCAAGATTGCCTACGACACGGCCTACACCAATGTCGCCAATGCCGAAGGCTATAGGCAGGAAGCCTGGCGGGCACGCCAAGTGGGATTCCTGGGCAAGACGTGTATCCATCCCAATCAAGTCGCCATTGCCAACGACGTTTTCAGCCCTACCGAGGCGGAGAT
Source organism: Bordetella tumbae (assembly GCF_054780995.1). NCBI lineage: Bacteria > Pseudomonadati > Pseudomonadota > Betaproteobacteria > Burkholderiales > Alcaligenaceae > Bordetella > Bordetella tumbae. The sequence goes on from NZ_BAAGVG010000018.1 coordinate 558,761, forward strand.
CCGCTGGGCCGCGAAAGTGGTGGAATCGGCCGAGCAGAACGACGTCAACGGCGCCTACATGCTGGAGGGGAAGATGATCGACGGCCCATTCATTGAGCGTGCGCGGGTCATTCTCGCGCAATCCGGCGGCCAGTGAGCATAAGGCAACTCGTTGTAGAGGATCGTTGTGAATATGTCTATGACTAAAAGCTTTCCGTTATCCGGCTTCAAAGTGTTGGACCTCAGTGCGTACATCGCCGGGCCGTATGGCTGCAATCTCCTGGCGGACATGGGCGCCGAGATCATCAAGGTCGAGCCCCCAGAGGGCGACAATCTGCGCAAGTATCCTTCGACGCTTTTGGGTGAAAGCCGTGCTTTCCTGGGTGTGAATAGGGGAAAGCGAGGCGTTTGTCTCGACTTGAAGAGTGCATTCGGCTACGACGTCTTTCTGCGCCTGGTCAAGCAGGCCGATGTAATTGTCCATAATTTTCGGCCATCGGTTCCCCCGCGCTTGCGTATCGACTACGACACGTTGCGCGCCCACAATCCAAAGCTCATCTATTGTTCGTTGACGGGCTATGGCCAAAGCGGGCCGTTGGCGAACCGGGCGGGATATGACCAAGTACTGCAGGCGAGAACCGGTATTTGTTCGTCGCAGGGAACCCCGGATGATCCCAAGATTGTCTATGGTTCAGTCGTGGATTACTACGGGGCCGCCATGTTGGCCAACGGTGTGACGGCGGCGTTGTTGCATCGCGAACGCACCGGAGAAGGCCAACACGTTGCGGTGTCGCTATTGGGCAGCGCTTTGGCCATGCAGGCGGCCAGATTGGTCGTGGCCGAGAACGAGCCGCGCAGCATCAACCGCGATATGAGATCGGGCGGCATTACGGGGATTCATCCCACTCGCGCCGGACATCTATACATTTCCGCGAACACGCCGCATTTCTGGCGATCACTGTGCACCTTGGTCGGCCAACCGGCACTGGCGGACGATGAGCGCTATGACTCTGTCAAGAAACGTGCGGCTCACGTGGACGAATTGCTTCCCATACTGCGCGAGGCCCTGTTGAATCGGACGGCCGACGAATGGGAAGTGCTTTTCGGCGATCAGGTGCCATGCTCTGTTGTCCGGAACGTCGAGGACGTTTTTGAGGATGCTCAAGTGCTGGAGCAAGGGTTTGTCGGTGAGCATCAGCATCCCGCTCTGGGGGCGTATAAAACCATTGCCAATCCGATTTCGTTTGGAGCTGCAGGCAGTCGGCGCGAGCTTCGTAGCGCTCCTGGCTTGGGCGAGCACACGAACGCGATTCTGCGAGAACTGGGGTATTCAGATAGCGAGATCGAATCCGGCAATGGCAATCAGTCAGACTGACCTCCGGCGATACGAGGTGTCCGCCGCGATGTAAACGGAGCAGTATTTACTTCCATCCATGTTGTTGGTATTACCTTGCTAGGAGTCCAGCATGTCCAAGCGCCGTACCCTGAAAATACTATCGAGTTTTGTGTTGACTGGCACCTTGGGTGCAGCCGCCGGGCTGCCGGTCAGCAGTGTGGCGGCCGCTGCGGATTGGCCGCAACGGCCTGTCCGGCTGATCGTTCCGTTTGCGCCGGGCGGCAGTAACGATGTCATTGCCCGCAAGCTGGCCGACAGCATGAGCAAAAACACTGGCCAGTCGTTCATCGTCGAGAACAAAGGCGGCGCGGGCGGTGTGGTGGGATCAGGTTACGTGGCGACGTCTGCTCCGGACGGCTATACGTTCCTGTTTGTCTCCGGCTCTCTCGCAACCTCGGCGGCAGTCCAAAAGACACCGTACGATCCCAAGACGGCATTTGATGCCGTGTCCATGGTGGCGAGTGCGCCGTTCGTCGTGCTGACGCGCAAGGACTTCCCGGCAAAGGACATGAAAGGGCTGCTCGCCTACGCCAAGGAACACCCTGGCCAGATCAATTTTGGCAGCGCGGGTCTGGGGGATAGCTCCCAGATGGCGACAGAGTTGCTCGCCAATAAGGCAGGCGTAAAAATGCAAACCGTGGGCTACAAGGGTATCTCGCCTGCTCAACTCGACCTGGTCGCCGGCCGGTTGGACATGATCATTACCACCATGGCATCGATCAACGGGACGCCGACAGATCAGCTGCCCAAGCTTGCTTTCACAGGGGCCGAGCGCGAGCCGGACTACCCCGATATTCCGACCGTAAAAGAGGCAACGGGGCTGGATTACGTGGTTAATGTATGGTGGGGAGTCTTTGCGCCAAAGGGCGTGGATGGTGCGATCCGGGATCGGCTGAATGCCGAAATCAAAAAGGCCATCTCCACCGAGGAGTTTGCCAAGTTTCTTCATACAGCAGGCGCGCGTCCGCAATCCTCGACACCTGAGGAGTTGCAAAAATTGCTCGAATCCGACGTGGATCAATGGACTGAAACGGCACAAGCCGCAGGCATACGTCCGCAGTAAATCTGCTTTTGGATATTCCGACTTTATTGGAGCGGCGATGACTACAGAATCAAGGGGCGGGGAGAAGCAGGGAATGGAGAGCGTCAAGCAAGCTATCACACAGTACCTGGTGGCTAGTACTGCGCACATGCATGGAACTCCCTCCCGCACCGATCCAGCAATAGTCGCGTCGGAAGTAGAGCGCTTGAACTCCTCGGTCCGAGCGAGTGTGAGTGAGGGCATCAGTCCGTACGGCCAGCCGGCAGATTTCCAGATAGCACAGCTGCGGGCGAGCGATTCCAGCAATGCATTACAGCGAAAAGCGGATGGCCATGGATCCCGATCCCCCCAGGCTGTCGAAGGTCCGAGGGGTTTACCGGCGGGCCAGTATTTGACCCTGGCACAAGCGATACAGAAAATGGAAAACGGCGAACTTAACGCCGAGACATTGACTGCACAGAGTATCGCCCGCGCCACTGAGAGCCAACCGTCCCTGAACGCTTTCATCGAAATCTGGGCCGATCGCGCGATGGCTCAGGCCCGAGCCGCCGATGCAGAGCGTGCGCAGGGGAAAATCCGCGGCCCGTTGCACGGAATCCCGCTGGCACACAAAGACTGTTTTGAAATCGAAGGGCATGCCGCGACCATAGGCTCTCGGGCACGCCCCGCTGTCACCGCCTCGCGTGACGCCCATGTTATCCAGCGCTTAAAGGCGGCAGGGGCTGTCACAATAGGCGCATTGAATTTGAACGAGATGGTCGCAGGTCCGACGGGGCAGAATCCCTCGTTCGGCGACTGCTGCAATGCCCTGGATCCAGCGCGAATCTCCGGCGGTTCATCCAGCGGGTCAGGGTCGGCCGTAGCGTCGGGGGCGGTTTTCGCGTCTCTGGGTAGCGACACCGGCGGCTCGATACGGTTGCCTGCATCCGTGCAAGGGTTGTTCGGATTGAAACCGACTTATGGCCGTATCTCGCGCAGTGGATGTTTTCCCCGCGCCTATTCATTGGACTGCGTCGGTCCATTGGCGCGGACCGCAGAAGACTGCGCCATCATTTTGCAGGCGGTGGCAGGACACGATCAAGAAGATCCCTCTTCCTTGAATGCGGTGGTTCCCGATTATCCCGCTTTGCTGGACATTGCTGCGGAGAAGAGCCGAATCGCTATCTTGACTCTAGACGGCGCCGAGGCCTGTGATCCGGAAATCGATTCGGTCTTCCGCACTTTCGTCGGCCATGTCGAACATCTCTTTGGCACTGTGAGCGCCGTGGATTTTCCGCAACTCTCAGCCTGCTATGCCATGGGTGACGTCATTTCCAAGGTCGAGGCAGCGACGTTGCACGGCCAATGGATGCGAAGCCATGCCGACGCCTATTCTCAGGCGGTGTATTCCCGAACAGAGCCAGGACTGCATGTGCCTGCTGTACGGTATCTGGAAGCCATGATGGTTCGCGCGCGGATACTGCGGGAATTCCTGGACGGTCCGATGGCGAACGTGGATCTGATCCTGTGTCCGACTGTCCCCATCCCTGTCCCGTTGCGTACCGACGCAGATATGGAAAAAGCGGGCAGTGTGTTCAATGTCGTGAGCGCCATCACTCGGCTCACTCGACCGTTCAGTTATTTAGGCGTGCCGGTACTGACCATGCCTGTGGGGCGAGATGCGAACGGCATGCCGGTTGGAGTCCAGGTCATCGGCCGGCCGCTGGCCGAGGCCAGGTTGTTATCGTTTGCGCATCAGATGTCTGTTGCCTGAGCCAGCATCTGGCGCACAATTTACTTGATATGGCGTAGAGCAATGAACAGCAAACCGTGGGAAAAATATCTGGTTGACAGTGACAGGGCCGTTCTGGAGCGTGGCCGCTTCGCCCGCCGCATGGGCTACGGCGAAAAGCCGGCTGTCGTCGTTATTGACGCGCAGCGCTATATGGTCGGCGAAGAAGGCAACGACCAGGCATGGCCCTCCAGCTGCGGCGCTATTGGCCGTGAGGCAGTACGCCAGATTCAGCGCGTAGTCGAGCAGGCACAGAAAAGCGACGTGCCGTGCTTTTTCACTACCTTTGAGCTCGACCCCAATGGGAACGATATTGGGGTATACGGCCGTAAGCGCGATTTGCTCGACAGTGAGCATTGGTGTTTGGCTGGCACCTTGGGCGCGGAGCTTGTTCCCGAGTTGAAACCGGGAAAGAACGACGTCACGTTTGTCAAAAAGAAGCCCAGCGGGTTCCATGGAACGCCGCTGCTGGGCTATCTCGTCGAACGAAAAATCGATACAGTGATCGTCGTAGGTGGGGCCACCAGCAACTGCATCCGAGCGACCGTGTTCGATTCGTCTTCCTACAATTTCCGCACCATCGTTCCTCACGAGGCTGTCTTTGATCGCATTGCGATTTCGCATGCGATCAGTCTCTTTGACATGGACAGACAGTTTGCGGATGTCGTTGCTGTTGATGATCTCATCCCGTATTTGCAGGAGATTGACCGCTCTCGCTAAGTGGACGCTGAGTGCCGTATCAATCAGGCTGCATATGTGCAGCCTTTACCACCTTGCCCAATCGCACACGCTCGTCCTGAGTAAATTTGGTGAACTCTGCGCGGTCCATCGTGCCGGGTACGATGCTGCTCGCGTTCAATGTATCCAGGACCTCTTTGGATTGAGAGGCCTTGCGAACGGCGGCATTCACTTTATCCAGGATTTCTGGCGGCGTACCGGTGCGGGCGTACAGGCCTTCCCAGTGGCCGATACGTATATTGGGGAATCCTAGCTCCGCAGTGGTCTTGATCTCGGGTGCCGATGGCATTTTGTCCCAGGTCGTGGCCAGCGCTTTGAGTTTGCCCGCCTTGATCAGCGGCAACGTCACGATACTGGCTTCGGACGTCATATCAGTCTGGCCGCCGACGACAGCGGTGACGCCTTCCGAGCCGCTCTTGTACGGAATTTGCTGCACGTTGAGACCCGTCTCCAGCTTGACCATGGCGCCGACAAAATCCGGCGTGCTGCCCATGCCTGCTGTAGAGAAGGTAATGCGTTGATCCGCTGCTTTCTTCGCACGTTCGACCAGATCCTTCAGATCGGCCGCCGGATTGGACGGGTTTGCAACGATGACGGAGGGGACGATGGACAACAAGGCTACCGGCTCGATTTCCTCGTCTTTATACGGTTGGTCCGAGCGTATCAGACTGTTGGTGACGGTGCCGTTGGAGGCTGCCAAAAACGTATAGCCATCAGGTGGCGTACGCGCCACATAGGCTGCACCAACGATGCCGCCTGCTCCTGCGCGGTTCTCGACGATGACATTGGCTTTGAGATCGTTGGCGATCTGCTTGGCATATAGCCGGGCCACCAGATCGTTGGCACCTCCCGGAGAAAATGGGACAACGATGGTGATCGGCTTGCTGGGCCATGTGTCTGCGGCGTGCGCATTCAATGTGCATAGGGCAATCGCCGATAGGGCGAATGTGCCAAGAATTCTGCTAGGCATGATGTCTCCTTGATGTTCAGAGCGGTGTCGCACCTGCCTAGGATGCCTAGAAATGCTGAATACAAGCTGATAGTGAGATTTTGGGCCGGGTTTTACCATTCGGTATCGTGAGACTCGGCATCAGTCTTGGGTCGACCGTGGCGCATGCATCCGTATGAATTCACATAATCGATGCACCGTCGGCGTTTGCGTAAAGCCAGCGCGCATCACGATGCCATAAGGCTCGGCCGTGGATTTGATCTTCAGGTTCAGCCGCCGCAATGTCTTGGATTGTTCGAAAAAATCGATGGTTTCGCCCGAGAACAGCGCAATGATCTCGTTGCTTTTATGCAGCAACAACGCGGTGGCGAACGTCGACGATGTTTCGATGAAGCTGCGTATGGCGACATTCTGGCTCGCGGCTTCACGCTCCAGCAACGTACGCAAGGGCATATGGCCAGGAAACAGGATCCACGGGTATTGGGCGGCTTGCGCCAACGTGACGGTTTCCGCATTGGCCAAGGGGTGAGAGGGGGATGCCGCGACTCCCACGACCTCGTCGCACAGCCACTCAAAATGAAACGAACCCGGATGCGTTGCAACGGATGTCCGGCACAGCGCCATATCGATGGCGCCGCTCTGCAATTGTTCCAGCAGGTGTGCGCTCGTGTCTTCATACAGATCAATGCGCACCGTAGGATAGGCTCGGCGAAAGGCGACCAGCGCGTCGGCCAGCACGGCAGCCAATGCGCCCGCGACTGTCCCGACGGCGATGCGCAGGCCGCCGCCACGCGACAGCGAGCCCAGCTCATCATGCATGTGCGCCAGGCTCGCACACATCAAGCGTGCATGGCGAATCGCGCAGCGGCCCATATCCGTTGCCAGCAGCCCCTGAGGGGAACGGGCAAACAGCGTCGCGCCGATGGCGTCTTCGATTTCCTTCAGCGCTTTGCTCACTCCTGGCTGAGACATGTGCAACAACTCTGCCGCCCGATGGACAGAGCCCATGTCTTCGATCGCGATCAGAAGCTTCAGCTGTCGAAATTTCAGGCGGGAGCCGATTTCATGCAGGCTCGCCAATTCGGGTAAACACTGATGGGGTTTGTCCGGAGATTCCATTTTGTATTTTGAGTCCACCAACTCGCATAACGATAGCGCACTGCGGGGAGATAGACTGCTGCAGGTTCAAATTTTGCATCAACCAGGAGACAAGAATGAAGCTGTTGCGCTATGGTCTGCCGGGCCGCGAGGCCCCCGGTGTGTTGGACGCCCAAGGGCAGATCCGCGATATTTCCAGCCTGACCCAGGACGTAGACGGCGCTTTTCTCGCCAGCGACGCTTTCCGCGCACTGCAGAAAACCGACCTGAGCCAATTGCCCTTGGTCTCCGGCCAGCCGCGTCTGGGCCCCTGCGTGGGCGCGATCGGCAAATTCGTCTGCATCGGCCTGAATTACGCGGACCATGCCGCAGAATCCGGCATGCCCATCCCCGCTGAGCCAGTCGTATTCAACAAATGGACTTCGGCCATTGTCGGCCCGAACGATGACGTCAAGATTCCGCGCGGATCTGAAAAGACCGACTGGGAGGTCGAGCTGGGCGTGGTGATCGGAAAAACCGCTTCCTATATCGAGGAAGCCGACGCCTACGACTATGTGGCGGGTTACTGCGTCGTGAACGATGTGTCCGAGCGGGCCTATCAGATCGAGCGTGGCGGTACCTGGGACAAGGGCAAGGGTTGCGACACATTCGGCCCTACCGGCCCGTGGCTCGTGACCAAGGACGAAGTGCCTGATCCCCACAATCTGAAACTCTGGCTCGAAGTCGATGGCAAACGCTACCAGGACGGCAATACCTCGACCATGATTTTCAATGTTCCTCAGATCGTCGCGTATCTCAGCCGGTTCATGACGTTGAATCCAGGTGATGTGATTTCCACAGGCACCCCTCCCGGCGTAGGCATGGGTATCAAGCCCGAGCCCGTGTATCTGCGCGCTGGGCAAACCATGCGTCTGGGTATTGACGGCCTGGGCGAACAACAACAGAAAGTCGTCGCGGCTTGACGTACGCGACGAAGACAACCCCCACGTGATGTGCGCGGCAGGCTAGTCCCGAAAGGGAGCTTGCGCGCATGTAGGGGGTGGTTCGGCGATAAAAATGGAGACTTAAAATGAATCAGTACGACCTGAAAGGCCGTGTAGCCGTGGTTACCGGCGGTGCACAAGGCATTGGCTACGCAGTTACCCAACGGCTGTTGGCTGGCGGCGCCAAAGTCGCGATCTGGGACATCGACGATGCGGTGTTGAACCAGGCAAAGCAGACCTTGGGTGCGGGCGAGAATGTCCTGACCGTCAAGGTCGATATTGCGGATCTGGCAGTCGTGCAGTCAGCTGCCGAAACGACCGCAGCCACGCTGGGCGCTGTCGATATCCTCGTCAATAGTGCCGGCATCGCCGGAGCCAACGCGACCGTTGTTGACTACCCTGAGGCAGAATGGCATAGGGTGATGAATATCAATTTGAACGGCACCTTTAACGTCAACAAAGCACTGGTGCCCGGCATGATCGCCCGCAATTATGGACGTATCGTGAACGTGGCATCGATCGCGGGTAAAGAAGGCAACCCCAATGCTTCTGCCTACAGCGCATCCAAAGCCGGTGTGATTGCGCTGACAAAAAGCCTGGGCAAGGAAACTGCTGGCAAGAATATCGCCGTCAACGCAGTGACCCCCGCTGCGGCCAGAACCCGGATTTTCGAGCAGATGTCGCAGCAGCATATCGACTACATGCTGTCGAAAATCCCTCGCAATCGATTCGTCGAAGTCGACGAGATCGCCTCCATGATTGCATGGCTGGTCAGCGAGGAAAACTCCTTTACCACTGGCGCCGTGTTCGATCTATCTGGCGGCAGGGCGACATACTGAACTCGATAAATAAAAACAGAGGAGACACTCCATGAGCTACACCGCGCCTGTCGGTGGTATGCCGGCGTCCGCGTCTTTGCCTGCGACGACAGCCGAGAGCATTTATAGCAAGGTCTTTTGGCGGTTCATCCCGCTGCTGGTGATCTGCTGGGTCATCGCCTATCTGGATCGCGTCAATATCAGTTTTGCCAAGCTGCAGATGCAAAGCGAGCTGGGCCTGTCCGATGCGGCCTATGGTCTGGGTGCCAGTATTTTCTTCATTGGGTATTTCTTATTTGAAGTGCCCAGCAACATGATTCTGCATCGAGTCGGCGCACGCATATGGATCATGCGCATCATGGTGACATGGGGACTGGCCTCAGCCAGTGCCATGTTCGTGACAACGGAACTCGGGTTCTACGTGACGCGCTTTCTGGTCGGTGCCTTAGAGGCTGGCTTCGTCCCGGGGGCGCTGTATTTCTTTACCAAGTGGTTCCCGGCAGACCGGCGCGCACGTATTAATACGATCTTTATGTCCGGTATCGCCTTTTGCGGCATCATCGGCGGCCCGATTTCGGGCGGCATCATGAAGTTCACCGACGGCAGTCTGGGACTGTCTGGATGGCAATGGCTGTTCTTGCTAGAGGGGCTGCCTGCGGTCATTCTGGGTTTGATCGTGTGGAAATACCTGGATGACGAGGTACACGATGCCAAATGGCTGACCGAGGCCGAGAAAACCACCTGGAAAGCCCAGATCGATCGCGATGCAAAAACCGCCGAAACGCATAACTTTGGCGCGGCCTTGCGCGAGCCGGCGACGTATGTGCTGTCAGTGGTGTATCTGTGCCTGGCTGGCGCGATTTATGGCCTGGTGTTCTGGATCCCCCAGTTGATCAAAACGGCCGGCACCCAAGACCCCTTTGTCATAGGCATGATTTCGTCCATCCCCTATATCGTTGCAGGGATCTCCATGATCCTGCTGGGCAAAAACTCCGATCGCACCGGTGAGCGGCGTTGGCACCTGGCGCTGACGACCTTGGCAGGTGGCGTAGGGTACTTCATCAGCGGGCTATACAGCGATAACACGGTTGCGTTGCTGATCGGATTGACCATTGCCGCCACCGGCATTATTTCGGCCATCGGTCTTTTCTGGGTGTTCCCGCAACGTTTCCTGGGTGGGATGGCTGCCGCAGGCGGTATTGCCTTGATCAACTCCATTGGTCAATTGGGTGGCGTGATCACGCCGTACATGGTCGGCAAAATCAAAGACGTGACAGGCCAGACGACCTGGGGGTTGTACGCGATTGCTACGGCATGTGTGGTGGCCACCGTCATCATCGCCTGGGGATTGCCGAAGCGTTTCTATCAGCGTTCGGTTACGCCTCAATAGGCAGATTTGCTCACGCTTTGGATTGGACCCACGAGGCCGCATGAGACCGGCTTTCGTGGGGGACGCGACATCGCGCATGATAAGAAAAATCTCTCAATACCCGGACCATTTGTGATTACTTCGTCCGAGTGATCGCGTGCTAATTTTCCCTTGCAGTTCAACGACTAATTCTTAATGCAAGGGAATCACATTCATGAGCGCTGTTCACAGCAAGCGGCATTTTTTGTCGTCGTCCACGCGCCGCCGGATCCTTCTGGCGGCGTCCGTATCCGTATTATGTGCTGGCTTGTTCGGGCATGGGCAGGCTTACGCTGCAAGTGATTTCCCGGCCGATAAGCCGATCAACCTGGTGGTGCCTTTTCCGGCGGGCGGTGGCACGGATTTTATTGGCCGTTTGCTCGCATCCGAGCTTGGGAAAATCCTGCAGACCACCGTGGTGGTTGAAAACAAGGGCGGCGCCAATAGCAACATCGGCACCGCCTATGTGGCACAGGCCAAGCCCGACGGTTATACATTATTGCTATCGGGCGTAGGGATTGCGACCAATCAGTCCTTGTATAGCAAACTGCCATATGGACTGGATCAACTCGATCAGATCGCGATCCTGGCCTACGGGGCGGACGTGCTCGTGACCGCGCCTAATTTTCCGGCAAAAACGTTTGCCGAATTTCTGGAAATGGTGCGCAAGGAACCGGGAAAATATTCCTATGCTTCGTCAGGCAACGGCACCTCGGGTCACCTGGGTATGGAGATGCTCAAGATGCGTGCCAACCTGGATATGATGCATGTGCCCTACAACGGCGGCTCTGCGGCGATCAACGATGTGTTGGCGGGGCGAGTGGATACTTTGTTCTTGAACCAGGACACCGTACTGCCACACGTGCGAGCTGGCAAGCTGCGCGCATTGGCTATCGGCAGCACCGAGCGCAATCCTGTTTACCCGGACACGCCCACATTGGCCGAAAGCGGGCTGCCAGGATTCTCGTCAGAGTATTGGTTCGGCCTGAGTGCACCGGCGGGTTTGCCAGACGACGTTTTTCAGAAACTATTCGAGGCGACACGTACGGCGATGCAGTCCCCTGAAATCAACGAAAAGCTCGGCGCTGTCGGTTTGGTGATTCCGACGTTAACGGACCGGAATCAATACTCCAAGCTGGTCAATAGCGAAGTTGAAAAATGGGGAAAAGTCGTTCGCGCTTCGGGCGCGAGGATTGATTGAGCAGTACTGCTTGCTGCAGGAATCACACATTGCTCCACGATGAACTGACATGGCGGAGCAATGTGGTCAGCCGTTCTGATTCGAATCGTGGTCTGGCGTCAGGAAATTCAATCGCGTCAACGTATCGCGCGTAATATCAACCACAGAATCGATGTGTGCCCCATGTGAGGCCGTCAGGTACGAAATATAAAAGCGGGCAGGCGGAATCGGCGGATCGCAGGGAAGGGCTTGCAACATGCCCATGGCTAGCATGTCATGCAACAGTGGCACCGGCAGGATGCCAATGGCATGGCCCGCACCGATCAGACGAGAGATGAGGGCCAGCGAATTCGTCGTGCTGAGTCCCGCCATATCCACGCCACCGGAGGACAGCCATCCCTCCACCACGGTATACAACGTAGAGGGCGGCGAATGAGTCGCGATATGGTGCCCGCGCACATGTTCCGGGCGGAACGGTTCGGCATTGATACGCAGAGAAGGTGACGCCACCCAATAAAAAGGCATCCAGCCTATGAAAATGTCGCTGACGTCGTCACCTGTCGCGGGATTTGTGAGCAGCGCCATGTCCAATTCGCCGGCATTGAGTTTGCTGTTCAGCACTGAGCCGACATCCACGGTCATTTCCAGGGCCAGCGAAGGATAGTGTTCTTTGAGTTGTGCGATGACGGCGGTCAGGCCGACATTTGCGGAACACTCATCGGCCCCCAAGCGCAATTTTCCACCGAGCGTGCGGTCCTTTCCAAAGTGCTCCAACTGCCGGCTGCTGTGCAGCGTGGTTTCGGCATGGCGCAGGGCGGACTGTCCCACATCGGTCAACGTAATGCGTTGGCGTGACCGATCGAACAACTGCACGTCCAGAGTGTTTTCCAGTTCTCTGATGCGCGCGGAGACGGCCGGCTGAGTGACGTGCAGGTGCCGTGCGGCGGCATGAATGCTCCCGAGTTTGGCCGCCCAGTAGAACGCCTCGATCTGACTAAGGGTTATCCGCATGATAAGAATTTGTTGTCAAAGTAGGCCGAAATTTTGATTATTTGGTGCTGATAGCCACGTGCTACCTTTTTATTCATCGGGTTTTCGCCCTTTTCCATTGTAGTGAAACAAGTCGATGTATCAGATCAATCCGTTGCCCGAGCAGGTGGCGCCCGAGGATTTGGCGCTATTGCTGCAGGCCGAGCCGGCCACGATTGGGCACTTTCAGGCTAGTGGTATTTTGCGCGCGGATATCCGCGCGCATCAGCAGGACACGCGTGTAGCAGGGACGGCCGTGACGGTGCGTATGCCCGGTGTTGATGGCGGCATTTTGCACTACGCGATGGGGTGCGTGCGCCCTGGGGATGTGTTGGTGATTGATCGTTGCGGTGAGTCCGTGACGGCGGCACTCGGAGGTGCCATGGCGTTCGCGGCACGTCAGGCTGGTGTGGCGGCGATCATCGTCGACGGATTGGTCACGGATCTGGGAGAGCTGCGTCAACACGGGGTGCCCGTGTGGTCAAAGGGCCCTTCGGCCGTGACGACCCGTGTGCTGGGGATAGAGGGCGCATTCTGCGACACGATCAGCTGCGGAGGTGTCACTACGCAGCCGGGCGACGCGGTGCTGGCAGACGAAAACGGCGTCCTGATCCTGCGTCCGCATGCCTTGCGCGCTGCCGCCCAGCGCGCCGTTGCATTTCAGTTGCAGGAGCAGACCACTCTGACTCGTCTGCGTAGTGGCGAGAAATTTCCCGACGTCGTGGGCTCGCGCGCCGTGCTGGATCAAGCCATTGCCGCAGCCACCGCCGCACAACATTAACGAGATCAGTCATGAGTATTGACTTGAATGTAGCCAAACTGGCGCAGCGTATTGAACGTCGCGAGATCAGCGTCGAATCCGTGGTGCAAGCCTATCTGTCGCGCATCGATGCATTAGACGGCTGGCTGCACGCGTATGTCGATGTCTATGCCGACGAGGCGCTGGATGCTGCTCGCGCGGCAGACTTGCAGTTGCGCGCGGGCGTCTATCTGGGGCCTCTGCACGGTGTGCCGATCGCGCTCAAGGACATCATCGACATTGCCGGTCGCCCGACGACGATAGGTTCGCCGATTCATGCGCAGAATGTCGCGCAAAAATCCGCACGATTAGTCCAGCAATTGCGCCGAGCGGGCGCCATTGTGTTGGGAAAAACGCATATGGTGCAGTTCGCGATGGGCGCTTGGGGGCCCAACGAGCACATGGGCACGCCGCGTAATCCTTGGGATGACGAAGTGCATCGTATTCCCGGCGGCTCGAGCAGTGGCTCGGCCGTGGCGGTCGCAGGCCGTCTGGCACCTGTGGCGATCGGCACGGATACTGGCGGCTCAGTGCGTGTGCCGGCCAGCTATTGCGGCATTACGGGATTCAAACCCACCGTGGGCCGTGTTGCGACCGATGGTGTCGTGACCTTGAGTCATACCCTGGATAGCGTGGGTGTGTTTGCACATAGCGCAGCCGATGCGCGTGTTGTGTTTGACTGTTTGGCTCCGGCACGGCCTGGGGAATGGGTTGAGCCCCTGGCCGCGTTACGGTTAGGTGTGGAGGGTTTGACATTAGGTCGCTTGCCCGACGCTTTTCTGGTGGACGTTCAGCCTGGCGTCCGCCAGGCCTACGAAGACGCGCTAGGCGTGTTTCAGTCATTAGGGGCAAAAATCGTCGTCGTGACGCCGCCCGCCAGCCTCGATCAATTCAAGGCTGTCACAGGCGACATCATGATGACGGAGGGTGTTTTCTCGTTTGAACGCGAGATCACGGACCTCGATTTACCCGTAGACAGTTCGGTCCGCCCGCGCCTGCTCGCTGGGCTGGAGGTGTCTGCCGTACGTTATCTGGCGGCATTGCGCGAACGTGATCGGCTCCAGGCCGACATGTTGCGGCGACTGCATGGTATTGCGGGGTTACTCACGCCCACCACGCTGACCACTGCCGTAGCCCTGACGTCTGTGGATCACGGCCAGGCGCCTGTACAGTACACCCGCATCGGCAACTTGCTGCAGCTGTGCGGCGTCTCCGTGCCCAATGGCCGTGACGAGGCCGGCTTGCCCACAGGTTTGCAAATATTGTGTCCCGGCGGTGACGACCGATTGGCATTGTTCCTGGCCGAGACTTATCAACATCACACCGATTGGCATTTAGCCAGGGCGGAGCCGCAGCCTCCGGAGACGGCTCGCTGATTTGGCGTACGCAACCAACAAGGGGAAAACATGAAACGGATATTCATGGCGGCGCTGATGGCGGCCATGGCGACTGCTGCTGTCTCGGCGGACCTGCCCGCGACGCATTTCAGGGTCATCGGCGGTGGCAGCCACAACTACACGTATTCAGCGGTGGAAAAGCCATTCTGGGAAAAGACCTTGCCCGAGGCTTCGCAGGGGCAAGTTACCGCGGAGCTGGCGGGCCTCTCCGAGAGTGGGCTGAAGGGACCCGAGATCATTCGCCTGATGCGTGCGAACGCGTTGGACATCGGCATGGGTGTGTTCGCCTTTGTGAGCGGTGACGATGCCATGTTCGAGGGCGTCGACCTGCCGGGCATGGCGCCTGATATCGCCACGGCGCGCAAGATGGTACAAGCCTATCGTCCCGTGCTCGAGCAGCGTATGCGAGAGCGTCATGGCGTGCATCTGTTAGCGACGGTGCCCTATACCGCACAGGTGTTTTTCTGCCGTGAGCCTGTGAAGAGCCTCGCAGATCTCAAGGGACGCAAAGTGCGCACCCGAGGCAGCAACATGGCCGACTTTGTCAGTGCATTGGGTGCCGCGCCTGTGATGATCGCGTTTGCCGAGGTGATTCCCGCGCTGCAGACTGGCGTCGTGGATTGTGCCGTCACGGGCATCGGTTCCGGCAACGCGGCCAAGTGGTATGACGTTGCCAAGTATCTCTACAACCTGCCTATCGATTGGTCCATCGGTTTCTACGCTATCGGCGAAAAACGCTGGCAGCAGTTGGATCCGGCAGTACGGCAGCTGTTACAGGATCAAGCCTCGATACTCGAAAATCGGCTGTGGGAACAGACTGCACTGGAAAACGATTACGCGATGGCGTGCAACACCGGCCAGGGCGAATGCCGCATACATTCACCCGCCGATATGCAGGCGAGCAGTCCCGTGGGGCCGGAGCGTGAGGCACTGCGCGTAGTCGCCTCTCAGGTGGCGGGTCAATGGGGTAAACGCTGTGGGCCAGATTGTGCAAAGGCTTGGAGCGACTCAGTAGGACACGCTTTGGGCGTCACGTTGCCTTGATGTCCGTCAAACAGGGAAATTCCATGTCATCTTCATCTCATGCTTCGGTGCGCTTGCTAGAGCGCATCGCCCGCGGCGGTGCCTGGATCAGCGGGCTGGGTCTGTTGGGCGTTTCGTGGTTGATAGTCGTCGATTTGATTGCGCGCAAACTATTGGGCGTATCGCTGGGCGGTGCTGACGAGATCGCCGGCTATGTGCTGGCTGTGGCGAGCGCCTGGGCCTTTCCGATTACGCTGCTGCGGCGCTCTCATATACGGGTCGACGTGCTCTACACCCATCTGTCATCCAAGGCACGTGTGGCGCTCGATTTTTTCGCGTTGGCTTGCTTGAGCGTGTTCGTCGGCGTGTTGACGTTTCACGCGTGGACGGTGCTGTCCGATTCGATCAGCTTTCACTCCGTTTCCAATACGCCATTACGGATCCCTCAGTGGATTCCGCAATCTTTATGGTTCGCCGGCTATGCCTTTTTCTCGCTGACGGTAGTGGTGTTGGGCGCTTGCGCGTTGGCACGTGTCGTGTCTGGGCGTTGGCAAGACGTCAATGGGCTGATTGGTATTCATTCGCTGGACGAGGAAATCGAAGCCGAAATGAAGTCATCCGATCTGCACGTTACTCCCTCACAACCCCAACGCTAAGAACCTGCCATGTTGACTGTGACGATTTCGATGTTGTTAGGCCTGCTGGCGCTGAGCGTGACTGCTGCGGCTACGGTCGCGTTGCTGGGCCTGACATTGGCCGAGGCCTACTCCCCGCTGTCGCTCGCCAATGCCATGGGCGAATTGGCGTGGGGCACCAGTTCCGAGTTTCTACTGGTCGCCATTCCCCTCTACGTACTGATGGGAGAGCTTTTGGTCAGCTCCGGCGTCGCCGGACGGATGTATGGTGCTGTCACGAAATGGGTCTCGTGGCTGCCTGGGGGATTGATGAACGCCAATATTGGTGCATCCGCTTTGTTTTCAGCGACCAGTGGATCCAGTGTTGCGACGGCGGCGACCATTTCGACATTAGCCTTGCCGGAGCAGCGCAAGGCGGGCTACAACGCGCCGCTTTTTCTCGGGTCGATCGCGGCCGGTGGGACGTTGGGAATTCTGATACCGCCATCGATCAATATGATCGTGTATGCGCTAATCGCTAATGTCTCGGTACCGAAACTCTATCTGGCCGCCACGTTGCCCGGTATTGTGTTGGTGATCCTGTTCATTGCGCTGATCGTCGGCCTATGCCTGTGGCGTCCCGGCTTGGCCGGCAGACGGCTATCGATCAGCTGGGCAGAGCGGATTGCCGCATTGCCTCATTTGTTGCCGCCGCTTGCGATCTTTGCGTTGGTGATCGGCGTCATCTACGGCGGTGTCGCGACCGCCAGTGAATCCGCAGCACTGGGCGTGGTCGCCGCGACATTGTTGTGCTGGGCCAAAGGCGCCATGAGCTGGGAAATGCTGAGCCGCGCGTTTGAGGCCACATTGCGCACCACTGGCATGATCATCTTGATTACGTTGGCTGCCTTCTTTCTGAATTTCGTTCTGTCCTCTATCGGCCTCACCACGCTCCTGGTGGATCAGGTGACAGGGCTGGATCTGCCGCCGCTGGGCATGATGTTGGCGATCATCGCGTTCTATATCTTGCTGGGCTGCTTCATGGATACCCTGGCGATGTTGGTGACGACTGCGCCGCTGACCGTTCCTATTGTGGTTGCGCTGGGCTATGACCCTATCTGGTTCGGCGTCATGTTGATTGTGTTGTGCGAAATGGGCCAATTGACTCCCCCCTTTGGCATGAACCTGTTCGTGGTTCACAGTGTGCGCGGCGAGGGGAAGTTCATGGACGTGGTAGTGGGAGTGCTACCCTTTCTGCTGATGTTGCTGGCGATGATTGCGCTGCTGCTGGCTATTCCCGAGCTCGCGATGTGGTTGCCATCGGTGGTATCCGGCAAATGAGGACCGGGCCGGTCGATAGACCGGCCTTTTTCTTTAAATGGCCGACGCGTTTTAAAATCACTCCTGGTAATATGCATAGATTGAAAATGCATATTGTGTAATGCCCAGGCCATCTCCTGGGCATCGCTACCTCCAGACCCATGAATCGCAACCTCTGGCTGTTATCCATCCTGCAGGGCTTGTTCCTGACCAATAACGTCACGTTCATGGCCATCAACGGCCTGGTGGGATTTTCCTTGGCGCCCTACGGATGGTTGGCGACCTTACCCGTGATGGGATACGTCGTCGGGGGTGCGATCTGTACCGGCCCGGTGGCGTGGACGCAGCGGCGCTTCGGGCGCAAGACCAGTTTCGTGTTGGGATTGGTTGTGGCGGCAGGGTCCGCGTTGCTGTGTGCTTTTGCCGCCTATATCCAGAGTTTCTGGCTGTTGTGCACCGCTACGATGATCGCGGGTTATTACTCCGCCAATGGGCAGCTATATCGTTTCGCATCTGCCGAGTTCGCAGCGCCAGAGGCGCGCGAGAAAGCCGTGTCGATGGTGATGGCCGGTGGTTTGCTGGGGGCCGTCTTGGGACCTAATCTGGCCTCGTATTCAAAAGCCTGGCTTGCGACCCCGTTCATGGGGGCGTATCTCGCTTTGGTGGTGGTGGCGTTGGTCGCGATGGTGCTGCTGTTCTGCATGGATTTTCCCGAGGCGCCCAAACGCGCGTCGGTATCCGGCGGGCGCCCTATGTCGGTGATCGCGCGGCAACCCGCATTTCTCGTTGCAGCCGGGGCGGGTGCATTGAGCTATGGCGTCATGAACCTGCTGATGGCGGCGACCCCATTAGCCATGCAACATCATGGTATGCCGTTTGACGATGCAGCATTCGTGCTGGAATGGCACGTCATCGGGATGTTTGCGCCCGGCTTTTTCACGGGATATCTGATCAAACGATTCGGCGCGCTGTCTGTGATGGCCTGCGGCGGTTTGCTGAATCTGTTGTGTATTGCCGTTGCGCTGTCGGGCACGGATCTGCATCATTTCACGGCATCGCTGTTCATGCTTGGCGTCGGATGGAATTTCCTGTTCACTGGCAGCACGACCTTGTCCCTGTCAACCTACACTGCCGAAGAAAAAGACAGAGCGCAAGGCACGATGAATTTCTGCGTATTTGCGGTGATGGCCTTGAGTTCGTTGACGTCGGGAATGTTGGTCACCACGCAGGGGTGGACGATATTGAACGTTGGATCTCTCGTGCCCATGCTCGCGATTTTGGTTGGGTTGGCATGGTTGGGATATCGCCATAAAAAAGAGCCTAGAGAGGTAGCCGTAGGGTGAGCGAGGATGCGATGACCGATTTCGCTGCTACACGTCGTCCTCAGCAGGTCGGTCAACTCATTCGCTTCTGGCCCTCACCGAGCGGTTGGATGTTCCTCTGCGTGAGCGTAATCGAAAGGCGCGATTTTGCTGATCGACGGCGTGCCGACAGATTATTCGGCGACGACGCTGGTCGAGAAATGGCAAACAACGCTTGACGAGGGCAATTGGTGGCATTTAGTATATGTTCGAACAAATGGACAAATACGCATGGCCACCGAAAAAATAGACAAGGGGACAAAGCCATCCAGGTCTCCAGCGAGGGGTAAACCAGCACGCAATGCGACGAACACCGTCGATGCGTTTGCGGAGTTACAGGAGTTGCCTGCGCCACGTCATCAGAACCTGACGCGGACGCTTGCTGCTGAAATTCGCAACGGCGTTTATCCCGTCGGTAGCAAGTTACCCCGCGAGTTGGATCTGTGCACGCAGTTTGGCGCGAGCCGGCATACAGTACGCATTGCGCTTGATCGATTGACCCGTGCTGGTTTGATCAAGCGCACACCGCGCTTGGGGACCGTCGTTATCGCCACTGTCGTGCAACGGGAGTTTCAACTGGCGGTGAGTCAGATCTCGGATTTGATGCAGCATGGCGCACAGACCCGAATGAAGGTCCTGACTCGCCAGATCGAAACAGTGGATGCCGATGCGGAACCGGCATTGATGCCCTACGAAGGCCAACAATGGTTATTCGTGACGGGGCTGCGCTACGAACATAATCAGACGGTGCCTATCTCCTGGCACGAGGTATGGGTGCACCCCGATTATCGTTCGGTCGAAGGTGTGCAGGGGTTCATTACCCGTTCAATATTTCGCTTGGTCGAGCAACAATTCAATGTCTCTGTCGCGCGTGTGCGCCAGACCATACGGTCCGCCACGTTGCCTCAGGACGTTGCACGCAATCTGCAGGTGGACTCGAGCACGGCATGTCTGTGGGTGCGCCGCGAATACTACGACGCACATGACCGCATGATTGAGTTATCGCTCAGTGTCCATCCTGGCCATCTTTTCTCGTACGAGATGACGTTAGAAAGGAATACATCGGGTCCCAGAACGGACTGATCTTTTTGGAGTCGGGGCGCCTCCTGCTCACATTCATAAATAACGCGCCCGAGGAGACAAGCATGACCATGCATCGAGTCGCCTGTATTGTTGCGGGCGGGGCAGCACTCGCCCTGAGCACTTGTAACGCCCTCGCGCAATATGATTATCCCAACCAGCCTATTCGACTGATTGTTCCCTATTCGGCAGGTGGCGGGACAGATACCGTCGCCCGGAAATGGGGGGAACGAATAAGCCAACGGCTGGGGCAAAACGTGATTGTCGAGAATCGTCCCGGTGCCAATGGGATCATTGGTACGCGTGTGGTCGCAACGGCGAAGCCCGATGGCTACACCCTGGTCTTGGTCGTCAACAGCCATCTGATTAATCCTCTAGTGCAAAAGGACATGCCGTACGACACGTTCAAGGATTTCGTCGGTGTCACAATGGTTGCCCGCTCGCCTCTCGCTTTTCTGGTGAGTTCGACGTTGCCGTTCAAAACGATGAACGAGTTTATGGACGCGTCACGCAAACCGAACGCACGATATTCGTATGGCAGCTCCGAAAATATGACGCGTCTAGTCGGAAACATGCTCGACTATTACGGAAAACTCAATATAGTCAGCGTCTCGTATAAAGGTGGGGCGCCGTTGATGACGGATGTCGCGGGTGGCATCGCGACGATAGGCACAACCAGCATTCTGACATCAAAGGCGTTCGTAGACGGCGGGCGAGCTCGTCCCCTCGCTATTACCGGATCGAAGCGTACGCCAGTGTGGCCCGATGTACCGACGATGAAAGAACTCGGAATGCCAGAGTTCAATGAGGTCTATACGTC
Organism: Bordetella tumbae; assembly: GCF_054780995.1. Taxonomy (NCBI): domain Bacteria; kingdom Pseudomonadati; phylum Pseudomonadota; class Betaproteobacteria; order Burkholderiales; family Alcaligenaceae; genus Bordetella; species Bordetella tumbae. The sequence continues at coordinate 579,566 of NZ_BAAGVG010000018.1, forward strand.
ATACAGTCTTTTTGCTCCTGCAGGAACGCCCAAACCGATACTGGAAAAACTGCAGCACGAAACAAAGGCAGTGGTATTCGATTCGTCCATGCGCTCGGTTCTCGCCGAGCAGGCTGCCGAGCCGGTCGCAGATACCGTGGATGAATTCAATGCTGCGAATGAGCGCGCCTTCAAATTCTGGAAATCGCTCGCCGACGCTATCGATCTCAAACCCATCTGAAAGGAGTGTGCATCATGATTGAGGCTATTACTCAACCCCGTGGTTGGAACCGCACTGATCTGGAGCAGGATTCTTCATGGATCTATCGGCTGACGTCGGATGATATTGCTCAGTTGCGCGGTGCGTTGAGTCATGCACTGGCAAGCGGCCGATCAAAGATGGAAATGTCGCGCGACGATTTTCCCATCAATGAAGCATTGAGGCGGAAATTAAAAGACCTCATCGCCAGCACGCAGACCGAGCATGGATTCAAACTGATGCGTGGCTTTCCTGTCGGGGACTATTCCGAAGAAGAGCTTCGGATATTTTATTGGGGGCTCGGATTGCAATTAGGCGTCCCACGCCCTCAAGGAAAGGCGAGTGCATTCATGTCTGATGTGCGAGATGCGGGGGGAACCTATAGAGCAAAGACAGGGCGCGGCTATAACACGAGCTCGCGGTTGGATTTTCACGCCGATGGTTCCGATATGGTCGGATTGCTGGTAGTGCGTGTGGCTAAATCAGGAGGTGAGAGCATGATTTCGAGCTCGATTCGTGCTCACAATGAAATGCTGGCCATGAGACCGGATTTGGTCCATGTGCTCTACCAACCCTTTGTTTTCAGCCGTCAGGGCGAACATGCGCCAGAGGAGCCTCCTTACTACGAGGCGCCAATATTCGGGATGCAAGACGGACACTTTGTTTGCCGCCACATTCGGAATCACATTAATTCCGCACAGTTATCATTTCCCGAAGTTCCGCGACTCACACCCTTGCAGATCGAGGCGCTGGATATGCTCGATGCGACGCTGGCGCGTCCTGACCTTTGCTTTAGCATGAACTTTGAGCCTGGCGATCTGCAGTTCATTAATAACCACATCGTCTTGCACGCTCGCACTGAGTATGAGGATGAACAGGAGCCCGAGCGCAAGCGGTTTCTTTTACGGCTTTGGCTGGCGCTTCCGGAGGGGCAACCATTGCCAGAAGGGCTGCGTGCGGCCTACAAGGACGTGGCCCCGAAATCGGTGAGGGGAGGATTTCGCGGAGTGAACGTTACGCCGGAAGTGCAGGCGTTCGAGCAGCGTATCGCCAGCGAGCATGGTATGAGGTTCGACATCTATCGCGATCGCCAGAGATATGCGGAAGGGTCCATTCATCAGACCTCAGCATGATCGACGGAGATGGCAGAAAGGATGCTGTGTCCTCGCATGGACAGTGAATGGCGCGAATATATGTTGAGAACCTGATAAAGGGATTACGTTCATGAATCCAGGTAAAGAGTTTCGTAAACGCTTGGAGGCAGGGCCCATCGCTTGCTTGGGCGCGTATGACGCCTTGACGTCGCGTCTCGTGCAACAGACAGGTGCTCGCGCCATGTATATCAGCGGCTATGCGGCGGCGGCAGCGGCACTGGGGTATCCTGATCTGGGGCTGGTGAGCCAGACGGAAATGGCCGAGCATATCCGTCGCATCTGCCGGGTGACGGATCTGCCGGTTATCGCAGATGCAGATACCGGATACGGCGGCATTCTTAGCGTGCAACGCACGATTGAACTCTGGGAGGCTGCCGGCGCGGCCGGCTTGCATGTAGAAGATCAGGGATTTCCGAAGAAATGCGGCCACATTGCCGGAAAGACGGTGATTCCCGTCGAGGAAATGACGCAGAAAATCAAGGCCGCCATTGCTGCGAAAGAAAATTCGGATTTCTACATCATTGCTCGTACCGATGCCATTGCCGTCACAGGCTTGTCGGATGCGATCGAGCGATGCAAACGTTTTGCCGATGCAGGGGCAGACGCATTGTTTGTCGATGCGCCAGAATCCATCGATCAAATCCAGAAAATTGGCGAGGCGCTAAAAGGCTGCGGCAGACCTCTAGTGTTCAACTCTGCCCGCACAGGGAAAAGTCCCTTTCTGTCGGAAAAGGCGTTGCAGGAACTGGGGTTCACCATCGTGCTTTACCCGATCGAGGCGATGACCGCCGCTCATCACGCTGTCAAAGAGATTTTCGAAGTCATCGTGCGTGAAGGCCGCACGGACACCATCGCCGATCGGATCTCGTCATTTAGCGAGATCAACGAGTTAGTACAGTTGCCGCAGTATGTACGGCACGAAAGTTCCTTTGGATAGTGTTGCTGCGGACCGGTTGCATGTTGTTCAAGAGGTCTGGTCGCGTGCCCAGCTCCGTTCGAAATCCCAGACTTCTTCAAAGCCTATCAGTTTGCAGAACTCTCCAAAGTCGAACATGTCGATGTCGGGTGTCTGGCTCAGTCCGTCATTTTTGAGTATGCGCAACGCTTTTTCCATGGCTGCAGCGGCCACGAGACTCGTCATCGCGGGATAGATGGCTAGCGCATATCCGATTTCCTGGAGTGTTTTCGCTGGCAGGATAGGGGTCTTGCCGCCATCTGCCATATTGGCCAGCATGGGCACGTCAAATGCATCGCAAGCGCGGCGCATTTCATCTTCTGATTGGGGGGCTTCAAAGAACAGAATGTCGGCGCCTGCTCGGGCATATGCCTCCATGCGTCGCATCGCTTCGTCGACGCCCAGCGATGCTCGGGCGTCTGTGCGAGCAATGACGAGGAAGTTCTCTTTGTCCTCCCTTGCCTCGACAGCAACTTTGATCTTGTCGACCATGTCCTCTATGGGTACACATCGCTTGTAGGGGGTATGGCCGCACTTCTTTGGAAACTCCTGGTCTTCGAGTTGAATGGCAGTCACCCCCGCGGCTTCGTAGCCGCGCACAGTGTGATGCACATTAAGCAAGCCACCGTAACCGGTATCGGCATCGGCGATCAGTGCCGAGCTAGTGGTTTGCGTCACGGTACGCATGCGATCAACCATTTGGGTGTAGGTGGCGATGCCGGCATCGGGCAAGCCCAGAGAGGATGCGGTCAACCAATAGCCAGAGCCATAGACGACATCGAACCCGACTTTGCGGGTCATGAGTGCGGCGATCATGTCTTGTACACCAGGGACGATCAGGAATTCGCCCGCATCGAGTTTCTTACGCAGAATGGGATTGGCCATAGGAACGGTTTTTGGTGAGTTAATTGGGAGACAGTGCTTCAATCGAGTTTCAAATTGGCAGTTTGCGCGATTTTTTTGTTTTTCTGCAGATCGTTTTCAATCTGTTTATAGAAGTCTTCGGGAGTTCCGGGCGTTGTGACCACTCCGAGATTGATTAGCCGCGCCTTGGTATCGCTGTCGTTGAGAACGGCCTGTAGCTCCGTATTTAGACGCGCGATAATCGTTTGAGGCGTACCGGCAGGAGCCATCAAACCGACCCAGGAATTGAAAACGTAGTCTTTTACGCCTTGTTCGTCGAGCGTGGGTACGTCAGGCAGCGAAGGGGCTCGTTCTAGCGACGTCATGGCGATGGCTCGCACCTGATTGCCTTGCAAGAATGGCAGGGCGCCTGCGACCGAGGAAATGGTCATGGGCAGAACTCCCCCAGCGACATCGACAACGGCCGCGCTGCCTCCCTTGTACGGAACCGCTTGCAACGGAATGCCTGTGCGCTGGCTCAACATGGTGCCCGCCAAATGAGGAGTGCTGCCATTGCCCGCAGTGCCATAGAACAGCCCTTCTTTGCTTTGTTTGGCTTGCGCCATCAACTCACTGAAATTGTGTATCGGCAGTTTGGGGTTGACCAGGACGACGAGTAAAGCGTCTCCGATCTTGCCGATGGAAGCGAAGTCTTTCAGCGTGTCGAACGGGACCTTGGTGTAGACATTGGGATTGATCACCAACGTCCCGTCATATCCCAGCAATAGGGTGTAGCCGTCGGGAGTGGCACGAGCTACCTCGGCGGTGCCGATATTGCCCCCTGCGCCGGGGCGGTTTTCTACAATGACTGTCTTCCCCAAGCGTTGACCCAGTCTCTCGGCGACGATCCGAGCGGCGGCATCGGTGACCCCCCCGCTGACAAAGGGAACGATGAGACGAATGGGTTGTGTGGGATAGTTGTCTGCCGCGTTGGACGTGCTCCAACTACCTAGCGTCATGGCCAATGATGCGGCAGCTGCCAGCAAGGTGCGTCGGAACGGGGAGGGTGTGGCGATCTTGTACATGGGCTGTCTCTACAGGATGTGATTTTGTCTGTTACACGATGCGGTTGAAGCACGTGCATTATTTATTTTCCGTCAAAAATGTCTGACACTTTTATGTGACTTTAGTGTATGATTTTTATCGGGTCAAATAGAATTACGCCATCTATAGGATTAATTTGGTCGTATTTATGAACTTGGCAGATAACCGCGCGAATGCCGCCGTGGACGAGTCCACAGGCCGCTCCGGCGAAACCGTAGAGCGCGTGGCAAATGATCTGAAGATGGGCATCCTCGAGGGCCGCTACGCACCGGGCCAGCGCTTGATCTCGCGCGACATTGTTGAGCAGTTAGGCGTCAGCCGCAGCTCGCTGCGCGAGGCGTTTCGCCGGTTGGAGGCGGATGGTCTGGTTCATCTGATTCCGAATAGGGGCGCGGTCGTGCGCCGCTTGTCGCCGGACGAAATACGGCACATGTATCAGATTAGAGAAGCCCTTGAGGGCTATGCGGCGCAGTTGGCGGCGCAACGAATCGACGAGGGGGCGAACCGCCAGCGCTTGATCGATGTCGTGGCGCGCGGCCGCAAGCATCGAGAAAGGCCAGTATTTCAGCAGTTCGCCATCGACAACCAGGATTTTCACCGAGAGATTGTCCGTATTACCGGCAATCCGTTGCTCGCTGATCTGATTGAAAAGCATCACCAATCCGTATTCATCAGCCAACTGCGGCAGGTCATCAGTGAAGAGGAAGTGATCTATCAGGCACTCGACGAGCATGAGGTCATCGCCGACGCAATTTTGGCGGGTGACGCCGACGCGGCATATGCCGCCATGAAAAAGCACTTGTGGCGTTCTGCAGATCAATTGCTGGAACGTTTGAATAATTCGTTAGACCGCTGATCAGGGCGTCGTCCTCGGGCTTCGTACTGCGGCGTTGCATACCCAAAGGGATGACGCATGAGCAAAGGAACTATGTTCGACAAAATCTGGGATGCGCATGTGGTAACCCAGATTTCGGAGGACGTCGCGTTACTGCACATTGACCGGCATTTGGTACACGAGTTGACCACCGTGGAAGCCATACGCGTTCTGGAAGGGCGTAGCCTGAGTCCAAGAAATCCCGGGCTGACGTTTGCCACGTTGGATCATGTCATAGGAACCGAGCCAGGCCGTGTCGAAAACGGCCCGCCCAGCGCTCGTCATATGATGCAGGGGCTGCGTGAGCAAACGGCTCGGCTGGGCATGCCTATGTTGGACATTACCGATGGCCGGCAAGGTATCGTGCATGTGGTCGGGCCGGAACAAGGGCTGAGCCTGCCGGGTACGACTATTGTTTGTGGTGACAGTCATACCTGCACTCACGGCGCATTCGGCGCACTGGCCTGGGGGATCGGTTCGTCAGAACAAGTGCACGTGTTGGCGACGCAGACCATCAGGCAGCGCCGCCCACAGACGATGCGGATTTCGATAACAGGACAACCGTGTAGCGACACGACGGCAAAGGACGTCATTTTGCACGTGATCGGTGTGCTGGGAACTTCCGTTGCGACCGGATACGCAGTCGAGTTTGCAGGTGAATGTGTACGTGCCTTTGATATGGAGGCGCGTATGACATTGTGCAATCTCGCTATTGAAATGGGAGCTCGCGTGGGGATGGTGGCTCCAGATGAGGTGACTTACGCCTATCTGTCAGGCCGCCCGTATGCGCCTCAGGGACAGAATTTCGACAAGGCTGTGCAGTACTGGACCACCTTGCCGTCGGACTTAGACGCTGTATTTGACCGAGAGCTTAGTGTCGATGTGGAGGGTCTCGAGCCCATCATTACCTGGGGGACCAGTCCAGAGCACGCGATGGCTATTACGGGAGTGATTCCAGATCCGGAAAATACAAGTGACGCTGCGAAACGGCAGGGTATGCGTTCCGCGTTGGAGTATATGCGTCTGAACCCGGGCCAATCGTTAGCAGGTACGCCCGTTGACCACGTATTTATTGGGTCTTGCGCCAACAGCCGTATCTCGGATCTACGAGCCGCTGCCCACGTCGTGCGCGGCAAGAAAGTGGCTGCCAGTGTCGAGGCGTGGGTGGTGCCGGGCTCTCTGCCCGTCAAATTCCAGGCCGAGCGAGAGGGCCTGGACGAGATCTTTCGTGAGGCGGGTTTCCAGTGGCGTGAACCCGGATGCTCGATGTGCGTAGGAGCAAATGGCGACATGGTGTCTGCGGGCCGGCGCTGCGTATCGACATCAAATCGAAATTTTGTCGGGCGGCAGGGGCCCGGGGCGCTGACGCATCTGGCTAGTCCGGCAACGGCCGCAGCTTGCGCCATCGCGGGCTGCATCACCAGTTCATCATCGTTGCTGGAGAGCGCAGCATGAGACGCTTTGTGACGTTTGATAGTGTGGCGGCCGTGATTGATCGCGACAATGTTGATACGGACATGATCATTCGTATCGAGCGTATGACAACGCTAAAGCGAGGACAGTTTGCGCCATGGGCGTTCGAGATGTTGCGCTATCAGCCGGACGGTCGGGAGAATGAGGCCTTTGTCTTGAACCAGGAGCCATTTCGACGGGCAAAAATCCTCGTCTCTGGAGAAAATTTCGGCTGCGGAAGCTCGCGAGAGATGGCGGTGTGGGCGCTGGATGATTTTGGCGTTCGTTGTATCGTTGCGCAAAGCTACGGCGATATTTTTTATAACAACTGTCTGCAAAATGGACTGTTACCTATTCGGCTATCCGCGAGCCAGATAGAAAAAATAGTACCGCTGGCCAGGCAGGGGCAAACCTTACATGTCGATTTGGGCGACAGTGCGATACGCGTCGGCAATCATCTCGAGATTCCATTTGTTGTTCCTGCGCACCAACGTGAAGCCTTGTTGAACGGCTGGGATGACATTGATCAAAGCCTGGTGCTCAGCGAAGACATTTCCGCATTTCAGCAGCGAGACCGACTGGTTCGCCCCTGGATCTACGACATCGCGCAATAGGGGAGCGTACGATGCTCGTACGAGATGAGCGGCACACAGTGGAGTAGATATGAATGGTTTTGAGTTTTCGACGGTCCCTCATTTGATCGTTGAACGGGGGGCTGCTCGCCATTTGGGCGAGCGGCTGCGCGGCCGGTATGCAGCGAGTCGTTTGTGCCTGATCACCGATCAGTTTCTGCATGCTAGCGGTCTGCTTGATTCTGCCTTGGCGGATTTGCATGCTCATGGATGGAATGTCACGGTCATTGACGATGTGGTGGCAGATCCACCTGATGATGTTGTATTAAAGGCCGCCGAGCGTGCTCGAGATTTCGGGGCGGAGGTCGTGTTGGGGTTAGGGGGCGGATCGTCCATGGATGTCGCCAAGCTTATTGCTGTGCTTTGCGGGTCGGCGCAACCTTTAGGCGAAATGTATGGCATTGGCAAGGTCACGGGACCTCGCCTGCCACTGATCCTGATACCGACAACGGCTGGCACGGGATCTGAGGTGACGGCGATTTCTATTGTGACTACCGGCGAAACCACCAAGAGCGGTGTCGTGTCGCCATTGTTGACGGCCGATCTGGCGATCCTCGACGCTGACCTGACATTGGGCCTGCCTTCAGCAGCCACTGCAGCGACGGGTATTGACGCCATGGTCCATGCGATCGAGGCGTACACCTCGGCGCGGCTGAAGAATCCTTTGTCCGATATGCTGGCCAAGCAGGCTATGACGCTACTGTCGAGAAATATTCTGCAGGCCTGTCGTGAGGGGACGGACATAAATGCCCGCGAAGCGATGTTGCTTGGTGCAACGTTAGCGGGACAGGCATTCTCCAATGCTCCTGTCGCCGCGGTTCATGCATTGGCCTACCCGTTGGGTGGACATTTTCATGTCCCGCATGGACTATCCAATGCCCTGGTATTACCTCATGTGCTGCGCTTTAATCTTCCGTGCGCGCAGCCGTTATACGCGGAACTTGCCAGGACGCTGCCCGCAGAAAATTGTCCCGCGGACCAAGCGGGCGCCGCGGAGTATTTTATTGATCAGATACAAGCTCTGGTTATAGAAACCGCGATTCCGCGTACGCTACGCGAGGTTGGGGTTCGCGAAGGCGATATTGCGCTTTTGGCTCAGGAGGCAATGCAGCAGCAGCGCTTGCTGGTCAACAACCCGCGTACCGTGACGCAGGCTGACGCTTTGGCGATCTATCTGGCAGCGTTCTGAGAGTTTTCTTGTTTCCATGGGGGCGATTCAGTGTGCTGCTGCCATGGCATACTCAGTCGCCCGGCGAGGAGGAGCCGGGCGATTCAGGGGTATTAGCTTGAAAACGCCAATTCCTCTCTCTCGATTTTCCGAAAGCCTCTATTGAAGTAGAGCAGCGGCGTCGCGTCACACCGCTCGATATCGTCTACCCGACCTATAAGCACTGTATGGTCTCCGGCCTCGTGGCAATCCTGTGCCACGCAATGCAACGACGCCAATGAGCCTGGCAGAACAGGGGGGTGGGGCTTGCTCTTCGTGCCGAATCTGAAGGCATGCTGTCCGAATTTGTCGGCATTTTTTCGTGAAAATTGCAGTGCGATCTCTTGCTGTTCTTCTGAAAGAATATTGATTACGTATCGTTTGGCGCGTACAAACGCGGCGTGTGACTCTGCGGTCTTGGCGAGGCAGACGAGGACTAACGGCGGATCCATGGATACGGATGAAAATGAGCTCGCGGTGAATCCCCAATGACGACCTTCGTGGTCAGTGGTCGACACAATGGTGACTCCGCTCGGGAATGCGCTGAGCGCATCCCGGAACGTCTTGATATCGTGCAGGGCCATGCTGTTTATTCCTTGATTCGTCTCGGTTGCGAATAGTCGACTGCCGTCGTGCAGGTTCAGGCTTTAAGTCTATTTATCCGTCGATACGAGAACAATTTCGATATTGCAATGAATCTATCAAGGAAACCGATAGATGGCCTGCGATGGCACCATGTGGCGCTATGGCGCATTGACCACGATGGATTCGAAGTTATCTTGCAGAAACTTGATAAAACTATCGACTGCCGGCGTCGGCTCGACATTACGGTTGCGCAAAATGCCGAAGCTTCGAGTCAGGTGGATGTCCTCGATTTCTAACGTACATCGAGTATCGATCGCATAGCGCTGTGCCATCGAGCGTGGCAAGACGGTTGCGCCTAACCCTGCATCGACTAGGCCTAGCAGCGTACTGAGATTGATGACCTCGCGAGTCGGCTGCATGGCAAGGTTGCGCTGCCGCAGTTCGCTGGCCAGCTTATCGCGCAGCATTGAATAGCGACTCAACATGACCAGGGGGACTTCGGCCAACTGCGATAGCGACACCTTCCCTGCGTGAGCCAGCGGGTGTCCCTGGGGCACGATCAAGAGGATGTCTTCCTCGGACAAGGGTTCGAAATGCAGTTTCTTCGAGTCGTTGTCGAAGGCGACGACGGCAAAATCCACATCTGCACTCTCCACTTTTTGGATGACATCTTCGTACTGTAGGTCTCGCAGGTGAATCTCTATATCCGGATAGCGCACCCCGAAATCATGAATCAGGGTGGGCAGCATCATGGCCGAGATCATAGGCGTCGAGGCAATGGTGACGCGTAGGCGAGCAGCCTGGGCGTCAGCCTGGAACTCCTGAAGCAAGTCTCGCAGTCCACGCAACGTGATCTCTGCCCGCTCTTGCAGACGCTTCCCTTCGTTTGTCGGTTCGACATGGCGCGTAGTACGAACGAGAAGTTTTGTTTTTAATAGAGATTCAAGTCGCTGCACACGGCTGGTGACCGACGGCTGGGAAATGTGCAGACGGCGCGCGGCCAGGCTAAAGCTGCCGAGCTCGACGACGACCAAAAAGGTCTCCAGCTCGACCAGATCGAATCGCATGGTCATGGATGCAGGGGCGGCAGCCGTTGCTGTCTTTCCCTCAGTATCTGGCGCAGCCATTTTCTTGGTCCCACTCCTGCTTTTATTAGGAATGCCTATTAGTCTATCTCATAAAGAAAATAGTCTTTGATCCCTGGTGTCCGGATAATTCTCACAACGAAACGCAACGACTATATCGCTCGCGAACACTTGCCGAGACGAGTAACGGAGACTTGATTTGAAAGACGAGATTAGGATTCTTACGCCAAATGGCATTCTCGGATATGGCATTCCCGAAGCCGATTTTTGGCGCGGGATCGATAGGAATCCCGACGCGATGATCGTCGACGGAGGATCGACGGACCCCGGGCCATATTTACTGGGCTTGCCAAAAACCATCGTGTCTCGGGACGCATATAAACGCGATCTGTCCCTGATGCTGGATGCCTGCGCAAATCGAAAAATCCCCGTTTACATCAGTTCGGCAGGAGGGGCCGGCATTCGTGAGCAGGTGGATTTGCTCGTCAGCCTCATTCAGGAGATCGCGGTTGACAAAGGCTATCACTTCAAAATCGCCAAGATCTATTCGGATATAGCCCCGGGCGTCGTGCGCCAGGCATGGGCAGATGGCAAGATATCGCCCTGCGCCTCTGCACCTGTACTGCAAGAAGACGACATCGACATGGCTTCGAACATCGTGGCTCAGATGGGAGCCGAGCCGTTTGTCAACGTGCTGCGCGAACATCCCGATGTAGATGTCATTGTGGCTGGCCGATCTTATGATCCAGCACCCTTTGCCGCGCTTTGCATGATGCACGGCATCGAGCCTGGCATTTATTGGCATATGGGGAAAATCGTCGAATGTGGGGCCAACTGTGCAGAACCAAAAGGAAAGGTGATTCTGGCTACAGTACGACGCGACAGCTTTGACCTGGAACCCATGAGTCCGAAGGAGCGTTGCACGCCCGCTTCCGTAGCCGCTCATACACTTTATGAAAAAGCGCGCCCGGACCTCCTGGTTGGACCGGGCGGCACTATAGATTTGCGCGAGGCAAGCTACGAGCAGATCAATGATAGAGCGGTGCGGGTGCGAGGGAGCCGCTTCATCGAGTCGGCAGACTATACGGTGAAGTTGGAAGGGGCGGGCATTGTCGGTATGCGCACGATTTTTATCGGCGGAATACGGGATCCCATACTGATCGGTCAAATCGACGATTATCTCAGTCGTATCAAGGCTGACGCCTGCAAAACATATCCAGAAATCCGCTCAGGCGCTGCCCAGATCATCTTTCATGTCTATGGCATGAACGGGGTGATGGGTGAATTCGAACCCATGGCCGACGCTCTGCCGCATGAAATCGGATTGTTGGGCGAGGTGACGGCTCCCACGCAAGAGTTGGCCAACACGATATGCAGCAGCGTTCGAATCGACGTGCTGCATACCGCCTACGACGGTCAGCTGGCGACCGCCGGGAATTTCGCAATTCCTCTGAACCCTCCCGAAAATCCTATCGGTCCTGTATGTAAGTACACGGTATATCACTTGATGAAAATTGACTCGACGGACACCTTGTTTCCTTTCGAGATCGTGGAGATTTGAACCATGAGCATGGAAAAAAACGGGGTGCGTACGAAGACCTTGCGTCAACTTGCGAAAGTCGTTCGCAGCAAGAACTCGGGCCCGTTCGAGATTACCTTTGACGTAATTTTCGATAGTGATGAGGTTTATGAAAAGGTGAAGTCGAGCGGTGTTTTGACGGAGGCGCTTATTTGCCGGCTATACAGCGTGACGAGCGATGACATTGTTACGTTGATGTTCTTCGACCCTGCACGCGCTTTCAAGTTGACATTGAAGCGAGCCTGGGAGCAAGGCACGGTAGGCGAAAGGGATACCTTCGGCGCGCAACAGCATGCGCCCCTTTTGACCGTAGAGATTCCCGATTTCTGAACATTGAAAAGTACGATCAGTAAGGAGACGAAGTATGTCCATTACCAGTTCTCGTCATATGACGATGATCGGTTTTATGCAGGCCCAGAATTGTTCCACTTATCCTGGGTCGTGGCGGCATAGTGCTGCGATGCAGGATTTCATGACGCCCGAGTATTACCAACGTATCGCGAGGACTTTGGAGGAGGGCAAGTTTCATCTGGCGTTCTTCGATGATCGCCTGGCGATGCCAGATATTTATGGGAACGACCATCGCAAGACGATCGAATATGGTGTGCGCGCCGTCAAGATGGACCCTACAGCCATCATGATGGCCATGGCGATGGCTACCAAGAACCTGGGTTTGGGTGCAACCTATTCCACGACCTATTACGAGCCCTATCACGTCGCGCGCCTGTTCTCGACACTCGACTTGATGACGCATGGCCGTGCCGCATGGAATGTTGTCACGTCTTTGAATGACTCCGAGGCTGCGAACTTCGGTGCCTCTGGTCATCTGCAGCATGATTTGCGATACGACCGCGCCGATGAGTTTCTCGAAACTGTGATGGGCCATTGGGATTCGTGGGATGATGATGCACTGGTGCTTGATAAGCATAGCGGCAAATTTGCCGATCCGGACAAAGTCCGCCGGCTTGATCACAAAGGGCGGTATTTCAGCTCCCGAGGCCCGCTCACGGTACCGAGATCGGAGCAAGGGCATCCCGTACTGATTCAGGCGGGTCAGAGCGGGCGGGGCAAGGCTTTTGCCTCACGCTGGGGAGAATTGGTATTCGTGGTGTATCCCAATCTCGAAGCCGCCAAGAAACAATATGCGGAATTCAAACAGTCTGTCGCATTGGCCGGACGCAATCCAGACCATGTCAAGGTCGCTACGGCGATTTACACGATTGTGGCTGAATCCGATGAGATTGCACAGAAACAGAAAGCGTATATCGATTCTCTCGCGCAGCCGATCGATTCGCTCACGCTGCTCTGCGAAATTTTAAATACCGACTTTTCAAAACGTGACTATGATGAGCCGTTTACCGATGCGGAGATGCAGAGTATTTCCGGCTGGACGGGCTTTCGCGATCGCGTGGTGATGCTGTCAGGCAAGAAGAATCCGTCAGTACGCGATTTCGTCGAGTTTTCCAATCGTGCCCGCATTAAGGAGTTTCCCGTCTTCGCTGGGACTGCCAAAAGCGTGGCGGATCAGCTGGAGCAATGGTTTGTCGAGCGGGGATGCGATGGGTTCGTGGTGTCCCCGACTCACATTCCTGGCAGCTACGAGGACTTTGTGCGCTATGTTGTGCCGGAGCTGCAACGCCGAGATGTATTTCGTAAGACCTATGCAGGCTCGACATTGCGCGAGAATCTCGGCCTGCCGATTCCCCGCGCGGGCGACTGGCGTAATCAAGCCTATGCGGGAGTGAATGAGGAATTGCTCAGAAGACCCGCGTAAGGTGTTGCCCGACTAGCAGGTATCAGCTGGGCATTCTCGCTAAACGTTCCGCCGCCTGCTCCATTCCATCTCGTATTGCTGTAAATACGTCCTCGGGAAATTCGGCTGGCAGATCGTTTGCGGCAGTGTCAAGAATGCCAGGCAATTGATCCAGCACTGCTGTGATCACGTCTTCCATATTGGGACCCCAACCACACAGCGCAGCTGTGTGGTTGAAGTGCCTTCGTTGTATGTCTCGCAATCGGTAATGTGTGTTTTTACCCTTTACTGCCATCGCCAGGCGTAAACGGTTGGCATCTAGTTTGTTCGGCCCTTTTCCTGTCACTGGCCAGGCCGACAGCACATCATAGAGCGGGGTCAAGCGATACCGAGCGCCAGGAAGCAAGAAGATAGAGAAATTCTTGGCGTGTCCGTCAGTCGCCGCCATTAACCAAAAGAGTAATTGTGCTGTCAACAGGACACGCAGATCGTGTTTGCTAGTTTCCGACTGTTGTAGAAGACGAGCGATTTGAATAATCCCAGGGCCTCCGTCAGACTCATATTTTGCATCGGCTGGTGTCCCTGTTGCCTGGCAAAAATCCTCTTGTGGCATTCGTAACCAATAGCCTTGCCCAGACATGTGACGATCAAAGCGCTCGACGATCAAGACTTTCTGGTCTTCGAAATGAGCGATATCGCACCCAGCTACCGGCAAGCCGAACCGTCGCAAGATATTGGCGCACAACCATTCATTTTCCACCGATGTCCGCATGTCCGCCTGGCGATTCCCCACCAAGCCCAAGGGCAGTTTGAATATATGCGTCGTTGGTGTGGCGCCCAATGGCCGGCACCATTGTCCCTGATGCCGGAGTAATGCGGTCTTTTCCTGAGCCCCCGCAATAGAAATCCGAAAATCTTCGTCTGAGTCGTCGTGTTGTCCTATCGCAGTGGGCATAGCCGCTGTCAATCGCAATAAGTTGGCGATTTGCGCATCGTCCAATATTTCTGCTTCGATCGTCTGGACGTTTTCGGGTGTTTGACCTTCGGGCAATAGCTGAACGGCGCCTACGCAATCACGTCCTATTTCTGCCAGTAGGTCAAAAGCTGTTGTGCTCAGGGTGTGAAACCGCTTCTGTATCCGGCGTCGAATGGCGTCGCTGTCGGGCAGCAAATTGTCAAAGTAGTTGCGCACCATCGCACCACGTAGCGGTGCGTTATCGAGTGTGAACGGCATGGATAGCGACAAAGGCCGCCCCTGTGGGGAAGCGATCCAGTGTGGATCGTAGGTCAGCGTGTCATTGCCGTTCGTGGGCAATTGCCATTGCCCCACCCGCAGTCCATTCGCCCAGATGTTCAGACGGCGGGTACTAGATTGGCGTGCCATGACTACCACTCACTCGAACTGGGCGCGGTCTGCGTACGTTCTTGTAGCGTCAGCTCGATTCCCAACACGCCCGTTATGGCCAGCAAGCGATCAACAGTTAATTGGCCGGGTTGACTCTCGAGTTCGGAAAGCCTGTTTTGGCTAATGTTCAATCTCGCCGCAACGTCGGCTTGCGTCAGTCCCAGCGCCTTGCGACGGGCGATGAGTATCATACCGATCTGCTCACTGGTGGAAAGCTTGTGCATGAGAACAAATATCGAGGTTGCCGATATTTCTACTGTATCGGTAATCTCGATATTTGGCAATTATCGGTATTGGCGATAATTTAAAAATATCGACAATATCGATATTTACCAGTGGCGTTTCTTCAGTCAGATGCAGAATTGCACATCAAAAACATAGTTTGATGCGTAATTCTGCATCTTAGACATGCAATAGCGTCGGCTTGAGGCGTAGTGGATTGCACGGCCACTACCGTCAGCCAGCTAAATCACACCCAGCAACATGCTCCGCAATCGCGCGGCCGATGTCTTCGGTCCGCGCGTCGCCGCCCAGGTCCGGCGTACGCGGCCCTGATTTCAAGCAGTCTTCAATCGCACGCAAGATGGCATCGTGGGCGTCGTCACTGCCCAGGAATTGCAGCATCAACGCACCTGACCAGATCATGGCGATGGGGTTGGCGATGCCTTTGCCATAGATGTCTGGCGCGGATCCATGCACGGGTTCGAACAGTGAAGGGAACTTGCGTTCCGGGTTCAGGTTCGCCGACGGTGCGATGCCGATCGTGCCTGCGCAGGCAGGGCCCAAGTCCGACAGGATGTCGCCAAACAGATTCGATGCCACCACCACGTCAAAGCGCTGTGGCTGCAGCACAAAGCGTGCTGCCAGGATATCGATGTGCTGCTTGTCTACCGTGACATCCGGATAGTTCGCCGACATCGCATTGGCGCGGCCATCCCACCAGGGCATGCTGACGGCAATGCCGTTACTCTTCGTGGCGACCGTCAGGTGTTTGCGCTCGCGGCTTTGGGCCAGATCGAATGCATAGCGCAGCACGCGATCCGTACCGTGGCGCGTGAATACCGATTCCTGGATCACAATCTCGCGATCGGTGTCGGGGAACAGGCAGCCGCCCAGATTGGTGTATTCACCCTCGGTGTTTTCGCGCACGATATAGAAATCGATGTCGCCTGCCTTGCGGCCGGCCAAGGGGCAAGGTACGCCATCAAACAAGCGTACATGGCGCAGATTGATGTACTGATCGAACTCGCGCCGGAATTTCAGCAGCGATCCCCACAACGAGACATGATCGGGCACCGTTGCGGGCCAGCCCACCGCGCCAAAGAAAATCGCGTCGAATTCCTGCAACTGTGCTTTCCAGTCTGCCGGCATCATTTCGCCATGCTTTTCGTAGTAGTCGCAGTTGGCCCAGTCGAAATGGACGATCTCTAGCGGCAGGCCGAAACGTTTGGCGGCGGCGTCGACGACGCGCAGGCCTTCGGGCAGGACTTCGTTGCCGATGCCGTCACCGGCAATGGCGGCGATTTTGAATGATTGGGTCATGAGGGCGGGCTCGATAAAGGTAGGGAAGCAGGCCCCATGGTAGAAGGTGCACGAAGTATCTACAATGGGCCATATTGTGAAATTAATATGCACGAATCATGAATAATGATGTTCTGCCCGCTGATCTGCGCGTCTTCTGTGCTGTCGTGCGTTCGTCCAGTTTCTCTGCCGCCGCCGCAGGCCTGGGTATGTCACCGGCCTATGTCACCAAGCGGATCCGGGTGCTGGAGGAGGCGCTGGCAACGTCGCTGTTTCATCGCACCACCCGCCGCGTGGTGACTAGCGAAGCGGGCGAGCGCATCTACCACTGGGCGCAGCGCATTCTGGATGACGTCGACCATTTGATCGAAGAGGTAGGCGTGACCCGCGGCGAGCCCCAGGGTTCGTTGCGAGTGTGCAGCAGTTTCGGGTTCGGGCGGCGCGTGGTCGCGCCTGCGTTATCCGCATTCTCGGCACAGCATCCCTCGGTCCAAGTGCACCTGGAGGCGTTTGACCGATTGATCGATGTCGCGGCAGAGGGCTACGACCTGGACGTCCGTGTGGGCGACGAGATCGCTCCACATCTGATTGCGCGGCCTTTGGCTGACAATCATCGCGTGCTGTGCGCCTCGCCTGCGTACCTGCAAACCCATGGTACGCCCAAAAATCTGGATGACCTGGCCGCACACGATTGTCTCGTGATCAAAGAGCGCGATCATCCCTTTGGGGTGTGGCGGCTACAGCGGGGACGTCGCGAACACACAGTAAAGGTGCACGGCCCCTTGTCGACCAATAATGGCGAAATGGCGGTGAACTGGGCCGTGGACGGGCGCGGCATTATCCTGCGTTCGACCTGGGACGTGAATCCGCTGATCGAGCAAGGGCGTTTGGTGCATGTGCTGCCGCAGTATCGACAACAGGCCAATATCTGGGCAGTGTATCCGTCGCGGCTGAACGCCTCGGCCAAGGTGCGGGTATGCGTGGAGTTTTTGGAGACCTATCTGCGAGAGCAGGGGATATCAGGCCGGTAGCTCTCGGTATTCGTTAAGATACGGCCCGTTCTTTGACGACGCGATTCCTGCTTGACCGATCGGGACAATACCGGACAGAGTCCGACGCCCTGAATGAGCAGGGCGAGATGGCCTCGGCAGTGGTTCAGCAAGCCGGTTGTCCTTATTGGAGTTGCGCTCGATAGACACGGGTGCGTGGATGCGATCTTGATGTCGCATGGTCAATTTAGCAAGCGTCATGCACGCACGGCATATCTACAATGGGATATCGATTTCCCGCGACTGTAGGCGATCCCCGCCATGCGGGCTTCAGCTTGAGGACGACATGAAGATTTGCGTATTCGGCGCAGGTGCGGTCGGCAGCAATGTGGCAGTGCGACTCGCTAGTGCAGGGGTGGGAGAGGTAAGTATCGTGGCGCGGGGCCCGCATTTGGCGGCCATCCGTTCGCATGGTTTGTCCTTGCGCCATATCGATGGAGAGCAATGGCATGCCCATTTTGATCATGCCACTGACGACCCGGCGACGCTGCCGCCCCAGGATATCGTGCTCGTCGCGCTAAAGGCCGCGAGTGTGCCTGCACAGGCTGACGCATTGCGCCAGCTATTGGCGCCTGATGGTGTCGTCGCGTTTCTATCGAATGGCATTCCTTGGTGGTGGAACTATGGTTGGAACAAGGGGGAGGGGGCGCTGCCGTTGCTCGACCCTGATGGTGCACTGTGGAATCGTCTAGGCCCAGAGCGTGCGCTGGGGACGGTGATCTATTCCGCCAACGAGGTCGAGGCGCCCGGGCGGGCGTTGCATCGCGGCGTGAATCGCTATATTTTCGGCGAGCCGGATGGCAGTTTGCCGGGACGGGCGGGCAGGCTTGCCGAACTGTTCAGCAGCGCTGGACTGGGTGGCGAGACCACTGCCGATATCCGCTACGAGATATGGCGCAAGCTGTTGCGTAACGCGGTTGGCAGTCCGTTTTGTGCGTTGACGAGGCTCGCATCGGCCCATTGCTCTCAAATTCCAGGCTTGCCTGACATTCAGCGCGGGTTGGCGTTAGAGGTCGCCAACATTGCACGTACGCTTGGATCCCCGATTACGGATGATCACGCTCTAGGAGCAGTGAGCACGCAATTGGCATCCAATGGCCGACCCTCGATGCTGCAAGACGTGCTGTTGGGCAGACGGATCGAGGCGGATGCACTATTGGGGCAACCACAGCAGTTCGCACGAGAACTGGGCCTTGCGTCCCCATATCTGGACACCGTGGTGGCGCTATTGCGGGGCGTGGATCAGGCGCTCGCACTGGGCGCGCAGAAATAGCCAAAAATACATTACCGTTTGTTCATGATTTGTGCGATGCGATAGGTCGAAGAAACCTGATTCTCCTATGAAATCTAATATTTCATGAGCTGGCTCAGGCCGTAAAAAATCTAACCATTTATTCATAAACCAGCAGACTTTCAAGCCCACCCACAGCTAAAATCGGCCGCGTGATGTTCCCCGCAGGGGTTATTCGGTACGCATGAAAGAGATCGCTGTTTATATTCGCAGCCGGGACAAATTCGGTGATCAGATCGCCTCGTTCCCAGCGCTTTATCAATTAAAGCAATGGTGGCCACAGGCCACGCTGCGGGTGGTTGGGCAGCATGCGGTGTCTGGCTACTATTTGCCCTTGCCGTGGGTGGACGAGTTCGTGCAGGTCGATAGCCTGTATGCGGCCGCACGCGCAATGCCGTGGCGGGCGGACATGACAGTGTGTCTGCACCATACCAGCGAGCGCTACGCCATCGTCAATATGCTGCGCATGCCCAAAGTACGGTTGGGCTTCCAGAATAACCGTTTGCTCGATTTCATCTGGACGCATGGCTGGCGTAAAGACATCAACGAATACATCGGCCTGGCTAATTTATCTCTTTTAGGTACTTATCGTGCCGTGCAGCCTGAAATCACTGCACGCGATTGTTTTGCGAGCATCGCTGCATCGGCTCCGCAGCCTGGCGTTTCAGCGGATATCGTGCTGATTCCAGGCGGCGGTGATGGTGAGTTCAAGCGTTGGGGCGTGGATAACTTCGTCGCGCTGGCTGACCTGCTCAAGGCTACGTTAGGGGCGGATACCCGCTTCAGCTTCGTTCTGGGCCCTGCCGAGGCTGCCGAGCAGGCTGCTCTTCATGCATTGAATCGGCCGGATTTTCAACTCGTCGTCGGTTGTACCGTGCCGGAATTAGCGGCGCTGATGCTCAACGCACGGCTGATCGTCGCCAATGACTGCGGCCCGTCGCACATCGGGCAGGGCGTATGCGTGCCTTATGTCGGTGTATTCAACGAAGCCAACCCCGAGTGGTTCTGGGCACGATCCTATACCGAGGCCGTGTATCCTGAGCCGGGAAGTGTCGGCATTCAATTGGTATCGCCGGGCCAGGTGGCCGCGGCGTGTTTTCGAGTGTTGCACACGCCGCGTCCGCTTTGGCTCAGTGGTCAGGAGAGCCGCACGGCGGGACCCGCCGGTACTCTCGAGGCTGGGTCAGTGCTGCGAGACCGTGTCGCGGCCTGATTTACGCACCAGGCGCCAGAGCAGGGATATCAGCGGCCAGAACAGCATGATCAGCGCCAGCGTTGTGATCGTCCCGACCAAGCCGTTGGACCAGAACACATGCAGGCCGGTGCCTGGGCCCAGCATGGACTGCCGGAAAGCGTCCTCCATGCGATCGCCCAGAACCAGCGCCAGAATCATGGGCGCCAGCGGGTACGACAGCTTTTTCAGCACATAGCCTATTACCCCGAACAGCAGCATGAACCACACATCGAGCATGGCGTTATTGACCGAATACGCGCCAATTGCACATACGACGATGATGATGGGAGCGACGATGGCAAAGGGGATGCGCAGTATCGCGGCAAACAGCGGTACCGTGCTCAGCACGATGATCAGGCCCACGAAATTGCCGAGATACATGCTGGCGATCAAGCCCCAGACGAAATCTTTTTGTTCGGTAAAGAGCAGCGGGCCGGGCTGCAGGCCCCAGATCATCAAGCCTCCCAATAGCACTGCCGCCGTGGCCGAACCCGGAATGCCCAATGCCAGCATGGGCAGCAAGGCGGATGTACCCGATGCGTGAGCGGCTGTCTCGGGCGCAATGACGCCCTCGATTTCGCCGGTGCCGAATTTATGGCCGTTGCGCGAAAACCGCTGAGCTAATCCATAGCCCATGAATGATGCTGCCGTGGCACCGCCCGGCGTCACGCCCATCCAGCAGCCGACTAGCGTGCTGCGTATCAGCGTCATCCAGTATTTGGGCATTTCCTTCCAGGTTTGCAGCACTACCTTGAGATTGATGCGGCCGCTTTTGCCCTCGAATTTCAGGCCTTCTTCCATGCTGACCAGAATTTCGCCGATACCGAAAAGTCCGATCACGACGACCAGAAAATCCACTCCGCGCAGCAATTCCGACCAGCCGAACGTCATGCGCAACTCGCCGCTGACAGTGTCCATGCCTATTGCTGCCAAACCAAAACCCAACATCATGGAAATGATGGTCTTGAATGGTGTCTTCTTGTCCGTGCCCACAAAACTGCAGAAGGTCAGCAGGAATACCGCAAAGAATTCCGGTGGGCCAAAGCGCAAGGCGAATTTGGACACTAGGGGCGCCAGAAAGGTGATCAACAGCACCCCTGACAGCGCGCCCACAAACGAACCGGTGAACGACGCGGTCAGTGCATTGCCGGCACGGCCCTGTTGCGCCAGGGGATAGCCATCGAAGGTGGTGGCCACCGAAGACGTTTCCCCTGGGATGTTGAAGAGAATCGACGTAATCGCGCCTGCGAATAACGATCCCCAATAAATACACGACAGCATGATGATGGCTGAGGTGGGCGGCATGGTAAAGGTCAGCGGCAGCAGGATCGCCACGCCGTTCGGTCCGCCCAGGCCGGGCAGCACGCCGATGATGACGCCTAGCACCAGGCCGATGAACATCATGCCCAGGTTGTACCAGCTGAGCACTGTAGAAAAGCCATGGAATAACGCGGTCAGTTCATCCACTTGAGGTCTCCTGTTCCTGGTTTCAGTAGCCGAACAAGGCTTCTAGCGGGCCTTTAGGCAGGGGAACCATGAACTGAACTTCGAACATCCAGAACAGCACCGCGTTTACGCCAACGCTGACCAGTATCGTCTTGAGCCAGCTGATCTTGCCGAGCAATCGCATGAAGGCAGCGATGAACAGCACCGACGCCACATAAATCCCCACCATTTGAATAAACAGAACGTACAAGGCAGTTGGCAGCAGTACCAGCAGCACCAGGCGGAATCGCGCCCAGCTGACAAAGATTTCCTGATTACGGTGCTTGCCGAACATTGCCTTCAGGAACACCGCAACACTGGCAATGCAGATGATGAGCCCGATGTGAAACGGGAAGTACCCAGACTCAGGTCCGTCAGCGGCCCAGGTGATACCTATGCGGTAGTTATCCACCATCATGACTACGCCCACGGCAAAAAATACGACCGCGGTGATTGCGTCGACGGCACTATGCGACAGCCCGCCTCCCGACGGGCTCCCCTGTGTTTGCGGTTGATCCATCCTGATTCCTCGGGCTTATTTCTTGGCGGCTAGACCGGCTTCTTGCATCAAGGCTTTGTGCTTGGCCTCGTCCTGCTCCAGGAATTTCACGAAGTCTTCGCCGGTCCGGTAGTCACCCTTGAGCGCCTGTTTGGCCAGGTAGTCCTTCCATTCGGGTGTCTCGCTGACTTTCTTGAGGAGGTCGGCGTAGTACGCGGCCTGTTCGGCCGTGCTGTCCGGCGGCAGGAAGAACGCGCGCAGCATCTGATATTGCACGTCGTAGCCGGCTTCTTTGCAGGTCGGGATATCGGCCCAGGATTGGGTCTTGGTGACCTTTTCGGTGTAGACCATGCGCTTGTCAGAGAACACGCACAAGGCATTGACCTGGTCCGCACGCCACTGCGCAATGTTTTCGCTGGGGTTGTTTACGTTGGACTCGGTATGCTTGCCCACGAGCTGCGTGGCGGCTTCACCGCCGCTTTTGTAGGGGACGTAGGTGAACTTTACGCCGGCGGCTTTTTCCAGCGCTACGGTGATGATCTGATCTTCGCGCTTGGCGCCTGTGCCTCCCATTTTGAACTGTCCGGGAGGCGCTGCTTTAACGGCCTTCAGATAATCGGCAGCGGTTTTGTAGGGTGCTTCGGCATTGGTCCACAACAGAAATTCATCCTGCGCAATCATGGCCACGGGTGTCAGGTCGCGCCAATTGAAAGGCAGGTTCACCGCGAGAGGTAGGGTGTAGATGGCTGAAAACGCCACCATCAGCTTGTGTGGATTCTTGGGAGAAGCCTTGGTATCCATGATGCCTTCGGCTCTGCTGGCACCGCCTTTGTTCAGCACCAGCGTGGTCTGCTTCATCAGCTTGTGCTTGAGAATGATGCTCTGAATCGTGCGCGCCATTTGATCGGACGCACCGCCCGCACCTGCAGGCACGATGATTTCCACAGGACGCGTGGGTTCCCATGCGTGAGCGGGTAGCGCAGAGAGGCTGGCCAGCGCGCCCAGCGATGCGATGAAAAGCGATGTTTTGGCCAGTCGAGGCCGAGCGGTATTTGCCGCTGGTACGGCGTGGGAATATGGCGTTGATGGTCTGTGAGTCAGGTGCTTCATGATGTCTCCTCCGGGTCGTACCACGGGAGCGTCCTGTGTCGGTACGCTTAGTTTGTGAGCCTTCCTGTCTGTACAGCGAGTCCTGTTGTTGTTCCCCTGTGTCGGACTTTGTATTCGATGGTGTTGCTTGACCTACTTGATTCGTGTGCCGGTGGCGCGGTCTAGGATGGGTATGCCTTGCAGGTTTGCGACAGATAATCCAGCGCTGCCTGTACACCGCCGGGCTTATGCGGCACACCGGCTTTGCTCAATCCCATTTCCACGCCGGACAGCGTGCCGCATAGCGTCAAATCATTGAAATCGCCCAGATGGCCAATACGGAAAATCTTGTCCGAAACTTTACTCAGGCCTTGGCCCAAGGACATATTGAAGTGGGTCAGCACCGTCTTGCGGAACGCATCTGCGCTATGCCCCTCTGGCATCATCACGGCCGTCAACGCCGGACTATATTCTTCAGGCTTTCGGCACAGGATCTCCAGCCCCCACGCATGCACGGCACGGCGGGTGGCTTCTCCATGCCGCTTGTGCCGCGCAAACACATTTTCCAAACCCTCGGCAAACAGCATCTGCAATGCTTCGTACAGGCCATAAAGCAAGTTGGTCGCGGGGGTGTAGGGAAAGTATCCGCTTGGATTGATCGCCAGCATTTCCTTCCAGTCCCAGTAGGAACGCAGCAGCGCAGCGGTCTCGGAGGCCTTCAAGGCCTTGGCGCTGATCGCGTTAAACGACAGTCCAGCTGGCAACATCAGCCCTTTTTGCGAGCCCGCGACTGTGACATCGACACCCCATTCGTCGTGCCGATAGTCGATCGATGCCAGGGAAGAGATCGTATCCACCATCAACAACGCAGGATGGTTGGCATCATCGATAGCTTTGCGCACTGCCGCGACATCGCTGACGACGCCGGTGGCCGTCTCGTTGTGCACTACGCATACCGCTTTGATTTCATGGCCGGTATCGGCAGCCAGGCGTTTGCCGATCTGTTCGGGATCTGCGCCATGCCGCCAATCGCCCTCCTGGAACTCCACGCGCAGCTTCAGCCTTTCTGCGACCTTTTTCCACAGCGTTGCAAAGTGGCCGGTTTCTGCCATCAAGACTTTGTCGCCGGGCGACATCGTATTGACCAACGCGGCTTCCCAACTGCCGGTGCCCGAGGCCGGGTAGATGATCACATCCGATTCGGTCTTGAATACCTTTTTCATGCCTGCCAGCACGGCTTTGCCCAGTTCGCCGAATTCCGGGCCGCGATGGTCGATGGTGGGGTTGTCGATAGCGCGCAGCACACGATCAGGCACGTTCGTCGGGCCCGGGATCTGGAGAAAATGACGGCCGGAAGGGTGGGAATGCAGTGGCAGCATGTGTAGGGCTCCTCATGAATTTGTATACAAAATACAAATCTTGGTGAAGAATACGCATCAAGACTGCGATTTCGCAAGCAAAACTTATGCGGCACCACAGCAATTTCGGGAGACACAGGGGCCAGTAAAATAGGGAACTCATCCGATCGGCCGGGCATGGCAGCGGACGGACAACGCCGATGACGTGCATGCCTCTTGAATTTGTATACAAATGAAAATCGACTCCGTGAGCCTACCTCATCATTCCTCCTCGCTGACGGCCGAGCCTGCACAGGCGCCAGAGGCCGTCGACCGACGCACGCTGCCAGCGACCATCGCCGACCGGCTGCGCGAGATGATCATCGAGGGTGAACTGGCCGCAGGTGCGCGCCTGAATGAACGAGAGCTGTGTGATCGGCTGCAGGTGTCGCGTACGCCGTTACGCGAAGCATTTCGCTTGCTCTCGGCAGAGGGGCTGGTCCGCATTCAGCCTAATCGTGGCGCGCATGTGGTGGCCTTGTCCGAGAAGGACATCCGGGAAAGCTTTGAAGTCATGGGTGCGCTCGAGGCATTATCCGGCGAATTGGCCTGCCAGCACATCACCGAGCAGGAAATCGCAGAGATCCGGGCGCTGACTTTTGAAATGCAGGCCTGTCATGCCAGGCAGAATCTGTCGTCGTACTACCACGTCAATCGTGCGATTCACGACCGCATCAATGCCGCGGGCCAGAATCATCTGCTGTCGCAGGTCTATCAGAACATCAACCTGCGCCTGCAGAACCTGCGCTTTCGCTCCAATCTGAACCATGAAAAATGGGACAGGGCCATGCGCGAGCACCTGGAAATGGTCGATGCGCTGGCGTCACGCGATGGTCCCCGACTCGCGCAGATCATGCGCGACCATTTACGACGCAAAGGCGAGGCCGTCCTCGAGAGTCTGAGGCTGCACGCCGATACCTTGAGCACTACCCATAACGCGGATATCCCTGACGACCCAGGCGAATCCTGATATCCCTCAATCGATCTGATGCAGGACAACCATGAACGCGCCGTTATCCTCACAAGCACAAGCCGAATTGAATCCATTGCATCTAGAGCTGGCCGCTCGCCTGCGTCGTGAAACACAAGGTGAGGTGTTGTTCGAGCGTGGCCCACGTGGACGCTATTCCACCGATGCGTCCATCTATCAGATCGAACCCGTTGGCGTGTTGATTCCCAGGACAAGCGCAGACGCCGCAACAGCGCTGAACGTGTGCCGTGAGCTGTCTGTACCGGTGCTGGCGCGCGGTGCTGGTACCTCGCAATGTGGCCAGACTGTCGGGGCGGCACTGGTCATTGACAACAGTAAATATCTCAATCGCGTCCTCGATTTCAATCTGGCTGCCATGACTGTCACGGTA
Organism: Bordetella tumbae; assembly: GCF_054780995.1. Classification (NCBI taxonomy): domain Bacteria; kingdom Pseudomonadati; phylum Pseudomonadota; class Betaproteobacteria; order Burkholderiales; family Alcaligenaceae; genus Bordetella; species Bordetella tumbae. The sequence goes on from NZ_BAAGVG010000018.1 coordinate 605,358, forward strand.
GAGCCGGGTATCGTGCTGGATCATCTCAATGCATGGCTGAAGCCGCATGGTGTGTGGTTTCCGGTGGATGTCAGCACGTCGGCCCAGTGCACACTGGGTGGCATGGCAGGCAACAATTCCTGTGGTTCGAGATCGATCGCCTACGGCAACATGGTGCATAACGTGCTGAGCATCGATGCATTGTTGTTGGACGGCACGGCGGCGACTTTTACTGACGCCAGCCGCATGGGCAATGCGCCGCCTCGCATACAGGCCCTCATGGAAACGCTGCAGGATATCGCTGCCCGCGAGCGCGACGAGATCGAGCGCATGGTGCCCGACGTGTTGCGCCGCGTGGGCGGCTATAACCTGGATATTTTTCATCCGCAGAGTTCGCGCCCCTATACGGCCGATGGCCAGGTCAATCTCGCCCATATGCTGGTGGGCAGTGAAGGTACGCTGGCCTATACCCGAAGCATCACGCTCAAGTTGTCGCCTTTGCCCGCCGCCAAAGCGCTGGGCGTGGTCAATTTCCCCACCTTTTATCAGGCCATGGATTCGGCCCGTCACATCGTGGGGCTAGGTCCGTGCGCGGTGGAGTTGGTCGACAAAACCATGATCGACCTGGCCCGCAGCAACCCCGCGTTTCGCCCTGTCATCGAGAAAGCGCTGATCGGTGAGCCCGAAGCCATTCTGCTGGTCGAATTCGCAGGCGAATCGCAGGATGAGCAATTGGCCAGCCTGGCAAAGCTGGTCGAGTTGATGGGCGACCTGGGATTGCCTGGCTCGGTGGTGGAAATGCCGGAGGCAGCAGCCCAGAAGGCACTATGGGACGTCCGCAAGGCAGGGCTCAACATCATGATGAGCATGCGCGGAGACGGCAAGCCGGTTTCTTTCATCGAAGACTGTGCGGTGCCGCTGGAGCATCTGGCCGAATACACCAGTCAGTTGACCGATGTGTTTTCCAAGCACGGTACGAAAGGGACATGGTATGCGCACGCCTCTGTCGGCACGCTGCACGTCAGGCCCATTCTGGATATGCGCCGGGACGGCGCGGCAAAGATGCGCGCGATCGCCGAAGAGGCCGGAGAGCTGGTGCGACGATACAAGGGTGCCTTTTCCGGCGAGCATGGCGATGGCCTGGTGCGCAGCGAATGGGTAGCATGGCAGTTCGGACCTCAGCTCACGCGTGCGTTCGAAGCCATCAAGGATGCTTTTGATCCAGACAGGTTGATGAATCCGGGCAAGATCGTGCGCAGTACAAAGATGGACGATCGAGCCTTGTTTCGTTTCAAGCCCGACTATCGGATCATTCCGCTCACGCCCGTACTGGATTGGTCCGCCTGGAACGTGAGCAACGATCCTGCCTCGGAAACTGTCGGCGATCCCGGCACGGGCGGTGATCCCGCTCAGGGCTTGGCCAAGGCAGTGGAGATGTGCAACAACAACGGGCATTGCCGCAAGTTCGACGCGGGCACCATGTGCCCCAGCTATCGCGTCACACGCGACGAACAGCACCTGACCCGCGGCCGCGCCAACACGTTGCGACTGGCGCTGTCAGGCCAACTCGGAGAGGATGCATTGACCTCTGATGAGATGCGCGCCACCATGGATCTGTGCGTCAGTTGCAAAGGCTGCAAGCGCGACTGTCCCACCGGCATCGACATGGCGCGCATGAAAATCGAATTCATGAGCCAATGGCGTCAAAAACGAGGGCTGGCGCTGAAAGACAAACTCATTGCCACGCTGCCGCGCTGGGCGCCTTGGGCCGCCCGTTTTTCGTTCTTGTTTAATCTGCGCAACACCTTGCCGGGGGCGGCCTGGCTATCCGAGCGCCTGTTGGGATTTTCATCAAAGCGGACGCTGCCGACCTGGCGCAATGACGTTTTCACCGATCGGTCTACGTCGGTCGATGCAGACACGGCCGACGTCGTGCTGTTTGCCGATACGTTTAACAACTACTTTGAATCCGAGAACGCCCATGCGGCGCTCGCCGTCCTGCAAGCCGCTGGCTGTCGGGTCTACGTCGCAAGTCCTGCGGCGAACGACGCCGAACCCGATCGTCCATTATGTTGCGGCCGGACCTATCTGTCGGCAGGCATGGTCGATCAAGCGAAAGCCGAAGCACGTCGTGTGGTGAATGCCCTGCAGCCGTTCGTCGCACGGGGCGTACCCATCGTTGGCCTGGAACCCTCCTGTCTGCTGTCGCTGCGCGATGAATTTTTGGTGATGGGCTTGGGTGCTGATGCCCAGGCACTGTCTCGGCAAGCCTATCTGTTCGAAGAATTCCTGGCCAACGAACTGAAGGCTGGCCGCCTCGACCTGAAACTGAATCCCTTGCCGGAAAAACGTGCATTGCTGCACGGCCATTGTCACCAAAAGGCCTTCGACGCCGTCAAACCTGTCCAGCAGATACTGGCGCTGATACCAGGGTTAAAGGTGGAATTGATCGAGTCGAGTTGTTGCGGTATGGCGGGCAGCTTTGGCTACGAGGCGTCGCACTACGAGACTTCCATGAAAATGGCCGAGCTGTCGTTGTTGCCTGCTGTGCGTAAGGCGGGCGCTGACACGTTGCTGGTTGCGGATGGCACCAGTTGTCGTCATCAGATTGCCGATGGCACTCAAAAGGAAGGCGGCCTGCGGGCTGAGCATGTAGCATGCGTATTGCAGAGGGCATTGGCTGCACCTTGACCGAGTCAGTCACATCCCGGCTTCTGTCGTACTTTTCTCAGGAATTTCAAAATTTACGGAAATTTTAGGGAAAGCCAAGGCGTCTTAACGGCGTCTTTACAACCAAGTTCTTACACTGAAAGTGATCGATGCAGTTAATCGATAGATCCATTTCGCTGACAAGATATGGTTGCCCTGAGAAAAATGCTGCCCCGAAACGTAATGTCAGAGTCCCGGCCACGCCCGCGTCCCCCGCAGGGCAGCCCGAGTGCCGGCAAAGTGTTTATTTTCATTCGCGTGGATTCGAGATATGCGCTACTGGCGCATCATGAGTTGAGCCGATGTCACGTGTCATCGATCGACATAGATTCCGCCGACACCGTTTGTCATTCTCAAAGCATCACCTATCGAGTTGGCCTGCATGGCCAATTTATCGACGAGCTCATGTGCGGGGTAATGGAACATATTCCTGCAGCGCAGTTCGGCAGGATAATCATCGACCCTTCGGAGCTGCCGGAATGTTGACTGCGAATAAGGAGGCGGCGCTGACTGATACGAGCGTCAATTTCGATGGGCTGTGGTTACCACTGATCACCCCTTTCCGCGACGGCCAACTAGATATTCCCGCTGTGCAGTCGCTGGCCTGCTATTGCTCGGCGTCCGGAATCTCTGGTCTTGTCCTGTTTGGTTCCACAGGCGAGGGTAATCTGATTACGCTGGACGAAAAGTCCCGTATTGTGAGTGCGGTACGAGAGGCGGCGCCGCAGATGCCTATCGTTCTAGGCGCGGGTGCCGTCGATACGCGAACGATGTGTCTAGGTATTCGGAAGCTGGATAGATTAAAGCCGGATGGATGGCTCGTTCCTCCGCCTTATTATCTCTGTCCCGCCGCCGACGGTATCGTATGGCACTACAAAGAAGTGGCCTGGGCGACAAAACGGCCAATCATTATCTACAACATCCCCAAGCGAACGGGCACGGTGCTGTCGGTCGAATTGATGGAGCATCTTTGTCAATACACCAGCTGTGTCGCTGTCAAGGAATGCGACCCTATTGTGCTTTCCGCCATGAACGCCCGTAGAAAAATCAATGCGCTCTGTGGGGAAGACATGGCCTTTTTCGATCACTGTCTGCAGGGCGGAAGTGGTGCCATTTCTGCATCTGCTCATATACGGCCGGACATATTTGTGGCGGTGATGACTCTCACAAAATTAGGTCATCATGACGACGCTGCGATGCTGTTTGCATCGTTAAAGCCGATGATCAGATTGCTGTTCCAAGAGCCGAACCCAAGTCCTATCAAACAGGTATTGGCTTCTTTAGGCGTCAGCACGAACGAGGTGCGCTTGCCGATGACGCCAGTCAGTGAGGCGTTGGCCAAGCGACTGGGGCAGGTGCTAGCGAGATTGCCGTCCACGGAGGACGTTGCTGCGCATCTGGCGCGCAGCCGGGCGGATGCGCGCCTTCAGACAGAGTAGGTTCTCGCGGGGCGGGCTTGCTCAGGCTGTTTCGGCCATGGCGACCGGTACGTATGTCGGCGCAGGGTGCATGGATCCCGTGCGCTCGAAACGGGTATGCCAGGCAAAGGCCTCCGATAACAGATGCGGTGTCTGACCGCCTCGCGCGCAGGCGCTGTCGAAATAGCGCTGGAGCTCGTCGCGATACGACGGATGCACGCAGTTGGCGATGACGGATCGGGCGCGTTCGCGCGGGGAGAGACCGCGCAAATCGGCCAGGCCGCACTCGGTCACGATGATGTCCACATCATGCTCGTTGTGGTCTACGTGGGCCACCATGGGCACGATGCTGGAAATATCGCCTTGCTTGGCCGTGGATTTCGTCACAAAAATGGCCAGACTGGCATTGCGGGCAAAGTCGCCCGACCCGCCCACGCCATTCATCATGTGGGTGCCCCCCACATGCGTGGAGTTCACGTTGCCATAGATATCGCATTCCAGCGCGGTATTGATGGCGATGACCCCCAGGCGCCGCACCAATTCAGGTGCGTTGCTGATTTCCTGCGGACGCAGTACCAGGCGCTCGCGATAGTGTTCCAGATTATTCAGAATACGGTGGTATACCGGAGTCGACACGGTAATCGACGACGCTGATGCGAAAGCCAGTTTTCCGGAGTCGAGCAGCTCTATGGCGCTGTCTTGCAGGACCTCGGAATACATGGTCAACTGCTCGAAATCGGACTCGCCAAAGCCATGCAGCACAGCGTTGGCAATAGTGCCTATGCCAGCCTGCAAAGGCAGCAACGATTTGCTCAAACGGCCCAGTTCGACTTCGTGGCGCAGGAAATTCACGATATGTGCCGAGATCGCATCAGTTTCCTCATCGGGAGGTAATGCATTGGACGGGCTGTCCGGCTCATGGGTAATGACGATGGCGGAAATGCGCTCTGGATCGACCTGGATATACGTCTGACCCATACGATCTTGAACTTGGGTCAACGACAAAGGCGCGCGGCCGGGGCGCGGACCGGGTACGTAGATGTCGTGCAGCCCCTCAATGGCTGCAGGCACAGCGACGTTCAGTTCGACGATGATGCGCTTGGCCTGCTGCACGAACGATGCAGAGTTGCCGACTGACATCGTGGGTACGATACCGCCATCTTCGGTAATCGCCGCGGCTTCGATGATGGCGACATCTACAGGCGCCAGGTGTCCGGCGCGCAATTGTTCCGCTGTCTCAGAAAGGTGCTGGTCGATGAACGCGATTTCACCGTTATTGATCTTCCGGCGCAGGGTGGTATCCACCTGAAAGGGCATGCGACGCGCTAGCGCGCCAGCCTGCGCCAATTGCTTGTCGGTATCGTGGCCGAGCGATGCACCGGTGATCAGGGTAATTTGCAGCGATTCGCGGGAGGCGCGTTCGGCGATCGCGGCCGGCACGGATTTGCAGTCTCCGGCGCGCGTAAATCCGCTCATGCCTACCGTCATACCGTCTTGTACGAGTCGCGCGGCCTCATTGGCGCTGACGATGCGTTGTTGCAGGGCAGGGTGGCGGATTCGATCGGAATGCATGCTTGTCTCCAGGCACAGGGTGCGGCCGGGGGTGTCGGGATGGGCTCGTAGCCTCAGATCCAGGACACCGTCTATCGCGGCGTTTTGAGTTGAGCTGTGCTCCCAGTTGTGTCGGGGGCACGAAGTTTTCCGCAGTATAGAAAGCATCACAAAAAATGAATAACGACTTAAAATCATAGAAATAAGTCGTTTTTTTCATGATTTGGGCTTAAGGAAACTTTGCCATGGACGTTCGCGCCCTGCGCTATTTCGTGGAGACGGTGCGTACAGCCAGCTTTACGCGGGCAGCGCAAGCCTTGTTCGTGACGCAATCCACCGTCAGCAAGATGATCCGCCAACTGGAAGACGAGGTCGGCACGCCGCTGTTGATACGCGAAGGCCACACGGCGCGTCCCACGGATACCGGCCGTATCGTCTATGAGCGGGGGCTGCACATCCTCGGTGCGATGCAGCAGCTGAACGCCGAGGTCCGCGAGGCCGTGGAGTTGCGTCGAGGCGAGTTGGTCGTGGGTATTCCACCCATGATCAATATGTTGTTTACACCGGTGGTCAAGCGCTTTCGCGAGCAGTACCCCGAGATCCGTCTCACTCTGCGCGAAGACACCGGGCAGGGCGTAGAGCGGCTGGTCGTTGCCGGTGAACTGGAGGTGGGCGCAACGGTGTTGCCTGTGTCTGACCAAGGACCATTGCAGAGCGAGCGCTTTGGCAGTTATGCGCTGTGGGCAGTAGGTCCGCCCAAGGCCAGCTGGCACGGCAAGACGGCCGTCCCTCTGGCTGCCTTGCGGGATGTTCCTTTGCTGATTCCGACCGATGATTTTGCATTGACGAGGCGGCTGCGTGCTGCCTGTCTGCAGCATGGATTCACGCCGACGATTGCCGCGCAGAGTGCGCATTGGGATTTTCTGGCGTCCATGGCCTCGGCCGATCTGGGGGTGGCCCTGCTGCCCGAGCCATTGATGCGGAAATTGAACGTCAGAGGCGTGAGTACTGCGCGCCTGGCGCGGTCAGGCGTGCAATGGGAAATCGGGCATGTCTGGGTACAGCAACGATATCTGTCGTATGCCGCGCGCGCGTGGCTGGACGTGGCGCGCGAGGTCCTCGGCGCAGGCAAGCCGCCACGAAAACGTAAATAGCCTTAGCCTGGGGAAAATCGGCTCGTGCGCCGGCTATTTCTACGGTATCAGCGAGCACACCCCATGTAAAATCAAGAAAGATTCGCGTGCCACGCGTATAAGAGAAGACTTATCCCCAATGATCATCCTCAAGAACGTGACCTTGCGTCGCGGTAGCAAAGTATTGCTCGACAAAACCTCCGTTACGCTCAATCCCGGGGAAAAAGTGGGCCTGGTTGGCCGTAACGGTGCAGGAAAATCCTCGTTATTTGCAGTACTCAACGGCACTTTGCATGAGGATAGCGGCGAGTTTTCCATTCCCACGCAATGGCGCATGTCGCAGGTCGCGCAAGACATGCCGGAAACCGAACAGAGTGCGACGGACTTCGTCGTGGAGGGCGACACCCTTCTGATGGCGGCGCAAGCCGAAGTCGCCGCCTCCGAGGCCAGCGAGGACGGCATGCGCATGGCATATGCCTACACGGCGTTGCACGACGCCGGGGCGCACGATGCGCCGGCTCGCGCGCAGGCGCTCATTTTGGGGCTGGGTTTCAGCGTGGCCGAGCTCGATCGGCCCGTAAACAGCTTTTCGGGCGGATGGCGTATGCGCCTGCAGCTGGCGCGCGCGCTGATGTGCCCGTCGGATTTGCTGCTGCTTGACGAGCCCACCAACCACTTGGACTTGGATGCCTTGGTGTGGCTGGAAGCCTGGCTCAAAAACTACGCGGGTACGATGGTGGTGATCAGCCATGATCGTGAGTTCCTCGATGCCGTCACCGGCGTCACGCTGCATATCGACCACGGAAAACTGGTGCGCTACGGTGGTAATTACAGCAAATTCGAGGACATGCGGGCAGAGCAAATGCTGCTGCAACAGGCCGCGCATGCCAAGCAGCTGGAAAAAGCCGCACATCTGCAAAAATTCATCGATCGTTTCAAAGCAAAAGCCAGCAAGGCCAAGCAGGCACAGAGCCGTGTCAAGGCGCTCGAGCGCATGGAAAAGATCGCACCTGTCCTGGCGGATGCCGAATTCCAGTTCGAATTCAAAGAGCCCTTTAGCCGGCCCAACCCTATGCTGGCCATGTCCGCGACGAGCTGTGGTTACCCGCCGCCCGCAGAGGCGTCGGCCGACGCAAAGCCCATCGTCATCGTGCAGAACATCAATCGTTCTGTGTTGGCGGGACAGCGCATCGGTATTCTGGGTGCCAACGGACAGGGCAAATCCACACTGGTGAAAACCATCGCCGGCGCATTGCAGCCGATCGCGGGCGAGATCATTACCGGAAAGGGCTTGAATATCGGTTATTTCTCACAACAAGAGTTGGATGTCTTGCGACCCGCCGATAACCCGCTGGAACACATGATCCGCCTGGTGCGCGACACACCCGCCAGCGTCCGCCCCAGCGCCATGGATTGTCGCGAACAAGGCCTGCGTAATTTCCTGGGGACCTTCAATTTCAGCGGCGATATGGTCAAGCAGCCTGTCGGCAGCATGAGCGGAGGCGAAAAAGCCCGCCTGGTCTTATGCATGATCGTCTGGCAGCGACCCAATCTGTTGCTGCTCGACGAGCCGACCAACCATCTGGATCTGGCGACTCGCGAGGCGCTGGGCGTCGCCTTGAACGAGTTCGAAGGCTCGGTGATGCTGGTCAGCCATGATCGCGCGTTACTGCGTTCCGTTTGCGACGAATTCTGGATGGTATCGCGTGGCGGGGTGACGGATTTTGACGGTGATCTGGATGATTACCAGGTTTATTTGCTGGAAGAAGCCAAGCGCCAACGAGAGGCAGCAAGCTCCCGTGCTGCTGTTTGATCTGCTGGGCATGTCCCGCGGTAGGCCGGAATCGCGTTGTCCCGCGTTGGCTCCGAGCTTCCTTTACCACCGCAGCAGACGTGGCCCCAGCAACGCACCCAACGCGGCGGGAATCAACATGCCGATCAGATACCACACCGCCCAGAATGCAACCTCCATTTCGGGGCAATGCAGACAATAGGCAATTGAGGCGACCGAACTGGCAAGCAGACCCGCGATGGCTCCGGCCTTTCGCAGGTGTGTAGGGGCCAGGCCTTTCATGGCCCAGAACACCCCAATGAACGTGGGCACCGACAACACGGTGATGTTGAACGGGCAGCTACGCCACGAGCTGCCAAGAACCATGGGCAGGCGTTCGGGCGACGGTGCAACGACCAAGGTGTATGCCGCGGCCAGCCATACCAGCGCAATTGGCATGGCCAGTAGCAGCCACGTGCGCCCCATCAGCATGCCAGGCCGAGAGAGGCGGGCAGCGCCTAATAATGCTGCCGCTGCCACACAGACAGGAAACGCGACTTTCGCCCAGAACAGGGGAGTCACCAGCATCGTGTCGATATCAGGCCGCATGCCAAAGGTCGCCAGCAGCAACAGCACAGAGCCGAGTCCGCCCGCCAGCAGCGCCCAGCGATAGCGTCGAGCCAGCGCGCCGTAGTCTATTGGCTCGACGTTAGCGGCCAGCATCGAGATCATGTCGTTCGTTTTCACAGTGCACCTCGTATCATTGTGGCCAGGGCTTTCAGCCCGCGGTGTATTCCTATTTTGACTGCTGATTCCGATAGGCCGGTTAGTTGGGCCGTCTCCGCCACTGTTAATCCCTGCAGCTTCACATGCACGATGGGCAGTCTATGCCGATCAGGCAATTGAGCCAGTAATTTGTCGACATCGCGTTTGGCTTGGGCTGCTTGCTCGTCAGAGTCGGCAAAGATCTCATGTTGTTCATCCAGGGGCTCATTGCGCCGTTCGTGACGAGACTGGCTGCGCAGGTAGTCGGCGATCTTGTACCGCGCAATCGCATGCACCCAAGCCGTCAGCGGTTGGCTGGGTAGATAAGTATGGCGGCCATTGTGGACAGCGATCAGTATTTCCTGGACGAGGTCCTCGACATCGGCCGGCTGGTTATGCAAGCGCTTGCGCAAGAACGCCCGCAGGTGCGAGCCCAATGCCTGCAGAAATGCATGATAAGACGGTGCGTCACCGTCCAGGCCCTGCAAAAGCAGAGCCCTGAGCCGAACCTCGGCGGCTTGCGGAGGCGTTGCCTGATTCATGGGTCGGCAGGACCGTCAAGGGCGAGCCCACTAAACAGAGCCATGCGGCTATGCCGCATGGATAGAGGAGTGTGGCGCGGCATATTACCAGCGCAGGTAACGCGGCGCGCAGACTGCGCCAATGCCTGCGGTGATGAGAATGGCAGAGACATGCCAGATACTCCAGAAGGGTACAGGCGTTTCCGAGCAGTACAGTGCATAAACCAGCAATCCTTGCGAACCGCCCAGCAAGCCCGCCGCGGCGCCCGTCAGCGTCAGGCGGGTAGGCGCGAGGCGTTTCAGAGCATGCATGACGGCGGCTAGCGACGGCAACGACAGTAATACGACGGCGGCCGAAGCAGTCCATCCGGTCGTGCCAAAATCCCATTGCAGTCGGTAGTGAGGAGGCGTTGCGAGCCATAGTGTAGCGGCAACCAATAGCATCGCTGCAATGGGCAAGAGGGTGGCGAGCCAGGCAAGGCCAAGCGAGACGCCTGGGCTGGCCAGGCGCTCGGCCAGTTTTAGCGCTGCTGCGACGCTTGCTAATGGGAACGCCAGCCGGAACCAGAACATGGGCGTCAGGATCTGTTGCGGCATGTCGCTGCTGATCCCATACAACGCCACGAGCAGGACGGCGCTGCCGCCAAGGCCCGTTGTCAGTGCGTGAGTCAGCCGCTTTTGAACGGCATCGCGTTCGACTGGCGGCACGTTCCAGGCCAGCCGGGAAACCAGGTCTTGTGTTCTCATTGCCATGGCAGCCTCACGGCCCGGGCCTGGGGGATCGGTCCCCCAGCAGATAATCGATGGAGATCCTGCCCGGACCCCATGCCACAATGGCCCAGGCCATCGCGGCCCAGGTGAGGTGAATAGGCCAACCGTCGGGCACGGTCAACTGGATGACACATGTCATCAGGAATAGGCCCATCGCGGCAAACCGTGTTCCCAGCCCCAGTACCAGCAGCACGGGAAAGAGGACCTCGCCGCAGCCTGACAGAAAGGCAAACACAGTGGGCGCGGGAAACGCATAGGGGCCGCCCGGCAGATGTAATCGGAACTCGTCCGTGAACAGCGTGACGGCGATATCGTTCAACTGCAGGAAGCCCTGCCATTTGAGGATGCCAGATTTCCAGAACGGAACGGCCAGCGCGATGCGCAGCAGCAGTTGTACGAACCAGGGCTGGGCAAGCCTTTGCAACCATTGCCCGGTTATGGAAGGAAGCACTGGAAAGCCTTTGCTGGCTGAGGACTGATTTGCTTGCAGGGCTGACATTTCGTTCAGTCTCCGTAGTGAATAGTCGAGAACACGCCCGCCGCTATCATTCCGCCCAGATTAGCGGCGAGATTGAAAGAGGGAGAGTCTGCGAAGGCAGTGGTGGCGGCCTCGGCAAGCGTGGCGCCTCGGAGCAAGGACATCAGAAAAACTGCGCCACCGGCGGGTAAGCGAGACACGATCACATCGGCGTCGGGCCTCGTGATGAGCGCGTCTTCGGCGTCGTTGGAGCGCAGTGGCGAGACGGGACCGTCGGCCTTATTCATCGTGAAAATGGCTACTGCCGGATATATGGACTGCAGCACCCGAGCAGCGGGGTGAGGTGTGAAATGCAGGGTCGCCAGCAGGGAGGGATCGACCGTCGCCAGTGCATCAGCGGCGAGCACTGGAACGTCCGCGGCATGATAGGCATCTAGCCACGCGCGCTCGATACGGGCGATGTCGGCGAGCCAGGGCATGTCTCGCGCATACTCATAGGATTCGATAAAGTCTGGAAAATCCCGGCCGTATTCGAACAGCAACACGGACGTGGGAGGTGTCGCCCTCACATGGAATCGTGCCATCGCACGAAAGAACTCAACCCCTGTAATGCGTTGCACGGCGGGATAAATCGCGGCCAGCGCGTCGATGAGGCTGACGGTCACGTTGTTGCGGTATACGTTATATCGCTGCGTCACGCCTTTGCCGGCGCGGGCTATTACCTCGTCTGGGGGCTCGTGTGCCGGATTCATCAGGCCCATCGCGAATGAGGCGGCGTAGGGAGGATGGCAGGTCGGGAATTCATGCGACATGATGGGCTCGCGGTTGCGATGCACGGTGTGCCGCCATGATCTGGCGGGCCCGGAATGCCTGGTCGCGCAGGATCGGCCAGTCAGGCAAATCGCTGTCCCATTCAATCAGGGTAGGTTTTGACCCGCCCCGCGCGATGACGCTGTCATAGAGATCCCAGACGACATCGGCCACGGCTCGATCATGCCCGTCTATCAGCAACGCATCGCCCTCATCATCGACCTGTGCGCTATGTCCCGCCAGATGTATCTCACCCACCTGTTCGAGCGGAAACTCGGCGAGATAGGCGCTCGCGGAGAACCCGTGATTGGCGGCGGAGACGAAAACATTATTGATGTCGAGCAATACTCCGCAACCGGTGCGTTGCACCATCATCTTGATGAAGTCGATCTCGCTCATTGTCGAGGAGGCAAAGGCGACATACGTCGCCGGATTTTCCAGCAGCAGCGGCCGTTCAATGGCATCCTGTACTTGGTCGATGTGCGAGCACACGCGCGCCAACGTGTCTTGGTTGTAGGGCAATGGCAACAAGTCATTAAAAAACGTGCCCCCATGCGAGGACCACGCGAGATGCTCCGACACGAGCGAGGGTTCATAGCGACGCACCAGATCCCGAAAGTGCGCCAGATGGCCGGTGTCCAGCTCATCCGGGCCGCCGATCGACATGCAGACGCCGTGCAGGGACAGCGGATAGTCTTGCCGTATGGCCGTCAGCATGCGATGCGGTGGGCCGCCCATGCCCATATAGTTCTCGGCATGGACCTCAAAGAAACCCTCTACCAGCGCATCTGCCAGAATGTCGTGCAGATGGACGTGTTTGAAGCTCACGCCGGCCAGTTGTTGCGCTGCGGAGACCGACGGCCAGGGATGGCCGGGCGTGCGTGTCGCCTCGAGCTCGATCGGAGCACCCATGGCCATCCCCGTTTGCATTGCAGGACCGATATCAGGACTTGATCGGGGTGAGCGAGCCGTGGCCGCCAGCCGGGGTCATGATGCTGGTGCACGTGCCGCCCTTGACGAATTTCCAGGCATTGCCCTGGAAGTCCATGGTCGAGGTGCCTTGGCAGGTCGTGCCAGGGCCCGCGGCGCAGTCGTTTTGACCTTTTAGCGCGACGCCGTAGCACTTTTCCTTGTGTGCAGCCGCTGCCGCATCGGCCTCGGCCTTGCTCAGCGGGGCAGCATGAGCGAGTGAAGCAAAGACGGTGGCGACGGCGCTCGCAAGCAGTGCGGACGTGACGGTGGTTTTTGCGGACATGTGAATCTCTCCATTGGTTGGATCAGTGGTATCCATAGCGGATACATAAGCTAATTCGCTGCAATGGGAGATTGGGTTACAGGGTGAGCGTTTTTTTTTAAGTCGGATGCTCAGGTCAGGCCGTTACATCGTCAGCTGGGGCGATCGCCTTTTAGCGTGATACGGTGCATGACGCGGCGAAACCCATGATAGTCATTGATAGGGTTATGCATGGTGCAGCGATTGTCCCAGAACGCAATCGCATTAGGCGACCAGACAAATCGACAGGTGAATTCCGGCTTGACCTGGTGTTCGAACAGGAACGCCAGCAGCGACGCGCTTTCCTGATCGCTCATACCCTTGATGCCCGCAGTGTGAGCAACGTTCACATATAGCGATTTGCGGCCTGTTTCCGGGTGCGTGCGCACAATGGGGTGCTCGGCAATGTAGTTTTGGGGGGCTTCTTTTTTGCCGTCGGACTTGATGCGGTCTTCGCGTGTGCGGGATACGTCTGCCTTGGCAGATGTACTGATGCCTTGCAATCCGTCCAATAGACGTTTCATCGTGTCGGATAGGGTCTCGTAGGCCAGGTATTGATTGGCAAACAGCGTATCGCCTCCATAGGGTGGGATCTCGCGCGACAGCAGCATGGAACCCATCGGAGGCTCTTCCAGATAGGTGGTGTCCGAGTGCCAGATTCCGCCGAAATTCGATCGCTCGTCCTCCAGCTTTTTGACTTCGATGATTTGGGGAAATCCGTCTAGCCCGTTGACGAACGGATACTCGATCGGCGTACCCATGGCGTTGGCGAAGTCCAGAAACTGCTGTTGAGTCAGGTCCTGGTCCCGCAGAAAAATGACCTGATGCTCAAGCAACGCCTGGCGCACAGCGCGGGCTTGCGAGCTGTCGAGCTTTTGTCGCAAGTCGATTCCGCTGATCTCTGCGCCCAACGCGCCTGCAATTTTCCGGGTTTCCATAGTGTCTCCGTATTTGACGTGCAGGTTCCGAACGACCGCTCGCCATGTGTATGATTGATAGCACAACGATAAATCATACGGAGACAAGATGCGAGTGATCCTAAAAATGGCGAGTTCGGCGCTGGCTGCCGCCTGTATGCTGGGGCCGGCTATCGCCGCCGAGACCTTTCCCGACAAGCCGGTCCATCTGGTCGTGCCGCAAGCACCCGGCGGCGCATCGGATACCCTGGCCCGCATCATGGCGCAGGCGTTGGGACAGAAATGGAAACAGCCGGTTGTCGTGGAAAACCGGGCAGGCGCTGGCGGCAATATCGGTATGGAATATGTGGTGAACGCCGGCGACGACGGGTACACCTTGTTGATGAGCTATGAGGGCTCTCACGCGATCAATCCGGCGCTGTACAAGAGCTTGCCGTTCGATGTGAAGAAAGACTTCACGCCCGTTGCGACCTTGGCAACCTTGCCATTCGTTGTCGTGACCAGCCCCAAGTCCGGCATCAAGAGCCTGCCCGATCTGGTCGAGGCCGCAAAAAAAGGCCGTGTGACCTATGGCTCGGCCGGCAATGGGTCGGTTAATCATCTGCTGGGAGAAATGTTCAATTCCGCCGCCGATGTCAAAATGGCGCACGTACCGTATCGAGGCGCGGCACCTGCGATTCAGGACTTGCTGGGCGGCCAGATCGATGTGGTATTCACCAGTCTGCCTTCAGTCAAGGGCTATATCGATTCTAAGACGCTGGTGCCGTTGGCCGTGACCAGTGCAAAGCGATCAGCCAACGCTCCTGATATTCCCACGATTGCGGAGCAGGGCTATCCGTCATTCGACGTGAATCCTTGGTTTGGGTTGTTCACGGCGTCTGGTGTCAGTGCGGACAAGATTCAGTTCATGAATCGCGATATCAGTGCGTTGTTGAATACCCCGGAGATCCAGCAAAAATTTGCGGCGCAAGGCGCTGTCACCTACGTCTCTACGCCGGAGGATTTTGGCCAGCAGGTCGACGCGGCTTTGGAGCGCTGGGCAGAGGTGGTAAAGGCGTCCGGCGCGCGGGTAGAGTGATCCCGGTGCCTGGCTACCCGTCCTGCTCGCAGTCCGACGAGCACAGCAGGGACATACTCATTGCTGCCTAATTGTTGATTGTTTTCGAATTAACAAGGCAATTTCACGCTATTTAATCATTTTTGGCCAAATGACATCATGCCCCCATGGTGCAAACGGCCTCGTCCGTTTGAGCTCTCGAATCGTTGACTACAAGACTGAGCGCGTCTCAGGGAGGCTCCAATGGCAAATAGCGGGACATCTACCCATCTGAAAGTCGTGATTGGCGAGGCCGTCATCGCGTCATCCGCGGCGACGCTCAGCACGGCAGCGCTGGAAGTGCCCGTATGGGCCATGTTCGTAGGCTGGATTTCTTTTTTCACGCGGGGCGTGAACCTGAAACAAGGCGCAATCAATCTGGCTTGCGTGTTGATAGGCCTGGCCCTCGGTATTGGTGCCGCACATGCAATGGCCGTACTCACTCCTCTGCTGGGTGGCTACGCAATCAGTGCCGTTGTTTTCGCGGTCACCGGCATTGCCCTCTCGTTGGCAAAAGTGCCCGTGTTCAACAACCTGCTGGGTTTCTTTCTCGGCCTGGTTGCCTATTTCGCCTCGCATCAGCCGCCTTCGATGTCGGCATTCACCATGTTGACCGTGGCAGCCACCCTGGGGGCGACCGCAGCGTTTCTGGCGCATGCACTGCAAAAGCGCATTCACCAGAATGCAGGTCAACCGAAATTCGTTCCTTAAGGCGGCGACATGCAAATCTCTCGTTCTACTGCCCCTGTTCCTGCCGAAAATCCATCGCTTTCTGCCGATCGACTGCTATTTCCCGCACTGGGCTCGCTCTACAGCCGAGCAGAACCTGTGCTGTACGCAGTACTGCGTGTGGCCTTTGGCATCGTCATGCTCACACACGGTCTGCCCAAGGCCCTGGGCACTTCTCACGGGTCCATGGCTGACCCCATGGCGGGTTCGATCAACCTCATCCAGAACGTAATGGGGCTGCCGTTTGCGCCGCAGTTAGCGTTTCTCGTCATGTTGCTTGAGACCATCGGTGCGGTGATGCTGGCCATCGGGTTATGGACTCGTCCTGTTGCGTTAGCTATCGCCGTGCAGATGGCGGGAATCAGTTATGCACTGGGCCCCACCTGGCCGTGGATTGACCGTGGCATAGAGTTTCCCATGCTGATGTTGTTTCTAGCGCTGTATATTGCAGTGCGTGGCAGTGGCAGTTTTGCCGTGGATCGCAAGCTCAAAGTTTCCATTTGAGTCGTGTGACATTCGGCTTGCGGCTGCCCCTACCGTAGCGCCCTGCATGCATAGGGAATGTCATCGTGAAAACAACCCGTCGTCGGATATACGTGCTAGGCCGTGCAGCGCTCGGTATTGCCGCTTTGCTGATCACCGCCGCATGTGCTGTGACAGAGCGTCCAGATGCTTCCCTGCGTCAGATTTCCTTTGACACATATCGGCAGGACACTGTCCAGCTGCTGCAGCAGCGGCGCGCCTTTCAGGGCGCGGACCAGGTTGCGGAAATCGAATGGAATGCGCCTCATGAATGGCGGCCGACAGGGCAACCCCATAAAGGGATACTGCTTGTTCACGGGCTGGGCGACTCGCCGTGGTCCTTTCACGATATAGGCCAGCAGCTGGCCGATCAGGGCTTTCTGGCGCGCACGGTATTATTGCCGGGGCATGGTACGCGTCCAGAGGACATGTTGGATGTGACACTCGAGGACTGGCGCCGAGTGGTGGCAGAACAAGCGCAGGCCTTGAGCCGTGACGTCGATCAGGTCTATCTGGGTGGGTTCTCGACCGGCGCCAATCTGGTCCTGGATTATGCTTACGCGCATCCCGACATCCAAGGGCTGCTGCTCTTTTCGCCCGCCTTTATGTCGAACAGTTCCTTTGACTGGTTAGCGCCTCTCGTCAGTTGGGCCCGCCCCTGGTTGCTGGCGGCGGATAACGGCCGACCGATGCAGACTGTTGTACGGTATATGAACGTGCCAACGAATGGCTTTGCGCAGTTTTACCGCAGCAGCCGCTCGGTGCGGCAGGCAATGCGCGGCACGCCTTATGGCAAGCCCGTCCTGATGGTCGTGGCCGAGAACGATTCGGTGCTCGATAGCAATTATCTGTCGAACGTATTCACCACGCAGTTCACCCATCCGGCGAGTCGGTTGATCTGGTATGGAAAAGATCGGGACCTATTCCAGCAGGATCAACGAGTCTTGGTGCGGTCGGATTATCTGCCGGAATTGCAGATCAGCCAGTTTTCCCATATGGGCGTACTGTTTTCTCCGCGCAATGATTTGTATGGCGCCAACGGCAGCTTGCGTATGTGTTGGAATGGGCAGGCCGAAGCGGCGCGTACCGAATGCCAACAAGGGGCGCCTGTCTGGTTCTCTGACTGGGGCTATATTGAGCCAGGAAAGATTCACGCGCGGCTTACCTTCAATCCTTATTTCGATTGGCAGAATCAGATCATGGCCCAAGTGCTGGACGAATCTGCCAAGGAGTTCGCCCAGCGCCCATCGGTGCACACGGCGCTGGATTAGCGTGCTTTTACTAATGTAACGACTGGCGCTCCATGGATCGATTTCTCACCCTGCAACTGTTCAATCGAATCGTCGAACTTGGCAGCTTTACAGAAGCCGCAGAAATGCTGAATCTGCCGCGTGCGACCGCGACACACGCTATCAAGCAGATGGAGAGCCGATTAGGGGCGCGATTGCTGGATCGCACGACCCGTCACGTCAAGCCGACCTTGGATGGGCAAGCTTTCTATGAGCGCAGCAAGCGTGTCTTGGCCGAGCTCGAGGATGCCGAAGCCTCGCTCAGCACGCACGTCGCCAATCCACGCGGAACGCTGAGGCTGGACGTGCATGGCGTACATGCGACGATGATCCTGTTGCCCCGTATCACCGAGTTTCGAGAGCGCTATCCGAATATCGATGTGGTGCTCAGCAGCGGTGATCGCCTGGTCGACTTGGTCAAGGAGGGTATCGACTGCGTAGTGCGGGCGGGCCAGCCGCGTGACTCTACGCTGGTCGCCAGAAAATTGGCGGACCTGCCAGAGATCATCTGCGCCAGTCCGGAATATTTGGACCAATTTGGAACACCGGAACATCCTCGCGATCTGGAACAGCATCAAGGGATAGGCTTTTTCTCTCGCGGAAATAGCTACCGTTACCCGTTCTCTGTGATCATGGACGGAGAGGTACAAGAATTCGAAGCCAGCGGTTGGATTTCGGTCAGTGATGCCGAATGCTATACAACTGCTGCGCTGGCCGGCTGCGGATTGATCCAGGTGCCGCGGTTTCGATTGGAAGAACACCTGAAGGCCGGCCGGCTGGTCCAAGTCCTGCCGGAATGGCGTTGCCCCGATTTGCCAATTTGCGCCCTCTATCCGTTTCACCGTCAGCTTTCGCCGCGGGTGCGCGTATTCATTGACTGGGTTCGCGAACTGTATGAGGAGAGGTTCGGGGCATCCAGCGATCAATGACCGCTGAGATGCGTTGGCGTGTTATTCCACTTTCCCGATATCCTGCACCGCTTTTCTCAATAACGCATCGTCTTTGTCCCAATACGCCTGGAACGCATCGGCATCCAGGTAATCGATAGGACTGCCTGCCGCCAGGATTTTTGCCTGTACATCCGGATCATTTGCCACGGTCTTGGCTGCATCGCGCAGTCGTTTGATCACGTCGGCGGGCACATCTTTTGGCACAAAGATGCCTGACCACTGGACAAACTTCACGTCATATCCCTTGTCGGCCAAACTCGGGGTATCGGGCAATGCGTCCAGCGGCTTGTCGCCCCAATGCGCCAGGGGCCGTACCGTGCCTGCCTTGACATGCTGCAGAATGCTGGAGGGGCCCGTGGATATCGCATCGACCTGGCCGCCCAGCAATGCCGCTACGGCCGGGCCCGCGCCGGTGTAGGGGACATGGGTCATCTTGATGTTCGCGTTTTTTTCCAGCATGGCCATGGGCACATGCATGGAGCCATAGATTCCCGAACTGCCGTAGTCGACTTTACCCGGCGCCTGACGGGCCGCTGCGACAAATTCATCGACTGTTTTCCAGGGGGATTTGGCAGACACTACCAGCACGGTGGGATCTGCGGTGATACGTGCAATGGGTTTGAAATCCGTGGTGTTGTATGCCGCTTTGCGGCCCAGTATTTTGTCCGCCTCCGGCAAAATCGAGATGGACGAGAGCATCAGCAAAATGGTGTAGCCATCTGGCTTGGCGCGCGCTGCCTCACCGGTGCCGATGGCGCCGCCTGCTCCTGCCTTGTTCTCGACGACGACTTGTTGCCCTAGCGCTTTGCCAAGCGCATCGGCGATGGGGCGTGCGACCGTATCGGTCACGCCGCCGGGAGGAAAAGGCACGATCATGGTGATCGGGCGGGTTGGATAATCGGCCCAAGCGATGCTTGAGGCCATCAGGGTCATGCCGACTGCGAGTGTTTTTAATGTCGTCGTTTTCAATGTTGTCTCCTTCACCGAAGCCTACTGCGGGCTTTTTTCTAATACATTGCCACTCGCACGGCCTATCTAAAGGTGTTTTCGAGTGTGCCGATGCCATCGATCTGAATGCGAACGCGGTCACCGGATTTCAAGTAGCGAGGCGGATTGAACCCCATGCCCACGCCGGCAGGTGTGCCAGTCGCGATGATGTCGCCCGGGTAAAGCGATATCCCGCGCGAGCAGGTCTCGATTAACGTAGGCAAGTCGAAAATCAGGTCGCGTGTCTGACCGTCTTGCCGCAGTTCGTCATTGACCCAGCAGCGCACACGCGTATTGGTGGCATCGAACGCGTCAGCCGTGATCAACCATGGCCCCATGGGGCAAAAAGTGTCGAACGACTTGCCCAAGTCCCATTGTTGATGCCGCATCTGCACATCGCGCGCGGTCACATCGTTGACGATGGTGTAGCCCCACACATGGCTCATCGCGTCGGCCTTGCTGATGTTCTTGCCGCCTTTGCCGATCACGATCGCCAACTCAGCCTCGTAGTCGATTTGCTCGGTGATACCAGCGGGCAGGATGACATCCTCACCGTGCGCGATGACCGTTTCGGGCACCTTGGTGAAAACGATGGGCCATGCTGCGGGATCCGCATTGTTGGCCTTGAATACCGAGCCAGAGAGCTCCTTGGCATGTGCATGGTAGTTGCGGCCGACGCAGAAAATATTGCGCCGGGGGCGCGGCACGGGGGCAAGCAGCTTTACCGACTCCAATGGCACTGCGGCGGCACGGTTCACGGTAGCGAGCCTGGCGGGGTCTGCGAATGCCTGTATCAGGCCGAGCACACCATGCTCGGTCGTTCCGGGAGGGATATCCAATAATGCCTGCACCGTCAGCGCATCGTCGCTGACAACGCCGACATAGCGTTGTTGATCTTTCGTGTAAGTGGTTATACGCATAGATTTCCTTCGATGGGTGATGCCGGTGGTCGCGGTAAGAATATGGACCATTTATGTACCAATTGGATTTATTGGTACTGAAAATTGAGTATATGGTTCTGCAGGTGGCCGCGCAATAACCCTGATTTTGGAAAAATTTGGAGAATCGGCGTTCTCGTTATTGCAGTACCAATTGGTATAGGAATGCTATGCTGTCAGCATTGTTTTTTTGTCGCCGGGCCGCCCCAAGGCAAAAACGCCCCCTTGGGGGGCAGCAAGTCGAAGGCGCGGCGTGGGGGCTTTTTTTATCCATCCAGCCATTCATGACATCAGACGTACTTGTATCGGGTTTGCGTAGTGCCGGGGCACAAGCTTTGGCGGCCTATCTGCAAGCAGAGATTCGCTCGGGAAAGATCCCTGTTGGTGTGAAACTACCCGCTGAGCGAGAGCTGAGTCAGCGTTTCAATACATCGAGAGGTTCTGTACGACGCGTACTGGCAGCGTTGAGAGATCGCGGCTGGATTACGCAAACGGTCGGCAGCGGCACATTCGCCGCGCGTCCTGCACTAGAGGAATCGGTAAGTGCTGGTGGTGATGATCTTGTACTGGATCAAACCAGTCCCGCCGAGCTCATGGAGGCCCGCCTGTTGATCGAGCCGCTCATGCCGACCTTGATCGTGCGCCATGCCTCGCGTAGCGATTTTTCCCGCATGCATGAATGCCTGGTCAACGGTGAGCGCGCTCAGACCGTCGAAGAGTTCGAGCGGTGGGACGGTGAGCTGCACCAGGCATTCGCACTCGCCACGCACAATCACTTCTTTCTGCAAGTACTGGCGCTCAGTAATCGCGTCCGGCAGCAGGACGATTGGGGCAGGCTCAAACGTAATTCGCTCACCCGCGAGCGCCGCGCCGAATATGAGCGCCAACACCGTGTCATCGTTGCCGCGTTGGAAGACCGGGATGCGGAATCGGCGCGCGAGGCGTTGGTTGCCCATTTAGTGCAGATTCAGAAAAATCTGTTTGATCCGCCAGCGACGGAATGAGATAGGGGTATGGCAGTGATTAGCTGAGCACAAGCAAAAGGAGTACCGTGTATAGCGAGGGTGAGCCTATTGCCATCCTCAAAGCATCCCGGAGGGCCCAACTCATGGTCATCACTCGACCCCAGAGTCCAACGGCCGGAGCGCGATCGACGTTCCGTATGGTGTGCG
The DNA here is from genome assembly GCF_054780995.1 of Bordetella tumbae. Classification (NCBI taxonomy): domain Bacteria; kingdom Pseudomonadati; phylum Pseudomonadota; class Betaproteobacteria; order Burkholderiales; family Alcaligenaceae; genus Bordetella; species Bordetella tumbae. Next base: position 627,137 of record NZ_BAAGVG010000018.1, read on the forward strand.
GTATTGCATTGTTATGGGCGGTCGCCATCATGAGCGCTTGGGGCCAGCCCCTGCCTGAGAACGATCGCCAACGATCCGCCATCGTGTTATCACTGGACGGTGTCGTCGGTCCCGCCACCGCGGATTACCTTGTTCGAGGCCTGGCCGTCGCGCACGATCAGAATGCTGCGGTGGTAGTGCTGCGCATCGACACGCCGGGCGGGCTCGATACGTCGATGCGCGAGATCATCCGCTCGATCCTTGCTTCGCCTGTGCCCGTGATTTCGTACGTGAGTCCCAATGGATCGCGCGCGGCCAGTGCTGGCACTTATATCCTTTATGCAAGTCACATCGCGGCCATGGCGCCCGCGACGAATCTGGGGGCCGCTACGCCGATATCGCTCGGCGGCGACTTTTCCAAACCGACCGACAAGCCTGCTGACTCCGCACAAAAACCCGATGAGAAACCATCGAAAGACCGTGTCGATCGCCTCCCGCCTGCGGGGCCTAAGGACGCAAGCGAATCCAAGGCGATCAACGACGCCGTAGCCTATATCCGGTCATTGGCTGCGCTGCGCGGTCGCAACGCCGATTGGGCGGAACAGGCGGTTCGCTCCGCCGCGAGCCTGTCCGCAGGCGAAGCACGCCAACAGAATGTGATCGATCTGATCGCCGACGACATTCCGGATCTGCTCCAAAAGGTGGACGGACGCACCGTCAAGGTCGGCAACAGCGAGAAGATCCTGCATGGCAAAGCACTCCAGATCCAGCACAGAGAGCCCGATTGGCGCGCACGTCTGCTGGGCGTCATCACGAATCCCAACCTGGCGTTGATACTCCTGATGATCGGCGTCTATGGGCTTATCTTCGAGTTCATGAGTCCTGGCGCGTTTTATCCTGGCGTCATAGGCGCGATCTGTCTGTTGGTTGGTCTTTATGCCCTGTCCGCCTTGCCGTTGACCTATGCCGGGCTCGGCCTGGCTTTGTTGGGAATGACCCTCATGGTGGCGGAAATTTTTACTCCATCAGTCGGAATCCTGGGCATAGGGGGGGCGATTTCATTCGTGCTCGGCTCGCTTTTGCTCGTGGATACGGAGTCTTCCGCCTATGAAGTATCGCTGCCGCTGGTGGCGGGTATAGCGGTTGCGAGCCTGGGCATGACGTTCCTGATCGGTCGACTGGCATTGCGTTCGCGACAGGCGCCTAATGTCAGTGGGGCCGATGCGTTGATCGGCCAGCGCGCCAAGGTGCTGAGCTGGGAAGGGGAGCAAGGCTACGTGTCAGCGGCCGGCGAGCGGTGGCGCGCTGTCGGTCCCACGGACGTGATGCCTGGCGACACGGTAGTAATTGCCGCTGTGCAAGGTTTGACCTTGCACGTTCGGGTGGACATCAGCTTTTCTGCTCATCTCCCGCCGGTGAGGCGGTGAAGCGTTTTCCCGAGGCCGAACCCTTTTATCTTGGAGCTTGCCATGTTGACGCAACTGACCTTTTACGGACCCGTCATCGTTTTGATTGTTGTGCTGGTTGCATTGTCAATCCGTATATTGCGCGAGTACGAGCGCGGCGTGATTTTCACACTGGGACGTTTTACGGGCGTGAAAGGCCCGGGGCTAATTTTGATGGTGCCGGTCATCCAGCAAATGGTGCGCGTAGACCAGCGTGTGATGGTATTCGACGTTCCCAGCCAGGACGTGATTTCGCGGGACAACGTGTCGGTCAAAGTGAACGCTGTTATTTATTTCCGAGTCATTGATCCGGGACACTCTGTGATCCAGGTCGAGAATTTTCGCCAAGCCACCAGCGAGCTGGCGCAGACGACACTGCGCTCGGTGCTGGGAAAACACGATCTGGATGAAATGCTGTCCGAGCGCGACAAACTGAACAACGACGTGCAAGAGATCCTGGATTCGCAGACTGACGCGTGGGGTATCAAGGTGGCAAACGTGGAGATCAAGCACATTGACTTGGACGAGAGCATGATCCGCGTCATCGCGCGCCAGGCCGAGGCAGAGCGCGAAAGACGTGCCAAAATCATTCATGCGGAAGGCGAGGAACAAGCAGCGCAAAAGCTACTGGATGCCGCGCGAATCCTGGCACAGCAGCCGGAGGCGATGCAACTGCGCTACTTGAGCACACTGGCCATCATCGGTTCGCAGAATAACTCGACCGTAGTCTTTCCTTTTCCGACTGAGCTCGGACAGGTGCTAAAGGGTATGGCAGAAAAAACCTAGGCGGCGTTAAAGGCATCGCTATAGCGCGCGGTGCCAACAGGCACGGGGCCGTGCAATGCCAATGCCATGAAATACGCCGGCGGTACGTCTGGTAGTTGCAGACCCGTATGGGGCTGAAAGCCAAAGCGCATGTAATACGCCGGTTCGCCTAGCACTACGCAGCCAAGGGCTCGTTGCGAACCGAGTTCGGCCAGCGCTAGTTTGATCAGGCGGGAGCCGATGCCTTGCCCTTGTCTGGCCGGCAGCACAGAGATTGGCCCCAGGCCATACCAGCCGAGTATCTCGTTGCCGTGTCCGTCAGTGATGGTGATGGGCGACAGCGCTACGTGGCCGATGACCTGTCCCTGTTCTTCCGCAACCAACGAGAGTGTCAATTCATTGTTTACCCGCAAACTACGCACGATAAATTGCTCGGTATGGCTGGTATGGGGAGCCTCGGCAAAGGCCGCGACAGTGACCGCTTCGATGGCGGCGGCGTCGTCTGGGGTTTCGTGTCGGAATTGTAGCGGCATGGGTTCATCCTTTGGGGTTTTCCGGGAATATAGAGCGAACCGAGAGGGCACCACAACAATTCGGCGGCACAGCACTTGCTGCTTTGGAGATGCAGCTATGTCACCATGCCCATACGCGGCGTGGTATTTAATGACCTATCGTGCAGACGTGCGAGGCGCTGGGGATAACGTTAAAAATTCATCGTTGCTGAGAGCATCAATGTGCGCCCCTCGCTCACATTCAACGTCCCTGCTCCAGGGTATGTGGTCCAGAAACTTTTGTTGAACACATTGCGCACGTTCGCTCTCAGCGTGATCGGATACCCTCCTGAATGCTCCAGCACGTAGCGTGCGCCGAGATCCACTGTGGTCCATGGTTTGATGGACTGGGTATTGGCGGCATCAACATATTGCCGGCTGGCATGCATCACGCGCGAGGTCAAGGTCAGTCCGGTGACAAACGGTGTATCCCATTCCACCCCTAACGTGAAGTGATGGCGCGATGTACCGGGCGCTGTTTTGCCATCATTGACGCCGCCTGCAGTGTGGGTGAGTTTCGCGTCCAGCAGCATGTATCCCCCCAGCACACGCAGGCCATGCCACGGCTCGCCTGCCACGTTGAGCTCTATGCCGCGATTGCGTTGCTCGCCATCGTCGGTCAATGTATTGGAGATGGGATCGGCAATGGCAGACGCTTGTTCGATCTGGAACGCAGACAGTGTTGTACTGAGATTTCCCCAATCGACCTTGACGCCAGCCTCGTATTGTTTTGAGAGGTACGGTTCCAGCACTTCGTTGGCATTGGCATAGCTCGCGCCAACGACGGCACCCTGTTGCATGCCCTCGATGTAGCTCGCGTATAACGAAACGTCTTCCGTCGGTTTGACAACCAAGCCAACCATGGGCGTGTACGCTGTCTTGTCATAGCGCGACGTGCGCTCGTTGGTCGTGATGTTGTAGTTGTCCGCCATGATTCTTTGCTTGCGCACGCCCACCGTCAATTGGGCGCGTTCATCCAGAATCGAGAGCGTGTCGGACAGCGCGTAACCTGATAGCACCGTTCTGCTGATGCGGTTGCGTGATGGGGGATCCATGTCGGGTTTGTCCAGGAAAACAGGATCATAGATGTTGGAATTGATCGAGCCCAGCGTCATTGTCCCCGCACTCGTGCGATCCGCTTTGTAGCCATTCACGCTGAAGCTGATATCGTGCCGCACGGGCCCCGTATCCACCCGTGCGCGCAGTCCGGCTTCGCCGACAGTGCGTTCGATGCCGGTGAAATTCATGCGGCTGGTACTGAGAAAATCCCCGTTCTCTTGCAATTGCGTGCCGAAATCGAGGGCTTGTTTCCAGTCAGTATTACTGCGGCCGACGCTGGCGTATGCGGTCACTCGTGTATTGATGTCGAACTCGCCGCGCAGCATGCCGTAGAGATCCTCGGTATCGACGAAATTCCATGGCGACATAAAGCTCTTGTCGGCTGATGGCGGATTCGGGATGGACTGTCCGACGGCTGGCGCAATGGTGCTGTTTGCCCGGTCAGTGTGCATATTCTGGTAGCCCACATCCGCCGACAGACGGAACCGATCGCCGCGATAGTCCACGCCTAGAGTAAAGGTACCGAGCCGTTGCGATTGCTGATCGACCGAGGTATCACCGTCTCGATACATGGCGTTCAGGCGAATGCCGACGCGATTTTCCGGCCCGAAACGCCGGCCGATATCCAGATGGCCGCCGAACTGCGAATCGGATAGATAGCTGGCCGTGAATGACGTCAACGGGGTATCCCCGGCGCGCTTGGACACCAGATTAATCGCTCCGCCCGTTCCGCTGGGCGACATGCCGTTCAGAAACGCGGTCGGTCCCTTGATGACTTCTACGCGTTCGATACCTGTCAGCGTGGTTTGGTTATTCGGCGCCAAACCAAACAAGCCGTTAAATCCGACTGATCCGTTACCCAGCAAGAGTCCGCGCACCGTGAATGTGTTGGCGTAACTGGCATTCGTCGGATCGACATTCAGAATGGCTGGGTCGTTGGTGACGATGTCGGCTACGCTCTGAGCTTGTTGGTCCTCGATCGTTTGCAGGGTATAGCTGTTCACGGAGAACGGGATATCCATGATGTCCCGATCACCCAGCACACCCATCCCGGCGCCTCGTGCTATCTGCCCGCCGGCATAGGGTGCGGGCAAGTCCGGACGGTCACCGCTGGCGCCGACGACAGTGACGACCGGCAGTTCTGCTGCCCCCCCAGTAGTGGGGCGCTGGCGCAACGAGTAACTGCCGTCCGGGCGCGCAACCGATTCCAATTGCGTACCCGCCAATAACACCGACAAGGCCTGCGGCACGCTATAGCGACCTTGTAACCCTGCCGTCTGTTTGCCCGCGACCAGCGCGCTATCGAACGTCAATAGAATCCCCGCCTCGTTACCGAAACGCGTGAGGGCCGGTCCCAATTCACCAGGCGGCAGGTTGTAGGCGGCCTCGGCGGCTTGAGCATATCCCGGGACCGCCAGCCACATCGCCGCAAGCCCGGGAACGGTCCCGGTGAGCATCGCGCAGTATGAGCGACGGACGAGGTGCCGCCCGACAATGGTGCGGGGTGTGCGCAATAGCGATCTGTTCAGCTTGCCTGGGGTCATTCGACGTCCTTGAATCAGGTAGAAAATGAGGCTTCTATCTGTAAGGCCGGACGAAAAACGCAAACAGCTCATGTAACTCAAAAAAAGCCCCCACGCTGCGCCTTCGGCTTGCTGCCCCCCGAGGGGGTGTTTTTGTCTGGGGGCGGCCCGGCGACAAAAAAAAGCGTCACGACGGACGCGCCCGCAGCGTGACCCAGTAATTCGTGTAGCGCCGCACGTCGACCGGCAGCTCATACTCCAGCGCGCGCAGGATCCGATCCGTGTCTGCGAGCGGAAATGTTCCCGAGACCGGGAGCGACGCGATCTCGTCTTCGCAACCCAAATGGCCTCGCCGATACCGGGATAATTCCTGCAGGAATTGGCGCAAGGGCATTTCCGTGGCCACCAGCATGCCGCGCGTCCAGGTGGCACTGGTTTCCTGCGCAGGGCCGGCAGGGGTGATACGCATGTCGTCAAAGCGCACGCGAAAACCAGCGTGTATGACTTGCGCAACGGAATCGTTACGCGTGGCGCGAACCTCTACCGCACCCTCATACACCTGCAGTTCGCTATCGTCGCCATCTTGCCTTACCAGGAAACGCGTCCCCAGGGCACGTAATGTCCCATGGGCAGTTTCCACCAGAAAGGCGCGGCCGTGAGGTGCGGCATCCGCGGCAGTCGTCACCAGAATTTCGCCATGCAACAGCACCACCCGGCGCTCATTTGCGTCATATCGCACGTTGATGGCCGTGCCAGTATTCAATACGAGCCTGGACCCGTCTGGCAGTGTCACGTGACGAGACTCACCGATCCGCGTGGACTCGTCGGCACGCCAATCGACCCAAGGCGCTAAACGCACTGTGGCTATGCCCGCGCCGGTGACGCCTGCCAGCAGCAATAGTGTCTTGATGGCTTGGCGTCGATTCGTGCGCCGGGGTGTCAGTAACGTTGCTTGAATCAGCGGTTCAGGGACGCCGTGCAGCTGTCCCGTCACTGCCTGCACGCGTTGCCACGCGCGCTCGTGTTCCGGATTTGCTTTGCGCCACTCTAGACATGCCTGACGCAATGACGCTGTAGCCCCATCGGACTGCAGATCGACCCACCATTGGGATGCCTGGCGTACGAGGCGCGGGTCCAGGGTGGAGTGAGGGGATGAGGTCATCATCGCATCACTGCAGCAGGCAGCATTGCGTCAACCCACGCACAATATGGCGTTTCACCGTCGCGACGGAGATGCCCAGTTCGGTGGCGATACGTGCGTGTGTCCATCCACTGAGCTGCGACAGCAGAAAAGCCCGCCGCACCGCCGCCGGTAATTGGTCAAGTAACGCGTCCAGGGCGTTCAGCGCCTCTAATTGCAGTGCGCGTGTTTCCGGCGACGGTTGCAGCGGTTCCGGCAATTGCTGCAACGCCTCCAGATAGCGCTGTTCCAAAAGCTGACGCCGGCGAAAGTCATACACCAATCCGTTGGCGATGGTCGCGAGATACGGCCTCGGTTCACGGATGTTTACCGGTTCGCTCTTGCTCAGGACTCGGACAAACGTGTCCTGAGCCAAATCCGCTGCATGGTGCACGCAACCCAGTTTGCTGCGCAGCCACTTTTGCAGCCAGAGATGATTCTTGGCGTACAAATCCTCGATAGCGTGGATATCGGGTAGGGGTCCGGCGGACATGGTGCAGTGAACGGTAGATGAAAATGTTAATAATAACCATTTTCATAAAAATAGGATGCAAGAGCTTTCCTGGATGCGAGGCAGGTCGCCTCCCTGAGGCGGATTGCCGTATCTGCATGGCAACGAACGCTCGACGCCGAGGTCGGTATACACTCGATCGAAAGCCAGTCGCCCTGACTGCTGTCGGGTCGGCCCTAGTACAACATTTAGGAGAGAAAACATGCCCAGTCTGTTGCCCGACGTCGATCCGGACGGTTTGCTGGAATACTCGGTGGTGTACACCGATCGCGCCGTCAATCACATGTCGAACGCTTTCCAGGGCGTGATGAAAGACATTTCCAGGGTATTGAAGCAAACCTATAACGCCTCGGCGGCTATTGTTGTGCCGGGCAGCGGCACCTTTGGCATGGAGGCGGTCGCCCGTCAATTTGCGACCAACAAGCGTTGCCTGGTCATTCGCAATGGTTGGTTCAGCTATCGCTGGACGCAGATTTTTGACATGGGCAGCATCCCGTCGGAATCGGTCGTGCTCAAGGCGCGTCCCGTGAGTGATGGCAGACAGGCACCTTTCGCGCCCGCGCCAGTGGACGAAGTCGTGGCGGCCATCAAGCAGCACAAACCCGACCTGGTATTCGCTCCGCACGTCGAGACAGCATCAGGCATCATCCTGCCCGACGATTATTTGCGCAAAGTGGCCGATGCCGTACATGCCGAGGGCGGGCTCTTTGTGCTGGACTGTATTGCAGCGGGCACCATATGGGTCGACATGAAGGCGGTCGGCGTTGACATTCTGATCAGCGCTCCGCAGAAGGGCTGGTCGGCATCGGCATGCTGCGGTCTGGTCATGTTGAGTGAGACGGCGCGTCAGCGTATTGGCGATACGGTCAGTACCAGCTTTGCAGCGGATTTGCGTAAATGGCTGCAAATCATGGAGGCATATGAAGGCGGTGGACATGCCTACCATGCGACCTTGCCTACGGATTCATTGACGGTCTTGCGCGATGCGATGTTGGAACTCGAGGCCTATGGCGTCGATAAAGTACGCGCGGAACAACAGGCGCTAGGCGATGCCGTGCGTGCGTTGTTGCGGGAAAAAGGTTTTAAGAGTGTCGCGGCTGACGGCTTTGCTGCGCCCGGCGTGGTCGTGAGTTATACCGATGATGACGGCATACATTCGACTCGAAAATTCGCCGCGCTAGGGATACAGGCGGCTGCGGGCGTGCCGTTGCAGTGCGACGAGCCCAGCGATTTCAAGACCTTTCGGTTAGGGCTGTTTGGCTTGGATAAGCTGCACAATCTGGACCGTACCGTGGGGAATTTGAAGCGAGCGTTGGATGCCATGTCGTGATGGTGCATTAGCCCTGCGTTGACGGTCGCGGGCGTGTGACGATCCTGCTGGAATGCTACTTTTCAGCAGGATCGACTAGCTCGTTTTAGTTCACTTGAACGTCGCCCAGCTTCTTGTACAGATGCGATCGCGAAATCCCCAGGTACTCTGCTGCCTTCTTTTTGTTTCCGTCGAATTTTTCCAATGCGTCGCGGATCAGGTCCAATTCGACCCGTGACTTGGCCTGACGTACATCGGCCGATTCCTTGGGAGCAAACGGGAGGGTGTCAGACGGTGCCGCGATGTCTTGCAGCGCGGTATTCAACGGATCGAGGCTGACGCTCGTGTTCATTTCCAGAGGGACTTCGCAGTCCGAGCAGGTGATTTCGTTTTGCTCCGAAAAAATGGCAGAGCGTTCGACCGTGTGCTGCAGTTGACGCACGTTGCCGGGCCACGGCAATGATTGCAGATAAGCGATGACGCCCGGTCCGAAATACTTGCCCCTTACATTGTGGCGTTGCATGAATCGTTCGAGGAAGGTCTGAGCCAGCAATGGCACATCCTCAAGGCGTTCGCGTAGCGGCGGTACGCGGATAGTGACCGCACTGATGCGGTAGAACAGATCGAGACGAAAATCACCATCGGCCAGCATGCGCTGAAAGTCGCGGTTGCTGGCCGATATCAGGCGAAAATCCGACCGGCGTTGCGTGCTACTGCCCACGCGCTGAAAAGTACCGTCTTGCAGCGTGCGCAGCACCTTGACCTGTATGTCCAGCGGCATGTCGCCGATCTCGTCCAAGAACAAGGTGGTGTGATCGGACTCTTCGAATTTTCCTGTGCGGCCGCGCTTTTCTGCGCCGGTAAAGGCGCCGCCTTCGTAGCCGAATAGTTCGGCCTCCACCAGATTGCCCGGAATGGCTGCGGCGTTGACCAGCACCATGTCTTTGCTGCCGCGCGGACTGAGTTGATGGATGGCATGGGCGACGAGGTCTTTGCCTACGCCGCTTTCACCGACCAGCAGCACGGACACATCGAGGGCGGCGATTTTTTTGATGCGGTCTTTCAGTTTGCGGATGGCATCGCTCTCACCGACGATGGAATCCATGCCGTGTATATTGCCGCGCAGACGCGGTAACTCACGTTCATAGAAACTGATCTCCTGGCGCAGGCGTCTGATTTCCTCGCCCAGGGCCTCGACGGCGGCGGGGCTTTTGAACATGACCTGGCCGATGGCACCGACAATGCGGCCTTCGGGGTTGACGATAGGTGTGCGGCTGACCACCCGGCTGGTCCCGCGCATGCGCTGAATTTGGCCGATTTCGGTTTTGCCGCTGCGCAGCACGGCGGGCAAACGGCTGTTTTCAATGACGGTATTGACATCCGCACCCCAGCTTTGCCCCCGCTGAACGCCGAAGAATTTTTCGTGCACCGGGCTCATGTATTGGATGCGAGCCTTGTCGTCGATGACCGTGATGGCCTCGTACGGGTCGGTCACGAAATGGCGCAGGATATCGGCCGAAAAATCCACACTGCTGACGAACTCGTAAAGCGCATCGCCGCTATCGTGGCGATACAGCACAAAACAGCCTGTCCCCGCCGATACGAACGATACGACCGTGATGGGTTCGCTCGTGCCTTCGAGGGTGAACATGGGCGACACCGCTCGCAGGTCTCGATCCTTCCACAGGGAAGTGAGTTTTTCCTGGATGTGTTTATCCAACCCGGTACCGGAGGCGAAAACGGCGCTACCCTCGGAGTCGAGTACCAGAACGCCCTTGCGTGTACTTTGATTTTGTCTGCCTTCATCCATTTACATGTCCTTGTTCGATACATGGTGGACAATTTTTGGACACTTTACCACTCTGGCCGGTGCGGCAGTAGAGGGAAGACACACTTGGCATGAATTGTGCTTGAAATGGGAAGGAGAACCAGGACAAGGTAGCTGACACATGCAAAAAGAAGTGCTTGAACCCCCGTTTGCCGAGTTGCCGATGGTGGACAAAGAGGGGCACGACCTGTTGGGAGGGATGTGCGTGGTCGACCTGAGCACGTCGGTCGCGGGACCATACGCCACTCAGCTGCTGGCCGATTTCGGCGCCACGGTGATCAAGGTAGAGAAATCGGGCGCGGGCGATGATGCGCGCCAGTGGGGGCCGCCGTTCCTGCATGGCGAGTCGCCCTGGTTCCTGAGCGTGAATCGCAACAAGCATAGTGTGATGCTGGATCTGACCCGCCCCGAGGGCCTGGCCGTACTGGAAAAACTATTGGCCAAGGCCGATGTGCTGGTACTGAACATGACCGAGCCCGTGCAGAAGAAGCTGGGCATCGATTATGCCCGCCTCGGGGCTAAATTTCCGCGCCTGATCCATGCGTCCCTGACCGGGTTCGGCCTACGGGGAGCGCGCAGTCATCTGCCCTGTTATGACCTCATCGCCGAGGGATACTCCGGCGTCATGGACCTGACGGGTGAGGCTCAGAATGATCCTCAAAAGGTAGGCACGCCCGCGGCCGATCTCCTGGCGGGACAGGATGTGGCCATGGCGGTGATGGCCGCGTACGCCGCACGCCAGAACACCGGGCAGGGCGCGCAAATCGATGTGTCGATGCAGGCGAGCATGACGCGCTTCATGGCACCGCGCCTGGTGTCTTACTTGAGTTCGGACGAGCTGCCCAGGCGATCTGGCGGCAAGGACTCCGTCATTGCCATTTATCAGGTGTTTGACACAGCGGACCGGCAGATTTCGCTAGGGTTGGGCAATGATGCGATCTGGCGTCGTTTCTGGTCGGCCGTCGGACAGCCAGAGATAGGTGAAAACCCCCGTTATAAGTCGAATGCCGATCGCCGCCTGCATCGCGAAGAGATCGTTGCGAAGATCGCTGAAATCCTGATTACCCGCACCCGGGACGAGTGGCTAGACATCCTGGGCGAGCACCGTATTCCTGCTGGCCCTATCAATGGGTTGGACGACGTGGCACGCGACGAGGAACTGCTGCAGCAGCGATTCCTGTATCAGGCCCAGGCTGCCAACGGGCCGGTGCCGCAGGTTGGCCTCGGGATTGCCATCAATGGCAAGACAGCAGTACATCGTAAGGCACCGCCGGTATTGGGTGAGGACACGGAAGCGATTCTGAGCGGCATGCTCGCGCTGACGTCCGCTGACATCAAACGATTACGAGAAGCCGGTGCGGTGTGACCGCGCCGCTCGTGCATAGAAAGATTCATGGAGGAGTGTTGTGAACACCATACTGACGTTGCATGATCCACAGACCGCCAGGGAAAACTACCTGAGCGGTGTGTGGCACCAGGACACACTGTATTCGTTGACGCGCGAGCACGCCCGGGTACGGCCCAACGCCTGCGCGGTGCGCGACCCGTACCGCCGCCTGACGTGGCGAGAGGTCCTCGCTAATGTAGACATCATCGCCGAGCACTTATATCAGGGTGGCCTGCGGCGTGGCGACCGCGTGGCGATCTGGTTGCCTAACCGCATCGAGGCGGTGCTGATTTTCCTGGCATGTTCGCGCAACGGCTATGTATGTTGTCCGTCTTTGCATCAAAATTACACCAACGCCGAAATCGTCAAATTGCTCACGCGCATCCGCTGCAAGGCATTGTTCGCGCAGCCGGGTTACGGCGCCGACTCGGATCGCTATTCGATCTTCAAGGAGTCCGCGGGCATTGCGACGCTGAAGCAACTGTATGCCTTGGCTCCGCAAGGCTCCGAGCCCGCGAGCGGTTGGCTGCCCGAGGGAGCGTTGTCGTTTCCTGATCATGTCAGCAGCATCGGAATCAGCAGCGCACCGGTGCTCGATCCGGACAAAGTGGTATACCTGGCGTTCACCTCGGGCACCACCGGCGAACCCAAGGGTGTGATGCACAGCGACAACACGCTGCTCGCCAACGGGCGCGCGTTGGTCGCGGACTGGAGGCACGATGCGTCGACGATTCTGCTCGCGCTCAGCCCCATGAGCCATCACATCGGTACGGTGGCGCTGGAGCAATCTTTGGTCGCGGGCATTGAACTGGTGTTGTACAACCCGGCCGCCAGCCGCTCGACGCTGGATTGGGCGCTGGAAACCGGCGCCACGTATGTCATGGGCGTGCCCACGCACGCCATGGATATGCTGAGCGCACTGCGCGAGCGTGGCCTGAGCCAGCTGGGCAACGTCACGGTGTTCTATATGGCGGGGGCTCCCATTCCACGCGAGGTGGCGCAACGCTTTTTGGATCTGGGCGTCAAACCACAGAACGTGTATGGGATGACGGAAAACGGCTCGCATCAGTACACGCTGCCTACAGATGACAGCAATACGATCGTGTCGACATGCGGGCGTGCTTGCAAAGGCTATGAAATCAGAATCTTTAGTCCAGAAAACTCGGACGTTGAAGTTGCGCCGGGCGAGACGGGCGAGATTGGCGGCAAAGGCGGCGTGTTGACGCTGGGCTATTACGACAACCAGGATGCGACCGAGAAATCCTTTAATTCCTCGGGCTGGTTCCTGAGTGGGGATCTGGGCATGCTGGATGAAAACGGCTGCCTGCATGTGATGGGCCGCAAGAAAGATCTGATCATTCGCGGCGGCCACAACATCTATCCGTCACAGATCGAAGATCTGGCGCATCGGCATGCGGGCATCGTCAAATCTGCGGCTTTTCCAGTGCCCGATGATCGCTTGGGAGAAAAAGTCTGTCTGGCAGTGATTTTTGCGTCCGGCGTTTCGCTCGCTGCTAACGAAGTCCTGCAACACCTGCATGACGCAGGGCTGTCCAAGTACGACATGCCCGAGTATTTCTTGGCGATGGAGGCGTTCCCGCTCACCCCCAGCGGCAAGATCCTCAAGCGAGAGCTGATCGAGTGGTTGAAAGACGGCCGTCTCGTGCCTGAACCGGTACGCTGGAAAGCAGCATCTACATCCCATGACGTCAAAAATGCTATCAAGGAAGGGGTATCGCTATGAGCGTGAAGCTGGAGTATGACGGCGAGTTTGCGCATATCTCGCTCAATCGCCCTGAAGTTCTCAATGCATTGAGTTTCGAGATCTTGTCGGAACTGGGTAACGCGTTGACTCGGGTCGCCGAATCAGATGCGCGAGCATTGATTTTCACCGGTGCCGGTGAAAAAGCGTTTTGCGCCGGCGCAGACATCCCCGAGTTGATGAACCGGCCCTTGATGCAAGAGCTAGAGGGGGCTGCCAAAGGGCAAGCCGTGTTCAACCAGATTGCTGCGTTGAAGATTCCGTCCATCGCGGTGATTCACGGCTATGCCTTTGGTGGCGGCCTCGAGCTCGCTCTCGCGTGCACCTTCCGGGTCGCGACAGAGCGTGCGAAAGTCGGATTGCCCGAGGTCAAATTGGGCCTGATTCCTGGATACGGCGGCACTCAGCGGTTGCCGCGGTTGGTGGGCGAGGGACGCGCGCTGGACATGATCATGTCCGGCCGAACCGTCGCGGCGGAAGAGGCCGAGCGCATTGGCCTGGTCAACCGTATCGACAACGAGGGCAGCCCGTTGGAGATCGGCAAGCGGTATCTGGAGCCGTATCTGAAGCACAGTCTCTGCGCGCTGTTTTTCGCGCGCGAAGCGGTGCTGCGAGGTGGACGCACTGGTCTCGAAGACGGCCTGCGCATCGAACGCGATCTGTCGACGCTCGCGTACCGCAGCGATGATGCGGCTGAGGGCCTGCGCGCCTTTGTGGAAAAACGGCCCGCCAATTTCAAGGACTGCTGAAGCATGGACTCCGGACTGATTTACGTAACGGGTGCGAGTCGCGGTATCGGGGCGATGATCGCTTACGAGCTGGCCCGCCGTGGCTACGAGGTGGGATGCCTGTCACGCTCGGGTGACAAGCCACATGTCGCAGACGTACCTGACGATGTCGCTGCACGCTGGCATGCAGTGGCCTGCGATGTGACCGATGGCGAAGCGATGAAAGACGCCATGGCGGCGTTGCATAGCAAGCTGGGCGTACCTGTCAGGGGGCTGGTGAACAATGCCGGCCTGCATACCGAGGCACCCACTATCGACCTGCCGATGGATGAGTTTCGCAAGCTGATGGACATCAACGCGGTATCCCTGCTGCAGGCGTGCCAACTCGTGCATCCGCTGCTGAAGAACCAAGGTGGTGGCGTGATCGTCAACATTGGGTCTTTCTATGACAAGCTGGGCGTAAAGCGCAACGTGTCCTATTGCGCGTCGAAGGCGGCAGTGGGCGCGATTACGCGCTGCCTGGCGGTCGAGTGGGCCAAGGACGGCATCCAGGTGATCGATGTGGCCCCGGGCTACATCATGACGGACCTGAATCGCGAGGCCATGGAAGCCGGCCCCTTGCGCGCCTATCTGGACAAGCGCATTCCCCGCAAACAGCCCGGCGAAGCGCGAGACGTAGCCGTACTGGTGGCGTCGCTGTTCCAGGAAGGCATGGGCTTTCTCAGCGGGGAAACGATTTACATCGATGGCGCACAGAGCGTGTCGGTCTGAAGCCGCGCGACCACGCATGAACAGTGAAATGATCAAGGAGAAAGCATGAACGTACTGGAACGCCTGGACCAGGCGCTGGCGTTCTCGGAAGAAGAGGGCATGCTGCTCGATTCCGTCCGTGAGTTGGCCAAGAACGAATTCGCACCGCGCGCCGCGGCCTATGACGAGAAAAGCGAGTTTCCCTGGGAGAACATCAAGGCCATCAATGCGCTGGGTCTGAACGCCATGTTCATCCCCGAAGCCTATGGTGGAATGCCCTTGTCGTACCGGTGTTACCTGGCCTGCGTACGCGAGATATCCAAAGCCTGCGCCTCCACCGGCATTATCTGGGCCACCAATTTTCACGCGATCAAGCCGGTGATCCAGTATGGATCGGAGGAGCTCAAGTCTCGAATTCTGCCGCGTATGGCCGAGGGCGCGCTGGCATCTCTGGTGATCACCGAGCCATCAGCAGGCTCGGACGCAACGGGCATGAAGACGCAGTTCCGCGAAGACGGCGACGACATCGTCGTGGACGGACAGAAGATCTTCATCAGCAACGGTGATGTGGCGGACGTGTATGTCGTGTTCGGCAAATGGGCGGGCGCGGAGAACGCCAAGGAAGCCATTGGCGCCGTCGTGATTGAAAAAGATACGCCGGGACTGACGGTCACTGGCACCGAACATAAGATGGGTACGCGCGCCTCTGGTACGGCTTCGTTGTCGTTCGAAGGCTGCCGCATTCCGCGCGGCAATATTCTCGCGCCCGTCGGCAAGGGACTGAGCGTGCTGCTTGGCTCGCTGAACAAGTCGCGCCCCAGCGTGGCGGCGCATGCACTCGGCATTGCACGCGCAGCATTCGAGGACGCCACTGCCTATATCAATGACCGCAAGCAATCGGGAAAACGTATTCTCGAATTCCAGGGGATTCAGTTCATGGTGGCCGATCTCGCAGCGGAACTGGCACTGTGCGAAAGCTGGCTCTGGCACGTTGGCGGGCTGGTGGATCAGGGCGTGGACGACATGGGCATAGAGGCGTCCATCCTCAAACTCAGGGCGACCGATCTCGCCATGCGCATCACCACCGACGCGGTGCAACTGCATGGCGGCTATGGCTATTGCCAGGATTTTCGCGCTGAACGCCTGATGCGCGACGCGAAGATCACGCAGATCTGGGAAGGCACGAACCAGATCCATCGACAACTCATCGGCCGCAGCTTTTTGAAAAAGGAAGGAAAATGAGCGAGATAAAGACGGTCGGTGTCGTCGGCAGTGGCACCATGGGAACGGGCATCGCCATCGTGGCTGTACGAGCGGGATTCAGGACCATCGTGCTCGATGCGCGCCAGGATGCCCTGGACAATGCTCGCAAGCAGACCGCTGCATTTCTGGCGAAGTCTGTCGCCCGCGGCAAACTGGCAGCGGGGCAGGACGAGGCCATCATGGCGCAGTGGAAAGGCACCACGCGAGCCGAGGATCTGGCCGAGTGCGATGTGATTATCGAGGCCGTGTTCGAAGACCTGAAAGTCAAACACGCGCTGTTTTCTCAGCTTAACGACATCTGCCCGCCTCACACGCTGTTTGCCTCCAATACGTCAACCATCTCGATCACTGAGATCGCCGGTGGCAGCGGTCGCGCGGATCGCGTGGTGGGCATGCATTTCTGCTTGCCCGCGCAACTGATGAAGCTCGTCGAGATGTCGCCGGGGCTGTCCACGTCGGATGAGACCTTTGCCAAGGCCTGGGCTTTTTGCGAAGCGCTAGGGCAAAAGCCTGTCAAGACACGCGACACCCCGGGATTCATCCTCAACTATTTCCTCATCCCCTGGCACAACGATGTCATCAACATGGTGGACCAAGGTGTGGCCACGCCGGCGGACATTGATCTCGCCGTGAAAACGGCACTTGGCTATCCGCTCGGTCCGCTGGAATTGCTGGACATGGTCGGTATGGACACGCAGAAGCTCTTGTCAGACGCCATGCACGGGCTCACCAATGAGCCTCGCGCGGCTTGCCCGCCCCTGGTCAAACGCATGATCGGTGCTGGGAAACTCGGCAGAAAGTCCGGCGCCGGTTTCCACACCTATGACAGCAACAAGATTTTCGGAGCTTGAGAACATGAGCTATCAAATTATCAAGCGTGGCGAGAGCCTTTCTTTTCCTGATGCCCATGCGTTTATTGAAGCCGCTGCCAGCCAGGGCGACGGTGTCGTGTTGATCGGTGACGGCGCAGGCAAGGGATGGAGCGAAGGTGTCGAAGGGGCCGCAAGCAAAGCTTTCGTCGCCATCGAGCTCGATATGGAATGCCTTGGCGTGCACACCGGTGAAGACGAGGGCCCAGCCAATGTCGTGGGCTTTGCCCGCTTTAGATTGGGCGACGACGCGCCCACCAATCTGATCGAGTTGGTGAAGAAGCCCTACACAGACGAGGCTGCCGTAAACGCTGCCAAGCAAGCGTTCGAGGCTGCGGGCCTGAAAGTGGCCGTGTGCAACGACTTTCCCGGCCGCATTCTCAATCGCCTGGTGCGGCCGTACTACAACGCTGCCTTGCGCCGTCTGGACGACGGGTTAGCCAGCGCGTCGGACATGGACAAGACACTATGTCTGGGGCTGGGCTACCCAGAGGGCCCGATCTCATTGCTCAAGCGCAGTGGTCTGCACCATCACTATCGCGTCACACAAGCGCTGTACGAGGCGCTGGGTCAGGAACCCTACGCACCCGCACGCCGCGCCCAGGTCGCATGGGCACGCCACAACAAGGATGCGCCATGACGCAACCCCTGAAAGGGATAAAGGTGCTGGACCTGAGCACCTTGCTGCCCGGACCGATGTGTACGTTGATCCTCGCTGAAGCGGGGGCGGACGTGATCAAAGTGGAGCGCGACGCCGGCGACGAGATGCGCAGCTACGAGCCGCGTTTTGGCGACGATAGCGTCAATTTCGTATTGCTCAATCGCGGTAAGCGTTCGGCTTGCTTGAACCTAAAGGCCGAGGCGGATCGCGCGCAGCTGCTGGAGCTGGTGCGCGATATAGACGTCGTGGTGGAGCAATTCAGGCCGGGCGTCATGAAGCGTCTAGGGCTGGACTACGAAACCCTGTCGCAAATCAATCCTCGGCTGATTTACTGCTCTATTACCACCTACGGGCAGCATGGCCCCAAAGCGCTCAGAGCCGCCCACGACCTGAATTTTCAGGCTGAAACCGGCATGTTGGGCCTGTCTGGAGACGCGGGCGGCGTGCCCATCGTGCCGCCCACATTGACGGGCGATCTGGCGGGCGGAACGTATCCTGCGGTCATCAACATTTTGCTCGCCCTGCGCCAGCGTGATCTGGACGGCAAGGGGCAGCATCTCGATGTTTCCATGACGGATAACCTGTTCACACTGATGTACTGGGGCTTGGGCAACGGTTGGAGCCAAGGGAAATGGCCACGCGCAGGCAAGGAGCTCGTCAGCGGGGGCTCGCCGCGTTATGCCATCTACAAAACGGCCGATGGCAGATTCTTGTCGGCAGCACCGCTCGAGGACAAATTCTGGGCTACCTTTTTGTCACTCATCGAAGCCCCTCAACTGGCTGACGAGAAAGACGACGAACGTGCTTTTGCAGAGGTGTCACGTATCATCGCGTCGAGATCGGCGGACGAATGGATGCAGCGGTTTGACGGGCATGACGTCTGCGTTTCTGAAGTCGTCAACCTGGAGCAGGCGCTACAGGACCCGCATTTCAAGGCACGCGGCCTGTTCGAGCGCGAGGTATTGAACAGCAGTGGCGTGTTCATGCCCGCGCTGCCCGTGCCGGTGTGCGCAGCGTTCAGATCAGACGAGCGCCGCGTCGCGGCGCCAGCGCTAGGCCAACATACACAACAATTATTCGATGTCGCCACAGGAGACAGCGCCAAATGAAAGCGGTCGTTATTCATGAATTTGCTGAGCCCGAGAACCTCAGCGTTGAGGACTTTTCTGAACCCGTACCTGGCGAGGGAGAGGTTGTGATCGCCGTTACCCATGCCGGGGTCAACTACCCAGATCTGCTGGTGATGACTGGCAAATACCAGAATCTGCCCGCACGCCCGTTTGTGCCTGGCAAGGACGCTGCAGGCACGATCGCTGCGGCCGGGCCGGGCGTACAGGGCCTGAAAGTGGGCGACCGTGTCGTGGCGCAGGTCGAGTTTGGCGCCTTTGCCGAACGTACGCTCGCGGCCGCCGCGTCCTGCTATCCCTTGCCCGATAGTATTTCCGATGCAGATGCCGCAGGCATGGGACTGGTGTATCAAACGGCCTACTTTGCGTTGGTGGAACGCGGACAGTTCAAAAAGGGCGAGATCGTCCTGGTCAATGGCGCCGCGGGCGGCGTGGGCGGTGCGGCAATTCAACTCGTGAAGGCGCTGGGCGGAACGGCCTTGGCCGGCGTGGCGGGCGCAGAGCAGGCCGAGGCTGCACGCGCCCTGGGTGCCGATCACATCATTGATCTGTCGGCACCAGACCTGCGCGAATCACTGCGAGAGCAGGTATTTGCCTGCACCGGCGGACACGGTGTTGATGTCGTGCTCGATCCCTTGGGTGATGAAATTTTCGACGCTGCCATTCGTGCGGTGGCATGGTGTGGGCGGTTGGTGTGTATTGGTTTTGCTGCGGGCCGTATCCCGACACTTAAAGTGAACTATCTGCTGGTCAAGAACATCGCCGTTTCCGGGTTGCAGTGGAGCGACTATCGCGATCGTCAACCGGAAAAAGTACGCGAGGTGCAACGAGTGTTGTACGAGCTGCATGCCAAAGGCGCCTTGCGTCCACACATCGTCGAAGTGCTGCCTTTGGCACGTTTCGCCGAGCCGCTACGTGTGCTTGCGAATGGCAAAGCAAAGGGCAAGTACGTGTTGCGACTTTCTTGATCGATAGAAGGTTGAGCGAGCGGGCTGTGGCGGGCAGCGAGGATCTGCATTGCCTCGCGAGCGCTGAAATTTTTATGTGACGAACACAGATATATTGCCCAGAAAAAAACGCCGGCCTCGTGAGCCGGCGATTTTCATGGCGCGTCTACTACGTATCAGAACGGGCAGTCGGGATTGAAGCTGGGGCTGCGCTTTTCAAGGAACGCGTCAATGCCTTCCTTGCCTTCCGGCCCGGCGAAGCCTGTGAATTCAAATGCGAGCGACGCATCGAAAATCGGCATGGCCTGTTTGATCCAATGATTCAGCATCATCTTCGTCCATCGCTGTGCGGCCGGAGCGCCTTGCGCCAGGCGGTTGGCGATCTCCAGCGCGCGTGCTTCTACTTCCTCGTCCGGCAAGGCCAGCGACACCAGATTCATGCGCTCGGCCTCTTCACCGGTAATCGTATCCGCCGTGAGCAGGTAGTACTTCGCCTTGGCCATCCCGCAGAGCAGGGGCCAGATGATCGCAGCGTGATCGCCTGCGGCTACGCCGATCTTCAGATGGCCGTCAGAGAACTTGGCGTCTTTCGCCGCAATCGACACATCCGCCAGCAGCAGCGTCGCCAGACCGGCGCCCACCGCCCAGCCGCGCGCCGCCGTTACGATAGGCTTGCGGCAATCCAGCATATTGGTCACCAGATCACGCGATTCCTTCATCGCCCGCATGCGCAGCGCATAGTCGTCGCATACCTTGCGTTCATGCTTCAGGTCACCACCGGCGGAGAACGTCTTGCCGTCGCCTGTGAAGATCACCACATTCACGCTGTCGTCGGCGTCTACATCGCGCCAGATCTCCGACACCTCGCGGTGCATCTGGGCATCCATGGCACCCATCGTCAGCGGCGAGCGCATGGTGATGCGTAGCACCTTGGGGCCGGGACGATCAAAGGCGAGGCGTTCGTAGCGTGCGTAGCGGTCAGTCATGTCTTGTGTCTTCCTTCTGATTGAGAGAGGCGGGCGTTGTGGGGCACCCGAATTCAACTGTTAAAGATACATATGCAAAAGGCGTGCCAGGTATGGGAGGCTTGCTTTTGTGAGGGATTTCCCTAGGTGGATGCCGGGGAGTGACCGGGCCGCGGGGCGAAATATGTAATCGACAAGACCAGGGAGAGGCGCGATGTGTCCTCAGAGTGTCTTTATTTTGGGCACATGGCATAAAACGACGCAAGTTTGTCCAATTTCGCTGTGACGTGTTCGTTGTGGAGCACAAGGCCGAGTGATGAAATGAACATCTGTCGTCAGGCTACTAACTCACTCGGAGCATTCATTCGTGGCTGAAACCATCGCCGGTATCCACATTCCAGACAGTGCCATCGCACGCGCTGCCACTCAACTCGTTCGTGACACGGAGGACGATCTGCTCTATCACCACAGTCGCCGAGTGTTCTGTTGGGCGGCACTGACTGGAGAGCGTCGTGGCCTGGACTTTGACCCAGAGCTGCTGTATCTAGGCGCCATGTTTCACGATATGGGGCTGACAAAAACATACTCCAGTCGCGACTTGCGCTTTGAGGTTGATGGTGCGAACGCCGCTCGCGAATTCATGCGGGGCTATGGCGTTGCCGAACGCGACATCGAAGACGTTTGGACGGCGATCGCATTACATACGACACCAGGGATCCCCGAGCATATGCGACCCACCGTTGCGCTGGTAACGGCTGGGGTAGAAATGGATGTGCTGGGCATTGCTTATAACGATTTCACTCATGGCCAGCGTGAGCACGTATGCAAGTGCCATCCACGCGGACTGAACTTTAAAGAAAACATCATTGATCATTTCGCGGACGGCATACGTCATAAGCCGCTGACGACATTCGGCAACGTAAAAGCTGACGTGCTCGAGCTCAAGGACCCGGGCTACCAGAGGATGAATTTCTGCTCAATCATTCGAGGCTCAGCCTGGCCAAGTTGACCTAATAGGCTAGGTGCTTCTGGAACGCCGCGTGTATACCGAGAATCAGGGCGCGCGGCGGACCTGCTTTCTCCATGACGCGTTCGACGCAGGCTCCACTCATTGTCTGAAGCTGGCGCGATACTGCGCAGGCGTCACGCCTAGCCGTTCCTGGAAAACAATGCGCATGCGATCCGCAGCGCCGAAACCGCAGGCGTAGGCGACTGACTTCAGGGGACTATCGCTTGCTTCCAGCATTGTGCGCGCAGCGTCGACACGTATGCGTTGTACGAATTCGTGTGGCGTAACGCCGGTTTCCTGTATGAAGTGCCGAGTGAGATTACGGGGGCTCATCGATACTTCAACCGCCAGCGACGCCAGGGTGTGCCGTTTTTCAATGTCCGCCGTGATCAACGCCTGTATCCGTGCCACGGGCGAGTCGGGGTCCTGAACTGCAGTCAGGTAGGGACTGAATTGCGATTGACCGCCCTGGCGCTGTGCTACCACGACCAGCCGCTTGGCCACTGCCAGTGCAATGTCGCGTCCGTGGAGTTCGCGGACGAGCGCAAGTGTCATGTCTATCCCGGCCGTGACACCAGCGGATGTGATCAGGCGGCCATCGCGAATGTAGATGGCATCAGCTTCGACGTTGGCTCGGGGGAACATGGTTGCCAATTTCGCTGCGTTCTGCCAGTGTGTCGTGACGCGACGTTGTTCGAGCAGTCCTGCGTGGCCCAAGGTAAAGGCGCCGGTGCAGATAGAGCCATAGAGATCGGCATGGCTTGCCGCCCATTGCAGCCACTCGTTGAGCTGAAGATCCGGCGTCGCGTCTGGTAATGCAGGTCCGCCGGCGACGAGCACGATATCGAACGGTCGCGAGGTTTCGCTAAACGTCATATCCGCGATCAACCTCATTCGATTGGACGCATGAAGCGGAGCTCGCCTCGGCGCCACGAGGACTGTTTCATACCGGTCCCCTTCCTTCAAATGGCCATTGGCCTCATGGAATGTGTCGACCGGGCCTGCAACATCCAACGCCTGTACGCCCTCGTGAATGACGATAGCGACCGATCTGTTCTTCATCTTGCGCTCCTTGCGTTGAATATTTTTTTAGGCCGCACAGCTTTTCCGGGATGCCCTTACGTACCGCGCTTACTTACTACGCTTGACCATCGCCCGGATGGTTTCTGCCAACTCGTCCTGTGCTTGCTGTTCGCTGATATCACCGACAACGGTCGCCTGCGAAAGCGCATCCGCAGCCCCCAGCATTGCCCACAGGCTTGTCTGCGACACGCCCTGTGCGCCAGCAAAAGGTGCAAGGATCTGCTTGCACTTTTCGATGAAGGCCAACTGGTACTGGCGCTTGACCGCAGCCAGTTCCGCAGAGCCGCTGAGCGCTGCGAGCAGTTCTGGGATCTCGCGCCCCTGGGTCAGCACGCAGTTGACGTAGCTGGATGCGATGACGCGCGCCTTTTCGTTCAAGCTTGGCTTGCTCGCGGCAATCGCCGCATCAATCAGCGCGGTCTGGCGAATATCGTAATCCTCATAGAGCGCTGCCAGCAGTCCATTGCGCGTGCCGAAATGATCATAGGCCACGGGCTTGGTGACGCCAGCTTCTGCGGCAAGCCGTCCCAGTGTTAACGCGTCTGTGCCTTCATCGCTGATCAGTTTCCAAGACACATCCAGCAGTTGGCGCAGCCGCTCTTCCTTGGATAGGCGGCGAGGCGAAGCGGCCGCGGCCGCGCGTGAGGAGACTACCTGTGGACGATTTTTCATGCTTCGATTGCCTCTGCCTGTGTAGCAGCATGGGAAGCAAAAATCCCGCTACCGATTTCTCGTGCCGTATCGAGGTGCGCGTCGGGAAATCCGGCATCCGACGCAAGCAGCAACTCCGACGTCGCAACACGCGCGCCACAATAGCCGAAGATTCCGTGGTCGATTTGCGTCTTCATCGCATCGGAGTAACCATGCCGGACATATGTGCGCTGGCTGGCGCCACCCAATCCGATCAGATGTATTGGCAGGCGATGCAGTTTCTTGATGAGCTTGCCGTCTGCATCCTCCTCGTACGCCCAGCCCTGGGTGAATACCCGGTCGATCCATCCTTTGAGCAACCCAGGAAAAGACCACCAATACACCGGATAGACCAATACCAGGGCATCCGCGCGGTCGATGCGCGCATGCTCTGCCGCGACATCGGGCAATGGCTCCGCTTCCTTCAAATGCAGGGCCACGTCGGCCAGGGTAAATCGCGGGTCGAAACTCTCTGCAGCCAGGTCGGCGATTTCGAACGTGTTCTGAGAGCCCGATGCGGCTATCCCCTCTGCTATCTGGGCGGCAACTGCATGGGTCAGCGACGTTGGGTCAGGATGTGCGACGACGATAAGTGCATGCATGATTCGTTTACTCCATCGGAAGTTTTACCTACCAATGGTAACCTACTAATGGTAAGTTGTGTTTTTAATTTGATGGGGCGCGAAATTGATCGTTGTATTGACGGGAACAGAGCATGGGATCATCCGCTAGTTTCTGCTTGGTAGCAGGCCTGGCGTTTCGTGTTGTTCTGGGCACATCGCATTTCATCGGGTTTTGACCTGATCTGAAAAAAGCCTGTCCCGTTTTGTCAATCGACTTTGACCAGGGCTCCTAAAGTGTTCGCAACTGGTGTTCGCAACTGAGCCAACACTTTGCACTACGCTCAAAGGAGTCCGTTATGAACGATAAAAGCACGATCCAACCCTGGCAATGGCCAGAACAGGAATGGCGGCGTTTAGTCAGCCGTGTCAGAGCAGGGCGGCGGCTGCGTCCGCAGAAATGGAAAAACGGTGCGCAACTCGCTATCGCGTTGGCCTTTGACTCGGATCATGAGACCAACGAACTGCGCGACGGCGGCCGTTCGATCAATCGTCTTGCGTGGGGCCAATACGGCCACCGAGTTGGTGTCCCTCGTATCTTGGATTTGCTGGAGAAACACGCGGTCCCAGCCAGTTTCTATGTCCCAGCCGTGACAGCCTTGCTATACCCCGAAGAGCAGAAAAAAGTAATCACTGCTGGACATGAAA
The DNA here is from genome assembly GCF_054780995.1 of Bordetella tumbae. Lineage (NCBI taxonomy): Bacteria > Pseudomonadati > Pseudomonadota > Betaproteobacteria > Burkholderiales > Alcaligenaceae > Bordetella > Bordetella tumbae. Next base: position 651,796 of record NZ_BAAGVG010000018.1, read on the forward strand.
TCGGCATCCATGGCTGGATTCACGAGCTGAATTCCAACCTCAGCATCGACGATGAGCGGAATTTGATGCTGCGTTCGCTCGACACGTTGGAAAAGGTGACGGGCAAGCGGCCCACGGGTTTTCGTTCGCCCTCGGCAGATTTCTCCGAAAACACGTTGCATCTGCTGCGTGAGCTGGGCATTTCGTACGATTCGTCGTTGGGGGCCGATGATGATTGCTACGAGCTGGAGATGCACGGCGAAGCCACCGGCATAGTCGAGATCCCCTTCGATTGGGTGCGCGATGACGCAGTCTATTTCCTGATGCACAGGTTCCAGGGGTTGCGTCCCTACACGCCGCCGACAGATGTGTTTGACATCTTCAAGCGCGAATTGGACGCTGCCTATACGGAAGGCGGTCTGTTCGAACTCACCATGCATCCGCATGTGATTACCAACCGCTCTCGGATTTGGATCCTGGACGAGTTAATACAGTACGCCAAGACGCTGCCGGGCGGAGTCTGGTTCGCGCGGCATGACGAGATCGTTGCCTATGTATTGGCGCATGGGGAAGAACAATGACATTACCTTTGCGAGTCTTTGTAGCGGGGTTCAAGCACGAAACCAACACTTTTGCCGCGCACCTGGCCGATTGGGCTGCGTTCGAACGCGGAGAGAGTTTTCCCCCTCCCGTTCACGGTCAGCCCATGCTGGATATGGTGATGAGGGTCGAGATTTCGGCGACGGGCTTTGCGCGTCAGGCGCAGCAGCGTGGCTGGACCCTGGTGCCTAGTCTGTGGTGTGGGGCGGTGCCTTCTTCCTATGTTACCGACGAGGCATTCGCGCGTATTTGTGAAACAATCGTGGCCGACGCGCAGCGCCTGGAGTACGACGCAATTTACCTCGAACTGCATGGTGCTGCGATGGCGCAATCGTTTGACGATGCCGAGGGTGAGCTGTTGACACGTATCCGTCGAGTGGTAGGGCCGTCAGTTCCTATTGTGGTCAGTCTGGATCTGCATGCGAACGTCACAAAAACCATGCTTGAACAGGCGGATGGCCTGGTTGCGTTTCGTACCTATCCGCACATCGATTACGTCAAAACCGGAGAGCGGGCCGCCGATTTACTCGAACGATACTTGCATAACGGCGGGCGTGAGGCGCTCAGCGTTGAACGGCTGCCGTATCTGATTCCGGTTAACTCTCAGGGCACCGCGTCCGATCCGGCAAAAGGCGCCTATGAGTTGTTGAACGAGATAGACGAACGCTTGGGCACGATGACCAGTTTCTGCATGGGATTCCCGTCTTCGGATTTCGATGAATGCGCTCCTGTATTGTGGTCTCACGGCGATCGTGCGGAGGAGGCCGTTGCCACCTTGCTAAAGCGGGTCGCGGAACCCACGCAATGGCGACTGAAGGCGCTGAAAGCAAGGGAGGCGGTCCTCTCCGGCCTGGAGCGCGCCGCCTCGACCCATCGCGCCGTTGTGATCGCAGATACACAAGACAATCCCGGCATTGGAGGCACCAGCTCGACAACAGGAATGTTGCACGCGTTACTGGATGCCAAGGCGGGCCAAGTATTCCCAGAGCGGGTGGCCCTAGCCGTACTTTATGATCCTGAGGCCGCTGCTGCCGCGCACCGTGCAGGAGTCGGGCAGACTTTGGAAATCCAGATCGGAGAATCGATCGAGACACCGACAGGGCAGAGTGAATCCCCTGTTTTTGGGACTTTCCGCGTCCTTGCTTTGTCAGATGGCGTGACGACGTTCAAGGGGCCCAAAATGACGGGCTTTCAAACCCGACTCGGTCCGAGCGCCTGTCTGGAAATCGATGGCGTGTTGATTGTCGTGGCGAGTGGCCGGATCGGAGCCCAGGACCGCGAGCTTTTCCGGATGGTGGGTATCAATCCGGAGGAAATGAAGATCATTGTCGTCAAGAGCACACAGCATTTCCGTGCCGATTTTGAAGCAGTCGTGGAAACCCCTGACACCGATATCCTGTATGCGTTGGCGCCCGGTATGCTGGCGGCCGATCCGGGCGACCTGCCGTGGAAAAAGCTTTCGCCTGCTACACGGGTTCGCCCCTGAAGCATTGACGTAGTCATTCGTCCCATGGACCAGGTTCTTGACCCCTTGCGATACCGATATCGTACCCATCCGAATCAGTGATTCCCCCAATATGTCTTGTCCCAATATGACAAGTGTATGTCCCATTTTGACAAAGTAGTTTTGGCGACTGGATCACTATGACGGTCAGGGCAGCTCATCATCACAGACTGATACGAAGCACAAATCGGGAGATGGGTTGTGCCCTCACAAGAAACAAGAACGCTGGTCCTAACCAACCTTTCGAGGGCGAAATGTCTACACAAATACCCGCGGTCAACGCTGCCGCTCACCCAGGGCCGTCTAACGCGACTACGAGGCCCAGCATAGCGAGCGTGCGTACGATCCTGGCACCGGTGATGGGCAATGTATTGGAGTGGTACGACTTCGCAGTCTATGCATTCGTTGCGGGTTTGATTGCAAAGAACTTCTTTCCCTCCAGCGATCCGGCGACGGCCTTGTTGGCGTCGTTTGCAGTATTCGGAGTTGGGTTTGTCGCCCGCCCTTTGGGCAGCATTGTGATCGGTCGAATTGGCGATACCCGGGGCCGCAAGGCTGCCTTGTTATTGACCGTCTACATGATGGCAGCGGGAACGCTGCTATTGGCAATACTGCCTACGTACGCAAGCGCGGGCATCATCGCGCCAGCATTGCTGGTGTTGGCGCGTCTGCTGCAGGGGTTCTCCGCTGGTGGTGAATGGAGCGGGGCGATCAGCTTCATCGTCGAATGGGCGCCCGAACGGCGCCGCGGCCTGTACGGCAGCCTGCACATGGTCGGTGTCGTCGGTGGCTTGTTGCTGGGATCTGGTGTGGCCGCCGTGCTCAATTCACTGTTAACGCCCGAAGAAATGCTTCAGTGGGGATGGCGCATGCCCTTTATCATCGGCTGCGTCATCGGACCCTTTGCACTGTGGATGCGCCGATCCATCGACGAGACGCCCGCTTTCGAGCAAGCGGCTGCGTTGCAAGAGCGTCCGATCCCCATGCTGCAGGACGGTGCGGGGTTCAAGCTGGCGGTCAAAGCATGCGGCATGTCAGTGCTGTCCAATGTCAGCTTCTACATACTGTTGTTCTACATGCCTACGTGGGTGACGTCGAATCTGCAGGTGACGGCATCCGAGGCATTGTGGGCCAATACCGTGGGACTATTGCTGCTGGCGGTGCTGACGCCAGTGTTTGGCCAGATATCTGACCTGATAGGCCGCAAGACCGTCCTGATGTTTTCCTGCGTGTTTGCATTGCTCGCTTCTTACCCGGCTTTTAACCATCTAGTGTCGTTGACGCCCGCAACACTGAAAGACCTGCTGTTGGTGCAATGTGTATTCTCGGTGATCCTCGCAGCTATCGCGGGTGGATTGCCAACGACGTTGGTCGAGATGTTCCCGACTCGCAATCGGACGACCTGGATGAGCATCGGGTACGGTGTTTCGGTGACGTTGTTTGGGGGCTTCGCGCCATTCGTAGCCGTGTGGTTGATTCAAAAATTCGAGACGCCGATTGCACCGGTGTATTACCTGATGGGTGGTGCGCTGTTGTCAGGCATAGTCACACTGTTTGCGCGAGAAACTGCCTTTGCCAAATTGAAGTAATCGCCGGCGGGACCATGCCCGTGCGGCGCAGGTCGAACGCAGCAGCAGATCTATTACTATTCGTACTGCCATCGGCCGCGTCGGTTGGGGAATAAGCAATGGAAGCGCGAAACAGAAGAACGATCCGAAGCGCCACGCTGGTAGGTTTCCCGGAGGCTGCCAGGGCTGTGGGATTAGATCCCGTAAAAATGTTGGCCGGCGTGGGCCTGGATATCGCCTGTATGGAGGATCTGGAAACTCAAATTTCCTTCGACGCATTTCTGAGACTCCTGGCCGAATGTGCTCGAGCGGCCGGTTGTCCAGACTTTGCGACACGCGCCGCGATTCAGCGTGGCATGCCCAACCTGGGAGAGGTCACGCTGTTAATGCGCGAGGCTGAAACCGTTGAGCAAGCGATCAATTTCTACACGTCCCATTTGACACTGCATGCCGACGGAACCTTTATCCAGTTGGATAAACGCTTTCAGAATCCTCTGGTAGTGATCGAGATCTCGGCACGCACACGAGAAGAATCCTTTCAATGTACGCAATTTGCATTGGTGGGTATAACGATGTTGGTGCGCTGGCTGCTGGGCGAAGATTTTCAACCCGATATGATTGCGCTCGCATTCGCCAAGCCCCCCAACATGCGAGTATTTCAGCGATTTTTTAAGTGTCCGGTTCAATACAAGCAGGTCTTGTCTGGGTTGGTCATCAACGAAAGCATCCTGCAGCGCACGCCGGTGACGTCATCCCCGTTTCTCAGACGCCTCGCCATGCAGCAGCTGACTCCCATCATGAAGCGCTCAGTGACCAGTTTCTCGAACAAGGTCGAGCGGCAGATGAGAAAAATGTTGGATGAGGGCGGTTGTGATGCGGAATCGTTGGCGGCCCATTTCAACATGGACCGCAGGACGGTGAGTCGGCATTTGTCGAGCGAGGGGGTGACGTTCTCGCGGATTCTCCAATGCGTGCGAGCGGATATTGCGACTCGTGCGTTGGCAGAAACCACCAGTTCGCTAGCCATGATTGCCGACCAAACAGGCTTTGAAAGCCTGAGCTCATTTTCTCGTTGGTTTCAGCAATCGTTCGGTTGCAGCGCTACCCACTGGCGCAGTCAACAGGCCGCACGAGATTCTGCGGAAGCTGGCGCCCTAATGAGCCTGGATAAACAACGCTAGCCGATGTATGTTGTAGTGCAGCCGCTGTAAGAGGGCTTGACCGTCTCTGCCTCAATGGAACCGCTCGCCGCGCTCAAGCTGGGCAAGGATTTTTGACAACCGCCTGGCGCGTGTCTCGGGACGCTTGGCCGTGTGAAGCCGATAGTAGATCGAATAGAGGTTCTTGCGATCCAACGTCTGGAAAAAGGCCAGAGCGGCAGGTATTGCCTCCAGAGCATCCAGAAAGTCTTGCGGGATGGTCATGGCGGCGGAGCCTTCGTAGGCGCTATCCCATTGACCACCAGCCTTTGCCGCCTCGACATGAGCGAGGCCCGCAGGCGTCATTCGCCCCTCTGCGATGAGCCGAGTCGCATGCTCGCGGTTCTTGGCAGACCAGTTTGACTTCTGCTTTCGAGGCGTTAGACGTTGCATAAACGAAGCCTCATCTAGCGGCAGCTTTTGCCCATCGATCCAGCCAAAACGGATAGCTTCGATCACGCAGTCTGTCCACGTGACCGATTGCTTGCCAGATCCTTTCTTGAATATCTGCACCCACACCTCGCTGCTGTGCTGATGATGACTCATCAACCACTCGCTCAATTCTGCAGAGTTCCGGAAGGCGATTGTTTCGTGTTTGCTCTGGGACATGCCATGAGGTTAGCAGAACTGAGAGCACGGCTGGTTATGTTGAATCCTGGGGGTGCCCAATGATAGAGGCGTTCGACTTCGTCGGATCGTCGTCAATCGAAATCCGTGGCGATGGACATCTCGCGCCACGCATCAATATCTCGACGGAACATTTCCAACTTGCGTTCTGCCTGTGAGTGCGCATGTGGGCCGATCGGTAAGTGCAGTGGCGGATCATCGGCATCGATCGCCCGAATCATCACGGCGACAGCTTTGCTCGGGTCCCCCAGTTGTCGTCCGTCGTTGCTCTCGCGATAGATGCGGGCGGCGCCTCCGCTTGCCGCATAGGCCTCGAGCTTCTGTCTGGCGACCGCGATAGAGCGCCCCAGGAACTCGGTGCGAAACGGCCCCGGCTCGACGATCAACACCCGAATATCCATAGGCGCTACTTCTTGCGCGAGTGCCTCTGACAAGCCTTCAACCGCAAATTTAGTTGCGTTGTAATAACCACGCCCACCCGTGCCGAGGATGCCGGCTCCAGATGAGAGGTTCACGATCCGACCTCCTTTGGTGCGACGCATTAGTGGCAGCGCGGCACGTGTCACCTCAATCAGGCCAAAAACGTTGACCTCGAACAGAGGGCGATATTCGTCTGACGTAGCCTCCTCAATCGCTCCCATGAACCCATGTCCGGCATTGTTGACCAGTACGTTCAGTTTGCCAAAGGTCTCCTCTGTCATCGCTATGGCAGCCCGTATCGTCTCTGGCCTGGTGACGTCCAGAGAAGCAAGGCGCACCGTATTGGGGTAGCGCTGCGCCAGATCTCTCAGGGTATCCAGGTTCCGTGCCGTTGCTACGACCTCGTCTCCGCGGGCTGCTGCCTCCTGAGCCAAATGCCGCCCGAAGCCGCTCGAACAACCGGTTATCAACCAAGTCTTTTTCATGCCTTTTCCCTTTCGCTTAATCGTGCGCTCAACAGTTCATTCCAACGCTAGGGTGGTATGTTGATATCAACAGAATTGTTTGAGAACTGCCATTTTTGTATATTGGTTGTACATTTTTGAACGCACAGGGTCTATGGCATGGAATGGAGCGATGTTCGAATCTATCTGGCAGTCGTCCGCTGCGGATCTTTCGGCGAGGCTGCCCGCAGCTTAGGCGTGAGTCATCCAACGGTCGGGCGCCGGATAAAGGCACTCGAAGACGAGGCAGAGCAGCCGCTCTTTCGCAGAACGGGAGATGGACTGGTGCTCACGGACGCCGGAGACACTGTACTCGCGTTGGCGGAGTCCATGGAGAACTCCGCCTTGGCAATGGAAAGGCGTCTGGCAGGCAATCACGAGCGACTCGAAGGTATCCTGCGGATATCTTGCGCAGAGTGGTTTGCCGGCTATGTGCTGGCCCCTGTCCTGGCCGAACTGACGCATCGCCATCCAGCCGTTGTGCCAGAGGTGATCGCGAGCTATCGATTGCTCAACCTATCGCGCCGTGATGCCGACGTGGCCTTTCGCATCGTTCCCTTCACCGAGCCGGACATTGTTCAACGCCGGCTGATGACGATGTCATATGGTCTTTATGGCTCGGCCGAAACCGCGCGTGCAATGCGGGACGATCCGAGTTCTGTGGGGCTTATTCTGATGAATACGGCGCAATCCCATTTTCCTGATGTCGTCTGGCTACTCGACAGGTTTCCACATTCACGGCGTGTCTTCACAAGCACGAGCCGAGCTGTTCAGGCGCAGATGTGCCTGCGCGGCATGGGCGTTGCCGTACTGCCAAGGCCGCTTGGCGATGCAATGTCCGGGCTGCAGCGTGTCGAAACACCAGATGAGATTCCACCCCGAGATATATGGGTGGGCTACCATCACGATCTGCGACATATGGATCGCTTGCGAGCGATGCTGGATATTGCCGATGCGATGCTCGCGGATTCGGCGATTGCAACACAATGGCCCCGTGCGTAGTCGGACCGTTTATTGCCACTGATGGGGCCTCGTCTGCGCAGGACTATTGATGCTTTTGTAGACAACAGTCTGTAGCTCTTGTTGCTATTTATCTATCTTCCTATCACCCCTAGAGTAGTGCTTCCAATGCACTATTCGGAAGTTAGAAAGCAAATGAAGATCGGTATTTTGAATGCAGGCAATGTCGGCAGTCGCCTGGCGAGAGCCTGGGCAGCCGCAGGTCATGACCTCGTCATTGCGAAGGACGGCGAGGATCGAAAGATCGCCCCGTTGCTTGCAGAATTGGGTGACAGGGCCCGGCTCGGCACGATTCGCGAGGCCGCCGAATTCGGCGAGGTCGTTCTGTTCTCCATCTACTGGCCGAGAGTCGATGCGATCGTCAACGAAGTGGACGATGCGCTCGATGGCAAGGTCGTGATCGAAACGATGAACCCGCTCGGCGTTACTGCCGAGTTCGTGCATTTCCACGATCTGGACTTTATGCGCGACAACTCGACCTCCGAGGTCTTGCAACAGCGCTTGCCGAAGGCTCGGATCGTCAAGTCATTCAACCTGTTGGCGGCGCCGCTGCTTGAGGCCGCTGCGTGGTCGAAGTCGCTGGTACAACCGAATGTCTTCTATGTCAGTGACGACGCAGCGGCTGGGCTGCTGACGCGCGGTTTGATCGCTGATGCCGGCTTCAAGCCTGTCAACGCCGGCCCGCTCAAGGGCGCCCGGCAACTGGAGCAGGCCGGCGTTCTGTTGCACCACGTCGTAGACCATGAATATGGCGGGAACGCCGACGACTTGATCCGCCTTGGCCTTTCGGTAATCGAGGCGAGTGGCGGCTACAAGCTCTGATCCCGCCTGGGAGGAGCTAGCTCCTACAACAATGAAAGATGGTATGACAAAGACTGGCAGGTGCTCGACGTTGTGCTAAAAAGTAGTAGAGCGAAACCCAACGAAAAGCGGAGGCTTTGCATGTACTTCATCGGCTATCACGGCACGAGCGAGGCGTCGGCCGTCAACATTCTCACAGTAGGAGTCCAGGAGCGGTTTCTGCCGCCGACGGGGCAGATCGGCCGGGGGTTCTATGTCGCAAAAATGAATGGCAAGCTGCCGAACTGGGGGGCTGAACAAGCGACTGCGCCCTCCCGCGCGCGTCAGCCACGATTTGTTCAAATCGTCAGCTGGCTTACCGGCGAGGCGAGGAACCCATGGCTCGACAGCAGTGCCAAGCGAACGATCCTGAAAATCTATGCCACGCGTCCGTTGTTGCGCTGCAAGTGGAACATAATGAATTCCGGTGATTTGGGATTCTTGAAGGCCGCGCTGTACAACAATGGCGGCCCGGGTTTGGATCTGGCGGGCGACGGCCAATGGCTTCAGATGGTGATACCGCCAGAGGAGCTTCAGTACCTGCGTGCGAGGCGAGATGATGGACTGTTCGAGATGCCGCAGAATTGGCATTCGAAAGAGGCGAGAACCTGAAGGGGCTGATGGGAATTGGGGTTGCGTGACAAGGGGGGGCAGCGGCCTCGGGCGGGCCGGTGGCCCGGGAGGGAAGATGAGCTGCCCTCCCGCTAGAGGTTGTGACCTCGCCGGCTTAATTAATTCGTCGTAATGTGGCCGACTTCGATCACGCGTTTCCAACGATCATATTCTTCTGCCTGGAATTTCTCGAACTCGGCGGGGGTGTTTCCGACGATCTCGAAACCCAGCTCCAACAACTTGGGTTTGATGGATGGGTCATTGAGGCTTTCGACGATCGCGTTACGGAGCTTGTCGCGGATAGTGACCGGCAGCCCTTTGGGTGCAGCAAACGCTTGCCAGGATGTGACCGTGACACCTTTCAAGCCCTGTTCTTCCATCGTCGGTACGTCAGGCAGCAGGGGAGAGCGCTTGGCGCTGGTGACAGCCAGCGCACGCAACTTACCAGACTGTACGTGCGTAAGGCACGTATTGATATTCGAGAACGACGCATCTACCTGACCACCTAGCAGATCGACGATCGCTGGTGCGCCACCCCTATAAGGAACGTGCGTGCCTTCGGTCTGCGTTTCCTGCCAGAACAGCGCCGCAGTCAAGTGATCCGAGGTGCCGTTGCCCGCCGACGCGAACGTCATCTTGCCTGGATTGGCTTTGAGATACTCGATGACGTCTTTCAACGACTTGAATGGTGAGTTCGCATTAACGACCAGAACGTTGGGCGCTTGGACCGCAACGGTGATGAAGTCGAAGTCCTTGCGTGCGTCGTAGCCAGGATTGGATACCAGATGAGGCGAGATGACGAACGGGCCGAGCGACGACACGAGGATGGTGTCACCATCGGGCGCCGCTCGCTTCGCATAAGCAGCCCCAACTGTGCCCCCCGCTCCGGGCTTGTTCTCGGTCAGGAACGTGCCGCCCAGCTTGTCTCCGACCTTCTGAGCGACGGTTCGAGCGATGAGGTCTGTCGAACCGCCCGGTGGGAACGGGACCAAGAACGTAACGGGCTTGTTGGGCCAAGCGGCCGCAGTGTCGGCTGCCGTGGCGACCGCTGGCGCCACCATCGCGACGCTGAAGGCAAGCAGAGTGGAAAACAGGCGTCTCATCATTTAGATATCTCCTCAGTATTGGTGTCAGCACTTGAATAGGTATGAGTCCCCGCAGGACGCGGGGGCTGGGCTGGTCGTGATGCGTCTAGGCGCGCTTACCCACCTCGACTTGCTCGCGGGTCCAGGTGCGTGCCTGGTCCGTCAGCGTCAGGCCAAGGCCTGGCCGGTTGGGCACCAGCATGCGGCCATTGCTCGTCTCCAGGCGTTCGTGGAAGAGAGGTTCCAACCAGTCGAAGTGTTCGACCCACGGTTCGGTCGGATAGATCGCAGCAAGGTGGACATGCAATTCCATCGCGAAGTGGGGAGCGAGCATCAAACCCGCGCTGTCGGCTTGCGAAAGAATCTTGAGAAAGGGCGTAATTCCACCGACGCGAGGCGCATCGGGCTGGATATAGTCGGCGGCGCGGTGGCGGATGAGGTCGCCATGTTCCGCTGCACTCGTCAGCATTTCACCGGTGGCGATAGGTGTGTCAAATGCAGCAGCTAGAGCCGCGTGCCCTTCATGATCGTAGGCGTCCAAAGGTTCTTCGATCCACACCAGGTTGAACTGTTCGAAGATTCGGCACATGCGTTGGGCGGTAGGGCGGTCCCATTGTTGGTTGGCGTCGACCATCAGCGGCACGTCGTCACCCAGATGTTTGCGTACGGCTTCCACACGACGGATGTCCAACTGGCGGTCTGGCTGGCCAACCTTGAGCTTGATACCGCCGATTCCTCTTTCGCGGGACGCCGAGGCATTCACCAGCAACTGCTCGGTCGGCGTATGCAGAAAGCCGCCTGAGGTGTTGTAGCAAGCCACGGAGTCGCGATAGGCGCCCAGCAATTTTGCCAGCGGAAGGTTGGCGCGGCGAGCCTTCAGGTCATAGAGTGCGACGTCGAAAGCCGCGATGGCCTGGGTCGACAGCCCACTACGGCCGACGGATGCCCCCGCCCAAGCCAGCTTGACCCAGAGACGGCCGATATCGCTGGGATCCTCGCCCAACAGGACCGGCGCGATTTCCTTGGCGTGTGCGAATTGCCCCGGACCACCCGCCCGTTTCGAGTAGCTGATACCCAGACCTTCATGGCCATCTTTGGTCTGAAGCTCGACGAAAAGCAGCGCTACTTCGGTCATGGGCTTTTGCCGGCCAGTCAATACCTTGGCATCGCTGATCGGGGTCGCCAGTGGCAGGTAGCATGAGGAAATACGTATCCAGCTGATGCTGTCGGCTGCTAGGGGTGAGTTCATTTTGTGTCTCTTGAGGTCGGAACTATTCACGTCGTCGGATCAATGGACAACGTTGTCATTTTTGGGGAAAAAATGTGCACTGAGCCATATCATGATTAAAAAGAGGACCCTGTTTGATCCCTGCATCACTAATGTTCAGTGCGTCATCGGAAAAAATGATAACGTTGTCCAATCGCTCCATCAAACCTTTTTTTACTGGGGTTTACCCTGGTTCTCAGTTCAATGCCTTCCGTCAAACAAAAGTCGATAACCCTGCGTGAAGTCGCCCGTGAAGCCGGTGTCTCCCTCATTACTGCGTCGCGTGCATTGGGCAATCCTGGCCGCGTTTCAGCCAAGACAGTGGAGCGAGTACAGGCCGCTGCTGAGGCGGTCGGGTATATCCCTAATCTGCTAGCGGGAGGGCTCAAATCGCGCCGTAGTCGAACGGTGGCTGCGCTTGTTCCAATCATCTCAGTCCAGCAGTTTCTGCCAACGATAGAAGCGTTGACCCAACTGTTGGACCGGGAGGGGTATCAACTATTGCTGGGGCAGACGGGCTACGACAGGGCACGCGAAGCGGACCTGCTTAACTCCATGGTTGGACGGCAGGTCGATGGCATAGTGATGGCTGGCCTTCTGAGTGACACGCCGGCAAGGGAGCGGGTTCGAGCGGCGGGAATTCCACTGGTGGAGACATGGGATATCACCGATGAACCGTTCGACATGCTTGTCGGTTTTTCCCACCTGAATGTAGGCCGCGCCGTCGCGGATTACTTCCTGGGCAAGGGATGGACGCGGGTTGGCGTGGCGACCGGAGACGATCAACGGGCCTTGATACGCCAACAGGGCTTTATCGATCGAATCGGGCATGATGTGCCCACCGCGTTCGTGCCGGCACCGAGTAATGTTGGATCGGGCAGGCGAGCTGCTGCTGAGCTCCTGGAGAAATATCCGTCGATGCGGGCGATCTTTTGCAGTTCCGACACGCTTGCAGAAGGTGTGCTGATAGAGGCTCGCGCACGTGGTTTGCGAGTGCCCGAGGACCTGGCTGTGTGCGGCTTTGGCGGTACGAGTTTTTCAAGCTATCTGATGCCCACGCTTACGACGGTGCACGTCGATGGTTCCCGGATCGGCGCAGAAGCTGCCCGCATTCTCCTTGCCCGCTGCAGGGGGGAGACACCCAAGGAACAATTTATCGATGTCGGGTTTGGCATCATTGAAAGGGAGTCAACGGCGGGGCGATGACGAAATGTTGGTGGGGCAATTCAGACGCGCCCCATCGACGAACAGAGCAACCACCATATCGAATTCCTGGCGTAGATCGAGACGAGGCTCTGTGAGCCAGCGCATCAGCGCGCCGAGATACAAGTAGTGGAAATAAGTCCCAAGCTGCTCTGCTGGGCGCTCAGCGCGTAGTTCTCCTCGTTCTTGCGCTGCGGCGATCAACATCTGCCAGACGGGCAAGAGGCCTGTGTCTTTCTCTGCTGCTGCGCTCGGATCGAAAGTCGCAAACTTGTGCCGGATATAAGGCAGCAAGTAATCCGTGTGCTGCTCGCACCACTGCGCAGATCCGTGCAACAAGTCCAAGACACTACTGCGGAAGCTGGCTTGGCTATCAATGTGGAAATCCTGCTGCGCCAAATCCTTTGCCAATTCATCCTCCAGCACGCGCTCCAATAGCGTCTCCTTTACAGGGAAATATTTGTACAAGGTGCGTTTGGACACGGTTGCCTGGCCGGCGATCTGTTCCATCGTCACATGCGTATAGCCATGCGATTGGAACAGTTGCTGAGCAACACGCTGGATGTGCGTAGGGATCTCTGCGCGGCGGTCGGGTCGTATGAGCTTGCGTGGCATGCGTGATGATGTTGCGGCGGGTGAAAAATGATATGCTAAAAGTATACGTCGTTTACTTTAGCGTTGAAAGCCCATGAAAATAGTCGTCCTGACATACGGCACCGACGGGGATACGCGCCCATTGGTTGCGTTGAGCCACGCCTTGATTCAAGCCGGGCATGAGGTTTCCTTGCTGGGAGAGGCGCGATCACTGGGATTGGCGCATCGCCTCGCAGTGCCGGCCGCGCCGTTGGACGGGGATATTCGAGCATTGTTTACCCGATGGAGCCAGTCGGGCGCACGAGGCACAGCGAAGGCGCTCGTAGCGTTGACCAATGCGAACGCCGCAGCGTGGATGGCACAGACGTTCGAGGCTACACAGGGCTGCGATGCCATTGTGGTGTCAGGGCTGGCTGGCTTTGTCGGATTGTCCGTTGCGGAACGTTTGGCGGTGCCGGCCATTGGCGCCGGGATGATTCCGCTGACGCCGTCGAGAGAATTTCCATCTCCGTTTCTGCCTTCCGCTTGGGTTCCTGCCCGATTGAACAGAGCCAGCCTCGCCCTGACGAATCAGTTGCTGTGGTTGGGTCTCAGGAAAGCACTCAATCGTGCCAGGGCCGATGTGCTGGGGTTGCCGCCCAGAGTAAAGCTTTGGACGGAGCATCCGATGCTGTATGGCATTTCACCCACGCTATTGCCGCAGCCTAAAGACTGGCCGGATAACGCCGTAATGTGTGGTCAATGGGTGCCGCCGCTGAGTACCGATTTCATCCCGCCCGCGGAGTTGACGCAGTTTCTCGATGCGGGCCCTGCGCCGATCTACGTGGGCTTTGGCAGCATGACTGGCATCCATCTGTCGCGCATGCTTGAAACTGTCATCAAAGCATTGAACGGTCGTCGTGCCGTGGTTTGGCCGGGGTGGAGTGATACGGGATCGATGACACTTCCGGAAAATGTCTTGCGCATTGATGCTACGCCGCATGACTGGCTGTTCCCCAGAGTGACGGCTGTGATCCATCATGGCGGTTCGGGGACGTCGCATTCCGCTGCGAGGGCAGGCAAGCCATCCATTGTCATGCCGTTTGCGGGGGATCAGTTTTTCTGGGCGGATCGGCTGTATAGGCTGGGAGTAGCGGCGCCTGCAGTGTCGCCTGTTCGCTTGAATGCTGCGGTTCTTGGCGATGCTATTTCATTTGTGGAGCAGCCCGCCGTTGTCGATTGTGCTGGCGTTGTGGGGCGGGCTATGGTTAGCGAGGACGGACTGGCTATGGGAGTAAGGATGATCGAGGAAATTCTCACTGGCAATTGACGATCACGTTGCCAAAAACCCCGTTCTCTACCGCTTGGTGGGCTTTGATGATGTCGGATAGTGCAAAGTTCGGGCCGATATGGTGTTGCAGCGTTCCGTCCTTGAGCAAGGCCTGAACGCCTTGCACCGCGCGATCGCGCTGTGCAGGCGTGAGCAGATACACCAGGAAGAAATGCAGCGATAACGAACGTGGCAACCAGGTCGCGTAGTTGACGGGCACGGCCCCGCGGTTGTTCGAGCCAAAGCAGACGAACTTGCCGTGCGATGCCAGCACGTCCTCATCGACCAGCGCCGCGGTCGTGGAGAAGTCCATATCGATGATGGCGTTTACGCCCTTGCCGTCGGTCAAGGCGAGGACGCGCTCGGCGACGGACTCTTTTTTGTACAGCACCGTATCTGGCAGTCCCGCGTCATGCATAAATGCTGCTTTCTCTGCAGAGCCTACCGTCGTGATGACACGCGCGCCGCGGGCACGCACCAACTGCGTGGCATAGTAGCCCACGGCGGACGAGCCTCCGATGACGAGCACGGCGTTGCCGGGCTCGAGGTCCGCGAGTTCGACGGCGCGATAGGCGGTCAACGCAGGGATGCCCAAGCAAGCACCGGCTTCGAACGACACGTCTTGCGGTAAGGGCACGGCCTGGTTGGCCGGCAGCGTGATGTATTCCGCCGCTGTCCCGTAGGGGCGGTTGTATTGCGCATTCCACACCCAGACGCGGTCGCCGACTCGATGAGTGCTGACATCGGGTCCCACTTGATCGACGATACCGGAGCCATCGCTATGCGGAATGATGTAGTCGTCGCGCACGGGACGGCTGCCGGCGCGGGATTTCACATCCGACGGGTTCACGCCAGAGCATACGACGCGGATCCTGACTTCGCCGCGGCCGGCCTCGGGGGTGGGCTTTTCGCCGAATTGCAGGACATCCTGTGCGGCGCCGTTTCTTTCGTACCAAGCTGCTTGCATCACGTAAGCCCCTCTTTGACAAAACGATTGCTCAGCGTCCCAAGCCCCGTCAGCGTGACATCGACCTGATCTCCAGGCTGCAGATTGGGCGAATGGCCGTCGGTCCCCATCCAGACGATGTCGCCCGGATAGAGCGTGAGATAACGGCTCATGGTGCTGATGAATTCCTCAACACCAAATAGCATATCCGCAGTTTCGAAACGTGTGGACTCTGTTCCATTGACGGACACGACGGTTTGCATTGATGGAACATCGGCCTCAGTGGAAATCCAGGGGCCCATGGGTTTGAACGTATCGGCGTTCTTGGCGCGCCAGAATGTGCGGTCCGAGGCTTGCCAATTGCGCTCGCTGACGTCATTGCCGATCGTGTAGCCGAGGATGCAGTCTTTGACTTCCGCCACCGAGATATTGCGTACCTTTTTGCCGATCACGACAACTAGCTCGCCCTCATAATGCACGCGGGTTGCATCGGCCGGCATAATGACGTCCTCACCATGCGCGATGAGTGCATTGTTCGCACGGTAGCCGACGTCGGGCTTTTTCGGAATGGACATGCCTTCTGTGCTGATGTGCTTGGTGTAGTTCAGGCCCACGCAATAGAACGTGGGCGGTACGACGGGCACCTCGATCTTGACGTCTTCCAGGCGCAGGCGTGTGGAGGTCGTTTCGTAGCCCTGAAAGGGGCAACCGTCTACCGCCGTGATCCGGTCATTCTCATCCAGCATGCCATAGCGGGTCTTGCCTTCCAGGCTGTAGCGTAACCATCTCATTGCGTCTGCTCCTTATGCGTCCATGGCAAAAATAATGTCTTCGGCCGACAGTTCGCTGATCAGCCATTTTCCGTCGTGGCGTTCCAGACTGACTCGCAGGTCCCGAATCGATTCGATTCCTTTGAGTGGCAGTGGGCCTGCGACGGCGGGCCCGGGATCATGACGCACCACCAGCATATATCCGCTGACCGTACACCGATGATCGTCCTGCAGTTTGCACGCCAGGTTGGTGATCAGATGGGCGATGCGCATGGTAGGCGAGCGCTGCGCCAGCGCTGCCCGAGCCTGTCCAGGGCCGGTGAGCACCTTGCCCTGGCGCCGCCACACGCCTTGCGGGGCAATCAGCTCCGCCAATGCATCGTATTGCCGATCGTCCAGGTACCTGAAGAACAGCATCACCTGGTTTTCGCAGAGTTTCAATTCAGTTGCCATAAAGGAAGTCCGGTCGGGAGTTTTGAGGGATAGCCAGCACCGAGCCGTCGATCTCGGAAACGGATGCGGTCGCGCACAGCTGCATAGTGCGGGTCAGTTCATCGCGCAGTATCGTCAGCGCGCGATCTACGCCGGCATAGCCGCCCGCCAGCACGCCATACAGCGTGGCGCGGCCAAGCAGTACGGCGTCAGCACCGAGCGCGCGTGCCTTGAACACATCGCTGCCTCGGCGGATACCACCGTCGAGCATTACGGGAACACGTCCATTCACCGCGCGCACGATCCCGGGCAACGCGTCCAACGTCGCCACACAGGTGTCCAGTTGCCGGCCACCGTGGTTGGATACGACTAATGCGTCGACGCCGATTTCCAGAATGGCGTTCACGTCGGCAGGGTTAACCACGCCTTTTACGATGAGCTTGCGTGGCCAGCGGTCGCGCAGGGCGCGCAGCGCGTTCAAGTCGAACGACGGGTCGTAATTGCGCCCGGCCACGCCTTGCATTTTGGTCTTGTCGGTGGCCAGCGACGCCAAACCTTGCAGGCTGGGCATCACGGGCGGTTTGTGCAGCAGCATGTCCAGCGACCAAAAAGGTTTGCGCACGAACTGACAGATGTTGCGATGCGTGAGCTTCATGGGAAAACTCAGTCCATTGGCCAAGTCGCGTTCACGTTTGCCACCGACAGGGAGATCCACGGTGATGACCAGCCCTTCGTAGTCGGCCGCCAACGCGCGATCGATGAGGGCATGCAGGCGATCTTTGTCTTGCAAGATGTAGGCCTGGAACCAGTGGCGGCCTGGCGCCTGGTTGGCGATTTCTTCGATGGAGGTGGTGGCCGATGTGGATAATGTGTAGGGAATACCGTGGGCGGCTGCAGCGCGCGCCAAATCGAGATCACCACCACGCCAGCCAAAGCCCACCGCGCCCGTAGGGCCGATGGCCATGGGTATGTTTAGAGGTTGACCAAAGAGCTCCGCGGACAAGTCAACCTGGGCTACATCGCGCAGTACCCTGGGGCTCAGACGCACCCGCTGAAAGGCGCTGCTGTTGTCGGTAAGTGTCACTTCGTCTTCAGCGCCACCGTCATAAAAATCGAATACCCCGCGCGGCAGCCGTCGCCTCGCCATCACGCGCAGACGTTCGATGGAGTAGCTGTCATTCAATTTCGAACGCATTTTTTGCTATATCCGCAATGCTGGTCGGCCCTTGCTTATTGCTTGAGCTCGACGATGTTTACCTCTGCCTCCGGCAGATCATTCCGGCTTAACGTTGCCCAGCTTGATCACATTGGCCCAACGCTCCTTGTCGGCGATCAGGAACTGGCGAAACTCCTCGGGCGAGTCTCCAATCACTTGAGCGCCCAGCTTGTTCAACTGCTCTTTGACTTGCGGGTCCGACAGCGCGGCGACGGCAGCTTTATTGAGTTTGTTGACAATCTCGGGTGGTGTGCCAGCGGGAGCCAGCATGCCGACGAACGGGGCGCCCTCGTCAAAGCCTTTCAGGCCTAGGCTCTCCAGCGTCGGCACACCGGGAAAGTCAGGATGCGGTTCGCGGGTGCCCACGCCCAGCACACGCAGCTGTTTGTCGGCCACATAGTTCGCGATGCCGATGCTGGGATAGAACATGAACGAGATACGGCCGGCGATCATTTCCTGCAGCGCCGGGCCATTGCCTTTGAACGGCACGTGGGTCATTTTCAGGCCTGCTTGCACACCCAGCATTTCCGCTGCGAGGTGAGCGGATCCGCCTACACCCGAAGAGCCAAACGTCAGCTTGCCCGGGTTGGCCTTGCCATCAGCAATGAGGCTCTTGAGGTCTTTGTATGGTGAGTCATAGTTTGTCACTAGCACCATCGGCAGGCTGGCGAAATTACTGACCGGCTCAAAAGCCTTGGTGGCGTCGTAGTTGTAGCGGTCCGGATAGAGCAGGGGGTTGACGTTCAGTGTCAGTGACGTCACGAGAACTTTATAACCATCCGGAGGTGAGTTCATGATGTCGTTGGCTGCGATGTGAGCGCTGGCGCCGGGCTTGTTTTCGACGATCACGGATTGGCCTAGATGCTCGCTCATGCTTTTGGCGACCACGCGCGCAATGACGTCGGTGGGGCCGCCAGCCGAATAGCCCAGCACCATTCGCACTGGATGCTCGGGGTATTCCGCTTGGACCGCGCCGCCTGCCATGCAAAACATTGTCGCGGTGGCGATGGCAAACTTTTTGATCAGTTTCATGCTGTCTCCTGTTTGGGTTTGTTATGTACATAGCTGCCTGCACGGCAGCATCGCTCAATAGAGATCGGGGAAATACTTGTCTGCCATGACTTGGCATCGCTTGATGAGTCGGTGCTCGTCGGGGCCGTAGTCGGCCACCGCGTTGTGGATGGTGCCCATGTTGTCCCACATCAGCACGTCGCCCTGGGCCCAGCGATGACGATATTGGTACTTTTCCTGTAGCTGATGCTGGAACAGAAATTCCAAGACTTCGTTGCTGCGGGCTTCGGACAATTCGTTGATGCGCATCGAATAACCGGGGTTGGCGTAGAGCACCTTGCGGCCGGTGATAGGGTGCGTCAGGAAAACGGGATGCGAGACAGGAGGCTTGCGCTTGCGTTGCTCCTCGGTCAGCGGGGGGCGCGTACTACCTTTTTCTCGCCGCATCATTTCCCAGAACTTGTTGAAGTCATGCGTGATGGTCATGCCCTCGAGCTCGAGCTGTAGTGTCTCAGGCAGTCCTTCGTATGCCGCATGCATGTTGCAGAACTCGGTGTTTCCCAGGGGTTCGCCATCGCGCATGGGGATTTTGATGCCATAGAGGATGTTGCTGAAAGCGATCGTCTTGCTATAGGACATGTCGGTGTGCCAGTCCTGGCCGGCGTCGCTCAGGCCAATAGGCTTGCCGTCTTCCTTGATGTTCGAGAGGATCATGACCTCGGGATATTCGGGGTCATGGAACATATTGGCGACGTTGATTTCCAGTGTGCCGAAATTTTCGGCGTAGTCGCGCAGTTGCTTGGCGGTAAGCGCCTGTTTGGGGAAGCTGATGACGCCGTAACGGCCCAGGGCCTGTTCGATGGCCCGATAGCGTTCTTCGGTCAGCGGTTGAGACAGGTCGATGTCGTAAATCGTGGCGCCCATGCCGCCGATTTTGGGTTCTATTCTCATAGTTTTTTCCTTGATAAGCATTACAAGGCCTGGCGCAGAATGGCCAGAACCTCGTCAGAATGAGTGACGGGACGCGGATTAACAGCGAGGCCGCGCTCGTGCATGGTTTGTTCAGCGATGGCGGGCAGATCTGCGCCTGTCAGGCCGAGTTCGGACAGCCGCATGGGCAGACCCCGTTGCTGGCTCACCTGTGCGAGCCAGTCCGCGACGTTGCGATGGGCCGTGCCTGATACGCGGGTCAGGATCTGGAGGGCAGGCGTCAGCATGTCGTGCGATGCGGGCTCGTTAAAGCGCAGCGCGTGGGGCAGTACGACGCTGTTGACCTCCCCATGTCCTACCTGATGTCGAGCGCCAATCACATGACAAATCGCATGATGTAGACAGGTCTTCGCCATCGAGAGCACGACGCCTGACAGATGGCCGGCAGCCATCAGTGTGTCGCGCTCATCGTCCACGCTTTCGGCTTGGCCGGTCAGCGCTTGTGCGAATAGTTCAATCGCTTGAAGCGCAATCGCGTCAGCCATCTGCGAGCGGTTGCGCGAATACATGCCCTCAAAGCAGTGGGCCAGACCATTCATGGCGGTGGCGTGCATGCGCTGCAGAGGAATGTCGCGACTGAGTTCGGGATCGATGATTACCGTGGTCGCGGCGAGGTGACGGTTCCAGAACAGCAGCTTGCGCGAACCGCTGCGTATGCCAAACGACGGCGTGATTTCCGCGCCGGATGCTGTGGTGGGCAGCGCGATGATCGGTAGCTTGGACTGTGTGCGCACTGGGATGTCCACAGTGGCCGGCGGAGTAAAACGCGTGGCATGGTCTGCCAGGCGGCCGCCTTCGGCAAATAGCATCGCGAGCGCTTTGACCGAATCCGACACGCTGCCGCCGCCCAGCGCCACGATGCTGTCGCAGCCGCTGTCTTGCAGGTCGTGAACAACCGTTTCGATCCATTCGACACTACCGTGCGTGGGCACCGATGTGTACACATGGAGATTCAAGTGGCGCAGTGTGCTGCGCAGATGGGACCATACCGCTGATTCAGCCATACGCCGCTGCATGAGGACAACCGGACGCGTGCAGCCCAGTGCCGCCAGCTCGTCGGCCAGGCCATTGGCTGCACCCCGGGCGAATCGGACATGCGTGCCGTACAGGTGATAGTCGAAGTCGGGAAGCGCCATAATCAGAGCCATCGGTCAAGTTGGTGACGATTCTAGGGACCGCGGCGCCATGTGAATACGCAGAGATGGCAAAATGAGTGTTTCCGTTTTGAGAACACTATGCGGAGCTCCCGATGAACACCGTTGAATGCATCGAAGTTTTCGTGGAGGTCGCTAAAGGGCTGAGCTTTACCCGGGCGGCGGAGCGTCTGGGAACAAGCCGATCGGTGATTACGAAGAAAGTCGCCTGGCTGGAGCAGACCTTTGAGACGCAACTGCTACAGCGCAATACGAAACGGGTCAGCCTCACCGAGAGCGGCGAGATTCTGCTGCGTAATGCCGACAGCGTCACGAGGACATTGAACGACCTGAGGGATATGGTGCGCAGCTCGGTGCAGCGGCCCGAGGGGCGTATCCGTGTCGGCTCGCCGCCTTCATTCGGGGCAGTGCATCTGGCGCCGGCTATCCAATCCTTTCTGGAGTCTTATCCAGATGTGCAGGTCACCATGCAGTTGGATGACGGACGCAGCGATCTGATCGCCGAGAACATGGATCTATCGGTGCGTATCGCGCCGCACTTGCGCGATACCAGCCAGATTGCCTACAAGTTGGCAGTGGTGCCGCAGGTGCTGGTCGCCACGCAAGAGTATCTTGAGCGTGTGGGACGCCCGAAGCGACCGTCAGATCTGAAAAACCACAACTGCCTGATTCACACGCTGAAAGCGCCCATGGGCCAATGGCAGCTGACCGACAAAAAAGGTCAAGTTCACACCGTTCAGATCAGCGGCAGCTTTAACTCGAATCTGGGCGAATCCATTCTGCATCTGGCGCGCCGTCACTACGGCATCTCGATGCATCCGCGTTATATGGTCGAGGACCTGATTTCGCAGGGGCAGTTGCAAATCGTGCTGCCGGACTTCAAGTGCCAGGGGTTGGATATTTACGCCATGGTGCAGAGCAAGCGTTATCTGCCTTACAAAGTCCGGCTGTTTGTCGATCATCTACGTACGCATTTTCAGAACGTCAATTGGGCGAGCTCCGCGGCGATATAGTGCACGAAGGTCGTGATGCCGTAATGTGCCTCATGGATGCCCGGATTTCTTCGAAATCAGGCGCCGGGGTTGAACCCATGCCCCATCAAGGGCTAAGCTGACCCCTGGCTATCGAGAGCGGCACCTGCGGATCCACAACAGCAGCAATACCGGAACCGCCCGTCGCAAGGAGAGCACTATGCGGCATGGGGTAGATCTGTCCGGGCGCGTGGCTATTGTCACGGGAGCCAATTCAGGGATTGGGCGTGGCATCGCCCTGGAATTGGCGGCAGCGGGAGCGCGCGTAGTCGTCAACCACCGTCCCAACGAAGACTCCGAGCGACGCGGTGTCGAGGTCGTGCAGGAAATTGCCCGCGCGGGCGGCCAGGCCATCCCAGCTGCCGCCGACGTCAGTCGCGAAGAAGACGTCGAGCATTTGTTCCGGGTAGCTGCGGATCATTACCAAGGCGTCGACATCCTGGTCAACAACGCCGGCATCGAACAGCCGGCGGCCATTCAGGACATGACACTGGCTCAGTGGCAGAAGGTCATCGACATCAACCTGACCGGCCAATTCTTGTGTGCCCGCGCCGCGGCCCGGGCCTTCCTGAATCGCGAACCCGCACCCCCGAACAACGCGGCCATCGGCAAGATCATTTTCATCAGTTCGGTCCATGAGGTCATTCCGTGGGCATTCCAAGCCAACTATGCCGCGTCCAAAGGGGGCGTGTCACTGTTGATGCAGTCGTTGGCGCAAGAGCTCGCTCCGATGAAGATTCGCGTCAATGCCGTGGCACCCGGCGCAATACGCACGCCCATCAACGCGCCCGCCTGGAACACACCGGAAAGCATGGCGTCGCTGCTCAAGCTGATTCCGTACGGGCGTATCGGCGAACCAGAGGACGTGGCGCGTGCCGTCGCCTGGTTGGCCAGCGACGATTCCGACTACGTGACCGGTTCCACACTATTCGTCGACGGCGGCATGACCTTATATCCTGCGTTTCGCGGTGCGGGGTGAACATCATGTCAAAGCCCATTGAAGACTATGGCCTGATCGGCAACATGCTGTCCGCGGCGCTGGTGGCACGCGATGGTTCCATCGATTGGCTCTGCTTGCCGCATTTCGATTCGCCAGCGTGCTTTGCCGCCTTGCTGGGTGATGAGAGCCACGGCCGCTGGCTGGTGGCGCCCAGCCAATCAGGATACACCACCACGCGTCGCTATCTGCCGGATACTGCAGTACTGGAAACCCGCCATGAGACGCCCTCCGGCGTTGTGCTCGTGTACGACTTCATGCCCCTGAGCGATGAAGAAGAACGGGTAGATGTGGTGCGCATTGTTCGAGGCGAGTCGGGCCAGGTCGACATGAGAATGGAATTGACGCTGCGCTTTAACTACGGGCAGGCGGTTCCCTGGGTGCGGCGGCGCGATTACGGCCTGAGCGCCATCGCCGGGCCCGATGCCGTCGAGCTGCATACGCCCGTGCCGTTGGAAGGCCGCGACATGAAAAGCGTGGCCTGCTTCACCGTGCGGGAAGGCGAGACCGTACCCTTTACCCTGTCGTACCACCGCTCGCACAAGACCCCGCATTTTGTGCCCGATCGCATGGAGAGCATGGACCGCACCATTGCGTGGTGGCACGAATGGGCCAAGCGATGCCACTGGGACAACGGACCAGACGCACGGCGTGACGCGGTGGTGCGATCGT
The DNA here is from genome assembly GCF_054780995.1 of Bordetella tumbae. Classification (NCBI taxonomy): domain Bacteria; kingdom Pseudomonadati; phylum Pseudomonadota; class Betaproteobacteria; order Burkholderiales; family Alcaligenaceae; genus Bordetella; species Bordetella tumbae. The sequence goes on from NZ_BAAGVG010000018.1 coordinate 675,345, forward strand.
TGATCACGCTGAAGCTGCTGACTTTTCAGCCGACCGGCGGCATCGTGGCGGCGCCCACGACTTCGCTACCCGAACAACTGGGTGGCAGCCGTAACTGGGACTACCGCCATTGCTGGCTGCGAGATTCGGCTCTGACTCTGTATGCCTTGTTGAATGCCGGCTATCGGGAAGAGGCCGAGGCCTGGCGGCAATGGTTGCTGCGTGCAGCTGCCGGTCACCCCAATCAGCTGCAGATCATGTATGGCATCGCTGGTGAACGCTGGCTGCCCGAGCACGATATTCCCTGGTTGCCGGGCTATGAGGGCAGTGCGCCGGTACGCCTGGGCAATGGCGCGGCCGGGCAGATGCAGTTGGATGTGTATGGCGAACTGATCGAGACCCTGCATGCCGCGAGAGTGGCCGACCTGGCACCGCTGGCCGAGGCCTGGCGTATGCAGAAGGTATTACTCAAGCCGCTCGAAGATCTATGGCGACAGCCGGATCATGGAATCTGGGAAGTACGCGGGCCGCCCCGGGCCTTCACGCATTCGCGGCTGATGTGCTGGGTGGCGTTGGATCGCACCGTGAAGTCTTGTGAACGCTTCGGCCTGGAAGGCCCGGTGGACCGCTGGCGTGCCTTGGCCGCCGAGATCCGCGAGGACATATGCACGCATGGCTATGATGCGGGGCGCAACACCTTCGTGCAGTATTACGGTGGCACGGCGCTGGACGCCAGCTTGCTGTTGATTCCGCAAGTAGGCTTTCTACCGCCAGACGATCCGCGCGTGGCGGGTACCGTGCAGGCGATCGAGCGCGAGTTATTGCGCGACGGTCTGCTGCTGCGCTATTCGACCGAGCATAGCGACGATGGCCTGCCAGGAGACGAGGGCGTGTTCCTGGTATGCAGCTTCTGGCTGGCTGATGCCTACATCATGCAGGGCAGACTCGATGATGCGCATCGCTTGTTTGATCGCCTGCTGTCGCTGCGCAATGATCTGGGACTATTGGCCGAAGAGTACGATGTGGTGCGCAAGCGCCTTGTCGGCAATTTCCCGCAGGGTTTTTCGCATATCGGTTTGGTCAATACTGCCTATAACCTGAGTGCCGCCGACGGCCCGGCGCGCCAGCGCTCATCGAGCGACGCGCCTCAGGAGTGAGGATGTATAGGCTCAGCCGCGAGGGCAGATCGGCTATAGGCGTAAGAATGATCGAGAAACTCCTTGCTCTTGGAAGCGATGGAGCGCCGGGAAATTAGTTTCTCGTTGATGTTCGGTCAAATGGTGATAGCAGGTATTTACGGTGCCCTCCCGACCGAAGGAGTGGCGCGCCACACGCTGGCCAACCATGGTTGTTGGTCCCTGGGTAAACCGGCGGGACGGTAGTAGTGCGTGATTTCCGTGAAGCCGGCGTTTTCCACATAGCGGCGCCACCTGTCGATGTCGTGATATGCACCGTAGCGGCCGCGATTCCAGCCTTCCTCATTGGTGCCGCGGGGATTGGAAGCAAACAGGACGCCGCCCGTTTTCAGCGCGGCACGTAGATCGGCGAGCACGCGCGGTAGCTCCTGGCTCGGCACATGAAACAGCGATGCATTGGCGTAGATGCCGTCGAAGGAGGCAGTCGGCAGATTGAGCGCTAGAAAGTCTTGATGCCATACCTCGCAGCCTGAAGTCTCGCGCGCCATTTCTGCGAACCGGCTTGCACCTTCCAGCCCGATGGCATGATGGCCGCGCGCCGCGAAGACGCGGAGGTCCCGTCCGGGGCCACAGCCGAAATCCAGGATGCGATACGGTGGCGGGCCCTGAATATTGTCCAGTAGTGCAGCGATGTTTTGGCTGACGTCGTGATCGAGCGTAGCGGCGCGGAATTCTTCGGCACGATCTTCGTAATGGCGCAGCGTCTGTTGTGAGATTAGATTCAGGTCTTCGGCGCTCAGGGGCATGCGGGGGCCTCGCGGTAGAAAGGGAGCCTGAGGCAATTGTTGCACGACTGGCTAGGCGGGACCGGGTGCCAAGCTGCTATACCCGCCTGATGTAACGTGAAAAAAAGCATCGTTTTCTTTACAAGTGCACCGATATTCAACGGGACACAGTAAGCGTTTTCCGTTTTGGGGTTAGTCCTTATATAAAAAATCCGCAAAAAATTTCAGAATTGTGAAAATCAGATCCGTTTTCCAGGTGGTGCAAGTCTCTTTACGGAGCAACCCGTGGTACCGATCGCAGCCCCGCTACAGCCAGAGCAGGACAGCCATACCGACTCGTCGGCGTGGCTGGGCAACGAAGTCAAGAATCTGCGCAAAGCAAGAGCTTATTCGCTGCAAATGCTGGCGCAGCGGTGCGGAAAGTCGATTGGCTATCTCAGCCAACTGGAGCGCGGCTTGGCAAAGCCCACCATCGGCGCAATGCAAGAAATTGCTCGGGCGCTCGGTGTACAGATCAGTTGGTTTTTTCCCGAAGGCAAGCCAGAAGACCCTTCCGATGACGGCATCGTCGTGCGAGCCGAATGCCGCAGGCGGCTGTCCTTTGCATCCGGCGTAGCGGACTATCTTCTTTCTCCCAATCTTTCCGGCCAGCTCGAGTTGCTGGTTTGCGTTCTAGACCCAGGTTCGGACAGCGGTGATGCGTACAGTCATCGCGGCGAGGAAGCTGGTGTCGTCATTCGCGGCACCCTGGAACTGTGGGTGCAAGGTAAGCATTTCGTATTGAACCCAGGCGATAGCTTTTCGTTCCTGAGTACTGAACCACATCGCTACTGCAACCCGGGCCTGGTACCTACTGAGGTGGTTTGGGCTATTACCCCACCAACGTATTGACCTGAGTGTGATGCCCGTCACACGGGCATCACACATTCAGAGCATGCGTGACGGCTTGCCGCATATTTGATCGATCACATATTTATGGGAAATCTATGCTGAGGCAAACATTGCTACGCCTTTTACTCGCCATCCCAGTGATGTTCGGCGTCTTGCTGATTGGCTTTTTGTTGATGCAGGCCGGTCCAGGTGATGCAGCGATCGTGCGTGCTGGACCTAATGCGACACAAGACGTGATCGAAGCCATTCGCATTGAAATGGGCTTGGACAAGCCACTATATGTGCAATTCGCGATTTATGTCTGGCAGCTCCTGCAGGGTAATTTCGGTGTGTCACTCATTAATAACGTGCCTGTCATCAACGAGTTGGCCAATACGATCGGGCCTACGCTGGAACTGATGTTTGCCTCGTTGATATGGGCCATTCCTCTGGGTATTTTGTTGGGCACATTAGGCGCGCGTTATCAACGCACATTGTTCGATCGTTTCGTGATGGCGTTCTCTACTGCGGGCGTGTCCGTGCCGGTATTTTTTGTCGGGCTCTTGCTGGTGTGGGGCGTCGGTTTCAAATTGCAGTGGCTACCGTTTACCGGGCGCGCCGGGCCACTGTGGACGCTTGAGGGGTTCAGAGCAATCATTCTGCCGGCGTTGACATTGGGTGGGGTATTTGTCGGACCGGTCGCCCGCATGACGCGCACAGCGGTGATTGATGTGCTTGGCGCAGATCATGTCCGCACCGCGCGAGCCAAGGGTTTGGCCGGCCACGTCGTGATGATGCGCCATGCTCTGCGCAATGCGCTGATTCCAGTGGTGACTTTGCTTGGCTTGCAGATTGGATTTTTGCTGGGCGGAGCGGTGGTCACCGAGACAATCTTCAGCTGGCCGGGCGTAGGCAGGTTAGCCGTAGGCGCGATTCTCTCCAGCGATTTTCCAATGGCGCAGGGCACGATCATTATTCTGGCTCTCGGTTTTATTTTCATCAATCTGACGGTCGATATCTTGTACACCGCACTCGACCCGCGCCTGCGTACTTGAGGAGACGAGATGAACCCTTTCCTCAAACTCGCAAAGCGCGATGCCGCGGCGGTCAGTTCCGCCGTACCTGGTGGTAATGCACAGCCCGTCCCCAATGTTGCCGATCCGGCCATTGCCGCCGCTCCCTCGACATTCAGGTTGCTGATGCGAGATCCCGCTGGCGCGATTTCTTTAACAGTAGTTATTTTGATTTTTGTCGTGGCCGTGTTCGCACCCTTGATCGCACCTCAAGGGCACTGGAGCGGCGACATGGCCAATGCGCTCAAGCCGCCTGGCGAAGCGGGTTGGCTGGGCACGGACTCGCAAGGTCGCGACATGGTTTCCCGTCTGATCTTTGGCTTGCAAACGACCATGCTCATGGCCGTGACAGCCGTGATCGTGGGCTGTGCCACCGGTGCGGTGATTGGATTAGCCGCGGCTTACTATCCGCCGGTCTCCGGGCTGTTGATGCGCTTGATGGATATTTTATTGTCGTTTCCAACGATTCTGTTCGGGCTTGCAATCGCCGCGATTCTGGAGCCTGGGTTGTGGGCGGTCGTGGTGGCCTTGTCCATCTCTTCCGTGCCTTTGATGGCACGCGTTGTACGTGGCGCGGCATTAACCGTCATGCAGCAGGAATATATAGAAAGTGCGAGAGCCCTGGGTGTGAGCGATCTCCATCTTTGGCGGCGCCACCTGTTGCCCAACTGTATGTCCTCGATCATGGTGTTTGTCACGCTGCGCTTCGGTCAGGTCATTTTGCTTGGCGCCGCACTTTCTTTTATTGGCTTAGGCGCTCAGCCGCCGAGTGCGGAGTTGGGTTCGATGGCTTCCGAAGGGCGGACTTTCTTGTTCTTTGCGCCACATGTTTCTGTGTTGCCAAGTCTGCTCATTTTTATCGTTGTGCTCGCCTTTAACACGCTGGGTGACGCACTGCGCGATGTACTCGATCCAAAGCTACGCAGCTAGTTTTCTTCTATCCAAGAACTATAGACTAAGGGGTTTGGCAATGCATTTTTCGAGTCGTTTATCTATTGTATTGAGCACCATGATGGTGGCCGGCGCAGCACTGCCCGTGATGGCGCAGCAGCCCTCGGTCTTGACTGTGCTACGGGTAGCGGACGCAGACACCTACGACCCGATTCGCACCACGTCCACTCGAATGGGCGAGGTGATGTTCATGCTGGGCGATACCTTGGTCAGTATGGATTACGACCTAAAAACTGTGAAACCCGGATTGGCCGAAAAATGGGAAATCTCTGACGACGGCTTGAGGTATCGGTTCACCTTGCGTCAGGACGTCAAATATTGCGATGGTCGGCCAATGAAGGCCGAAGACGTTGCCTACAGTTTGAAACGTCTTGCCGATCCCGCCAATAAGTCTCCGATCAGAAACAAGGTCGGGCCGATCAAGGATGTCGTGGTCGTCGATGACCATACCATTGACTACATCCTGTCTGCGCCTTTCAGCGATACCTTGTATCAGCTTGCTCTACCGTTCACGTCGATCGTTGACAAAAACGCGGTAGAAAAATTGGGGCCCAATTTCGGTACACAGGGCTTTAACGGCACGGGACCTTATTGTTGGCAGAGTTGGACGCCGCGTCAGCAACTGGTGTTGACCAAAAATCCCCATTACAACTGGGGGCCTTCCATCTATAAAAACCCATCGCCTCAGGTCGACCAGATCATTTGGAAGGTGGTGCCGGAATCCAACACGCTGATGGCTGCGATTCAGTCACGCCAGGGCGACACCAGTCAGAACGTACCGACTTTCGCTTTAGAGAGTATGAAGCGCGTACCGGGGATGCAGTTGTCCCACCAGGCCGCCGCCATTGATGATTATTTTCTGGGGTTTCGTGTTAACAAACCGGTGATGCAGGATCTGGTTGTTCGCCGGGCAATTAACGCCGCTATCGATCGAGACACGATTGTGAAGGCGATCTATTTCGGACGCGCCGATTCTCGGCGAACGATGGCTAATCCGAACGCCGTAGATTACGACCCCGGTTCAGAAGGCCTGTTGCCTGCCTACGATCCTGCGGCCGCCATGGCCATGCTGGACGAAGCTGGCTGGAAACCGGGCGCCGACGGTGTCCGAGAAAAGAACGGCGTGCGCGCATCTTTTCTGGTGTATGGCAGCCGCAATGATGTGACGTCACGTCTGGCCGAAACGATCCAGGCCAATCTGCGTAAGGTCGGCATCGATATGCGGATTCAGCTCTGGGATAACACGGCGGTATGGGGCAAGCTCGCGACGCAGGAATTTGATGCGTTCATTATGAACCTGCCGTACATCACAGTCAGCGAGTGGGCCAATTTCTATTTCCGCAGCACGCAGATGCCTACCCCCAACCGAATGAATTGGAACGATAAAGAGACGGACGAATTGGCGGCGCAGGCGTCAGCCGCGACCACGGACGAGTCCCGCGTGGCTGCTACGAAGGCGCTGCAAAAGCGTTTGTCGGAACAGGCGGTGTGGGCGCCATTGGTCAATGTGCAGTTGTGGAACGTGTCGAATGATCGGGTAGAGGGGATCAAGCCCCACGGACTGTACGGCGCAGCGCTCTACAAGGGTTTGGACATTCGAGTCAAAAACTGAAAAGGAAATAGGCAACCTATCATGACTATTACCGTTATAAAGAATGCAGAGTTTGTCGTTGGTTGGGATGCGGCAGCAGCTCAGCACGTCTATCTGAACGACGCTGATGTGGCGTTCGATGGCAACGTCATTGTGCATGTGGGACCGGGCTACGTTTCCAAAGCCGGCGAGCGGGTGGAAGAGGTCGATGGTCGGGGCAAGTTGGTGATGCCAGGGCTCATCAACATTCATTCCCACCCTGCCAGCGAGCCGCTGAACAAGGGGTACACAGACGAAGTGGGATCGCCGGGGCTATACAACTCCGGACTCTACGAGGTGATGCCGTTGATGCGCGGTGATGCAGAGGCTGCCCCGCATTGCCTGAATCAAGCGCTCGGGGAGCTATTGCTTAGCGGGGTCACCACGCTGGTCGATATGTCCGGGACGCACGAAACATGGATCGATGTCATGGCGGCCAGTGGAATTCGGGGCTGTATTGCGCCGCTGTTCAAATCGGCAAAGTGGTACACCCGCAACGGACATCTGGTGGAGTACGACTGGGATGAAAAGGCAGGGGAACGCAGCATGGAGGCTGCCTTGCAATTGGTCGATAAAGCCTGCTCGCACTCGAGCGGGCGGCTGTTCGGGATGGTCACGCCCGCGCAGGTCGACACCTGCACGCCTGAGCTGATCAAAGCGAGCCGGCAGGAAGCCGAGCGCCGCAATTTATCGTGGCAAATTCATGCGGCGCAATCCGTGCCCGAGTTTCATGAGATGACCCGTCGGCATGGCGTGACGCCCATACAGTGGTTGCATTCTCTAGGGGTACTGAAACCGCGCAGCATCGTCGGTCACGGAATTTTTCTGGACGATCATCCTCGGGCGGCCTGGCACACCAAAACGGACCTCTCTATCTTGGCCGACACCGGCTCGACCGTTGCGCATTGCCCGACCATTTTCATGCGTAGAGGCATGGCTTTACGTGATTTCGGTCGTTATCGCAGGGCCGGGGTCAATATGGGCATCGGTACCGATTCTTATCCCCACAACATGACCGACGAGATGCGTCACGTTGCATATCTGGCGCGATTGATGGCGGATGATCCACGCACCACGACCACAACGGAAATTTTCAATGCGGCCACGATAGGCGGGGCGACGGCGTTGGGACGTGACGATATCGGGCGTCTGGCAGTGGGCGCGAAAGCGGATGTGGTGCTGGTTGACCTCAAGCATCCCATGATGAGCCCGTATCGTGATCCCGTACGCAGCCTGATCTATGCCGCCGGAGAGCGTGCCATTGATACGGTGTACGTCGACGGCGCAAAGGTGGTCGAGAATGGAGAGGTGCTCACGATTGATCGTGCGGCAGCGGCGGCCGGGGTCCAGGAAGCACAACAGCGCGCGATCGAGAAATTCCCTGGGCTGGACTTGGTGGCCAACCGCTCTATCGCCGATGTTGCGCCGCTGACGTTTCCCCTCAACTAGGAGGCCGATATGGCTACACCCGTTCTGGAATTACGGGATCTGGTTACGGCTTTCGATACCCGTTTGGGACAGGTGCGTGCGGTTGACGGGGTCAGCCTGACGCTGGAGGCAGGACGCACCTTGGGTATCGTTGGCGAAAGCGGTTCGGGTAAAAGCATGCTCTCGCTGTCCATCATGGGCTTGGTTCCGTCGCCAGGACGGGTATGCGAAGGGCAGGTGTTATTGGAAGGCGTGGATCTGCGCACACAGTCTGAACGGCAGATGCGCAGCGTACGTGGCAATCGTATCGCGATGGTTTTTCAAGAGCCCATGACGAGCTTGAATCCGGTGCATACGGTGGGCTTTCAGATTATGGAAGCCGTACGGGCGCACCACCATTTACCGGCGAGCGAGCTCAAGACGATGGCTATCGAGTCGCTTCGCAAGGTGCGTATCTCTGCACCAGAGCGACGTTTTAGCGAGTATCCGCATCAGTTGTCCGGCGGTATGCGCCAGCGTGTGATGATTGCAATGGCGCTGGCTTGCAAGCCCACTGTGCTGATTGCCGATGAGCCCACGACGGCGCTGGATGTGACCATTCAAGCGCAGATTCTCAGTCTGTTGCGCGACCTGCAGCAGGACACCGGCATGGCCATCATTCTGATCACGCACGACCTCGGGGTGGTGGCACAGTGTGCGGACGACGTGGCGGTCATGTATGCGGGAAAAATCGTCGAGTCGGGATCAGCGGCTGCGATTTTTGAGGATTCTCAGCACCCGTACACCTTGGGGCTCATGGCGTCGCTGCCGCGGATGGATGTGGACGTGGAGAGGCTGTTGACGATCTCCGGCACGGTGCCGCCGCCGTTCAATTATCCCGCCGGGTGCCGATATAACCCGCGCTGCTTATTCGCTACCGATCAATGTCGCCACGACTCTCCGGTGCTCGAGTCGTTGGGTGACTCGCACCGCGCGTCCTGTTGGAATATGCCCTTGGAGCAACACGTATGACGACGCCTTTGCTGGAACTCAGAAGTGTGTCCAAGCGCTATCCCGTATATGACGGCATGGTGCTGCGCAGACAGGTAGGTGCCGTTCAAGCGGTGGACAATGTCAGCATGACGTTGATGCGTGGCGAAACGCTGGCGATTGTCGGGGAAACAGGTTGCGGTAAGTCGACCACGGCCAGATTGGCCATGCGATTGATTGAACCCACAGAAGGGCGGGTGCTCTTCGAGGGGCGGGACATTACCCGTTGTACACGCGCCGAGATGAATCCCTTGCGAAAAAGCATGCAGATCGTTTTTCAAGATCCCTACGCGAGTTTGAATCCCAGAATGACGGTAGGTGAGATTTTGTCTGAGCCGCTCAATGTGCACCGGGTGGGCGATGCTGTATCGCGCAAGCGTCGAGTAGAGGAGTTGCTGCGTCTGGTGGACCTGGCCCCCTATCACGCAGAGCGATATCCCCACCAGTTTTCCGGAGGGCAACGTCAACGGGTCGGTATTGCGCGCGCTCTCGCTTTGTCGCCCAAACTGATCGTGTGTGACGAACCCGTATCCGCGTTGGACGTGTCCATTCAGGCGCAGATCGTCAATCTGCTCAAAGACCTGCAGCATCGATTCGATTTCTCCTATCTATTTATTTCGCATGGCTTGGCCGTGGTCCGTCACATTGCAGATCGTGTCGGCGTGATGTATCTCGGACAACTGGTTGAAATAGGTAGCAAGCAGGACATTTATCGCAATCCTCGTCACCCGTATACACAGGCGTTACTGGCTGCGGCACCCGACCCGAATCCCGCCGCACGTCATAACGTTGCCCCGGTGGCTGGCGATATTCCCAGCGCGATCAACCCGCCCTCGGGTTGTCGGTTTCATACGCGTTGCCCCATGGCACAAGACCGCTGCAAGGCCGAAACACCCACACTGCGCGAGATGTCCACCGGCCATCAGGCGGCCTGCCATTTTGCGGAAGATGCGCCTGTGTACGAGGCCGCCCGGCACACGCAACACCCCACGCCGGGGTTGTTGATGCGCCAGGCGATATATGCGAATAGGCGGGCGGCTGCCTAGTCCTTTCAACATGTCGACGCCGCGCCTTTCTGCACCTATTGCCCAAGCCCGTCCTGTTGACGTGCAACTGAGTCGGGGCATCATCAGCATGTTGGTGGCCATGGGCGCGTTTATGCTGATGAACGCGTTCGTCAAATTGGCCATCGAAGCCTATCCGTTTGGCCAAGTGCTGTTCTTGCGCAGTGCCTTTGCGCTCATTCCCGCGTTTTGCGTGCTGCGATGGCAGGGTGGGTTATCCACGCTGCGTTGCGGCCGAACGAGCACTATGTGCTACCTGTCCGCCTTGGTAGTCGGGTCTATGGTGACCTCGTTCTGGGCTTATCATCTGCTGCCATTTGCTGATGCAACGTTTTATTCGTTTGTCGGCCCCTTGATGATCACCGCATTGTCGGCACCGATGTTGGGTGAGCGCGTGGGCGTGAACCGTTGGAGCGCTGTACTGCTGGGGTTTGCCGGTATTGTCCTGATTACGCCGCCAGGCCAGGGGGCGTTGAGCCTGGGGGTAGCCATTGCGCTATTGAGTGCCTTTTTATATGCAGTGGGTATGGTCATGATTCGCCGATCAAGCGGCAGCGAACATCCCTTGGCTATCGTGTTCTATTTCACATTATTGGCTACGGTCGTGGGCGCACTGTGGCTGCCGCTCGGGTGGCGGCAACCCGATTGGTATGGTTGGGCACTGATGGGCGGCGCCGGTATATCCGGCGCCATTGGCCAATATCAGCAGACGCAAGCCTTCCGGATGGCGCCTCCGTCGTTATGCGGCGCCGTCAGCTATGTTCGGATCGTCATGGCCGTTGCGCTCGGCTATTTGATCTGGGGCGAAGTGCCGCTGCCCATCACCTTTCTGGGAAGCACCATTGTGATTGGCAGCGGTCTCTATCTCACGTATTACGAATGGCGTTTGAGGCGGAGTAGCCAATAGCGTGGCATGGGATTTTTGAATGGTGCGGGGCCTGGCATCAACCGAATTTTTGGTTTTCGGTGAATGGTGCCTCTTTGCGCAGCATCACGAGAGCCGGTTGCATGTGTCTGGCCCCCACGCTCATGGCCCGCCGCAAATAAAGACCTGCATCATGTTCGTCAGCAAAACCGATGGCGCCGTGAAATTGCACCACTTCCTTGGTCACCCGCAGCGAGGTCTCTGCCGCCCGGTGTATCGCCGCCGCGGCAGCCCAAACACCCTGTGGGGTTTTCCATGCGCGCGCGGCCTCGTTCACCAGTGCGCCTGACGCTTTGACGTCGACATAGCAATCTGCCGCTCGGTGCTGTAGCGCCTGAAATGAACCAATTGGCACACCAAACTGCTTTCGCACTGACATGTACTCAACCGCGAGACGTAAGGCCGAGTCGGCCAATCCAGCCAGATAAGCTGCCTCAGCGATCAATAACAGCGACCGCGCACCTAACCAAACGGCATAGTCGGCCTCGCCATCGAGCAGCAAGGCGGATTGATCCCAGATAACTCGCTCCACGAGTGCGTTGGCGAGATGCGAGCCGTCAACTGCCATTCGTGCGGACAATCGCAGCTCACGCTGATCCGCTCGTATCAGGCGTACCTCGAAACCGGGACCTTCTCCACGCGCCACTAGCCACCACTTGGCTGAATCACCGTCCGCCACCAGGGTTATTCGCACGTGATCGCCTGCCGGTGCATCCTGTGCCTCGGCAAATGCCACACACTCATCGCCGTTCATGAGTGACTCAAATGCGCGTGCGGCATCTGGGGATTTCCCCGACACCTCAGCCAATAGGTATGCACCGGCCAATGCAGCAGCAATGGGTGACATTAACAGTGCGCGGCCACACTCCGCGGCAACGGCGCTGATGGCTGTCGCGTCCAGCCCCAGACCACCAGCCTCTTCGGATACCGCCATGCCGAGCCATCCCAATTCCACCATGGCTCGCCAATCTTCCAGATCCCAGACAGGGGCACCATCGCTCACCTTTCGAGCATGGCTAGCCCCTCCCGTTGCCTGTGCAAAATCCGCGGCGCTTTGTGCAACCATACGCAGTTGCTGATCATGTTCTTCAATCACGCTTTGCTTCCCCCTTTTGCCGCCGAAACAGGTAAACCCAGCACGCGTGTGGCAATCAGTGTGCGCTGCACCTCGCTGCTGCCCCCGTAAATGCCCAATCTGCGCGCCTGTAGAAACATTTCGGTCGAATCGAGCATGTCTACCCCGTTACGCTCCGCCAGACACAAAGCGGCGGCGGGTCCGGAAACCGTACGTACCAAGTCAAGCAGGCGATGCACCGTATTCGTTCCCAAGAGCTTCAGATAGGAACTGTCGGCAGCGATGCCTTTCTCCTGTGCTTCGGCTGCGTCCAGATAGGCGGCAATCAGTGTCTGTACCTCAATCTCGGCAAGAGCAACCGCATCACGTATCACAGGATCGCCGGCGACATCGGGATGCGCCCGAAGCATCATCCGAAGCCGCTCCCGCGCTCTCAACGCCTGGCCAGGAGCGCCAATGCGCAAGCGCTCCTCGCTGAGTACTGCCGTTGCTACCTGCCATCCAGCGTTGATATCGCCGACCACGTTTTCGATGGGGACCACCACATCGTCAAAGAAAACTTCGGCAAACTCGTCATCGCGTGCAATAGTGGTAATAGGACGCACGCGTATACCTGGCGTTTTCATGTCGATCAGTACAAAGGTAATGCCCTGCTGGGGTTTACCTTCAGTTGATGTGCGCACTAGCGCAAACATCCAGTCCGCGTGATGCCCCCAAGTCGTCCAGATTTTCTGGCCGTTGATGATCAAATGATCGCTACGAATGTCTGCTCGCGTGCGCAGGCTTGCCAGATCCGACCCTGAACCGGGCTCGGAATATCCCTGGCACCAGATAGCATCTCCGGAAAGGATCGCAGGAAGATGGCGATGTTGCTGTTCAGGCGTCCCTCGAGCAATCAGCAAGGGGCCGATATGGTTAAGGCCTTGCGTAGGAATGTCCGGGGTTCCCGCGGCGGCCATTTCCTCCATGAGAACGACCTGCTCCACGGGCGATGCGCCCATCCCCCCGTGCGACTTGGGCCAGTGCGGTGCAATCCAACCACGATGGGCCAGCGCACGATACCAGGGCATACCGTCCCTGGGTGGAGGGCGAAATGTCTTGTGCTTCAGTGCGGCAGGTACATTGGCCTCCATCCATTCACGCACCTCCGTTCGAAAAGCCGCGATCTCGGCGGTTTCAGGTCTCAGCATGATCTTCTAGATCCGTTCGAGCGCAAGCTCGCGTAATTCGGCCTTAAGTACTTTGCCCACGCCGTTGCGGGGGAGCGCGTCCATAAAGACCACATGTTTGGGTTTTTTATAGCTGGCGATACGCGTGCGCGTGTGCTCTATTAGATCTTCAGGTCTGACGTTCATGCCGGGGCGCAATTCGATGAATGCGGCAACGGCCTCTCCGAATAACTCGTCGGGAACACCAACCACCGCGGCATCACTCACGGCCGGGTGCTCTTGGAGAGCCTGCTCGACTTCTTTCGTATAGATATTGAAGCCGCCGCTGAGCACCATGTCCTTCTTGCGATCAACGATATACAAATATCCATCGGCGTCAAAACGGCCCATATCGCCGGTATGCACCCAGCCATGAACAATGGTGCTGGCCGTCGCATCGGGGCGTCCAAAATAGCCCTTCATCGTGGTAAAGCGGCCCGCTTCGCCAGAGCGCACCAGAATCTCCCCCACGTCATCGACGGCAACCTGATGCCCGTTTTCATCAACGAGCTTGACTTGCACGCCGGGCGTGACGCGGCCCACCGATGCAGGATGCGTGAATTGTTCTTCGTGATTGAGAACGGTGACCGAGCCCACTTCGGTCATGGCAAAGAAGGAATGCAGGCGTACATTCGGCAGCATGCTGATCATGCGGCGCTTAAGTTCCACAGGAAAGGCCTCGCCTGTCACGATGATATGACGCAGGCTAGCGCAGCTGCCGGGCCGTTGCTCCAATACCGGCATGAGCATTCTGCCTACTGTTGGCACCATGCCTAGCGCACTGACCTGTTCCCTGTCTATCACCTCCACGGCGGTTTTCGGATCAAAGCGCTTCATGACGACGAGCTTGGCACCGAGGCACATGGAATTCATCAAACGGGCAAGCCCTGTACGATGAGCCAAAGGGGTTGTCACAAGAAACACCTCGTCCGCCGTTACCCCCCATTCCACCGCATTGACGAAGGCATTGCTGATAACGAAATTCGCGTGAGTCAGTACGGCACCCTTGGGCTGACCCGTTGTGCCGGACGTGTAAAGAATCATCGCGTCATCCAGCTCCAGCGGCACCTCGGGGGTACGCTCATCCGAAGGAACCAAGAGATCGGAGAACGACTCCGCGCCGGGAGTATCGCCTCCCACCGCAAATTTCCGAATGCCAGCGAGATCGGCATCGACGTCGTTCAGGTCCTGTGCCGAATCCATGTGAAACACGAGCACGCGGGCCTGGCTGTCTTGTGCGAAATAGACCAATTCGCGGGGGGTGTTGCGCGTATTTACCGGAATGACGACCGCACCTATGGAGAACGCGGCGTACAGGATTTGCACGAACTCCAGGCAGTTCGGCAAATACACGACGATCCTGTCTCCGGCTTTGACGCCAGCCCGCGCGAGACCGGCGGCAAGCGAGTGTGAGCTCGCGAGCAAGGCCCCATAGGTGAGCGACGCTTCGCCCACGACTACCGCAGTCTTGCCGGGCGTGCGCAGCGCATGTGCTGCCAGGAAATGTTCTAGACGCATGGTGATATCAGGCGAGTTCGAAGGCCGGGTATGCATGTCCCGGGGCGAGCTGATCGACGGCCAGCTTGACGCGCTTTCCCACCGCGATATCAGAGGGAGAGCAATTCAACACGTTGGCAATCATGCGCACGCCCTCGTCCAATTCGACGGTGGCGACACACAAGGGAATGCGTCCCTCTACCCCTGGTCCTGGAATACGCACTACCGTGCAGGCGTAGATAAAGCCTTGACCCGACACCTCACGCCACTCTAGCGTGCGCCGACCGGTATAAAGACTGACTGGGCGTGGATAATGCTGAAAACGCTCGGCTTCTGTGCAGTATTGCAGCACCAGCTTGCCTTCAGCGATGCCATCCCAAAACGGCTTGGTGTCTACATAAACGGACTGGCGTGGAACGGGACGCACAGGTGCCGCGTTGACTACATTGTTTTCGCTCATGATATTCAAGCCTCCAGAACCATGGCCGAGCTGGTTCCCCAGTTGCGACCGTAAGGAATAACGCCAATACCGGTGACCAACGCATTGCGTGGATCATTGACCTGACGGCCGCCACCTTCGCCGAACATCTGACGCACGGCTTCCGCGAGATTGAGGCCGCCACTGGCCAGCCCTGGCTGACCCGCGGAGATCTGGCCACCACCGGTGTTCAGCGGCAGGTCGCCGCTGAACGAGAGATCTGTCCGTTTCGTGAAATCAGAACCCTCACCCATGCCGCAGAAACCGAATGCCTCGAACTGCATCATCACGGCAATGGTGAAATCATCATAGGGCTGGAACATGCGCACGTCCTTCGGCGCCAGCCCCGCTTTACGCAGCACCTCGGGACCTATCTTTGTGAAACCCGACAGTGTGATGTCCGCCAGCGGATCGCTACCATTAAAGTTCGTCACCTCACCATAAGCCACCGGATAGACTTTCTTCTTGAGCCCCAGACGCTTTGCGTTTTCTTCGGTAGTCACGATAAATGCATTGGCCCCATCGCAAAACATGACGCTGTCGAATACACGAAGCGGATCGGAAATGACCCGCGAGTTCATGTAGTCGTCCATGGTCAGTTCTTTCTGGAACTTCTTGTAGCCGTTCTGGTTATGCAGTGCGTGTTGTCGTTGCGTGACAGCAATCTTGCCGAGCGCCTCTGAATCCAAACCGTATTGATGGATATAGCGGCTCATCAGCAGGCCGAAGCTCGCCGGCGGTCCTTGCACTCCGGGAGGGTCCTGGAACTCGCCACGATAAGCGCCGTAGTTCGAGCGCCAGTCAGAACTGGGAGCATCCGCCGACATCACCACGGCCAGCTTGCACATTCCATCACGAATAGCCGACATAGCCCGGGCAATGCCTCCCGTAGCAGAGCAGCCGCCGATTCCTCCGTAATTCAGCCACGTCGGCGTGATGCCGAGGGCCTCCGTCATATACACGGCAAAGAAGGGATTCTGCGCCTCAGACAAGGCCGTCGTCACCGACAGGCCATCAATCTCGCTTTTGTCAATGCCTGTGCTTTCCAACAATAGATCGAGTGCCTCACCGGCCAGGTCATAGGCACTGCGCCCCGTCTTGAAATCAATCGGCGTTTCGGAATAGCCCGCAATGGCGATTTCTCTTTGCTTCATCACTCACTCTCCTTTGAATCCAGGTGTGCGCTTCTCACGGAACGCGTTGAGACCCTCTTGACGGTCTTTCGTGAAATACAACATGAAGGACACGTCCCCCTCGGCCGCCATGCCTTCAGCCAAAGGCATATCCATGCCCCGGTCGATGACGGCCTTGGTAAACATCACCGAAAGCGGTGCATTGCCCGCAATATTGCCGGCTATCTCCCGGGCCTTTTCTATGGCCTTGCCGGCGTCCGTCACGTGGTTGACCAGCCTGAATTCGAGCGCCTCTTGCGCCGTGATGCGCCGGCCGGTCCACATCAGTTCCTTTGCCAGAGCTGGCCCGACCAAGCGGGGCAGCGTTTGGGTGCCGCCACCACCAGGCATGAGGCCCAGTTTGATTTCCGGGAGGCCGAATCGCGCGTTGGCGCCTGCGACAATGATGTCGCCGACCAACGCCAGCTCCAGGCCGCCACCCAGCGCAAATCCCTCGATCGCGCTGATCACCGGTTTGGTAAAGCTGGGCAGTTCGCGAAACAGTTGATTGACCTTGCGCGAACGCTTGCGCTTGCGATAGAAGTCGAAGTACTCGTTGTCACCGATGGTGAACTCGCTGGTGTCGATACCCGTGCAAAAGGCTTTTTCGCTTCCCTGCAGAATCACTGCAGTCACTTCACGCTGGCCTTCCACTTCGTGCAGCACGTCCAGGATCTCCTGGGCCGTGGTTTCGCGAAGCGAGTTCAGTTTTTCTGGCCGGTTGATGGTGATTTCCACCCAACCTTCTTTCTTTTCAAGGATGATATCTTCGTAACTCATCTTCAGACTCTTTCTGCTCGTTTAATGGGTGAGTAATCAAGCCAGTTGTGGCTGCAGCGTAAGCGGAGAATGGGTTTCATCCTCCAGCGGATCTTCGTTACCGATGGCGCGCTCGATCTGTCGATGCATGCGCCGCATGCAATCGCCGTCCAGGCGCTGTTGGGCACTGATCGCCAGCTCAAGGCAAACCCGTGCGGGCGCAGCCAGCACAAGCACGCGATCGGCGATCTCTAACGCGTCTTCGATACGATGAGTCACGAACACGCAGGTCTTGCGTTGCTCACGCACGATCTCGGCGAAATCTCGTCTCAAGGTCTGAGAGGTCACATGATCGAGTTGACTGAACGACTCGTCCAAGAGCACCAACTCAGGATTGACAGCCAACGCTCTCGCCAGAGACACCCGCTGGCGCATTCCGCCCGATAGCTCCGACGGATACTTGTGGCCTGCATTACCCAGCTTGACGCGAGCAAGCCATTCGCGTGCGCGTGCCTGGGCCTCTGCTTTAGGCCGATTGAGTAATAGCAGACCCAGCTCTACGTTTTCCTGCGCAGTACGCCAGGGCAACAGGCGGTCCGTCTGAAAGCTCACGGCCAATTTACCTCTGAGCGCTGTGAAATCACGAGATGGATCAGCGCCTGCGACACGGACCACGCCTTCGTCAGCCGTAGCCGATCCCATGAGTAACGACATGACGGTGCTCTTGCCTGCACCCGTTTGCCCCAGCAGCGCCACGGTCTCACCTTCACGCACTACCATGGTCAGCTGGTCTATGGCGGTGTAGTCCCCGAAACGCTTGGTGACGTCGCGCAGTTCAATGATTAATTTTTCGTTGTTCATTTCAACGCACCTTTGCTTCTTTACGCCAGGAAAGCACTCGTGCTTCGACGACGTTCGCCAACCACTGAATAACGAGATTCAGTACGACCAGAAGAAAGGTCCAAGCCATTACCTGGTCGATGTGAAAGGTCGACTGTGCAAAGCTCATACGTGAACCAATACCAAAAGCCGAAGCGACCAGCTCTGCAAAGATCACCATACGAATGGCATAGCCGATCACCGATTTGGTGGTCAGAAAGATGTAGGGAATGATGTGCGGCGCAACAAGGTATCGCAGCATCTGCCAACGTGTTGGCCTGAAGCTTTCAAGCATGTCGACCCAGTCACTTGAAAGCGAGCGCACACCCTCATATACGTTCAGTGCGTAGAACGGAAGCAGAATTACCGTGAGGATAAAGAAGATGCGCGCCTCTGGGTCTTTGAACCAGAACACAGCCAGCAGCATCCAGCTCAACGCCGGTATGCCAGTATCGACCACAACGAGCGCTTTCAGATAGGGGCCGAATTTCTTCGACGTGCCCATTATCAAGCCGATTGCCACGCCTGCCAGAGCGGAGAACACGATAGCAACCACCAGTCGCCCCAGTGTGATCGCCACATGCATAAAGTCATTAGTCAGCAGGCTCACCAGCGCGTTACCGATGGCCAGCGGCGACGGCATGATGTAGTCGGGCACATACAGACTCGCGACTTGCATGACGGCGCAAATCACGACCACGACGACAAGTAGCGCCTTGAATTCGCTGAGATCCTTTGCCGGTGCCGCTGTATTAACAGCACGCCCTCCATTTGCGTTAGATGCTTGAGCCCGGTTCTGGGGGTTGACGGTAGCGGTCATGTTTCCCGTCTCCCTTACGCCGCGAAGAAACCGTCATCGACGGCCTTCGACAAGGCACCGTTGCGCACCATGAATTCGCTGGCAGCGAGAATAGTTCGACGCCCGTCCTCCTTTTGCATGGAGGTGTGCTTGAACTCGAGACGTTTTGACTCGATTGCGGCCTTCAGCACATCAGGAGACATCCCTGAATTTGCTCCGGCAATCGTTACCGCCTCGTCGGTGTTGCCAACGATGCCGGCGATGCATTGCGCGAATGCGGTGTTCAAGCGTGTGACTACCGACGGATCGCGCGCCACGACGTCCTTGCGAACGGCCACGCCAAAATACGGCAGATCAAGCCCCACCTTGCGACGATATTCCTCCCCTACGTTATAGAGGACACGCATATCCGGCGCGCGTTTCAATCCCGCCGAGACGTTCGGCTCCCACGTCAGCCCTGCATCGGCGCGGTTGGCCATGACCAGTGTGGCCGACGCGGCTGGGTTGTCCACGTTCTGCACTACGGCGTAGCTCTCGATATCCAACCCCGTCAGTTCCTTTAGCACGGCTCGCGTCATGCGATACGTGCCTGTGGACTGCGGCGCAGCAAGGGTTTTTCCCTTTAGATCCTGGATACTGTTGACGCCCTGAGCCTGGGTGATGAGGTTGATCATGTTGCCGGTCGTCACGGAGCAGACGTATTGCACCGGCACCGACGAGAGGTACCTGGACGCGAACGTGTCCCAACTGCCAATACACACGTCATAATTGCCCGCCACGAAATCGTTGTAGTAGGTGGTGACCGATGTGTAGGCCGTCGGTTTCCCTAGCTGCAAGTCGTTGGCCTTGTCGATGCCCTTGGCCACCATATAGTCGGTCAATAATGTCGTGAAGCCAGGGGTCAAATTGGCCCAGCGCAATCTCGCCGCTGCAGCGCGGGCTGGCTGAGGCACGGCAAGAAGCCCGAGCATTGCGCCGGAGGTCAGTGCCGTTGCGGCGCGCAGCAACGAGCGCCTGGAAAGTCGTTGGTCAAGCACGTTTGTCTCCTAATTCTCGATGGACTGTCTGTTTCACACCAGAGATTGCCGTTTGTGTCTCGGCTTGGTTGTGGAATGAATTCTAGGAACCCACGCGTATTACGAATAGGGACATATCTGGTCCGCCCGTTCCACTGGTGGAACGTTTAGCCAGCGGCACCGCCCGCCCCAGGGACAAACCACCATTGCGTGCGGGCTGTCCTCTGGTACGATGAATTTCATCCGGTAGAAACTAAAATAAGTCCGCTCTGTTCCATGCATGGAACCTGTGCGCCGCCTAAGAGATTAGGGCCTCCCCGAACCGCGTTTGGTCTACGCGAAAAAAATGTCCGAGAAAATCGATCTCAACTCATTGCGCCTCTTTTTTGAGGTAATCAATGCGCAAAGCATCACTCGCGCATCCAAAGAAACAGGAGTACCGAAGTCGACGATCAGCAGAAAGCTCTCGGCTTTGGAAAAACAAGTCGGCACCGCATTGCTAAAGAAGGGCAGCCGCAAGCTTGGAACCACCGAGGCCGGTTCACAGTTCTACGAACACTGCCGTCGCATTGTCGATGAAGCCGAACTGGCTCAAGCCGCCTCCACGCAGGTACAGAACCAACTGCGAGGGATCTTGCGAATCAGCATCCCCGTGGACTTTGGTATGTCTTGGATTGGACGCGCGCTGTCAGAATTCATGCTGGCGTATCCGGACATTGTCTTAGAGGTCGATGTCAACAGCAGAATCATTGATCTCCGCGAGGAAGCCTACGACCTCACAATACAGTTGGGACCATTGCAGGATACGGATCTGACTTACCGCCGGCTCACGACGTTGACGAGAGGCGTTTACGCCAGCCCCGAGTATCTGCAACGACGCGGGATTCCCTACGCAGTGGATGATCTGCACAAGCACGACTGCATTGTCACGGCACAACAGAAACATGATGGAATATGGACGTTGCGAAACAGTGCCTCGCACCGCTTTGCCACCATCCACGGAAAAGTCGTTGTCAACAACATATCAATCGCCAGGGAAATGGCGATCGCGGGCGTCGGAATGTGCATGCTGCCGAATGTCATGTGCACCAATGACCTCAAGGCAGGCAGGCTTCACCGCGTATTAGAAGACTGGCGCAGTCCATCAATGCATGTGACGGCCATGGTTCTGAGTCGTCGTGGCATGCCGAAAAAGATCCGAACTTTCTTGGATTTCTTTTCTGAGAAACTCAATGTGGATGAGTCACTTCTGAGTGCGTAGTGAAGACGTTGACGCGCCAGAGCGCTGGGTGGCGCAGCAGCTCAGGCTGATGTCCTCCTAAAGATCAACTAGCCTGAGGTTGATGGCTTATGGTCACCTGCCGACTTCTCTAGTGTGAGACGGCCCCCTTCAAGGAATGAGATCAATTGCTCAAACCGGTAGAAACAGACCCTCACCGATGCAAACGGCCGTTTGCGCCTCAATGGCGCCACGGAATGCTTTCGCGGCTAAGCTCACGGGCCGTCCCTCGGCGACAGCAAGCATGCGCGTAACGGAAAAACTTCGAATCGGCACGGCGACGAGATCCTTCCAAATCGTCGATGTCCGTGCGACGGAACTCGGCATTACCACCACGCCAAGCCCAGCGTGGGCGAGCTGCGCGGCACCTTCGCCGCCATCGATCTGGATGATAGGCTCCACTGCGCCGTGCTGTGCTTCAAAGCTATTGCGCAGGCCGAGGGAAATGATGATCGGAAGCTTGCGCAGCTCTCTCGCGTGCACGCTGGCGCGAGTGGCCAGTTTGCTGCCACCGGGACAGAAAACGGAGATCTCCTGCTCCAGCAAAGGCGTAAAGCGGATGTGCTCCCGGTTGCCTGGATCAGAGACAATGGCCATGTCGATAGTGCCGGCAGAGAGACGATGTAACGCATCCTCAGTCGGGCTCTCGGTCAACTCAAGCCGGATCAAGGGGAACCTTTCCCGGAAATCCATCGCGGTCCGCCCGTACAGAGCTTGCCCCACCGTCGGTGCTGCCGACATACGGACCGTGCCGCGCACATCGTGATTGAACCCGCGCATCCCGCGGTTGAAGTCGGATACGTCCTGAGTCGCGCTCTGCACTTCACGCAGGATGAATCTGGCCCGCTCCAGGAACATGAGGCCACTATCTGTCAGTTCCACGCCCGCAATACTGCGGATGAACAACGGGCCGCTCATGTTTTCCTCTAGCAAGCGTATCTGTCGGCTGACGGCGGATTGAGCCACGTGCAGCACGGCGGCGGCCGCGCTGATGCTGCCCTTGTCCGCCACCGCCAGAAAATATCGTATCTGTCGCAGATCCATTCCAACCCCTTGATCGATATCCATGCCTATTTTCGCTAGAGAGTATCTGAAATATATTCTTTTTAGTTGGATTTGTATGGCTCAGAATCGATACCGCTAACCAAAAGAATGGAGACCTTCATGACCACCCTACATGTTGCACCCAGTGCTATTCGGTCTATTTGGGCACGCTTAAGAACACAATCGCTTATACCCGTGCCTTTGCACTCGCTGCCATGCTGTTGTGCAGCGTAGCGAACGGTCAATATCCAGAAAAGCCCGTGCGCGTCGTCGTGCCCTTCGCAGCAGGCGCAGGTGCCGACATTGCTTCGCGCTTTATGGCAGATAAGCTGAGCGCGATGTGGGGCGAGGGCGTGGTGGTCGAGAACATGGTCGGGGCCAACAGCATCATTGGTGCTCAGCAGGTTGCGCGCGCCCGCGGCGACGGCTATACGCTGCTCGTGCCCAACGACACTACCCTGGCGGCGAACCCATGGTTGTATGCCAAGCTTCCCTATCGCCCGCTGGAGGACTTTGCGCCTATCGCACTCATTGGAGAAACTCCCTTCGTGCTAGTCGCATCGCCGCAGTTCTCGGCGCGATCGGTCAAAGAATTGGTCGACTTGGCCCGAGCCGAACCGGGCACGATCAATTTTGGCTCCAGTGGTGTCGCCAGCGCGCAGCATCTGCCGATGGAGATGCTTATGCACGACGCGCATATCAAATTGACGCATGTTCCGTACAAAAGCGCGTCAGATGCGGCAATAGGAGTGGTGGGCGACCAAATACAAGTCATGTTCGCAGGAGTGTCCGCAGTATTGCCGTTTCTGCAGTCCGGCCGACTCGTTCCTCTGGCAGTGAGTTCGGCAGAGCGGCTCGCTGTACTTCCTAACGTGCCCACAATGGCCGAGTCCGGCTTTTCCGGCTTTCGATACGGCGCATGGCTGGGCTTTGTCGCGCCCGGTGCCACGCCAACGCCAATCATCAACAAGATCAATTCCGACATTGACAATGTCCTGAGGCAGCCCGATACACGTGAACGACTTGTCGCCTTGGGCTTTCTTCCCGCCGCGCCGGCCACGCCAGAAGCATTCCGCAAGCATATCGACGACGAGACCGTACGCTACGGCAAGCTGATCCGAAGCGCCGGCATTGAGCGGTCACGCTAAGCAAACCAAATGTCCACGAATCCGAGCTGAACTATGCGTATCATCGCCCTTCATGAAGCCGCATTTCCGGTGCAAAGCACCATGCGCAATGCCGTATTCTCCTTTGCGGAGATGACCACCTCGATCGTCTCCGTGAAACTGGACCCTGGGGCCGGCGGAGTCCCGGTGACGGGTTACGCCTTTAACTCTACCGGCCGCTACGCGTGCGGCCAATCCATGCGGGAACGCTTTTTCCCGCGTCTGCTGCGTGCTACGCCTGAGTCGTTGCTCGATGCTGCCGGGGTGCTCGACCCAACAAAGGCGGTGGCGACGATGCTTATCGGTGAAAAGCCGGGTGGCCACGCCGAACGATGTATCGCCATCGGCACAATCGAGACCGCTCTGTGGGATGCGATAAGCAAGGCGCAAGACTTGCCCACTGCGGAAGTTCTGGCCCGTCGCTATCTCGACGGCTCGATGCAACAAAAGGTCCCCGTGTACGTAGGAGGCGGTTGGTATCGCCCGGGCGGCGTGCCGCAAGACGTGGCCGACGAGATCCGTTCACACCAGGACAACGGCTACACGCATGTCAAGATCAAGGTCGGTGGAGTCCCGCTGGACGAAGATCTGCGGCGCATCGAATGCGCCCTCGGTGTGCTGCCTGACAGCGGGCATTTGGCAGTCGATGCCAACTGCAAATTCGGGCGTGACGATGCGCTGGCCTATGCTGCGGCGCTGGCGCCATACCGGCTGCGCTGGTTCGAAGAGCCCTGCGACCCGAACGATTTCTCGTTGATGGCCGAAATAGCGTCCGTCTACGCGCCGCCACTGTCGGCAGGCGAGAACCTCTACGGCATGCAGGACGTTGTGAATCTCATCCGGCTGGGCGGGTGGCGCAGTGGGCAGGATCTGATCCAGGTCGATCCTCCGCAGTCCTATGGCCTGGATGCCTTCTCGACTATGGTGCTGGATCTGCAAGCGCAGGGTTGGCAGGCGACGAGTCACTTCCCGCACGGTGGCAACCAAATGTCGTTGGCCTTGGCAGCCGGTCTCGGCCTGGGAGGCTGCGAGGCCTATCCCGGTGTATTCGGTTCCTTCGGTGGCTTTGCGGACAGTACTGTGGTGGAGGATGGCTATGTGCAGCCGCCGCAACTGCCTGGCATCGGCTTCGAGGGCCACACTGCCTTGTACGCATTGATGCGTACGGTTGGCGCGGACTGACGGCCCGTGGCTCATTCAGAGTCAAGCCGACGTCATACGTGCGGCACGACTTAATTTTTTACTCTGAGAAATGCACATGAACTTTGTCACCTTCCGTACTGCAGCCGATGCTACGCCACACCTCGGTGCAATCGTGGGCGAATCAGTCGCCATCCTTCCTGGCGACATGATCGGCCTTTGCGAAAAGGGTGCTGCCGGCATTGCGGCCGCCGCCGAGATGGCTGCTGAGATACCCGCTGCAGAACGCCAACCCCTGGCCGCCGTTGAACTGCTGCCGGTAGTGCCGCGCCCCGGTAAGATAATCTGCATGGGGCTCAATTACGCCGATCACGCACTCGAGGGCGGCAACGACAAGCCAGAGTATCCGAGCTTTTTCTTGCGTTGCCCTTCGTCCCTAACCGCTCATGGCGCGCCCCTGAGGCGGCCACATGTCTCCACCAGGCTGGACTTCGAGGCCGAACTCGCCGTGGTTATCGGTAGGACCTCTCGCCACTTGGTCGCCACCGACGCCCTGGAAGCTGTGGCAGGTTATTCGTGCTTTAACGATGGCACGCTGCGCGACTATCAGCGCAAGTCCGCGCAGTGGACAATCGGCAAAAATTTCGACGAGACGGGCTCCTTTGGTCCCTGGCTGGTTCCGGCTTCGACATTGCCCGCGGGTGCCCGCGGCTTGAAGATCGAGTCTCGTTTAAATGGAACAGTCATGCAGCGCAGTAACACGGCGCACATGCTCTTTCCAGTGGTGGAAACGCTCTGCCTCATCACAGAGGTCATGACCCTGGAACCTGGTGATGTGATCATCATGGGAACGCCGGCAGGCGTCGGGTATGCTCGCACACCACCGGTATGGATGAAGGCCGGCGACACCATCGAGATCGAGATCGAAGGGATCGGCATTCTGTCGAATCGGATCGAAGACGAGGTTGACGGCAACGTTAAGATCGTGGCTGGAGCCGATACATAGAAGGAGGGAGGGCCATGGTAACTACGCCCGCTGTTCAGTCATCGGTGTTTACGAGTTCCGCTCGGTTGCCAGCTCTCGTCGCAGAGCATTCCATTCCTCAGCGCCGAATCGACGGAACACGGATGTAACATCCTCTGTCGAGGGAGGTAGCTTCCCGTCGATTCGCAATCGCGCTAGCGCGGCATCGCCAGCGGCCAGCATGGTGGTGAGTAGCAGGCCGGGCGCGATAGCGATGCGGTAGCCCATCTCTTGCACTTGATGCATGGGCAATATAGGAGTCCGGCCATTTTGCACCAGGTTCAATAGACAGGGGCCTTTTACACGCCGCGGAATCTCGCGGACCTCGTCGAGCGTCTGTGCCGCTTCTACGAACGCCACGTCGGCGCCGGCATCTAGCGCTGCGTTGGCACGCCAGATTGCCTCGTCCATGCCTTCGACGGCACGAGCGTCGGTTCGGGCGATGAGTGCCAACTCTGCTGAGCGGCGGGCTCGCACTGCTGCCCGGATCTTCGCGATGAATTCCTGCCTGGGTACGATTGACTTCCCATCGAGGTGACCGCAGCGCTTGGGCGAAACCTGGTCTTCTAGTTGTATCGCCGTCACTCCGCACGCCTCGAACTCACGCGTGGTTCTGGTGACGTTGAGGTCATTGCCATACCCCGTGTCTGCGTCGGCTATCAGAGGGATGGCGATAGCGCGCGCCATGGATGCTGCGTTGTTTACCATCTCGTCAAGCGTAAGCAGGCCGAAGTCGGGATATCCCCGGGCGGCGGACGTGCCCGCACCAGTCATATAGACCGCGTCAAAGCCGGCCTGTTCGATCATGCGCGCACCGATCGCGTCGTAGGCGCCAGGCGCGACGATGAGCGATTCGGATGTTAGCTGCTCACGTAGTGTGGTGGTTGTCTTCTTCATTCGGATTCCTTCAATGCAAACTCATTGAGGTGACCGGAAGGCAACGCATGGATTCCCGGGTCGGGGGGCAGCTCCACGCCGAACGAGCGCTTCAGAACATCCGAAATCAGTTCGTAGTAGGCGCCGATTCGAATGACCTCGAGCGTATTGAAGTTGATAACTGTGCCGGCCCGCTGGTAGATATGGGCACGACGCAGACCGTAATCGATGGTGATGTCGGCCAGATCACGAAGTACTTGCGGGACGTCCTCGACACGGTATCGAGAACCCGTACCCGTCAAATTGGCCGAGGAACCGAGCAGTGGTACGCACTCCGCATAGGCGAGTGCGCACAGTGCTTCGTGAAAAGGACCCGCGTTCAATAGCAGCGCGAGCGTGTCTGAAGCGGTGCTCGCACGTACCAGATCAGGATCGAGTTTACGCATCACAGGATGGTCAGTTCGGAATGTGCCGACTACGGCGACGGGGAGATTGTGATCGACGACGAGCGCTTCGACCATTTCTTGCGCTCTTCGATCGAGCGTGTGTAGTTCGCGCTGGGTGTCCAGATTTGCACCCATGGCGTTGCGTTTATGCGTGCCTCGCTGCTTGCTGACGAAGATTTTTTTTAGCGGATCCAGACTAGAGCCACACAGCGCATAGCCGGTATCGTTAGGCACCAGCGCGATACCACCCCGCTTGATGACATCAATAGTTCGGCGGGCGTCGCCCGCAATATCTAGGGTGGGCATGTCAAGTCTCCTGGTGAATGGGTTTAAGCCCAATGTCTGCGGATCGTACGTTGATGAGTTGCTCTACTGTGGGACGACGCCCGCCGCCTTGATCAGATCGCGCCAGCGTAGCCTTTCAGCGGCGATGAAATCACCGAACGCCGGTCCTGTGAGTCCTTTGACAACGACGGAGTTCTGGTTTTCTATTGCCTTCTCGAATTCAGGGTCGTTCAGTGTCATTTGCAACGCCGTCTCCAGTTTTGTCACCGCGTCGCGTGGTGTTCCTGCCGGCACCAGCAGTCCGAACCACGCTCTCAGGTTGATTTCCGGGTAGCCCAGTTCGGCGAAAGTCGGCACGTCGGGTAGTTCATGCAGCCGCTTGTTAGCCGTCGTGGCCAAGGCAGCAAGCGAGCCGCTCTGAACTTTGGGTGCAACGGAAACGGCATAGTCGAACATGAAGTCGATGTTCCCTGATAGCAGTGCAGTCATCCCGTCTGTACTACCTCGGAACGGAACATCGGTCATTTTCGTTTTCGTCATCTGTTGTAGAAGTTGATTAGCCAAATTCATTGCGCTTCCCGGACCTGCACTACCGACGTTGAGGTCCCCGGGATGTTGGCGGGCGTAGGCTAATAGCTGCTCGAGATTCCGGAAGTCATGATGCTTTCCGAGGGCAAGCACGAGGGGACTTTCCGAAAACGCACCGATCGGTTCGAAGGACTGTTCGGAATACGGCAGTTTTTTATATATCCACGGGTTGGTGGCTAGCGTGCCAGATGCGCCAAATAGCAACGTGTATCCATCAGGCTTCGCGTTGGCGACGTACTGTGTACCTACGATGCCAGAAGCCCCTGCCTTGTTTTGCACAATGACCGTAGCGCCGAGATGATCGGTCAAATTTCTTGCCAGCGTACGGGCAGCGAGATCAGTCGCTCCACCGGGAGGAAATGGAACAACGAAAGTGATAGGTCGCGCCGGATACTGCTCTGCGGCATGCGCAGCACCGAACAAAAAAGGAACGATCAGGGCTAGTAAAGCGATTTTTTTCATGGCTATCTCGATGTCAACGAGTGAATGTTCGGCGAATCAGTGAGACGACGTCTTCGTAGTCATCCTCTGTGACGAGTGGGGCAGCGTCGGCCTCTAGGCAATGAATGACGATCACGGCGTCTACATCAGGCAGGACGCCAATAAAGTGGCCACGTGCGCCAAAGGCGGTAAATGCGTGTCGACCATTCGATGAAGGCGCTACCCACCACATGCCGCCGTAGTGGGAAAACATTCCTTTCAAACCCGTCGTGGATATCGGTTGGGTGATCGACTTTAGCCATTCTGCCGGCACAAGGCTCTGGCCTTTGAATTCACCCTGATCGAGGCAAAGCTGACCAAACGCCGCCAGGTCATCGGCGGTCATCGAGAACTGATAGTACGGCGCTCGAATGCTGGCGCCGAGATAATCGTCTCGATACAAGTAGTTTCCGTGCTCAAACGGATCGAAGTGTTTCAGTCCCATTGGTTGAGCGATCAGGCGATCAAACGCTAGAAAGACACTTTTCCCCGTCAATTGTTCGAAAAGCAGGCCGGCAACATTGAAATCCCAGTTGTTGTAGAACCACTTCGAGCCGGGTTCAAAGGCTCCTCGTAGAGGGCGTGGATCATGAAGCCAATGACGTTGGCCAGGACGGCTGCGCAGCGGCGGGTAGTCTGCGGTATCTCCAGGTTGCTTGGGCGTTGGCAGATAGATTCCCGATCGGGCACAGAGCAGTTGCCATAATGTGGCTTGTCTCTCGTGCTCTGTCAGGCCGGGCATTTCATCAAAGCCCGTTGCCCGCAGCGTCAGGTTGGTGTCGATATCTCCCTGTCGAACGGCGACGCCATAAAGGGCCCCGAGTAGCGATTTACGTACGGAATTGACCGGGCCGGGCCGGTCGCAGGGGCCGAGCCGTAACACGGGCTTGCCTTGATGGTGCAGCACCAGCGCAACTGAATCGCCGCGCGATGTGGCCCAATGCGCAATGTCATGGAGATTCGTCGCCATGTCGGCTGACTGTGTTGTCATATGTCTCCTCCGGGATTTTTCCTTTCAGCTGTTAATCCCTGTTAGTTTGAATGGCGTAATGCGTTCCACTCGTCCGCGCCGAATCGCTGAAAGCCCTTTTGTAAAGCGTCTTGCCCTGTTGCGACCTTTGGAAGCCTGGTGTCGGCCAGGTCGGCCAATACTTGATCGAACGTGGCAATGGCTGAACGGAGCAATATTCCTGGGAGAATTGCCAACCGATATCCCATCGCCTGAACGTCATCAAGGCTAACCACAGGTGTCTTTCCTCCTGGAACGATGTTCAGCATGCATGGACCTCGCACCTGCTCGGGGATGGCCGCCATCTCATCGACAGTTTGAGGCGCCTCTACGAACACCATGTCGGCGCCCGCGGCGAGAGCGTCATTGGCGCGGCCGATAGCCTCGTCAAGTCCGTGTGAGGCGCGTGCATCGGTCCGCGCAATGATAAGAAAGTCTGGATCACGCCGCGCCTGTACTGCGGCGCGGATCTTGATCAGAAATTCTGCTCGCGAGACGATTTCTTTACCGTCAAGGTGGCCGCATCGTTTCGGTGACACTTGATCTTCAATGTGCAGTCCCGCAACCCCTCTTGCTTCATACTCGCGAACGGTTCGGGTGACGTTCAACTCGTTACCGTAGCCCGTATCGGCATCGGCGATAAGCGGTATCGAGACGGAACGCGCAATCACGCCGGCGTTTTCGGCCATTTCAGTCATCGTCACCAGACCGAAATCGGGAAACCCTCGTGCGGCGGAGGTACCCGAGCCGGTCATGTAGACCGCCTCGAAACCTGCCTGTTCGATGGTACGTGCTGAAATAGCGTCATAGGCTCCAGGCGCGATAAGCAGTTTGCTGCGTTGGAGTAATAGCTTGAGACGTTGCGGATGGCTCATTGGTCGCTTCAGTTCGTGTTGGCTTGATATGGGTTGGCGGGCAACTCCACGCCGAAGCGTTCACGCAATACGTCCGCAATCTGGTCGTAGCAGATCCCAAAGCGGACGACCTTGAAGTCACGGAAGTCAATCTGCGTACTTGACAGGCTGCGTGTCTGGCTGTGTTTCGATGGACCGTAGTCGATGACTAGATCGGCGGCGGCCAGGACCTCGGGTTCGATGTCTTCCACTCGATACTTGGTGCCTTTGAGCGAGGCATTGGCCGACGACCCGATGAGGGGAAACTGGTGCTCCCAGCTCAGTTTGGCAATTTCGTCGCGAAGTGTTCCCGCATTCATTAGAAAATTGACGGTCCCGTCGCGGGTGGCCATGCCACGCAGGAACGGTGTCAATTTACCCATGAAAAGGTCATCCTCCGCAAACGGGGCGATCACGGACAGCGGTAGGTCATGTTCTTGCACGATGACCCGAATCATTTCCTTTTTTTCGTCCGACAGAACGTGCACTTTGCGATGTATGTCGTAGCTGCCACTCACACCGCTGGCGCGATCATAGCTACGGTTTTTCGCTGCATAAACTTTGTGCAAGGCGTCGTCTGTAGCGCAGAGTACGGCGTACGAAACGTCGTAATGAAGGATGACGACACCGCCAGAGTGCAGGCATTGGAATGCCTTCTGGGCATCCTTCTTGATGGTGTCGATGTCAGGGATTTGTTTGGTGCTCATGAAGCATTCCTTTCCATACATTGAATAATTGTTTTGGTGTCTCAGGGGAGGGTGCCGAAACCCATTTCTGGCATCGGTTTATCAAATCATATTAACGTTATACCATTATGTCAATATAGAAAAAAATGAGACGAATTCGTGTGCAACGTAGCTCGGCTGTCTGAGAGGTACCTGATGGGGTAGGAGTGCGACGCATCGTCTGATGCGTGCTTATTCGCCCGCGATCATCATGATGGGGCGGGAAGATATAGAACGGAGATTGGCTGTTGACCCGTTATTGGCGGTTATCGATGGGTCGGTGATAGATGAGAAACTGAAGTGATCGTCGCAAGATCACTTCAGTGTGGCGTCGCGAGCGAGCCACGTGTCGTTCGGACGCTGCGGGGATCGTGGGGACCGAGGAATCTCTCGCGGCGAGGCTGCCAGGGTTCTATGATCCCTGTTGGTCGTGCACCAGTCTGCTGGCGATGCTTTTTTGCATCTCCGGAGGTGAATTCAATAACACGCGGCTTCGTTCCGGATTGGCATGGATGGTGAGGTGTTCCACGGGCCGTTCATTTTGGTCATACACAAGGCGCGTGACCCGCAAAAGCGGCGCCCCTACCTCGGCGTTGAGTAGTTTGGCGAATTGTGGGTTCGCTGACACGGCAGTGATTTCCTCGATCACTCGCCCGAATTCGACGCCTTGGTCGATCAGAAATTGATAGAGCGGCCTACGTTTCAGGCGTGCCAGAGTGACGGTCTTGCCCAAGTCTAATGGTACCCAAGCCTCTGTCACCATCAGCGGGACCTCGTCGGTATGGCGCAAACGGGCTGCGTAGACAGCTTGCTCGCCACTGTGCAACTGCATCTGAAACGCCACGATGCCAGGGGGGGCGGCAGTTCGAACCTCGAGCACATGAACCTGAGTTTCTTGCCCTCTTTCCTTGATCGCATCCAGGAAGCTGACGGCGTTGAACGAAGGTGGGTCCGGAAGATTAGAGCTGACAAAAGTGCCTCTACCTTGCTGGCGTTCCACGAGCCCTTGCTGGCTCAGATCGGACAGTGCCCGTCGTACTGTGATTCTGGAAACGCCAAAGTAATTGCACAACTCATCCTCGTTAGGCAACAACGCTCCTGGCGCATACACCCCTCGCATGATCTGCTCGCGCAGGACCAGGTACAGCTGGCGGTGCAGGTTGGTGCCGGGTGTTTTGACGAGCTTTTCTTGTTGGATGGTCACGTTAATCGCCTGCATGGGGAGGGTTCACACGCCACATTGTATCGTGACTGCCAAGTCATTATAATGTTATCGTGTTATGATGTTTTCAGTTTAAATCGTCACTTCGATCATCATGAAAACCGCGCTCATCCTCCTCGACTACATCGTCGACATCATGCATCCCTCGGGCAAAGTGGCGCGTTCGGCCGCACAGGCGGTCGAACGCGGCGTCGTCCAGAAAGCCAACATGGCCTTGGCGCATGCCAGGGCCAACGGATGGCTGCCCATCCTGGTAAAGGTGGGCTTTCGCAGCGGCTATAACGAGCTGTCGCGACAGTCCCTTATGTTTGGTAAAGCTGCCGATTTTGGCGCCCTGCAATTGGGCGGGCCAGGCACGGCGTTTCATCCCGATCTCCAGGTCCAGAACACCGATTGTGTGATCGTAAAACCGCGCATCAGCGCTTTTTACAGCACCGGGCTCGAGGCGCTATTGCGTGCGCAGCGGATCGAGCGCCTGGTGATTGCTGGGGTCAGCACGACATGGGCCGTGCAAGCTACCGCGCGCGACGCACACGACAGGGATTATCAGGTGGTTGTTCTCGAAGACGCTTGTGCGGCGGCACACGCCAGCGAGCATGGCGCCTCCATTCATCAGTTAGCTACCATCGCACAGATCATCCGGACCACGGATATAACCGAGCTCTAGGTCTTAGAACTCGCCACGCACACCAATACACTCCATCCGATTAAACATGTCGCAGCCCTTCACCCCGAAAACCTTGTTTGACAAGGTCTGGCAGCGCCACGCCATCCTGGAAAGAGACGGCGCGACGCTGTTACACGTCGGACGACATCTGGTCCATGACGGTTCTCGCAATGCCTTCCAACAACTCCATGATCATGGTTTGCTGTTGCGACGGTCCGAGCGCACGTTTGCGACTCCAGACCATTACGTTCCATCAGCCACTCGAAACTTGAGTGACGTGGTGGATGAGAAACGTGAGATGGTGGTGGCATTGAGCCGCAATGCCAAGGCGTTCGGCATACCCATTTTCCCTCTCGGCAACGAATATCAAGGTATCGTGCATGTGATGGGCCCGGAGCTGGGCATCACGCTCCCTGGTCTGGTTATCGTGTGTGGTGATAGTCATACCGCTACACATGGGGCGTTCGGTGCGCTCGCATTTGGTATAGGGACCTCAGAGGTCGCCCACGTGCTGGCGACACAGACACTTTGGCAGATCAAACCCAAGTCGCTGCGCATCCATGTTGCAGGAGAACTCGCCACTGACACGACAGCGAAAGATTTGATCCTGCATATCATCTCTCAAATTGGGGCTAATGGCGCAGGCGGCTACATTGTTGAATATGCTGGCAGCGCAGTGCGGGCCTTGAGCATGGAAGGGCGCATGACACTATGCAACATGTCGATCGAGGCGGGCGCGCGTGCGGGAATGATCGCACCCGATAGCGTGACGTTTGATTACCTGCGTGGCCGGCGATACGCGCCTGATCAAGATTTCGATGCCGCAGTCCAAGACTGGCAGACGTTGCGTACCGACGTGGGGGCCTCGTTCGACCGCGAAGTGCAGTTCAATGCTTCTGCCGTTTCGCCCATGCTGACTTGGGGAACGAGTCCACAGGACGGCGTGCCTGCAGCCGGCTGTGTTCCGGATCCGAGCTCCTTCAGTGACCCTATGCGTCAGGCGGCGGCCCGCAATTCACTTGCCTATATGGGCCTTGAACCGGGGCAAGCCTTGCGTACGCTGGCGGTGAACCGTGTATTCATTGGATCATGTACGAACGGACGGATTGAAGATCTGCGCGCCGCCGCGAGCCTATTGAAAGGCAGGAAGGTGCGCGTTCCTACACTAGTTGTTCCGGGATCGACGAAGGTGAAAACCCAGGCCGAACAGGAGGGCCTGGCGCGGATCCTGATAGAGGCGGGAGCAGAATGGCGCGAATCCGCGTGCTCGATGTGCTCCGGCACCAATGGCGACATCGGCAATCCAGGCGAGCGCATCGTGTCTACCACCAACCGAAACTTTGTTGGCCGGCAAGGCAAGAACGTACGTACCCATCTTGCTAGCCCCCTGACCGCTGCAGCATGCGCGATCGTGGGGCGGCTCATCGACCCGCGTGAACTTCAATGAAACCATTCAGCATCGTCCGCTCTCGACTCATCCCGTTGGATATCAGTAACTGTGACACTGACCAGATCGTCCCTGGTCGGTTTCTGTCTCGAAAGCGCGCTGACGGTTTTGGGAAGCAGCTATTCCATGATCTGCGCTATGAAAATGGTCTCGAACGGCCAGATTTTCCTATGAATAAGCCAGAATTTCGTGGTGCTGAGCTGCTGATTGTCGGGCCAAATTTTGCATGCGGCTCGTCGCGTGAGAGCGCGGTGTGGGCTTTGGTCGACTCGGGCATCCGTGCGGTTCTCGCGCCCAGCTTTGGCGACATATTTTCTAGCAGTGCCTTTAAGAACGGATTGCTTCCCATTGTGTTGTCGACGGCAGAAATTGAGTACCTCATGCGCGAGGCCCGCCTGCATCCAGACCAGGAACTCGATATCGATCTTGCTCACCAGATAGTTCGATGTGCCGATGGCCGGACGCTACCATTCGACGTCGATCCACTACGCAAGCAGATGCTGCTCCTCGGGATGGACGAGATCGCTTTTACGTTGACTCATGAAGATCAGGTGGCGGCCTATGAGCGTGGCTACGACACCCGCCATTCGTGGCTGCGACAGTGAGGGTGTGAGTGTCATTCGCATCGACAGCCCACAACAATAACGACGGAGTAGACAATGCAAGCAAAACGAAGAACGCTGCTGGCCGCGATGGCTAGCCTGCCTCTGGCGGCACGGGCCGCGCCTAGTCACGGTTGGCAACCGCGACGGCCCGTCGATATGTTGATCAGCTATCCCGTTGGGGGAGGTGCCGACAACATTGGCCGTGCACTGGCTAGCCAGATCACCACACAGCAAAAGGGATGGGAAATCATTCCGATGAACAAGCCCGGAGGCGGAGGCTTGATATTTTTGCGTGCGTTGAGTGAAGCGCAACCAAATGGAGGTACCATCGGAATATGTCTAAGTTCTCAACTGACGTTTCCACCTGACGGCGCTCGGACACAGGCCTTCGAACTCGCTAACTACACGCTACTGGGGGCCGTCGCCACCAGTTACCTGACTATCATCGTGAAGAGCAAAGGTCCCATCACGTCGATAGATACCTTTCGGGCGTTCGCCAAGAAAAAGGGGGCAGTCTCGATCGCGGTGAGTCCCACTTTCTCCTGGATCAGCAACGCATTAAGCGACAGCTTGGGCGTACCGGTGATTGGAGTCGTCTATAAAGGCGCCGGCGAGTATCTGCCCGCACTGGTAGGCGGGCATGTGGACTTGGTGCTATGGGCGGGTGGGACTCAGCAGCTCGAGGCAGCGGGCACCATCGACGTCATCGCGACGGTCGCGCCCCAGCGTATGCCGGGTGCGCCGTCTGTATCGACGCTGAAAGAAAGTGGAATACCTGTCGAAGTGGAGTCGCATTTCATTATGCTGGCGCCCAAGGGAATGGATACGAACATCGCCGATGTGTTGATAGATGTCGTGGCGGAAGCAGCACAGAACGCCGTTTTTCAAAACCGTATGGAAGCTCTGCTGGGACGACCCGCGCGATACATCCCACCGAACGAACTTGCACCGCTCATCGAGGCACAGCAGAAGGTAGCGGTTGAGTACGAGTCTCAGTATAGAGAGCGGTGAGAGGTGTAGCTCATTACGACCCCTAGAACCCACATCAAGCGTTTCACCAAAGCGCCTTTTCCTCACCTAAATTCCAATATAGGCCCGCCATCATTTCCAATCCTTGACGAGCGACCCGGGCTAACAGGTGCTCGTTCGGGCCATGTTGCCCGCAGGCGGGGCACGAGTGCGGTATCCATAATGTCGGCAAACCCAATATGTTGCTAATGGCGGCATTGGGGATAGACCTCGCCAAGTTAGGCATAATGACGACGTCTGGCTCGATCGTCTGCCTAACCTCCAACTGCGTGATGAGCCGCCCCGTACGGGACAATTCCTGAAGGTGGCTCATCTTTGGAAAATCGCGTCGAAAACCAAAAAAAGGTTAAGCCAAATACAAAAATTTTAATGTTGTCAGGCTAGGCCACTTGTCACATCATCCTCCTCACTTATCTGGAGGTTCGATCGTGAGAATAATACCGAGTGCCACGGGGTTTGGCGCGGAAGTCATTGACTGCCCGGCCGGACTAAAAGTGACGGATGACGAGCTGAATCAGTTTGTCCGCGCCTGGACGGACCATTCAATTCTGTGTTTTCGAGGCGTGGAAATGACGCCCGCCGAACACGTCGCATTCAGCCGGCGTCTGGGCGAGCTGCATATCATGACGCCCCTCAAATTCAACCTTGAAGGCTATCCCGAGGTGTTCGTCGTATCGAACGCCAGCAAAGCCGACCCATCCAGACCGGTTGAAGGAAACGCTGAAGGTGACGCGGGTTTGCGCCGCGCGGGCGAAGGCTTTCACACGGATGGGGAAGATAAAGCGATTCCCAACACCGGCTCGTTCCTATACGCGCGCCAGGTCCCGCCCGAGCGCGGCGACACGCTTTTTGTCGACATGTATGCAGCGTATGAAGCTCTGCCGGACAGTATCAAGACACTCATTGCCGGGCGGCGTGCGCGATACAGCCGCATCGACCTGCACGCTACCCACTACCCGTTGATGGCGCCTCTCACCGATGACGAAAAGCGCGCACGGCCTGATGTCTACCATCCTTTGGCGCGACGGCACCCGGTCAGTGGTCGGACTTCGCTCTACATCGGGCGCTGGGCCTGCGACGTAGATGGGCTCCCCGCCGAGGAAGGCCAGGCATTGGTCAAGTTCCTTCAGGATTTCGCCAAACAGCCTCAATTCATTTACACGCATAAATGGAAAGTGAGGGATGCCGTGCTCTGGGACAATCGCTGCACCCAACATTGCGCGACCGGCTTTGACGACACGAAATACGTCAGAACGATGCACAGAACCACGCTTGAGGGTGAGCTGCCCATCATGGCACGGTCGAGCGCAGATATCTCGTCGGCGGTGCTAAATGAATATTCGATTTCTTGAAACGGCGCTTTGGCTGGCAAAGCTCAAGAGCATCAAGGCGACCGCCGAAAAGCTCTGCCTGACACAGGCCGCTGTCTCCAGCCGAATCGCCAATCTCGAGCAGGATCTCGGCGCATGCCTTTTCACTCGCGGAGGCGACGGCTTCGAACCGACCTCCGCCGGGATCACGTTTCTCGAGCATGCCGAACGTATTGTCAGCGCACACCAGGCGCTACGAGCATCCATGTTGGACTCGAGCAAATTGTCTGGCTCGCTGCGTATCGGCATGACGAGCACCTTGATTCCGACGATTTTGCCTGGCCTCGTTGATACATTACGAAGAGGCTACCCCGGTATCTCGATCAGCCTCAAAACCGAACTGACCGAGAAATTGCTGAAGGAATTGGAGATCGGACGGGTCGATCTGGTACTGGGCGCGGACAATGAGGCTGTGCACGAACGGTTCGAAGTGGTTCCCCTGTGCTCATTCGCGATGATCTTCGTGGCCAGTCCGAAGCTGGGCGTGGACCTTGTCGATGCCTTGCCTGAAGACCTTGCCCAGTACCCCATCATCGGGTACCCGCCAGGCACCAGATCGCAAGCGCGGCTCGATCGCTATTTCGAGAGCTGTGGCACACGACCTCAGATCATTCATGTCTCTCAAGCCGTGCCTACCAATCTACAGCTCGCCACTTCGGGTATAGGCCTGGCAGCTGTTCCTGAGGCCATCGTCCAACGAGAAATTGCAGCGGGCGAATTAGTGCCCGTCAAACTCAAGCATCCCTTCGTTTCGGTGAACTACCAGGCTGTGTTCCTACGTGATCAAGGGCAAGGCCTGGCCCGAGCGGTAGCCGCCCTCGCGCGCGACGTAGCGGCAAATTATTGCGAATCCGTCGACAAGCGGATCGCGTGGCAATAAAGAGAATCCCTGATGAAAATATCCGTTATCCAGATGAACTCCGTCTCCGACAAGGCGGCTAACCTCGCCACCGCGGAGCGATTGACGCGCGCTGCAGTCATGCAAGACGCTCCAGACATGGTCGTGTTTCCCGAGCACTTTGACTGGGCAGGCGGCAGCGTCGCAGACAAGGTCGCGGCTGGCGAACCGCAAGCCGATGGTCCGGCATATCGTCTGTGCGCACGCATGGCAACCGAATACGGTATCTATGTGCATTCCGGCAGCTTCTATGAAAAAGTGCCCGGGCAAGACCGTGTGTACAACACGACCGTAGTGTTTGACCCGCATGGCAAAGAAATCGCGCGCTATCGCAAGATTCACATGTTCGACATTTTCACGCCAGACGGTCTGCGGTATGGAGAGTCTGATGCCGTCGCGGCAGGGGCTGAACTCAGCACCGCTGACGTGGGCGATTTTCGTCTTGGACTCGCGATCTGCTACGACCTGCGATTTCCCGAACTATTCCAACGTCTGGCTGGTAAGGGTGCCAATGTCATCGTCTTGCCTGCCGCTTTCACACTGCAAACGGGCAAAGACCACTGGGAAGTGCTATGCCGCGCCCGGGCAATCGAAACACAGTCCTATGTCGTGGCCTGCGGCTCTCACGGTCCGTTCAGCCAGGGCGGTGAGACCCGCTATACCTATGGCCATTCAATGATTGTCGATCCCTGGGGCCATGTGATCGCCAAATGTTCAGACGGCGACGGCTTTGTCACCGCACGCCTGGATATTCAGCTGATTGATCGAGTACGTAAACAAATCCCGTTAGCCAAACACAAGGTGCTGCAGTGAACAAGTTTGATATCAATCCGATGCCGGCGCCGCTGGATTCGAAATACGTAGACCTGCTTTCCGAGGTTGAAACCGCGACGGTCGGGCACTTTCGTCACTGGGGCTTCATGGCTCCCGAAATCAAGCCGATCAACCATTCGCGCAAGATTATCGGCACAGCCGTGACCTTGTCCCTACCGGGCCAGGATTCCACTTTGTTGCATCACACGTTGAGTCTGCTACGCCCGGGCGACATCCTGATCATCGATCGCCTCGGGGATCAGAAGCATGCCTGCCTCGGTGGTGGCGTGGCACTGGGCGCGTCGCTGGCTGGCGCACATGGCGCGATCGTGGACGGCATGTGCACGGACCCATCCGAGCTGGAAGCGTTCAACTTCCCCGTATGGGCGCGTGGCGTCTCACCGATCACCACCCGCATCTACAACATCGGCGGTCAACTGAACAAGCCTGTCGCATGCGGTGGAGCGGTCGTCAGCCCGGGCGACATCATCCTGGCAGACGAAAACGGCGTGTTGGTACTGCCCGCGGACGAAGTTGCCGAGGTGTCAAGACTGGCATTGGATAAACAAGCGCGCGGAAACGCTAATGGTGAGCGCATGCGCCGTGGCGAGCGGCTGGGCGATCTGTCGGGCGCCAGCAAGTACATCCTCGAACAAGCGTAAAGAGCACTCTTTGGAGAATCGCATGAGACTCTGTCAGATTATTGCTGTTGGTATTGCCTCTAGTTGTCTGGCTTTCATGGCGACCGTCGCCCACGCCGCCTGGCCAGAGCGCCCGATAAAAATCGTGGTTCCGTTCCCTCCCGGCAATTCCTCTGATGTCTCTATGCGTTTGCTGGCGGAATTGCTGGCGCCACGCTTGGGGCAGGCTGTCGTTGTCGAAAATAAAGTCGGCGCAGGCGGCACGATAGGTACGGGTTACGCCGCCAAGCAGCCTGCGGACGGCTACACCCTCGCCATGGGATCGACGGGGCCTCTGTCAATCGGACCGTGGCTGCGTCCGGATACCATGACATACGATCCGCTCACAGATTTGGAGCCCATCGCCGCGGTCGCTTGGGCGCCGCAAGTCATGGTCGTGCGTACAGACGAGCCGTACGACAACATCGAGGGGCTGATCCAGCATACGAAGAAAAGTGGTAGTCCCTTAAAGTATGGAACGCCGGGAGTGGGAACAACCCCGCATCTGGTGATCTCGAAATTCCTGCGTGATGCCGGCATCCAGGGCCAGCACATTCCCTACAAAGGAGGCATGCAAAGTCTCGCTGATCTGATCGGCGGGCAGGTCAACTTCATGTCCGATAACGTGCCGGTTTTCAGCGCAGCCCTGGACGGCAAGCGCGTAAAACCCATTGGCGTGACTTCTGCCGAGCGCATTCCCAATCTGCCCAACGTTCCGACGCTCGCGGAGCAGGGTTTGAAGGGCTTCAGCATGCAAGGCTGGATTTTGCTCATGGCTCCCGCCGGGGTACCCGATGAAGCAAAAAAACGCCTCGAAAAGGAAGTCGCCGCCGTCATGCAGGATAAAAACATGCAGCAACGTCTGCTGGGTTTCGGTTTGGTTCCGATGAGTATGCCTCAGTCAGAAATTCCCGCTTTTCTGAAAGACGAGTCGCAAAAGTGGAAAGAGGTCGTTGAGCTCTCTGGAGCGCAAAACTAGTGCGCAATAACTTTCTGGAATAGAACGAATGAATTTATATCGCTTGTGTTCGTTCCAGCAATGCTGCCATGATGAAAGAAAGGAACTTTAGCCAAGTCAGTACTCCCTGCGCCACACAAACCTACAACGAGGAGACAACGTGGACGTTGCAGCACCCATGACTAAAGAAAACTCGGCGGAAACACTCGACAAGCGTGCCTTGACCCGGCGCAGCCTACTTGCCCTCGCCGCGCTCGCGCCGATTGCACGCACAGCGGCCGCCGAGTCAGCGTATCCGTCCAAACCCATACGATTAATCATCCCATTCAGCCCCGGAGGCGCCACCGATGTCGCAGGCCGGCTCGTCGCGGACGGCCTCGCCGCAGCGCTAAAAACAACGGTTGTAGTCGAGAACCGCGATGGTGCAGCCGGCGTTATCGGATTACAAGCGGCCGCAAAATCCCCTGCCGATGGCTATACCATAGCCATCGCGGGCAACTCGCTCTTGACCTCGCATCGCACGTTGTACCCGGCGTTGCCCTACGACCCACCGAAAGACTTTCTGCCTATTGCACGTTTAGTCGCGGGTTCCCACATTCTGGTCGTCAAACCCTCGTCACCGTTCAAAAACGTTCAAGACCTCATACAAGCAGCAAAGAAGAACCCGGGCCAGATTACCTACGGGTCCGGCGGCAAAGGCACTAGCGTTCATTTGGCGGCGGAATTGTTCCAGATCCAAGCGGGCATCAAGCTGCTGCATGTACCGTACCGCGGCACATCGCTGGCCCTCAATGGCTTGTTGTCGGACGATACGGATCTGCTGTTCGACACAACCCCTTCCGCATCCCCACGAATTCTGTCGGGACAACTGAGGGCCTTGGGTATCGCTTCCTTGCAGCGCGATCCAAATCTGCCGGATGTCCCCACCATCGCAGAACAAGGCTTGCCGGGATACGAAGTGCTGTTCTGGTTAGGCATGTATGCGCCTAAAAATACACCGGCACAAGCACAACAGACCCTTGAACGCGCCGTTCACGAAGTCGTCACCAGCGCGGAATTCGAGCGCAAATTAAAGACGTTGGGAATGACTTCCTACTTTGCGACAGGTGCTGATCTGTCTGATCAAATCGCTCGGGAAACGAACGAGTGGCGCGACGTTATACACAAAGCTGGCATAACCATGGAGTAACGTAGTAATGACCGCACTTAATTCACTGGGATTGCGCATCCGCGCTGAGTTCAACCGACCCGAAAAATCCTGGATAGACCGCGCCCGAGCCATCCCTGTGGCCGTTATCGGAGATTGCGCGCAACGGCTACAAGCCTTGCCATCAGGGTTCAGCCATTATGGCGGGCGTCAACAGTTTGCGGGCCCGGCCCTGACGGTCAGGGTGCGGCCGGGCGACAACCTTTTCCTGCATAAAGCGCTCGATCTCGCGCAACCAGGTGATGTAATCATGGTGGATGCAGATGGCGCGACGCGATCCGCCATCATAGGCGCGATGATGACGAACTACGCCAAGAGCCGTCACATCGAAGGCCTCGTCGTCGATGGCGCCATACGTGACGTCAAGGAATTGGCACAGATTGATCTTGCGGTACTCGCGCGAGGCGCCACGCCAAATGGTCCCTTTAAATCGGGCCCAGGAGAGATCGGGCAATCGATCTCATGCGGAGGCATATCCATCGCAGCCGGTGACCTCATTGTGGGTGACGAAGATGGTGCCTTGGTCATTCCCCTGGCTGAGATAGAAACCGTCATCCTCGCCGCGGAGGAAAAGCACCGGCTCGAACAAAGCTGGGAAAAGCAGATCGCCAGTGGCACGTGGGATCGCAGTTGGGTCGACGAGGCTTTAGCAAAACTTTGATCGTTTCGTCGTACGTGCCGTGAGGATACATCTGGATTCTCACGGCTCGCTAGGTCTCCCCATTTGTGGCGACGCCAGCCCTTATTTCCAGGTACATCGGCAACGTCGAGCAATTAAACAAGACAAGAAAGCTCGATGCGAGTATCATGCACAGGTTGTTTATCAATAAAACGGCTCAAAAAGCCGGCCAAAAGCCGTGTACGCGGCGCCCTTGTTGTTCAAGATTATCTACGTACCTGGCGCAGAGTTGCGAGATCGCTTTAATCACGCGACTGTGTCTGGGTAACGCTGGAATGCGTAATCCGACTCGATTTGTCTGAAGTACATCCGGCATTCTGAACCGTGTGGTTCTACTGTGTTGGCGACGTGTTTGCCAACGCCATTTCTATTGGCGCGCGCCCATGAGCAGCGCTTGTTTTTGCTGGCCAGAAGGCCTCGCAGCGCGATAGAGGTAGTAGTCATTCTGATGAATGCATTGGCATTGCCATGGGCTTTACCAACGCACGCATCAAAACCTCGAAGGGGTGACTCGTCATCCTTTCACACATGGAGGAAATTTCCCGTTGTCCATCACTAAAAAAATCAGCGCTGGCATGTTGGTGCTCGCCGTTGTGATCGGTGCCCCTGCACATGCATTCACCCCGGAATCAAGCGACCCGATAAAAATCGCGGACAATAACTGGTCGAGCCAAAAAGTGCTCGCTCGTGTCGCTCAACAATTGCTTGAAAAGCTAGGCTACCAAACCAAAGTGGTGCCAGCCGATAGCCAAGGGCAATATGCGGCAATGGGCCTGGGCGATCTGGATTTACAGATGGAAATCTGGGAAGGGACCATGCACAACAGCTTCATGAAAGAAGTCAAAGCTGGACGCATGGTCGACGTGGGCAGTCACACAGCGACAACGCGCGAGGACTGGTGGTATCCGGAATACATGGAAGAAATCTGCCCTGGTCTGCCAGACTGGAAGGCATTGAACGCATGCGCAGAGAAATTTGCCGTGCCCGAGACGGCTCCCAAGGGCCGCTATCTGGCGGGTCCGGTAGACTGGATCAAGCACGACAAAGAGAAAATCGAGGCCTTGGACCTGAACTTCACAGTGGTCAATGCCGGCTCCGCCGCAGCGTTGTTCGGCGAACTGAAGTCAGCCTATGCAC
Organism: Bordetella tumbae; assembly: GCF_054780995.1. NCBI lineage: Bacteria > Pseudomonadati > Pseudomonadota > Betaproteobacteria > Burkholderiales > Alcaligenaceae > Bordetella > Bordetella tumbae. The sequence continues at coordinate 718,765 of NZ_BAAGVG010000018.1, forward strand.
GCAAAGAGCCGATCGTGTTGTTCAACTGGGCTCCGAACTGGGTTGGGGCAGAATTCGCCGGTAAATTCGTCGAGTTTCCCGAGCACGAAGCCGCTTGCGTCGAGGATCCGAAATGGGGTGTCAACCCCGATAAGACCTACGATTGCGGCTCACCCAAGGGTGGCTACCTGAAGAAAGGCGCCTGGTCCGGCTTTGAGAAAAAATGGACCTGCGGTTATCAGCTGATCAAGAACATCAACTTTACCGGCCCGATGATTGATCAGGCTGCGGCACTCGCAGATGTCAAAGGTTTGACGCACGATGCAGCCGCCACCGCATGGATCGAGCAGCACCCACAAGAGATCGCAGCCTGGATGCCAGATTGCGCTAAGTAATCTCCCTGCGTGCGCGCGACACGATCAACGTGGCCGCGTGCACCGTCCTGTGGGTCTTCGCACCATGATGTGCGTCATCTCAGATCCGTCCCGTACTTTCCGACACTATCGTTTTTTTGCGCTGAATCAGCCTTGATATCGCCATACCGCTGATCTTGTCGGAAAGTGACCGCGCAGTGTTGCGCGCTATTCGACAGGAATAGTTATGAGTGACTCGGTAAAAATTTCATGCCAAAACCTATGGCACCTGTTTGGCAAGCGCGCCACGGGCTTTCTGGAAAAACATCAGTATCAGCCCACCGACGAGCAGCTCGCCGCAGCGGGGTTGGTCGCCGCCGTCCGTGATGTCAGCTTTGATGTCCACAAGGGCGAGATCCTCATCATCATGGGCCTGAGCGGCTCGGGTAAATCGACGCTGATCCGCTGTTTGACGCGACTGATCAAGCCGCATGCGGGGAAAGTACTGTTTGATGGTGTCGACTTGCTGCAAGCCTCGCGCGCCAGCTTGACAGATATTCGTCGACGCAAGATGGGCATGGTTTTTCAGAACTTCGGTTTGCTGCCGCATCGTACCGTGCTCGAGAACGTCGCGTTTCCGCTGGAGATACAGAACGTTCCCGAAGCGACGCGGTTGGCCAAGGCGCAGGAGTTGATCGCCACGGTAGGCCTGGAGGGGCGCGAGCATTATTTCCCCCGGCAACTGTCGGGCGGGCAGCAGCAGCGTGTCGGCATCGCTCGCAGCTTGATCGGCGAGTGCGACGTGTGGTTTTTGGATGAGCCATTCTCCGCGCTGGATCCGCTGATCCGCCGCGAGATGCAGGACGAGTTCATCAAGCTGCAATCCAAGCTGCACAAATCCATCGTGTTCGTGACGCATGACTTCGATGAGGCCGTGCGCTTGGGCGACCGTATTGCGATCATGAAAGACGGACGTCTAGCGCAGATCGGGACAGCCGAAGAGCTGCTGCTGGCGCCGGCCAACGATTACGTCAAACAATTTGTGCAGCATGCACCGCGGGCCAAACTCATTACGACGCAGCGGATCATGACACCGGCTGACCCGGCTTATATCACGATCGCCTCCGATCAGGATGTGATTCGGACGACCGATGTATTGGAGAAAATCGCCAAGCGTGTCATCGCATCAGAGCGTGCCTTGCCCGTCGTCGACGCGTCGGGGGCGTTGGTCGGACAGGTCAGCCGCGAACAAGTGGCGGGAGCGCTGTTCCAATGAGTCAGGCTGCCATGCTATCGAAAAAGGACGTGGCGCAGGCGCTCGACTCGCCCCGATCGGCAGCGCCTGCGACAACGCGCAATGCTGTCGTCGCGCCGCCGTCAGGTCGTCGACCACAGGCATCCTGGCATCGCGGCATGTTTTACTGGATCGCCGCTCTGGCGATCATCCTACTGGGACAAGTGGCTGCAGGACGAGTGAGTTGGGTCGCGAAATACCCCTCCGATTGGATGTTGCCGCTAAAAGACTGGATCGACGCGTTCTTTGAGTGGGTCGTATACGGTGCGCGTTTCTTCGAAGGCACAGCGTTTGAATTCACCGCACGCAATGTGACGCGCGGGTTTTCTTCCTGGCTGTCTTATCCGTTGAGCTTCAGCGAATCGCTGTTCTTCAATGGCTTTGCCGGCAGTGTGCCTGCGTTGCCGTGGATCACGGTGATGGGGCTCGCTACGATAATGGGCCACTGGCTCGGCGGATGGCGTACAGCACTGCTCGCTGCAGTGGCGTTCACGTACCTGGCGCTGTTCGGCGTCTGGCAGCCGTCCATGCAAACGTTCGCGCTCGTGGTCATCACGGTGCCCATGGTGTTCCTCATCGGTCTGGTGTTGGGGATATTCATGAGCAAGAGCGCGCGCTTCAAGAGTCTGGTGACGCCGTTATTCGATATCCTGCAGAGCATGCCGCCTTTTGCGTATCTGGTGCCCATCGTGGTGCTGTATGGCGTCGGCAACGTGTCTGCCATGATTGCGACGGCGTTGTTCGCGGTGCCCCCAGTCGCGCGCTGTGTGGCGCTCGGTCTGGAAACGGTCAGCAGCGGTGTGCTCGAGGCGGGGCGCATGATGGGCTGCACGCGCTGGCAATTGTTGTGGCGAGTGCAGGTACCGGCCGCGCGGTCGCTGTTGCTGACAGGCTTGAACCAAGGCGTCATGCAAACCCTCGCCATGATCGTGCTGGCGGCATTGATCGGCGCCGCGGGGTTGGGCAGTGAGCTATTGACGTCGCTACAGTCGTTGCGCCTGGGCCAGGCATTGGAACAAGGTTTGGCAATCGTCGTGATCGCTGTGGTCTTGGACCGTCTGAGCCGGGCCTACGCGTTGAAGGCGCCGGTCTATGTGGATCCTGACCTCAGCTGGCGGCAGCGTCATCCTTATTTGGTGATGGGGCTGGTATTCCTGGTGGCCAGTGTGTTGCTGGCTCGCGTGGTGCCAGACCTGGCGCAGTTGAGCGGTGAACACACCATTACCTCGGCTGCCTACTGGAATGCGGGCATCGACTGGATAAACTTGAATCTGTATGACTCGGTCCAGGCGTTTCGCAATTTCGCGCTGCTCGAGGTGTTGATCCCGATTCGCACATTTTTTCAGGCGATCCCGTGGGTAACATTTGTCGCACTCGTGGCGTTGGTTGGCTATCGCTTTGGCGGTTGGTCGGTGGCGCTCGTCGCTGGACTGCTGATCTGGTTTCCTGCCGGTACGGGGCTGTGGACCGAAGCCATGACTACGCTGTATATGATCGGCACGGCTGCTGTCGTGTGCATCATCGTGGGCTTTGTGCTGGGTCTGCTGGCGTCGCGTACCGCCAACTGGTCACGTTTTGCGGCGGGCGTATGTGATTTTTTCCAGACCTTCCCGTCGTTTATCTACCTGATTCCCGTCGTGATGCTGTTCAAAGTCAGTGATCTGTCTGCCATCATTGCCGTGTTGCTGTTTGCCGTGGTGCCGATGGTGCGCTACACGATGTTGGGTTTGCGTAGCGTACCCGCTCCCATTATGGAGGCCGCGACACAACAAGGTACGACACGACTGCAGCGCTTTACGAAGGTGGAGTTGCCGATTGCGTTGCCTGAAATCATGCTGGGCGTGAACCAGGTGATTTTCATGGCTTTGTTCATGGTGGCGATTACCGCATTGATCGGCACTCAGGATCTGGGGGCGCAGATTAATGCTGCACGTTCCGGTAATGAGATTGGCAAGGCGCTAGTGGCGGGGCTGTGTATTGCCTTTATGGGGATTGCTGCCGATCGGTTGATCGGAGCTTGGGTCAAACGCAAGAAAGTCGAGTTGGGCTTGGTAGTGGCTTGACCCGTCGTTGTACTGGGTCGCCTCGGGTTCTCGAGGCGACCCAGTACGGCACCTGTTGTCCCTTAAGTTAAAACGGCTCAATGGGTTTGAAAATGCCCGTTTTTGTCATTTGTCGCCGTATATCAAATTGCGCGAGTAACTCCACAACATCGACCATGGCGAGTTGCTTGAAATCCATACGCTCCCAATCGTCTCGCGCCACGCTGACAGAGTATAGGTAGTCATCGCGTGCTTTGCCGGTGGCGGCGTCGTGACGCTGAGAAAAGCCCGATAACGTGACTCGACGGGCGCAGGGAAGGGCGGCGAATGTTTCGCCGATGATCCGGAAGCCCACCCCGTGTACATGTGCCATATAACGCTTGCGTACTTGTACGGCTGGCAAATCCTTGACAGAGAGTTTTAAGCCTCGACTCGGAACTGCTGCGGTCTTGGACGGCATATCTTCGATTTCAGGCAGATCCACGTCGAGACGGATATGTTGGCCTTGCTCTACGATGTCCAGCGATATCAACGTTTCCCTTGGCCAGGTGATGTCCTGCAGATTCTCCTCCAACCAACGCTCCATGGCGGCAGGGTCCTGATGAATCTCATGTTCGAGGAAATGGCGTCGTTGAGTCTGATTTTGCTCATGTTGATTCTTGTTTTTCTGCCATGCGTCGAGTTGGCGTCGATAGTTAGCCATAGCCTGTTGGTGGGAGGCCTGCAACGTCGCTAATCGCTTAGAGAAGAGTTTTTCCCACCAGCGTGGGGTTGGTGGCGCGGGCTGAGACGGGGCTGGGTGTGGGTAGGGCTCAGGCGAAAAGGTAGGTGAAATGTGGGGTGAAGGTGTATCTAGATGGATGTTAGCGAGAGCATCCAGCTCCCCATTGATCTGATCACATTTGCGCTGAATCAAATCCAAAATAGCCTGGCGGTTTTGCTTCTTTGCCTCCTCAACCACGGATTCGCTGACGAGCTTGCCGTCCTTGTCGTGGAACGTTAGAACACCATCATCCGTCACGCCGCAGGTTAGGGCGACGTAGCTGCGCGGTGATGCGGGCTCAGGCGCGGCAGATCGTCGTGGAGAGGGAGTAGGCTTATACAGGCTCTGACTGGATGAAAATCCCATCATGCTGGTGTTGAGGCGTGCTCCGCGCTTACCAATTCCGACCGTAGAGCCGCGTGGCCCGACCGTCCAGCTCACACCGGATTTGCTCAAATTCATACGTATGCCCGGCGCCAACTTGATGGATCGACGAAAGCGCAATGCCATAACTTCGCTCCCTGCTCCCTTACGGGACATGATGTCGTAGTACGGCTGTATATCACAAATAGTTACTTGGAGTGTCCTTTTGCTTGTTTGCTTATTTTCTTTGGGGGTACAATTAAATGCGTACTGTGGCCGAAACTCCCACGTTCCAGAAACAAGCTGCTGAAATTTGGAACGAGGATGAGCGTCATGCCTTCATCGCCTGGATTGCGGAAAACCCCGACGCGGGCGACGTCATTCCTGGGGCTGATGGAGCTCGAAAGGTGCGCTGGGCGCGTAAGGGCATGGGCAAGCGTGGCGGAGCGAGAGTAATTTACTTTCATCTGGTCGATGACGAGGTCGTGTTGTTGGTCATGGTGTATGCCAAGGCTGAGCGTGAGAACGTGATGCCCAAGGAAATCAAGCGGAGGAAAGCATGAAGACCCTGAAGAAACTGGATATGGAGAAGGTGGCCAAGGCCGTCGAAGCCGACGCTGGGCAGGCACTTCCTGGTCTGCGCGATTCTTTGGCGGAAGCCAGGGCTGGGAAGTTTGCGGAGGTGCACACGCCGGAGAAGATTAAGCGGCGTGGGCGTCCGGCGGGCAGTACTCAAGCCGTGACGAAAGAGGCAGTAAAGCTGCGTCTCGATGCCGACATTTTGGAGGCGCTTCGCGCCAGCGGGGAGGGATGGCAGACCCGCACCAACGATATGCTGCGCGCGTCCCTGGCTTTGGCTGGCAAGGTCGCTTCTGCTCGTTGAGAGTTCAACGAACTCCCTTATCTTTGGCCCCCTGGCTGGGAATGCTCTTGAGCAGTTCGCTGTCTTGCTTGACGTCAAAATGATGATCGATATGGTCCCTGATCACCGGATCGCAGTGAAAGATGGCATAGGCCAATCAAACAACATTGGAAACCCGCCTGCCAACATCTCCTCGGAGCAACTCCGCCAATCGGGTCAGGCCGTGCGTCAGGCGAGTTCGATCAATCGCGCCACCCAATGACACACGCAACGCTGCGGGGCTGAAAGACCCCGTGGCAAACGCCTCCGAATCAGTGACTCCCAACCCTTGTTGTAGCGCCGTTTGTGTGAGTCGGTACGGGTCGATATGACGCGGCAACTGGAGCCAGAGGTGTAGCCCATGCGGGTCGGCTTGGATATTTCCCGGCAGGATCGATGCTGCGATAGTTTGTCGATGCTGCATCTCGCTCTTGATCCGTGCCAGCCATTGAACGGCGGCTCCCGACTCTATCCACGTCGTCGCCAATTCAGCCATCCAAGGCGTGGGCATCAGAGCCAGCGAGCGCAGGGCGTCAAGAACCGGACTTAACGGCTCACCTGAAGGTACAACCAGGTAAGCCGTTCTCAGGCCCGGTGCTATACATTTCGATAGCGTCGAGACGTAATAAACCGGGACCGTAGATGTGTCGGCAGCCAATGAAAACATTGTGCTCGGTGGACGTTCGCTCAACAGCCAGTAAGGATCATCCTCAATGACTGGCAGCGCATATTTCTCTGCAACACGTAAAAGCTCCGCTCGTCGCGCGACCGAGAGCGTCAGCGCAGTTGGATTTTGAATCGTCGGATTCAAGTACAACGCCGCGGGACGATGTTGTTCGCACACGCGTTCGAGATCGGCAGGATCCATTCCGTGTTCATCTGACTTCACCCCTAGGGCTACGCGCTGGAGCAAGCGGGCTGCGGCCAAGAAGCCCGGGTAAGTCAACTCATCGCAAGCAATGGCATCCCCGGACTGGCTCTTGGCCAGCAGCAGTGCCGCGATCGCGGTTTGCGCACCAGAGCAGACCACGACCCGCTCAATGTCCGTGTTGCCAATCATCGGCTGCAGCCATTTTGCCCCTGCGGCACGATGCCGATTCGCCCCTGCGCCCACGTGATAGCTCATCAGATCCATCGGGCTGGCTGTTGTCGGGGTTGTGCCACCGCCTTGCGCGAGCATGTGCGCAAACTCTGCACTGTTGAGCAAGGGAGGGATATTCATTCCCAGATCAATCGTCCCGTTTGTTCCCGATTCGGAATAGGCGACATAGGTCCCACCTGCGCCGTGAGCCTCCAAAAGCCCTTTCTGGCGAACTTCCGTGTAGGCACGAGTGACGGTCGTGAGATCGACTCCCAATGCCTGGGCGAGTTCGCGTTGAGGGGGCAGGCGATCGCCCGGTTTGAGAACGCCATCCTCCACCGCGGTAACGATTTGCGCGGCGATTTGCTGGTACCGAGAGCCCAAGCCTGCCGTCAGGGGGCGCACCCAAGACAGGTTTACTTTCTTAAGGCGGCGCGTGGGAGACGAGTCGTCCGGCGATGTATGGATTTTTGGCAATTTTGTTGGGGACAAAAAAGCCATATAATACAAAAAATCTGGTTATTTGTATGGATTTAAGGCGTTTGGATTGAACACTTGTATGGATTGTGGTGTCCGGCCAACTCGCCACCAGGTGGTAACTGAAGCTGCTGAAGCAGCGTTTTGAGAAAAAGATGCAGTGGGTCCCTATAGTCTTCGGTTCGTTTAAGTTGATCGTGTTAGTCGTCGCCATGTACTTCGGCATTAAGTCGCATTACGACGGAGAGAAGGCAGAGAAAGCGAAAGAGAAGGAGAGAGAGTCTTCCGCAGATTCAGGAGGCTCCGTCGGGCCTCAAAAGTAAGGCTCAATAGGAGGGGTGTCACTGATCACCATCAGCTCACTGCTGGTCGTGTTTTTAGAGTTTCTTGATCATCAGATCAGTGATATCGGAAAGCGCCGTCGATTGGGCATCTTCGCCACAAGTAGAAATAAATGCACGGTAGTCAGCTAGCAAGCTAAGGCTTTCATCTTCCATCCAATCCTGATAACGGCCTTCTCCATCGAGCTTGTTGATCGCAAAACCGATGACAATTAGCAGTGTTGCGGTTGCCGCGTCGCAAGGGCAGGCCGTGCCGCCACCTGCAATCAGCGCCTCACCTTTATCGGTTTCTTTTTGCAGACGGGTATAAATGGCCTGCAAATCCGACAGCGACCGGGCCTCTAGAGCACGAGCCGCGCTACGGTCTATGTCCAATGTAGTGGGTAGGACCGCCGTCGAACGGCCCGCATGAGGTACTGCCAGTTTCACCGTTTCTGCTTCTTCGTGGGCCGTCGGGCTTTTTTGAAGTCCATCGAGGCGAAGCTTGAGTGCTTCGAATGCATCGCCTGCATCCTCAATGCGCTGTAAGTCCCCACTTTTCGATGCCAAGTCCAGACGTCTCTGCATCAAGGCCTGGGCATCGTCGAGGCGCCCCTGTTCGAAGGCCAGTACGCCAAGTTGAAACAAGCAGTCGTCGATGTGTGCCGACTCGTCATGTTGGAGTGAAAGCGCCAAACGGCGTTCGAGCAAGGTGCGTGCCGTATCGTAGTCGTGCAGCATGTAGGCGTTTTGAGCCAGATTGGTCAGTACAACGTTCAGCTTGTTGCTGTTTGCGCCGTACAAGCGCTCGCCCGTGGCTAGAACTTGCTCATTGATTTGCCTGGCACGCAAGTATTCCCCCGCCTCATGCAAGCAGTAGGCGAGGCGCTCTTGCGTGCCCGCGCATTGATTTTCATCTACCTTGGGGACGGTGTCGAAAAGAGCGATGGATTTCTCGTAGTATCGGATGGCATCTGACCAATGGCCCATTTGCTCGGCGTGAACGGCGAGTAAATAGACGGGTGGGACAGCTGAGCCAGATTGCAACGTGAGATCGACGGGCGAGTCTTCGATTGACTGTAAATACTCTTGAGCGAGCTCATAGTCTTTATGCGCCGCCAGACTGATCAGACGCAGTCCCTCCGAGATATTTTTTTCGATTCCCCGTCCTTCGTAATACGCTTTTCCCAGAAAATAGTTCGCGCCGACATGATCGGGGCCGGCCTTGAAAAATAGCGCAACGGCTTTGCGCTCGTTGCGCAGCACGATATCTCCGGCCCAGTATGAAAGCCCCAAATTGAAATAACCTTTTGGATATTGAGCCTGTGCCGCTCGTCGAAACCAGTAGAGAGCTCTCAACGGACTAACCGATACGCCCACTCCATTGTCGTATGCGTAACCTAGAGAAACCATAGCGTCGTTGTCACGCAGGCGAGAGCCTTTTTTGAACCACCGAACCGATTGAGGCAAGTCTTTGCGAAGACCGCCTCTACCCTGAGTGAAGAAATGGCCGAGATTGTTCATGGCCTTGCCGCAACCTGCGGCGGCACCTTGTTCGTAGTAATGCCGCGCTTGCTCATCGTCCTGGGGCAGTCCGTCACCGTGCTGGCTCATGCTCCCCAGATTGTTGAGCGCGTCGCCATCTCCACGCTCTGCCGCATAGCGGTACCACCAAACCGCAAGCGATAAATCTTGATCGACCCCATTCTGGCCTTGGTCATAGATATCGCCTAATACGTAGGCGGCCTTGGCATCGCCGTCGTTCGCGCGTTGCTGCAGATCTGCCAAGGGCAGGCGATACAGAGAATCCCACCATGGACGTTCTGACGGGCGACGAGTGAGTCGTTCGAACAGGTGATCCACCAGGCTATTCAGGACCTTCGCGGCGATGACTGTCATGATCGTGTCGGAGATAGATTGGTTGTATCAACACTGTACAACAGGGGCATTCAGACATTGATGAGGAACGATCGATGACTTCGCTACAATCAATTCTCAATGAGAGATGTCGTTGCGAGAACGGCACCGTTACAGATTTGAAACACGGGGTGCGCTCATGCGAATGATTGGATTAATAGCGGGCTTTGCGCTGATGTGCAGTGTTGCGGCCCATGCAGAGACAGTACGGATACCTGTCCAGAGTGCTGCTGTTGCACATGATGATGTGACGAATCAGGACTTCGTCGACGTTAAGCTGACGGCGGAGGGCCAACGTAACCTGGCAGCGTTTACGCGTGACCGTGTCGGCAAGATGATTCATATTCGTGCCGACGATGTGATGTTGGCGTCGCCGACGGTAATGAGTCCGATCGAGGGCGGGGCGTTACGCTTGTCTCCCGGTGTGGATGGTTTTGGCGGGATGTCTGCTCAGGAGATTGTGAAACGGCTCAGCACGGGTAGCACAATTAACGTTTCCGACGATAAGTAGACTTGGCTGCTTCGCCGCGATGATCACCACTGCCCAAAGTAGATGCCCGCCCGCTTGTGCGCGTTGGTAGACCTCTCAACCGCCTCGTCGGACATGGTCGTGCGCCGCTTGCTACGCAGCGACCAGTCCAGCAAATGCTGCCGCATCTCGGCGCGCACTGCGGCGTGGGACTGGCTGGCGCCCAGATCCTCGAACTCGTTGGGGTCGCTCTGCAGGTCGAACAGTTGCTCGGGCTCGTCGCGCCAGTACACATAGCGCCATCGATCGGTGCGCACTGACCATGCGCGGCACTGCTGCGGCGTCTTGCTCAGTGTGAGCCGAGCCTGGCGGAAGCTGTAGTCCAGTTCGGACACCGCCGCGGCACGCCACGGCATGCCTTCCGGTGCGCCATGCAGCAGCGGCTGCAGGGCGCGCCCCTCGAGCAGGTGGCCGGCTTGCGGCACGTCCAGCGCCTGCAGGATGGTCGGCGTGATGTCCACGCTTTCCACCAACTGCCGGGACACCTGACCGCGCGTGCCCTCGGCCGCGGCGCTCGGGTCCATGATGATCAGCGGCACCCGCTGCACAGTGTCGTAGAACAGCTCTTTCTCGCCGAGCCAGTGGTCGCCCAGGAAATCGCCATGGTCGGCAGTAAACACCACCAGCGTGTTGCGCATCAGCCCGGCGCCTTCCATGTAGTCAAACAGCCGGCCCAGGTGGGTATCCAGTTGCGTGATCAGCCCCTGGTAGACCGGCCGCACGGTGCGCACGCATTCCTCACGCGCGAAGCTCTGGCTTTCTTCATGCTGGCGATAGGCCTGCAGCACTGGATGCGCGCCGGCCAGCTCCTGCTGGTTGCGCACTACCGGCAGGCATTGGTCGCTGCGATACATACGATGGTAGGGATCGGGCGCCATGTAGGGCCAGTGCGGCTTTACATAGCTCAGGTGCAGGGCCCAGGGCTGCGAGCCGCGCTTGCGCATGAAATCCAGGGCGCAGTCGGTGGTGTAGGCGGTTTCCGAATGCGGCTCGCGGACGCGCGCGGGCAGGTGCGTATTGCGCATATGCCACCCGCTGACCACTTGCCCGTCTGCATCCATCGCGGAAATGACATAGTCCGACCACGGATCGGGCGAATTGTAGCCATGACGGCGTAGGAATGCCGGATACCCGCTTTCATCGCCCGGCTCGTGGTGGCCGTCATAACGGTCGGCCTCGCGGAAACTGCCGCGCGCCAGCAAGGTGCCCAGTTCTGAGCCGCCATCGATGGCCAGCCGCTGCATGCCGGCCTGGTCGGGAATGACGTGGCTCTTGCCGATCAATACCATATCGCGCTCGCGGCTGGCCAGGTACTCGCCCAGCGTGACCTCGCTAACGGACAGCGGCACGCGGTTCCAGGTCGTGCCGTGACTGGATGGATAGCGCCCGGTGTAATAGCTCATGCGTGATGGCCCGCACACGCCCGAATTTACGAACGCCTGCTCGAAGCGCATGCCGCGCGCCGCCAGCGCATCCAGGTTGGGTGTGCGCAGGTAAGGATGCCCGTAGCTGCCCAAGTGGTCGGCCCGCAACTGGTCGGCCATGATGAACAGCACGTTCTGGATCTTGCTCATGGAATGCATGCCCCTGTTACTGAGTTGCCTTGAAGCTGGATTCGCGCACCACTGGCTCCCATTGCTTGCGATAGGCCGCCAGCGCTTGTGTCGTCTGCGCTGCGTCGGCCGAGATCGGCTCGAGGTTGATGGCGCGCACGGCCTTTTGCAGCGTCGGATCGCTCATTACCGCGGAGATATCGCGCGCCAGGCGCTCGACCTTGTCCTGCGGCATGGCGGCCGGCGCAAAAAATGCGTTCCAGCCATCCGCCGCCAGGTCGATGCCGGCCTCGCGGAAGGTCGGCACGTCCGCCAGCTCTGCCTCGCGCTCGGTGCCCGAGGTGGCCAGGATGCGCACGCGGCCGCCCTGATGTTGTGGCAGTAGCGTATCCAGGGTATCGATTGCCTGCGGCAGGATGCCGCCAACCAGTTCGCTGATCAGCGGCGCCGAGCCGCGATAACCGACCACTTCAGCCTGCTGGCCGATCTCGTCGCCCAGCATCAGCGCGAAGAAGTGCGGCAGGCTGCCGGTGGCCGGCACGCCCAATGTGAAGCGCTCGGGATGTTCCTTTAGCCATGCTCGCAGGGCCTTCATGTCTTTCATGGGCGAATCGGCCGACACCGCCAGTGCGAATTTGTAGCTGCTGACCAGCGACACGGGCTTGAAATCGCGCTGCGCATCGTAGCCGGGATCGGCATAGACCAGCGGGGCGACCACCATCACGGCGGGGTTGCCGAGCAACAGCACGTTCTGGTTCGCGTCGGCGTTGTGCAGGAGTTGCGCCGAAATGCGGCCACCTGCGCCGGTCTTGTTCTCGACGATGACAGAAACGCCCACTCGATCTTTCAGGCGCTCGGCCACCAGCCGGGCGATGCGGTCCGAGCCGCCACCGGGCGGATAGCCCACCACGATGGTCAAAGGGCCGCTCAGCGGTGCGGCCGCCCATGCCGAGGTGGCCAGCGCACATGCCGCCAGGGCGGCCAGTATCATCCGTTTGATCATGTTTTCCTCTTGTCTTGCCGTCTTTTGATGGGTTGTGGTCAAGATGGAGAGACTGTAGCAACGGACGTGTTTCTTGATCTAATCCAATATCGGCATAAGCAAACGTACAAAATCCAGGTAGGAGAGCCTCTGATGCCTTCTGTGTCCGTACAGCGTCCCTTTCATCTGGCGGAGATGCCTATGTATTGCCTGTACCAGGCTTGGTCGCAGGCCAGTCCGATGTTCGTGCGGCTGTGCGAGGGCCGCTTTGGTATTACACGGCGTGAGTGGCGCCTGCTGGCGGCGGTGGTGGAATATGGCCCGCTGACGTCGGCGGAGCTGGCGGCTACTGCAAAACTAGACCTGGTGCGGACTTCGCGTGCCCTGGGCTCGCTGTGCGGCAAGGGCTGGGTCGACAGGGGGCGCGATACAGACGACAAACGCATCACGAATGTCATGGCAACGGAGTCTGGGCAGGCGCTGTATCACGCCATGTTGCCGGAGATCGCCCATCTGAATGACTTGCTGATGGCGGACTTGACTCCGGATGAAGGACGTCAGCTGCTGCATTTGTTGCAGCTGGTGGCGCAGCGTGGCGAGCGTATGTCTAATGAGAATGTCGTGGCGGATAAGGCTAGCCGTCGGCAGGGAGGTACGCGCCGCTCGCGGGCGCGATAGCCATGTCAGCGTAAAGTCGCCAGGCACGGGGCGCCTGGGTTTCACTTATTTTCTTCTAAGGCCGATCATCAACTGATTGATCTGCCGGATCGGGTCGAAACTGCTATATCTCATTGATGCGAGATCGAAAGTACTCGGCGGTTTCTTTGTCAGTGCAATACACATAGCATCCCTTCATCCCACGATAGAAGAGAATTCGCCTTCTGTGCCCCTCCAGAATTGAAGGTCTCGTTTCCTAAGTGTTCGGAGCACGGCACGGAGATGCTTGTCCCGGACTGCAAGTCTTGCAAATATAGCCCCGCCCAGTGCGGGGCTTTCGCTTATCTCGGTTGCTTGGGCAGCGGGTGCCCGCTTCGGAGAGTTGGCGCTGCTGCACAGGGTCTATGCTGAATGCATTCGTTGCAAGCGGCGACCGTCCACACTGAATGCGACATCTTCGCTTATGCAGTTCAGGCCACAGCGGTCAAAGCCTTGTCCCCCCAGGAAATAGGTGTACGCGTCGGCAATGCGCCAGCTAAATTGCTGACTGCGTCCAAATGCGCAATGTGGTCGGCGGAGAGCTCCACCGCCAGCGCTCCAAGGTTGTCCTGCAACTGCTCGGGCGTACGAGGGCCGATGATCGGAACGGAGCCATGCGTACCGGCCCAAGCGATGGCAACCTGGCTGGGCGGGACGCCCAAGTCACCGGCAATGGCCAGGACGGTATCAAGCACTTGAGTGCGCTGTGGCGAGTTTTCTGGTTGGAACACCTTGCCGCCAAAACCCTCGGCACGTCCCTTTACGCCCTGGCGGTACTTGCCCGTGAGCATGCCGCCGCCCAGCGGCGACCAAGTCACGACCCCAAGCCCCAACGCGTTCGAGGCCGGAAACAAGTCGGCCTCGGCTTCTCGGCGCACTAGGCTATGTTCAAACTGCGCGGCTGCGATGGGTACGGCCCCTGTGAGTTCGGCCAGTGTCACAGCACGGGCCAAGCGCCAGGCGGGGAAGTTGGAAAGGCCCGCGTACAGGATCTTGCCCGACCGCGCCAGATTCTCGAAACCGCGGACAATCTCTTCGGTAGGCGTGACCTGATCTGGCCAGTGCGCCCAGTAAATGTCGATCCGATCCGTCTTCAGCCTTTTTAGGCTCGCTTCGACCGACGCGATAATCGCCTTGCGGCTGTTCCCGGTGACCAGGCGATTGGCGTTGGGCGCTGCGCCACGGGTGAATTTTGTGGCCAGCACGAAATCCTCGCGCCGTCCCTGCAGCAGCTTGCCAAGCAGTTCCTCGGATTGGCCGAACTGGTAGACATCAGCAGTGTCGATGAAATTGCCGCCTGCTTCACTGTAGGCGTTCAAAATGGCCTCGGCGATATCAGGGTCAGCCCCGTGCCCCCAGCCTGTGCCGAAGTTGCCCGTGCCCAACGCGACCTGCGACACCTGCAGGCCGGTTTTGCCGAAAACGGTGTATTTCATTTTGGCTCCGATTGAAAGGTTGTATTCATGACTTCTATGCTGGTTTCGTCCGGCGCAACACGACAAGATTGCTCACCGACGTCTGCACTACCTCGTCGTCCTGGTTGAACGTGGTGGTGCATACCTTCACCAGTCCTTGCTCTGGTCTGGACTTCGACGGCCGGACTTCGAGTACTTCGCTCTCTACGCGCAGCTCATCGCCAGGCCGTACCGGTCGCGGCCAGCGCAATTCATCAACGCCTGCACCCACGATGCCGCCCGCAGGTTTGAATTCGCTGTCGACCAGCAGGCGCATGGTCACCGCGGCGGTGTGCCACCCACTGGCCGCAAGACCCCGAAAGATCGAGGCCCGGGCCGAGCGCTCATCGAGATGGAAAGGTTGGGGGTCGAACTCCGCGGCGAAAGCTGTGACGCGGCTCTCCTCAATGCGGATACGCGTCGTTCCAGGAAATCGCTGCCCCGGCTCCAGGTCTTCCAGGTAAAGGAGAGTCATGGCTATTTCCGTTGCTTCAAAGCACTTCAAGCGCCAGGGCAATGCCCTGACCGCCGCCAATGCACAATGTCACGACTCCGCGCCTGAGTCCGTCACGGCGCATCGAATGCAGCAGCCGTGTCGTCAGTACCGCTCCAGTGGCTCCAATGGCATGACCATGTGCAATGGAGCCGCCTTCGACATTGACGATGTCCTCCGGCAACCCCAGCTCGCGCAGGCATGCCAACGTGATCGCGGCGAATGCCTCGTTGATCTCGACGCGCTCGATGTCAATGTGCGTCCAACCTGCGCGCTCCAGGGCCAGTTTGACCGCCGGTATCGGCCCCAGGCCGAATAAACCTGGCTCGACTGCAGCGACGCCATGGGCGACTAGCCGCGCCCACGGCTGCAAGCCTTGGGATTCGGCGTACCCCCGATCGGCGACGATCAGCGCTGCCGCGCCGCTGTTGAGTCCCGGTGCGTTGCCTGCTGTGATCGTGCCGTCCTTGCGAAAAGCCGGCTTGAGCTTGGCCAACGTCTCCACGGTCGTCTCGGGGCGATTGGCTTCGTCGCGCTCGAACCGGACAGGGCCCTTGCGGCTGGCAAGCTCCACACCGACGATCTCTGCATCGAACTTCCCAGCGGCTTGCGCCGCGCTGAAGCGCTGCTGAGAGCGTGCTGCCCAGCGGTCCTGATCTTCCCTGGTGATGCCGAACTGGCTGACCAGGTCTTCGGTGTGCCAGCCAGAATGCTGGCCGCTGAATGCATCATTTAGGCCGTCGCGCAGCATGCTGTCGATCATCACCGCATCGCCCATCCGGTTGCCCCAACGCCCGCCAGGCACGAGATAAGGTGCCTGATCCATGTTTTCCATGCCGCCAGCGATCACCGCGTTGGCATAGCCCGCCAGGATTTCGAGAGCCCCCGTCGCGATGGCCTGTGCCCCCGAGCCGCAAACGCGGTTGACGGTCAGTGCCGGCACCTGGACAGGCAAGCCCCCGCCGATGGCGGCCTGCCTGGCAGGGTTCATCTTCACACCGGCCTGAATGACGTTGCCCAACACGACAGCGTCGACCTTATCCGCGGCTAGGCCCGAGCGGCTTAGCGTCTCACGCACGACTGCGGCACCCAGTGCGGGCGCGGGAGTGTCCTTGAGTGCGCCGCCGTAGGTACCGATGGGCGTGCGCACCGGGGCGCACAGGACGATTTCAGGTTTGCTCATGGGAACTCCTTTTGATGTGAGCGGGAACATCGAAAACCAGGCAAGTCGTCGTAGCATGGGCATACAGCTTGCCGTCGGGGCCCACGATGCGGCCTTCCGCGGTGGCTACCTGTCGCCCTGCATGGATCATCTTGCCCTCGGCGCGTACCGGTGGCACGCGGTCGTTGAGCGGGGGGCGCCATGTTCACCTTCAGTTCGAGCGTGGTGAAACCTTTACCCGCAGGCAGCGTGGCATGGGTCGCACCCGACTGCGGAATCGATCAACGTCGCGAACCAGCCGCGCCAAGTCGCGCTCTTACGGCTTCTTCCTCTCCGCGCCAACGCGCGGTGATCTCTTCGGCCTCCATTCGTCACGCCTTTTGCTGTATGATTGTATCTACAATAGTTGTAGGTACAATATATAGCATGGATAACGCCATCAAGCCACAAGGCTGCACCAACCTAAAACTGCGCCAGCTCGATCGCGTGGTGACAAGGCACTACGACCAGTATGTCGCCAGGACGGGGCTGAAGAACACGCAGTACGCCTTGCTATCGCACGTGGTCAGGCTTGGCCCTATCCGGCCGGGGGACTTGGCGCGTCACATGCAAATGGATGCCTCGACGCTCACCCGCAATTTGCAGCCTTTGGCAGCGCAAGGCTTGCTCACGATCGGTGCCGGGCCCGATGCGCGCAGTCGCCTGGTCCAGTCGACAGAAGCTGGTGTGGCCAAGCGCGCTGAGGGTCAGCGCGCTTGGAAGCTGGCTCAGACAGCCTTGAATGAACGCCTTGGCGAAGCGAGTGTTGTTGAGCTGCATCTGCTTTTGGATGCCTGTATTGCCCGCCTTGCCGAGGACGCGGAAGAGGATGTGGGCTGAGCAAATCATTGGATGGCGTCTGTTCCATATTGCGCCCCTGGCGTCCTTCGGCCTGACCGAGCAGCAGGCCATCGACGAAGGCCATGGGGTCAAGGTGGCCACGTTCCCGTTCACCGCCAACGGCAAAGCCCTGGGCGTCGGCGAACCCTTCGACTTCATCAAGCTCATCGCCAACGCGAGTGACGGCAAGCTGCTGGGCTGCCGCTTGGTCGGTCACGACGTCGCCGAACTGCCACCGGAACTTACGCTTGCTCAGAAGTGGGGCCTGACCGCAGATCAACTGGCACGCAACGTCCACCCCCATCCGACACTCGGCGAAGCCCTGCTGGATGCATTTCATGGCCTTTCCGGGCACATGATTAACTTTTGAACCATCACTAGATTAAGGAAGAAGCTGATGACCCAAGCACTGTTCTCGCCTCTAAAGCTCGGGGCCGTACAACTTACCCACCGTGTGGTCATGGCGCCGCTGACCCGGATGCGTGCGACCCCTCCGGGCAACGTGCCCAACGAGCTCAACGTTGAGTACTACCGCCAACGCGCTTCCCAGGGGGGGCTGATCATCACCGAAGGCGCGCAAATCTCGCCGCTTGGCCAGGGCATGCCGGCGACGCCCGGAATTCACAGCGAAGCGCAAATCGCTGGCTGGAAAGTGGTCACCAAAGCGATCCATGACAAAGGCGGTTTTGTGTTCCTGCAGCTATGGCATGTTGGCCGTATTTCACATTCGTCGTTGCTGAACGGTCAATTGCCCGTCGCGCCGTCGGCCATCGCCGCGCCCGGCAATGCCTTCACCGCGGACTTCGGCCGGGCACCCTTCGAGACGCCGCGAGCGCTCGAAACCGCAGAGATCGCGGCGGTCGTCGAGGATTACACGCGCGCCGCGTTGAGCGCGCAGCGGGCAGGCTTCGATGGCGTCGAGATCCACGGGGCCAATGGCTACTTGCTGGAGCAATTCCTGCAAAGCCGCAGCAACCAGCGCACAGATGACTATGGCGGTTCGATCGAGAACCGCTGCCGACTGATGCTGGAGGTGGCGCGCGCTGTATCGGCCGTCTTCGGCTCGGATCGGGTCGGTATCCGCCTGTCCCCCTTCGGCGTGGCCAACGGCAGCGGCGAGGGTGATCCGCTGCTTCTGTACACCTATCTCATCGATCGCCTGGCAGAGCTGGATCTGGCGTATCTGCACCTGATCGAGCCCCGGGCCAGCGGCGCGGGACAGGCCGACGTCGATCATCAGAACGTACCTTTTGCCTCGGAGCTGTTCCGACCCCACTGGCCCAATGCCCTCATCGCTGCGGGCAACTACAAACCCGACACGGCCTCCACCGCTATTGACGCCAATCGCGCGGACGCCGTTGCATTCGGACGCCTGTTTATCGCCAATCCCGATCTGCCCGAGCGGGCTCGTCGGCGCGTAGGCCTGAATCCCTACAACCGCGCCACTTTCTACGGTGGTGGGGCCGAAGGTTATCTGGACTACCCGACCTTTGAAGCATCGAAGCTGCCAGCGGGGCAGCAGTGAACAACATGTCATCTGTCGAACGTTCCCCGTCAGCGCTGTCGCGCGCCCCACAAACGCTGACGGCGGGCGTGTTGTTCCTGCTCGCCGCGCTGGCGGCATTGGGCGCGCTGGCCACGAACATCATCCTGCCGGCGTTTCCAACCATAGGCCAAGACCTTGGTGTTTCAGTCCGGGATCTTGGCGCAACGCTCAGCAGCTTCTTTCTGGCCTTCGCCGTAGGGCAGTTGTTCGTCGGACCTCTGTCCGATCGCTTCGGCCGTCAACGGCTGGTGGTGATCGGGCTGGCCATTTTTATGGTGGGCAGCGTGATCTGCGCTCTGGCGAGTACGCTGCCGCACCTCATCAGTGGTCGGGTGGTGCAGGCGCTGGGCGTTTGCGCGACTTCGGTGCTGTCGCGTGCGATCGCCCGCGACCTCTTTGATGGCCAGGAACTTGCTCGTGCGCTTTCATTGACGATGGTTGCGATGGCGGCGGCACCTGGATTCTCGCCGCTGTTGGGTGGTGCCCTAGAAGGGCTGCTGGGCTGGCGAGCCACCTTTATCGTACTTGCAGGGATTGCGCTGCTTCTGGGGCTGGGGTACGTGACCGGGCTAGGTGAAACCCATGCACCGGACAAGCGTTCCCCGCTATCCATTCGCGCTGTGCTGCGCACCTATGGATCACTGGCGCGAGATCGCAGGTTGATGGCGCCCGCCGTGGCAGTTGGTATGGTCATCGGTGCGCTCTATGCGTTCTTCTCGATGGCGCCAGCTATACTGCTGAGCGGCTTTGGGCTCACCTCGTTGGCATTCGGGCTGTTTTTTGCATCCATCGTGTTCGTCGTATTTGGGGCAGGCCTGTTGGCGCCACGACTGGCGCAACGCTGGGGTACAACAAGAGCCGCGTGCGCCGGCCTTTTCGTCGCCCTGGCGGGTAGCGCACTCCTGCTGTTTGGTCCGGAAGAGTTTTTCGTTTTCTGCACGGCGTTGAGCATCTTTCTGTTTGGGATGGGACTGTTCAACCCGCTGGGCACATCGGTTGCGCTGCATCCTTTCGCGCGACAGGCGGGGGCCGCCTCAGCCATGCTGGGTTTTCTTCAGATGGGATTCGCTGCACTGGCAATTGCCGTCGGAACCATGCTGCCTTTGCCTGCCTATACGGTGCTTGGCACGATCCTGTTTGTCGCGCTTGGCGGTGCATTTCTAAGTTTTTTGTTAGCCCGTTAGTTCGGCTGCATCTGAGCAAGCTGCGGAGGGTTGGATCCGCAGCCCACGACACTTCACGTTCAATGCGGTGTGGTGCCAACACGCTGTTGTCGCAGCCGCAAGGCACTGCCGACGATGGAGGCCAAGCTCAGGCTCATGGCCAACGCCGCGATCGTCAGGGTGTCGACCTTGCGCACGCGCTCGATGGCGGCCGCGTCACGAAACGGGATGCCCTGGGGCGCTTCGCGTCTGGTCGCCACCATGATAGACATTGGCGTGGCCAGCCGTAAATCGCACGGGCAGGAGATGATCAACACGGACGAACATAGGAGCATCTGTTCCTGACCACACCGTATTCACTCTGCGTCGTTCTGCGAGTCAAGCCGGAGCACGCGGAGGAATTCGTCACGAAAACTCAGCGTCGTGGAGTGGCCCAATTGCCAGAGGCGACTGAGGCCAGCACGCAAAGTCCGTACGCTGTCATAGCCACGGCTCCGGTGACGAAAAACGCAGTCAGAGATCCTGTCACGTGTAGGATCAACCAACCTATGCCGGCGTAAAGCACCAGTCGCATCGCGCCGGCCAATAGCGGCCATTTCAATTGCCGCGCGCCCTGGGAGGCGAAGTAGAGCGCAAAACCCATTGCGAAAAATCCATAGAAGGGACCGGCAATGCGCAGATATTGCGCGCCGGTCTTCAGGAGTGTTTCGTCAGTGCCGAACAGCGTGAGCCAGGTTTCAGGCCAAATGGCAGCTGCCAAACCAACGGTTTCGGCAACAGCGAACGCCATGGCTCCACCAACCAAAGCAATACGTCGAGCACGCTCTGGCTGCCCAGCGCCAATGTTCGAGCCCACCAAGGCCACCATGGGGCCGCCGAGGCCGAAGGCCAATGGGATCAGCAGATACTCCAGCCTGGCTGCCGTAGCGTAGCCCGCCAGCGCCTGGGTTCCCGCGTAAGCACCAACGATTGCAGCCGTGGACGCGATCAATCCGTTCGTCAGCAAGGGGTTGATGCAAGCTAGGCCGCCCACGCCCAGGATGTTGCCCATCGGTGCCCAGTGAAGGGGGCCGAGGCGCAACCTGGCCGCGTTTCGCCCGCTCAAGCAATACCAGCCGAGGGCTAGCGTTCCGAGTGCCTGGTAGGCTACCAACGCCCAGGCACCGCCGGCTACGCCAAGCGGTGGCACGGGTCCAAAACCGAAGATCAATCCCGCGCAAATCGGGATCAGCAGTATGGCTCCGCCGCAAATGACTGCACTGGGTAGCAGCATGTTTCCCGTGCCACGTATCACGCTGGCCAGCGCACTCATCACCCACGTCAACATCAGTCCCCCGAACACGATATGACCGTATTCCTTTGCCGCTACCAGCGAGGCGCCTTCGGCACCCAGAAAGCGCAGCAAGGGCGTGTTGAACGACAGGAGCACCAACGTGAACACCAGGCCGATCGAGGCACTGAGGACGACGGCGTGTCGTGCCAGGGAGTCTGCCAATGCCTTATCGCCAGCGCCTAACGCTCGCGCGATAGCTGCGGAAATTCCTCCACCCATGGCACCTTGCGACATGTTCTGCATCAACATCAAAACGGGCACGACCACGGCTACACCCGCCAGTACATCCGTGCCGAGTTTAGCCAGAAACCACATCTCGATCAGGCTGGTCGAGGCAAGGGCCAGCATCATTACTGTGTTCGGCCCGCTCATTCGAAGCAGAGTCGGCACGATAGGATCATTCAGCATCCCCCGCAGACGCGGATTGGCCGCCCGTTGCACTGTTGCTTGTGCTGGTACAGAGGGAGTCACTAGTTTCATCGCTTGCCTGTGCTCTGGGATATGTAGAAGACCTTGATACGTCCGACCAAGTACGTGTATATGCAACTATCTAGATTGGGAATCTAGTTGCATATACCCCTAATGGTCAAGGATAATTGAACGATTGGACGCGTGGCCTGATGTTCATATCAAGGTTCACGCACCATGGTGACTATGGAGGTGGAGATGTCTTCAGCGACGCGTCTGAAAGACCCCCTGATTTGCAATGGCGCCGCCTTACGCAAGGCGACGCGACGCATCACCCAGCTCTATGATGGAGTGCTTGCCCCGTGTGGGCTCACCGTTTCACAGCGCTCTGTGCTCGTTCACATTGCGCGCGCTGAATCTGCGACAGTAAGCGAGCTGGCGCATGCGATGGTGCTTGACCGCTCATCGTTGGGTCGTAACCTCGAACCACTGACGCGTGAGGGCTATGTCGCAGTGCGATCAGACACTATTGATCGCCGCAGTCGGCGAGTGGAATTGACCGACAGCGGCAGATCGAAACTGGCAGAATCCAATCGCTTGTGGCGCAAGGCACAGGATCGCTTTGAATCTGTCTACGGTGCTGAACGGGCAGCTGCTTTGCGCCTTGCCTTGGCAGAAATTTTCTCGGATGAATTTGCCGAAGCATTCAAGCGGCCTACCGGCTCTTGCTAGAACCCACTGAGCCGCGCCAAGCTTGGTTTTCCGGAGGGTCAGCTCAATTTAGCATTACGCTGTAATTGGACGATTTTGGGTGAGTTTCGCTCCCCCTTGGCTCCTATTTGGCTCCTAGAAATCGTCATTTAACAGGAGGCGTTATGGCTATTTTGAAGCTGACCAAAACCGTTTTGGAAACTGCCACGGCCGCGGGCAAGCGTGGAGCTCACGCCCGGTCTCGCAGACTGGCCTTCAACCATCGACAGAATTCGCCCGCCGTCTGCGCATGCGCGCTATGTGCATGGACATAGGCGACGTAGCTCGCGCCCGAGCCGATGCGTTGATCGTCAAAACTAACCAATGAGCCATCCTGCAGTTGCTGCAGCACCAGCCATTGGGGCACCACCAGAAACCCAGCACCACCGATAGCTGCCGTCGCGGCCAGAAACAAGTGATCGTAGGTCGCCACGACGTGCAAGCGGTCGGGCGAGACCTCGGCAGCCACCGCCCAGATCGCAATCACATCGGGACGGGATCGGGCCGCAACCATAGGCATGCAGATCTCCGGCTGGGCGTTGAACCGCTCGATCACAGCAGGTGAGGCCACGCAGATCAACTCTTCGCGCACCAACTCCCAGCACTCCGTTCCTGGCAGGCTGAGGTCGCGTGAAATCAGAACATCGAAATCGTCGGATGTCTGAGGAGGCGACAGAGAGGTGATCAGATCGATCTGCACACCGTGCTTGGCGGTGTAAGTGCCCAGCGACGGGATGACGACGGTCATCGCGAAACTGGGCAGTGAGGTTCTGACTTTCAGCCTGTCATGGCGTTGGCCGCGCTGAGCCAGTAACTGCATGGTGAGTTCAATGGTAGACAACGCGTCTTTCACCGCCTCGAACAGCTGCAAGCCGGGCGGCGTGAATTCGATCGTGGAACCCCTGCGCACGAACAGCCGACAGTCGGCGAAGGTTTCCAGCGTCGAGATGTGCCGGCTGACCGCGCTTTGGGTGATGCCCAGCGAGTCGGCCGCACGAGTGAAACTGCCGTGGCGACCTACCGCCACGAATGCGCGCAGTGCGGTCAAGGGCGCATCGGGCGCTCTAGTATGCAAAATACTCATGTTTTCCCCGGGTATAGGAATACTGTCACGGAAATCGCATTGAACAGATTGAGCTGATCTATAGAATGAAAATCTTCCAAACAAGAAAACAAAAGGGGTTCGAATCATGTTCGGTCGCATGTTCAAGTTATGTATTTTACTCATCGCGCTGCCTCTCTCCATGAGTGTGACACGGGCCGCCGATGTCGTGCTTTATTCCTCCAACAATGTCGAGACGGTCAACCGTGTGCTGGACGGCTTCGCCAAGGCTCACCCGGATATCAAGGTGTCGGTTGTGCGTGCGGGAACGGGCGCACTCATGCAACGCATCAAGGCCGAAGCCAACAATCCCCTGGGCGACATTTTCTGGTCGGGTGGGCTATCCACCATCAGCGAGTTCCGCGACCAGCTCGCACCCTACGCTTCACCGCAAGCCGCCGCCGTACCCGCAGCCTATCGCGGCCCGGACAATCTGTGGCTCGGCACGAATACCCATGTGACCGTGCTGATGGCCAATCTCAAGCAGGTGCCGCAAGGCCAGTTACCCAAGGGTTGGGTGGACCTGGCTGACCCGAAATGGAAAGGCAAGATTGTCATTCCCGATCCTGAGCGCAGCAGCGCATCGTTCGTTGCGATGTATGGCCTGCACAAGCAGCTGGGGCTGGAGACGCTGACCAAGATTGCCCGCAACGCCGTCATCGTGGGCACCACATCAGCTGCGTATGAAGGCGTGGCCAAGGGCGAGTTTGCCGTCGCGGTCACCATGGAATATGCCGGATATGAATACATCGCCGGCGGCATGAAAGAAATCAAGCTGATCTATCCGACAGAAGGCACGTTCCTGTCGCCCGAAGGCATGGCCATCATCAAGAACGGCAAGAACCCGGAACCGGCACGCAAGCTGTACGAGTACCTGGCATCCAAGGAAACCCAGACCGAGGTATTCAAAAGCGCCTACCGCCGCCCCTTGCGCCAGGACATCGACGTCAGCGCACTGGCTGCCTTGCCCAAGCTGTCGGACGTGTCGATTGTCCAGCTGGACGACGCGGCCATGGGCGCGCAACGCGCAGAATTCATCGCGCAATGGCGCCAGATCATCAGCGCCCGCTGATCCTCTTTCTGATCAGCGAGCACAAGCCATCATGCAAGTTTCATTTGAATCCATAGTCCAGAGCTATGGTGGACAGAACCTGTTCAACGACCTGGATCTGACCCTGCCCAGCGGCAAATTTTTCACCCTCCTTGGCCCCTCGGGTTGCGGCAAGACCACGCTGCTTCGCATGCTGGGCGGCTTTGTTCGACCCGATTCCGGCAGGATTCTTTTCGGGGAAGACGATGTGACCCATGTGCCCGTGCACCGGCGTGGCGTGGGCATGGTCTTTCAGGACTACGCCTTGTTTCCGGACCGCTCCATCCTTGCCAATGTCTGCTATGGGCTGGCGGCGCGCAAGATTCCGCCCGCCCAGGCACGCGAACGCGCCATGGTCATGCTCGACCGCGTGGGACTGGCTGCGTTCGCCGATCGCTCCCCGGCAGCGCTGTCCGGCGGCCAACGGCAACGGGTGGCGATGGCGCGCGCACTGGTCATCCAGCCCAAGCTACTGCTGCTGGACGAACCGCTGTCTGCGCTGGACGTGAAGCTGCGGGTCGAATTGCGCGCCATGATTCGCGACTTGCAGACCGAGGCCGGCATCACGACGGTATTCGTGACGCACGATCAGGAAGAAGCGCTGGCCATGTCCGATCTGATCGCAGTGCTGGACCGAGGCCGCATCGTGCAGATAGGAGCCCCTCGTGACATCTATGCTTTTCCCCGTACGGCGTTTGCCGCGGATTTCGTTGGCAGCGCCAATCTCATCGCCATCGAGCAGGAGCTGCCGGGGTCTGAGGCCGGACTGCGTCGACTGAAAACTGCAGCAGGCGTGCTCATCACCAGCCACGACGCGCCGGTTAAGCCCGGCTCATCGCTCGCCATCAGAAGCGAAGAAATGCTGTTCAGCAATGCAGCGGTGGCAGATGAAGGGAATTTGGCGGGTGTGATCGAGCATGTTGAATTTCGCGGAAGTCTGACCGGTTACGCCGTGCGCACAGCGGCGGGCATCATTCGTATCGACGTGCGCACGATCCACGACGGTGCAGTACGCCGTACTGGCGATCCGGTGGTCTTGGCGCTTCCCCGTAACGCGCCCATCGTGGAGCCCTCATGATGCTCGGCTCACTCAAACGCGATCCGACCTGGCTCATCGTCGCTGTCATGGCTATCGGGCTGCTTGGCATCTTCCTGATCTGGCCGTTGATTGGCATGCTGGGCAAGTCCTTCATGGGCGCAGACGGGCAGATGGATCTGGGTGGATATGTTCGCTTCTTCTCCGACCCGTCCTATCGTGATGTGTTCTTCAACACGTTGATTCTGGGTGTGTCGGTCACCATCACCTCGATGCTGGTGGGAACTGCCATGGCGGTGATGGTCGCACGGTTCACCTTCCCGCTTGCTGGCCTGGTCACTGCATTGCCATTGATCACGTTGGTCATCCCTGACGTGGTCGTGGCCGCAGCCTGGTTGCTACTGCTGGGCAAGCAAGGCCTGGTCAACACGCTGATCTCGCCGCTGGGCCTTGAACTGCCGTCACTGTATTCCTGGTGGGGCCTGGTCTTCGTGATGACCTTGAACAACTATGTTTATGCGTTTGTCGCTGTACTGGTCGGATTGAAATCGATCGATCGCAATCTGGAAGAAGCCGCATGCAGTCTGGGCCAGCCCATCGGACGGGTGTGGAGCGGCGTGACCTTTCCCCTGTTGTTGCCCTCGATATTCGCGGGTGCGTTGATCGTCTTCACTCACGTGATCGGCAGCTTCGGTGTGCCTGCCATCCTCGGCGCGCGAACGCCAGTGCTGGCTGTGAAGGCGTACAACGAGTTCGTCAGTGAAATGGGCGGAAATCCCCAGATGCAGACCACGATGGCGTCAATACTTGTGTTTCTGGGTGCAGGGCTATTACTGATTCAGAAATTCGTCGTTGAACGTCGACAGTTTCAGATGGAATCAGGACGCAGTCCGTTGCCAATGGGTATATCCGGCGGCCGTGCAATCTTTGCCAGCACACTCGTGCTGTTCATGGTAGGGCTATCCATGCTGCCCGCCGTCGTCGTGATCATCACGGCCTTTACTCCGTCCATCGGCCCCGTGTTGCGTTATGGTGGCTTCACCTTGGCGCATATCCAGCACGCGTTGGTACGCGCACCAGAGCCCTTGTACAACTCCCTCTTTCTGGCTTCGATTGCCACAGCTGTCGGGCTGGTGTTCTCGGTTGCCTCGGCCTATCTCATCGTCAAACGCCGTTCGGTGCTGACCCACATCCTGGACGTGATGGTGATGCTGCCACTGACCATCGCGGGCACCGTGCTGGGCATTGCCTTGATTAACGCGTTCAACGCAGGCCCGATAGTGCTGACGGGCACCTGGGTGATCATGGCATTAGCGTACTTCTTGAGACGCATGCCCACTAGCGTGCGTGCGGCAGCCGGCCCGCTGCATAACCTGAAGGACTCCGTCGAAGAAGCATCAATGAGCCTGGGCGTCGCGCCCTTGCGCAGCTTCATACGCGTTGTGCTGCCCGTCATCATTCCATCAGTGATTGCTGCAGCCGTGTTGATGTGGATCACCACGTTATCGGAACTCTCCGCAACCGTGGTGCTGTATTTCGGCGGGATGAACACCATGCCCATCGAAATCTTTCAGCAGATCGACAGTGGTCGTATCGCGCTGGCATGCGCCTACAGCCTCGTCCTGCTGGCGACTATTTTCATACCCCTGGCGCTGGCGCGCTGGTTATTCAAGCTTAAAGTCGGAACGATAGAATGAACAACGACATAGACAATGTAGGTAAGGGGGCCGACGTAGGTCGTCCCTTCCTTGCTGATCGCGTGCTCGGCGCAAAACCTTCGGCGACCAAAGAAATGACTCGCATGGCCAACCAGCTCAAGCGCGATGGCCAGCACGTCATTACGCTCAGCCAGGGCGAGCCCGATTTCCCCACGCCGCAACACGTACGCGATGCGGCAAAAGCCGCCATCGACCGCAACGAATCGCGATACACAGATGTAGCTGGCACCTTCGCCTTGCGCGAGGCCGTCGTCCGCAAGTTCGAACGCGACAACCAGCTTCACTTTACGCCCGAACAGATTCAGGTCGGCTGCGGTGCCAAACAGTTGCTCTACAACGCGCTGCAAGCCACCATCAACCCAGGCGACGAGGTTGTCGTGCCGACCCCCGCGTGGGTGTCCTACCCCGAGATGGTGCTGCTCGCCGGTGGAAAGCCCGTCATCGTTCGCTGCGGCGCAGAGACCGCGTTCAAAATTACGCCTGCCCAATTGGAAGCGGCCATTACGCCACGCACCAAATGGCTGATGCTCAACTCGCCGTCCAACCCCAGCGGTGCCGTGTATTCGCACGATGAGTTGGCCGCTTTGGCCGAAGTGCTCGTACGCCACCCCCATGTGTGGCTGATGGCCGACGACATCTACGAAAAAATCCGCTATGACGACACCCCCTTTGCGACTCCCGCAGCCGTCTCGCCCGAGCTCGCCACGCGCACCCTTACCATCAACGGCGTGTCCAAAGCCTACGCTATGACGGGATGGCGGGTCGGGTTCGGTGCCGGGCCCGTCGAACTCATCAAGGCCATGAACCTCGTGCAATCGCAGTCGACATCGCACACCAGTTCCATCAGTCAGGCCGCATCGATTGCCGCGCTCGATGGCCCGACGGACTTCCTGCCAGGCTTCGTGGCCGCGTTCCGAT
Source organism: Bordetella tumbae (assembly GCF_054780995.1). NCBI lineage: Bacteria > Pseudomonadati > Pseudomonadota > Betaproteobacteria > Burkholderiales > Alcaligenaceae > Bordetella > Bordetella tumbae. Next base: position 747,067 of record NZ_BAAGVG010000018.1, read on the forward strand.
CGCGCCGAGACAGCGTGGTCAGAAAACTCAACGCCATCGACGGCCTGTCCTGCGACCTGCCCCCCGGCGCCTTCTACGCCTTCCCCAGCTGCGAAGGCCTGCTCGGCAGACGCGACGCCGACAATACCGTCATCGCCACCGATAGCGACCTCGCGCTCTATCTGTTGCGCATGGCCGGCGTGGCCATCGTGCCCGGATCGGCATTCGAACTCCCCGGCCACTTTCGGGTGTCCTACGCTGCGTCCGACGAAGACCTCGAGATCGCCATGACACGCATCGCGCAAGCCTGCGCAACATTGCGCTGAATGGATGCAGGTTGCTCAAAGAGAGCAACCTGCGGCAATCAATATAGATAGAACGAGATCAACTCAAATGACCAAGAACCAGATCCTGCGCAATGCACTAAACAGCGGCAAGCTATTCACAGCTATGGCCGCACATAACCCCTTGAGTGCAAAGCTTGCCGAGCAGGCGGGCTTTGGCGGCATCTGGGGCAGCGGCTTCGAACTGTCAGCCAGTTACGCCGTACCCGACGCCAACATTCTGTCCATGGGCACCCATCTTGAGATGATGCGTGCCATGGCCTCCATCGTGTCCATCCCCATCATTGCCGACATCGACACCGGATTCGGCAACGCGGTGAATGTGCACTACATCGTGCCGCAATACGAAGCCGCCGGTGCATCGGCCATTGTGATGGAAGACAAGACCTTCCCCAAAGACACCAGTCTTCGTGCAAATGGCCGACAGGAACTAGTTCGAATCGAAGAGTTTCAGGGAAAGATTGCAGCCGCTGCAACATCACGCAAGGACAACGACTTTGTGGTGATTGCACGGGTCGAAGCGTTGATTGCAGGGTTGGGGCAGGAGGAGGCGATCAAGCGCGGGCTGGCCTACGAAGAGGCGGGTGCGGATGCGATCTTGATTCACTCCAAGCAGAAGACGCCGGATGAGATTCTGGCTTTTGTCCATGCCTGGCCGGGCAAGGTGCCACTGGTGCTGGTGCCTACGGCCTATCCGGCATTGACGGAGGCGGACATCAGTGCGCTGGGGAAGGTCGGGGTGGTGATTTATGGCAATCACGCGATTCGTGCGGCGGTAGGGGCGATGCAGAAGGTGTTCGCGCAGATTCGTCGTGATGGTGGCATTCGAGAAGTTGATGCGGAGTTGCCTACGGTGGGGGAGATTATTGGGCTGCAGGGGGATGAGGCGATGCGGGGGGTGGAAAGGAGGTTCTTGCGGTAGAGGTGGGCTGCTCGAGTGGTGTTCTTGGTGAACGCATGACATAGACGCACGCAATAACATCAATAAACTATTTCCTGCTACTCACTGGACGCCTCAAACGACGAACTGAAAGACAACGGCGGAAATACGGATTTAACGCTACGGTATTTGGCAGCACATGTCATACATGGTCGACATTAAAGTGTATGTGCTCAGCCTCCGAGGCCAGCCCACTCAGTTCTTCATCACCGACTGCTGGCTGATCGACTACAACGAGCATGGCCTACATGAAGCGCTGGGCGGCATCCCGGCGGTGCGAGCGCTGATCGACTTCCTGGTCGAACGATTCGCGGTACTGCACGCCGAGTAAGCCGTCCTAGGACCTGTACAGTCGGCTGGCGCGCAGCTGCCGCGCGGCTTCGCGCGGGTCGGGCCGGTCCAGGTATGGCAGCGTGCCCAGCAAGGGGGCCGGCAGGCGCTGTTCGAGCGCCTGTATGTTGGCTGGTGCCTGTTGCATTGCCGGGTCGACCTGGTTGGCTACCCAGCCTGCCAGGCGCAGCCCGCGTGCGGCAATCGCCTCGGCGGTGAGCAGGGCATGGCTGATGCAGCCCAACCGTATGCCCACCACCAGGATGACCGGCAGGCCGAGCCGCTGCGCTAAGTCGGCCGTGTCCTGATGGTCGTTCAGCGGCACGCGGAAGCCCCCCACCCCTTCGATGATGATGGCGTCCGCATGTGCGGTGGCCTGCCGATATGCCTGCACGATGGCCTCCGTCTCCAGCGCCACGCCCTCGGCGGCGGCGGCGATGTGTGGTGCGGCCGCGGCGCGCAGCACGTAGGGGCAGTGTCCCGCGCCGGGCAGCGCCACGGTGCTGGCCTGGCGCAGTTGCTCTACGTCCTCGTTGAGCCAGCGGCCGTCGGCCGGCTGCGCGCCGGCCGCCACGGCCTTCAGGCCGGCCGCCGACCGGCCGTGCCGCGCCGCCGCGATCAGCAGCGCGCAGGACACCAGCGTCTTGCCGATCTCGGTGTCGGTGCCGGTGACGAAATAGTCGTGCGGGCGTGGCATATCAGGCATGGCCGAGCTCATCTTCCAAGCGGTTCAGGGTATGGACCAGCCGGTCCACGTCGGCGGGCTGGTGCGCCGCCGAAAGGGTCACGCGAAGGCGCGCGGTGCCGGGCGGCACGGTGGGCGGCCGGATAGCGGGCACCCACAATGCCGCGCGTTCCAGCGCCGCCGCTGCGCGCAGGGCCGCGGCGTTGTCGCCCAGCACGACCGGCTGGATGGCGGTGGGGGTGGGGTCGTGGCGCCAGCGCCGCAGGCGCAGGCCGGCCTGCAAGCGGCCGGTCAGGGCGCGTAGATGCGCACGGCGTCGTGCGCCCTCCGCGCCTTCGATGAGGTCGAGGCTGGCCAACAGCGCATGGGCCTGCGCCGGCGCTGCGGCGGTGCTGAAGATATACGGCCGGGCGCGGTTGACCAGCCAGTCGATCACGGTCGTGTGTGCGGCCACGAAGGCCCCGCCCACGCCGGCGGCCTTGCCGAGCGTGCCGATCATCACCAAGTGCGGCGAGCTCAGGCCCAGCTGCTCCAGCACGCCGTGGCCGCGTTCGCCCAGCACGCCGAAGCCATGCGCATCGTCCACCACTAGCCAGGCGCCATGGCGCTCGGCCAGTGCCAGCAGCTCGCGCAGCGGAGCAATGTCACCGTCCATCGAAAATACTCCGTCGGTCACGATCAGCCGGGTACGCGCCCGGCTGTCCGCCAGCAGCCTGTCCAGCATGCCGGTATCGCGGTGCGGGTAGACTTGGACGCGCGCGCGCGACAGCCGCGCGCCGTCGATCAACGAGGCATGGTTGAGCGCTTCGGAATAGATCTCGGCGTCCTTGTCGGCGAGCGCGCCCAGCACCGCCAAGTTGGCCATGTAGCCGGTGCAGAAGTACAGCGCCCGGACCTGCTCGATATGCGGCGCCAGCATGGCCGCCAGCCGCTCTTCCAGTTGCGCATGGGCGCGGCTGTGGCCGCTGATCAGGTGCGAGGCCCCGCTGCCCGCGCCGTAGCGCGCGGCGCCATCGGCCAGGGCGGCGATTATCGCCGGGTGGGCCGCCAAGCCCAGGTAGTCGTTGCTGCAGAAGGCCAGCATATAGCGGCCATCGACGCGCACTTGGGGCGCGCAGGGAGTATCGGTGGTGCGTCGGCGGCGGCTCAGATCACGCGCCTCGAGATCGCGCAGGCTGGTTTCCAGGGAGTCGAGCAATTGCATCATCGGGCCTCCAGTGCGTCGTCGAGCGTGGCCAGCGTCTCGCGCGCCAGCCAGGCGGTGGTTGCCTCATCCAGCACGTAGGGCGGCATCAGGTAGACCGTGGCGCCGATGGGGCGCAGCAGCAGGCCGCGCGCCAGCGCCGCCGTCGCATAGCGCTGCGCGAAGCGGGCATCGGCCGCCACGTCGAACGCCCAGATCATGCCGGTGCGCCGCCAGTGGCGAACCGCGGGGTGGTGCCGCAGTGGCGCCAGGGCCGCATCGAATTGCGCCACCCAGGCGCGGTTGCGCGCCAGGATGTCGTCTTCGTCGAAAATGGTCAACGTCGCCAGCGCCGCGCGGCAGGCCAGCGGGTTGCCGGTGTACGAGTGCGAGTGCAGAAAGCCGCGCGCCACGTCGTCATCGTAGAAGGCGTCGTAGATGGCGTCGGTGCTCAGCACCAGTGACAACGGCAGGTAGCCGCCGGTGATGCCTTTGGACAACGTCATCAGGTCGGGCCAGATGCCGGCCTGTTCGCACGCGAAAAATGAGCCAGTGCGCCCGCAGCCGACCGCGATCTCGTCGGCGATCAGGTGCACCTGGTAGCGATCGCACAGCGCGCGCACGTGGCGCAGGTAGGAGGAATCGTGCATCGCCATGCCCGCCGCGCATTGCACCAGAGGCTCGATGATGACCGAGGCGATCTGCCGATGGCGGGCTTCGAGCAAGGCCTGCAGGTTGGCAGCGGCGCGTTGCGCGACGGCGGCAGCGTCTTCGCCGGGGCCTGCTTGGCGGGCATCGGGCGACGCCACCACGTGGGCATGGCGCAACAGGGGATCATAGGCGTCGCGGAACACGGCCACGTCGGTGACGCCCAACGCGCCCAGCGTCTCGCCGTGGTAGCTATGGCGCACGCAGACGAATTCGCGCTTGTTGGTGTGACCCTCGTTGCGCCATGCGTGGAAGCTCATCTTCAGGGCGATTTCCACCGCCGATGCACCGTCCGAGGCATAGAAGCAATGGCCCAACGCGCCGCCAGCGAGCGCCGACAGCCGCTCGGCCAGCTCAACGGCCGGCGCGTGCGTGCAGCCCGCCAGCATCGCGTGCGGCAGCCGGGCCAGTTGGTCGTGCAGCGCGGCGTTGATGCGCGGGTTGGCATGGCCGAACAAGTTCACCCACCACGAGCTGATGGCGTCGAGGTAGCGGCGGCCATCCATGTCGACCAGCCACGGCCCTTCGCCACGCGCCAGCGCCAGCAAGGGCATGGTGGCTTGGCGCTTCATCTGGGTGCAGGGATGCCAGACGTGGCGCAAGCTGCGGGCGCGCCAGTCGGCGGTGCGGGAATCAGGTGCGCGATCGTGCATTGCCGGCTCCAGAACCAAGCCGGGCCCGCCTCGCGGTGACAGCCACCGCGAGTATCAGGCACCGGCCGAACAGTAGAGCGGCGGATAGTAGGAACAGCCGGGCGGGCTGGCAATCCCCGCGACTTTGCAGATATTGGGGGCCGGAAGCGTGCAGAAGGCGGGAATTGGCTGTCCATTCACCGTATCGCGTCGGCATCCCGCGGTGATCTGCGCGGGTGCCGGATGTGAAAAAAATTGTTTCACGATGGTTCCAGCACGCAATTCGCGGACAGATACAGCAGGTTTATCAATCATTTAGGCGAGTCCAACATATGCAGGTGCTTTCCGAAATTTGACCCGGCTTCCCTCGCGTGGCTCCCATGCGGCTCTTCGAAACCGGGCTTTCCGAGGAGTCATCATGGCGAAAATCAAGCTCACCAAGTCCGTAGTCGACTCGGCATAACCTCAAGCCAAGGCCATCGAACTCCGGGATACCGTGGTGTCCGCGGATAGCGCGTGATCCTGGCGCGCAACCTGCTGGGCACGCTGCGCAATCGGGAACTGACGCAGGCCACCAAGGACATTGCCGCCGACACCGGACTGGAACATCGGCTCGTCGCCGATGGTCAGCGCGTGGCCGGCATTTACCGGTGCTCGGTCATGCTCGCCAGCGGTCGCTACGCGACGCTCGATAACGGCATGGGATTCAGCCTGGTGCCGTGGCGGCCCGTGATCGAGCAGCGACTGGGGCAGCAGATCGCCGCGATGGTGCGCGGGGGTGGGGTGTCGTGGGAAACTGGACGCCGACAGGGGCTATCAGTTGGGTAAAAGAACCAGCGCCTTAGATGAATTACGGACTTGCACCGTGATTAGCATCGCCAAGTCAACCCCGCAGCTCAGGCTTCAAGTCTGCAATAAGTCGCGCAGCATCCCTCATGGGGGGGCGACCGAATGCGCGAGCGTACTCCCGGCTGAATTGAGTTGGGCTCTCATAACCCACCTCATGAGCAGCCGAAGTAACGTTATAGCCGGCAGCGATAAGCAGCGTGCGTGCTTGAAGTAGGCGAATCTGCTTTTGGTACTGCAAGGGGCTGAGCGCAGTCACGGCTTTGAAGTGACGGTGGAACGCCGACACGCTCATGGCTGCCCCCTCGGCGAGTTCTTCCATCCGCAAAGGAAGCGCATAGTCCTGGCGGATGCGTTGGATGACACGGCTCATCCGCTCCAGGGCGGTGTTCGGCGTTGCAATGTCCCTCAGCATCCATCCCATTGGGCCTTGCAGCACTCGATACAGAATTTCTCGCTCGTAGGCAGGGGCCAGTGCGGGGATGTCGGTCGGATGTTGCATTAAGCGCAACATGCGTACCCAAGCGTCCAAAAGCTCCGGGGTTACCGCCGCGACGGAGAAGGCTGTTTCCTGTTCGACTCTGCCGGCTGCACTGGGCAAATCCGAGAGCAAATGCGAAATAAGGGACGCGTCGAGGGTCAAGCTTACCGCCAGGTAGGGTTCCCCGGAATCAGTGTCATGCACCACGCCAGCCGCAGGAAGGCCAATGGACATGACGAAGTACGTGGCAGGGTCGTAGTGCAGGGTCTGCCCGCCTACGGTCATGGACTTGCCCCCTTGCAGGATCAGGTTGACCATCGGGTCATACACAGCGGCAAGCTGATGTTGCGGAATTTCCCCCTGAACCATCGCTACACGCGGAATGCCCGTCTCAGTTCGTTGATTTCGAGCGTGGGCAGTCAGGCTTCGGAGTTCGTTCAGTTGTTCTTCCATAGCGATCATTGAACGTTAGGCCCAGTCCAATGACAAGGTAAAAAGCAGAAATAGGCAGAAATTAGACAGGAACAGGTGGGTCAAGATATGAGCGAATGTCTATCGTGTGCGGACACTGCATTTTATTGGAGCCGCACATGGGTACCGTCATCATTAGGGGAGGCAGCCGGGGCATCAGGGCAAAGCAGTTGCGTTGCCGTTGGATGTTTGCGATGTCGGCACCTTCGCGATCTTCCGTTCTGCGGTGGAGCAAGCTTTGGCATCGGAGTTGGGGGCAGAATAGGCTGGACGGCTTGGTAAACAACGCGGGCTACGGGTTATACAACCCAATCGAAGCTGTCACTGAGTCACAGCTTGAAGGCCTGATGAATGTGCATCTGAAAGGTCCGTTCTTCCTGACCCAGACGTTTCTGCCGTTGCTGAGAGATGGCGCGAGTATTGTCAATGTGACCAGTGCGACCACACGAGTGGCGACCGCTGGCGTTGCACTGTATGCGACGTTCAAGGGCGGCTTGGAAGTGTTGACACGCTACATGGCCAAGGAATTTGGCGAGCGCCGCATCCGGGTCAATGCCGTGTCGCCTGGCCCGATCCGCACCGAGCTCAGCGGAGGCTTAACCGCCGAGTTCGAGGCAGTTCTGGTATCGCAGACAGCCCTCGGGCGTGTGGGCGAACCGGAAGAAGTCACCCGTGTAATCGCCTCGCTGCTGACGGGGGATGGTGGCTGGATTAACGCCCAGAGCATCGAAGTCGCCGGCGGCTACATCATTTGAAAGGAGTTTCTTATGCTCGATCATATCTTTCTCACGGTCAGCGACACGGCCTGCTCGATCGCCTTTTACGAAAAGGTATTGCCCATCCTCGGGATCACGAATCGCCACGATTATGACGGCAAAGACGGCCCGACGGGCCATCCTGACCTCAAGGGTTTTGGGGCAAAGGGTCGTATGTTTTTCTGGCTGAGGCAGGGTGTGGCTGCGCCGAGTGCGGTGCATGTCGGCTTCGTTGCCGACTCCGAAGAGATGGTGAACTCCGCCTATACCGAAGCATTGGCGGCTGGCGCGACCGAGATCCATCCACCGGGGCCGCAGCTTCACTACGATCCCCGCTATTACGCGGCACAGGTGCGAGATCTGGATGGCTACAGCCTTGAGTTCGTCTACAAGAGCTGGCAGCACGAGGGTTGATGTGATGATTCGGCAAAATGATGACCTGCACGGGATCGCTGATGCGCTGATCGCGGCAACGAACGCTTTTGATGTCGAACGTGCGCTGGCCTTGTTTGCACCGGATGCCGTAATTGACGATCCGTCCACGGGGCACCGCTTCGACGGCCACGCTGGCATCCGAGACTATATCGAACGGTACTTCGTCGGTTATCACACGGCCACTCGCATCTTGTCGATCAAAAAATCGGGCAGCCGCCGTGCGAGCGTGCGCGTCGATTTCACCGGGGGTTTCGGACATGAGATCGGCCTGCTGAAGATCTCCGCAGATGACCATGGGCTGATCGAGCGCATTGACGCCGGTCTCGAATAACCGGCCTGAGAGCAGAAGCACAATGAAAAAACTGATGATTTATGGCGCTGCTGGCTACACCGGCGGCATGGCGGCAGAGCACGCCGCCTCCGCAGGCCTCGACCTGGTTCTCGCAGGCCGTGCCCGAGACAAAGATGCACTTGAAGCGTTGGCTGGATGCCTTGGTGCCAATGTGCGGCTTTTCTCGCTCGACGATCCCGACGCAATCGGAAAGGGGCTTGAAGGTGTCGCTGTCCTACTCAATACCGCTGGGCCGTTCATGAATACAGCGGGTCCGCTTATGTCTGCCGCGATCCGTGCCGGTGTTCACTACCTCGACTTCTCAGCCGAACTCAGCACCTATCAGGAAGCGTTGGCGCTGGACGCGCAAGCCCGCGCCGCAGGCGTAATGCTTCTGCCGGGTAGCGGGGGTAGCGTCGCAATGCTCGGAAGCCTTGTCGGGCACACGGTAGCGAGAGCCAGGAACCCGCAAAAGATCAGCATCGCCCTTCATGTGTCAGGTTCGATTTCACGGGGCTCGGCGGCCAGCGCGAGTCAAAATGTCGTAACGGAAACACTCCAGCTCGTGGACGGAAAACTCGTCGAGCGTAGCCCCGAGGAAATCCGCGACTTCGATTTCGGCCAAGGACCGCAGCCCGCGTTTCCCGTGACTCTTCCCGACCTCGTGACCATCCACCAGGCGACCGGCGTACCTGACATCGAGACGTTCGTTCACGTCTCCGCGGGTGCGTTTCCGACTGGTGACATCAAAGATATTCCTGTCGGCCCCAGTACCGAAGAACGGACGGCGAATCGGTACTACGCGACCGCTGAAGTCACTGATGTTGATGGCACAGCGGTACGTTCAATACTTAATGCGGTGAATGGGTACACCTTTACCTCTATGGCGGCTGCTGAAGCAGCCCGCCGAGTGCTTGCCGGTGAAGTTCGCACGGGTTACCAAACTCCCGCTGGCCTGTTTGGTCACGGCTTTGCCGAGACTATTGCGGATACTCAGATTATCGACGCACATTAACCATGACACTACGCAGGTGGATACGCGATTAGGACGGTCGCTGACAGACCACCTCCACATTAACGCCATCCGGGTCGAGCACGTAGGCGGCGTAGTAGTGGGCATGGTAGCGCGTCCGAACACCAGGCGGCCCGTTGTCGGTTCCACCTGCGTTCAGTGCAGCTCGGTAGAAGGCATCGACGATGGAGCGATCTTCCGCTGAAAAAGCAATGTGCGTCCCCGTCCCGGGGGATTCGTTGTCATGAATCCAGAGGCACGGATACCCATCCTTGCCGAATCCATGACGAGTGCCTCCCATGCGGGTGTGCTCGGGGCCGACCGCGATGACCCAGGCAATATCCAAAGGTGCAAGGGCACGTTCATAAAAACGTCGCGATGCTTCGGCATCGCGCACGGCGAATTCAATGTGATCAAGGATAGTCATGGCGATGTGTCACTCAGAAGGGGGGCAAGAAACATCCCGAAAGACTGGCCGGCGAGGTTGGCGACCGCCAATAGACGCGCCTTGGATAACCCGGCGCGTGCTGCTGCCGACAAGCCCTGGAGGGTCGTGACTACATAATCGGCGAGTTCCCGCGCCCGCTGGGGCTCCGTTTCGCTTATGTAATGCTCGATAAAATGAGCAGCAGCTTCCCCGTAGGCATTGGCCAGAGCGCGAGCCTGTGGATCGTCGGCGCGCATGCCCTCCGCCACCATGCAGCCACGCTTGGTTTTCGACTTCGTGTAAAGCTCGGCCCCTCGTAACAACAAGTCGTTGATTGCTTCGGGAAGTGGTCGGCCGGGTGTCAGAATCTTGTTTGCTGGAAGATTGGCCTCTTCGACATAGACTGTCAGGCAGTGTGCATAAAGTCCTGCCTTGCTGCCGTAAGCGGCATAGAGGCTAGGCGGGTTGATGCCGAGGACGCGCGTAAGTTCGGCGACCCCTACGGCGTCATACCCCCGTTCATGGAACAGTTCCTTCGCAATGGAAATTCCGGCTTCACGGTCGAAGGCGCGCCGCGATGGGCGGGCTGGCAGGCGTCCGGCATCGCCCTTGGGCGATGCCGACTGTCTCTGTTTCATAGTCGATGGGCTCATCCAGTATTCGTGGGAAATTTCAAAAATGGCCCGAAAACAACAAGGGCCCGGCCAATATTACGTTGGGCCACCTTGGGCGTGAAGCAGGCATCAACTGTCCGGAAGCCCCTCGGCCCAGGACGTGCGCGATGGCATACCCGATGCCCTTGTTTGCTCCCGTGACAACCGCTGTCATTGAAGCGGCTTCGGGGCTCGTCATAGATGTACCTCTGCATTCTGACCGCTGACGTGGAATCTCAGATCCCCCATCAGGTGGGGCACGACAGCTCGCCGAACAAAGCACCAACTGCCATCTTGCTTAACAAACCTGTCGTGGTAATGGCCGGTGCAGATCGCCTGCAACGGAAACCCCGAAACTTCCTGATGAACCGTGAAATAGCAGATCGAAGTGGCTGATTCCTTATCCAGATCGACTTCGATAAGAACGTTTGAGACGGAGTGCCATGTACGCGGCGTTCCGTCGTCATGTCGCTGTAAGCCAGACACCAGGAACTGTTCGATCGCCGCCTGGCCTTCGGCGCTCGCACCGGGAACCTCCAGCGTTGCATGCTGCAAGAGCTCCGCTACCTCGTCAAACTTCCCTGCGTCGAGCAGGTGTGGGTAGGTGGCGATTAAGCGACTGATCTCACGTTCGGCGATCAACAGAGCAATGTAGCCAAGATCATTTTCGGAAAAATTCATTGTGTTCTTTGTGTAGTTTCGGCTGAACGTTGAGGGACAAAGCAGCCCCCGGTCGATGGTTGTGAAATGCTGTATCCGAGCCACCTCAAGGAGGTCGTGGCGTGCATGAGCATTGCACTATCATTGCTTTAGTGATCACTATACTCTACTATAGCGATCACTACAAATAGAGGTGTGAAATGTCTAATTTGAACCGAAAAATTGTCGTCGTGACCGGCGGCGGCAGTGGAATCGGCCTGGCGATTGCTAAGAGATTGGCAAGCGAAGGAGCCAACGTGGTGATTACTGGCAGGCGGCAGGCTGTGCTGGACGAAGCGGTAGCCTTGCTAGGCGACCGTGCGGTAGGGATCGTTGCCGACGTGAGCAAGACGTCCAGTCTCGAAGCACTGTATGCCGATGTGCGGCGGCGATTCGGTCGAATCGATGTCCTTGTGGTCAATGCCGGCGGCGGCGTGCATGCGCCGCTTGGACAGATCACAGAGGCTCAGATCGACCAACAGTTCTCTACCAATGTGAAGGGCGTGGTGCTGACGATCCAAGGGGCGTTGTCTTTGTTGTCCGCCGGTTCCAACGTGGTAATCATTGGCTCCACGGCATCTATGGACCCTGGCCCCACAATGAGTATCTATGGTGCCACCAAGGCGGCCGTGCGCAACATGGTGCGCAGTTGGGTTGCCGAACTCAAAGGCTCGGACATACGGCTCAACATCGTAAGTCCAGGGCCGACCAATACGGACTCTCTGCGTGAGGCTTTCGGAGACAAGGCCGAAGAAGGTCTGGCGTTTCTGACTGCGAAGAGTCCATTGGGACGCATAGGCGAGCCGGAGGAAATCGCGTCGGCAGTGGCGTTTCTGGCCAGCGACGAGGCGAGCTACATCAATGGCGTAGAACTGTTCGCGGATGGTGGTGCATCTCAGACCTAATTGATCCGGCCGACTAGGGTCAATCATCGACACTGTGTGGATAAAAAAGGCGACGAACATCGGGCATCACTGAGGCTGTCCGTCAATGACCACTGTAAACCCAGTAGATCATGCTTATGGAGATGCGTCATCTCAGGTGCTTCTTGGCAGTGGCCGAGGAGCTCCACTTCGCTCGTTCTACGGAGAAACTGCATATCGAGCAGTCGTCATTGTCGCGAACAATCAAGGAGCTTGAAGAAGACCTAGGCGAGCAGTTGTTCGTTCGCACCAGCCGCGGTACGCGGCATATCGACCGCTACATCATTCCGATCTTGGGCCGCATCAAAGTGCCAGATCTAACACGCGCCGATGTGAGTGAAATGATGCATGCCTATTCGCATATACCTTCTGCGATAAATCGGGCGTTTGCGTGCCCGCGCAAGATGCTGAACATGGCAGAAGTGTGGGGCTATTGTTCGGACGGCTCGAAACTTTGTCGTCATGTACCGGTGTACCCGGAGAACGGGAAAACTCGCTTCATCACCGACGAAGAGCTGGTGCGCATCTATGAGTATCTGATCGTGCGGATGAGGAAGGCCTGGAACATCCGCTACTGACTCTGGGTATACGTCTGCAGTTTGCTTTCGCAGCATGTATGTCCGAGATCAGGCTGCTGGAGTGGGCGTGGGTGGATTTTGACAATCGTCGCATCGAATGGCCAGATAGCAAGACGGGAAAAATTTCCAAGCCTATGAGCGAAGACGCATATCAGCTTCTGTCTTTGGCGCCCCGCATTGAAGGGTCACCTTACGTCTGCCCAAGTGTATTTCGTGCCGATCAACCGATGTTCGAGGGAACCTATAAGAACGGTTGGACGCGTATTTTGGAGCGTGCCGAGGTACCTCACGTCGGCACCCATGGTATTCGTCATCGGGCAGCTACTGACATTGCCAATTCGGGGGTATCAGTCAAGATTGGCATGGCGCTGACAGCGCATAAAACGGCAACAATGTTTATGCGATACGTCCATGCAGAAGATCATCCTGTTCGGGAGGCGGCCGAACGCGTGGCAAATTTGCGTAAGGGGCTGGTCGGAGCATGTCTAGAGGGGAGTGCGCCACAGGTTGCTCTAGGCCCAACCGATCAGGAAAGAGGGCACACCAGCTTGGGGAAGTACCGACCGTATCGACATCGTCGAGTGTTGGATCGCGCTATTCCGCCCGGGACCAAACACGCAGGTTCGTTGAAGGTGGAGCAGTCATGACAGATGAAAGATCTAAGACGGAAGAACAGCTCATTGAGCTCTACGGTGTCCTCTTATCGCTGGATGAATTGTCCGCGGTTCTTAAACGCAGTCGGGATGGCGTAGCGTAGCGATGTTGGGTGGCTCGGAGTTTGCTCGGACCTGGGGGCCACTCAAGAGAAAGATTGGGCGGCGTATATATTTTCGAGCGAGCGATGTCGCTCGAGTGATTGACGATAGTCATTGATGTTGAGCTAGAACTGTAGCTTACGCAGTTGTTGACCAGGGGTTCTCGGAGTTACTTGGGGGGCTGGTCTTGCGCACATAGTCCTCGATCAAGGCCTTGGCTTTTACCGAATCAATAAGCGATGGGGAGTAGGGGCGCGCTGTCATGATGCTGCGTAACTGATCTGGAGTAATGCTGTCGAAGGTGGCCTCCACTATGACGCTCATGCCTTTTTTCAGTTCCCATGTCATGCTTTTGACGACTGCGCAGCAGTCCATGCAAATTCGTGGAATATGGCGCCATGCAGAGCTACTACGAGTGGGCGCGTGAGTTTGAAATCCCACCTTTCCATTCTGGAACTTGACAGTTTGATGCTTAGGGCGTGCGCAGGTGGGGCAGTGCCAACAATCCTCTAATTCCTTCCACATTCGGGCCGAGCCCTCCTGAGATAAGAGGATCGCTTCGTAGTTCTTGGGAGGGGTACAGCGTGGCTTTTTGTTCACTGTACGCCAACGACTCCAGTCTGATTGGTGGGAGATAGTCTTTTCTTTAAAGGCGCGTTGCAACGCATCGGCTGATAGCCATTCAAAGCCAGACTGCGTTCCACGGTTATAGGGGTTTCCCAGGGTAGGCACTGGTACGAAGCCCAGGGGGTATCTTTCGTACCAGTGGTCTTGCATGACGGCGGCCTTGGCCACCTCAAGGATCAGTTTCATTCGCGCGCGATAAGTGGGGCGAACGTCGATCCAGAGGAGGCGTAACTCGTTCTCGTCGATCTGATGGGGCGTGTGAGGCTGCGACCGGATGAACTGTTGGATTTGGCCGATCGAAAATGATTGATGCGTGAGGTTTATCTTGTCGTGTTGCGATAGCAGAGCTTTGGCGTGTGCATCTGCATTATTGCAGTCCTCGCACACCAGCACCGGATCATATGCAGCGAAGGCGGTGTCCATGCGTTCCACCAGAGCCAGGCCGGTATTGGTATGCCGGTTTGTCTGCGTATCTATGAACACCTTCCTGAACGCCGCTTTGAGTGCATCGCTCATGTGGTCATGATGGATAACGAGTTTTGCCAAAATCTGTTCTTTATTTCCCGCTCGGGAGATTTCGAACTTGTTTCGGTCGCAGCACGGACATCGCCAGTCTTGCGAGGAGCCGATCCAGTTGCTATTCATTTCCAAAGTCCCCAGACCGTGATGCGATTTTATCTGACGAGACAATGGCGAGTCAGGACCATCCAGTAATGTCGGAGTCCCATCGTTGATGCACTGAATGGCTAATTCCACGGCATGTACGTGACGGGCGGCCATTTCTTCATAGTCCTCCCGATGCTGCTGCGCCCATTGTGCCAGTGCATTGAACGTGATGCCTGGTGCATCAGGTGTGGTATCTCTGACGCTCATCAAGATTGCTTCTCCTCGTTGCGTATTCTGTATATCGGTCTTTTGGCAATGTCGATGTCACCCAGACATCTGATAGGAACAATTCTACGTTTCAAGCTGCGGGTACCGGACGGTGTTGCCCGATGCTAAGTTGCGGCAAAAAGAGCTGGAGAACATGCGGCGTCTGCTCGAATCTCGCGAAACGCTGTCCCTCAAGGGCGACAAACCATAGTCGTGCGTCCCGGAGTACCGCCGTTGGGCTCGCGGGCTGCGCCCTATGCTTCGTGCCGAATCGCAGCCATTCGGCGCTGATCCCTGATGCCTCCGGCCTGGATCGTTGATCCTGGCCTGCGCGTGCTGCGCACTTGCCAACAGCGGGTGTGTGGCTGTTGGAGGTGTAGGCGGCTTGCTGTTCCCTTCACGGTATCACGGCGATCGCAACCGTAAAGGACTGCGCGTGCTCGCACGCTTGCGGCCTGACGGCCGTCTTCGATCCCTGACTGCTTGCGCTGCGCCGTGCTGGCCACGGTTCCGGGCAATTCCGCCTGAGCAACCGGAGCACGATCATGTCGCAACTGTCCTTTTCCTCATCCGATGACACTTTGCTGGTGCGTGATGCCCAGGGGCGCTACCTGCCGGCATCGGTGGATCAAATTATCGAAGCGGCACGCCAGGCCATCGAGCTGAAGATGCAGCGTGGTGTTGAGTTCACTTCCCCGGCGCTGGTCAAAGAGTACCTGCGCAACAAGCTGGCAGGCTTCGATCATGAAGTCTTTGCTGTGTTGTTTCTGGATACGCGCCACCGACTGATCGAGTACCGGGAGATGTTCCACGGCACCATCGACAGTGCCTCGGTGTATCCGCGTGAAGTGGTCAAGGAGGCACTGCGGCTCAATGCCGCGGCAGTCATCCTCTCGCACAACCATCCGAGCGGGAATCCTGAGCCGTCGCAGGCCGATAAGGTGCTAACACAGCGGCTCAAGGAAGCACCGGGGCTGGTGGAGGTGCGCATGTTGGATCACGTCATTGTGGCGGGAGCCAATACGGCGTCGTTTGCCGAGCTAGGGCTGATCTGATTCTTGGGGCTTCGGCCCCTTTTTTACTTTGACTTTTTATTGTGCAGCGTCTGATTTCGACCCAAAGCGGCCTGTAGCTCGGTGATGAAGCAGCCACTCAATGTTTTGGCTTGACTTCCTGTCTCAGAATAAATCTTGATAGTATGATGGTTGCAAATAGACTAAAAAAGTAGAAGAGCAAGTGTTCAACAATAATCAGCAATTCGGCGACGGACCTCGCCAGCTGTTCGACATTGGGGACTCTGAGGGTGTCAATGAGTCCGAGCGTATCTTGACCTCTTTATGCCGGCACTCGTTTCTCTGTCTTTGGTCTCACACCAACATTTACACTGATGAAGGCTTCAAAGACGGCAAGGGAGGAACAAAGGAACTCTGCGATGCCCTCGTTGTTTTCGGAAATGACATAGTCATTTTTTCGGACAAGCACATTAAGTTTCAGCAGAACAAGGAACTTAAGGTAGCTTGGCCTCGCTGGTATAAGCGGGCTGTGCTCGACTCGTGTCGTCAATTGCATGGAGCAAAATCCTGGCTCACCCGTTTCCCGAAAAGAGCATTTCTTGATGCGAAGTGCCTTCGAGAACTTCCGATACCTGTACCAATTGGGGAAGATGTTCGATTTCATCTTGTAGCTGTCACGCGCGGTAGCAGAGATGCAGCATTAGCAGCTCATGGTGGAGAAGGGTTAGGGTCATTTGGCGTTTGTAGCAGCCTAGAAGGTGACGGCCATTTAACTGCGCCGTTCCTGATTGGACTGCCTGAGCCAAATAAACAGTTCGTACACGTTTTCGACGAAGTTAGCATTGAGCTATTGATGAAAGAGTTCGATACAGCAGTTGACTTCATAGACTACCTCAAGGCTCGCGAGGCTCTGCTGGGGCGCCGCGGAACGATCGTGACCTCCTCCGGCGAAGAAGATTTGATGGCTGTGTACCTGTCTAACATGGACGAGTCAGGAATGCAGCATGTGTTCTTCAACTTGCCCCAAGGAGAATCTTCGCCGGACATGGTCCTTTTTAACGGCTCTCACTACAAGGAACTCAGCACTAATTCGAGCTATAAGCGGAAGAAGCTTGCCGACAAAATCAGCTACGAATGGGATGCGCTGATTGAACGTTTCGTTGAATACGGTGACCCAGGTCTGCACGAACACTTCGTGGACCAGAGCGCGTCAGAAACTGAGGTTGGTCTCCGTCTGCTCGCCGCCGAGTCCCGCTTTAGGCGACGGCAATTGGCTGAGGTATTTATTGGAGCATTGCATCGGGTAAAGTCGGGAGAGCGACTAGGGCGGCTTGTCTACGGTGGTATTGCTAATGAAACGGTTTTTGTCTTTGTTGTAGTTCCAAAGCGCCCTGACGAGTCATATGTTGAGTACCGAACGTACCGAATGAGTATCCTTCATGCCTATGTGCAAACGGCACGACTCAAGGCTGAACTGGCAACGACTTTTGTAGGCATCGCCTTTGATAACCCACACAAAGACTATGAAGGCGGCTCCGAAGACTTATTTGTTCTGTCTAAGGATGTTTGGACCGAAAAGGAACTGGCAGAACTGGAGCAAAAGCGTCAAGAGTTTGGTCTGTGGGGAGCCGCAATGGAATACTGGCGGTATCGTCAGGACGAGTTTCCTCAAGAAAACCAAGCAGTCGCGCTACAGCGAGTAGAAGTAAAAGACAAACAGCCGGCACATTCACTTACCGCCAAGAAACTAAATGCCGTGAAAAATCGCAAGAAGATGCAGCAAAAATCAAAGCGCCAAAATCGCAGGAGATAAGCTAACCCAGCATAAATTGACTCCGGGAGTGTCGGCTTTGGAAGGACATGGTTCAAAGTCAGCTTCTGGCCGAAAACTGCTGGAGGAATTATGGAGAACCTAACAAGGAATCAACATTTTATCTCTCAGTCCGAGCAGCGCAGTAACTGCATAGACGAGAGCAGACCAAAGGATAAGCAGCGAATCTACAAATTTGAAATTGCCGATCGCGAAAATAGCGTTGTTCGCCTGTCCAATCCTGACGGCGTCAAGATCAAGAAGAATCTATCTTTTGATGATCTTTTTAGTTTTGATGTAAAAAGCTCATCTCTAAGAAGAAATCTAGAGGATTTCTTTCAGAAATTTGAAATGGATCTGGCTCCAGCCGCTGACCTTCTTATCTCCGAGTCAAAGGTCAATTCTGGGGGCGATGTTTTGAAGGGCGCCGCTGAACGAGTATTCAAAGCAAAGCTCATGGGATGGATTAGAAACCCATATTCTATTGCTCGAACAATTAATATGTATAAGGGGCTGGTGGGAATGTATCCGACTGATCCTTTTTTGCTAGGCGACTTCTCCGACATTCGCGCGGGAACAAAGCCTCACCTAGCTCGTGTTTGCGCAGAGTTTGGGGTGACGATTGATCAGTACCTCCAGTGGCTGGAAATTCTTTTTCTGGCGTTAATGACCCCACCTGACGATACAAAAAGTATTTTGGAATCGTCCGTTGAGAAGATTATTGAGTCAAAGGGTCACATGGGCCATGTGATAGTAGCAACCTTTGACGACGTTGCGGGCTGTCGAGTCGCTATACCTGATACAGGTTACCTTCAAGGAACTCAGGACCCCAACCACAATATGTTTCTTTTTAATTTGAGCCGGAGTGCGTTTGCTTCATTCAATATCCTAGACTTGTCAAAGCAGACCCTTGTAAAGGTCCCGTCGCATATGAAGAAGCAAGTAGAGTCGTTCAATATTAAATTTTCGGCACAGCATCACCACAATAATACGGGGTTACTTGAGAGATTTAACGTACTTGCTGCGTATCAAGCCCATTCTCATATTTTTTGTGCCGACCCTCAAGTCTTCGGAGTTACCACTATTCAATGAGTGCTATTGCTTTATGCTATGGGTCACCCGTCCGGTCGCAATGGGTAAGGAAGCGCCAGGATGGATTGGTTTGAGCCGATTAGAGGTTTATTCGGCCCAGTGCTGGAAGGCTACTCTTTACCTTTGGCGGTTGAAGGCAAGATCGCAACTAGACGGCCTCGGTAGCCAGAATGCTTGCTGCCAGCTCCAAGAAAAGACGACAGAATTACTTATTGAACTGACCGTCCCCTTCTGGCCGGGAGCTGTCTATGGCGACAGACGCTTCCGACCCAAAGCGGTCAGTCAGTCGTCTCCTCGAAAAGAAGCATCGAAATCTAACGCCTGAGTCAAGCCGTGCCGCGAAGCGGCGTCGGCCTGAATGAATTGTTAGGCATGCGCACTATTGCGCCTGCCAATTAACCGCCACGCAGGTGGAGACTGCATCCGCTTGCTGCGCACGACACGGCCAGTTGTGAGATGAACGAAAGCGATAAGCATAGGGCAAATCAAGTTGCTGCTGATTCAATCTCCGTCCTTGTATCTTGTTCTGCGCTTTAGCCACTTTTTGTGATGCCCCAGCGCTCAAAGATTGACCACCTTCAGGCCGCTGCTGTTGTCTGGGTCCGATAGAAGTCCTTCGAGCTTTTTGACTTGAGTATGCGGCGTAGCAATTGCCAGCAAGCGCTGGGCACGTGATGCACCCACGTAAAGCTTGCGAAGATCCTCTGCCATAGAGGCGGGGGCGCCGGTTTCAAGGTGCTCGATAATGCCCTTCGCCTTTGCGGTTGAGAGCACTACACATACCGCTGGGAATTCGGCCCCCTTGACGCTATGGATGGTTCGAGCTGAATGACCATTTAATAGGGGCGGCCGCAAGGCCTCTGCCAGCTTTTCATGACGCTTTAAAACCTGCTTGATTGATCTGTCTCCACCTGGGGGCAGTTTTCCTCTCAGAATTTCCCGCGCCTCGTCCAACCAGCCGTCCGCGTCTTTGTGTCTCTCTTGTTCAAATCGCAACTGCTTGCCAAGCCTGAGCATATTAGGACGCCAAGATTGATACTTGTCATCAACAGCATCCATGTGCTGACGATAGGTCTTCCGTGCGAGATGGCCCTCCAGGGTTAACACGACGCGATGCATTTCCTCGAGTGCATCTTGCCGGCCGCCTAGTTCGAATGATGAATGTAAGTCGCCGATGGCAGCTGCCAAGCGGCAGGCCAGATGTCCGGACCCATTGTCGACAGGCAAGCCCAGCGCACGGGACGCGCTGAGGCGGGTCGCCGCGACTACGGGGCAGTCCTTCGCTGAAATCTTCATCTGGGCCACGAGCGATCCGAAGTATTCGCCGACGGCCGAAGGGACACTCTGCCCTTTATAAGCCAGCAAGTAGACCGGACTGAGTTCAGCGCGATGCTCGCCTAGTGCTTCTTCGTAGGGACGCCCGGGCTCCGGCCTCTTTAGGCGCGAGATCGCACTCACGATGTGCTGACTCGACCGGAAATTCCCCGTAAGCGACAAGCGTCGGTCTTTCCCAAATTTTTCCGCAAAGGCTCTCAACTCCGTGGATACCCCACCTCGAAAGCCATAGATCGACTGCTGGGGGTCACAGATGACCTTCACAGGGATGCCAGCGCTGAGGAACCATTCAATGATGCGGAGATCATCGGGATTACAGTCTTGAGCCTCGTCGACAATGATCTCGCCGAACCTTGCGACTAAGGCTTTCGCTAGAGGCGAGTCATTATTTAGTGCCTTGAGACGCCCCAGCGCCAACAGGCGCGCATCCTGGTAGTCAAGCTCACCACGCGCCCTGAAGCGCGCTCGCATGGATTTTGCCGCAGTCAAGTGTGCCTTCGACAAAGAGTCGATCCCCAACTCTTTCAGTTCTTTAGGGATAGCCTCTCCAGTCTCTCGGTCGAAACACTTCAACGGAATCGGCCTAGCCTTATCAAACGGTTTAACCTCCCGGAGCTCCAGATCCGGGATTAGCCTTGGCCGGGCCAGCGAACCTGGGATACCAAATGGCGCCACGAGAACTCGCCACAGGAAGCTGTCGAAGGTTCCGATGAAGTGCGGCATGACTGGGGATGGCAAGAGCCCTTCACGGCGCAGGCGAACATCCAACTCTGACACTGCAACTTCAGTGAATGACAAAAACGCGATGCCGCGCTTCCATCCCTTCCTGTCCAGCAGATGGCGCGCTCTTTCGATCAGCACCCGGGTTTTTCCCGCACCTGGGCACGCCGTAACAAACGCTGAGCCATCGAAGGTGATGACCGTCGCTTGCTCAGCGGTCGGTTTGAATGCCTTCGTCATCGGACCAGCGCCTCAATGGCGACCCGCAGGTAGTCCGGAACCTTGAAGTCCTTAGCCTCCCGCAGACTCTCGGCCAGAGTCTGTGCAAAATCGCCCTTCGGGGTGTTGACAAAGAGCCGCTGGATAGCACGAGCTTTGGCCTCACGGTCAGCGTTCGCCAAGGCGTTCGTCCAGTTGGATTCCGATCTGGGGTGAGCCTTCAGGTAGGCAGCCTTCAGCAGCTCCTCATTGCCCGTTAGCGCAAGCTCGGACTCCAGCGAAAAGTCGTTCACCGATACATCAAGGAAGTCGCCAGCACCTTGCTCGGCCGCAAATGCCAAGAGTTCCGCCCTTCGGCTTGCGCCAGGGCTGAGCTGACCACTCTTCAAGTCCCATCCGTCACCATCAGTGATCGCAACCACGCGATCAGCAATTCGAGCGCCCTGGTGATGCGTGAGCAGCAGTTGCGCATAGGGCATGAAGTCCACGCCCTCAATGGGAACGAAGATGGCCGAGCGGAAGAGTCGCAGCTTCTCGACTTGGTCGTTCAGGACAAACTTCCTGGCAATGACAGGAAGCAGGAGTGCTTCGGCTATACCCTCGACAAGGACGACGCGCCCTCCGAATAGCAAGGCCGATTTGGTGACATCCAGATAGCGGTCGACTTTCCTCCGAGAAATGCCGTCGAGCGCGAGCTCACCGAGCGGCACACAACGGGATGCGCGTCGCTGCACTACTGACATCTTGAATTGCACCTCCAACGGAGCTGCCGGCGCAGCTGCTATTGCCGGGTGAACAGCCTTAGGTAACTCTGTCTCCGGTTGCCTGGACGCAGAGGGAGATGCGGCAATCGGCTTAGGCAATTCGCCGGTAACGCTCACAACAGTTGTGGGCACATCCGCCTGCATCGTAGGCAACTGCACAGAAGCAACTGCGAGGGCATCCGCCGCATCTGGCACGTCGTCCCAGTCTGCTTCGGGAACTGCGGACTCATCTGCAGCCGTCGTCTCAAGCACTGCCGCCGTGCGAAAGACGACGATTTTCTGGTTCTGCACCCAGGCAGAGAGGTTTGGAGAATGTGTGGCGACGACCACCTGTACCCGGCCGGCGGGCGCATCAAGCGGAACCTTCCGCGACTTAGACTTCTCGGCTTGGTCCTCAAGGAAGCCAAGCACCGCGGCCTGAAGCTGGGGATGAAGATGGGCCTCCGGCTCCTCGACCAGAAATAGCGTCAGGTCCACGTCATGCGAGCGCTCCAGCTCGATGGCGATCGTCGCCATGAACAAGAGATTGGCGTAGCCGTGACCCGAGTACCGCAGGTCCTCAGGCTCTAGCCCATGGTCTGCCAACTTGAATCGCAAGTCGCGCGCTATGTCGATCAGGTTTTCGTCGTTTGCGAAGCCCAATGCACTGCCCTGTCGACGCACACCGCCAGTCAACGCCTCCAGATTTCCGTCTACGGCACTTCCAACCCGGGTCAGTATGTCCGATGAGGTTGTTCGGCGAAGCTCTGCCGCGACGTCCTCTGCCTTCTGATTTCCCATGAAGTGGTTCAGAAGCGCATGAATTCGAGTCGGATTACCAGACGCCAGAGCGCGCTTGGCATCCCGCAGCGGAGGCAGATAGACATGTCGAATGGTGTCATGCGCACCAGGCTCCGGTGTCTCTCTGTGCGGACCAGCCCAAAGCCGCGGCCGTACTACTGACTTCCCGCCCGACGCGGCGTACTGCAAGCCGAATTTGCATGAAGACATAGAGTCATCGGTAACGGCGCTGAGAAGGCGACCCGCTTGACCAGGGCTCAGGTCTTCAAAGAGTGCCTCGAGTTCGAAGTCGGGGCGGACGCTGCCAAACCTAACATCTGTTGACTCGCAATACAGCTCACGACGGCCGCTCAACGGGAGCGTTAGAAGTCGCATTGCGTCAATCGCATTGCTCTTGCCACCGTTGTTTTCGCCTACGAAGACAGTTAGGTCCTCATAAAGCGGTATCTCAATCTGATCGAACGAGCGAAAATTCTTCGCCGTCAGCTTCCTCAAGTACACCGGTTCTCCCCCAGAGGCCCTTAAGCCCTTTGTGTGTTCGTAGTTATTCCATGGTCGGTCTATCTTCCAGTCGACTCGCCGCCGAGCCAGATGCCGAGAACATGACTACCTGCCGCGCCTCGAGGCAGCAAGGCTTAGCACGCGGCATCCGCATCGTTCCCCTCCCACCTGCATGACTGGTTCGCCATCGACGGCGGTCGTCACTGCTGCCGCGCCGACCGGTGAGCCAATGACGGCTTCCTGCAAGGAACCGTGAGACCGGTAAGTTGCCGCGAATGACGGCAAGCGCTGCAAAGCAAAAATTTAACTGCGTCAAGCGAACTTCCGATCTTGGTCGAAAGAAGCCGGTAACACATATGGATAATAAACGAAACAAATAATTGCGTCTCCGCTTCGCGGACCGCACTGCTCCAGGTTCGCTATCCACTCATCCCTGACGGGACTGGCATTCGCCAGCCTTCCACATCCCTGACGCCTACGGCCCGGCTTCCAGCTTCGGGCCTGCGCGCTTGCGCTTGCGTGCGGTTTGCACATCGTGGCGGCCGTTGCCATGTCCAGCCGTGTCTCCTGACTCCATCACCTTGCTCGCGACTGTAGCCCGTGGCCGCGTGCCGTCAAGGCGCGCCAGGCCGTGTCCTCGGCTGCGCCTGCGGGCCGCTCCACCCTGACGCTTTTCTCCTTGACGGCCCCCGTCCGTGGGCTCCTGACCGTCGCGGGCGATGAACTCAGGAAAGACGGTGGCAACAGGGCCAACCGGGTTCTTCGTGCCAACCGCACCGAACAGCCACAAAGGCTGGGCTCCGAATCTTGGAATCCGGTGTGCGGTGTGAACAGCAAACCCTTTTCGTCAGGAGTAAAGACCATGCTTGCATCCCGTTTCGCTTCCCATTCCCCGGTACTGCGCAGCGATTCCCCGCTGTCCGACGACCAGATTCACCGCGTGGCCCCGTCCATCTTCGCGGACGCCCCGCATGAGAGCCGTTCCGAGCGGTACAGCTATATCCCCACCGCCGCCGTGCTGACCGAACTGCGCAAGGAAGGGTTTCAGCCCTTCATGGTGGCGCAGACCCGCACCCGCGTTGCCGACCGGCGCGACTTCACCAAGCACATGATTCGCCTGCGCCATGCCAGCCAGATCAACGGCGCGGAAGCCAACGAAATCGTGCTGCTCAACTCCCATGACGGCACCAGTAGCTATCAGATGCTGGCCGGCATGTTCCGCTTTGTCTGCGCCAATGGCCTTGTCTGCGGCGACACCGTGGCCGATGTGCGCATTCCCCACAAAGGCGATGTGGCCGGTTCCGTTATCGAAGGCGCTTATGAGGTATTGAGCGGCTTCGAGCGGGTGAAAGAGAACCGCGAAGCCATGCGGGCCGTGACGCTCGACGATGGCGAAGCCGAGGTATTCGCCCGCGCCGCGCTGGCCTTGAAATACGACGACCCGGACAAGCCCGCGCCGGTGTCCGAATCGCAAATCCTGATGCCGCGCCGCTTCGTCGACCGCCGCCCGGACTTGTGGAGCGTATTCAACCGCGCCCAGGAGAACCTGACCAAAGGCGGCTTGTCCGGGCGCAGCGCCAACGGACGCCGCCAGCGCACCCGCCCCGTACAGGGCATTGATTCCGATGTGCGCCTGAACCGCGCCCTGTGGCTGCTGGCCGATGGCCTGCGCCAGTTGAAAGCCTGATTCCCCTACGCGGCAGGGGCAGGCAGCAACCCTTGCCGCGTCATTCGCTGCTGCATTCCATCCTCGCAAGGAGTCATCACCATGAACGCCACCAACCACACCGAGACCCAAGCCATCCACGCCGCCGCCAGCGCCGCACCTGCCATCCCGCTCGAAGCCGCCGACCCCACCAAGAACCTGATTCTGGTGCCGCTGTCGCGGCTGGTATCGCGCCCCAAGGGCTGCAACGTGCGCAAGAGCCCGCGCATGTCCATTCCCGAACTCGCCGCCAGCATCCAGCGTGTCGGCCTGCTGCAAAACCTGATCGTCACCGCGACCGCTGACGGCGAGCAATACGAAGTCGTGGCCGGTGGCCGTCGCCTTGCCGCCTTGAAGCTGCTGGCGAAGAAGCGCCGCATCAGCAAGGAATGGGAAGTGCCTTGCCTGCGGGTGGCCAACGCCACTGCCCGCACGGCGAGCCTCACCGAGAACGTGCAGCGTGAAGCCATGCACCCGGCAGACCAGTTCGAAGCCTTCGCCGCGCTGGTGATGGATGGCCGCAGCATTGAGGACATAGCGGCAGATTTCAGCGTCACGCCGCTGGTGGTGCAGCGTCGTTTGAAACTCGCCAACGTGTCGCCGCGCCTGCTGGCCGACTACCGGGCCGAAGCCGTCAGCCTTGACCAGTTGATGGCCCTTGCGATTACCGACGACCATGCCGCGCAGGAAGCCGCGTTCTACGATGCGCCGACATGGCAGCGCCATCCCTCGTACTTGCGCGAACGCCTGACCGAGCGGGAAATGGATGCCCATCACCATCCGCTGGTGCGCTTCGTCGGGCTGGACGCCTACGAAGCCGCAGGCGGTGGCATCCGTCGCGACTTGTTTGCCGAAGGTGATACCGGCGTGTATCTGACCGATGCGGCGCTGCTGGAACGGCTGGCGCAGGACAAGCTGGCAGGTATTGCCGCCGAGGTGAAGGCCGAGGGATGGGCATGGGTGGATGCCACGCCTTCTGTCACCCATGCCGACCTTCATACCTTCCAGCGCGCCCCGAGGGAGCGCCGCGAACCGAACAAGCGCGAAGCCGCCCGCATCGAGACGCTGCAAGCCAAGCTGCACGCACTGGCCGAAGCCGTGGATGCCGCGCTGGACGCCGACGACGAAGACAAGGCCGACGCCTTGCAGGAGGAAGGCGAACGCCTGGGCGAGCAGTTGCAGGCGTTGGAAGATGGCTTGCAGGACTACAGCGCGACCGTGAAGGCCGCAGCCGGTGCCATCGTCACTATCGACCGCAACGGCGCAGCCGTCGTGCATCGTGGCCTGATGCGGGAAGCCGAAGCCCGCGCACTGCGCACGCTGGAACGCTTGCGGCAGGGGTTCGGCAGCGAAGGCGAAGCCGGGAACGACGACGAGGAAGAAGCCGACGGCGCACCCAAGACCGCCTCTATGTCCGACCGGCTGGCGCAGCGCCTGAGCACCCACCGCACCGCCGCGCTGCAAATCGAAGTCACCCGGCATCCGCAAGTGGCACTGGCGGCGCTGGTGCATGGCATGGTGCAGACCGTCTTGCAGGAAAGCCGCTACGGCCTGAACCGTGACAGCCTGCCGCTGGGCGTGCGCCTGACCGTGCAAGACAGGCTCGAAGGCATGGCCCCGGACTGGCCGGAATCGCCTGCTGCCGTGGCGCTGCGCGAACTGCAACAGGTGGCAGGCGATGCCTTGCCGCAGGACAGCGCCGAACTGTTCGCCGCATTGCTGGCAAAGCCGCAGGATGAACTGGTGCGGCTGCTGGCCGTGTGCGTGGCGTCCACGGTGGACGTAGTGACGCCACGCGCCACGGCGCAGCAACCGGGTGCGGAACTGGCGCAGGCCGTGGGGCTGGATATGGCCGCATGGTGGCAGCCGACCGCCGAAGGCTACTTCAAGCACGTTTCCAAGGCCGCGATTCTGGACGCCGTGGGCGAGTTTGCGCCAGAGCATGTCACCCGGCTGGCGAAGTTGAAGAAGGCCGACATTGCCAGCGAAGCCGAACGGCTGGCCGATGGCACTGGCTGGATGCCTGCCATCTTCCGCGCCGAAGGCCCGCAGCAGGATGCGCAGGCCGTGGCAGATAATGAAGACGCCGAAGCACCGGAAGTTGCCGCTATGGCGGATGAATCGACGCAGCCCGAGCGACAGGCCGCGTGATCTCTCCATCCATGCAAGCAAGCGCCTTGGTTTCGGCCAAGGCGGTTTGCTGCCCAATCAGCACCGGCCCCAAGCCGTGCCGCCTTGGGGCCGGTGGTCAAAAATCCGGGCACGGCAGTGGCCACGCCCGGTTCCAAGGCCCAGCGATAGCATGGCAGGTCAACGACCTGCCAGAGTGTTAAGCACAAAGTCGGCGCGCTGCGCTACGCCGACCTTGGGCAGCAGCGATACCGCATAGCCCAGCGCCGGATAAGCGTGCTGGAGCCGCTCGAATTCGATCAGGGCGGCATCCATGTCGTGGCGGCGCTCCGCATCCTGCACATAGATGTCGGGCCAGGGTGGCGCGAGGAAAACGCACGGGTGGTAGCGGTACTGCTGACCGAGAGTGTCCAGCACAGGTTCGCCGGTCAATGCCTGGAGTGCTGCCGCCGCGTCGATCAGGCCACGGTCAAAGAACACCCATTGCGAGCCGTCGCGTGATGCATGGGCATGGTCATCCAGCGCCATGTCGATGGCCCGGCGCAGGAAGGCCGTCATGTCGAGCCACGGCAGGGCTCGGCCGCCTGTGCGGGTTTGTTCCTGCACGATGCGCCGTCCGGGTTCTTCGACAACGGCATGGCCGCGTTGCTGGAGTTCGGCCAGCAGGGTTGATTTGCCGCCGCCCGAGCAGCCGGAAATGATGACGAAGGGGTTCATGGTGTCGGTGTCCGATTAATAAGTGGGTTTAGCTGTGCTGGCCAGCGGTGGGGAACGTCGGGCGTGTCGGCGCATCGCGCCGCCGGGCTTTCGGGCTGCGCCCCGTTCCGCCAAGCCGTCACGGCCATGAGGCATCAATCCCTCACGCCTTCGCGCCTGCGGCGCTGCGCGCTACCGCTTGCGAGATAAGGGCCTCGCCGCATTGGGCAGGGCTGGTGGGGCTACGCCCCGGCTTGCCGCAGCAGGTTGTGCAAAAGCGTCTCGTGTCCGACGCTGGCGGTTCGTTGCCTGTTCGTCACGAAGGACGGTTCACGGACACGTCGCCCGGCCTTGCTATGGGGATTCCACGCCACGCCTCAAGCATGTGCCGCGAGCGGTGGCAGGGGGGCGCTCTGGCCTTGTCGTCGGCGCATTGACCTGGCTCGTGTCAGAGCGCAAGTCGGTGAAGCCGTCGCGCGGGGATGCCGAGTCGGCCATGTCTCCATTCGGGAGCGGTCGGCCTGTACGTCCTTGTCCTTGTCGTGAATCCTGGCGGTGGCGCGGCTGCGCCTTGGGCTTCATGGCCGCAACCTTGCAGCGCAAACAATTTCCCCTGCGCTGCGCGCATTCCTCGCGGGCCAAATTGTGTACGCTTCCAGGTTCTCCACGGTGTTGCGACCGCTGCGCGGTGCGGCCCGCCCATCCCCCGCCGGGCGGATCACAACAAGGACGCACTGACGCGACCTTGATTCACCCGAAAGGAGAAAACATCATGGCTAACATCGGCACCTTCACCGCAGACAAAGACGGCTACACCGGCACGCTGCGCACCCTAACGCTCAACGTCAAGGTCAAGCTGGTTCCCAACGACAAGGGCAATACCGAGAGCGCCCCCGACTTCCGCCTCCAAGCGGCAGGCCACGACTTCGGCGCAGCGTGGAAGAAAACCACCGAGGCCGGGCGGGATTACCTGTCGGTGGCCATCGACGATCCTTCGTTCCCGGCGACGGTCTATGCCCGCCTGATCGAAGGCGAGAACGGCACGCACGACCTGATCTGGTCGCGCAGCAAGCCCAGGGCGGCCTGACGGCCGCCGCGCCCCGCCCATAGTGGCGGGGCACAGATCTATGCACGCATGACCTTATTCCAGTCGATGCTATGACCAGCAGCTTCAAGCTCACGCGCAAGCGCCTGTTTCCAGCCTCCGCCGCTATCCATCGTCTCCCAAACAACACCGGCAAAATCGCTTGGAATCTCCACTGCGCCGCGCTTGAGAGCACATACCTTTTCTCTGCCCAGGCGACCAATAAAATATCCCAACTCCAAAAGCACATTTTGTCGTGCCCTGGGTTCAGGCGTTCCTCCTTTTACGCAGCCCTCATCGTCAGGTGTAAGCAGGACTACTGCGAAACCAACGTCACTGTGAGCAACTACTTTTTCGATAATTGTTCGTCCTTGGTTAGCCTGTTCGTGCAAGATGATGGCTTCAAGTCCAATGCGCTCAAGAAATCGCGCCACTGTTTCACGAGCGCCATCATCGTGGCCATGCACAATAAATACCTTGCGCGAAAACTGAGCTTTTAACATGGTCTCTGTGTTTCCCTTGGCCTGGATATAATTCTTGTAATCGCGCACAAATGGAATGATTAGCTGGCCAGTAAGTGCGTGGATTCCAGCAATGATCTTCTTGCCAGAATAGAAAAAATGGTGCCCGAAGTCGGTAGCATAACTAGGGTCTGCCGCCAGCTTCTCAATCAAAAGCAACGTCAACCCCAACACCTGTCTGGGCTCATCTGGCCAAACAAGCCGGGCGCTCCCAACCATGCTGCCCCCGGTTTTTTCGCTTTCAGCGATGAACGCTTCTACGTCGAGGCCTTCCGTGAGCTTGGCGTTGTACGGCTCAAGGTCAGGATGTCGTAGCAGTTGAGCAATTTTCTTGAGAGGTCTTTCGTAGGTTTGAAGCTGCGACGCCTGCAAATCTAGGACTGCATTATTTATTTCCGAGAATATGTCTTGAGCCATTACTCATCCTCACCCGGCTTCAATCTGGCTTCGGCCGCTTTTTGAAGGATGCTCTCTCGATACTTTTCCTTCATTTGATCTGCAAGAGGCCCGACAATAGGGTTTGCAGAATATTCTCCTACGCGCTCGTCGATCATTCGATTGACCGACTGAATTGCAGCCTCAATGCTGGCGGGATCATTTGGATCAAAGTTTACGACCCCCAGTTCGCCGTCTAACTCGCTCAAGGCGCGCTGCGCATCTTTCAGATTCTTCTGGAGTTTATCCAGTCCAGTAATTTTGAACATGACTCACCTCCAGTTAGTTTTTCGAAGCTTCGGAGAATGATGAGATTTCCTGGGCAACATGATCCATTAGTTCTCGAGCGTTTTGGTGATCACTACCTGCATACGTCAGGACTAGCAACGTAAGTGGATGAACATTCAGCAAGGCACATAGATCTTCTATTTTATTCAATGTTGGGCTTTTCAGTCCTCGCTCCAGAGAGCTGAGGTAGGTGCGGCTGGACACATCTGAGAACGCCTCTTGGCTCAGGCCACGCGCCTTCCTGATCCGCCGCAGTGCATCGGGCAACGATGGCTTGCGCGTTGTCATTCTGGACTCTCCCCAAAATCCAGAATGACAACTCGTTGCGCCCTATAGGGCTACAATCTATAGTATTCATTTTGATGCGTTTGTGCCTTTACGGAACTCCGTATCGGCGGGTTTCCTCCAAACCGGAGAGCTTGAATCGTGTCTTTCCTGACTTCCGCACATACGCCTTCGTGCCTTTACACTTCTGTGCATGCGTGGTCATGCGCTTGTGTGCTTTCGTGGGAAGGCCGGAAAGCGTCTTGGCGGTTTTGCGCATCCGTGGGAGTGCAGCCATGAAGCCGCTCATCACCGCCGACGAGCGCACGCGCTTGCTGGCCAACGGCCAGGCCCGCGCTGCCGGCCAAGTCATCGACCCATTGCCTGTGGTGCGGCTGTTCACGCCGGATGCGCACGCGACCTGGCTGCTGGCGTCGCTCGATCCTGCGGATGGCGACACCTGCTATGGATTGATTGACCTCGGCATCGGGATGCCGGCGCTGGGCACGGTCAAGCTGTCCGACCTGGCCGGCATCGTCGGGCCGCGCAAGCAGCCCGTGATGCGCGATTGCTACTTTCAGGCGACGCGGCCGCTGTCGGAGTACGTTCGACTGGCTCAGGAAGACGGTTCGACACCGGACTGATGCAGGCCCGCGCGGCGAGGCCAAGCGCAGCGCATTGTGACTATTTCCGTCTCACTCAAGACCCATCTGGTCTGAATCCACACTCTTGCACCGAAGCGGTGCAAGCCTGCTATAAACAGTCATGGTCTTTGGCCCGGGCTGCGGCACGGTATCGGCTGCTGACCGTCAATTCCAGGCGGCGCAGCCGTCGCATTCAGACGATTTTCGCAATGCACCGGAGCCAATCGGACTTGATACCCGCAGTTTCAGCTTAACCCGATCACGATGACGTTTTGATGTTGAAACGGTGGCTCCCGCACGCCGAAAGCCGCAGCGACGTTCCTGCTGACTGACAGGAGGTTGCGTCATGGCTGGCCCGAGTGCCGTACATCGAGAACATTGGTATCCGACCGCCGCGTATCTCTACACGCTGCACCTTGATGGCCCGGCCTTGGCCTGGGAGTACCTGCGCCGCGATCCCAACTACCGGCTCGACTGGCTGCGCCGTCGCCGCCGCCCGGATGCAGCGCACGCCTGGGGCCTGCGCCTGCTGGAAGACCCGGCCCTGGACGCGCGCGACGCGCATCCGGCCTGGTTCCCCGATCACGGCAGCGTGGTGCAGCTTTATCCCGATGCCGACCCGCCGCCCGAAGCCTACGCCTTCGAGTTCTGGCGCCTCCCCGGCCGCAAGCACCTGATCCACGACGGCGAGCGCCTGGTGCTGGTGTCACGCTGGCCCGGCTGCTGCCTGCGGCTCGCGCTGGCGCCGGGCCTGGAAGACGGCATGGCTTACCTCTACGCCACCCGCGCCTGCGCCACACCTTGCGCGCGCTATCAGGCACTGGTGGCCGAGTTGGATAAGCTGGCGGCGCTGCCGGATGCCGTGCCTGCGGCAGCGGCCCGTTCCCGGCCCACGCTCGCGGCGGTGCAGGAACTGCACACGCTCCAAGCGCTCGACGCGACCCTGGCGGGCGCGTCTTTGCGTGAGGTGGCCGAAGGGTTGTTCGGCGTGGATGCCGTGGCCGCCGACTGGCACGCCGACAGCGCCTTGCGTGCCCGCGTGCGGCGGCTGGTGCGTCGCGGCGAGGCGCTGATGCGCGGCGGCTATCGCAGCCTGGCGCAGCTTGCGCCAGTTGCATCGTAGTGAGGGGGGACGTTTTGCAGCCCCTGCAATTCGTCCCTTAGCAGGAAGCCTGAATTTCTCGAAAGTGCCTCCATCCGGTCGCGTGGTGTGGCCGGGCTTGATGGAGGTAAATCCCATGCGACCCGCTCCCTTGCGGCCCTCTGTAACCGCTCCTTCCGCTGTTGTCGCTGCGCCCGCGCAGCCTCAACGCTACCTGACCAACGACGAAGCCGCCGACTACCTGCGGCTGTCGCCCCGCACGCTGGAGAAACAGCGCGTGATCGGCGGCGGGCCGAAGTTCCGCAAGTTCGGCCGGCGCGTCATGTACGCCGTGGCCGACCTGGATGCCTGGGCCGATGCGCGCAGCTTCGATGCCACCTCCGACCCGGAGTACGCCGAGCGTCATGCGGGTGACTACCGTGACCGCCGCTGATCGCAGGTTCACGGGTAGCCGCCGTCATGTCCAGTTCCGCGCTGCTGTCCTGGCAGCCGCCGATGCGGGAGCGCGAACAGCTCGACCTGTTCCGCGCCTTGCCGGGCGACATGGCGCCGCGCGACAGCCAGGACTTGATGGCCTATCCGTTCTTCTCGCTGGCGAAATCCAAGCGGGTCAAACCCATCGACTTCCGGGCGGGAAACGTGACGATTCGCGTGGAAGGCACGCAGGAGCATGGCATTGCCACCATCTGGGATGCCGACATCCTGATCTGGGCCGCCAGCCAGATCGTGGAAGCGAAGGACGCGGGCCTGCGGCCGTCGCGGCTGATGCACGCCACGCCTTACGAGATCCTGCGCTTCATCGGGCGCGGCACCGGCTCACGCGACTACCAGCGACTCAAGGCGGCACTCGACCGACTGCAATCGACCACGGTGGCCACATCCATCCGCGAGACGACCGGAAGGCGCTTGCACCGTTTCTCGTGGATCAACGAGTGGAAGGAACTGGCCGACGCCAGCGGCACGCCATTGGGCATCGAACTGATCCTGCCGGACTGGTTCTACGCGGGCGTGCTCGATGCTGCCCTGGTACTGACCATCGACCCGGCGTATTTCCGGCTCACGGGCGGCATCGAACGCTGGCTGTACCGCCTGGTGCGCAAGCACGGCGGCAGGCAGGAATACGGCTGGCAGTTCGACTTCCGTTACCTGCACCAGAAATCGGGCAGCAGCACGCGATTCTCGGATTTTGCCTACGACTTGCGTGCCCTGGTCGCCCGGCAATCCCTGCCAGGGTACGAGCTGGGCATCGTGCGGATTCCCGAGGACGACGTGGAATTGCTGACCTTCCGGCCCGTGCCGTCCACGGCACGGGGATAACTGGTGGACAAGCTGTGAATAGTGTCGTGCTATCAGGAGTAAGGGGTATCGTGCTATCGGGAGTACGACTATCGTGCTATCAGGAGTACGAAAACGCCGGAAAGCCAATAACGGCGCGGGTTTGCGCGCCCTCTAACATACCTAACTTAAATTCTCTAACTTTTAGTAGAGAAGCGCCGTTGCGGTGGACAACTGGCGAAAGGCAAAAAGCGCCGCCAATCCGAAGGCAAGACCAGCCCCAACACCAACCCCATTCGGCAAGGCAAAACCGCGCCGGCTTTCCAGATCGGAGGGCTGCGCCATGATCGTCGCCTTGCTCAACCAGAAAGGCGGCGTCGGCAAGACGACGCTCGCCACCCACATCGCGGGCGAACTGGCGATGCGTGGGCAGTCGGTTATCCTGCTGGATGCCGACCCGCAGGGCTCTTCGCTGGACTGGACGCAGCGCAGAAGCCAGCAGGGCTTGCCCCGGCTGTTCAGCGCCGTGGGGCTGGCAAGGGAAACCCTGCATCAGGAAGCGCCAGAACTCGCCAGGAGGGCCGATCATGTCGTCATTGATGGCCCACCCAGGATTGCCGCCTTGGCGCGCTCCGCGCTGCTGGCAGCCGAGCAGGTGCTGATCCCGGTCCAGCCCAGCCCGTATGACCTGTGGGCCAGCGCCGAAATGGTGGCACTGATCCGTGAAGCGCAGGTGTTCCGGCCGCAGCTAGCAGCGGCCTTTGTCATCAACCGGCGCGTCAGCACCACGGTGATCGGTCGGGAGGCACGGCAGTCGCTGGCCGAACAACCGCTGCCGGCGCTGCGTGCGGAGGTTCGGCAAAGGATCGTCTTCGCAGACAGCGTGGCCGCTGGCCGGCTTGCACGCGAGACGGCGCCCGACAGCGCCGCCGCACGCGAGATCAACGCACTGGTGGACGAACTGCTGCGGTGGCCGACATGACAGCGAAGCTGCCACCGAACAGCAAGCGCAGGGCAAAGCGTGTCGGCATCGGTGCGCGCCCGCCTGCGAATCCGCACGCCGAGGCGTGGATTCGCCAGGGCGATGCCGATGCGCTCAACAAAGGCGACCTCTACACCGCACGCCTGACGCTCGACGTGACGCCCGCGCTGCGCGCGCGCGTCAAGGTGTCGGCCTTCACGCGGGGCGTGACCGTGGCCGACCTGCTGCGCGGCCTGCTGGAACGAGAGTTCCCCGACAACCGCACGGAGACCACGCCATGAACGTAACCGCTGCACCCGCCGCGAACACGGCTACGGATCCCACATCGACCACGCCAGCGCCTTCGCCTTCGACACTCGCTGGCCAGGCCGGCAGCGTGCCGCTGACCCGCGTGTCGCTCGCCTACATCGAGCCGCGCTTCAAGCTCTATCTGCGTTTTGGCGTACCGGCGCGCACGCTCCTGCTCGACCGCTGGCGGCGCTGCGCGGTGTTCCTGCCTGGCGCGACGTTCTGCCGCATCCGCTGGCACGCCAACGACTACGGCACGATCCGCTGGCAGCTCATGGTGATGCAGGCCGGCACGCCGCTGGACGACGTGCAGCGCATTCCTGGCGTACAGCCTGGTGCGCGTCTGCTGCTGCACGCCGAGGGTGACGCCAACGTGCGCGCCGTGCTGGAACGTATCGACCGCATTGAGGCATTGGGTATCGCCACCATCGACGTGTCGCCCGCGTACTGGCGCACGCTGGGCAACCGTCTGGCGGCCCGCCTGCCGCTACCCGAATACACCACCGAACGGCATGCCGCCTGGCTGGCTGGGAGGATGCTGCCATGACCGCTGACGCCGCCACCGCGCGCGCACCCGAAACCGCGTCGCATCCTCTCTCGCGCCTGCGCGCTCGCATCGTGCTGGCGGGCTTCGCCGCTGTCGGCCTTGCTGCGCTGGCCTGGGCGGCGTTCGTGCAGCCGCCGCCACGCCTGATCTACAACCCATCCGACAGCGTTCCGGTCGGTTGGTATCGCGTGCAGCCGGTCGACCATCGGGTCGCCTCGCTACCGCGTCCCTTGTCCGTGGGCAGCATCGTCCTGACCCGATTGCCCGCCGACGCTGCCGCGCTCGCAGCGCAGCGCGGCTACCTGCCGACGCGCATTCCGCTGCTCAAACGTGTGGGGGCGGTCGCCCCGCAACACGTCTGCATCGTTGCCGGGCAGGTACGCATCGACGGCGTGCCTTCGGCCACCGTGCTGCCTGCCGACCGACTGGGCCGGCCGCTGTCATTTTGGCCGCAATGCCGCCACCTTGGGCCTGGCGAACTGTTCTTGTTGAGCGCGACCAATCCGGCATCGTTCGACAGCCGCTATTTTGGGCCGGTCAGTGCATCCGCCGTGATCGGCGTCGCGCATCCGGTCTGGCTGGAGACACGCCCATGATGGCCGCCGATTCGCTGCACGTTGTCGTGCATCTCATCGTGCCATCGGGCATGTCGATCCAGTGGCTTTCCGCATGTCGTCGCGTGTGCAGTGCGAGTGCATCTGCACCGCACGTCGCGCTGTCTCCGGCGTAGCCGTCCAACGTGCAGGCGTCTTGCCTCGAACGCGCCCGGTCTACGGCCATCGGCATGCCCATCTGCGCGTTCGCCGGCGGGCTGGCTGCAAGCAGCGCAGCGCCGCCGGGCCGCCGACGCCTGGAGCACCAGCGACAGGCAAAGGCGGAAGGCAAGACAAAAGGACGCGGCACCGGGCCGCGTCGAAAGCCAGTCTGCACGTGGGGGTGGCGCGGCACGGAGCGGCTTCGCCGCCGTGCCGCGTGGGGTGCGAGGCCCGCGCCAATGCAGGCATGTCCGCGTGCTCCGCACGACCGGACACGCCATAGCTTGCAGGGACCGCAGCCATGACCGACCGCCGCGACGACGATTTCCGCGTGCGCCCCAGCGCCTTGAAGGACCGGAGCAAAGGCCAGGGCCAGAGCTTCGTTTCCAAGGTGCTTAAGCAGGCTGGCAAGGCCAGCGGCGGCAAGTCCACGGTGCGCCGTCCGGTATCGGCGCGTGGCACCGGCCAGCGCCCCGGCTCGCGCCTGGGGCGTGGCCACACGGCAGCGCGCTTCGCCGGGGCGAAGCTAACGCCCATGTCGCGGCGCGTGACCATCAAGACGCTGCTGGTCAATCACCAGGGGGCCAGCCCGCAATCGCTCGCCAAGCACCTGCGCTACGTCGAGCGCGACGGCGCAGGCCGCGATGGCGAACCCGGCCGGGCCTACGGGCCACAGGCCGACGAAGCTGAGCTGGACGCCTTCAAGGAACGCTGCGCCGACGACCGGCACCATTTTCGCTGCATCGTTTCCCCGGAAGACGGCGCGGAACTGGACGACCTGCGCACCTACACCCGGCATCTGGTGAACCGCATGGAAGCCGACCTGGGCACGCGGCTGGATTGGGTGGCGGTGGATCACTGGAACACCGACAATCCGCACACCCACCTGATCGTGCGCGGGCGCGACGACACCGGCAAAGACCTCATCATCGCGGGCGACTACATCGCCCACGGCTTCCGCCATCGCGCCGCCGAACTGGCGACCGAATGGCTGGGGCCGCGCACCGAGCTGGAGATTCAGCAGGCCTTGGGGCGCGAGATGGATCAGGAACGGTGGACGAGCCTGGATCGCACGTTGCAACGTGAGGTCGGCGAGGACGGCCGGGTGCAGGTCGAGCGCTTCAACGAACCTCGACTGCTACGCCAGCGCCTGCTGCTGATCGGCCGCCTGCAACGCTTGCAGCGCCTGGGCTTGACCGACGAGGCGCAGCCCGGCTCCTGGGTCATACATGCCGATGCCGAGAAGACCTTGCGCGCCCTGGGTGAGCGTGGCGACATCATCCGCACCATGCAACGGGCCATGCGCGGCCAGCAGCGCGAGTTAGCGGTGTTCGAGCCGGGCGACGACGGCCGCACCATCATCGGCCGCGTGGCTGCCAAGGGGCTGGCCGACGAACTGCGCGACCGAGGCTATCTGGTCATCGACGGCACAGATGGCAAGGCCCACTACGTCGCACTGAACGCCCGTGACGAGCTGGCGAACTATCCCACGGGCGCGGTGGTGGAGGTGAAGGGTTCGGCCGACGTGCGCGCCGCCGACAAGAACATCGCCGCGCTGGCGAGTGATGGCCTGTACCGCGCCGATCACCACCTGGCCATCGAACAGGGCCGGGCCAAGCCCGGACGCGACCCGCAGGAGGTTGTCGCCGCCCATGTCCGGCGGCTGGAAGCGTTACGCCGGGCCGGCATCGTCGCGCGCGTGACCGAAGGACTATGGAAGGTGCCCGACGACCTGGCCGAGCGTGGCCGCCAGTACGATGCGCAGCGCCTGGGCGGCGTGGCCGTGGAACTGAAATCGCACCTGTCCATCGAGAGGCAGGCGCGCGTGATTGGTGCCACCTGGCTCGACCAGCAGTTGATCGGCGGTGGCTCGGGCCTGGGCGAGCTGGGCTTTGGCGGCGAAGTGAAGCAGGCGATGCAGCAGCGCGCCGATTTCCTGGCCGAACAGGGGCTGGCCGAGCAGCGCGGGCAGCGCGTGATTCTCGCCCGCAACTTGCTGGGAACCCTGCGCAATCGGGAACTGACGCAAGTCGCCAAGGACATTGCCGCCGACACTGGCTTGGAGCATCGCCCGGTGACTGACGGGCAGCGCGTGGCCGGCATCTATCAACGCTCCGTCATGCTCGCCAGCGGGCGCTACGCGATGCTCGATGACGGAATGGGATTCAGCTTGGTTCCGTGGCGTCCGGTGATCGAGCAGAGGCTGGGGCAGCAGCTTGCCGCGATGGTGCGCGGTGGCGGCGTGTCGTGGGAGATTGGACGGCAGCGTGGGCCAACTGTTGGTTGAAACGGCATGCATTCATGAGAAGCTCGAAGGTATGCGCTTGGAGCCGCCTGAGGAGACGCTTCGCGATCATCGAACCAGCGAGCAACGCAATGCCGATGGTGAGTCCTCGCAATACAACAGGGGGAGTGAGCGCGCCGGATGCGTCGAAGGTGCCGAGCTTGCCCGCGTATAGAAGGATTGCGCTTGCCGCCTCCGATCCGAGGAATGCGCCACTGCTCATGCCGTAACCAGAGAAGACCGGCGCGCTGAGCGGTCCGGTGGACAATACTAATCCGGTAAGAAATCCGACCAGCGCCCCAGCGAGGGCTCATATGCCAGATGCGCAGGTGGACATGAGCGCGCCTGATGATGGGGCGTAGCGGGATCATCGCGAGGAAGAAGGCGGCTAGGAATACGTCCACGATGGCGGGTGGAATCGTCAGCAGCGTTGGGGGGCGCCTAACACTGCTGCTGGAACACCGGTCAGCGAGTAGCAAGCACCCGTCGCCAACGAAATTCGTGCCACCAAGCGATCGCTCATCCGATATTGCCGAACAGAGAGGCGATCGCCATGATGGGCACAGCGCTCCGTCGCCCGTACAAGCTCACAAGGACGGGCAGCATGATCAGTGACGAGCCTGTGCAAATCATACCGCTGAGGACGCCTGCGCCAAGTGCGAAGAGGAAAATAAGCGATAGTGAGAGCATATGCCGTAACGTCAGCCTGGACCGTCGCTCGCAGCCGCGAGCAGCGGCACCAGGATGTCGCTGATCGGCGTCGGAACACCGTGAGCCCGGCCGCGACGCGCGATGATGCCGTTGCGGATATCCCATTCCAGTGGTCGGCCAGTTTCCCGATCCGTGAGGATGGAGGTGCCCATGTCCGCAGGGGCCGACTGGAATTTGCCGAGGATCTCTTGCGGCACTTCCACACCGAGTTCAATGCCCTCTGCGTTTGCCACGGCCAGGCATTCCCGCAAATAGGCCAGCGCCAGCCCGGCGATGTCAGCGCGGCTGAACATGCCCGAACGACGATGTGTGAGTGCCATGAGGCCTGCTACCGCGTTCTGCAACAGCTTGCGCCAGGCCAGGGAACTGAAGTTTTCGGCCAAGTCCGCGGCGCACCGCGTGCCTTGCAGTGCCTGGGCCACGACACGCGCGGCAGCCGTGTCTGGCAGAGTCAGGCGCGCCTCGCCGCGCAGGCGGACCGAGCCATCGGATTGCGTCTGCGCAGGAAACCACACGACAGCGGGGACGATGTGCCCGCCTGGCGCGTGCGGGCGCACCATCTCAATCTGTTCGATCCCGTTCTGCAAGACGCACACGACGGTTTGCGGGCCGACCAGCGCCGAGAGCCATTCTGCTGCCGCATCGATCTGCGTGGTCTTGACTGCCAGAAACACAAGATCAGCCGCGTGTGTGATCTGCTTCTGGCTCGTCCGAACCGGGCCGGGGACAGTCATGGGACGGCCATCTTCCAGCAGCGTCAGGTGATCGCGGGGAGTCCGTCCACACAGCAAGGGTGTGCGGCCGACCTCATGCAGCATCGCCGCGACCGTGGTGCCGATCGCGCCGGGCCCCACGACTGCGACAACAGGGATGATTTTAGTGGCCATGAAAGTGGATTCCTTTAAGGGCATCTATCCAAGGGCAGGTTGTGTCCCTCGTACGGTGAATGTAATATATTACATATGCATAAGGATGTTGGTAATTTAATTACAGAGGCCGAGCAACGATTGCGGCAATGGATCGGCAGTATTCAAGCACGAAGCGGCGACCTCGCCGCGAGCGAGGCTAAGGTTGTCGATCTGCTG
Organism: Bordetella tumbae; assembly: GCF_054780995.1. Classification (NCBI taxonomy): domain Bacteria; kingdom Pseudomonadati; phylum Pseudomonadota; class Betaproteobacteria; order Burkholderiales; family Alcaligenaceae; genus Bordetella; species Bordetella tumbae. Next base: position 786,764 of record NZ_BAAGVG010000018.1, read on the forward strand.
CTCAGCGATCCTTTGTTTGTTGGGACCAGCACGACCGTCCAGGTTGCTGTCCGGGCCGGTGTTTCGCCGCCTACGGTGATCCGCGCGGCGCGTGCGCTTGGGTTCAGCGGCTTTCCCGAACTGAAGATCGAAATTGCCCGTGCTCGCGGCACAGCCCGGTTCTTCGCTCCGCCCGAAGTGCTCAGCGCGGATGCGACGTCGGCCTCCGTGCTGGAAACCTCCATCCGTGCCGGCACCGATGCATTGACTGCGCTGGGCGGGGCCATCGAACTCTCTTCGCTTGATAAGGCCGTCGGTTTGATACAGGACGCGCGGCAGGTCTTTGCGTTCGGTGCCGGTCCTTCCTCGACGGTTGCTGCCGATGCGGTCTTCCGTCTGCGCGCGGTCGGCGTGATGACCGTGAGCATCCCGGATCACTTGTCGGCCATGATTGCAGCACGGCTCCTGGGCGCCGAGGACGTCGTCATCGCCGTCAGTTCGACTGGCCGCACGTCATCCACGCTTGCCGTCGCCGATGCAGCGTCATCGGCCGGCGCCTCGCTGATTGCCATCACCAACCAGTACGACACGCCTTTAGCAACCCTCGCGGACGTCGCACTTGTCGTCGGCGGCGCGCCGCTACCGGCACAGATGGCCGCTGCGGGAAGTCGGCTGGCGCAACTCGTCGTTCTTGATGCGCTGGTCGCCACCCTTGCGCTGCGCGATCCAGATCGCAGCCGCTTGGCGGAGCGGGCAGGCATTGATCTGCCTGACATTTCCTGATGCCCTGATGCAGCCCGACACCATTGCCATGGTCCTTGCCGCAGCGGTAGCGCATGCGGTGTGGAACCTGGCCTCGAAGTACAAACGAGGCAACACCTTGCTGTTCGTCTGGGCCTACAGCTGCGCTTCGACGCTGTTGTGGATCCCTATCGCGGTCGGTCTCATGGTGCAAGGGCAGCAGACGATGGATGGGCAGTTGGCGGTGGCAGCGGTTGTTTCGGCGGCATTGCACATCGCGTACTCGCTGACCTTGCAGGCTGGCTACGATCGCGCCGACCTTGGGGTGGTTTATCCGATCGCTCGTGGCACGGGGCCGGTGCTGACGATGCTGTTCGCGATTCTTGTTCTGGGCGAGTGGCTAAATTTCGTCGCGTTGTTCGGAGCACTCCTGGTTGTCTCAGGCGTGCTTGTCGTCGCAGGCAACCCGTTCCGAAGCGGCAGTCGCCGCCCGCTCCAGGGCATGCTTTGGGGGGCCGCCACAGGTGCCACCATCGCCAGCTATACCGTCTGGGACAGCTACGCGGTCACGTCGCTGCATGTGGCGCCAGTGGGCTACTACGCGGGAACGCTTCTGCTGCAAGGCCTGACCCTGACACCAGGCGCACTGCGGCAGCGACGGCACATCCCCGCAGCACTTCGTGCCAATGCCGCGCCTATTCTCATCGTGGCCATCTTCTCCCCACTGGCCTACATCCTGGTGTTGAACGCCATGCAGGCGGCGCCTCTTGCGCTTGTCGCCCCCTTGCGCGAGTCGTCCATCATCATCGGTTCCCTCTTCGCGTATCTACTCTTTCGTGAGGACCATCTCGCGCGCCGCATCGTGGGTGCGGTCGTCGTGCTGATCGGAATCGCGGCAATCAGTCTGTGATGCTTTTTGCCGCGCTGGTGCGCATTCATTAGTTGATGATGGACTGAATGCAGGCTTGCCGTTGAATGCTTCGTTCGCTATACGAAAGAGCCTATGATTGCATGAAGGTAAATCATAGGAGGGCCAGCCATGTCGCGTCCTGATCTCAATCTCCTGCTGGCGCTGGATGCGCTGCTCGACGAGGGCAGCGTCATCGGCGCCGCACGCCGCATGCATCTCAGCGCGCCGGCGATGAGTCGCACCTTGAGCCGTATCCGAGAGGCGCTGGGCGATCCGGTGTTCGTCCAGGTTGGCCGCAAGCTCGTGCCCACGCCCAGGGCGCTGGCGCTGCGTGAGCAGGTGCGGCTGGCGGTCGAACAGGCCTCGCAGGTGTTCGCCTCCGATGCTGAGATCGACCTGAAATCGCTGGATCGGCGTTTCAACGTCCGCGCCACCGATGAGTTCGTGAGCATCCATCTGGGCCATCTCCTGGATGCGATGGCGCGTGAGATGCCTCGAGCGATGCTGCGTTTTTCGCCAGAGGAAGACGACGTGGACGATGAGGCGCTGCGCAGCGGTCGCATCGACCTGTTCATCAGCGCCTCGCGCAAGCTGGGGCCGGAGATTCGCGTGCAGTCCCTGTTCACCACGACGTTCGTGGGCGTCGCGCGCGCCAACCATCCGATCTTCGACGAAGAAATCACGCCCGAGCGCCTCACGCGCTGGGAGCACATCAACGTGTCGCGGCGTGGCAAGGCCGTCGGGCCAGTCGATGCCGCGCTGGAGGCGCAGGGGCTGCGTCGACACGTCGCCTTGGTACTGCCCAATCCGTACACGGCACTGTTCGCATTGCAAGATTCGGATCTGCTGTTGCCCTTGCCCCAGCATCTGGCCACTACCGCGCTGTCCGCGGGCCTGCGTATGCGCGTGTTCGATTTGCCGACACCGCTGGAAACCGTGCTGCTGACACAAGCCTGGCACCCGCGTCTGGAGGGCGACCCGGCCCATCAATGGCTGCGACAGACCATCCATACGCTCTGCAATGAGAGCCAAGCGCAAGCGGCAATGCGCGCCAAGCCCTAACTAGGTGACTGGCTCTATGAATGCGTTTTACGCAGTCATCTGAATGCAATAAATTCACTTTTCGTAATGATCGACCCTGCCTACAGTGATGCGTATTGATCACTGTAGAAGGGTTGCATCGTGCATTTGGCGAACGTGCCTGACACGGATTCAGGCGTCTCCTTACGCCTATCCCGGTTGCGGGAGCGGTTGGCGCGTGGCCTGCCTTATCTCGACCTGAGCACCCCACGCGCGACCTATGTGATGCGGTCGATCCTGGCCGCGTGTCTGGCCTTGGTGGTGGCGTATCTGCTGGAACTGCACGGTCCCTATGCAGCGGCTTCCAGCGTGCTGCTGGTCATCAACCCCGTCCAGGGCGGCGTGGTCGGCAAGGGAGTGTGGCGAGTGCTGGGTACGCTGGTCGGCATGCTGGCGGCCTTCGTGCTGATGAGCGCCTTCGGCCAGATGCCCTGGTTGTTCCTGCTCGGTTTCGGCCTGTGGCTGGGGGCGTGCGTGGTAAGCATGACCCTGCTGCGTCATTTCCGGGCCTATGGCGCCACGCTGGCAGGCTATACCGTGGGCCTGGCGGCCTACGGCGCCATGCAGCATCCGGAACGCACCTTCGACCAAGTAATGGGACGCGGGGCGTCCGTGATGATCGGCGTGGTCTGCCTGGCGCTGGTCTCGGCCCTTTTCAGCAGCCGCAGCGTGCACAGCCGCCTGGCCTCGCTGCTCGACCGCCTTGCGGCCGCCACGGCGGGCATGCTTGCGACGCATCACCAGGCCATTCAAGGAAGCGGCGGACCCGATGCCAAGCCGCTCGATGCCGGACGGCGCTCCCTCATCACCGAGGTCTACGGCGTGGACGATCTGCTGGCGCTGGGCAAGGCCGAATCCGCCGACCTGGCCCATCGTGCCGGCACTGTGCGGCACACCATGGTCTCGCTGTTTTCCGCTCTGGTGGGCGGTGCGCCGCCCCTGCACGGACACAGCGCCAGCCTCGCTGTACTGAGCGCGTTGCAACCGGACTGGGAAAAGGTATGGCGGGAGGTGGGCCAGTCGCTAGGGCAGGAACCCGGCCAGGCCGAAAGAGCACATGCCATCCAGCTTTTGACCGACCTGCGCACCCGGCTGAGGGACGCGCTCACGGTCACCTCGCTCGACGACGCCTCCGAGCAAGCCACACTGATGATCGCGGGCGACCGCCTGGTCGAGCAACTCGACGATTACTTGCAAGCCCTCGAAGGCATCGAACGTTTCCACCAACCCAGGCCGACGCCGGCGCGCGTGTCCGTGCCGTTCCACCGCGACACCGCGGCAGCCCTCCAGAACGGCGTACGCGCCTTGTTGACCGTGGTGATGGGCGGCGCCTTCTGGATCGCCACCGGCTGGACGGAAGGCAACATGATGCTGGCGGGGTTGGCGGCGGCCTGCGCGCTGCTGTCCACCGCGCCCAATCCCGCGCTGGGTGCGGTCGAATTCATCAAGGGTACGGTGGCCGCCGTGGTGATGGCCTTCCTGTGCACCTTCATCGTGCTGCCTCACGTCTCGGGCCTGCCGCTGCTGCTGGTGATCCTGAGCCTGTTCTGGCTGCCCGGTGTGTATGCCACCACGATGCCGCGCTATGCCCTGGCGGGCGTGGCCTATCTGGTGGCGTTCACGACGCTGGCGGCGGCGGACAACCCGATGCGCTACGACTTTGCGCTGTTCCTCAATGGCGCCGTGGCCTGGATCCTGGCGACGTGTTTCACGCTGCTGGGCTTCAGGATCGTGCTGCCACGCAACGGAGCGCGTGACGTCACGCGCTTGCGCCAGCGCATCCGCGACGCGGCGCTGGGCACCTTGCGCGGCGAGCCGACGGATGCGTCGGCCTGGCAATGGCGCCAGCAGCATCGCATCGCGCAACTCGGCGCCTTGCTCAGAACGCAGCCGCAGGCGATGGATCGCGCCGTCGCCCAGGCGCTGACCAGCCTGCATCTGGGCCGGGAGGTGCTGCGCCTTCGCCGGTGGCTACGCCAAGCCTCTCCGGATGCCGAGTGGGCGCGCGTGGCGGCGCGCACCCTGCGTCATATGCGCCAGCGGGCCGGTGAACCCGCGCGGGCCGCACGCCATGCCCGCCGCGCGGCGTCCTCCTTGGCGCGATTACCGGCGCGATCCAGCGCCGCGATGGATGACGTGCGGCGCGTGACCGCCGTACTGCTCGATATCGCCGCGCTGCTGGAACGCCATGAGAACGACGTTCCGTCCCCCTCTGGAGGCCAAATCCATGCTCAGTGAGTTCTCGTTGGCCGGCATCTACCTGCCGCCGTTCTTTGCCTACGCCTGCCTGACGCTGCCGATCTATCTGGGCCTGCGCTTCGTGCTCGCGCGTAGCGGGGTGCTGCGATGGGTGTGGCATCCAGGCCTGTTCGAGTTCGCCATCTCCCTTTGCCTTGTTTCCCTGTTGGTGCTTTATGTCTGAACGCTCCTTTCCCGCCCAGCGCCTGCTGCGGGCAGGACTCACTCTCGCGGTGGTCGTTGCCGCCGGGTTCCTGGTCAGCGCGCTGTGGCGCGCCTACGTCATCGCCCCCTGGACCCGCGATGGCCGTGTCAGCGCGCAGATCGTGCGTATCGCCCCCGAGGTGTCAGGCACCGTCGCCGAGGTCTCGGTGGCGGACGATCAATACGTAAAGCGCGGCGAGGTGCTCTATCGCATCGACAATGCCAGCTTCGCGCTGGCGCTGGCCCAGGCCGAGGCGCAGTTGGCGGCGGCCGAGGTGTCTCTGCGCCAGAAAACCGAGGAGGCGCGGCGGCGCCGGGGCATGGAAAGCCTGGTGCCCGCTGAGGACATCCAGCGAGCGAATCAGGCCGTGGCCATCGCCCAGGCCGAACTGCGCGGTGCGCGGGTCACCGTGGACAGGGCGAAGCTGGATCTGGCGCGCACCGAACTGCGTGCGCCAACCGATGGCTACGTCACGCGCCTGCGCTTGAACAAGGGCGACTACGCCGTGGCGGGCCAGCCGAACCTGGCCCTGATCGACGCCCATAGCTTCTGGATCACCGGGTATTTCGAGGAAACCAAACTGCGCGGCATCAAGCCCGGCGCGGCGGCGCAAATCCGCCTGATGGGCTTCGACCAAGTGTTGCCAGGGCGGGTGGCCAGCATTGGGCGCGGCATCACCGACAGCAACCAGCAAGCCGACGCGCAGGGGCTGCCGAGCGTGGAACCCAGCTTCAGTTGGGTTCGACTGGCGCAGCGCATTCCCGTGCGCGTCGAGTTCGAGCATGTCCCGCATGAGCTAGTGCTGGCCGCCGGCATGACCGGCAGCATTGAGGTCACGCCTTCGGCAGGCACGCCGGTACCGCAGGGCCGACTGATTTCGCTGTTACACCGCTGGATGTGAGGACAAAGCCATGCATGCACCCATCCCCTGCACACAGCCGCGCCTTCAGCAGGCAATGCTGGCCTCACTGTTGGCCGTCCTGGCCGGCTGCACCACCGTGGGCCCGGACTACCGCACGCCGACGCTGGATGTGCCCGCGCACTGGATCGAGGCCGACGCCACCATGTCCGATGGCGACCACGATGGCCTGCGCACCTGGTGGCGCGCCTTCCAGGATCCGTTGCTCGACCGCCTGGTCGATCAGACCCTGACACATAACCAGGACCTAGATATTGCCTTGGCACGCCTGCGCCAGGCACGCGCCGAACGCGTGCAGATCGCATCAGCCGCCATGCCCGAAGTCTCGGTCGGCGCCGCCGGCGAGGCGGTGCGCAGTAGCAAGGCACTCAGCGCGCAGCCCGGCGGGCGGGCACGAACCTGGCACCTCGGATTCGATGCCAGTTGGGAACTGGACTTGTTTGGCGGCACGCGCCGCGCGGTCGAAGCCGCTGACGCCGGCATCCAGGCGCTCGCCGAAGACCATCGCGCGCTGCAAGTGAGTCTCGTGGCCGAATTGGTATCCGACTACGCCGGGCTGCGCGCCGCGCAATTGCGTCTGGCCATTGCGCAAGACAATATCCGTACGCTGGCCGAAGCCGAACGCCTGGCCGAACAGGCACACCGGGGCGGCTTGGGCACGCTGGCCGACGTCACCCAGGCCCGCGCTGAGCGCGAAACGGCCGAGGCGCAACCGCCTTTGCTGGAAGCGGACATCGCCCGTTTCAGTCATGCCATCGGCGTGCTGGCGGGCGGCTTTCCCGGGGATTGGCATGCCGACCTCGCCACGTCCGCACCGGCATTGCCCATGCCGGCCGACTTGCCGCTGTCACTCCCTTCGGAAGTTATTCGCCAACGCCCCGACCTGCGTGCGGACGAACGACGCCTGGCCGCCGCCACCGCGCAGATTGGCGTGGCCGAGGCCGCACGCTTTCCCGCGTTCCGCATTCCCCTGGGGTTCGGTACCACCGCCAGCGTCATCCACGACCTGTTCTCAGGCGCCAGCCTGGCGTGGTCGGCGGCGATGCAGGGTAGCCAGTCCCTCTACGACGCGGGCCGCGCGCAGGCAGGCGTGACCGCGGCGCAGGCCAACGCCGACGCCGTGCGGCGCGTCTACGAGCGGGACGTGCGTTCGGCGTTGCGCGACGTGGAAGACGCCTTGACCGCATGGACCAGCGAACGCCAGCGGCAAGCCTCGTTGCAGAAGGCTGTGGCCGATAGCCAACAGGCCCTGGGGCAGGCGACCCGACTCTATGCGCGTGGGATGAGTGCCTATTTGCCGGTGCTGGTGGCGCAGCGCAGCCTGAACCAGACACGCGATGCGCTCGCCCTCAGCCAACTGGCGCAACTGCAAGGAGGCATTGCCTTGTACAAGGCGCTGGGTGCGGGAGGGGCGGACACGGCATTGGACCCTGAGTCCGATTAACCCGTCAATGCAGAAACAGTGGCGACGCGGAGTTTCATTGCGCCGATCCGTCATCAACTCCAAAAAGCTAATGTCATGGACCGAACGGGACCAAGCCTCGACTTTGATTTCAACGATATTGCAGTTTTTGTACTAGTCGCCAAACAACGCAGCATTTCCTGCACTGCCGAGTTGATAGGGGTGAGCGCCTCGACAGTATCACGCCGTCTGAGCTCGCTTGAGGAGCACCTGGGCGTGCAGCTTATGTCGCGCAGCACTCGGCGAATCCTGTTGACCGAGGCGGGCAAGCTCTATTACGAACACTGCCATAAACTCATCGAACAGGCACACGACGCTCAGGATCTATTACTGGAGCATACCGCGCAACTACGCGGCACACTCAAGGTATTGCTTCCAGATACGCTGGACGCGATTCAATTGCCAGCCTTTATTCCGCAGTTCGCGCGTGCCTGGCCTGATTTACAGATCCACTACGACTGCCACCAAGACCTTCAATGGGAGCAGCATCGCGATTTTGATGTCGCGTTGCGCTGGGGAACACAGAGCAACAGCGATCTGATCTTACGCAATATTGCTCAAATCGAATTCGGTCTCTATGCCAGCGAGCAATATCTAAAAACACGCGGTATGCCTAAACATCCCGGCGAGTTGGCCCGACATGATTGTGTGTATGCCGACCTATGTAAAGAGCTCGCCAGTTGGACCTTTCACCACTCGGAGCAACCGCTCGTCGTCAAACCTCAAAGCCACCTTGTTCTCAATGACCTGGACCTGGCTTACCGTCTCGCATGCGAAGGCGCGGGCATCGTAGCGCTGCCCCTCACGACGACGAACAGCGAATCACTGATACCGGTATTACCCACATGGCGCCTTGCCCCAGTCACGTTGCATGCCGTGTATTCGGGCCGCACACCGCCTGCCCGTGTGCGGGTCTTCATCGATGAGTTGATCCAGCATGCAAGCGCACTGAAATTAAATATCACCAGGCTGGGTTTGTGCTCTGTGGATCTCACGCACACTGGTTTACAACGGTAATTAATAGAGCCATGCAATGGAAATTCGCCACTTACGCTGTTTTCTGGCTGTAGCAGAGGAGCTCCATTTCGCCCGTGCTGCTGAGCGGTTGCACATGGAGCAGTCGCCGCTGTCTCGGGCTATTAAGGAGCTGGAAGAAGAATTGAGTGTGGTGCTGTTCGCACGTACCACCCGCAGCACGCGGTTGACTCGAGCGGGGAAGCTGTTCCTGGATCATGTGCCGCGTGTCTTTGCCGCTTTACAGCAGGCGCGCGACAGCGTGGATGCGGCCGCCAACGGTTTTTATGGTCAGTTGCGCATCGCACTGTCAGACGGCATTACGCCATCGCGCCTACCTGCTTTGCTGGCTTTGTGCCGGCAGGAAGAACCAGAAATCGAAATCCGCTTGACTGAAGTTCCTCTGGCACAGCAGATCAAGGGGCTGCATGATGACCTGTACGACGTGGGCTTTGCCTGCGCCGATGAAGTCGGAGATGGCGTCGTGACTTTGCCCGTCTGGAGTGATCCGCTGATGGTGGCCGTGCCCGCGAGGCATCCCTTGCTGGCCCACAAGCGCATCCCGCTCGAAGAACTGCTGCGTTACCCACTGGTGCTATGCGATCAGCAAGCGTGCGAAGGCCATGCGAGGCAGGTCGAGCGCGTGCTGCGCCGTGTGGACACAGAACCGTTGGTTGCCGAGCGGGTCGCGTCCTGCGACCTGATGATGGCGTTGGTTTCAGCCGGTTTCGCCCTGGCGCTGACCGGCGCCACATATATCGCGGCTAGCCGAGAACAAGGCGTCATCGCGCGGCCACTGGCCGCTCGCTCGCCCCTGCTTACAACCTATCTCCTACGCCTGGATAGGGAACCTTCGGAAACCCTGGCTCGTTTCATTGAGCGCGTACGGACTATCGAGTCACCGGTAGACACTGGGTCAACATTGGACGACGATCCCGATTCCCTGGAGGAGTTCGGGCCATGAAGAGAACCATTCGATGCTTGTTGATTGCGATATCGACAGTCTGCTGTCACACCGAAACGCCAGAGAGTAAAAAACGTGTCGACTGTTTAAGAGCTGGCGTCTGATCCCATGCAGTTGATTACGTTCGACCCGTCTACAAATTTCCATTTTTCTCTCGTTACGTCGTAGTGTGCCCTTGCTGGCTATGACTGTCCGTACTGTGCTGTTACTGGAAATCTTGCTTTTTTCTCGACCTTTCTGTCGATAACAGTCTTTGACCAGCGATTGACCTGAGCCCGATCCTCGCCTGTACGGCACGCTTTTGTGCCGCGTGTTGTATAGGAGAGAACGGAGGCCAGGATGCAAGGTCAAGGCGTGCTGTTCGGGCAGATTGCCGTGGTTTCCGGCATCGTGATCGCCGGCGTGTGGGCTGCCACACAATGGACGGCCGCTGCTTTGGACTACCAGCTACGCCTGGGCGCGCCCTGGTTCGCCGCCTTCGATACGCCGGTCTACTACCCGTGGCGGTTGTTCGAGTGGTGGTTTTTCTATGGCGCCTATGCGCCCAAGACCTTTGACGTCGGTGGTGCCATCGCCGGTGGTAGTGGCCTGCTGGCTGTCGTCGTGGCCATCGCCATGTCGGTGTGGCGTTCACGCCAATCCAAGCTGGTCACGACTTACGGGTCGGCTCGCTGGGCGCAAATGGCCGACATCCGCAAGGCGGGGCTGGACAAGCCGGCCGGGGTTTTCCTCGGCGCATACCGCGGGCAATACCTGCGCCATGAAGGCCCGGAACACGTCCTGACCTTTGCGCCGACGCGCTCGGGCAAGGGCGTGGGCCTGGTGGTACCGACCTTGCTGAGCTGGCCGGCATCCGCCGTCATACACGACATCAAGGGCGAAAATTGGCAGATCACCGCCGGCTGGCGTTCACGCTTTTCGCATTGCCTGCCGTTCAATCCGACCGATGCCAAATCAGCGGCCTACAACCCGCTGCTGGAAGTGCGGCGCGGCGTCCATGAGGTGCGCGATGTGCAGAACATCGCCGACATCCTCGTCGATCCCGAAGGCGCACTCGAACGCCGCAACCATTGGGAGAAGACTTCGCACGCGCTGCTGGTTGGCGCCATTCTGCACGTGCTCTATGCAGGCACGGACAAGACGCTGCGCGGCGTGGCGAATTTCCTCTCCGATCCGGCATGTCCGTTCGAATTGACGTTGCATCGGATGATGACCACCTGCCATCTGGGTGATGCGCCGCACCCGGTTGTCGCCTCCGCCGCGCGGGAAGTGCTCAACAAGTCCGAGAACGAACGCTCCGGCGTGCTGTCCACGGCCATGTCTTTTCTCGGCCTGTACCGCGACCCTACGGTGGCCGAAGTGACCTCGCGCTGCGACTGGCGCATCGCTGACCTGATCGCCGCCGAATCGCCCGTTTCCCTGTATCTGGTGGTGCCGCCTTCGGATATCAGCCGCACCAAGCCACTGGTGCGCTTGATCCTCAATCAGATCGGCAGGCGCTTGACGGAATCATTGGATGGTAGCGACGGCATCGCGCGTCGCCACAAGCTGCTGCTGATGCTCGACGAGTTTCCCGCACTGGGGCGGCTGGATTTTTTCGAGACGGCGCTGGCGTTCATGGCCGGCTACGGCATCCGCAGTTTCCTGATCGCACAGTCGCTCAATCAGATCGACAAGGCCTATGGCCAGAACCATTCCATCCTCGACAACTGCCATGTACGGGTGACGTTCGCCACCAACGATGAGCGCACCGCCAAGCGCATCTCCGAAACTTTGGGCACGGCGACCGAGCTGCGTGCGCAGCGCAACTACGCCGGTCATCGGCTGGCGCCGTGGCTGGGGCATCTGATGGTGTCGCGCCAGGAAACTGCGCGTCCACTGCTCACGCCTGGTGAGGTGATGCAGCTGCCGCCGACCGAGGCGGTGGTGATGGTCAGCAGTCTGCCGCCGATCAAGGCCAAAAAGCTGCGCTATTACGCCGACGCTAATTTCAAGCGCCGTGTGTTGCCACCGCCCGTGCTGGCGCAAGGGCGCTACGCCGATGCGCCGCCGTCACGCCCGGATGATTGGCATGGCTTGGCGATGCCGGCGATCCCTGCTGCGCCTGTCACGACAGAAGTCCTGGACACGGGCAATGCCGATGACGATGGTCCGCGCCGTCAACCGGAACTGTCGGAGGTCACCGAATACCGACCTGAAGAAGGCTTGGCGAGCAATGACCTGGCGCTGCTCGATGACGACGATGCGCCGTTGCCACTTCCTCGCCAGCTAGATCCCGCTCTGCAGCGCACGGCGCGGCTGGCTTCTCTCGACCAACACGACGGGATCGAACTATGAGCCAGTACCGCCTGAACCTGTTCATTGCCCACGAACACGCCAAGCGCCTGGACGAATTGGCGGCGAAGAAGGGCGTCTCCAAATCCAGCATCGTCGCGGCGGCGCTGGCCTCCTGGCTGTCGCCGGATGCTGGCGATCAGCGTGAAGCGGCCATCGCCAAGCGGCTGGATCGGTTGACGCGCCAGTTCGAGCGGCTGGAGCGCGACCAGAACATCGCCATCGAAACCCTGGCGCTGTTCGTGCGTTATTACCTGACCGTGAGCGCGCCGGTACCGGAGGCGCATCAGGAAGCGGCGCGCGCGCAGGGCAAGGCGCGCTTCGAGCAATTCGTCGAGCAGCTCGGCCGTCATCTACTGCGCGGTCGCAGCCTGGTGCGTGACGTGGTCGAGGAATTGCAACCGGATACCGCCAGGCTGGATGACGCGGCGGCACTGGCCGAGGCTCAGGAGCGTGCTTCATGAGCGCCGTGCCGCAATCGCTGACGATCACGTCCCTGGATCGACGTATCCGCATGCTGCGCACGGCCATGGGGCCGCTGATTGCCGCAGCGCTGGAAGACCCGGACGTGGTGGAAATCATGCTCAACCCCGACCGCAGCCTGTGGGTGGATCGGCTCTCCAGCGGACGCGCGCCGATGGGCGCGGAGCTGACCGAGGAGGAGGGCGAACGCATCATCCGGTTGGTGGCGGCGCACGTCGGCGCCGAAGTGCATCGCAGCCAGCCCTTGTTGACGGCAGAGCTGCCGGAAACCGGCGAGCGTTTCGAGGGCGTGTTGCCGCCTGCCGCACCAGGCCCGGCCTTCGCGCTGCGTAAGCGCGCCGTCGGCGTGATTCCGCTGGAACGCTACATCGCCGACGGGATGATGAGCGTAGAACAGGCTGAGTTCCTGCGCGATGCGGTGCGGCAACGCCAGAACATCCTGATTGCCGGCGGCACCAGTACCGGCAAGACCACGCTTGCCAATGCCTTGCTCGCGGAAATCGCCGCCACGGGCGACCGTGTGCTGGTGCTGGAAGACACGGTGGAGCTGCAATGCGCCGCACGCGACCACGTGCCGCTGCGCACGCGCGCCGGCGTGGTGTCCATGACCGAACTGGTGCGCGCCACCATGCGCCTGCGCCCGGATCGCGTCGTCGTGGGCGAAGTGCGTGGCGGCGAGGCGCTGGATCTCATCAAGGTGTGGGGCACCGGCCACCCCGGCGGCATCGCCACCATTCATGCCGGTTCCGCGCAAGGCGCGTTGCTGCGCCTGGAGCAACTGATTCTGGAAGTGGCGGTGAACCCGCCCCGTGCGCTGATCGCCGAGGCGGTCAACGTCGTCATCCATATCGCCGGTCGAGGCCGACGCCGGCGCATCGCGTGCATTGCCCGCGTCGCCGGTTATGACGGCGCGGGTTATCGCCTGACCGATGCACTGACGCCGGCCATATCCATGCCACTGCCATTTTCTTCCTCTTCACCTTCCCCCGACCCCGTTGGAGACTCGCCATGACCCCGTTGCATGCCCCTGTTTTGCGCTTTTCCGTAAACCCGGTTTCGATGCTGACGCGACTGCGTCGGCTGGCCGCGCCCGCGCACCACGGCCTGCTGATGGCCGCCGTGATGCTGCTGAGTATCGGCACGGCCAAGGCCTCCGGTTCGTCGATGCCGTGGGAGAGTCCGCTGCAGTCGATTCTTGAGTCCATCCAGGGGCCGGTGGCGCGCATCGTGGCGGTCATCATCATCATCGCCACCGGCCTGGCGCTGGCCTTCGGCGATACCTCGGGTGGCTTTCGTAAGCTGATCCAGATCGTGTTCGGTCTATCCATCGCCTTTGCCGCATCCTCGTTCTTCCTGTCTTTCTTCAGCTTCTCCGGCGGGGCGATGGTATGAGCGCCGGCCATGATCTGCCGGGCTTTGAGGTGCCGCTGCATCGCTCGCTGACCGAGCCGATTCTGTTGGGCGGCGCACCGCGCACCGTGGCCATTGCCAACGGCACGCTGGCCGCTGCCGTCGGGCTTGGCCTGCAATTGTGGATTCCCGGCGTGGTGCTTTGGATCGTCGGCCATTCGCTGGCCGTGTGGGGCGCACGCGTCGATCCGCAGTTCATGCAGGTGTTCGCCAAGCACCTCAAGCACAAACCCTTGATGGACGTGTGAGGAAGCGCCGCGATGCTGCACCTTGCCGAATATCGCCAACGCCCGGCCTTGCTGGCTGACTGGTTGCCGTGGGCAGGACTGGTCGCGCCAGGCGTGGTGCTGAACAAGGATGGTTCCTTTCAGCGCACGGCGCGGTTTCGCGGGCCGGACCTGGACAGTGCCACCCAAGGCGAGCTGATCGCCACGACCGCGCGCCTGAACAATGCGCTGCGCCGACTCGGCGCGGGCTGGGCCTTGTATGTCGAGGCCGATCGCCGACCGGCCGCGGATTACCCGCATTCGAACTTCCCGGAGCCCTTATCCTGGCTGGTGGATGAGGAGCGCCGCGCCACCTTCGCCGAATCCGGCCACCATTTCGAGAGCGGCTACCACCTCACGCTGCATTACCTGCCGCCGGAAGAATCGCGGGCGCGCGCCGCCAAACTGCTGTACGAAAACACGCCGACTCAGGGCGTCGATTGGCGCGAACGCCTCAATGCCTTCATCGCCGAAACCGACCGCATCTTCGACCTGCTCGATGGGGTGATGCCGGAAATCGACTGGCTCGACGATGCGCAAACCCTGTGCTATCTGCACGCGACCGTCTCGACGCGCCGCTATCCCTTGCGAGTGCCGGACGTGCCATTTCACCTGGACTCGCTGCTGGCTGACCAGGTCTTGATTGGGGGCCTGGCGCCGATGCTGGGCGATGCGCACCTGCGCGTGGTGACGGTGCGGGGATTTCCAACCTCGACTTGGCCGGGGATTCTGGACGACCTCAATCGGCTGGGTTTTGCCTACCGCTGGAGCACACGCTTTTTGTGCATGGACAAGTCAGAGGCCGAAAAGGAGCTGGGCCGCTTGCGCCGGCAGTGGTTCGCCAAGCGCAAGAACGTGTTGGCGCTCCTGCGCGAAACGATCTTCCAGCAGGAGTCCCCGCTGGTCGATACCGATGCCAGCAATAAGGCCTCCGACGCGGACGCGGCCATGCAGGAGCTGGGCAGCGATCAAGTCGCCTTAGGCTTCGTCACGGCAACCGTCACGGTGCTGGACGCCGACGCTGATACGGCAGACGAAAAACTGCGCATGGTGGAACGGGCGATTCAGGGCAGGGGATTCGTGACCATTCCGGAAACCCTCAATGCGGTTGATGCCTGGTTGTCCTCGATTCCGGGCAATGCCTACGCCAATGTGCGTCAGCCCATTGTTTCGACCTTGAATCTGGCGCACCTGATGCCGGTGTCGGCGGTCTGGGCGGGTCCGGAGAAAAACGCCCATCTGGAAGGTCCACCGTTGATCGTCACTCGAACTGAAGGGGCGACGCCGTTCCGGCTGGTGACGCATGTCGGCGATGTCGGCCACACCCTGATCGCCGGCCCGACAGGCATGGGCAAGTCGGTCTTGCTGGCGACCTTGGCCATGCAGTTCCGCCGCTATCCCGGCTCGCGTATTTTCGCCTTCGACATGGGCCGGTCGATGCGTGCCACGGCGCTGGGGCTGGGCGGCGAGCATTACGACCTGGGCGCGGATGGCAGCATTGCCTTCCAGCCGCTGGCGCGCATCGACCAGGCGGGGTATCGCACCTGGGCCGCCGAATGGGTGGAGGGGCGTCTCGCGCACGAAGGCATCACGGTGGGTCCGGATGAAAAGGCGACGGTCTGGTCAGCGCTGGGCAGTCTGGCCGGCGCGCCGGTGGAGCAGCGCACCATGACCGGTCTATCGGTGTTGCTGCAATCCAATGCCTTGCGCCAGGCCTTGGCACCCTATGTGCTGGGGGGGGCACACGGCAAGCTACTGGACGCCGACCACGACCGGCTGGGCATGGCCGACGTCCAGTGCTTCGAGATGGAAGAACTGATGCATAGCCGCGCCGCCGTGCTGGCGGTGCTGGGCTATCTGTTCGCCCGCTTCGAGGAACGCTTCGATGGCGCGCCGACCCTCTTGATCCTCGACGAGTCCTGGCTGTTTCTGGACGATCCGGTCTTTGCCGCACGCATTCGCCAGTGGCTCAAGACGCTGCGCAAGAAAAACGTCAGCGTCATTTTTGCCACGCAGTCGCTGGCGGACATCAAGGATTCGAGCATCGCGCCGGCCATCATCGAAAGCTGCGCCAGCCGCATCTTCTTGCCCAATCCACAAGCTACCGAACCTCAGATTCGCACGATCTATGAAGGTTTTGGCCTCAATAGCCGGCAAATCGAAATCGTCGCCACTGCCCAGCCCAAGCGCGACTACTACTACCAGTCCCGCGCCGGCAATCGCCTGTTCGACCTTGATCTCGGGCCGGTCACCCTGGCGTTTGCCGGAGCTTCGACCCCGCAAGACCAACGTGACATCGACCGGGTGCTGGCACAGGCCGGCGCGCCAGGTTTTGCCGGTGCCTGGCTGCGCCATCGCGGTCTGGACTGGGCGGCCGACCTGCTGCCGTCCGCGCCGTCGGCCGCGTCCTTTCTCGCTTCCCAACTGCAGGAGATTTCCTCATGAAAACGCGCGTGCTTTCCGCGACGCTTGCCGCCGCACTGTCTCTTTCGCTGCTTGTTGCGCAACCGGCAACAGCCATCACCGTGTTCGATCCGTCGAATTTCGTGCAGAACACGCTGACCGCCGTGCGCACGCTGGAGCAGATCAACAACCAGATCAACCAGCTGCAGAACGAAGCCCAGATGCTGATGAACCAGGCGCGCAATCTGGCTTCGCTGGACTTCAACATCGTCAATCGGCTGCGCACCACGCTCGCCAACACCGAGCGCCTGATCGGAGAGGCACAAGGGCTGGCCTACGACGTGCAGACGATGGATGCCACGTTCTCGCGCCTTTACCCGGAGCAGTATGCCGCCACCATCAGTGGCAACCGCATGGCGCAGGATGCCCGCGAGCGCTGGCAGAACACCTTGAATAGCCTGCATACAGCGATGCGGATGCAGGCGCAGGTGTCGCAGAATCTGATCCAGGATGAAAGCGCGCTGGCTGACCTCGTGAGCCAGAGCCAGTCAGCTACCGGCGCGCTGCAAGCCCAGCAGGTAACCAACCAACTTCTGGCCTTGCAGGCCAAGCAGTCCATCCAGGCCCAGCAGCTCCAGATCACGCAAGATCGCGCGGCATCACTGGAGTTGGCGCGTCAGGCGGCAGCTACCGAGCGCGCCCGCGAGGTACGGCGACGTTTCCTGGGCACGGGAACGCCTTACACGCCGCAGACCGTCAATTTCTACAACCACTGACGGAGGCAGCCATGCGATGCGCTTGCCTCCTGCTGGCTGTGCTGTTGGCCGCGTGCGACCAATCGACAGATGTACAGCAGGGCAAGAACCTGATTGACGCCTTGGCCGCCGATCCTGTGCGGCTCAAGGCGCTGCGCACGCAATGCGCAGCCGATCAGCCGGCGGTAGGTCAAGACGCTTGCCGTGCAGCAGCCGAGGCTTTTCGGCGATGCTTCTTCGCCGGTGACACCGGGCCGGATGAATATGACTCGCTGGCTGAACTGCCACCGATTCCAGCCAGTTTTGATGTGCCCGTCGATGATGTGCCAGAGGATGGTGCCTCGCTCATTTCTCCGGAGGTCACGCCATGAACGACGTGACCATCATTGACCGATTTCTCGATACGTTCTCGCGCTATATCGACTCCGGTTTTGGGTTGCTGCAAGGCGAAGTAGCGTTTCTGACAGCCACGCTCATTGTCATCGACATGACTATCGCGGGCCTGTACTGGGCCATGAGCCATGCTACAGGCCAAGGCGAGGACGTGATCGCCAAGCTGCTGCGCAAGGTGCTCTATGTCGGCGCCTTCGCCTACATCCTCAACAATTTCAACTGGCTGGCCGGCATCGTCTTTCGTTCCTTCGCCGGTCTGGGCCTGGCTGCCACTGGCTCCACCCTGACGATGGACAACTTCCTGAAACCGGGCCGGCTGGCAAAAACCGGTATCGATGCGGCCGCGCCGATCCTGGAGCAGATCGGCGACATGGCCGGCTTTCCCGAAGTCTTCGTGAACCTCGACCCCATCGTGGTGATGTTCCTCGCCTGGTTGGTCGTCATTCTCTGCTTCTTCATATTGGCGGTACAGCTTTTCATCACGCTGATCGAGTTCAAACTCACCACGCTTGCGGGCTTCGTACTGGTGCCGTTCGCGCTGTGGAACAAAACTTCATTCTTGGCCGAGAAAGTTTTGGGGAATGTGGTGTCCTCGGGCGTCAAGGTTCTGGTGCTGGCGGTCATCGTCGGCATTGGCTCGGGCCTGTTTGCAGATTTCCAGGTGCATCCCAGCGAGGCTTCCATCGACCACGCGTTGGTGCTGATGCTGGCCTCGCTCGCCTTGTTGGCGCTTGGCATCTTTGGCCCCGGCATCGCTACGGGTCTCGTCTCTGGCGCGCCGCAGCTGGGCGTGGGTGCCATGGCGGGTGCGGCGGTTGGCGCCGCTGGCACAGCCGTGGCGATCGGCGCGGCGGCAACAGGTGTGGGTGCCGCCGTGGCGGCGGGTGCGCGCATGGCCCCGGCAGCGGCAAAGATGGCAGCCGGCGGCGTGCGTGCCGCGACCTCGGCCGCGAGCGGTGCACGTTCGGCCGCCCAGGCCGGTTCCGCTGCGGCGGGTGGAGCGGCGGCAAATAGTGCCAACGCAGCACAGCCGGGTTGGGCTAAGCGTATGCATCGCCGCCAGCAGATGACCCATGCCGCCACGACTGCCGCACACACATTGCGTGGCGGCGATGGCGGCGCTTCGACACAAGGTCCGAGCCTGGGACAGAAAGATGAATGAGCGATTCTGAGGAGAGACCGATATGCGATTCAAGCGACCGCAGGTGCGCTACGCCAACACCCCACAACCCACCACGCCATACCAAGCCGCAGCACAAGCCTGGGACGAGCGCATCGGTTCGGCCCGCGTGCAGGCGAAAAACTGGCGGTTGATGGCGTTCGGTTGTCTTGTTCTGGCGCTATTGATGGCCGGCGGCTTGGTGTGGCGTTCGGCGCAATCCATCGTCACGCCTTATGTGGTGGAAGTGGACCGGACCGGTCAGGTGCGCGCCGTCGGCGAAGCCGCCACGCCATACCAGCCGGGTGATGCGCAGATCGCCTTCCACCTTGCGCATTTCATCACCTTGGTGCGTTCGCTCTCCATCGACCCCATCGTGGTGCGGCAGAACTGGCTGGATGCCTATGACTACACCACCGATCGCGGTGCGTCTGTGCTCAATGACTACGCCAGCAAGAACGATCCTTTCGCCCGCGTCGGCAAGGAGTCGGTCACGGTGCAGATCACCAGCGTCGTGCGCGCCAGCGATGCCTCGTTCAACGTGCGCTGGACCGAGCAGCGTTTCATCAATGGCGCGACGGCTGGCACCGAGCGCTGGAACGCGGTGATTTCGACCGTGCTGCAAACCCCGCGCACCGAGCAGCGCGTGCGCAAGAACCCGTTGGGCATCTACGTCAATGGTCTGTCGTGGAGCCGCGAACTGGATGCGACCGAAGGAGCCAAGCCATGAAATATTCCAATCCGTCTCTGCGTCTTTGTGCTTTTACGCTGATCGCAACGGTCCTGTCCGGCTGCGCGTCACAGGGCAAGCCGCCGCCGCGTATCTCGCTCGATGAGCCGGTGCAGGCCCAGCCGTTGCCCGAGCCGCCCAAGCCGGTGGCAGTGGTCGAAGTGCCGACGGTGCTGCCGATGCCGGACCAGATGAAACCGCTGCCGGAGGCAGATAACGCCAAACTCGCGCCGGAGCCCGCCGACGAAACCGTGCGCGTCTCGCGTGCGAATGCCGAGGCGCGCATCGCACCCACGCGAGATGGCTACGTCAATGCCATTCAGGTCTGGCCATTCACTGACGGCGCGCTGTATCAGGTCTATGCCGCGCCGGGCCGGGTGACCGTGATTTCGCTCCAGCCCGGCGAGGAGCTGGTGACCGTCGCCGCTGGCGATACCGTGCGCTGGATCGTCGGCGATACATCCAGCGGCGCCGGCATTGATCTACGCGTCAACGTGCTGGTCAAACCGATTCGCTCGGGGCTGAAAACCAACCTGGTCATCACCACCAGCCGGCGCACCTACCTGATCGAGCTGACCTCGACCGCCAAGGCCTGGATGGCCTCGGTTTCGTGGGAATACCCCAAAGACCAGATCCTCGCCTTGCAACGCCAAGACCAGGCTGCGCAGGCCGCAACGCCTGTCGATGTCGGCCTAGCACTGGAAAACATCCGTTTCCGCTATGCGCTCAGTGGCAACAATCCGCCGTGGAAACCGCTACGCGCTTTCGACGATGGCCAGAAGGTCTATATCCAGTTCCCGCCGGGCATCGCCCAAGGCGAACTGCCGCCATTGTTCGTGATCGGCGCGCAGGGTGACGGCCAGCTCGTGAATTACCGCTTCCGCCCGCCGTATTACATAGTGGACCGCTTGTTCGGCGCGGCCGAGCTGCGCCTGGGCGGGGAGGGCGGTGACGTGGTGCGCATCGAGCGCACGGATGGCACGCGGGGGTACTGACCATGAGCCAGGAAGAAACCCCGGGCATGCCTATCCCAGAGGCCGCGCCCAAGATCGCGCCGGAGGACGTGACGCTGCGCGCGCAGCCGCGTCCGGTGACGCGCCTGAACCGGCGCACGTTGACGCTGCTGGCGGGCGGTCTTGCCGTTGCCGTGCTTGGCGCGACCTTGTGGTCGTTGCAGCCGAAGCGCTCACGCAGCACCGACCCGGCCGAGCTTTACAACGTGGATCGCGTGTCCAAGTCGGATGGACTGGACCAACTGCCTGCGGATTATTCCAAGCTACCCAAGGTGCCGGAACTTGGGCCACCACTGCCTGGCGATTTGGGGCCGGCCATCGTGAATGCTCAGCCTCCGGCCACGCCCAATTACGTACCGCCAGGCCAGAATGCGGCGGATGCCGAGCGTGATGCATTGCGAAAGGAGGCCGAAGCTGCCGCCAGTTCCTCGGTGTTTTTCCGATCCAGCAACCAGCGTGCCGCTGCGGTAGCGGGGCAGGCCGCTGCGGCGACGCCAACATCGGCCTTGGCCGGCTTCGATCCGCAGGCCGCTGGGCCGGCATCGGCGGCGCCACAGCCGGCCGACCCGACTGCCGTGCAGAATCGGCAAGACCAGAAAGAGGCGTTCCAGAAAGCTGGAACCACGGAAACCCGTAATTCCGGCAATCTGCAAATGCCAACCTCGCCCTATCAGGTCATGGCCGGCACGGTCATCGCGGCGGCGCTGGTGACAGGGATCAAGTCGGACCTGCCGGGCGACGTGATCGGCACGGTGACGGAGCCGGTGTACGACACCGCCACGAGCCACTATCTGCTGATTCCGCAGGGCTCACGCATCTTCGGCAAATACAACAGCCAGGTCGCTTACGGGCAGAGCAGGGTGCAGGTGGTGTGGAACCGCATCATCCTGCCGGATACGTCCTCGCTGACGCTGGACAACCTGGCCGGCACTGACCCAGCCGGCTATGCCGGCCTGGAAGATGACGTGGACTGGCATTGGAATCGGATTCTGGCTGGAGCCGTCATGACAACCCTGCTGGGCGTTGGCGCCGAACTGGCCGCACCCGAGAACCGCCAGGATGGAGATCGCGTCATCATCGCCGGGCGTGACGGCCTGCAGGACAGCGTGAACCAGGTCGGCCAGGAAATGACTCGGCGCAATCTCAACATCCAGCCTACCTTGACCGAACGACCCGGCCTGCCAGTGCGGATCATCGTCAACCGCGACTTGGTACTGCGGCCGTATCAGCCCTTGTTCTTCAATCGGGGGACTTCACGATGAGTACGCCCAAGAAGCTGCGGCTGGGGCCGTTGCCCAAGCACGAGAGTGTGAAACTTACCTTTGTCTGCCCGGCTAGCCTCAAGGCTGATCTTGATCGGTATGCGGCGCAACATGCGCAGGCCTATGGCGAGGTGGTGGATGCTGTGGCCCTGATTCCGCACATGCTGGAAGCGTTCATGTCGGCGGATCGGGGGTTCAGGAAAAGCCGGAAAGGGGAGGTGAGCCGTCTAGCCTGAGGTCTTACTGTCAAGGCACGATAATTGATTTGAATTTATGTTGATTGTCGTAGTTTGGCTACGATTTATAATTCTTGTATTAAATTGATCCATTTTTTCGGAATGGTAGAAATCGTAGGATGTCTACGGCTATGTCAAGCAAGCTAAATGCCCTTTATACCCAGTTGCCACCGGGAACACCGATGACTTCGAAGGATTTGGCGGGCTTGGGTATTTCTGCTGACTTGGCCGTCCACTATGTTCGGGCCGGTTGGCTCACGCGCCTGGGGCGTGGGGTGTTTTGCCGTCCAAATGATCCGTTGACCCTTGGTCTCTGCTTATTACTGTTGCAACGTAAATTCGAAGGCCTTCACGTCGGCGGAAAGTCGGTGCTGGACTGGTATGGTGTACGACAGTATGCATTACAGAAACCCGTGCTGCACCTGTATGGGTTGGCAGCAGCACGTCTGCCGGGTTGGTTCACTGAACGTTTTCCTGCCAACTACCACCGCAAGCGTTTGTTCGATGAACAGCCGGGGGCTTTGCTCCATGTGGGTGAGTTCCGAGAACATGACGGTAGTGGGGGGCCGAAAGTGTCTGGGCCGGAACGTGCACTGCTGGAACTGTTGAGTGAGGTGGGTGTTTGTCAGCCCTTGCAGGAAGCTCGTGAACTGGTTGAAGGTAGTCATGGCCTGCGAGCGGACGTGCTGCAGGAGCTCTTGCGATGTTGCACGAGCGTCAAGACTGTACGTCTCTGCCTCCAACTGGGTCGTGAAGTGTCGATGCCCTGGGTCGAAAAGCTCGATCCCGCTACGCTACCGACTGGAAGCAATCGGCCCTGGGTTTCCCAATCGACAGATGGCTTATTGGTGCTCAAACCATGAGTAATAGTCTCTCAATCATTGCAAATACAAAGAAGGCACGGAATGCCAGTCCCAATAATTGATCTCTTCGCGGGGCCGGGAGGGCTCGGGGAGGGATTCGCCTCGCTCAAAGGCCACAAACAACAGCCATTCTTTGAGATCGGGCTTTCGATTGAAAAGGATGAGGTCGCTCACCGGACGCTGACACTTAGAGCTGTGTTCCGGCGCTTGCGCGGCACCAAAAGTATCAGGCATTACTACAGCTATATACGAGGAGAGATTGACGAGCGCACTTTTCGCGAGATTCCCGCTGTTGCCAGTGCTTTCGAACATGCAGCCAAAGAGGCAAGGTGTCTGGAGCTTGGTAAGTCAGACGAATCCAGCATAGATGAGGAAATACAGGCTGCGCTAAAGGGGCAGAAGACCTGGGTGCTGATTGGTGGCCCCCCTTGTCAGGCCTATTCCCTGGCGGGCCGCTCTCGGCGTGTCAATGACAAGAGTTTTCATAAGGACGAAAAGCACTTTCTTTACAAGGAATACTTGAGGATCATTCGTGTGCACAGACCTACCATCTTCGTGATGGAGAACGTCAAGGGTCTACTCTCGTCGAAGCACTCTGGCGATTCAATGTTCGAGAAGATCATTGCCGATCTGTCGTCACCGGGTGAAGGGCTGGAGTATGAAATCCGGTCTTTTACCAAGTGTGGGGATGGTGAGTCGCTGAAGCCCTCGGACTACATTATCCAGGCGGAAGACTACGGGATCCCGCAGAGCCGTCATCGTGTGATTCTGCTCGGCGTAAGGAAGGGGGAAGGAGTTCCGCAGCAACAGTTGCTGATACGCAAATCGAAGCCCGCAACAGTAAGACAGGCAATCGACGAACTTCCAAGGATTCGCAGTCGACTGTCCAGGGGTGATTCGCTGGAAGCGTGGCGCAAGGCCGTTCAGTCAACCCCTGCGTACATCAAGGGGTGGGGGGTAGGAATGGAGTCCGAGATGATTGAAGCAACACGGGCCTTTGCTGCGTCAGCAACCAGTATTACCACCGGAGGAGCGTTCATCCCTCGGATATACAAACGGCCGAAGAAACCCACAGAACTTCAGCAGTGGCTGCACGACCGAAGTCTCGGCGGCGTTTGTCAGCATGAGGCACGCGCGCACATGGCCTCCGATTTGGCCCGTTACTTATTCTCGGCCACTTTTGCACATTTGAATGATTATTTTCCCCGGCTGGATATTTTTCCTCCGAAACTGTTGCCGGACCACATCAATGCGCGCGTCGTAAGCGAATCCGACACCATTCCGTTCCGTGACCGATTTCGTGTGCAATGCAGAAACGAGCCAGCAACGACAATCGTGGCACATATTGCCAAGGACGGTCACTACTACATCCATTACGATCCCTCGCAGTGTAGGAGCCTCACTGTGCGGGAGGCAGCACGTCTTCAGACGTTTCCAGACAATTATTTCTTCGCCGGTAACCGCACGGAGCAATACACCCAGGTCGGTAATGCTGTTCCTCCGTTGCTGGCGAACAAGCTGGCCAAGATCGTGCGAAGTCTGCTGAACGAGATGAACAGGAGAAAGCGTAGGCTGGGCAATGACCATGTGAACAGTAAACCGATGGACAGTTCGAGACGTAGAGTTACAGAGCAGGCTCAGGTTCCATTGCTTGCCGAGACCGACTGACCAATCATCAAGCTCTCTTCATTGCCATGCAGCCAGTCCTCAACCAGTCGTGCTGTTTCCTGGGCAGAACGCCTCATCGCGCATTCCCAGACAATGGCCACACGCCAGCCAAGAGACCGAAGTGTTTCTACATGCCGTTTGTCGCGGGCAACATTACCCTGGAACTTTTGCTGCCAGAACTCTTCGTTGGCCCGCGGAGTGGTGGTGTAGTGGCAACCCTCGTGTCGATGCCAGAAACAGCCGTGGACGAACACCACTGCTCGGTATTTAGGGAATACAAGATCTGGGGAGCCCGGCAGTTTTCTGACATGAACTCGATAGCGGAATCCTCTGGCGAAAAGAAGCGATCGCAGTGTTCGCTCCGGCAAAGTGTTCTTTCCGCGAATGCCCGACATCATTCGGCTGCGCTGAGGTGTGGTCGGAATTCGCATGGCCTTGGACACATTCAGTCTGGAGGTTTACTGCAGTAACCGGTCGCTTTGCACATCTGTCAGTTCCTTCTGCGGATGAAAAGTAACCTTAGGTAAGTTAGTATGCAGTTGGTTAGTGAGAAATAACAAAGGGAATCATGATGGCAAGGGAGTACGTACATCCCCCCAGTGCAGCCTGCCTTTCTGCCTCGATGAGAGATCTTGGGTATTCGCTCGAAACGGCCATCGCAGACCTGATCGACAATAGCATTTCTGCCGGCGCAGACAAGATCGACATTATCTGCGACGTTTCCAACAAACAGCCTGTTGTAGTCATTCTCGACAACGGCAGAGGGATGACGGAGTGTGAGCTGCTGGCTGCGATGCGTCATGGAACCGACAATCCCCGTCGGGATCGCTCACCAAAGGATCTCGGACGCTTTGGTCTTGGATTGAAAACAGCGTCTTTCTCTCAATGCCGTTCCCTGACGGTGGTCAGCGCAAGCAATGCTTCCGTCTCTGGTGCCGAATGGAATCTGGATCGCATTGATGCTGCAGACGATTGGATTCTGAGTCTGCTTGACGAAAGTGATATCGAGGTCTTGCCTTACGTCGATCGTCTTGATAAGCAGGGGACAGCAGTCATCTGGCGAGAGCTTGACCGCTTGCTGGAAGACGAAACTGGAGAGCGTGGGCAGGAGATAGTCAATGAGAAACTTGAGGCGGTGGGGCGACATCTTGCACTCGTCTTTCATCGTTTCCTTTCGGGCGAGGTCAAGGGGCATTCCAAAATCGCGCTGACCGTAAATGGTCACCCCATTACGGCATTTGATCCCTTTTGCAGAAAGAATCCAGCCACCCAGGTACTTCCGGAGGAAATCGTCCGCATTGGTGACACAGAGGTACGGCTGCAACCCTATGTCTTGCCACATCACAGCCGTCTTTCCGCGTCCGAGTATGACTACTATCAGGATCGCAGCGACTTCATCTCCAACCAGGGCGGCTATGTCTATCGAAGCGGACGTCTGATGGCGTGGGGAGATTGGTTCCGGTTGGTGCCAAAGGGGGAAGCCACCAAGCTGGCGCGCGTGCAGATCGATTTTCCAAATAGTCTAGACGAAGCTTGGACAATCGATATCAAGAAGTCCCGAGCGCGTCCACCACATGCGGTGCGTGAACGCCTGCGTCAGATCATCGCCAAAATAACCAACCGTAGCGTGACGGTACATCGAGGGCGAGGTCAGAAGCTATTTCAGGAGAATCAGGCGCCGTTCTGGGAGCGTTATGCAGACCATGGCGGTATTCGGTTCGCGATCAATGAACAGCATCCAATCGTCGAGTCCCTGGCAAGAAAGCTTTCGCCTGAGGATGTAGACCTGCTTCGAACATTGCTTGATTCAGTTGCTGCCTCGTTGCCAGTCGAGATGATTTATTCCGACTATTCAACTCATCCACGTGAGATCAATCAGCGGCCGGGGGATGAAAACGAAACCATGGAACGCCTGAGGAGTTTGCGTCAGGCTCTGTATGGAGACGGGCCGGGTGATGCGAAGGCCTTTCTTCAGATCGTGCGCTCCACGCACCTTTTCGATGGTCAGATCGAACTGACCGAAAAATTCATCAGTGAGGCCTTTGCATGAGCATTACAGCCATGACCGAAGAACGGAACATTGCCAACGCACTCATTTCGGGTCTGGCCAATATGGCGGAACCGCCAACCCGTGAACAGGTGGAGGAAAAGGCAATACAGATTGCGGGAATCTTTGGTTATACGGGGGATCTTCGTAATATCGTCACGGAGGCGATGGAGTCAGTTGTGACCCGCATGGGGGCTGGGGTATCACTGGTTGATGTCAATGCGAAGCATGATGATCAATGGATTCACAAGCGAGATGACATTGATTGGACCTATGCCGAGGCATACGAGGAATTCCTGCGAAACGAGGGTTGGCCACCTCAGATGGTTCAGTCTCTGGGCGATGTGACGGGCCGCATTCTTGGCCATCTTCAGGATCCGTTGAGCGAAGGCACGAGCTGGAACCGTCGAGGCTTGGTCATTGGTCATGTGCAATCAGGAAAGACGGCCAATTACACGGGGCTGATAGCCCGTGCAGCGGATGCCGGTTACAAGTTCATCATTGTCATTGCTGGCATTCACAATAATCTCCGCAGACAAACGCAGCAACGTATCGATGAGGCTTTCATCGGACGATCGAGTGATCCAGAGGATCGCCGCAAAATTGGCGTCGGTCTTGATCCAGGTTATCCCGGTGCGGCGACACTCACCAACATCAACGAAGACTTCAACAAGAATACAGCAGCCAAGAGCGGTTGGAAGATAAACGACTTCAGCAAGCCGATCATCCTGATCATCAAGAAGAACGTCACGACGCTCACGGCTCTGCACAAATGGTTGAAGGAACTGAACGCTGAAGGGAATGACCGTATTTCCGATGTGCCCATGCTGTTGATTGATGACGAGGCGGACAACGCATCGATCAACACGAACAAGGAGGACCTGGACCCGACCCGGACGAATGCGATGATTCGCCGCATCCTGGGGCTGTTCGCAAAGTCCTGTTATGTAGGATATACCGCTACTCCTTTCGCCAACATCTTTATTAATCCGGACGCGTATGGAGATGATGTCAGGGAAGAGCTTTTTCCTCGTGACTTCATCTATTGCCTGGATGCACCTACCACCTATTTCGGTGCGGAGAAGGTGTTCCTCGACGAAGCGACAAGCGAGTCGATCGTCAGGCCAATCGATGATTGCGAGGATCTGATCCCTTATTCGCATAGGCGCGACGATCCAATCCCAGAGTTGCCACCCAGTCTCTATCGAGCCCTTGACACATTCGTCGTCGCTCGCGCCATCCGGAACTTGCGTGGACAGGCAAGAAAGCATTGCTCGATGATGGTCAATGTCTCGCGCTTTGTGCCGATACAAAAGGCTGTGCGCGACTTTCTGAGCCTCAGGGAGAAGAAGATCAGGGAGGCGGTGCTGGCCAACTATGCGATGCCGGAAGAGGTTTCTTCAAGAAACATGTACATGCAAGGTCTGAAAGAAGCCTTCTATACCGAATATGCAGATGCTGGTGTTACTTGGGAAGAGGTGAAAGTCGGTCTTAACGGTGTCTTCGAAAACCTTCACCTGTATGTGATCAACAGCAAGAGTGACGAGGTGCTTGATTACAGCCGGTACGAGAAGGAAGGCATTGGGCTGACAGCAGTTGCCGTTGGCGGTCTGAGTCTTTCGCGAGGTTTGACGATCGAGGGGTTGACCGTCAGCTACATGTACCGTAATACGAAGATGTACGACACGCTCATGCAGATGGGGCGCTGGTTTGGTTACCGGCCTGGATTTGAGGATCTCTGCCGAGTCCATTTGTCACGCGATTCCATCAACTGGTATTCCCACATTGCCGAAGCAGCGGAAGAGCTTGTCCAACAGGTAAAGCGCATGCGGCGAGATCGCCTCAGTCCGGAAGATTTTGGTTTTTACGTGCGCTCGCATCCAGACAGTTTGCTGATCACGGCTGCAAACAAGATGCGATCCGGCAAGGAAGTCACCGTAGAGCAGAGTTTCAGTGGGCGACTGCGTGAAAGCTATATTGTCCCCATAGATCCAGATGTAAATGCCAAGAACTTTGCACTGATCGCTGACTATTGGCGGAGTGGCTTTGGCGGGCAACAGGAGAAGGCTACCGATAAAGGTGTGATCTTCAGAGATGTCCGAGTCGAGGTGATCGGTGATTTCCTCACACGCTTCGAATGTCATGCGAAGTTTTCAGGAATGAAATCGGATGTAGTGAGCTATCTTGAACGGATTGCAGCGAAGCATCCGCTGGCAGATGTCCTGCTGATTTCTCCGAAGGGAGGGTCGGGTGGGGAAGCTCCATTCGCTTTGAAGAATCAGGAGCGCGTCGTCGGGATCGGTCAACCGGACGGTAGCGCATGGCGTCTGAACAAAGACAGAGTCGCTTCGCGTGGTGATGAGAAGCTAGGGCTCAGTGATCCCCAACTTGCTGAGGCGAAGGCAGAGGCTGATCGTGACGATAAGTCAGGAGCTGTGTCCGACACCCATTACCGCATGGCGAGGAAAAGGCCACTCCTCATGATTCACAGTCTGGAACCCAAGGGCGATGCAGTGACGGGGCCGATTGCTGCCTTTGGCATGAGTTTCCCTTATGGAGACTATTTGACGACCATTAAGGTCGTTGTGAACAAGGTTTGGCTTGAGCAGATGCAGGGCTATAACGATGATCCCGATCAAGAGGAGGATCACGATGACTGAGTCTTCTCCTTGGGATGAAATCGCTGTTCCCAGTAAGGACTTCAATGTCCGTCAGGTTGCAGTGACTACGGCCGTCCCTTGCTTCTGGGGACGCGATGCCGGTGGCTCTTGTCTGTTCATTGTAGAACTACAGGGTGATCATACAGAACAGTATCGGAAGAACATGGTCACGGCAAAAGGCATTGACGTCGATCTTCGTGCAGGTGGCACTGGGGAGCAACACTTGGTTCTTGCTCTTGAAAAACAGGTGGATCGTGATCTTTTCGCGGGTCTGTGCCGTACTCTGGTATCGGCTCTGGAGCACTCCACCGATTCGGCGAGTTCTCTGGCAGTTTCGCTGGTGCATATCCGTCGTTGGAAGACTTTCCTCTCGGGCCGGAGTCAGCATCTTTCCATCGAGGCCGTTCGAGGCCTTTTTGCTGAACTTATTTTTCTGTTGGAACTGGTCGAACAGGGAATGTCTATTCATGAAGCAGTGGATGCCTGGCTTGGTCCGGAACGGTCGCATCAGGATTTCATCTTCGGCAATACGGCTGTCGAGGTTAAATCCCTATCTGGCGCTGAACGCAGCAGTATCCGCATTTCATCGGAAGACCAGCTTGAATCCCTGAACGATGCGTTGTTCTTGCGCGTGTACCGCCTAAGCAGTTTGGCTGGCGCCGAAGGGGCTCGGTCTCTCAACGAGATTATCACTGCAGTCCAGGCCCTGCTCGACGAAGCCGAGGCCGCCGAGGCCTTTGATCGAAAGCTGATGGCGCACGGTTATGCGCCTCTTCCTGAGTATGATGAGCCGCGCTTTGTCGTCAGTGACGTGCGCAGCTATCGAATCAATGACGGCTTTCCGTGTCTCATGCGATCTCAGCTGCCGCCAGGGATCGCCAACGTTGCCTATGACATAAGGCTGGAAGCGATTGCTGAATACGAGTGTGACGGGGCGGTTATTTTCGGAGGAGAGTGATGGAGCAGACCAGCGAAGAGTTCTTCCACGACTTTCGGCAGGAACTGCTGGCGGGGGCCGAGGCCAATGGCAGGTTTCAACTCGACGAGTTCATGGAAACCATCGCTGCAGAACTTGTCGAAACAGGCTTTACGGAAGGCTTCGAACTTTGTCATTTTCGGGCGTTACGCGGAGTGCGTGTGGACGGCTATTGGTTCAATGATGAGGGCGCCCTGGACCTCTTCATCGCAGATTTTGAGTCCCGCAACGAACTGATGTCCCTGACAAGGACAGACGTGGATGCGGCATTCAAGCGCGTTGCCAACTTCTTCGACGCGAGTATCGACAGAAATTTGGCCGACGATCTGGAAGTCACGTCGCCGGAATATGGCCTTGCCAAACAGATTGACGATCGCAGAGGTTCTTTCAGTTCGCTCAACCTTATTCTTTTCTCGGAGCGTACGCTCAGCGGGGCGGTGCAGAGCCTTCCAGATGGAGAGGTTGCTGGTGTTCCCACGAGTTATCACGTATGGGATATTTCACGACTTCAGCGTCAGCGAAGCTCACGCAGTCACAAGGAACCACTCGATCTCGACTTCGAGCAGATGTTCGGGCAAGGCATCGCCTGCCTTCCTGCTCACTTGACAACCGATGCCTACCAGTCCTATCTCATGGTCATGCCAGCAGATGTGCTGGCAACCTTGTACGGAAGTTTCGGAGCGCGCCTGCTGGAACAGAATGTCCGGACATTCCTGCAGGCTCGCGGTAATGTAAACCAGGGTATACGGGCAACGATCCTGAACGATCCAGGAATGTTCTTCGCCTACAACAACGGAATTACGGCCACTGCGCAGAGTGTAGAGACAGAGGAAACGGATTCCGGTCTGGCGATTACAAAGATTGTCGATCTTCAGATCGTCAATGGTGGACAGACAACCGCATCCTTATTTCACACGAGAAAGCGAGACAAGGCTGACCTTTCCCAGATATTTGTTCAGATGAAGCTGTCCGTCATCAACAGCCAGCAAAGCGAGATGGTTGTGCCGAAGATATCGGAGTATGCGAACACCCAGAATCGAGTGAATGCTGCCGACTTCTTTTCGAATCATCCATTCCATGTTCGGATGGAGGGGTTTTCGAGACGCATCTGGGCACCGGCACAAAAGGGATCCCCACGTGAAACTCGTTGGTTCTACGAACGCGCACGTGGCCAGTATGCTGATGCACAGTCAAAACTCACCTCGGCAGAACAGAAGCGCTTCAAGGTCGAGCATCCCAAACCTCAGATGTTCACCAAGACGGATCTCGCGAAATTCGAGAATGTCTGGGATGAGCATCCAAGATGGGTAAATCTAGGCTCCCAGAAGAACTTTGCACGCTACGCCGCCCGAATTGGTGCCGAGTGGGAGAAATCGTCCGATGGTTTCAATGAGTTCTATTTTAAGAGAGCTGTCGCTCGTGGTCTGATCTTCCGAGCCACGGAACGTATCGTGTCCGCGCAGCCTTGGTACAGCGGCGGGTATCGGGCAAACATCGTGGCCTATACCTTGGCGGTACTCGGCGATATTGCGAAGCGTGAAAAGCAGAGTATCGATTTCCTAGAAATATGGAAGGCGCAGATGGTCGATTCTGTACTAGAGAGTACTATCGCTGTGGTGTCGAAGGTGGTGAACGATGACATCATCAGCCCACCTCATGGGATCTCCAATATTTCGGAGTGGTGTAAGAAGGAAGCGTGCTGGACGAGGATACAGTCGCGTGCCGAAGCCATCGCGGATATCCTTCCGAAGGAATTCTACGATCAACTCGTTTCGTACGAAGAGCAGATTGCGACAGTGCGGTCCGCGAAGCAAACCCAGCGGATCGACAATGGCATCGAGACGCAAAGGAAAGTGCTGACTGTGCCAGCAAACGAATGGGCTCGCATTTACCAAGCTCTTCTAGACAGAGAGTTTCTTACACCCAAGGAAGCTGGGATTTTCAAGGTGGCAATGCAGATTCCTGTAAAAGTACCTACTGAGAAGCAATGTGCAGTTCTTCTCGACGTGCTCGACAGAGGACGCACGGCAGGTGTTCTTGTTGAGAAGTGATAATGCCGCCATGTAATTCGTGGGACTGGGCCAAGATATGTGTGTTCGCTGCAAGTCATATGTCCAGATGGAGGGTGAACGGTTCAAGGTGAGTAATAAGCGTGACGAAGGAGCGCTTCTTGATGATCGAGCGGCCCGGTGCCTATTCTCAGCAAGGTTCGATACCAACGCTCAAGTGAATAGTATGGTGAACAGACTGTTTTGAAAAATATTGTTACCATGCCTGATATAATCGTGCGAAAACATCAAGCTGGGAGAGCCAATGCCGCGTTTGAGACCTCGAGCAAGGATAATCAGGACCATCGGGGACCAGCTCATCAGTGGTCCCGAGGCGGCTCTCATCGAACTGGTAAAGAACGCTTTTGATGCTGACTCGCCCTCCGTACACATCGCGATCGTTCCGCCGGGGGACGGGCGCTGGGAGGGAGATGTAGGTCTTATCACGGTGACGGACGCTGGTCATGGCATGTCGGCCGCAGACTTGGTCGACAAGTGGTTCGAGCCTGCGACCAGCGACAAGGTGGAGCGACGTCTCAGTCCCGGCGGCCGCACTATGCTCGGTGCCAAGGGCGTCGGCCGCTTCGCCACAGCTCGGCTCGGGCGGCTGCTTCATCTCCGGGCTGCTCACAAGGCATCGGGGCGCCGGCTTGAAGTCAGTGAAGTTGAGATCGACTGGAGGCGCTTTGAGCAGTCCAAGTACCTCGACGAGGTGGACATTGACCTGGCTACCAAGCCTGGTGAGCGTGGTGAAGTGCCTGGGGTTACCCTGCAGATCAGGGCACTGAGAGACCTTTGGACGAAGAAGCAACTGGAAGCTCTGGTGCGCGAGCTGCGTCGCATGGTGTCACCCATAACGACCAAGGAAGGGGACTTTCGGATATACCTCGACTTGTCTGGGTTCAAGCATGACGTACACGGCTTCGATGGCCCGCCGCTGGTTTCTGGCACACTTGACCTGATTGAGAGTGGGGATTCTGGCTCGCGGGATCCCACTGAGATCCGGCCGTTCAGCATTGACCGTGTTTTCCATTACATGGTGAAGGGCACGTTCGATGCGAAGGGTCGTTTCAAGGGGTCCTTCGTTAACCAGCGTGGAGACGCCAAACCCCAGTCGATCGATATTCCCGCATCGGAGCTGACTGCGGAAGAAGAACCTTGTGGCAAGGTCAGTCTGAGATTGAACATCTACGATCGCGAAGGCGATGCGATCGTGGAGTTGTTCCAGAAGCTGGGTTTGGGTTCTATCGGCCGCCTTGATGCAAGACGAGTGCTCGATGAGAACATCGGGATAGGCATCTATCGAGGAGGTTTCCGAATCCGTCCCTACGGCGACGCTGAGACTGATTGGCTCGAACTGGAGCGCATGAGGGTCCAGAATCCCTCGCGAAAGCTAGGTCTGAACCAAGTCTGGGGCGTCGTCGAGATTCCTGATGAGAACGCGTCAGGTCTTGTCGAACGGAGCAGCCGGGAAGGTCTTGAACACAATGGCTCATTCGTCCGACTCAAGCGCTTGATAGCCGACGTGCTTGCTCATGTTGAGTCGGTGCGACAGGATTTTCGGCAAAACGCTGGTCTCAGTAGGAAGACGACCGTTGATACCGGTGAAGTCAGAAGCAAGGCTAATTTGCGTGCGACGAGTAGGGTGGTAGCGGGTCTACCACTCAAGTATCGGGAGAAGATCGAACGCGCGATTAAGCAGGACAGTGCTGCATTGAAGACATCGATCGACGAACTTGAGACCTATCAGCAAGCCCTGGCTTCCAGGTCGGCGCTCGGTTTGGTCGTTGCCCAAGTGCTGCATGATGGGCGTCGATTCCTGTCCGACATCTCTACACGTTCCAAGAGGCTCGTCGACGGAGCGCCTCGGCTTGAGGAGCAAAGTGCCTTCGGGAAACACTTTAGAGCTTCATTCGGAAAGGAGGCCGGTTCAATCAGTCAGTCGGCCGGACATCTGAGCAAGCTGTTCAAGTCGCTTGATCCCATTTCAGGGAAAAAGCGTGGACGTCCCAAGGTATTCAGCGTCCAGGAGGTCCTGGATCGATGCGTGGCACTCTTTGGCGATGCGATCACCGACACGGCTGTTGATGTGACCTATGACCTGCCTGAACCGGTCGCGCTGGTTGTCGGCTATGAGTCCGATCTTATGGCTGCGGTTCTCAACATCGTCGACAACGCCGTGCATTGGCTCGGAACGAGCCCTACAAGGCCGAGAAGGTTGGTCTTTTCTGTCAACCAGTCAAAGAAGTACGTCCGTATTTCGATTTCGAACAATGGACCTTTGATCGACGAGCGGTTCCATGCGCGGATGTTCAGCCCTGGCTTTTCCCTAAAGACGGAGGGCTCTGGGATTGGGCTCGCTATTGCCAGGGAAGCAATGCGCGCGAGCAAGGGGGATGTCGCCTTTGACGCTGGGGCCGATCAGACAACTTTCGTGATTGAGATGCAGAGGGCTCCACAGAAATGACATCTACAGTTCCAGAATTGAAGATCCTCGTTGTTGAAGATGAGGACTCGAAGATATGCGAATGGGAGGACGCCATTGCCGCCCATAATGCAGATGAAGAGAACAATGGTTTTCGCATCCAGATGACGACGTCCAAGAATGTCATGGATGCCAAACGGCAACTTGATTTGCATCGGCTTGATGCCGTGGTCGTGGATCTGCGGTTGCAGGTTGAGCCAGGTGTCACTGACAATAACAGTCAGGGCAATGATCTGGTTCGCCACATCATCGAAGTCCAGCCGCTCGGCGTAGTGGTCTATACGGGGCAGCAAGCTGATGCGGACACTGCCAGCTACGATTGCCCGCAGGTCCGTGTCATGGATAAGGCCGATGGCATGGAGCAGGTCTTCACCTGGCTGAGGGAGCACAAGGATGTCTTCCTGCGCTTGAGAGATGCAAAGAGTGCATACAACCGTGAGACGGCCAAGGTGTTCTTTCGTTCTATCTGGCCGCGTTGGCGTCACTGGACCAGTTCGAGCGTAGAGGGATCGAGTCTGTCCGACGTTGTTGCGCGCCATATAGTCGCGCATGTACACGACTCCTTGCTGAATGCAGGCGACGATGCGACCCATCCGGAGGAGGCCTACTTCGTCCCTCCCTTGAAGACGAGACTGGATACAGGTGACCTTGTTCAATACGAGGGAGGCACATGGGTCGTCGTTACCCCGCGCTGTGACTTGGCTCATCGCAGTAAGGTCTCCACGATCCTACTTGCGTCCTGTGACGATATCTCCAATAAGTGGAACGACATGGCTGCCCAAGATAAGGTTGAAAAAGCTGAGAGAGCAATCAAGAAGCTTATACAGCATGAAGGTATGCCCAAACAGCATTTCCTGTATCCGATGCGGGATGAGGCTGGTCAGCCCAGAGGACCATGGATGGTCAAGTTTCACCATTTGAAGGCTATTGCAGCCGAGCAGGCATTCGATGAGTTGACGCCGCTTCGGTTCGCCTCGCTGTCACCGCTGTTCGTTCCTTCCCTAGTGGAGCGCTTCGGAGCTTACTTCAGCCGGATTGGAACCCCAGACTACTCGAGTGATTAGTCTGGAATTGGACTTCCCTAGTCTGCTCTCCGGCTTCTTTATCCGGGCTATCCTGGCGCTGATTGATCCAATCGCCAGCGCCATCACTCGGAGTTTGCTGGACTACTCTTGAGTTGTCCAGCACTCACAAATTGACGGTAAAAGTGTCCTGCTCATTTCACCCTCGCATGTCACATCTCAAGTTCTCGAAAACTGGTTTTTTGACTTGATCGCGACCCGCCTCGTTGAGGTATGTTAACGCTGATTGGCAATACAGTTGCCTGCCGTTGTTGGTCTGCAAATCGCCCGGAATCTCTTGTGACGCAATGCTTTCGCCAGCGCACGGTAAAAACGACGGTAGTAACAAATGTCAGTCGTTTTAAATCTCTTTAATCACAAAGTCTTGCAGGACTCGTTGATGACCGAATGGGCACAGTCCAGGCGGACAGCGGCACCGCTTCAGAGCGGTATCTGCCAATTTCGTGAAGCTCATGTGTTCCTGCATTGGCTCGATCACATTGCGTTCGGAAGTGCCTGTCCGAGTACATTCGCGCACCTGCCCGTCGATAAGATCAGCGACGCACGCGAGATGCGCGTTCAGTGAACAACTGAGCAATGCGGGTATGAGCTGCGTCGATGATCTCGTCTTGGCGGCGCTCGATGTGCTTCCTTAGCCGCGCCGTGCAAGACTTGATGTTGCCGTCCTTCAATGCTTGCACAATCGCCTTGTGGTCATGGTGCGTGGCCCGGCGAGTCGGCGTACCCACATCGATCCAGCGCACGAATTGTATGCGCGCATTGATGTTGTCCAGTAGGCGGCACATCTCAACGTTTCCGGCCAATGCAACGAGGCGCTCGTGAAACTGCTCGTCCTGCGCCACTAACTCTGCTGCCGAACATTCCTCTCTGGTCGCGTCGTCGCCCACCATTGCCGCGAGTGAATCAATTTGCTCAGTACTCGCGCGCGTGGCAGCCAATTGCACCGCCGCTAGTTCAACCGTCAAACGCAATTCGTACAGATCAAAAAGCTCCTTTGGGTCGAGCTCCCTAAAGAAGAAACCTTTCCCAGATACAGAGCGCAAAAAGCCTTCTGTAGTCAGCCGGTTGAGCGCTTCCCGTAACGGAGTACGCGAAACGCGTAGTTCGTTAGCCAGCACGCCTTCGTTCAGGCGTTCGCCAGGAAGAAAGGAGTGGGTGATTGCTTTTGCACGCAGCGCTTCGTAAACCGTTGCACCAATTTTTTCAGGTATTGCGCGATCGTCTACAGCAGAGATAGAGGCGTTCATTCGATCAAAGGGTGAGTCTTCTCGGAAGGGCGGTCGCAAATGCCCCTGGGGTTGGGGGTCGAAAGACACCAGCGTATATCCATTCTAACCCTATTGCGCTTTTTCTGAACTTAGGACAGAATTCAGTCCTGAATACAGAACGATATTCTGTTCAGCAGAATATTTCGACAAATACAGCACGGACTATTAGCACGGAGCCTGCTGGACAGCTCCACAAATGGCGCCGTCTCATTCGGAAGTCTTCTCATGACCATCAAGGGAAAAGCGTGCATCGCGGGCGCCTTCGAACACCCGCTTCGAAAAGCAGAACACCACTCGGTTGCCCAGTTGCATGCCGAATGCGCGCGAGGCGCACTGGCTGATGCGGGGCTTTCCATCAAGGACGTCGATGCTTACTTCTGTGCCGGAGATGTGCCGGGGCTGGGGCCTCTCTCAATGCTGGACTACCTAGGACTGCGGGTGAAGCACCTGGACACCACGGAGACGGGCGGGTCGTCCTACCTCGTCCATGTCGCGCACGCGGCTCAGGCTATCGTGACGGGCAAGTGCAATGTCGCCCTGATTACATTGGCCGGTAAACCACGCACCGATCCGTCAATGGCCAAGCCCCGCGAATATGGCGCCGCCTCGCCGGACGCCGCCTTCGAACAACCTTTCGGCATGAACACCCTAGCCGGTTACGCGCTTGTCGCGCGCCGCCACATGTACGAACACGGGACGACGGCCGAGCAACTGGCCTGGATCAAGGTTGCAGCCTCTACGCATGCACAACACAACCCCCATGCGATGCTGCGGCAGCTCGTGACAGTCGAGGACGTCATCAACTCACCGTTGGTTGCGAACCCACTCCATCGGCTCGACTGCTGTGTGGTTAGCGACGGAGGCGGTGCGCTGGTGGTCACCCGTCCCGAGATTGCGCGTAGCCTGGCGCGCCCAGTGGTGAGCGTGCTTGGCGCGGGCGAAGCGGTGCGCGGCGTTTACAGCGGCTGGGAAGACCTACTGGTCACCGGCGCGGCGCAGTCGGGAGCGCAGGCCTTCACCGAGGCCGGCGTGAAGCCGGCAGACATCCAGTACGCGTCAATCTACGACAGTTTCACTATTACGGTGCTGCTCCAGCTAGAAGATCTGGGCTTTTGCCCCAAGGGCGAAGGTGGGCGCTTTGTGCAGGACGGCAATCTCATCTCCGGCGTTGGCCGGCTTCCCTTCAACACCGACGGCGGAGGACTATGCAACAACCATCCGGCCAATCGCGGCGGAATTACCAAAGTGATCGAGGCGGTACGTCAGTTGCGCGGCGAAGCCCATCCCAATGTGCAAGTGCCCGAATGCGAGATCGCCTTGGCGCAGGGCACGGGCGGCAACCTAGGCGCCCGCCACGGCAGCGCCACACTCATTCTTGGACGGAATTGATCACATGTTTCTCTCAGATGACCGCGAGTGGCCAGCTCCTGCCACCAATCCCGAAAACGAAGCCTTCTTCGTCGCCGCCGCGCAGGGCCGTCTCCTGTACGGTCGTTGCCGCGTCTGCGGGCGCGCTCACTACTACCCTCGCTACAGTTGTCCGCATTGCTTTTCGGCGGAAGTGGATTGGGTCGAAGCCAGCGGCCGGGGTCACATCTATACGTACACCGTGACTGGTGCGGCCTCGGACCGGCAGGTGTTGGCCTTCGTTGAGCTGGAGGAAGGCGTGCGCATGCTCAGCAATATAGTGGATGCGGCACCCGAGGAGGTTGCCGTCGGCGCCTTGGTGCAGGTTGCATTCGGCCGTGCTGGCAGCGTCAGGGTGCCGGTCTTCGTGCTGGAGCAAGTGGGAGAGCGAACGTGAACCTCGATGCTGTCAGTGCCTGGACCCGCACAGTCGTCCACGACTACAGCGCGCGTGACTCGGCGCTCTATGCGCTGGCTGTTGGCGCCGTGTCCGATCCTCTCGACGCACGTCAACTGCAACTGGTGGACGAGACCAACCAGGTGGCCGTTCCTTCCATGGCCGCCGTTATCGCCTCTCCAGGTTTCTGGGCGCGTGATGAGAAGTCGATGGA
This sequence comes from Bordetella tumbae, assembly GCF_054780995.1. Classification (NCBI taxonomy): domain Bacteria; kingdom Pseudomonadati; phylum Pseudomonadota; class Betaproteobacteria; order Burkholderiales; family Alcaligenaceae; genus Bordetella; species Bordetella tumbae. The sequence continues at coordinate 825,835 of NZ_BAAGVG010000018.1, forward strand.
GATCGATGCCGCGCGCCTCGTCCATGGCGAGCAGCGGATTGCGTTGGAGCGTCCCCTTCCTGCACAGGGCCGCGTCGTTGGTATCTCGCGTGTGTGCCGCATTGTCGATAAGGGGGCGGGAAAGGGTGCACTGATAACAGTGTGCAAAACGCTGCAGTCGGAGAGCGGCGATCGCTACGGGCGCGCTTGGCAACTGTTCTTCTGTCGCGGCGATGGGGGGTTTTCGGCGACCGGGGCAGACGATCTCGTCTTGGGCGACGAACCGCTGCCGGCGCTGGTCGCTTCGCCGGCGCGCGAGCCGGACCTGCGCGTGCAGTACTCCGTGCGTGCCGATGCCGCGTTGCTGTATCGGCTTTGCGGCGACAACAATCGACTGCATATCGACCCGCAGGCGGCGCAGCAGGCAGGCTTTCCCGGACCCATCCTGCATGGGCTAGCGACCTATGGCTTCGCGACCATGGCGGCCATCCGGGCCTTCGCCGCGAGCGACGCACAACGGCTGACCGGTCTGGACGCACGCTTTTCGGCGCCGGTCTACCCGACCGAGGAGATCGAATTCCGAATGTGGGACGAGGGTAGCCACGTGGCACTCGAGGGCCACGTGGTTGCGCGTGGCGTCGTGGTGATCAGCCACGCGCAGGCGCGTTTTAAATGATTAAAGGTGAATTCATGAACGAATCCATGTTAGGCAAGGTAGCTGTGGTCACAGGAGCCGGAGGCGGTATCGGCCGCGACATCGCACTTCAGTTGGCGCAAGCTGGCGCGCGCGTGGTGGTTAACGACATCGGTGTGTCACTCAGTGGCGAGGGAAGTGATGCAGGGCCGGCAGCGGCGGTGGTGGCGGAAATCTGCGCTGCGGGCGGCGATGCTGTCGCCAATACGGACTCCATTGCCACGCGCGAAGGCGCGCAACGCCTGATCCAACAGGCGGTCGACAGCTTCGGTCGAATCGACTGCGTCGTCAACAATGCCGGTATTCTGCGAGACCGCTTCTTCCATAAGATGAGCGAAGAAGAATGGGACGCCGTCATGAAGGTGCATTTGTACGGCTCCTTCTATACCAGCAGAGCAGCAGCTGGGTTCTTCAAGGAGCAGGGCGGAGGGTCCTTCGTCCACATGACGTCGACTTCGGGGCTAGTTGGCAACCGCGCGCAGGCCAACTATGCGGCTGCCAAGATGGGCATCGTTGGTCTATCGCGCACAATCGCCATTGATCTGCAGCGTTCGGGAGTGCGCTCCAACTGCATCGCACCGTTCGCCTGGGGACGCATGGTCGCGTCAGTGCCCATCACGACCGACGCCCAGAGGTTGGCAGCCGAGCGCAAGCAGCAATTGATGACCCCGGCCAAAGTTGCGCCCCTAGCGGTCTTTCTGGCCAGTGACTTGGCCGCGGATGTCAATGGCCAGGTGTTCGCCGTACGTGGCAACGAAATCATGCTCATGAGCCAGCCGCGCCCGGTCAAGTCCGTACACCAGTCCGAAGGCTGGACGGTGCAAAGCATCGCCGAGCATGCGCTGCCAGCGGTGCGCAGCGCGCTCACGCCACTAGAGGAGACGGTGGACGTCTTCAACTGGCCGCCCATCTAAGCATCGGCGTAATGCTACCGGTTGGGGTACCTGCGACATAGCGATGCCACTGTGTCGCGAATGGCGGTGTGCCTTGTCCCCTCTTTGAGTCGAAATAGTCATAATTGGAGATAACGTGGACCTGACATATAGCCCGCAGGACCTGGCATTCCGCGATACCGTGGTGGCATGGCTGCAGCAGAATTTGCCAGAGGATCTACGAGACAAGGTGCTCAATCACAGGCGGCTGAGTCGTGAGGATTTCGTGCGTTGGCACAGAATCGTGGCCGCTCAAGGATGGGTGGGGAGCAGTTGGCCAGTTGATTACGGTGGAACCGGTTGGACAGCAGTGCAGCGCCACATCTGGGACGAGGCGTGCGCTGTGGCCGGTGCTCCGATCATCATGCCTTTTGGCGTCAACATGGTGGCGCCAGTCATCATGGCCTTCGGCAGTGAAGCGCAGAAGCGCCATTACCTGCCGCGTATTCTGAACTGCGACGACTGGTGGTGTCAGGGCTATTCGGAGCCGGATGCTGGCTCCGACCTGGCTGCGGTTAAGACCCGCGCCGAACGCATCGGCGATCACTACGTCGTGAATGGCCAGAAGACTTGGACGACGTGGGCGCAGTACGCCAACATGATCTTCTGCCTTGTGCGTACCGATTCGAAGGCGCGCAAGCAGGAAGGAATTTCCTTCTTGTTGATCGACATGAACAGCCCCGGCATCACGGTGCGACCCATCATTATGCTCGATGAGGAGCACGAGGTTAACGAAGTGTTCTTCGATAACGTCCGGGTGCCGGTGGACAATTTGATCGGCGAGGAGAACCGGGGGTGGACCTATGCCAAGTACCTCCTGGGACATGAACGCACCAACATCGCCGCCGTTGGGCGCTCCAAGCGAGAGTTGCGGTTGCTCAAACGGTTGGCACACAAGCAGCGCAAGAATGGTGAGTCGTTGATGAGGGATCCGGTGTTCGCCACCAAGGTGGCCTCCTTGGAGATCGAGTTGATGGCGCTTGAAATGCTCGTACAGAAGACCATCTCTCAGGAGAGTCACCGGACGTCGCCGGCTCCGGAGGCTTCCATGTTGAAGATCAAGGGTAGTGAGATCCAACTGGCTATCACCGAGCTGATGCTCGAGGCGGTGGGGCCCTATGGTGCACCCTTTGATCCTGCGTTCCTCGCCGGGGAACGAGCACACTGCATCACGCAGAACGATGACGCGGCGCCCCTCGCGTCGCTGTACCTAAACCATCGAAAGATCGCGATCTACGGCGGCTCTAACGAAATCCAGAAGAACGTCGTCGCCAAGCTCGTACTGGGCCTGTAAGGAGAGTCATCATGAACTTCGACTATACGCAGGAACAACAACAATTCGCCGACGCGCTACGCCGCTGGATTGAAAAGGACTACGGCTTCGAGCAGCGCCGCACTACCATCCATGGCGAGCTCGGCACATCCGAAAAAGCGTGGCGCGCGCTGGCCGAACTCGGCGCTATGGCATTGGCCTTGCCGTCGTCCGTGGGCGGATTCGACGGCAGCGCCGTGGACATGTTGATCGTGATGGAGGAGCTAGGGCGCGGTCTGGTGGTCGAGCCTTGCTTCTCAACGGCGATGGGCGCGGAGATCCTCAAACTGTCGGGCGGACATGACGCGCGGCTGGAAGAGGTCGCGGCAGGCCGGCTCAAGCTGGCTTGCGCACTAGGAGAACGGCAATCTAGGCACGACCTGTTCGACATCGCGACAACTGCTAGGGCGAGCGAGGGCGACTACGTGCTCGACGGCATGAAAACGGTCGTGACACATGGCGCGCAAGCCGACCACCTAATTGTGTCTGTCCGCACTTCGGGCGCGCAGCGTGAAACGAGCGGCATCTCCCTTTTTCTACTGCCGACCGACACGCCTGGTGTCTCCATGCGCGAATACCGAACCATCGACGGCATGCGCGCGGCCGACGTCGAACTATCGAATGTCCGCTTGCCGGCGTCGCTCTTGCTATGCCCCGAAGGCGCTGGATGGGAGCTTCTGGAGGCCGGGACTGACTACGGCATCGTGCTGTTGTGCGGTGAAGCCCTCGGGGCCATGGGTTCCCTGAACGCTGCGACGCTCGCGTACTTGAAAACGCGTCAGCAGTTCGGTGTGCCAATTGGCAGCTTTCAGGTATTGCAGCACCGCATGGTAGACATGGCTATCCATCTGGCCCAGGCGCGCGCCATCGCCACGCTGGCAGCAGCGAAGCTGTCGGCTGCCACCGATGCGCAGAATCGTAGGCGGATGGCATCAGCCGCGAAGGCGCGTGTCGGGCAGGCCCTGAAGTTCATCGCTCAGCAAGCTGTGCAGTTGCATGGCGGGATGGGGCTTTCGGACGAACTGCCCGTCGCCCACTACGTCAAGAGGCTTACGGTAATCGAACTGATGTTGGGGGACACGGACCATCACCTGGCCCGGTTCTCTGCGCAGCCTTTTTTTGACGATAGCGCCGTGACTTGAACTGGTATGGGCTCATTTCCTTCCCCACGGTAACCGACTGGTTTCCTTGTTCGATACAGCAAAGGAGTCATCATGAAGCGTCGCATTTTTTCCTCGTGTTGCAGGAGTCTCATTATTGCTGCTGCGCTGACATCAGCGGGTACCTTGGCTGTCGCACAATCCGACTTTCCCACTAGGCCTATCAAGCTTATCGTGCCAACCAACCCGGGAGGCAGCATTGACACGATCACGCGAATCCTCGGTGACGAACTCACCAAGGAGTTCAAGCAGCCAGTCGTTGTGGAGAACAGGACCGGTGCAGGCGGAATGATCGCTGCTACAACCGTGTCGCAAGCGGAACCCGATGGGTATACGCTGCTTGTCACGCACACGGGCGTCCTGCAGGCCGATCTGCTGCACAAGAAGCCATCCTACCGGTTGAGCGATCTCGCTCCTGTTGCAGAAGTGTCTAATACGCCGGTCGTGTTCGGGGTGGGCAGCAACGTGCCGGTGACCGATTTGAACTCGTTCGTCGCACTTGCGAAGACGGAGCCTGAGACGCTGAGCTACGGTTCTTACGGAAAAGGGACTTCGGCGCACATCTGGGCAGAGCAGTTCTCCCAGCATGCCGGAATCAAACTGCTGCACGTTCCCTATAGCGGGGAGATGCCTGCGTTGCAGGACGTTCTCGCAGGCCGCGTCACAAGCGGTTGGGGCGCCGTCGGCACATACAAGCAGTATGCCGATGCCGACAAGATTCGCATACTTGCTGTGGCGAACCCCACGCGGTCAGTTCTGCTTCCAAACGTGCCCACCTTTATCGAAGCTGGCTTCCCCGAAATGAATGCCAGCGGATGGTGTGGCGTCTTCGCCCCTGTTGGCACCCCTAAAGCTATCGTGGCGCAGCTATCGCGAGCTATCACCAGAGCCGTGCAGCGTCAGGATATTGCGCAGCGTATTTTGGCGACCGGACAGGAGCCGACCGGAGCCGATGAAGAAGCCTTCGGCAAGCGCGTGGCCCACGACCGGCAAACCTGGGCTAAGGCGATCGCCGATTTCAATATCGCCCTCGATTGACCGCCTTCCAATGAATGTGGAGAAGGTTCCATGACGAAACCGAAAAATATCCGTGCTTGGCCTCAGCATCTTCCGTATCAGTTGACGACGCCAGCCACGAACCTTTACTTCAACTTGGTCGTATCGGCGACCCGCTTCCCCGAAAAAACGGTCTTAATAGACGCGTTTGGCTCCTTGACGTACCGTGAGCTGCTCTGTCAGGTTGACTGGGTGGCAGGCTTCCTGGAACAAGACCTGGGCGTCCAAGGCGCGGAGCGGGTCATGGTGTACATGCAGAACTGCCGCGAGTTCATCATCGCCTACTACGCGATCCTGCGCGTCGGCGCCGCGCTGGTACCCGTGAATCCGATGAACAAGCGTGGGGAGATCGGGCACTATCGAGCCGACAGCGAGGCGCGTGTCGCCTTCTGTAGCAAGGAGAACCTGGACGAACTGTTGGCCATGGACGGCGCCGCAGATCTTGTGGCGGTGATTGTCGCCAACAGACAGGCGTCGACGGGCGACACCCCAGCTCGACTGCCGCCCGCTGCGGCGCCAGCAGTGTATGACTTCGAGTCTGCCATGACGGCCAGGCGCGTGCCAAGCTATCCTGTCGCGCATGACCCTGCACAATTGGCGGTGATCCTCTACAGCTCGGGGACCACCGGCAGTCCCAAAGGTTGCATGCATACGCATCAATCGATGATGGCGAGCACCAACACAGTGGCGCATTGGATGGGCATGCAGTCGGAAACGGTAGTCTTGGCGGCGCTACCTTTCTTTCATATCACGGGCATGCAGAACATGATGAACGTTCCTATTTACGTTGGCGGGACGCTGGTCCTTCTGCAGCGCTGGAATCGGGACGCTGCCGCCGAACTGATTGCTAGGCACAGGGTGACGCATTGGAATACGATGCCGACCATGCTTATTGACTTCCTGGCAAGTCCGCAGATCGCCAACTATGATCTGCGCTCGCTTAGACGTCTTGGCGGCGGCGGGGCCGGCATGCCCCAAGCGGTGGGGGAACGCATCAAGGCGCTGATGGGAGTCGATTTTCTGGAAGGCTACGGCCTCTCCGAGGGCATGCCCTTTATGGGCAACCCGGCGGCGCACTTTAAGCATCAATGCTTGGGTGTACCTCTCTTCGACACGGATGCGCGCATTGTGGATCCCGAGAGCCTACGTGAGCTTCCGCAAGGGGAGGTGGGCGAGATCGTCATTTCCAGCGATAAGATGTTCAATGGCTACTGGCAAAACGAACGGGCGACGCGCGAAGCATTCATTGAGCTGGACGGGGAACGCTTCTTTCGCAGTGGCGATCTAGGCTATGTGGACGAGGATGGCTATTTTTTCATCGTCGACCGGCTCAAGCGCATGGTCAATGCGTCCGGCTACAAGGTATGGCCGACGGAAATCGAGGCATTGCTTTACGAGCATCCGGATGTGCGCGAAGCGTGCGTGATAGCTGCCAGCGATGCGTATCGGGGCGAGACGGTGAAGGCGGTGATAGTGCTGGATGAAGCAGCAAAGGAGCGTGTATCGGCTGCGGACATAATCCTTTGGTGTAAGGCGAGGATGGCAGCCTACAAATACCCCCGGCTGGTGGATTTCGTGGACGAGCTCCCAAAATTGGCCACTGGGAAGATTGCATGGAGGCAACTTCAGGAGGCCGAGCGAGCCAAGGATCGAGCCGCGGCTGTGCAGATTGACGGCCCTGCCATATCCAATCGCGCAGTGTCTGTAGAACCATCCGATTAACGGCCTGCATTCTTCGGATCAGGGCTCCGAAATGGAAAAGGGTTGCCAAAATAGGCAACCCGATCTCCTTGGCGCGAAGTTAACCGCCAGCCTGCAAAAGGCTTACCAAATCCACTGTAGGCATTACATCGGCGTACTTGCTTGCCATGTCGAACAAGTTCACCGCGTGAGATATCTGCGACCGATCATAAACGGCGTCCTGGGGTACCACCACCTTATAGTTCAGTGCGCAAGCATCAACCACGGTGGCCCTGACACAACCGCTGGTTGTGCAGCCCGTGACTACCACCGTGTCCACGCCAAGGCCAACTAGGTAGCTTGCAAGTGCAGTACCGTGAAAGGCGCTTGCCTGGTGTTTTGGAATCTGGATGTCGCCTTCCTGTGGACTGACTTCTTTGACGAAGTCATAGTCAGGCGCCGACACGTTCATGACGCCGGGTACCTTGGCTTCGAACTGGCCACGATCGTGGGATCGTTTCGGGGCGACATGCGGATACAGCACGGGTGCGCCTATTCTTCGGAACTCGGCTAACAGTTGGGCGATATGTGGTACGGCGCGCCAGCCGTGCTCACCGCAACTGGTAGGCATGGTCTTGATGGCCTGCTCAATCGGCATAGGCTCGTAACCCATCGAACGATATTGCACATCGATAACCAGCAGTGCGGGGCGCTGGCCTATACCGGTCTGCGCTCCCCAGCCTGCCTTCCGGTATATGTTGAGCTCCTCGTCTGGGATGACCCCATCCCAGGGGCGTACACGTTGTCCCTGAACTTCATTCATGGTGTCAGATCTCCACAGAGGTAGCGTCGTACTGAAGCAGCCAGTCGTAGCGCTCACTGACGGCCTGCTCTGACCAGTGCTTATGGATGTACGGCCAAGCGGTGGCGCTTTCCGCCAGATCGGGGCTATGGAATATGCCGAACATGTTCAGCGACTCGGCCTTGGTGCGGTTGGCGCGGTCGATCCGGGCGCGATCGTATCTTTGCAGCGCTTCGGGAATATTGTCCGCATTTTGCTCCAGGCAACGTGACAGAACGAAAGCATCCTCCATGGTCAGGTTCACCCCCATCCCCAGGTAGGGTGTCATGGAATGGCAGGCATCCCCAACCAGGGTCACATGCCCCTTCGACCATGATTCAAGCGGATCACGGACGAACAAACCCCAGCGGAACAGGTTTTCCGATCCGACGAACAGATCGATGATGTCCTGGTGCCAGCCCGCGAAATCGTTCAGTGCATCGGCGAGATCGCCTTTCTCGGACCATGACTCGGTGTGCCAAGTATCGCTATCGACCTGGGCCGAGAAACTGACAAACATTTCGCCATCGCGCTGGACCGGGTACGTGGTGACATGCGCTGTGGGCCCTACCCATGTGGAGGCCAGGGCCTCGCGGTGCTGCGGTTTCAGGTTTCTCATCGGCGCCAACCCGCGCCAGGCCAGCGCACCGGTATAGCGGGCGGGCGCGGGACCGAACATCGACTGACGGACCCGGGAGTGCGCGCCATCGCAGCCGACGACCACATCGCCATCTACATGGCGGCCATCGTCGAGCAGCAGCCGGGCGCGCCCATTGACGGTTTCAGCGCCGAGCGAGCGAGCCCCAAAATGAACCGCATCTGGCTTGATGCTGATAACCGCTTCATACAGTACGCGCTGCAGTTCTGCCCGCAACACTTGAATCAGCGTATGGTCTGCCTTGGACGTACTGGCTTGCCGGTGGTAGACTGATTTTCCCTCACCGGTCCTCCAGTACCGGATAAGCCGGTCCTTCGGCGGAAGATTGATGCGCTGCAGTGTTTCGGTCAGGCCAAGCGCCGCCATGACCCGCGCGCCATTCGCGGAGATCCACAATCCCGCGCCTACCTCGCGCAACTCGGACGACTGCTCATAGATGTCGACGTCGAACCCTTTTTTCAACAAAGCGATTGCGAGGGTGAGCCCTCCCATTCCGGCACCCGCAATAATCACGTGCGGCCGAGGGCGAGTGTTTTTAGAATCAGACATTGGTTCCTCTATTGGTAATGCGATGGGTTTTGGATGAGGTCCATGACGGCCTCAAGAATCTTGACGTAGCCGGTACATCTGCAAATGTTGCCGCGCAGATAATGGCGTACGGTCTCTTCGGATGGTTTCTTGTGGCGCTCCAACATCGCCTTGACAGACAGGATCATCCCCGGCGTGCAGAACCCGCACTGCAATGCACCGTGCGCGATGAATGCGCGCTGGACGGGATCCAGCTCTTTGCCATTCGCCAGCCCCTCGATGGTCCTCACGTCGCGTTCGTGCGCATCGGCACATAGCGTGGTGCAACTAGAGGTAGGGTTCCCGTCGACAAGAACCGTGCAAGCGCCACAGACCTGGACGTCACACGATCGCTTGGTTCCCTTCAGCTGCAAGCGATCACGCAGCACATCGATCAACATCTCGCACGGTTCGACGTCCACGGAAGTGGCTTTGCCGTTGAGGTTGAAATCCACGCGCATCATGGGAAATTCGTATTCGGTCTGGCTCATGGCAAGCACGCTTTAAGAGCCCGTTCGGCAAGAACGGATACAAGATGACGTTTGTAGTCGGCGCCGCCGTGGAGGTCGTCATGGGCGTCGATGTCTTCGGCATCTTCGGCCACGGCAAGCTGCAGGTGATTCCATATCTCGTCGGCGTGCAGGTCGGGGGAGAGGCCGGCCGCCACTTGCTCCGCGCGCCCCAGCCGAGTAGGCTTGGCGGATATCGCACCGGCCCACAGGCTCAGGCGTTGCGGGTTGTCTATGGACCAGACGGCGGCCACCCCCACGGCGGGCCGCTCGGTATGCCCGAACGCCCGGTAAGCCGACCGGGTGCCCGATGACTGAGGCGCGATATCGATCGACGTCAGTATCTCGTCTTCTTTGCGGGCCGTTGCGAACTCGCCAAGATGAAAATCCCTGGACATGACTTCGCGTTGCCCCTCCGGGCCAGCCAGGACCAGCCAGGCGTCCAGAGCACAGAGCATGGTCGGCGCGTCGGCGTGGGGCTCGGCAAAGCAAAGCACACCTCCCAGGGTACCCGCGATCCGGACTCGGATATTGGCAACATGCTCGCTCAGCTCGGCATACCCTGGCAGCGACTCGCGCACGATCGGGTCATTCGCGATCTTGTCGTGCGTAGTCAGCGACCCGATTGCTATCGTACCGTCGCTTCTTAGCCGCACGCCTTTTAGCTCATCAATCTGCTTGAGATCTATTACATGCTCGTAACGCAAGACATGGGCTTTCAATGCGACCAGCAGCTCTGTCCCGCCAGCATGGAACGTGGCGGCGTCGCCGTACTGCTTCTTCAGCGCAATGGCTTCTTCGAGACTGCCAGGCCGGTGCAGAAAGAATTTCTTGGCACGCATTCAGCCACCTCGCTTGCCCAGGCTCGCAGCCGCGCCCAGCAAAGGAGCGACCAGCCACCACCACGGCGATTGGCCAAATGCGACCGCGCCGTGTGCGACTCCGACGGCGACGGCTACGTTGACACCCAGCCTTGGCCAAAGAAAAACCAGTTCGGTGCGGCCCTTTTCAGGTGAAGCCGGCGCAGGCGAGAAATGCCTGGGCTCCTGTTGTCGTGCCGCGGTGCCGGAAGGCGGGGCCTCGATCTGCACTGCAGATTCGGCGGCATGCGGCTTTCTGTCTGGTGCCGGCTTGCCCGGTGCACTGGGCTGCGGTTCCGGCGCTACGGCTCGGACGCCATCCAGGTTCGACAGTTCGGCCCGCAAGCGTTGCTCGAACTCGGCGAAAAGTTGCTCTGAACGCTTGCGCACAATCGGGTAGCCCAGGGATGCAAGACGGCCTGCGACCTGCATGCTGGCGTTGACGTCGAGCTTGCACAGCACATTCTTGCCGTCGCGCTGTTCCTCGAGATTGACAACCATGCCTACGTCGATGGTCGTGCCCGTAGCCTTATCCTTGCCGGCAGCCTTCAGGGAAACCTGCCGCTCTATATCGTAGGACTCGATAATGATGCGGGTCGGCACTTCCAGCTTGAAAGGCCCGATCTTCTGCCGCATGACCGCGGCGAACTCTTTGAGTTTTTCTACCTCGGCAACGTCCTCGCAACCCGGAATGAGGGTAGCAACCCGCTGTACATCGAAGAAGATGGCCCACAGTTGTGCAGCAGTGGCCGGTAATAGTGCGTCGATTCTGAAATCCATGGCGTCGCTTTATTTGTCGTTTAGGGGTTTGTCTCTTAACGCGCGCCAGACGCGCTCTGGAGTCAATGGCAGTTCCTTCAACCGGATTCCCCAGCCTTGGAACAGAGCGTTGGCCACGGCGGGCGCCGCAGGCAGGATTGCTCCTTCGCCGCCGCCACGAGATCCGAATGGGCCGGGTCCGTCACCGCTCTCTATCAGGGTGGTTCCAACCTGATCGGGCAGTTCTTCCATCGTGGGCACCTTGTAGTCAAAGAGTGTCCCGTTCACGACCTGGCCGTCTTCGTAGATGTATTCCTCTGATAGTGTGTGGCCCAGCGCCATTACCATGGCGCCTTCATCCTGGCCTTCGGCGGCCTTGGGATTAATCACGTGGCCTAGGTCGGCGGCACCGCCCGCCCTCAAGACCTTGATGGCACCGGTTCCTTCATCAAGGGCTATTTCAAACGCCCCGGCCCCCGTCTCCCAGAACAGCGGCTGCAGTTTGAAACTGCCGTCCTTGGTGTTGGGATTGACGCGGCCGACACCCAGGAACTCGCCCGCGGCCATGCCGTTGAAGCGCCGCAGAAGCTCCATCAATGCCATAGAGCCCTGCGGCCCTTCGATTGCGCCGTCCACCAGTTTGTAGTCGTCCGGGTTTCCACCCAGCACTTGGGCAGCGGTGTCGCGCACTTGGCGCACGATGTCTTCGCATGCCATTTGCACGGCCAGGCCTATGATGACTGTCGAGCGGCTGGCTCCGGTGCCCCAGTCATATGGAGCCTGCAAAGTGTCCGGCTGCGCGACAGAGATCATGCGCAAAGGCTGGTTCAGGGTCTGGGCGGCAATAATGCGAAGCACGCCACGGCTTCCTTGCCCGATTTCAACCGTATTCGCCGAAACATTCACGGAGCCGTCAGCGCGCAGGCGAACGATAGAGCCGCCGATCGGCATGATTCCGGGATCAGTCGCTCCCACAGCCACACCGACCCCGCGCCGCCCTTCGTGACGGGACTCGGGCAAATTCTTGAGCGTGTCGAGCGCCGCGCGCAGCGACCGCCGCATATCGACGTCGATCGGCCGCAGATCGTGCTTCAGGGTCTGGCCTTTTTCAGCCAGGTTGCGCATCCTGAATTCGACCGGGTCATAACCCATGGCATCGGCAATGATGTCCATCTGCGACTCGGTAGCCCATACAGCCTGCGGGCCCCCGATAGACCGGAATGCGGCGCCCGGTACCGTGTTCGTGTAAACGCCTACGGCCTCGAGTCGAAGATTGGGTATGTGATACGGCCCGATCGCCCGGATCGCGGCCTTGACGGCGATGGCGGGCCCGGTATCCGCGTACGCGCCCCCGTTCAGCACGGCGCGCACCGACTTCGCAACGATTCTGCCGCTTTTATCTACAGCCGTCTTGAGCGCCACCTCGGCGTCAAGGCGGCGGCAGGTCAGCATCGACTCGGCGATCGTCAGGCAGACCCGAACGGGCGCCCGTGCCTTCCATGACAGTGCCGCCACCAGGGGATCGATCTTTACCGATGCCTTTCCGCCGAACCCGCCCCCGACATAAGGAGAATGCACCCTGACGCAGGCCAACGGTATGCCCAGGATTTCTGAACAGACACGCTGGATAGCGGTGGGGGTCTGGCCTCCGCTCCAGATCTCCAGCGAGTTGGGCTTCCAGTCTGCGATGCAGACGTGCGGCTCCATCGCATAGTGGAAAACCATGGGAAAAGTGAAAGTATCCTCAAAGATCCGGACGTCGCCCTGGAACACGCGATCGACGTCGCCACTTTCATAGGCCCATTGCTGGAACTGGTTGGTTCCCTCGACTGGCGTGCAATGCCCTCGAAAATAATAGTCCTTGAGGACATCCATATCCTCGTGGACCAGTGCGGCGCCTTCGGCAAGCGCCTCTTGCGCCGTTGTCGAATGCGCCAGCGTCTCATAGGTGACAACGATAGCATCGACGGCTTCTTCTGCCGTGGCCTCGTCGATCGCGGCCACCGCGGCAACAGGGTCGCCGACGTAACGTACTTTTTCCAGCGCAATGACCGGACGATCGCGCAACGATAGTCCCCACCGGATCTCGGCACCCGGCAGGTCTTTGAGGTCGTCGCCTGTCAGGATGGCCACAACGCCCGGAATTGCAAGTGCCGCGCTCAGGTCCAGCTTCGCAATGCGAGCGTGCGGCACGGTGCTGCGCAGGATCTTGCCGTGCAGCATGTTCGGTATGGCGATGTCGCTCGCGTAGACTGCCGCGCCCGTGACTTTTTCAAGATAGTCTGAGCGGGGCTCGGTGCTGAGCGAAAACAGAGGCTTGGAATGCATGAGAAGGCCGGGGTTTTAGTTTTCGAGCGAGATCTTCGAACGCGCGATCACGTCCGTCCACAATGCGGTCTCGGCGGCTTGCCGCTTTACAACGTCTTCGGGCGTGCTGGACGCGGCTTCGACGCCCACAGCGCCCAAGCGCTTCTTGACCTCTTCCGAAGCCATCGTCTTGGCGATTTGCGGCACGACCTTGTCGATGACGTTCTGCGGCACACCCTTGGGCGCATAGAGGGCAAACCAGGTAACAACGTCGAAGCCCGGAAGCACGGTTTCAGCCAACGTGGGAACGTTGGGCAAGGCTTCGGATCGCTTTGCCGTCGTGACGGCAAGCGCCTTCAACTTGCCGGACTTGATGTAGGCCAGCACCGCAGGCCCCTGCTCGATCGCCATGACGACCCGATCAGCGATCAGGTCGATCACCATGGGGCCGCTACCCTTGTATTGCACCGGGAACACATCGACGTCGGCGCGCTGTTTGAAGAGTTCCATGAACACGTGCTGCGAGGTGCCGGCTCCGGCGGACCCGTAGCCATATTTGCCGGGGTTCTTCTTGAGGTAGGCAATTAATTCCTGGATGGAGTTGACTGGCAGCGTCGCGGGCACAACCACGTACGACGGATTGAATCCAAGAATGGAGATAGGCTCGATCTTCTGGTAGACGCCGCTCATTCGTTCGCTGAGCAGCGGCAGCACGGAAAACATGGAAGACGCGCCGATCAGCATCGTGTAGCCATCAGGCGCCATCCGGGCTGCGTAGTCCGCACCAATGATCCCCGACGCGCCTGCGCGATTCTCGACCACGACCGACTGGCCCAGCTCGTCTAGACCTGCCGCGACCGAACGGGCGTACAGATCAGTGGCTCCACCCGGCGGATAGGGTGCGATGAGTGTGATGGGCTTGTCCGGATACTGCTCGGCGTTGGCTGCGCCCATCAAACAAAGGCCGCCAAAGGCCAGGCTTGCGAAAAGCTTCTTCCAGCTTACGTTATGCATCTTGGGTACCCCTGGGAAGTTATAGGACGCAGCTGACGAGTTGCAGCCTCGTGTTCTGTTAAGAGGAACCATATTCTGCCTAGCAGTACGATACAATGTCAACTAGGATATGCACTAGATTGAGTGAACAAATGTCGGAAGCTCCGGATAATGATGTAAAAGCGGGAGGCGTTGCCGCAGTAGAGCGGGCGATTGCTATACTCAACGCCTTTCGTGCGGGCGACAGTTCCTTGTCGCTGAATGAAATCGCTCGCCGAACCAAGATGTACAAGAGCACTATCCTGCGCCTCTTGGCAACGTTGGTGCAGGAGCATTGCATCGTGCGCTTGGACGACGGAAACTATCAACTAGGTTCGATGCTGTTGCACTGGGGCGGGCTTTACCAGTCTGCGCTGCGTCTGGACGATCATGTGCCACCGATTTTGCGTCGGCTTGTTCAGGAGACTGAAGAGGGGGCGTCTTTTTTCACTCGCGAGGGCAACCACCGCGTCTGTCTTTTCCGGGTGGACTCGCCGCGATCGATCCGGGACCATATCCGAACCGGCGACCTTGTGCCGCTCGACAAAGGAGCGGCAGGCCGGGTGCTGATGGCGTTCGACCCGGCGATCACTCCTCGATCACAGGCTCCCGTGCAGCCCTACATTATTACTATCGGCGAGCGCGAGCCAGATATTGCTGCAATCGCGGCACCCGTATTCGGCCCTCAGAAAAATCTGCGCGGGGCCCTAGCCATCTCCGGGCCGGCTGCCCGATTCTCTGCGGAGTTGATTTCGGCCATGTCCGTGCGCTTGTTGGCAGCCTCGGCCGATCTGACGCGCCGACTGGGTGGTGATGCCACTATATTCGATAGTTGGCGTCCGGCGGACAGCTCCGTCGCATTGGGTGAGTCGGCAGACTAGGGCGATCCCACCGGTCGTTCAAGCGTGGTGAGCGACCCGCATTGCTGGGTGAATGACGTCGCCGTCTTTCAGAATCTGTGTTCCGTCTAACCAAAGGTTGCATCGGCGCATAGGCAAGTCCAGGTGGCAAGCCGTGTCGTTGTCTCCTCCCACTTCCAGGTTTGGCCCCAGAGAAAAAAG
This sequence comes from Bordetella tumbae, assembly GCF_054780995.1. Lineage (NCBI taxonomy): Bacteria > Pseudomonadati > Pseudomonadota > Betaproteobacteria > Burkholderiales > Alcaligenaceae > Bordetella > Bordetella tumbae. Next base: position 841,242 of record NZ_BAAGVG010000018.1, read on the forward strand.
TACATTGCCATAGAACGACAACGCGTTCATCACATGTTCGGCCGGCAATTGGCGTGTCACCGAGAACTGGTACCAACACGCTTTCTCGTTGAGCCCCCAGCCTATGTGTGAAATCGCATAGGCCCGGTCATCACTGAAGCTCTTGATGTAGCTATCGATCAGTTGTGCATCAACGCCCGCGCCTGATATGTCCACGACATTGCCATTTCTTATCTTCAATGTCACCGGCGACTCAACATACTTCTTGAACGCGCAAAGAATATCGCCTGGCTGCAACACGACCGTGCCGTTGACGCCGCCATCATTACCCTGTGTGAAAGAAAATCCCGACGGGAAGTGATCCCAACGGCCAGGCTCATAGGTGTAGCCATATTCTGAAATCACAGGGTACTGGCCCAACTGGTAGGTGACGTCTGTGCCCGCATCAGAGGTGAACCGAAGCTCTCTTGCTTGCTCCAGCATTTCCTTGGCGTATTCGACGCGACGCCGCAAATCTTCGGTAGGGAACATCTGCTTTAATATGTGAAAGGGTTCCATTACGCGAAGAATACGTACGCCGGCGGCCTGGATTTCCGCCTGCTCGCGCGAGAATAAGAGGCCAACCATATCGATTACCATGTCCGCCGACTTGAGCGTCCGCATCGCGAGTTCATTTCCCACGACAGGATGCCGCCCTTGCACACCCACCGCGTTTTGCTGACCGCGGCGGACATTCAGATTGAAGGTCGTTGCTTCCAGACTTTGGGCCGCGGCCATAAAGGCATTTGCGTTCTCTTGCCATTCATCGTCGGCGGTCAGTACTACGACCGTTTCTCCCGATTTAACGCCGCATAGCCTCAATTCTTTCGTGAACAGATCCAGTACTTCCGCGTCCAGTTTCAATTGCTGTTCCTCTCGATAGTCTGATGATGCTGGGCAAGAATATGGCCCAACGCCTGTTTGAATGCTTCAAAGTTCTCGGCCTGCATCTGGTGGCCTACGCCGGATAGGCGCGCGACCGAGATATCGCTGCGCAACTGATGCATCTCCGTGACATCTGCGTCGGAAACGACCCCACCTTCGCCCGCACAGAGCATCGAAAGTGGTTCTTTCGTTTGCGCGAGATCAGCGAAAAGATCTTCATTATGAAAATCGTCGTAGGCAATGTGCACAGCGCGCTCGTCACAAGTAGCCAGCCATTCCGCACGCAGCTGCTGCAGTTTGCCTGGCCATGGGGCGGCTCCACTTTGTTGCATCCACTCGAGCGCTTCACCACGATGGGCCGCGCGTAACAAGGCCAGGGTTCTGGACTTCGGCACTGGATAGGCTCTCCGACCAGGGCCGCTAGTGGGGGGGTCAATCAGCACGAGTGCGCCGAAAAGCCCAGGTGATAGCGTGGCAGCGCGGAGCGCGATTCGTCCACCCATGGAATGACCCACCACGATGGGTTGTTTCATACCCGTGGTCTGAACGAACGCGACTATATCGTAGGCGCAGGCAGTTACGCCGTAATCCAAATGTGGGCCGCTTTCGGATAGTCCACGTCCTCTTACGTCTAGGATACGGCAGTCATATTCTTCACAAAGCCGTTGCCCAACGTGACGCCAGAGAGCGGCCGGACTGACGATGCCCGGGATAATGAGCACGCTGCGGCCAGCGCCGGCGAAATGCAAATAGTGCTGGCGAATACCGTTCGCACGCACATGCGCTCCTGTTCCCGTATTCACGTCACCCTCCTTTTTGGCTAGTTGCCACCGTTGTCTGTCTGCCTTCGACCGGCCACCTTGTCACAGCGAAAAAAGAATAGTGGTGCGTCAGGCAGAATCATATTCTATCAGCAGGAATTTTCAGGTCAATCCGGATATTCGCACCAATGAGTAGGTGAATCATGTGATGTACTGGAATAGCGGGTGCAACCAAGCACATGCGGCGTCGGTGCCGACTCGTGCGGGCGATGCAGATGCGCTGTTTCTGCCCGCCAGGGAGAGGGGAGGCGATGGGCGAAGAGGTCGCGGGGTCGAGTCCCTCCTGATGCAACAGCGAGCCTACACGTTCACGCAGCGCGGCACCACGCTGTTTCACAAAGAACACTAGCGGCCGCGCGACGGTTTCGAACATCGTCTGCTGGGGGTTGAGGGCAAGATCGGGATTCTGGTGGATCTACTGCAGGCGTCGGCGTTGGTCGGCGTTGCGGTGTAGGACATCAGCGCTGGCGCTTTCTCCGGCGATCCGAAACCGCCCCTGGCTCGGTTGGACGAGGCCGCAGATCACCTTGGCGAGTGTGGACTTGCCGGTACCCGAGGGCCAGGTCAGCGATACGCCTTCAACCTGCAGGGCGCGGGCTGCGCGGCAGGACTGGGCAGCTTGGTGCGCGTTGGCGCCTGGGCCTGGAACAACTGGCGAGTGTAAGGATGTTGTGGATCGGCTAGCAGGGGCGCGGCTTGGTCGCTCTCTACGACTTGGCCGTGACGCAGGACGAGCAGGTAGTCGGCCAGTCCAGCCATGGTTGGCAGATCGTGGCTGATGTAGAGCGCGGCGGTTCTCATGGCCGTCAGGGCGTGGTGGACGGCGGCAAGCACCTGTGTTTGTGTTTGCGGGTCCAGGGCCATAGGGGGTTCGTCGAAGACGATTAGGGTGGGCTAGCTACACGAAGCCATGGCCGTCATCATGCGCTGAAGCTGGCCGTCAGAGACTTCGTGTGGATAACGTTGGCCCAGACCTTCGGCGTCTTCCAGGCCGAGCAGGCGCATCAGGTTCCAGGCGCGTTCCCTGAGCAAGCGCGCCCCGGCAGGGGTAAGGTGCAGTTTGGGCGGTATACGCATGAAAAGCAGCACACCAAGTTGATCCTCCAGATCGCCGATGGTCCGCGGCAGCGGAGTGGAGTCGATGGGGACACGCTCGGCAGCGCGTCGAAAACTCAACTCCTCAGCGACCGCAATGAAGTATTGAAGATGGTACAGCTTCATCATTCGAGCTTTCTGCAAACCAGAGTTGGCCTTTGAGAACCGCCAAAATAGACATCGTGATGAAACTCCGTAACTCATCGAAAAGCACGTCGTGGCCCCTACGAACGAGAAACTCACTGTGACATCAAGAGACCACCTGCCGCCTGGTTTCACTAGTACATTTCGGTTGGCAGCGCATTCACGCTCTCGGCACCGTCCACGATGCTGTCGCGAACGCCAGGGGCGCGGCTGAGGATGTGGTCGGCGTAGAAGCGTGTGGTGGTGATCTTGCTTTGCATGAAGCCGGCGTCCGTGCCCTGGGCCAACTGGTCTTCCGCCACGATCAAAGTGCGCGCCATCTGCCAGCCCGCCACCAGGTTGCCCGCGAGCATGAGGTAGGGCACGCTGCCGGCGAAGGCGGCGTTGGGGTTGGACTTGGTATTCTCGGCGATGAATTCGACCACGTCGACAAAGGCTTCGCGTGCGGCCTTCAGGCGCATGTGAACGGCCTTGGCGTTCGCGCTGCTGCGCTTTACCAGTTCGGCCTCGGTCTTTTCTATCTGTGCAGCGATGGCCTTGGCGCCGGTACCGCTGTCGCGCGCGGTCTTGCGGCCCACGAGGTCGTTGGCCTGAATCGCGGTCGTGCCTTCGTAGATGGTGAGGATCTTGGCATCGCGGTAATGTTGCGCCGCACCGGTCTCCTCGATGAAGCCCATGCCGCCATGCACCTGCACGCCCAGGCTGGTCACTTCCAGACTCATCTCGGTGCTGTAGCCCTTGATCAGCGGCACGAGGAACTCGTAGAACGCCGCGTTCTGCTTGCGCATGTCGGCATCCGGGTGGTGGTGCGCGGCGTCGTAGGCCGCAGCGGCCACGCTGGCCATGGCGCGGCAACCTTCGGTGAACGCGCGCATCGTCATCAGCATGCGCTTGACGTCGGGGTGGTGGATGATCGGCGCCGCGGTGCTCATCGAGCCATCGACCGGGCGGCTCTGCACGCGATCCTTCGCGTAGTCCACGGCCTTCTGGTAGGCACGTTCGGCGATCGCGATGCCCTGCACGCCCACCGCGTAGCGCGCGGCGTTCATCATGATGAACATGTACTCCAACCCACGGTTTTCCTGGCCCACGAGATAGCCAACGGCCCCGCCATGGTCACCGTACTGCAGCACCGCCGTCGGGCTGGCCTTGATGCCCATCTTGTGTTCGATGCTCACGCAGTGCACGTCGTTGCGCGCGCCCAGCGAGCCGTCCTTGTTCACCATGAACTTCGGCACCACGAACAGGCTGATGCCCTTCACGCCTTCCGGCGCCCCTGTCACGCGAGCGAGAACGAGGTGCACGATGTTCTCGGCCATGTCGTGCTCACCGTAGGTGATGAAGATCTTGGTGCCGAACACCTTGTAGCTGCCATCGGGTTGCGGTTCGGCCCGGCTGCGCACCGCCGCGAGGTCGGAGCCGGCCTGCGGTTCGGTGAGGTTCATGGTGCCGGTCCACTGGCCACTCACCAGTTTATGGAGGTAAGTGGCCTTCAGATCGTCGCTGCCCGCCGTCAGCAAGGCTTCAATGGCACCATCGGTCAGCAGCGGGCAAAGCGCAAAACTCATGTTGGCGCTGTTGAGAATTTCACCGCAGGCTCCGCCGATGGTCTTGGGCAGGCCCTGGCCGCCGAAGTCCACCGGGTGCTGCAACCCCTGCCAGCCGCCTTCGGCGTATTGCCGGAACGCGTCCTTGAAGCCCGGCGTGGTGGTGACCACGCCGTCCTTGAAGGACGAGGGGTTTTTGTCGCCTTCGAAGTTCAGCGGAGCAATCACGCCCTCGTTGAGCTTGGCGCACTCTTCCAGCACGGCTTGCGCGGTGTCCAGTCCGGCGTCCTCGAAGCCCGGCATCAGCGCGATCCGGTCAATGCGCGCGAGGTGCTCGATGTCGAACAGCATGTCCTTAAGGGGGGCGACGTAGTTCATCCAATTTTTGCTTCTAGAGCAACTCCAAAATAGTGTGTGAAGCGCGGCCCCGCATATCAGCACAAGCCGGCCGGCTAAAAAGTCGGGCGTCGGGTATGGCCTCTAACATCCTACTGGCAGTCAGAGCAGTTCAACTCAGCAGGGTTAGCTCAGCTTGCCCATCTTTTCATGTGCATCCACCAACTGCGCTAGAAGCCTCATAAAAACGACGCGATCTTCTGGCGATAGCGGTTCGACGAGCAGTTCTTGAGAGCGATGGATGCTCTCTTGCAAGTCATTTATCAGGTTTAGTCCCTCCTTTGTGATGACCGAAAGTCTTGACCGACGATCGTCAGGATTTACTCTGGTTTCGACCAACCCTTTCTCGACCAGCCGTTTGAGTACTTCCGCTGTCGTTGTCCGGTCCAACGAAAGCTCTCGGCCAATGGTTTTCTGATCAAGCCAAGGGTTCATCGAAAGCGCCGTCAGCATGCCGACCTGTAGGGGCGTGATGCTCTCGGACTTGCACAGATCGAAAAAAATTGCCTGCCCAATCTGGGTCAACCGACGAATCAAAAAGCCCGGGCGACGCCACATGACATGGCGCAATGGGCTGAAAGTCTCGGGGCCAGGGAGTTTTGTCGCAACGTTGGAGCCGACTGTCTGCTTGTTCTGAACGGGAGAACGCTTTTTCATCATCTCGATATCGCCGATAGTGTCATTTGGCGAGTTTAACGATTCTCTCCATAGTGGCTGGAAAACCAAGCAGCATTCGAAGTGCAGCTACAGAAAATCGACCTGCAGGTACTCTCCCAGTAGGCGATAGAAATTCTCCTCGTCATCCCACGGGATCATGTGGCCGGCAGCAGAGACCGTGCATTGCTGCAGGTCAGGCGCGAGTACTTCGATTTCGGCCAAGTCCTCCGGGAGTAGGACACCGCCTTGCCCCGCCGTCATGAGAAGTCCAGGTGTCCGCAGCTTGGGCAGATCTGCGTGTATATCGTCTTCGTGAAAGCCCGCGTGTGCTTGGACGATCGCCTCCTCGCTGCACGTGTGAAGCCATTCGGCCCGCAGTTGCAGGTGCTCCTCTTTCCAGGCCGGAGCATAGGGGCGAAGCTCTTCTGCCGTGACTCCCTTGATAGCCAACCGGATCGACTCTACGTACCATGACAGCGGCACTGGGTACGCCCGGCGACCTGGACCAGACATGGGGGGATCGATAAGCAACAGCTTATCTATGCGCCGTGGGTCGCGCGCCGCGGCGCGAATTGCAACGCGAGCTCCCATAGAGTGCCCTAGCAGCAACACGGATGACCACCCCAGAACGTCCATCAAATCAAGCACGTCAGTCGCCATCGTGTCGAGGTCTGCGTCCATTCCTGGTGAGCTGAAGGACAAGCCACGACCACGAAAGTCAAGCACATGGACGTCGTACTGCCGAACAAGCCTCTCGGCGACGAAACCCCAAGTGACCGCAGGGCTCGTGATCCCGGGCAACAATAGCAAGCGAGGGCCCTGCCCTCCATAGCGCAGAAGGTGCAGACGCACACCGTTGGCGCGCACGTGATACCCATGAAGAAAGGAACTCATTCGGACTCCTAGGTGGTCCACTCGCCTGGGCCTTTTGATATCAGGCAAGCCTTGGGACAGATGTAATGAAGCGCTGGACCTTCGTACCAAGAGGGTGCCTCCTCCTGCACCCGGCACGTGTCGCCCTAGCCTCGTGGAGGCATTCCAAACCAGCCACGGATGTGATTCCAGAGCACGCTCAACATCATTCCCGCGATCGAGACCGTAGGCTGCGGCTCGTTGGAAACAACGGCTTCGCCACCCAGCCTGCGGGTAATCTGCTTGCCAAAGTCCGCCACCATACGGCGCACGAAGTCCTTGACGAGGCCAGAGCGGGAGAACTGGGCAAGCGGACCCTGCAACGCATAGACCATGTCCACGTGAACTCGGGTGTTGTCGGCCGACAGAGCTTCCAGGCGATAGGTGATATCCCCTTGGGTGCGCGACTTGCTCAGACTGTCCTGGCCTGCGCCGCGAAGGACGGCACGCTTGGCGGCGTCGTCACGCTGCAGGCGCGCGGCGCCAACAAAAGCGGCCGACATCGGACCAAACTTGATGGAGATGCTCCCCCGGACCTTCTCCTCTTCGTGCGAATCGACGGTTGCGCCGGGCAGACACGACGCGACTGCAGGCAGGTCGCCCATGAACGCCCAGACCTGGTCCACGGCATAAGGCACATCGAAATGGACTTCGATCGCGTTGCCCTTGGCTTTGGCTTTGGCCATCGCCACCGGATCGACTTCCGCCAATTCCGCAGAAGTGGCCCCGTTCACAGAGGGTGACTTGCCCGGAGCGTGCGTGGGCACGTCGTTCGACACAGCAGCCGCGAGCGGTTTCACCGTGGCCATTCGCGGCGCACTCAATCTTTGCCGCAGTTGTTCAAATTCCACATTTGGCGCATCGCGCTGCTGTTGCAGCACGTCCAGAATGGCATCCACGATGCCCTGGTACCCGGTGCAACGGCACAGGTTCCCGGACAGTTCCAGGCGCACCCGCGCTTCGTCGGCGTCGGGCAGACGAAGCACGATGTCGCGGGCCGTGGTCAGCATTCCGGGTGTGCAGAAACCGCACTGCAGCGCGTGATGGCGAGTGAACGCTGGCCGCAGCAGCCGCATGACCGGATCGTCGTCGTAGCCCTCGATGGTGGTGACTTCCCTGCCTTCGCATGCCACGGCGAACGTGATACACGAGCGCGTGGGCTGGCCGTCGACAAGCACCGTGCACGCGCCGCAGACGCCGTGCTCGCAACCGAGATGGGTACCGGTCAACCGCAGTTCATCGCGCAGGAAGTCGCCGAGGTGCATCCTGGGCTCGGCCTCCCGTCGGAAACTGCGGCCATTTACGTGGATGGAGATAGGGTCCAAGTCTCTTACTCCGCTTGCTTCAGATCGGCAAAGATGCCGGACTGCTCGAGGGCACGCTCTACGCAGGCCGTGAAGAGCTTCAGATCGATGGCATCGCGTTCGGGGAGAGCGGTGCAGACAGCGGCCCGCAGTTGCTCACGCCCCGCGGCGGCGCTGCCCTTGGCCGCGATGTTGGCCGCGAGCCCTTCCAGCAGAAGAGGAGGGCCGTCGGCAGCCCCCAGCACGATCCGTGCACGCGCGTGCGATGCATCGAAATAGACCGCCGCACTCGCTTCGGCAAATTCGCCCGGCTTGCGGCAGACCTTGTGATAGCCCCAATGCGACGTCGGCGTCTCTGACGGCACGGAGACAGAGACGATCAACTCATCGGACTCCAACACGGTCGTGTACGCGCCGAGCATCAGCGCATCGGCCTCGATCGTGCGTTCACCGCGCGGCGACTGAGCCACGATGCGTGCACCGAGTGCCGAGAGCGTGACAACCCAGTCGGCGGCGGGATCGGCATGCGCCAGACTGCCGCCGACGGTGCCGCGGGTGCGGATCGCCCGGTAGGCGATGCCGCCTGCGACCTGGCGCATGGGGTGTGCCGCCAGCGGCTCGTGTACGCCATCTTCTATCTCGGCGTGCGTGACGGCGGCACCGATCTCAACCCAGCCAGCCTTACGACGGACGGTGCGCAGACCTGGGATGTCAGAAACGTCGACCACCTGCGCGGGGCGTGCCAACCTCAGGTTGAGCATGGGCCCGAAGGACTGGCTTCCGCCCATGGCTTTGGCGGTGCCACCTCCCGTCGCCAGCACCGCGAGGGCGTCACTCACTTCGAGAACCCGGGTGTATGCAAAACGAGGAGCTTTCATTGGGCGCTCTCCTGTCCCAGCGTCGATTTTTCAAGGGCCTTGAGCAAGCGGCGTGGCGTCAGCGGTGTCATCAGTACTTCGGCGGCGCCCGTGCCGATCAACGCATCATTCACGGCGTTGAAGATCACCGCAGGCGGCGCGATCGCCCCCCCCTCGCCCACACCCTTCGCACCAAAGTCCGTGTGAGGCGAAGGGGTCTCGAAGTGTTCGATGCGGATGCGCGGCACTTCCGTAGCGCCGGGAAGGATGTAGTCAGCAAGGGTGGAAGCCAAAGGCTGGCCTTGCTCGTCGTAAGGACTCTCTTCGTACATGGCCGTGCCGATGCCCTGTGCGATGCCTCCGATGGTCTGTCCCTCCACGATCATCGGGTTGACCATGGTGCCGCAGTCTTCGACCACCACATAGTCCAGGATCTCCACCTCGCCCGTCTCCGTGTCGACGGCGACCACCACGGCATGCGTGGCATAGGTAAAGGTGCCGGTGTCGACGTTGGGCTTGTACGCACGAGACACTTCCAGCCCACCCAGATGAACGTTCGCCGGCAGGTCTTGGGGCGTGAGGTACCACACCCGCCCGACCTCGGAAAGGGGAATAGACTTCTCGCCAGCGACGGCGCACCCTTCGATCAAGGCAACCGCGCTCGGCTCCACGCCCATGAGGTATGCCGCAATCGACTGGATGCGGGGCAACAGCTCCTTGCACGCGGTCGATATGGCCCCACCGGACATGACCGTTGCGCGAGAGGCATAGGTTCCAGAGGAGAACGGTGTCAGCGCCGTATCACCATGCACGACCCGGATTCTGGCGACTGGAATGCCGAGCACGTCGTTGGCAATCTGCGCAAAGCTGGTCTCCATGCCCTGCCCATGCGAATGCACGCCGACGCGCACTTCGAGCCCGCCATCCGCAGTCATCCTGATCATCGCTTGATCAAAACCGGGCACCACAGGCAGCCCCCAGTTGGCGAACACCGTGGTGCCGTGGGCAGACTGCTCGGTGTATGTAGCCGTGCCGAAACCGATTCGGCGTCCGTCGGGCTCTCCACGCGCCTGCCGCTCGCGGACGGCCTCCAGTCCGATCATCTCCACTGCGCGCCGCAGGCTCGCAGGAAAGTCGCCGCTGTCGAAGTGTTTGTTGGCCACGTTGACGTAGGGCATGGCAGCGGCCGGGACCAGATTCTCCATCCGGACTTCCCAGGGCTCGCGACCGACTTCACGCGCCACCGCGTCCATCAGCAGTTCGATTGCGAAGCAGACACCGGTGCGCGCCACGCCGCGATAGGCCATAAACCCCGGCTTGTTGGTTGCGACACATAAGGTTTCGCAACGATAGCCGCGAAAGGTATACGGACCGGGCAAGTTGCCGATCGCTTGGCCAGGCTCCAGGCCGACGAAAAAAGGGTAGTAGGAATAGGCGCCGCCATCGATGGTGATGACCGCGTCCAATGCCAGGAGTTTTCCTTTCCGATCGGCATAGGCCGTGAGCTGGTAGTGGTGCTGCCGCGTGTTGGCACCGACGATCAGATGCTCGCGCCGATCTTCGAGGTAGCGGAACGGCGTACGATACGTCTTGGCCAGCCAGGCGATGCAAAGATCTTCCGGGTAGAGCTGCCCCTTGTAGCCAAAGGCACCCCCGACGTCAGGTGACACTACCCGCACAGCCTCTTCATTCATCGAAAGATGCTGTGCAATCCCTATACGCAGCAAATGCGGCACCTGGGTCGCGCTGACCACCACAAGCTGCTCGGTCTGGAAGTCCCAGTAGGCCAACACCGACTTGCCTTCCAGCGGCACGATGCACTGGCGCGACAACTCCACCGTACGGCTGACCTTTACCTCGGCCTTCGCGGCCAACTCATCGAAGTCGCGATTCGCTCGGAGCGTGAGAAATCGATTGTCTTTCCACCCGGGGTGCATAAATTCTCCGGTGGCTGCGAGGGCCGAATCCACATTGTGATAGACGGGCAGCTCTTCATACGAGACCTGAACGTCTTCGAGTAGGTCTTCCGCCACGGCTCGGGTGGGGGCCACCGCCATCGCGATGGCCTCTCCGACGTGGCGGACCCTGCCAGAGGCCAGCGGCGGCAACGCCGAGTACTGATACGTGGGTATTGAAGAGGGGGAGCCGATGTCTGTCGCGTCCGCCATCATCTCGCGCAGGAACACCTTACCGGCGAGCGCTTCCGGAATCTCAACGCCGGTGATGGAGGCGTGCGCCAGAGGACTGCGCAGAAATGCTACCTCCTGCATGTCGGGCAACACGAAGTCCCCCACGAAGTTGCCTTTGCCCACCAGATGGCGCGCGTCTTCTTTGCGAGGTACCCGGGCACCTATGCCCTCCCGCTTCAACAGCCTCGCCGGAATGTCTGCTTGGTCCATGTGTTTCCTTTCCTTCACCAATGTCCTTGTGTCGGCCGGCACTGAATGGGTCACCTGCGCAACCACCCTGCGGGACCTCTGACGCTGCATCGGGATGCCCTCTTGAAGTGATCAGCCACAGAAGGCCCGGACACTACACGCAGCCCCTTCGATGCAAGCTCGATTTTCATCGAGAAAGGCAATATATGTAAGTTCACTTTCATAAATATATGCCTGAAGGCCGTACATGTAAAGCAGGCGGATGCTAATAGCAATTTAGCCTCATACCGATCTCCATAGTGGGACTACTTGTCTATGAAAATCGCAAATATTTAGGCACAAGAAAGAACCTAGTTGCTCAGTATGGTGCATCGCATCACAGTACAAACCCGCACTTGAATACATAAAGAAATCACATTAATGTGCAAGCACACTGACTAGTTTTTTTGGTGCTTTAATTACGGGAACAAAGTCATGGATTGGATCAAGGTCGCCTGGGCGCAGGAGCTCAGCAACGATGAAGCGAAGACTGTCAATGTGGCCGGTCATGGCATCGCGCTGTACCGCATTGACGACGAGTTCTTCGCCACGGACAGCATGTGCACACATGCCACGGCGTTGCTGTCAGAGGGGTACGTGGAAGACGGTTGTGTGGAATGTCCCCTGCATCAAGGTCGATTCGACATTCGCACCGGTAAGGCCATGTGCGCGCCGGTCACCGTGGACCTGCGCATCCACACCGTGAAACGAGAAGGCGACGACATCTACGTGTTGTCGCCCGCAAGCAAATGACGTCGCCAGGCGTTGTCATCGTCGGCGCGGGCCAGTCTGCGGCAGTCGCGGCGCACACCCTGCGCGAGCAGGGCTACCGAGGTTGCATCACGATGCTCGGTCGTGAACGCCACAGACCGTACGAGCGGCCACCCTTGTCCAAGGCTGTCCTGACAGACATAGAAGAGCCCAGGCTCGAGGTGCTCACGGAAGACGCCTGGGTGCGCAGCGATATCGAACTTCTGAGCAACAGCGAAGCGGTTGCCTTGGATCTGCGGCGTCGCCATGTCTGCCTCGCCGACGGTCGGGTGCTCGGGTACGAAAAGTGCCTGATCGCCACAGGCGGGGAAGCCCACACACTGCCCTTTGTCCCCACCGCTCATCCCCGCGTACATCACATCCGTACGCTCGATGACGCACGCCGGCTACGTGCGTCCCTTCAGCTCAGGCCCGAGGTCGCGATTCTGGGTGGTGGCTTCCTGGGTCTCGAGGTCGCCCACTCTGCGCTCTCTGCAGGCGCATCGGTCACGGTTTTCGAGCGCGCGGCCTCTCTGCTAGATCGCTTTTTGCCATGCGAGGCGTCAGCTTGGCTGGAAGCCCGTATGCGGGATGCCGGTGCAAAACTCATGCTCGGGGCCTCCCTCAGCGACGTCCGTGCGTCGCCCAGAGGTCGCATGCACTTGATCACAGGCGCCGGGGCTCTGGAGGTGGACGACTTGATCGTAGCGGTCGGCCTCTCGCCCAACGACTCGCTGGCTCGCGAAGCGGGGCTTGAGGTAGCAGTGGGGGGTGGGATTCTGGTAGATGCGTCCTGCCGTACCAGCGACGAACACGTATTCGCATGCGGCGATTGCACCAGCCAGCAACGCCCGGGCCAGACGGTGCCAACGCGCCTGGAGTCCTGGCAAAACGCGAACGAGCAGGCGCGCACCGCCGCTGCCGCCATGCTCAGCGCCCCTCTTCCCGTGCCCGCAGTGCCGTGGTTCTGGACCGACCAAGGACAACACAACATTCAGGTACTCGGTCTGCCCGCTCCCGATCTTGAATACGTGCGCCGCGGAGACCTGGCCAGCGACAAGGTGATGTGGATCGGCCACCGGAGCTCGGTTCCTCTGCACGGCGTGGCCATTAATGCTGGCTCCGATCTGCGAGCCATCCGCCCTCTTTTCGAACGTGGCCAGCCTTTGCAGTGGGAGGACTTTCCACTGGACACAACCAACCTGCGCGCATGGGTCAAGCAGATGCAAGCCCACGCCAGCGCGACCGTTTAACCCTCTCTCATCGCCAAGGAACTTCCATGTATCAATCGCAGGCGGTCATCGGCATCACGAATGCCCGTAAGAACCCGCCACTGGAGCAGTGTGTCTGGCCCGCGGATGCCCTGAACAACATTCCAGACTGGGTCTACACCAGCCAGGCCATCTATGACCAGGAGATCGAACGCATCTTCCGCGGAGACACCTGGAACTTTGTCGCTCTGGAAGCAGAAATTCCAAACCAAGGCGACTACAAGCGCGGTTACGTCGGCGCCACGCCCGTCGTGATCGTCCGCGCGGAGGACAACACGATCTCTGTTTTCGAAAACCGGTGTGCCCATCGCGGTGCCGAGTTCTGCCGTTCCAGCCAAGGAAATACGAAGGAATTCGTCTGCCCCTATCACCAGTGGTCGTACGACCTCAAGGGGAACCTACAAGGCGTCCCTTTCAAACGCGGCATCAACAAGGTCGGCGGCTTGCCGGCGGATTTCGAGAATGCAGACCACGGCACCCGTCAGTTGCGTGTGACGACACGAAACGGCGTGGTGTTCGCCACGTATTCCGACAAGACGCCTCCGTTGGAGGAGTACATGACCAAGGAGATCGTCGAGGAGTTCGATGTCGCCTTCTCGGGCAAGAAACTCAAGATCCTCGGATATTGCCGCAACGAGCTTCCGTGCAACTGGAAGATGTACCACGAGAACCTCAAGGATCCGTACCACGCGACGCTGCTGCACTCGTTCCTCGTGGTGTTCGGCCTGCTGGTGCCTGGCATCAAATCGACTGTGGTCGCAGACAAGGTTCATGGTCGCCACGGCTTCATGGCCTCGTCCAAACCCGACGAGATCTATGCAAAGGTGGCCGAGGACGACAAAGCGGAGATGCGATCCTTCAGCGACGACCTCAGGTTGCGCGACGAACGTTTCCTGGACTATGTGCGGGAGTTCAAGTCGCCCTGGTCCGCCAACATGATGACTCTGTGGCCGAACCTGATCGTACAGCGCCAGATGAACACCATGGGCGTGCGCCAGATAATTCCGAACGGCCCCAACAGCATGGTGATGCAGTGGACCATGTTCGGCTACGAAGATGACACACCGGAAATGACGCGACACCGCCTGCGCCAGGGCAACTTGATGGGTCCTTCGGGTTTCCTCGGTCTTGAAGACAACGAGGCTTTGAAGTTCGTGCAAGAGGGTCTGCGCAACTCTTCAACAGACAACAACGTCGTCAAGCTTGATGCCGGCCACGAGGGTTCGGCGCGCAACCTGATCTCGGAGTCCTGCATTCGGTCCCTCTACCAGTACTACCGGGAAGTCATGGACATCCGTGTCGCGGAGAAAGCAGCATGAAACAGCGGCTCGCCTACGCCAGATCCATGGTGTCACCCCAGCGCGCGTCAGAGCTGCGCGCCGAGATCGATTCCTTCCATGTCGAGTATTGCGCCGCCCTCTACGCGAACGATGTCGAATGCTGGCCCGACTTCTTCACCAAGGAAGCTACCTACCGCATCACCTCGCGCCACAACGCCTTGCTGAACATGCCCGTGGGTCTCGTGTACTGCGAAGGCCTGGACATGATCATCGACCGCGCCCTGGCCGTAGCGCACTCGCAGATGTTCGCACCGCGGCACATGCTGCATGTGCTCGGCATCACGCGGGTGCTGAAGGAAGCCGACCACACGGTCAGCTCGCAGACGCCGTTCATCTTGATGCAGACCCTTGTCGAAGGCCCCTCCACGGTGCACCTGTCAGGCATTTATCACGATCGTTTCGTACGCGAGGATGACCGGCTGCTCCTTGCCAGCCGCGAAGTGGTGTACGACACAGAAATTCTTGACACCGACTTGGCCTATCCAGTCTGAACCTACCTAGGATTACCATGAACAAAACTCCGAAAATCGCGCTGGAAGAGCACTTCTCCGCTCCAGGATTCGGCGAGTACTCTGCTAAATACACGGGAGCACTGCCGACTGAATTGGTCGCCAAGCTCGACGCCAAGTTGACCGATTTCGATGATCAGCGCCTTCAAGATATGGACGCGGGAAATATCGAATACGTCGTTCTGTCGCAAACGATGCCCGGTGTGCAGGCCGAGACAGATCGCGACACCGCCGTCCGGCGAGCGCGCGAGAACAACGAGTTCCTGGTCGAGCGCGTGGCACGCCATCCGCGACGTTTCGGAGCCTTCGCCCACGTGGCACTGCAGGATCCCACCGCCGCAGCCGACGAGCTGGAACGCACCGTCGTCGAGTATGGTTTCAAGGGCGCAATGATCAATGGTCACACCTTGGGGCGCTACTACGAAGGTGCAGAATTCGATGTGTTCTGGGAGCGCGCACAAGCGCTCGGCGTCCCTATCTACCTCCACCCCAACGCGTTCAGCAAGCCGCCAGCACTGCTGGAGGGCATGCCGGTACTTCAGGGAGCCGCGTGGGGATGGGGCGTGGAAACGGCAGGTCATGCGTTGCGCCTGTTATTCGGAGGGGTGTTCGACCGATTCCCGCACCTGAATCTTCTTCTTGGCCACATGGGCGAGGCTTTGCCGTACCAGCGATGGCGTCTCGACAGCCGTTTTGCCGCGTATCCGTCGGGCATCAAGCTGGCACGCAAGCCCAGCGAGTACATCGGCACCAACATCCTTATCACCACGTCTGGCGTGTGCTCTGCTTCGGCATTGGCCGGTGCGATAGGCGAACTCGGGGCTCAGGCAGTGTTCTTTTCGGTGGACTACCCATACGAGTCGACCGCCGAAGCCTGCACCTTTATCGAGGAAGCACCGCTGACCGACCGAGTACGTGCATTGGTGTGCCATGGCAATGCGCGCAAGCTCTTCAAGTTGGGCAACATGGAGGAGCTTGCGCTCCTGCAGGTCTAACACTCCAAACTAAAGGACGAGAAAATGCCAGTCAGCGATTATCAATTGATCAAGGCTTGGGACGAAGTTCTGAAGCTCAGCAAGGTGGAACGTGGGCAGAAGGTTTCGATCCTGTGCGGCCCCCACACGCACCCGCAGACGCTGCAGACCGCGACGATTGCCGCGCAGGCAGCCGGCGCGGTCGTCACCAAGATCGAGCTGCAGCCCATCAACGCGGAGAAAGCAACCAGCCGCGACCGGATGAACTACTTGGGTGAAACACCCCTCACGAACAATCCAGTTGCACTCGCAGCAATGAAAAATAGCGATCTCGTCCTTGACTTGATGGTGCTGTTGTTCTCTCCCGAGCAGCTGGAAATTCTTGAGTCCGGAACAAAGATTCTTTTGGTCGCGGAGCCACCCGAGGTGCTGGTGCGGGCGATTCCGACTGAGGACGATCGCAAGCGTGTGTTGGCTGCATCGACGCTCCTCAGAAAGGCGAGAACGATGCACGTGACGTCGGCGACTGGCACGGATGTGACTTTCCAGCTCGGAGATTTCCCGACCATCTGCGAGTACGGATTTTGCGAGAAACCCGGGCGCTGGGATCACTGGCCAAGCGGCTTCCTTTTTACCTTCGCCAACGAAGGCGGCAGCGACGGCACCATCGTGGTCGATCGCGGCGACATCCTTCTGCCACAGAGGAACTACGTCTCGGACAAGATCACATTGAATTTGCGGGACGGTTTCGTGCGAAGCATTGAAGGTGATGTCGATGCTGCCATGCTGCGCGAATTCATGGAGGCCTACAACGATCCCGAAGCCTACGCTATCGCGCACATCGGCTGGGGGATGCAGCCACGCTGCTACTGGCACACGCTGTCGCTGATGGACCGCGAGGCGACAACAGGTCAGGACGCGCGCGCGTTCGAAGGCAACTTCTTATTCTCGTTAGGTCCAAACAACGAGGCAGGTGGACCTCGCACAACGCCTTGTCACCTCGACATTCCCTTGCGCAACTGCACAGTGAGGCTCGATGACATCGTCGTGGTTCAAGATGGCAAAGTCATTGACGAGGCCTTTCAATGAGCCCCGATCAGGACATCTACCAAAAGCAAGGTTTCGGCAACGCCCTCGCGCTTAAGGCGCCGTTCGGCCTGCTGATAGTCGACTTCGTCAATGGATTCGCCGATCCGCTCACGTTCGGCGGAGGCAACATAGCCCCTGCCATCGAACGCACTCACGGCCTTTTGATGGCGGCAAGAGACCGCAGCTGGCCGGTCGCGCACACGCGAGTTGTGTATCAAGACGACGGAGCCGACGCAACCATCATGGCGCTCAAGGTCCCGTCTCTCCTAACCCTGCGTGAGCACGCACCAGAAAGCCAAATCGTCTCACAGCTTGAACCTATCAGTGGCGAGTTGGTGCTGCGCAAGACTAATCCTTCTGCATTTTTCGGTACTTCGCTGGCGGCCTGGCTGTCTCAACGCGGCGTGAAAACGTTGTTGATTGCGGGCTGCACGACCAGCGGCTGTGTCCGCGCCAGCGTGGTTGACGCTATGTGTCACGGATTCCGCCCTCTCGTTGTCACTGACTGCGTGGGCGATCGATCCCTACAGGCTCACGAAGCCAATCTGTTCGATATGAAACAAAAGTATGCGACCTCGATGCCCCGCGATGTCGCTTTAGAGGCGACTAGCACGAAAGAGCAAAGCGTGTCGCCCTGACACCCCGCCTCTCACCCGTAATTCCCGCCTGCCAGAACCTCGGCGCACTCCGTGCCGGCCCCCCCCTACCTCATGGAGGATCAGATGACCATCAAGCTCGTCGCCGCAGTTGCGGTATCCCTTGCGACCATCGCGTTCCCAAGTTGGGCCGACGTCATCAAAGTTGGTGTTATCGCCCCCATGTCGGGACCATTCTCCGCAGTTGGCCAAACGTGGGAAGGTGCAATCAAGGCGTATCAGAAGCTCAATGGAACAACGGCGGGAGGCCACACGGTCCAGGTCATTTTTCGCGATCTTCCTGAAATCAACCCCGCGCAAGCCAAAGCATTGGCGCAGGAGCTCATCATCAAAGAGGGCGCCCAGTACATCGGCGGCCTCTACTTCACGCCCGATACATTGGCCGTAGCGGCGCTCGCGCGAGAGGCCAAGGTGCCTGTCGTGATATTCAACGCATCAACATCTTCGCTTCTCGAGAAATCGGACTACCTTTTGCGAACTTCGTACACCCTGCCACAGATGGCAGTGCCCGTCGCCAAGTACGCACTGGAGAAAGACGTCAAAAATGTTGTTACGCTGGTCAGCGATTTCGGCCCAGGTCTCGATGCAGAAAAGGCCTTCACCACCGAGTTCGTCAACGGCGGAGGAAAATTGCTCGAAGCGATCCGCGCCCCGCTGAAGACGACTGACTTCGGCCCCCTGATGCAACGCGTGAAGGCGCTCAAGCCCGATGCGCTCTATGTCTTCGGCCCGAGTGGCCCCGCCACCTACGCAATGGTTAAAGCCTACAACGAAGCAGGCTTGAGGGCTGCGGGCGTGCGCTTTCTCGGCACTGCCGAAACCGATGAAGATCAATTGCGCGCGATCGGTCCGGACCTGCTCGGCATCGAGACCGGCTTGTTCTATTCGGCATCACACGACTCGCCATTGAACAACGTCGTCATCAAGACCTTGGGCGAAGTGGCACCCAAGGCTATCCCGACCGTTCAGTTGGTGAACGCATTTGACGGCTTGCATGTGATCTATCACATGGTCGAGGCAACGGATGGCAAGCGCGATGGCGCCAAGGCCCTGGCGGCCGCCAAGGGCTTTTCGTGGAAAAGCCCCCGTGGTCCTGTGAAGATCGATCCGGTCTCCCGCGATTTTGTGCAGAACGTCTACATGCGCGTGGTTGAGCAAGATGCTTTAGGCCGATACGTCAACCGGGAGTTCCGGACTTTCGAGATGCAACCCGACTACGGGCGCATTCAGAACGCGTCCAAGTAACCCCAGGACGGCAGACATGTCTCTTTCTCTTCTTAGCAGCATTCTGATCGACGGGGTCACATATGCGATGATCCTGTTCATGATCACCGTGGGTCTGTCGATGACCATGGGTCTCATGCGGGTAGTGAATCTGGCTCATGGTGCATTTGCCATGCTGGGCGGGTTTCTCGCTGCCAGTCTTCCTCGGCACCTGGGCGTACCGATCGGCGTGGGCTTCGTGCTTGCGATCGTTTTGGTCGGCCTCATCGCGTTGGTGTTCGAGCACATCCTGTTGCGCCGTTTGTACCGGCGCAACGATCTCGATCAGATGCTGGTGACGATCGGGCTGATGTTTGTCGCGACGGCCGCAGTAAACCTGCTCTTCGGATCCTCGGTGACATCGGTCGCGCTGCCCGAAGCATTCACCGGCTCGGTGGATCTTGGCTTTCGTTCGATCCCCCGGCATCGGCTCATTGTTGTTGCCTGCGGCCTGGTTGTCGTCATCGTTCTCTGGCTGGCGGTGGACCGATCGTCTTTCGGCATCCGAGTGCGTGCCGCGGTCGACAACGCACCCATCGCACGGACCATCGGTATCGACACCACGAAGATCTACGCGGCCACCTTTGCAATCGGCGCAGCACTTGCGGCGTTGGGAGGTATCGCTGGCGCGGAGTTGTTGCCGATGGAGCCTACCTACGCCTCCAAGTACCTGGTGATTCTCTTGGCGGTAGTGGCGGTGGGGGGCAACGGAAATTTGTTTGGCTCATTCTTCGCAGCGTTGCTGCTTGGTATTGTGGAGACCTTCATGAAATACATGGTTCCGCAGCTCGCATCTGCCGCATTTTTTCTGACGATGATTATCGTTTTGCTGGTGCGTCCGCAAGGATTATTCGGGAGGCAGGCATGAGCGTGGCGAGTCCACCCTTGGCGATGGTCGATTCGCCTCCAACCCGCCCGTGGACGCAACTGCGTGTCGAGATCGTGCTGACGCTGGTGGGATTGCTGGCCTTCGTGCTGTTCCCTCACGATCTCGGGTTGCTGACCAACATGGCAACCATGTCAATTTTTGCGCTGTCGTTAAGCCTCGTGCTTGGCCAAGCAGGCATCGCAACCCTTGGTCAGGCCGCGTTGTACGGCAGCGGCGCATACGTGGCAGGTTGGACGGCGCTGTACCTGACGGCCGATCCCATCGTTGGCCTGCTGCTGGGCGCACTGGGTGGTGGTTTGATCGCATTGCTGAGTGGTGCCATCATGCTGCGGGCGACCAAGCTCACGCTGGTCATGCTGACCATTGCAGTGGCCCAACTTCTGTTGGAGTTGGCCAACTGGGCCAGGTGGCTCACCGGCGGCGACGACGGTCTTGCGGGCTTCAACATAGGCCCTCTGTTCGGCATCTGGGAATTCAACTTCCTCGGCCACACTGGCTACTTCTATGCGCTGGGTTCGTTAGTTCTTGTGTACTTCCTTGTTCGCAATCTGGTGGAGTCGCCTTTTGGTCTGACGGCCAAGGCGATCCGGCATGACCCCGGACGGGTCCAGGCGTTGGGGGGCCGTGTCTACCTGCATTTGCTGGCCATCTACACCGTAGGCGGCATTGTGGCAGGTCTTGCTGGCGCGTTGACGGCGCAAACCAGCAAGGTGGCCAATCTCTTCATGCTGGACTTCACAACGTCTTCGGGTGTCGTGGTCATGATCGTGCTGGGTGGCACCCGCCGTCTTTCGGGTGCGGTGCTCGGCACTGTCGCTTATATGACAATCCACCATATCGCATCAACATTTAACCCGTATCACTGGCTGTTCTTTATCGGGTCGATGCTGATCGTCGTACTCATCGTCCTACCTGAAGGTCTGATCGGGCTTCTAGATCGCGCCATGGTATACGCGAAGCGGCTGGGTGCGAGCAGGAGATCCAAATGACTTTCCGACTGCAAACCCAGAATCTGTGCCACTCCTTTGGAGGCTTAGCCGTCACGCAGAATGTCTCGCTCGCCCTTGCTAAGGGCGCCCGCACGGCATTGATCGGACCCAATGGCGCCGGCAAGACGACCTTGGTGAACCTGCTGAGTGGATCGCTGCGCCCGCAGTCCGGTGACATCTTGCTCGATGGTCGGTCCATCGTCCAGCTACCGCAATACGCGCGCGTGCGCAACGGTATCGTCCGCACGTTCCAGATCAGCCGTCTGTTCAAAGACCTCACTGTGGAGGAAAACGTCAAGGTCGCCGTGCTGCAGCGGCAACGGGCATCCATGCAGTGGTGGCCCTCACGCGCGCGTTCTATACAGGTTCGCGAGGAAGTCTACGAGACGCTAGGCATACTGGGGCTGCAGCCTTTCGCGAATCGGGTGGTGGGGCAATTGGCGCTCGGCGAGCAAAGATTGGCGGAAATCGCCCTGGCACTTGCAATGAGGCCCGAAGTGCTGCTGCTTGACGAGCCAGGTGCAGGGGTACCGCAAGGAGAAGGCGGTCGCATCATGGACGCTGTCGAGAGCCTGCCGAAGGACCTGTCCGTTCTGCTCATAGAGCACGACATGGATCTGGTCTTCCGGTTTGCCTCGCACATCATCGTTCTTGTAGCCGGTGCGGTGATGGTCGAGGGGTCGCCGCAGGAAGTTTCCGCCAACGAACAAGTCAAACAAATCTACTTTGGCAGAGACGGTCATGCCTAAACCCCATATTGAACTTCGGTTCGACAACGTCACGACAGGCTATAGCGGTGTGCCGGTTGTCGAGCACCTCAGCTTCTGCGTGCGTGAGGGCGAGCGTCTCGGACTGATCGGACGCAATGGCGCGGGCAAGACAACGACACTGGCGACAGCGATGGGGCTGGCCGACTTGATGAAGGGGCGCATTCATTTCGGCGGCAACGACATCAGCGGCGCGAGCACGTATGCGCGCGCCCGAGCCGGCCTCGGATACGTACCACAAAGCCGCGACATCTTCCCGTCGCTGACGGTGGAAGAGAATCTGCTGTCAGGCCTGCAGGGGCGCTCGGCGAGCGTTGCCCTGCCACCGATCTATGCCCTGTTCCCGCGCCTCAAGGAGCGGCAACGCAACGGCGGCACGCAGCTTTCGGGCGGCGAGCAGCAAATGCTGTCCGTGGCGCGAGCCCTCGTCGGCCAGCCTCGCATTCTGCTGTTAGACGAGCCCCTGGAAGGTCTGGCCCCGATGGTGCGCGAGGAGTTGATGGATGCCATCGTTCGAATGAGCGATCAGTTGGGCGTCGGCTGTGTCCTCGTGGAGCAGCATGTGGACGTCGTTCTCGAGTTTTCCACGAACGTCATCGTGCTGGAACGCGGCATCGCCGCTTACTCGGGCTCAGCGGCAGCGCTGCGAGACGAAGAGGAACTACTGAACCGAACCATAGGTATCCAGAAGTGCTGAAGCCGACGCCTGACGCTCAACGTCAACATCGCGGTCTGTTGTGGCCGGTGGTCATCCTCGTCGCAAGGGCCGAATTACTCCGCGCTCCTATCTGGTCATGCAGACGCTGCGCGCACTCCTAGGCTCATTGCGTGTGTTCGACGCGGTATGCCGAGCCAGGGGGGTTTCGCGCGCCGCGCACCTGCTCCATGTCACGCCGGGTGCCGTAAGCCAGCAGATCAAGCATCTGGAGACGGGGCTTGGCGTACAGCTGTTTCAGAAGTCTGGTCGCGAAATCGAGCTTACAGCGGTGGGTGAACGACTCGCTCTCCGCGTCTCGGATGCGTTTGATCGCCTGAACGATGCGTTGAGCGAAGTGACGAACGAGGCGGCGGAAAAACGGCTGCGCCTGAAAGTGGTGCCCAGTTTGGCGATCCGCTGGCTGGTTCCTCGCCTGCACGGCTTCTACGCGCGCCATCCCGACATGGATCTGGAGATCGCCACGATTGCGATAGCTGACGACATCCGGCTCGAAGGGGTCGACTGTGCGATCCGGCACGGTATGGGCGAGTGGACCGATGTCGAACTGGATCACCTGTTTGATGACGAGTTTCTCCCTGTCTGCTCACCCAGTCTGGCTGCGCAGGTGCGAGCGCCTGAGGATCTGCTGCACGCGAATCTGCTGCACTCCATGATGCGTCCGGAAGCCTGGCCGATATGGTTCAGCTCCGCCGGGTTGGTGGATCCCCCGCGGCAGCGAGGAATCACGCTGGCCAATGCTGCTTTGTGCTACCAGGCAGCAGCAGATGGCCTTGGTATCGCAATGGCTCAACGAGCCTACGTGGAGGATGACGTGCGCATCGGGCGCCTCGTCATTGCCGCGGATCACGTCGCCAAGACAGAACTCGGCTATTACCTTGTCTGCGATGCCATGAAAGCGACCACGCCCCCCGTCCGGCTGTTTCGCGACTGGATCCGTTCGGTCCGATAGGGACGTTGTCAGACTGTCGCGCGCCAGCAACGTGGTCACGACAGACCTCCCTCAGCCATCGACTGCAGCCAGAAATCGATCGAAAGAGGCGTCCACCGCGGCCCTGCCGTCGCCGATGATGTTCAAGCCCCAGGTAAATCCGAACACGTCCGCAAAATCATAGCCGTTCAACCGCTCGCGCATCGCCCGAATGTCACTGGACTTCATCGGCACGAAGTTCGGATAGCTGTACATGAACGAGACGTGCCGTCGGTCGTATACCACTTGCAACGCGTCACCCGGGAAAAGCGCACCGCCCGCACGTGGCCCTTGCTTCCAATGAAGCACCGAGCTTCCTGGAAAATGGCCGCCGACGCGAAGGAGTGTCACCTGATCGGAAACCCTATGCACATCCCCATCCCAGAATTCGATCTGAGGCGCCTCTCGCTGGATCCACGCTTTATCTGCAGCGTTCAACAGGATCGGTACGCCGCCCAAAGCTTCGCTCCACTCGATCATGGATGCGTAGAAATGAGGATGTGAGATGATGATTTTTCTTACGTCCCCACGCGCCTTGATTGCGGCAACGGCCTCGTCTGTCACCAGACTCACGCATTCCCAAAGAATATTGCCGGCGTCCGTCGGCAGGAGAAGCGCCCGCTGCGGAATGGCGAACCCATTCGGCATGCCAATACCCAGCAGACCACAGTCCTCTTCGATTCGAAGCTTGTACTTCTCTATCAGAGCATCGTGTGTGGTCCACTTCTGACCTCCCCACCCGACATACTGTCGGTCATCCACGCATATGGGACACTGGAGCGGCGGCTGGTCGGATTCTGCGTATTGCGTTCCGCAGGTTTCACAAATGTAATTTGGCATCGTTCTCTTTCCTAGATCTACGTGGTGAAGCCTATGGTCTTCTTCTGCGAAAGTCCGCAACGGCCGAGGTCGAATTCCGTTCCCAAAGTTGCGATTCATCCCGTGATGCGCTCGACATATAGGGCTGATCAGAACGAAGTTTCGATGTCAATCCCAAAACTCCGAAGGAAGTAGCACACGCATTTATAGAGTCCTACTGTCAAGACCAGGTCAGACACCTGCCCTGTTTCGAAGGTTCGCAACGCTTGCTCCCGCCCCTCTGAAGACAGTCCGTCGTTCGCCAGAATGTCGTCAGTCAAGAAGATCACTGTCCGCTCGATGGACCGAATCGAAGAGATACCTTTGTTGGATCGTGCTGCTTCGATCGCCGCTCCGGACAAGCCGGCCAATCGGCCGTAGCGCTCGTGCCTTGACGTTTGGTAGGTTGCCCTACAGGTGTAACCCACACGAAGAATCGCTAACTCCGCCAAGTCAGCAGGCAGAGAATTTTCCCGCTTGACTGCCTCTGCAAAGGCAAGAAGACCGGGCGCTATCCTCGGTGAATGCATCAACATCCGGAAGACATTTGACCCTTTGGTCCGGAGCATTTCCTGAAGCGGCGGCGGAAGGGACTCAGCAGGGGGATAGTCGATATGCGCCATATTTGGATGTGGCCGATTCAGATATGAAACGACGCGTTGGAGTTAACGAATGAAACGACGCTGGCCTTGTGCCCGGGGCGGGCGATGAACCGAACAATGCACTGGTATTTAGTCTGCCTTGAATCCCGACTCCTTGACCACCGGTTCCCAAAAGTCGCGCATTTCCTTGAACCTGGCGCGCGCTTCAGCTGGCGAGCTTCCCATGTTCACAAAGCCGAGCGTTCGAATCTTGCTCGCGAACTGCTCGGTCGCAACCGCCTTGCGGACGGACGTGCTCCATTCAGAAACGACAGGCGCAGCCGTACCGGGGGCCAGGCATATGGCCAGTAAGCCAACTGCGGTGAGGTCCTTTCGGCCAAGTTCGCTGAAGGTCGGTACATCCGGCAGAAGTGGAGAACGCTGGGCAGAGGTGACGGCCAGCACACGCAGTTTGCCGGCATTGTGGTGCTGCGCAAAGTCTCCGACGGTGGAAGTTCCTGCAGCGACAATGCCTCCCATAAGGTTCGTAATCACGGGGGCTGCGCCTTGGAAAGGCACGTCTTGCAGTGGAGCACCAATAACCTTGGCAATCTGCAATCCTAGGAAGTGCGTCGGGCCGCCTGACGCGGCATGGCCGAAGTAGGCCTTCTCCGGGTTGGACTGCACCCAATCAGCGTACTCGCGGAAGCTCTTGGAAGATGAGGAAGCGGGAACCGCCAACGCCATCGCAAACTCGACCACCGTTGACACCGGCAGAATATCCCTTTGAGGATCGTAGTCGAGCTTGTTGAAGACGAAGGGATAGATCGATTCAAGGAAGTCCGGACACAACATCGCCACACTCCCATCGACTGGTGCGGCGAGTAGCGTATTGATCGCGATCCTACCGCCGGCTCCCGGCTTGTTCTCCACCACGACCGCCCGATTCAGCGGGGCACTCAATTGGTCCGCAAGCGCACGGGTCACCACGTCCAACGTCCCACCGGGGGAGAAACCCACCAGGATTTTTACCGGGGGCCGGCTGGTTTGCTGCGCAACAGCCTGTGATGCGCCGAGAGACGCGGCCATGATAATGCCGAGCTTACATAGCCACGTGGGAAGAGGGTTTTTCACGAGCTGCTCCAGGATGAATACAGGTCTGTCACATCGGGGTTGAAAGGGAGGGTACCGGGCGACAAGCTTCGTAGGACATGCAACGATGGCGCAGTAGTCCTCTCGACGAGGCTCTCAGCGGCCCCGAAAGACCGGAGGGCGCTTTTCGGCGAAGGCCCGGCGTCCCTCCAGCCGGTCCTCACTGTCCCTCAGCACCCCGAAGGCCTGGCGTTCCAGTTCCAGCCCGCCAGCGAGCGGCAGTTCCCGCCCGGTCATCGCCAGGCGCTTGGCAGCCGTCATCGCCAGCGGGGCATTGGCGGCCAGGGTGTGTGCCAGGCGTAGGGCCGTTGCCTGCAACTCGGGCAGGGGCACCACTTTACTGACCAGCCCGATTCTCCAGGCTTCGTTAGCATCGATGCGTTCACCCGTCAGCAGCATCCACATCGCGTCCGATTGCCCCACAGCACGGATCAGGCGTTGCGTCCCGCCGGCCCCCGGGATGCTGCCGACCCGCACTTCCGGCAAGCCGAACTGGGCGTTTTCAGAGCAGATCCGGATGTCCGCAAGCAACGCGAGTTCCAGTCCACCACCGAGGGCATAGCCATTGATTGCAGCAATGACCGGCTTGTCTGTGTGCAGCGTACCAAAGTTAAAATGCTTGCTCCCAGCACGAAAGACCTGTCGAGCTGCGCTGTCGGCGGGTGGCATCGTTTTCTTGAGGTCTGCACCTGTACAAAACGCACGCTCGCCCGCGCCGGTGAGGACGGCTACGTGAATGCCTTCGTCGTTCGATACCTCTTCCCAGATCTCGAGCAATCGCTCATTCGACTCAGGATCGATCGAGTTCATGGCTTCTGGCCGATTAAGGGTAACGATGGCGACGCCATCTTGGACTGTCTTGGTGATGGGCATGGGATTGCTTCAGTTATGTGTAGGGCAGGCGGCTGTCACCGCCTCAATGTCTTCAGGCGACATGCCGAGTTCGACAAGCACCTCTCGGGTGTGCTGTCCGATCGTGGGTGCAGTTCTCCGTGCATGAGGACGCTCACCAACCGCACCCAATACGCTGCGTGGCATCGTCAGAACGCCTGCGACTGGATGCTGCAGGCGCTCAGTGAGCGCTGCCTCGACAAAGGGCGCGGACCGCGTCACCTCTGCATAGTCGTTGATGGGGCCGCAAATAATGTCCACGGCGGTGAACTTCTCGAGCCAGAAAGCACGGGGATGGGCAAGCATCCGTGCTTCGAGCAAGCGAAGCAGCGCCTCGCGGTGTTGCAGCCGGCTCCTGTTCTCGGCGAAGCGCGGATCGGATGCCAGTTCCGGCGCGCCGATGGCGACACACAAGGCCTGCCATCGCGCGGGGTGATATGCCGCCACCATGACCCATCCATCGGCACAACGAAGCGCTTCGTTCGGCGTGGCATAGGGCGCCGCGTTGCCTTGTGGACCGGGCACCTCGCCATCCGCAAGATAGGACGCAAAACTCACGTGCTGCAGCGCAATGGCGCTGGCAAACATGCTGGCTTCTACGTGCTGCCCCAAGCCCGTCCTCTGCCTCTCGGCAAGGGCGGCCAGAACCGAGATCGTGGCCAGCGACCCCGTCATCAGGTCGACCACTGGCACCGGAACCTTGCACGGCTCTCCATCGCGTGCGCCTGTGACGCTCATCAGGCCACTGACCGCCTGCAGTACGCCGTCCACGCCCGGCAGGTCTTTTGCGGCTCCGTGCTGGCCGTAAGCCGAGATCGAGCAGTAGATCAGCCGCGGGTTTTCAGCAGAAACCGAGACGTAGTCCAGCCCGAACCGGGCCATCACGCCCGGGCGAAAGCTCTCCACCACGACATCTGCTTTCGCAATCAGATGCAACGCCGCCTGCCGGTGCAACGGCTGCTTGAGATCCAGCACGATGCTGCGTTTGTTGCGATTGAGCGCCAGAAAGGGAACGCCCTCTCCGTGGACCCAGGGCGAGAGCGCCCGCGAGAGATCGCCTGCAGGTGCCTCGACCTTCACGACATCAGCGCCGAGATCGGCCATGCACAGGGTGCAGGTCGGCCCTGCCATCACCTGGGTGAAGTCAATAACCCTCAAGCCCTTAAGCGAGTTCGCCAGCATCCTACGAACCTATTTGGATATGGTTGGCGCGGACGATCGGCTCCCATTTGGCTCGCTCTGCTTGCAGCATCCGTTGGTACTCATCCTGCGTGACGGCCATAGGTTCGAGTCCCGCCGCAGTGAGAGCTGTTCGGACCTCGGTGTCCTGCAGGGACTTGGTGACCTCAGTATGCAGGCGTCCCACGACGGCCTTCGGGACACCCTTAGCAACGCAAATATCATACCAGTAGCTTGCGTCGTACCCCTTCACTCCGTCCTCTGCCAGCGTCGGGATCCCAGGTGCCAGTTCGGAGCGCTTTACGCTGCCCACACCCAACACCTTCAACTGACCGCTTCGGGCAAATTGAATTGCGGTCGACAGCCCGACGATCGCAAGTGGTAAATGCCCGCCGATGACGTCTTGAACGGCGGGAGCAGTGCCTCGATAGCCGACGTGGGTCATTTGCAGTCCAGCCATTGAAGCGAGCAGCACTCCGGCCAAATGATGCGGAGTCGCGGGACCAGGCGTTCCATAATTCATACCCGGGTTCTGCTTGACATGAGAGATCAGTTCGGCGATGTTTTTGGCAGGAACCTTGTTGCCTGCGATCAGAACAATCGGCACGCTCGCCAGAGGGACTACCTGCAACAGGTCCGTGGCGGCATCGAATGGCAACTTGCTATTCAGGAGATTCAATAGCGATGTAATGCTGGAGCCCGTCGTCAACGTGTATCCGTCGGATTTGCTTCGCAAGAGCTCGGCGTAGGCAAGTACGGCCCCGGCTCCAGGCTTGTTCTCTACGATGATCGGCTGGCCCAGCTGCTCACTTAGCTTCCTCATCACGACTCGTGCCGCGAGATCGGTACCTCCGCCAGCGGTGTAGGGGACGAGCAATCGGAGCGGCCGAGACGGATACTCCTGCGCAAACGCTGGTCTGGCGGTCACTGGCCCTAATGCCGCCAAAGATTTGATGAATGTCCGGCGTTTCACCACGGCTGTCCTGTTGTTGGTTGGCATCAAACAGATGGGCTGCTCAGGCTGCGTCCGCCGCAGACGTAGAGAAGCTGTCCAGTGACGTAGCTGGAGCCGGGTTCCGCGAAGAAACGGACGGCGCGGGCAATGTCTTCCGGCTGGCCGATGCGCTCCATCGGCACGGTCTTGTGAAGACTCTGCCGGACCTCTTCCGTCAGCGTTTCAAACAGCGGGGTCTCGACGATGCCCGGCGCGATGGCATTCACGGTGATGCCCTTGCGCGCGTATTCCAGCGCCAGCGAGCGGGTCAGACTGACCACGGCGCCCTTGGATGCGGAGTACGCCGCCTGGCCGCGATTGCCCAGCCAGGCGCGAGAGCCGATGTTGATGATGCGTCCGAAGCGGTTCTCCGCCATGTGCGCCAGCACCGCTTTGGAGCAGATGAACTGGGAATGCAGGTTGATCTCGATCACCCGGCTCCAGAACGCGAGATCCATCTTGGAGACGAGCTTGTCGCCGCCAATGCCGGCGTTGTTGACCAAGATGTCGATACGCGCATGGGTCGCCAAGAGCTGCGCTACGGTCGCCTCCACCAGCTCCATGGAGCTGACGTCGACCTTGAAGGTCTTCACGTCCCCGCCTTCACTGGTGAGGATGCGTTCGGCCTCCTGCAGCGCCCCTTCGTCGAAGTCCCAAAGCGCGATGCGACAGCCGGCCGACGCCAGTTCGCGGGCAATGCCAAAGCCAATGCCTTTCGCACCGCCGGTGACGACGGCGACAAGGCCCCGCAGTGAGGCGGGCGCGGTGGTATTTGTCTGGTTCATGCTGTTTGCCATCAGAGCGACAGAATGTTGATTGAGCAGGCTGCGTGGTCCACTCCCCAGATGCCGCCGCCGGTCACCTGAGTGAGACCGATCCGCGCGCCCTGCACCTGCCGCGCTCCCGCACGGCCTTGCAGTTGTTCACACACCTCCACGATTTGTGCAACGCCGGTCGCACCCGGGGGATGCCCCTTGGCGATGAGTCCGCCACTCGGGTTGACGGGTACCCGTCCGCCCAGTGCGGGTGCGCCGCTTTGCAAGAAGCCTGCGGCGTCACCACGGGCGCAAAGCCCGAGCGCTTCGTAGTAGAGCAACTCGGAGATGGTGAACGCGTCGTGGACCTCGAGAAGACTCAGGTCCTGCGGTCCGATGCTGGCCTGCTCATAGGCGAGTCGGGCAGCGCGTGCCGTGATCTCGGCCTCGGTCATGTCAACCGGCGTGGTTTCGAACAGGCCGGACTGCACCACGGACGCCAGCACCCGCACCGGCTTTGCAACACCCTTCGGAGGTCGGGTGCTGAGCACGATCGCCGCTGCCCCGTCCACCACGGCGGGACAGCACTGCAGCAGCGTGAGCGGATCGGCCACGGGGCGCGAAGCGAGCACCTCCTCGCGCGTGGCCTGTTTCGCAAACTTGGCGATGGGATTCAGCGCCCCGTGCTTTCGGTTCTTGACCGAGATGTCCGCCAGCGTCTCCAGTTTCAGGCCATGGTCGTGCATGTAGCGCTTCGCGCGCATGGCGTACAGAGCTGGCATGATCATGCCGCGCCTGTTGTTCCAGTCCTTCTGGCTAAGCTGCAGCGGCCCGCCTCCGAGGCTGCTCAGGTGGTCCATGCCGAACACCATAACTGTGTCGTACTGCCCGACCTTGAGCGCCTGCAAGGCGAGGTTGAGTGCGGTCGCGCCGCTCGAGCAGGCGTTGTCCACGTTGTAGACAGCGCCGCCACTGACATGCAGTTCACGCAACGTGCGCTGCCCCGGCAACGAGGCGCCGAGTGCGTTGCCGCAATAGAACGCCTGCACCTCGGAAAGAGGCGTATCCGCATCTGCCAAGGCGTCAAGAATGGCCGACTGGGCCATGACCTCTTCGGTCAACTCAGGAAAGCGGCCAAAATCCGTGATGCCCACACCGGTGATCAGGGGTTGTTTCATGGCATCACTCCTGGAAGGCGTAGTCGGGCGTGCCGTCAGGCAACGTGAAGGGCACCACACGTAGGCGGCTTCCGATGGCGGGTGGCTGGGTATCGAAAAGCAGCCGTCCGAATGCGCGCACGCCAGGCTCAAAGTCGACCATGGCCAAGCCATATGGCGACTTATCCTTCCCAGGGTGAACAACGGTGAAGCTGTAGAGCGAGCCAGTCGGCCCGAGCTCGATGTCCTCGGCCTCCTGATCATTGTGAACGAATTCAATCGGCGGGAATTGGGGCGACTGTCCGACAGCGTGGGCTGCAATCAGTACCATGCCGCCAGCGGTTTCACGGAAATGAGATCCCGTTCGCTTGATGATCTTCAAAAGTATCTCCTGTTCGTGCAGTGCTTGCCACGGCGACAGGAAGCATAGGGTATTCATGACCAAGTGGTCACTGGAGTTCTGCTTTGCAAACTTTAGCTGCGCTAAAGCATGCAAAGCTTGCAGTTCCGCTAAAGAATGGCCAGCCGAACTGAAATGACGGCTGGCAGGTGGACATGCATACTGAAGCAATGAAAGAACAAATTCGCGTGCCGGTTACCATGATGCGCGGTGGTACCAGCAAGGCCGTTTTTCTCGCGCAACAGGACGTGCCCACCGACCCGCAGGCACGTCAGAGATTCCTTCTCGCACTGTTCGGTAGCCCGGATGTGCGTCAGATCGATGGACTCGGCGGCGCCGATATCTTGACGAGCAAATGCGCCATCATTGGACCGCCCTCGCGACCGGACGCTGACATCGACTACACGTTTGTGCAGATTGGCATCGACCAGCCCACCGTGAGTTTTGAGATCGTCTGCGGCAACATTTCATCCGCCACCGGGGTCTACGCCTTGCAGGAGCGCTTGATCCCTGTGCAGGAACCGGTCACCACTGTGCGCGTGCACAACACCAACACCGGGAAGATCCTGCGGATGGTGGTGCAGTGTGCGGACGGCGAGCCGTGCGTGGAAGGCGACAGTGAGGTGGATGGGGTACCTGGCACGGGCGCTGAGGTCGCATTGGACTACTCGGGCACCAGCGGCGCCACCACAGGCAAGCTGTTGCCCACCGGCCAGGCACGGGACTGGGTGCATGTGTCCAGACTCGGTCGCGACATCCCCGTCTCGGTCGTGGATGTGGGCACGGCCTGTGTGTTCATCCGTGCGGCCGATCTGGGTGTCACCGGCAAGGAGTTGCCCGGCCAGCTCAGCCCCGACATTTACGAGATGGCCGAGGAGGTTAGGCGGTGGGCGGTCGATCGTTGCCATCTGCCCGCTGAAGGCATCCTCACGCCCTACCAGGTCCTCATCGGCCAAGCGCAAGACTACCGGACCATCGCCGACCGCGCCGTCGCGGCATCAGAGATTGACTTCGTCGCGCGGATGGTTCTGCATGGGGGGGCAATGCACAAGGCATTCCCGGGCGGCGGCTCCGTTTGCCTTTCCGTCGCGGCGCAGATCGCGGGGACGATTCCGGCTGAAGCGCGAGGGGCCCATGCGGGGCCGGCGCGCATCCGCATCGGCCATCCGAGCGGGGTGATCCAGATCTACGCGAATGTGGAACACACCGCCAAAGACGATTGGACGGTGCGCGAAGTGCACTTCTCCCGCACAGCCCGGCGCCTGTTCGACGGCACCGCTTACGTGCGGCGCGCCCTGCTCGAAACCATCTGATTCCGTAGATGGGAATTGACCCGAGAAGCACATTGATGCGGATGAATACCATGACGAAAGCTTCTCCATGAACACCCAGGATCTCTTTTCTCTACGGGGGCGCACGGCATTGATCACCGGCGGCTCACGAGGCATCGGCCGCATGATCGCCGAAGGGTTTCTGGCCCAGGGTGCACGGGTGTACATCAGCGCTCGCAAGGCCGAGGCCTGTGATCTGGCAGCGCAGGAGCTGGCTAAGCACGGCCACTGTGTCTCGTTGCCCTATGACGTGTCCACGATCGCCGGCTGCGAGGCTTTGGCCGCTGCCTACGCTCAGCACGAACCCACGTTGGACATTCTGGTCAACAACGCCGGGGCGGCCTGGGGTGAAGACTTTGATGCCTTCCCCGAGAACGGTTGGGACAAGGTGGTGGACTTGAACCTGAAAACGCCCTTCTTTCTGACGAAGGCGCTGGCCGAACCGCTGCGCGCTGCGGCGCAAGCCCGTGTGGGGAAGGTCATCAACATCGCGTCGACCGATGGCATCGGGCTTAACCCCCAGGAAAACTATTCCTACGTCGCCAGCAAAGCGGGCCTGATCCACCTCACGCGGCGCATGGCGCTGCGTCTGGCCCAGGACAACATCGGGGTCAGTGGCATCGCGCCCGGCGCGTTTCCCTCCGAGATGAACCGCAACGCGCGCGACCACGGGGAGAAATTGTCTGAGCACATTCCCGCCAAGCGCATAGGCACGGCGGAAGACATCGCGGGCGCGGCCATCTTTCTGGCCTCGCGAGCCGGCGACTACGTGATGGGCGCCACCGTGGTGGTGGATGGCGGCGTGACCCACGCCCGCGCCTACAGATGAAAGCTTCAGGCAGATCGGGCGCGTTTCAACCGCCGGCCTGAAGCCGGTCGTTGATGTAGGTCGCAGGAGGCTTTCTAAACGCTTTCCTGAACATCGTGATAAAGGCAGAAGGCGACTCGTAGCCCAGGTCGTAGGCCACTTGCTGGACGGTCGCCCCACCAGACAGTTCCCGCAACGCCATGATCATGTGCAGTTGGCGTCGCTAGCACCCAAAACTCAGGCCGGTCAGTGATGTGCACAACCTGTTCAGTGTGCCCTGCCATGTACGGGATCATCTCGCTCAACATCGGGCTGATGCGCAAGGTGCACCAGTGCGAGGGCAGTGGAGCAGCGCGTTGCGGTGACGTCCCATTCAAAAGCCAGTCACCTGCTGCGCAGCTGATCTCTGCCTGGCGCACGAGTGCGCGTAATCGTGCTCAGTATGCTTCTTTGCCGTGCCCATCCATCTTGGCGAAAGCCTTGCGCAAGTTCTCCTGAACCTGTTCCGGTGTCAGGTCTTGTTTGTGCGTGACCAGCGACCAACGATGGACGACTGGGTCGGTCGGTGGCCGTAACGATTGCCTCAGAGCATGCCGACCGGCGGCACGGTCACATTGTCAGGAGTCTGCCTGAACACGCGAAGGTTGGTGGCTGCTTGGGATATGAGAGCGTCCATTCCATTGATTATGGGGAAGAACCTGAGTAACCGGGCCTGATAAGTGTTCATCCTCCGTTAATTGGGGAAAAGCTGATTATCATTTGTATGTGTATGGGCACAAATGGGTGACTCCACTATTTGAACAGACGTTCTGGCAAGCGGTTGCGGCGACTGTGCTGCTTGTCCCTGTTGCTTAGTATGTCGACGGGCGACTTCCGTCGGTTGTTCCAGTTCGCACGCTGGAGTGGAGGGTATTCGGGACCATCTTGAAAGCTTTGCCAAAATCATCGATAGAAGCTAATTTTTAATATGCCGCATACCATGACCGCAAATCACTGACGGGCCGCACGATGAGCGATAGCCGAGGGGCAAACTTTATCTTTCGAGTTCTCCGTTCTACATTGATTAATTTTGGAGATTTATGATGGCCATGCTGTCTGACGCCTCATTGCGCCATGCATTGGAGCCAGCGGTAGTTGTGATGAACGCCTTTAGAAAGGCCTCTAGTTGGCGGGCGGTCCATGCGGCGTGGGCCGCCTCGAAACGGCGCGACCGCTGGTGCTTTATAGGTCTTTCCGTGCTTTTTATCTCACTGGGCGTTGGTTGCGTATGGCTGAATGATCGTTGGCTGTTTGGATTGGCATTAATTTTTGGCGTGCTGGGAATTTGGATCTTTCGTTGTCGAGTTATTGATCGTCATCCTCTTCGCCACGCATATGGACAGCTAGATCGCTACTTCGGGCTGAATTATCGGTTTCGGCGCTATCTGATGTTTCGAGCTCAGTTGCAGAGCGAAGGGATAGACTTAAACACGATAGATAGAGTGAAGAGAATGCTAGTTATAGAGGCGAAACTGCACGAAAGTCGTAGGCCAAAACTGGATTCTGTGGCCGGCACGGTGGTTTCTTTTGTCGCAGGCTTATTGTTAGCCCTGAGTACCCAAGAATATTTGATGAAGTCCGGATGGACCCTACTTATTTTCGTCATTTGCATGGTTGCTTTGTATTTTTACGTTCTATGGAAGAGCATATTTCCGGGGCATCGGCATACCGAACAAGAGTTAGAATGTTTTCTGACTTGGCATGCAGAAGAGTTTGCTTTTGCAAAGCAGAACTAATCGCGAATTGGCGTCACGAGATTTGAAAAGTCGTCCGCTTGCGGTGCGAACGGTACAAGAAGCCTGAGCGGCTAGTGCGCCTTCTCATAGCATGTGAAGAGTGGCAGCATCATCGTGCCCCGGCCACACGGGGAACATTGCCCATAAACCGTAGCCAGCACGGCGAAACGCAAGCGATCAAGGATTCCGGACGATCAGAGTCCTCCAACCTGCTCACAGGCACCGCCCTTGAACGCTGAGCACGCCGTGGTACGGTGAATGACAAGGTAAGCCACCCCAACGCGCAGCAAAAGGGTGGTTAAAGCCCCTCGACAATAGCAGACCTCGTTCGACAAAGAATATCGTCGCATTATCGGCCACAATGATGTGATCGGGCAGGCGGATATGACGCTGGAGAATACAGTGATAAAGGACGCTCTGAACCGAGAATTCTAACGCCGCCGGCCACGCGAAAAGTGGCTTTTCTCGCTAGGCAACTGCCTTCTGATCTCGGTTTCAGATTCCATAGGTCGAAAAAAACAAAAGGCCGTCTCTGCAAATACAGAAACGGCCTTCGAAATTGGTGCCCGGGGCCGGAATCGAACCGGCACGCCTTGCGGCGGGGGATTTTCTTCCCACTTCGGCTTTCGCCGCCGACGCTCCGAAGAACGGCGTTCGTGGTCTGGAGCACGCCTTCACCATAGCATCGCGTATTACCGCTATGCCTTAGGTGCCCGCCGTCTGCTCTCTACACCTTCCGAGGAGCCTTTCGGCTCCAGGGCTTGGCTCGGTATTAGCTCGGACTGATCGTCCAGGGCCTTCGCCGAGTTTGACGGGCTTCACCTCTGGGGTTTCCCCCGGAGGGCTCAAATTTGGTCTGAGTCCCCTGCGTCTACCAATTTCACCACCCGGGCAAAATTGTGAAGCAGTCCTACTGCACTACCTCGTACTACTACCTACTAGGAGCCAGTACGAACTGGCTTGGCTCCTATTTGGCTCCTAGAGCAAAAAGCGAACTTTCTGTTCCGGCGCCAACAAATCCCTCAAATCCTTGCCCCATGCGGCTTGGCGAGCATTTGACTCATGTTGCAAATAGGTAGAAGTCCCTATTTTTGAGTCCCCTGCGTCTACCAATTTCACCACCCGGGCTAGGAGGTCGCGAGCAGTCTGATGACTTGCTGCGGGAGATGCGAAGACAGCGATTGTATGCTGTTTTTAAAAAAATGTCAGCTCGCCCCAATTCTCGTCAGCGAGACGTGAAACTCTTCGGCGCGCACTACGCAATATTCACCTCCACCTATGTCAAATATTCACAACAATCGCAATGGATCGTTGCTTGGCGCGTTATAAAGCCTACTTGGACGGCGAGGGCTCGCCATACATGCCCATAGACCGTCACGCCGTCAACAGAGGAAGCCTGAGTAATATGAAGCGCAGCAATTCGCCATCGATCTCGTCGCCGTGTCGGTTTTTGGCGGTGCTGGCGATAGTCATGCTGGGTGCCTGCTCATCAACCCCACCGACGCCCCCAACCTCTGGAAACACCGGCCCTGTAGCCTATCTAAAGGCAAACAACGGCACTAACAACACGCGTATCCCAGGCAGCCCCCGGTCTGTACTGGAGCTACATGTGATCGAGGGCCGTCACCACGTCGAGCCGGTCGCCCAATGCGACCAGATCTACACCGGTACGGCGTTGGGCGGCGGCACGGCGCGCGAACTGCAAGTCGTGCTGTGCGATGGTGACTGGAATAACGACGGGGAATACTGGCTGATCAGCGAGGCGGGCGTCGTCAGCGTGCGCCGTGTTTCTGCCGGCAACTATCAGCAGACCGTCTTGGAATACCGCCTGCGCGATACAAAGGCGCGCGCGATTGCCAAGAGGGATTAGCAATTCCTCCGTTCGCGGTTACGCCCGCTTTCTCTCAGGCAAGAACCAATTCATCACCAACGCGCAGATCCCGCCCGTAGCTACCCCAGACTCCAGCACACTGCTGAGCGCATGCGGCAGATGCGACAGGATCTCCGGCACCTGCGATACCCCCAGCCCCAGAGCCAGGGACACAGAGATGATCAACAACGCCCGGCGGTCCAGCTGAATACTCGCCAGGATATTGATCCCCGCCGCCGCGACGGCGCCGAACATCACCATGGCAGCACCACCCAACACCGGCTCAGGCACGGCTTGCAGCGCCCCAGCCACGGCAGGAAACAGCCCCAGCACGATCAGCATGCCGGCAATCCAGATCCCTACGTGTCGGCTGGCGATCCCCGTCAGTTGAATCACGCCGTTATTCTGCGCAAACACCGAGCTGGGAAAGGTGTTGAACACGCCCGCCAGCAGCGAATTCACGCCGTTGACCAGCACGCCGCCCTTGATTCGCTGCATCCACAGGGGACCTTCGACAGGCTGCTTGGAAACCTTGCTGGTGGCGGTGACGTCGCCGATCGCCTCGAGCGAAGTGACCAGATAGATGATCAACATGGGCACAAACAGCGACCACGAGAATCCCAATCCAAAATGCAGCGGCACCGGGATCTGGAACAGCGCAGCCTCGCGCGCGCCGGTGAAATCCAGCCGTCCCATGTAGGCGGCGGCGACGTAGCCGACGATCAGCGCGATGACCAGCGCCGTGCTGCGGATCCAGACGATG
Source organism: Bordetella tumbae (assembly GCF_054780995.1). NCBI lineage: Bacteria > Pseudomonadati > Pseudomonadota > Betaproteobacteria > Burkholderiales > Alcaligenaceae > Bordetella > Bordetella tumbae. Next base: position 878,991 of record NZ_BAAGVG010000018.1, read on the forward strand.
GGCAGGCGGTTCAGCAGGATGATGGTGCCCAGGACCAGGCCGGACAGGGTCAGGTTTTCCGCGCTGGCGAATGTGCCGTCCTTCATGGCGTTGTAGCCACCGCCCATGCTGATGAGGCCGACTTTGATGAGGGTCAGGCCGATCAACAGGACGACGATGCCGGTGACGAGCGGGGTGATCAGCCGTTTGACGAACGGCAGGATGCGGCTGATGAAGATCTCGACAAAGGATCCCGCGATGACGACGCCGAACATGGTGGCGAGCACCGTTTCGACCGGGGTGCCGGATTTGACCATGGCCGAGCCGGCGGTGATCAGGGGCACGACGAAGTTGAAACTCGTGCCCTGCACGATGAGCAGGCCCGCGCCCAGCGGGCCGAATCGGCGGCACTGGATATAGGTGGCGATGCCGGAGACGACCAGCGACATGGAGACGATCAGGGTGGTGTCGCGGACGCTGACGCCCAGGGCCTGGCAGATCAGCAGGCCAGGGGTGACGATGGGCACCAGGATGGCCAGCAGGTGCTGCAGGGCGGCGACAAAGGCGACTGGCGGCGCGGGACGGTCGTCGGGACCGTAGACCAGGTCGTGCGCAGGGACGTCGTCGTCCGCAGCGCTGTGAGGGGCGGTTTGGGTGAGAGAGGCAGGTTGCATGAGCGGGCGCCGGCCGGCTGGGGAAAATGGGAATGGGCAGGATTTTAGCGAGGCAGGGGGCGGTATGTCCGAGGGAATGCCTGTTTTTAGGGCTCGCAGGGCAGTTTTGCGTGGGAAAGATGCCGGAAAAACCACAAAAAGGCTCAAAAAAGGGCTGATTTAGAGGTCGGTCTCGCCCAGGCCCCGCCTGACGGCGGTCTTGAAACCCTGGCCATCACCCCCATATGGGTGGGGTTTCTCAGGTTTCGTCCTGGCGAATTGCGCGGATTTCCCGGTTTTTGGGCATCCGATCAGATTCGCAGGGCTGTCCAATTTTCCTCTCGTTTTTCTGACCTTTAAAACTATGAGCCAAACCGCCACGTCTTCCAATTCTGAAACCCTGGGGTTCCAGGCCGAGGTAAAGCAACTGCTGCACCTGATGATCCACTCGCTCTACAGCAACAAGGAAATTTTCCTGCGCGAGCTGGTTTCTAACGCGTCGGATGCCTGCGACAAGCTGCGTTTCGAGGCGATTGACCAGCCGGGGCTGCTGGATGGTGATAGTGAGCTGGCGATCCGGGTGGACTACGACAAGGACGCGCGCACGATCACGATCTCGGATAACGGGATCGGCCTGTCGCGCGACGAGGCGATCGCCAATCTGGGTACGATCGCACGCTCGGGTACGCGTGAGTTTTTCTCGCAATTGACCGGTGACAAGCAGAAAGACGCGCAACTGATTGGTCAGTTTGGCGTGGGCTTTTATTCGTCGTTCATCGTGGCGGACAAGGTCACGGTGGTCAGCCGTCGTGCGGGCAGCACCGACGCTATCCGTTGGGAATCCGACGGCCAGGGCGAGTTCAACATCGCCGCAGCGGAAAAATCCACGCGCGGCACGGACGTGACGCTGCATCTGCGCGAGGACGAAGACGAGCTGCTCAATGGCTGGAAACTGCGCGAGATCCTGCGCCGCTATTCCGACCATATCTCGCTGCCGATCCGCATGTTCAAGGAAGACTGGGATTCGGAAAAGAGCGCACAGGTAAAGACCGAAGAACTGGAAACGGTGAACCAGGCCAATGCGCTGTGGACGCGCAGCAAGGGCGATGTCACCGACGAACAGTATCGCGAGTTCTACAAGACGGTCTCGCATGACTATGACGACCCGCTGGCCTGGACGCACAATCGCGTCGAGGGGCGCAGCGAATACACGCAGCTGTTGTATGTGCCAAAGCACGCGCCGTTCGATCTGTGGGATCGTGATGGTCGTCGCGGTGTGAAGCTCTACGTCAAGCGCGTATTCATCATGGACGATGCAGAGCAACTGCTGCCGTCGTACCTGCGTTTTGTGCGTGGGGTGATTGACTCGGCGGATCTGCCGTTGAACGTGTCGCGCGAGATCTTGCAGGAAAGCCGTGATGTGCGTGCGATCCGTGAGGGCTCGGCGAAACGCATTCTGTCCTTGCTCGAAGATATGGCCGAGAACAAGGCCGAAGACTACGCGACGTTCTGGACGGAATTCGGCCAGGTGTTGAAGGAAGGCACGGGCGAGGACGCGGGCAATATCGAGCGTATTGCAAAGCTGCTGCGTTTCGCCTCGACGCACACGGGCGATGCGATCCAGAACGTGTCGTTTGCCGATTACGTGTCGCGCATGAAGGAAGGCCAGGACAAGATCTACTACGTCACGGCTGATACCTTTGCAGCGGCTAGCAACAGCCCGCATCTGGAGATTTTCCGCAAGAAGGGCATCGAGGTGCTGTTGTTGTCGGATCGCGTTGACGAGTGGATGTTGTCGTATCTGCGCGAGTTTGATGGTAAGTCGTTGGTGTCGGTGGCCAAAGGCGGTCTGGATCTGGCCGAGTTGGCGGACGAGGACGAGAAAAAGCACCAGGCCGAGGTCGAGGAAAACTTCAAGCCTTTGGTCGAGCGTTTGAAAGAGACGCTGGCGGATCAGGTAAAAGAGGTGCGCGTGACGCTGCGTCTGGTGGACTCGCCGGCGTGCGTGGTGGTGGGGCAGAACGAGCTCAGCCCGCATTTGCTGCGCATGCTAAAGGCCGCGGGCCAAGAGGCGCCGGATGTGAAGCCGGTGCTGGAGATCAATCCCGAACACGCCTTGATCACGCGTGTGCGTGATGCTGACGATAGCGAGTTCGAACAATGGGCTCGTCTGTTGTTGGATCAGGCGTTGTTGGCTGAAGGCGCGCAGATCGCGGATCCGGCGGCGTTTGTGAAGCGGTTGAATGCGTTGTTGTTGAAGTAAGTGGGCGGCCTCTGTTTTTGAAGCAGAGGCGCGTTAGCAAGGTCACCCCTATGTGGTTGGATGTGAATTCAATCGCATAGGGGTGTTTTGTTGTCGGCTCGTCCCAGGCATGGGGCGAATCTGAACGGCACGCTAGCCGCGAGTGAACAGTCGAGCCAACGACGCCGCGTATTTTTTAGTAGGGCCATCTTGTGGGAACGCTATCTCAGAAATAACGCAAGATGTCCACGGGATATTGTCGCGACCTATCGATGGACTTCAGTCCGAGTCGGGAAGTGCCGGCAACGGCAACAGCTGTTGTGAAATGCTGTTGAGCGCAGCCTCGAGTTGCGCGATGAGCGCCTGCGCAGCAGGAGACAGTGATCGATCGCGCCGATGAAGCACACCGATATAGCGCCGTGCTGATGCGTCTCCTAGGGGCACGCAGCATAGCCCCGTCAGATTCAATTCCGGCAATGCCATGCGTGGCAACACACTGACGCCTAATCCCTGGCGCACCATGCCCGCTGCTGTGCCCATGTTGGTGACGTCATAACGCAGTGCAGTGATGGCGGCGCCGACTTCCTCTCGCACGGCCCGGTCGAATTGTTGACGCGCGTTGGATCCCTGGGACAGCAGGATCAGGTCATATTGCAGCAGATCGCGCCAGTGCAGCATGCGAGTCGCATGGCCCAAGGGATGACCGGCAGGGAACACAGCACAAAAGCAGTCCTCCGCCAATGGAGTGAAGGTCAAATCGGGGGCGGGCTCTGACTGCGCAGCGACCGCAAACTCGATCTGGTTGGTGCGCAGCATGGCGAGCAATTCGTCGTTGTGGGCCTCGACGACTCTCACCTTTAACGCTGGGTGCACCTGACGCAAGGTCCCCACGGCGGTAGGCAGCAAGGTCAATGCGGTCGAGGGCAGGGCGCCCAATGCAACGTTGCCCCGTCGTACGGCAGCGAGGTCTGCCAGGCTGCGGTAGGCCTCCTCCAGGTCGGCAATGGGGCGTTGAATGCGTGAATAGAAATCTTCACCGGCCGAGGTCAGGCTGATGGCGCGCGTGGTGCGCTCGAACAGGCGCAGGCCGAGGACTTCTTCCAGGTCCTGGATCAGTGCGGTGAACGACGGCTGCGTGACGCCCAGTTGATTGGCCGCATGGGTGAACGAGCCGGTGTGTATGGCCAGCAAAAAGGCTTTGAGAGGGCGGTATTTGATATTTATAGCCATGAGCTAATAATAGGGTAAAAATATCTATTTGTGTCTAATAATTGATCGGCTCATGATGACGTCACCGAAGAACTCTCGGATTCAAAGACGTTATGGACGCATCAAGCCACAAGCCTTTTCGGCTGGGCGCCAATTGGCGCCGTAGCCAGGACGGCGACGCCGTCATCACCTCCATCAATCCCGCCGACGGCAGTATTGCCGGCATCGTGACACGCGCATTGCCGCGAGACGTAGACACGGCTGTCGAGATTGCGCGGGACGCTTTTTTGCATAAGCCCTGGCGCAAGCTGCGCCCGGATCAGCGCGCGGCCACCTTGTATGAGATCGGCCGGCGTCTGTCGGCAGAGCGAGAGCCGCTCGCACGTCTGCAAATGCAGGATAGCGGCAAGCCCTGGAAAGAATGCCTGAATATGGTCGACAGTGCGGCCGGGCATTTTCGTTATTACGCCGCTGTGTGCGAGACATGGCAGAACGAGATGACCTCGCCACGTGGGGAATATTTTTCCATGGCACTGGCCGAGCCATTTGGCGTGGTCGCGGCGATTACGCCGTGGAATTCTCCGATCATGAATGAGGCGCAAAAGGTTGCGCCTGCGTTGGCGGCGGGTAATGCGGTACTGGTCAAGCCCTCTGAGGAAACGCCGCAACTGGCGCTGGAATTGGCCCGCATCTGCGACGAGGCCGGATTGCCGGAAGGTCTGGTGACGGTGTTGCCGGGACATGGCGAGGATGTGGGCGCGGCGCTGGTCAAGCATCCTGGTGTACGCATGGTGTCGTTCACAGGGGGGACCGAGACAGGGCGCGCGATTGGCGCGATTGCCGGTCAGCGGTTGATCCCTGTCGGGCTCGAGCTCGGCGGAAAGTCTCCGCATATTGTGTTTGACGATGCCGATCTGGATCGTGCTGTCGCGGGCGTGATCTCGGGGATTTTTGGCTCTGCGGGGCAGAGTTGTGTGGCGGGCTCACGCCTGTTTGTGCAGAAGTCTATCTACAAGCAGTTCATGGAAACGCTGGTGGCTCGCACACAGCAGTTGCGCGTGGGTCTGCCCGACGATCCGGCTACGCAGATGGGGCCGTTGGTATCGCGTGCGCATCGGGACAAGGTCGCAGGCTATGTGGATATCGGGCGCGCAGAAGGCGGCCGCGTATTGGTCGGTGGATCTGTGCCGGATCGTGCCGAGCTTGCGAATGGCTGGTTTTATCTGCCTACCGTGATCGATGGGCTGGGTAACAAGGCTCGTGTGTGCCAAGAGGAAATCTTTGGCCCGGTACTGGTTGCGTTGCCGTTCGAGGATGAGGGCGATGTGATTCAGCAGGCTAATGACACGCCCTTTGGACTGGGCGCCGGCATGTGGACCGGTGACTACGCTCGCGCATGGCGCGTGGCGCGCGAGATCGAGGCGGGCTCGGTCTGGATCAATACATACAAGCAATCGCATATCGCAACGCCGTTTGGTGGGTTCAAAGACAGCGGCATCGGACGCGAGAAAGGCCTGCATGGTCTGCGCCTGTATAGCCAGATCAAGAGCTTGTACTGGGGCATGCACGAAAAACCTATGGGACTGTAAAGAAAATGAGTACTGAAAAAAAGAACGCCGCGTTGTCGTTGGCGGATTCGCGTATTTTGATTGCTGGTGCGGCCAGCTTGGTGGGCTCGCACACTGCGGATGCGTTGTTGGAGGCCGGAGTAAAGGAAGTCATTCTGCTGGATAACTTCGCGTTTGGCACGCCGGAGGCTATCGCGCATCTGCAAGACAATCCTCGTGTGAAACTGGTGCGTGGCGATTTGATGCGCCTGCCGGATTTGTTGGCTGCCACTGAGGGCGTTGATGGGGTGCTGCATCTGGCGGCCTATATGACGCTGGGATTTGCGCAGACGCCTTGGCAGGCGGTGGACGTGAACGTGCGTGGCGCGCAAAACATGTTGGAAGCGTGCCGCGCCAACAAGGTGAAAAAGATCGTCTTTGCATCGTCCAATGCCGTTTATGGCTATGGCACAGGCATTGTCGGCGCGTTGGAGGAAACGGGACCGTTCCATTCGGTGGGGGCGCCTCCCGCGGCGATTCTGTATGGCGCGTCCAAGATCATGGGCGAACAGCTATGCCGTCAGTACTATCAAAAGGCTGGTCTGGATTACGTGGTGCTTCGTTATTCCACGGTCTATGGTGAACGGCAACACTATCGCGCCGCGAATTCTCTCTACATCATGGAGACCTATGATCGCGTGCGCAAAGGCGAGCGTCCCGTGCTGCCGGGTGATGGTACTGATACCAAGCATTTTGTGCATGTCTCCGATGTTGCGCGTGCCAACGTCGCTGCATTTCAGAGCCCGGCGACGGATGTGGCGGTGAATGTGTCGGGGCCCGAGCCTATTACGACGGGTGAGTTGGTGCGTCTGGTGCTGGACTATTGCAAGAGCGATCTGCAACCTGAAATCAAACCGGATCCCCCCGGCACGGTGCGTCTGACTTCGGGCGGTGCGTTTCATATTCCGCACGATCTGGCAGGCCAGCATATCGGCTGGCAGCCCAAGGTCGGTATGGCCGAGGGTGTCGCCAGGTTGCTGGCTTGGCGTGAGGCGCAGGAGTCTCGCTAGCGTTGTGCCCTAATTCTTATTCATAATCAGGAGACAAATGATGTTCCGTTCATGCAAGACGTTCGTGCGTGCCGTATTTTCCGCGGCGGTGCTGTGTGCCGCGATGCCGGCTTGGGCTTGGCCGGATCGGCCTATTGAGTTGGTGGTGGGATTTGCGCCCGGTGGTGGCACGGATCTCACGGCGCGTGCGCTTGCTGTGTATCTGGAAAAGGAATTGGGGACCACGGTTGTAGTGCAGAACAAGCCCGGGGCATCCAGCGCGATTGCGCTGTCATATGTCGCACGTGCCAAGCCTGATGGATACACGCTTGCCATGACGAACATGCCGGGCTTGGTGTCATTGCCTATTGAGCGCGATGCAGGTTTTACGACGGCGGATTTCACGTATTTGGCGAACCTGGTTCGTGATCCGAGCGCATTCAGTGTGGCGAGCACCAGCCCTTATCAGACATTGGAATCCCTGATCGCCGACGCCAAGGCGAAACCCGGGACGATCAGCTACGGATCTACCGGGGTGGGCACCGACGATCATCTGGCGTTGGTGTTGTTCCAGAGTTTGACTGGCACAAAGTTGAACCACGTTCCCTATAACGGTGCTGGCCCGTTGCGCAGTGCGGTGTTGGGCGGGCATACGGTGATCGGGGGACTCAACCTCGGTGAAGTCATGCCGTATCACGGCAAGAATATGCGTGTGCTGGCGCAAGCGAGTGAAAAGCGGTCGCCGCTGGGGAAGGATGTGCCCACGTTCAAGGAGTTGGGGGTAGACCTCGTGTTTGCCTCTGAACGCGGTATCGTGGCTCCAAAGGGTCTGCCCCCCGAGGTGTCGGAGAAACTGCGTGAAGCATTGAAGAAAGTGGCCGCGAATCCGGAGTTTCAGGCGCAGATGAAGCAACAGTTCACGGAGATGGATTATCTGGATGGACCGCAGTGGCAAGAGCGGCTAAAGGGCGATGATGCGCGTTTGCGTGAGATCTGGGCCAAGACGCCGTGGGTGGAATGAGCGCGAGGTTTATTGTCTTTGCGGTAGTTTGAATGTCTTTTCGAAGGCCGCCTGCCCGCGAGGGGTGACGGCTACCGCACGCGTGCCGTCCAGCCGTCGTACCCAATCCTGCTCGATATAGTGGGTCAGCAACGCCGCCCCAAGTGTGCCGGCCAGGTGGTGGCGGCGTTCGCTCCAGTCCAGACAGGCGCGGCAGAATACGCGATGGGATTTGCCGCGCATGGCGCTGACAGTTAACGCGTCGATGTCCATGCCTATGGATTGGAGGGTATTGATGCCTTTGGGGGTGAGCGCTCCGGCTTCTGCCGTCAATTCGATATGCCCCGCTTCGATCATGCCGTCGGTGATCGCGACGGCAATTTCGCCGGCCAGATGGTCGTAGCAGGTGCGGGCGTAACGCAGAGCCTTGTCGCGCGGGCCGGTGATGACGCGGGGGCCTCGCACCGCGGCGCCTTGTTCGCGCTCAATGGATACCGACATGATCTGTTCCAACATGCGGGCGACCGATGGGGTAGCGAGGCGGTGATAATGATGGCGGCCTTGTTTTTCCCGGGTTAATAGCCCTGCATCGGTGAGCTTCGCTAAATGCCCGCTGGCGGTTTGAGGCGAGATGCCTGCGATATGGGCGAGCTCGGAGGCGGTCAGGGCGCGGCCGTCCATCAGGGCGGCGAGCATGTTCGCGCGCGCCAGGTCGCCGATGAGGGCGGCGGTTTCGGCGAGTGAGGCGGTGCTGACCATGACGGCTCCTGTGATGAATCTGGTGATAGGTCCGGTATACGTCTCGTGATGAATCCCGTGATAAACCTCATCTGCGGGTTTCAGTCAGCTTAGCAATTTTTCTGCTGACGATACTACGGTCTGGGCCGTAGCATAGGCGCGTCGACACACGGCACAGTGTGGGCTCTGACTCTTTGGAGCGTTTGCGTGATGGTTAACGAATTTGCCTTGCCGCAGTATCGCTTTTTCGGGCCCTGGGTGGTCAGGGCGGCGTTTGTGCTGGCCATGTTCGGCTGGGGCGTGGGTTTTTACGGGCCTTCGATTTATCTGGCCGAGGTGATCGCGCGCACGGGATGGTCGTTGCAATGGGTGTCGACGGCAGTGACGGTGCATTTTTTGTTCGGTGCATTGGTGGTGGCGAATTTGCCGCGGGTGCACGCTCGGTTGGGATTGGCGCCGAGTATTGCTTTGGGGGCGGTGTGTACGGCGCTGGGCGTGTTTGGCTGGGCGATGGCTGCGCAACCGTGGCAATTGTTGGTGGCGGCCCTGGTTAGCGGCTCGGGCTGGGTGATGATGGGGGCGGTGGCAGTCAATGCGGTGATTGCGCGTTGGTACGCCGTGGGCCGGCCCTCTGCGCTGGCCAAGGCGTATAACGGCGCGAGTATCGGCGGGGCGATTTTTGCGCCCTTGTGGGTGGCGCTGATACAAGGCCTGGGCTTTCCTGCGGCAGCGGCGTTGGTTGGCGTGGTGATGATCACTGTCATCGCGGCGTTGAGTGTCGTGGTTTTTTCCAAGACGCCGCAAACCCTGGGGCAATCGCTGGATGGCCAGGCGGTCGCGCACGAGACGGTGAACAAGACCCCGTCATCAGCGCGTGGCGTGCTATCGGGCAAGGCGCTATGGCGGGATCGCGCCTTTGTCACGTTGTCGTTAGGGATGGCGATCGGCTTGTTTGCGCAGATTGGTTTGCTGGCGCATCTGTTCAAGCTATTGGTGCCGACGCTCGGTGCGCAACCGGCAGGTTGGTTGATGGGGGGCGGCACGGCGTGCGCCATTATCGGCCGTATGGTGGCGGCTCGGGCGATGGGATATGTGGGAGATCGACGCACGATCGCGGCGGCTAGTTACTGCATGCAGGCGCTGGGTTCGGCGGTGTTGTTGTGTGCGCCTGCAGGCACTGTCTGGCCTCTGGTGCTAGGTGTGGTGTTGTTGGGGGCGGGGATCGGTAATGCTACGTCGTTGCCCCCGTTGATCGCGCAAACGGACTTTGCATCGCAGGATGTATCGCGTGTGGTGGCGCTGATTGTGGCGATCAGCCAGGGGGCTTATGCGTTTGCGCCGGCTATTTTTGGTGTGTTGCAGGGGCCTACGGTCGATGTGTCGGCGGGCATGGTCCATCATGCAAGTGCGTTGTTTGCGACGGCGATGGTGATTCAGCTGATTGCTGCCGTCGTATTTTTGCTAGGCCGGCGTCGGGTGCTGGATTAGTGCGCGGATGGAGATGCGATTGGCAATGGGCTGCGGGTAAATGGCGGCGGCAGGCAGGATGCGAGACGACAGGAAAATGTGGTATCGGCATGCTCGAGCGGTGCCAAATGACAATGCGGCAGTTTCGCGAAGCCCGTTGCTGGACGCAAAGCTGACTCCCACGCTTTGCGTCCGCCTAGATATCAATTAGCCTTGAATCCTGTCGCCTTGACGACGGCGGACCAGCGTTTGGCTTCGCTGTCTAGCAGGCGTTGCAGATCTTGGCGCGTGGATCCCACCACGATAAAGCCTGCATCTCCTAACGTTTTTGCGGCCTCGGGGGTGCGTAGCGCAGCGGCGCTTTCTGTTTGCAGACGATCCAGAATGTCTGCGGGTGTGCCTGCTGGGGCAAACAGAGCGAACCACGCACCGAAATCGACTTTGCCGTATCCGGCCTGGGCAAAGGTCGGCACGCCAGGCAATGCGCTGGACGGCTTGGCACCAGTGATAGCCAGGGCACGCATTTTGCCGCCTTTTACCTGCGGCGCGGCCAAGGCCGTGGTGACAAATTCGGCCTGTACGCTGCCGGATACTAATCCGGACACGGCGTCGCCGGTGGATCGGTAATGGACGGGTTCGATTTGCATGCCGACTTCGCGTGCGAATAGTTCAGCGCCAAAATGGCCCGGTGTGCCCGCGCCGAATGTGCCGAAGTTCACGCGGTCTTTCGAGGCTTTGCCGGCTTTGATGAAGTCGGCCAACGTTTGATAGGGCGAGGTCGCCGGCACGACCAGGACGAAATCGGCGCGTACAACTTCGGATATGGGCGCAAAGTCTTTGGCCGGGTCGTAGTTCAGGTTGTTGTACGTGGCGGGTGAAATGCTGATGGAACCGACTTCGCCTAACAGCAGGGTGTAGCCATCAGCGGGGCTGCGCGCGACGGTTTGTGCGGCGATCTGGCCACCCGCGCCCGCGCGGTTTTCTACGACGACGCTTTGTTTCAGGCGCTCGCCGAGTTGTTGCGAGAGCGTGCGTGCAACGATGTCAGGTCCTGTGCCGGGCGGGAAGCCGACGTTCAGACGAATGGGCGCGTTGGGATACTGTGCGAGGGCGATGGCGGGCAAGCACAGCATGGCTGTGACGAGCAGTCGGCGCAAGGGGGATGGCATGGGATGTCTCCGTGTCGGTGATGTGAGCTGCCAGTACGTTGCTGGTGGCGTAAGTATTGATGGAACGGGGTGTTGAGCGCGGCGATGGGTGCGGCTGGTAGAGCCGTCCAAGCTTTCTCAGCAAACCCGGTAAAAGCACAACTCAACATGATCAGGAAAGCGCGCGCCGGTGCCGATGAAAATCTGTTCGTGCAACCAGCTCAGTTCGGGTGCGGCCGTTTCGAATCGTGGATAGCTGCGAAAGTAGATGCGCGACGGATCGACTTTTTCGCCGCGGGCCAGTTTCGCGATGTCCTCGGCGCTGCCGGTGCGGATGCCTGTGTTCTCGACATACACGCGATGACCGTCGGTCGTTTCGATGACGTAGCGTGCGTGAATGTCGGTATACGTGGCCGAACGGATCGACTGAAAATCCGCACCGCCGGGCAGGATGGTGCCGTTGAGCTTGGGGCCTGTGACAGTGCCGCCCAGAATCGGAATGACGCGGCGGCGGCCTTGTGGCGTGTCGCCGACCTCTTGCGGCGGGCCGACTTGTACGTGCAGCGTGGCGAGGTGTTCGAGTTTCGGAGGCGTGGGCTCGGTTGGATTAACGGTGCTCATTTTTTTCTCCGGTATGGCGACGCAGTGCGGCGGGGTCAAATCCCGCCAGCTGCTTGTAGCGCAGCGATACGGCTTGCAGTTCGTGTTCGGGGATGACGTCGGCAATGTTGGCAAAGCCTTGCGGGGCGCGCTCTTCGGCCATTTGCATGACTTGCTCTGGGCCGTTCAGGCGATTGCGCAATACGATACCGGCCGTGCGCGGCAGGCGATCGGCTTCGTATTCGAGCAGAGCGGTTTCTAACGCGCGTACTTTGCCTTGCTGGGCTTGGCTGATGCAATCGGCCAGGCAGCGGGCATCCAGAATGGCTTGGGCTGAACCGTTCGAGCCGATGGGGTACATGGGATGCGCGGCATCGCCTAACAAGGTGAGACGGCCCTTTGTCCAGCGTGGCAGGGGATCGCGGTCCACCAGCGGGAATTCATAGATGGCCTGTGCGCCGTCGATGATCGAGGGAATATCGATCCAGTCCCAGCGCCAGTCGGAAAATCGATCGGCAAAGACGGATTTGTCGACGCGGCGATTCCAATCGGTGGCGGGCAGCGTCGCGTCTGGAATGGCCAGTTCGGCGATCCAGTTGATGAGTGAACGGCCCTCCCGATACAAGGGCGCCGAGATCGGATAGCAGACGAATTTCTGATCCTGATGGCCCGCCATGAACATTGTGCGGCCATCCAGATACGGCGCCGCCTCGGTGACTGCGCGCCACAGCATGCGACCGGAGAAACGCGGTTCGTCGCCGGTGGAATAAAACTGTTTGCGTAGGGCCGAGTGAATGCCATCGGCGCCGATTACGGCATCACCCACTGCGGTATGCAACGAGCCGTCGGCGCGGCTGCGAAAATGCGCGCGCGCTGTGGTGCCGTCATTCTCGGCCGACTCCAACACCATTCCTGTGACGATGGCATCGTGACCCAGGCGCGCGCGTACTGCCTCGGCTAGCAACATCTGGAATTCGCCACGATGTATCGAGAATTGAGGCTGCGGATAGCCTGCTTTCAGGCCACGCGGTTCCTGCCAAATGGCTTGGCCGAACTTGTTGTAGTAGTGCAGGGCGGATGTGGGGATGGCGTGTTCGGCGAGCGTGTCCAGCAGACCCAGCGGTTCCAGTTCGTTCACCGCATGCGGCAGCAGGTTGATGCCCACGCCTAATGGGCGCAGTTCTTGCGTGCTTTCATAGACGCGGCAGTTGATGCCTCGCTGATGCAGCATCAGGGCCAGCGTCAGTCCACCTATGCCGCCGCCGGCAATCACGATATTCATAAAGTCTCTCTCTCTCCGACTTACCTTCGTCGCTCACGCACGAATTTTATATTGTTATGTACCATAACAAATTGGGCGTGAGAGTCGGCACTGGGACTAACCCGTAATGGGGTGGGCCTGGAGGCCGAGGACGGGCCGCGGGAGCCTGGATTCATCGAAGTATCAGGTCTTGTCATCCGTGGGCGGTTCACGCGCTTGTCGGGCGGCATGTAGCGCTAGACTCCCGTCTGCGGTAGTGTGTAGTTCCTTTTTTATTTCACTCATGGCGTGCTATGCCCTCAGCCTCTGCATCGCGACCGCGTCGGCCATCGGCCCGTGGCGAACATTTTGATCCACATGTCGCGGGCATCGAATATGGTGCGCTGGATTCGCTGGTGGGCTATGCGATCCGGCGAGCGCAGATCCTGATTTACGAGGATTTTCTGGCGGCGCTGGAGCCCTGGGACATTACGCCACAGCGATTCTCGGCTTTGACGCTGATTGCATCGAATGCCGAATTGAAGCTCACCGATCTGGCGCGGATTCTCGGTATTGCCCGGTCGGGAGCCGTGCAATTAGTCGATCAGCTGCAGGCGATGGGCTACGTCACGCGTCGCGACGCCGTAGCAGACAAACGAGCCTACGCCTTGACGCTGACGCCAGCCGGGCGACGCGCGCATACAAGTATCACTCGGGCGGTACAGGCCCACGATCAACGTATCAGTGCGCAGTTGAGTGATGTGGAACGCAAGCAGTTGATTGCGTTGTTGGGGCGGGTTGGGTAAATCAATATTCCCGGTCGGGAATAATCATGGGAATTTTGCGCGTCGTACGTTTTAAAATTACCGATCGGGAAATTTTTGATGAAAACGTCGCTTTTTTTGAATAAAAGTTCCTGAGCGGTAATTTTTTATCGCCAATCATCTATCAAACTCTCTAGAATTACCGATCGGGAATTAGCAAGTGTAATCATGACAACCGACTCTATGCCCATCGATGTGTACGCGCCGACCAAAGTCCGTACTTCTGCCGAGCTAGGCAAACTCGTCAAAGCCGTGCGGGCGGAACAAGCGTTATTGCAGGTCGACTTGGCCGGACTCGCGGGGACTGGTAACCGGTTTGTCGTTGATCTGGAGCGGGGCAAACCCACACTGCAGTTACAGAAGGTGCTCGACATGTTGGATCTGCTCGGGTTGGAGGTGGTGATCCAGCGCAAACGCGGAGACTTTTGATGGCGACGGTCGATGCGTTAGACGTCTATGCCGCCGGACGATGTGTTGGGCGTCTTTTTGACGACCAGCCGTTGAGGTTCCGCTATGACCCTGCTTGGTTGGCTTGGTCTGAAGCTCGCCCGATCGCACCGGATTTGCCCTTAGGCGAACAGGATCTGGTGGGCGATCATGTGTTCGCGTATTTCGAGAACTTGTTGCCAGAGGGCAACCTCCGGCGTTTGTTATCTGTCAGCCGCCATGCCAGTACGGTATTCGGACTCTTGCGCAGTGTGGGCGGTGATACTGCAAGCGGTGTGACGATTTTGCCTCAGGGCGAAAAACCCGCACCCCCCAGTTATCGGCCGACGAGTTGGGCGGAGATCGCGCAGCGGATGCAACAGGCAGTTGTTCCGGCGTTAGTCGCGGAGAATGCGGAGGGTACGCGCGTCTCTTTGGCGGGGGCACAAGACAAACTGCTGTTGATGGTGTTGCCGGACGGCTCACCCGCGATTCCAGAAGGCACGGCGCCGTCCACGCACATTCTCAAGCCCGATATTCGGGGGCTTGATGGTGTCTGGTCATCGGCATTGAATGAAACGATGGTGATGAAACTGGCTGCTGCGTTGCAGCTCGGGGCTGCCGAGGTCGAATATCAGCCCGATACGCGCGCTTGTCTGGTGCGCCGATATGATCGCAGGCCTGATGGCGCAGGAGGATTGGCCCGATTACATCAGTTGGATTTGTGCCAATTGGCGGGAACGCCATCGGAGGTCAAGTATGAGGCCGATGGTGGACCGACTCTGGCGCAATGTCGGGAGATCATGCGGCGTATGGGGGTGACGGCACAGGATGTGCAGCGTTTTGTGCGCTGGGTACTCTTTAATTTATTCGTGGGTAATAACGATAGTCATGCCAAGAATCTTTCGGTGATACAAGACGCGAGAGATGCATGGAGGCTGACGCCATTCTACGATTTGATGTGTACGGCTATTTATCCGGGATTGTCGCGACAGTTTGCCTTTCGGATTGGCGGTGAGATGCTGCCGGGCAAGATTGGGGTGAGCCAGTTGCAGGCGCTGGGGCGGGATCTGGGTGTTTCTGGTCGTTATGTGTTGCGCGCGGGGCGGGAGTTGGCAGATGAATTGCCTGCGGCGCTAGAGAAGGTAGTCGCAGAACTGCGAGGGCAGACTCGGGCGGGGACTGAGCATACGTTGCTGGAGCGACTGGAGCAGTGGATTCGGGGGAATACGCGTAAGCATGTGGCTCGGTGGGAGTAACGGGGGGCGTTAGTTGTCGTATGCGCAGCGGGTGTTTCTATTTTGGCCGTCCCTGTCGGTCGCCTGCAAGCCGCACCGAGCCTATCGCGGCGACTCGGCCCGTTAGCAGGGGCCTCGGCCTCGCTGCGCGAGGCTAAATCGCCGCTCAACGGCCCGGTGCGGCTTGCAGGCGACCGACAGGGACTCGCAGTAGTGGCATGCCGAGGCAGTGCTGAAGGGTTGTCGGGTTACGACAGCGGCAGCGTCAGCACGCCTTGGGTCGCCGGGCGCATCATCAGGCGGCGGTACCAGACGTTCAAGGCGGGTGTCGCGGGGCGCTCGATGGGCATTGCCAGCCAGCGGTGAGCGACGCAGCCTAGGACGATGTCGGCCATGGTGAGATGGCTGCCGATGATGTATTCCTTTTGCTGCAGGGCGTTTTCCAGGATCAGGCCCAGATCATTTGTCTTGCGCGTGGATGCCTCGATGACAGCGTGGTCGCGTTTGTCTTCCGGGGTGCGGATCAGGCCTAGGAATGCGGGGCCCATGGCGGGTTGCCATTCAGTCGCGGTCCAGTCCATCCAGCGATCGGCTTGGGCGCGCACGGCGACGTCGGTGGGCCAGAGGGTGCCTTCGCTGTAGCGTGCCGCCAGGTAGCGGACGATGGCGTTGGATTCCCACAGGATCAGGCCGCCGTCGTCGATGACGGGGACTTTGCGGTTGGGGTTCATGGCGCCGTATTCGGGCGTGTCCAGGCCACCAAATTTGCCGCCGACTTGTTCAGCGGTGTGCGGCAGCGCGAGTTCGCGCACGGTCCACAGGACTTTTTGTACGTTGACCGAGCTTGAACGTCCCCAGATTTTTAGCATGATGATTCCTTAGGTTTGCGGCGCAAGTTGGCGCCGCGCAAAGCCAGCCGTACGACCAAAGCGTGACCAATTGAATGCCGGCCCGGGGTCGGTCTTGCGCCCCGGAGCGATGTGTTCGTGGCCCCACGCCGCGCGCAGCGGATAGCGGGCGCGCAACAGACGGGTCAGTTTGGCCAGGCTGGTGTACTGGGCGTCAGTGTAGGGCAGAATGTCGGTGCCCTCGAGTTCGATGCCTAGAGAAAAATCATTGCAGCGCTCGCGGTTTTCAAAGCGCGAGACGCCTGCGTGCCAGGCCCGCTTGTCGGTCGATACGAATTGTACGATCTGGCCGTCACGTCTGATGAAGAAATGCGCCGATACTCGCAGGCCGCGTAGCCGCTCGAGCCAGGGATGGGCGGCATAGTCCAGGCGGTTCAGGAACAAACCGGCGACATGAGGCCCACCAAATTGGTTCGGCGGCAGGCTGATGTTGTGGATGACCAGTAAGGAAACCGTGGACCCGGCAGGGCGCGCGTCATGGTTGGGTGAGGGTAGCAGGCGCACCGCAGGAGCAGGCCTCAGCCACCCGTGTCGATCAAGCTGTAAAGACATAGATGCGGCTCGTTAATGGTAACTGTAAGCCTCATTATGCCTGCCTTGCTTGATGCATCAACTGGATGCCACGTTACGGCATGTGTGATCAGGTTAACGCTCGCCCAATCGCGCGTGCTCGTTGCTGCACCAGGTCTTGCCTGCGATCAGCAGCGCCTCTGAGCGCGGCAAATGCACACCACAGTGCGCACAGCGCACCATGGATTCGACGGGGCCGCTGCCGGGCTGGCGGGCGGGCGCGCTCGGGGGCGCTTTGGCGGCGGCGCTGCGTTTGGCGCTATTGCGGGCCGACACGATACGCATCACCACCATGACCGCCAGGATGATGACGACCCAGATTAACAACTTGCCCACTTCAACTCCGATGAAGAATGACTTCCAGTACAAACCGGCTGCCGGTGTAGGCCAGGATTAGAAAGGCGAATCCGGTCAGTGTCCAGCGCAACGCGACGCGGCCGCGCCAGCCGCGAATGTGGCGGCCCAGCAGTAATACTCCAAAGGTCAACCATGACAGGAGTGTGAAAACCGTTTTGTGGTCAAAGGGCAGGACCTTGCCTGTCAGTTCCATCGAGGCGATGGAACCGGTGATGACGGCGGCGGTCAGGACGGCGAAGCCGATCCAGATGACACGAAATAACAGCCGCTCCTGGACCAGTAGCGGTGCCTGGGCATCGAGGACGCGGCCGATGAGGCTGCGTGCTGCGGGGGCTTCGAGCGGGCGGTGCAGGTGGCGGTCGAGCAGGGCCATCAGCAGGGCATGCAGGGCCGCCACCGTGATCAGGGCATAGGCGGCCAGGGCGATGAGTAGATGCACGCGTAGCGAACTGTTTTCGGCATGGGGGACGAGCTGCCCCTGGGGAAACAGCGCCGCGAGGGCGCAGATCACCGTGGCGGCTGGCAATAGCAGTAGCTGCAGCCCGTCAATGTGGACCAGCAGGCTTTCCAGCCAGAACACCACCATGCCCAGCCAGACCGCGGCGGACAGGGCGAGCGCCCACCCTATGAACAGGGGTGAGCCGCCCAGCATGGCCTGATACAGGCCGATGCCGTGCAGAACCAGGGCGCCCAGCAGGCTCGCGCGGGCGACTTTGCCCGCTTTTTCGACGCTGCCTGCACCTTTCAGGCGCCACCAGAGGGCCCCACCGAGCACGGCGTAGGCCAGGGCGGCCGCTGCGTGAAATACAATGCCTAATGACATAAAAACCGTTGTCTGGATGGGGCCTCTCAGGCGCTAGTCGCTGGCAGGGATAAAACCCCCTGCTGCCCGGGCCACCGTTCAATCAACTAGTGTAAGCGGAAACGCCTCTCATGCTCGATAACCTGACTCAACGTTTGTCGCGCGTCGTCAAGACGCTGCGCGGCGAAGCCCGCCTGACCGAGGCCAACACGCAGGAAATGCTGCGCGAAGTGCGCATGGCCCTGCTCGAGGCTGACGTGGCCTTGCCTGTCGTGCGCGATTTTGTCGCACGCGTTAAAGAAAAAGCCCTGGGCGAAGATGTCGTCGGCAGCCTGAGCCCTGGCCAAGCCCTGGTGGGCGTGGTCAGCAAGGAGCTGACGGCTCTGATGGGCGGCGATCTGGGCGCCGGCGCCGGCGATCTGTCGCTGGCCGTGCAGCCCCCCGCCATCATCCTGATGGCTGGCCTGCAGGGGGCGGGTAAAACCACCACCACCGGCAAGCTCGGCCGCTGGCTGGCCGAGGGCAATCACACCCAAAACGGCCGCAATACCGGCAAGAAAAAGGTCCTGACGGTCAGCGCCGACGTTTATCGCCCGGCCGCTATCGATCAGCTGAAGGCCGTCGCGGCCCAGGCAGGTATCGATTTTCTGCCCTCGGATCCTAGCCAGAAACCCGAAGACATCGCCCGTAATGCCGTCGATCACGCCCGTCGCCATCACTACGATGTGCTGATTCTGGATACGGCAGGCCGTCTGGGTATCGACGAGGCCATGATGCGCGAGATCCGCGCACTATACGATCTGGTCAAACCTGTCGAAACCCTGTTCGTGGTCGATGCTATGCAGGGGCAGGATGCGGTCAATACGGCCAAGGCCTTTGCCGAGGCGCTGCCCCTGACGGGTGTGGTGCTGACCAAGCTGGATGGTGACGCACGCGGCGGCGCCGCTCTGTCCGTGCGCCACGTGACCGGCAAGCCTCTGAAATTCGTCGGTGTCTCGGAAAAATTGGATGGGCTGGAGCCTTTCTACCCCGACCGTATGGCGCAGCGTGTGCTGGGCATGGGCGACATCGTGTCGCTGGTCGAACAGGCACAAAAGAACATCGATATCGCCGAGGCGCAAAAGCTGGCGACGAAACTCAAATCGGGCAACAAGTTCGATCTGAACGATTTCCGTGAGCAATTGGGCCAGGTGAAAAAGCTGGGCGATATGGGTTCGTTGCTGGAAAAGCTGCCTTCGCAGTTCCAGCAGGCCGCGGGTCAGTTGCAGGGCGGCCAGGCTGAAAAGCAACTGCGTCGTACCGAAGGCATCCTGAACTCGATGACGGCTGCCGAACGCGCCAAGCCCGAATTGATCAAGGCATCACGTAAACGCCGTATTGCCGCGGGTTCCGGTGTCCCGGTGCAAGAGGTCAACCGTTTGCTGTCCCAGTTCGAGCAGATGCAGGGCATGATGAAGCAAATGAAGAAAGGCGGCATGGCCAAGATGATGCGCGCCATGGGCGGCATGAAAGGCCTGGGGCGCTTTGGCGGAATGCGATAAAGCAAAGCCGCCGGCGGCAAAAAATACCCCCACGCTGCGCCTTCGGCTTGCTGCCCCCCGAGGGGGTGTTTTTGTCTTGGGGCGGCCCGGCGACAAAAAAACGGCCAGACATGAGTCTGGCCGAGTCAACCAACGCGAACGGGGATTGTCCGCGTTGGTGCAAACCGGCAAACGCTGCGGGGGCTTGCCGGTTTGTGCGGTTCAGTTCAGCGGCGGGATGCGCAGTACTTGGCCCGGATAGATCTTGTCCGGATGCGTCAGCATGGGCTTGTTGGCTTCGAAAATCACGGTGTGCTTGGCGCCCTGGCCGGCACCGTAGTGAGCTTCGGCGATTTTCCAGAGGTTGTCGCCTTTTTTGACGGTGTACATCTGGGCCTCGGGTGCAGCTTGTTTGGCGGTCAGTTGGTTATCCACCTGGGCCACGCCCACGGTGTTGCCCAGCGCCAGCGTGATTTTCTCGGCTTCTTCGGTCGAAGCCGCTTCGCCGGTCACGGTGACTTTATCGCCATCGACTTGAATGTTCAGGCCATCGGCACTCAGACCGTGCTTGTCCAGTTCCTTCTTCAGTTCATCTACCGATGCCGCCTTGGCTTCGCTGGCGCCAAACAGTTTTTCGCCGACATCTTTAATAAAGCTGAGCAGACCCATAGTGTTTCCTCTTTTAGACTGTTAAGAAACGTTAAGTGCGTGTTGGCAGAAGATGGCGTTATTTAACCCGCTGACGACATCTGCTGGGAACTCATTATGGGCCGATTCCGTGAAGGCTGTGCTCTTCTCCCGCCGATAATCGGTAACTAAACATTACTATGTGGGGGCGTGCAAGGCGCCAGCCGCTGTCCGGCGGGTCAATTTCCACACATGCGCGGGTGGCATATTGGCGATGACTGTCTCGACGCGCCGTGCCCGCAGGCCGAGGCGATCGAGCACGCGTTGTCGGACGGGGCAACGTGGTCCATATGTAAATAGGACCATTGAACCGCCGGGGCGCAGTTGTGCAAACGTGCTGCGCAAAATGCCAATCTGCTGTTTCACCGGCATATTCAATAAGGGCAACCCACAGACGGCGACGCCGGCCAGGCTGTCGGCAAACAATGGCACGCCGACCAATTTGGCGGCATCCCCTTGATAAACATAGGCATCGGGGAAATCATGCCGCAGTTGCTTGGCGAACTGCGGGTCCATTTCCACCAAGGTGAGCTGTGCCGATGTCAGACCGCGCGCCACCAGGGCACGGGTAAAGGACCCGGTCCCTGCGCCCAACTCCAGGCACGGCCCCGAACTCGGCGTGATATCGCGCGTCATGGCGGCGGCCAAGCGGGCACTGGAAGGCCAGATAGCGCCAATGCCTTTGGGATTGGCGCGCCAGGCACGCAGAAAACGTATGCGCTCAGCCACCCAGGAATGGCGGCTAATGCGACTCGCAACATGCCCGGTGGCGCGGCCTGCAACCCCTGCGATACGAAACAGCCGCGAACCTACGGGCAGACCGGATTCGTCTCCGGTCAGGAACTTGAGCAGCATATGGACTCCTGTGAGCAGAGTTGGCTTGCCGCAACGCAATAAATATGCTTCTTGCGAGCCAACATCAAACACAGGCGCCAGCGTACTACGTGGTTGGTCTTGTGCAAGAGCTAACTACGTCTGGGTATCGCACCGTTGATAATTTTCACATTCTGTGTCGAATATCGCCGACGGTGACACGCTTGGTCACGCCTGTCTGCCCTGGGTCAGTGCGGCCTGCGATTCAGCCTCCGCCGACGGCCACGACGATTTCGACTTGGTCGCCGTCCTTTAGGATGGTGGCTTCGTGCTGGCTCTTGGGGACGATTTCGCCATTGCGTTCTACCGCCACGCGTTTGCCTGCGTAGCCCAGGGTCTGGAGCAGTTCGATAACCGTGGTGTCCAGCGGGAATTCGCGTGCGGCACCGTTGAGCGTGATGTGCATGATGGCTCCTTATTGTGCAGCGTAGGCGTCGGTGGCTTCGATGAGCTTGGCTAATGTGCCGGGCTCGTCAAAGGCATGGCCGGCATCCGGTACCAGGTGAAACTGCGCCTGGGGCCATGCACGGTGCAGGTCCCACGCGGTGCGTGCGGGGGTGCAGATATCGTAGCGCCCTTGCACGATGGTGCCAGGGATGTTGTGCAGTTTGTGCGCGTCGCGAATGAGCTGGCCTTCTTCCATGAAGCCGTTGTTCACAAAGTAGTGATTTTCAATGCGGGCAAAGGCCAATGCGGCGCGATCTGCGGCGTGGCTTTGCTGGTGGCGAGGGCTGGGCATGAGGGTAATGGTGCTGTCTTCCCATTTGCTCCAGGCCTTGGCGGCGCGCAGCTGCGCGACGGGGTCCGGGCCAGTCAGCCGCTTGTGATAGGCGCCGATCATGTCGTCCCGTTCCTCTGGCGGAATGGGTTCGAGATAGGCTTCCCAGTGGTCGGGGAACAACCACGATGCCCCCTCCTGGTAGAACCACTGCAGCTCCGAACGGCGCAGGCTGAAGATACCGCGCACGATGAGTTCGCTGACATGGCTGGGGTGCGTCTGTGCGTAGGCCAGCGCCAGCGTCGAGCCCCAGGATCCGCCGAATACCAGCCAGCGGTCTGCGCCCATGACTTCCGTGCGCAGGCGTTCGATGTCCGAGACCAGATCCCACGTTGTGTTGTTGTCCAGGCTCGCGTGCGGCGTCGAGCGGCCGCAGCCGCGTTGATCGAACAACAGCACGTTGTAGCGCTGTGGATCAAACAGTTGACGGTGCACGGGAGCGCTCCCGCTACCTGGGCCGCCATGCAGAAACACGGCCGGTTTGCCCTGCGGATTGCCACAGAGTTCCCAATAGACTAGGTGCCCGTCGCCAGTGTCCAGCATGCCGTGGCGATAGGGCTCGATAGCGGGGTACAACATAGTTAAGCGGTCCTCTGGAAGATCAGGTCCCAAACGCCATGGCCCAGACGCAGGCCGCGGGTTTCGAATTTGGTTTGTGGGCGGTAGTCAGGGCGCGGAGCGTAGTCGGCAACGGTGTTGCGCAGCAGCGGCTCGGCGCTCAGGACTTCCAGCATTTGTACGGCGTAGTCTTGCCAATCGGTGGCACAGTGCAGGTATCCGCCTGGGGCGATGCGGCTGGCCAACAGCGAGACGAACGGGGGTTGCAGCAGGCGGCGTTTGTGATGGCGTTTTTTGGGCCACGGGTCGGGGAAATAGACGTGGACGCCGGCCAGGCTGTCGGGGGGGATCATGTCGCGCACGACTTCTACGGCGTCGTGCTGAATGATGCGCAGGTTCTGCAGGTCGGATTCTTCGATGCGGCGTAGCAATGAACCTACGCCGGCGTTGAAGACTTCAACTCCCAGGAAATTGTCGTCAGGGCGGGCCTGAGCGATTTTCTGGGTGGTTTCGCCCATGCCGAAGCCGATTTCCAGCACGGTGGGGGCTTGGCGGCCAAACGGGGCCGCCAGATCCAGGCGCTGGGGAGAGTAGGGGATGGACCATTTCTCCAGCAGATGCTCCAGCGCATCGCGTTGGCCTTGGGTGATGTGGCCACGGCGGTGGACGAAACTGCGGATATGGGTCGCGCCTGGGCTGTTCGGGGCTTGCGTGGCCGGTTCTAGGGCGGCGCGGGTGGCTTCCGACAGGGGGGCGGAATCGGGAGAGTCGGGGGTGTTCGTGTTCATAGGGGGGATTGTAGTAGGGCCCGGGGGGAATTTCCCCGGGGGGGGAGTGGTTCTTCTGGAGGTCGTTCATGGGCAATAGGGTCGGAGGGGTTTCGCTGGGCCAGCCCGGCGCACGGGCGACGATAGCTATTGGGGTAGCATTTCGCCTATGAATGTTGCTCGGTTTGATCTCACTACGCTGGCTTTGTTCGCCGCTGTCGCGCGGGCGGGCAGTATTTCTGCGGGCGCGCGGCTGTCGCATTTGGCGGTGGGAGCGGCGAGCAAGCGGATTTCGGATCTGGAGGCGGCGTTGGGAACACCGTTGCTGTATCGGAATACGGCGGGGGTGGAACTGACGGATGCGGGGCAGGCTTGTCTGGTGCATGTGCAGCGTGTGCTGCAAGAGGTCGAGCAGATGGCGGGCAGTTTGTCCGACTTTGCCCAAGGGGTGAAGGGGCAGGTGCGGATTGCTGCGAATACGTCGTCGCTGACGCAGTTTTTGCCAGAGGACCTGGCGGCGTTCATGGACGAGCACCCGGCCGTGCGGATCGATCTGGAAGAGCAGAACAGCACCGATATCGTGACGGCGGTCTTGGAAAATCGTGCGGATATCGGCGTGTTTGCGGATCGCACGCCGGCGCAGGGATTGTTGACGGTGCCTTATCGACCGGATGAGTTGGTGTTGATTGCGCCGCAGCGTCATCCGCTGGCGAATTCACCGTCTATCGCATTCGCGCAAACGCTGGATTATGAGTATGTCAGCCTGCCGCCGTCGACGTCGTTAGCCTCGCGCTTGAACGAGGAAAGTGCGCGATTGGGCAAGGCGATGCGGCTGCGGATTCAGGTGCGCAGTTTTGATGCGATCTGTCGGATGGTGGTGGCGACGGGGGGCGTGGGGGTGTTGCCGCGTATCGCGGCGGAGCCGCATGCGCGGTCGATGTCGATACGTTTGATCCCGTTGACGGATGAGTGGGCGCACCGATGGTTGCTGTTGGGTGTACGTGATGCGGATACGCTGACAGTGGCAGCGCGGTTGTTGTTGGCGCATCTGCGCAGTGATGCGGGTGCGAATGTGTAGGCACGCGGGGCTCGTATCCATGGGCATTGCAGGCGGCGTGGATCACGCGGTATTGACTGACCGCCTCGTGTATAAACAGGCCTATTGATTCGCCCACTCGGCCGGCATCATGCGTTGATGACTACTCGTTGTCATGAGGAAAGCAAATGCCTTCTGTGCCGGATACCCACGGCGCGTATTTTTCCATGACTTGCTGAAACCGCGCGTCTGCCAGAAAGGCTTCTAACCAATGCGTCAACGCAGGCCAAGATTGCGCCTCGAACCATGCTTGGTCGACATGCGCGAATTGGCGCACGAAGGGCGCGATGGCCATGTCGGCCAGGCTGCGGCGTGCACCAAACAGATAATCCTGCCCCTGCAAGCGGCGGTCCAATTCCATCAAGTATTTCGCCCCTGCGGTGCGATGCGCAAGAGCATCGGCGTTCTCATAACGGCCAGGATATTTATAACGATCCAGATCGGTCTTGAACGCTCCATCGCATTGCTGAATCAGCGCTTCCATCTCTGTTGTCGAGCCTCGATCTGGCGTCAGCCAATATTCGGGGTCATGTTGTGTCAAGGCCCAACGCATGATGTCCAGACTCTGGTCTATCACTTTTCCATCCGGCAGCACTAACACCGGCACAGTGGCTTTGGGCGAGGCCGCCAGCAATTCCGCGGGTTTCGCGCGCAGAACCACTTCGCGTAATTCGCAATGCTGGCCACTGGCGGCTAATGCCAATCGTGCCCGCATCGCATAGGGGCAGCGACGGAACGAATAGAGGACGGGTAAAGCGGGCGAGGACATAAGCTGGGTAATAGGCGGGTTTCTTTGTGCGAGTTCTCAGGTTAGTACATTCCCTAGTTTTTCCGTCGGGTTTCTCCGCCCGTCAGTCGGGCCTTTCTCGTTTGGGAAACCCCATTTCTTATAAGAACAATTCCCGAGCCGCACGCTTTCGCGCACACTCCCATCCGCTGCAATCCATCTTTCATAGGAACACACATGGCTGGGCAAATTCTGGCGGGCATACGCGTACTGGAGCTGGGGCAACTGATCGCCGGTCCCTTCGCCGCCAAAACCTTGGCCGATTTCGGCGCGCAAGTCGTCAAGATCGAGCCGCCAGGCCTGGGCGATCCACTGCGTAAATGGCGATTGTTGCATGAGGGTACCTCTGTCTGGTGGGAGGCCCAATCCCGCAACAAGCAATCCGTCTGCGTAGATTTGCGCCAGAAAGAAGGCCAGGAAATCATTCGTTTGCTGGCGGCCCAAGCTGACGTGTTGATCGAGAATTTCCGCCCCGGCACCATGGAAAAATGGGGTATGTCCTGGGAAGAACTCCACGAGCTCAACCCACGCCTGATCATGCTGCGCGTATCCGGCTATGGCCAAACCGGCCCCAAAGCCCGCGAGCCCGGTTTTGCTGCGATTGGCGAGGCCATGGCTGGCCTGCGTTATCTGAATGGCGAACCTGGCCGTGCTCCTGTACGTGGTGGACTTTCATTGGGCGATACCATCGCCGGTCTGCACGGTGCAATGGGCGTGCTGCTGGCCCTGTATCAGCGCGATGCGCGCGGTGGACAAGGCCAGGTCATCGACGCAGCGCTCTACGAGAGCCTGTTCAACTTGACCGAAAGCCTGCTTCCCGAATACACCGCCTTTGGTGCTGTGCGCGAGCCGTCTGGCGCATCCTTGCCGGGCATCGCGCCCTCGAATGCCTATCGTTGCAAAGACGGCTACGTGCTCATTGCCGGCAATGGCGACGGTATCTACACCCGATTGATGTCTCGCATCGGTCGCGATGATCTGGGCAAAGATCCCGGCCTGGCTCACAACGATGGCCGTGCCGCCCGCGTACACGAAATCGACAGTGCCATCAGCGCCTGGACGGCGGAACGTGATATCGACGAGGTCCTGCAAGCCATGCGCGAGGCCGACGTTCCCAGCGGCCGTATCTATTCGGTCGCCGACATCGCTCGCGACCCGCATTACCGTGCGCGCAACGCGATCGCTGAAATAGAGGGCGCCAGCGGCATTCGCGTCGAAATGCCTGCCGTTTTCCCCATCCTGTCCGATAACCCCGGCGCCATTCATGATCGTGCGCCCACCCTGGGCGAGCATACCGATACCGTACTCGCCGGCGCCGGGATGACCGAAGAACAACGCGCCGAATTGCGCGCCCGCGGAGTGATCGCATGAATACCGGTACGCCCAGCATCGAAATCAACGAAGTCGGCCCGCGCGACGGCCTGCAAATCGAAAAGGCCTTTGTGCCTACCGAAGAAAAAATCGCTTTGGTCGACGCGCTTTCCGACTGCGGATTCTCACGCATCGAAGTCACCAGCTTTACCTCACCCAAAGCCATTCCCGCGTTGGCCGACGCGCAAGAAGTCATGCGCCGTATTCGCCGGCCTCCCGATGTCATCTACACCGCACTGGTTCCCAACATCCGCGGCCTGGAGCGCGCCATTGAGGTCGGCACCCAGGAGATGAATCTGGTGATGTCCAGCAGCGAAACACACAACCGCGCCAACCTGCGTATGACGCGCGATCAATCCCTGGCGGAGCTGACCAGCATTCTGCATGCGGCACAAGGCACCTCGACCCCTTGCAACGTCTCGCTGTCTACCGTATTCGGTTGTCCCTTTGATGGTGATGTGCTCGTGGACGATGTGCTGCGTCTGGCCCATCAACTGGCCGAGGCGGGCGCGGCTGGCATCACGCTGTGCGACACCACCGGCATGGCCTATCCCACCCAGGTCGCGGCGCTGTGCGAGACCGTATTGCGAGAACTGCCGGGTCTGCCCATCACCATTCATTTGCACAACACACGTGGCATGGCGCTCGCCAACGCCATTGCTGCCTGGCAAACCGGCGTGACGCGTTTTGATGCAGCGGTGGGCGGATTGGGCGGCTGTCCCTATGCGCCAGGCGCCAGCGGCAACGTCAACACTGAGGAACTCGTGCACATGTTCGAGTGCATGGGCGTGAAAACCGGCGTGTCGTTGCAGCCGCTATTGAACATCGTGCGCGGGTTGCCGCAACTGGTGCAGCGCGAATTCTCGACCCCATTGCTGGCGGCAGGCCATCGGCTGGCGACTCACCAACCGCCTGCATGGTTGGCGGAAAAATTTGGGCCGGCTGACGGCGTCCACGCGTAATCAGCCGTATGTAGTGACGTATTCCGCAGTGCTCTATCGCGGGCGCGTGATCTAGCTGAACAGCGTATTCAGCTAGATCAAAACTTTCGCATGGCATTACCCATAACAAGTTGGCCATCAGAATCATTCCAACAACATCGTCCAGAACAACTATCAGGAGACCTTGTCCATGAATCTATCTTTGCTATCTAAAACCCTGCGCGCTGGCTTGACCGCTACCACCCTGGCTATCGCTGCCAGCCCCGCTATTGCGCTGGCCGACTATCCCGATCGTCCTGTTACGCTGCTCGTTCCCGCAGCACCCGGCGGTACGACGGATCTGGCGGCGCGTCTGATCGCACAACCCTTGGGCGAGGCCCTCGGCCAAAGCGTCGTCGTGGAAAACAAACCTGGCGCCTCTGGCAGCATCGCCTCGCAAGCCGTCGCCAAAGCTGCGCCCGACGGCTATACCTTGTTGCTGCAGTACTCCGGATACAACGCGATTTCTCCGCATGTGCAGCCCACCGATTGGGATCCGATCAAGGATTTTGCGCCCATTGCCAACATCTTGTCCGCTCCGCAGGTCATTGTCATTCGTCCGAGTCTGCCGATTAATTCCTTAAAAGAATTGGTCGCCTATGCCAAGGCCAATCCCGACAAACTGAACTACGCGTCGTCTGGCAACGGTGCTCTGCAGCACGTGGCGACCGAGTTGCTGAAGCAGATGGCGGACATCAAAATCGCACATATCCCGTACAAGGGCACCGGGCCTGCCTTGAACGATTTGCTGGGTGGTGCGGTGGATATGACGATCACGACTCCACCGCCGTTGCTGGGGCATATCGCTGCGGGCAAGCTCCGCGCCTTGGCAGTGACCGGGCCGAATCGCCTGGCGTCATTGCCGAATGTCCCGACCGTCGCTGAGGCGGGTTATCCGGACTTGCTGGTGTCGTCGTGGTTTGCCATGTACGCGCCCAAAGGTACGCCTCAGGCCGTTATCGACAAGCTGGCCGGCAAGATCGAAACCATCATGAAGACCGATGACTTCCGGAAAAAGGCCGAAGCACAGGGCGCGGAAGCCGAGTTCATGGGGCCGGCAAAGCTCGGTGAATACACCCAGCAGGAATATGACCGCTGGGGCAAAGTCGTGAAAGCTGCCGGAATCAAGGCGAACTAAACACGGTGTTGAAACCCGCGCTATAATCCATCCCCTCTGCCGCGCCTATGGGCGCGGCACGACACCCAAGCGGGTGTAGTTCAATGGTAGAACGGCGGCTTCCCAAGCCTCAAGCGTGGGTTCGATTCCCATCACCCGCTCCACTTCAGCTTTCCACGAACATCTACTTACCCCCAGGGAACGTTGTAAGGTCTCGTCCTGCTAACTGATTTCCTACACATTCCAAAATGCGCCGCATCGGAACAGGTGAACAAAAGGACGATTCCTTTACCCTTTGAGCAGCGCAGCGGCTGCCTCCATCTGTCCATGCTCGAAAGCTGCTGCGAAGTCATCTAATTCGTATGCGCGCAGCCCCACCTCAGGGCCAAGAGCCACCTTTCGCCAATTCACTACTGCAGCATAAATTTCGGCCATGATTGTTTGGGCCTGTTTTTGGTCCAATGAGAAGTAAGCCGACCGAGCCAGCAGCATATGGACATCGGTGATCGGACCGTCTTCCTCAGACAGCCATGTCTTGGATTCACGTTCTTTGTCTGGAAACGGATTGATGTCGAACGCAGGCGCAAGACGCCATAGTCCATGCTCCACATGCAGGAAACCATGGTTCTGCAAGTGATCGTCCACGTTGGTAATCAATAGATTG
Organism: Bordetella tumbae; assembly: GCF_054780995.1. NCBI lineage: Bacteria > Pseudomonadati > Pseudomonadota > Betaproteobacteria > Burkholderiales > Alcaligenaceae > Bordetella > Bordetella tumbae. The sequence goes on from NZ_BAAGVG010000018.1 coordinate 908,186, forward strand.
AACACGAGACGGCGCCAGAGTTGATGCAAATCCCGAGTAGGCGAGTGTCCGTAGGAACGGATGGCATCCGCAATTTCCGTGTAGCTGCGGTCTTCCTCGCGCGAGGCCTGCAACAGTGATGCCGCTGACTGGTATGAAGTGCGGCCATCATTGCCATCACGATCAAATCGTCGGATGACGGCCACGGGGACTTCGGCTAAGGAGACTATGCGAGCAGGGGCGGCATCGATGCCCGCCAACTGTGCCAGTTTCAACGCCAGGACTTCGCCACGCGTGACGCTGCGCGTGTCGTTCACGCTGGGGAACTTGCCGATGGCAAGCCTGCCGTCTCCGTCCACGATCGTGCATTTGGGGCGCATGCCACCAAGTGACGTGCCCTTGCCCTGCAGGTAGCGCAAATCTTCGACCGTCTCTTCTCCGCGCTCGACGGCGCGGCTGGCTTGGTAGATATGTTCGAGCTCTATCAACGGTGGGGTAGTGCGCCAACCCTCTGGTGCCGTTCTATGCCAGGTTCCATTCGGATCGCGCAGGCGCAGTGCGCCAATGCGGCTGAAGTCATCGACCGCCAGCAGATAATCTAATTCCGTCAGGGGCTGCAGTTTCGGGTCGGTGCGGCGACGCTTCGCATGGTCGCGGGCGATGACGCGACGGCCCCAGGCGTCGGGGGCTGTATCGGCTATTGCACCATGGAATACAGAGTCATGAGGCGAGGCTGCCTTGTGTGGCTGGTGACCAGGCATCAGCTGCAGGTCTGCCGATACGTTGAACCGATCAGGGCTGGTCAACCAGATCTCATCGTAGGCGAAAGCGCAGTTCTGGCGACGTCCTTGCTGGACGTACACGAGCGTGCCTAGCGGCAGGCCAGCCTTGCCGATGCATACCTGGACTTGTTGGCGGGTGGGAGCGGCGACGGGCATCACAGTGCTCCCGAAGAGCCGCCGGACTTGCTGCGCACGCGTTTGGGCAAGTGCTCGTCCATCAGCGTCAGTCCGATCTCGTCGTTTGACGTATCCAGCAGATGTTCAAGCGCGCGAATCTCGCCGAAGACATGTAGTGCGCGGGCAAAGAAGTGGATGGGCACCTTGACATCGCCTTTCTCCATCCGGCGCACGGTGGATAGGGACGCACCCATGCGCTCGGCAAGCGAGGCCTGAGAGATGTGGCGTCGCCTGCGAGCCAAGGAAATATCGCTGCCGAGCTTCCGTATCGCACGCTCAACGGGTAAAGGAAGGGGAGGGGTCATGATTAAAGTTCCCTTGAGAACATTAATTATAGATAGATGTTCTCAAAGGAGCAATTATGGCTCATAAGCTCAAGTAGTTCCAGAGGGTGACCAACAGCCTCAAACCGGTACATAATCCGGTACATTCCTGTTCCCCGAACAGGAATAGCCCTTGTGCAGCGTTAACGGTCGTGCGGTCGGTTAATGCGTTTCCGTGCAGCTTTGACGGTAGTGTGCCGCGAGACGATTTGTGCCCTCTCGAATCTGCCTGATCTCCGCATTGGCGTCGAACCCGCCTTCCGCCGGCGTCGCCCGCATATGCCCTGGTACCTCGGAAGTCCTCATGGCGACCAAGACGTGGTGATGAAGAAGAACCGTATCCAGCCATTCGGCCTCGTTGACGGTCAACAATGGCGTGAGCTGTGCTGCGCGTTTCTCGAAGGCTACCTTGTCCGTGAGCAGGCCCGGGGGCATCGGCGCAACAACGCCAACCGGTATGGTCGCCGCGTAGCCGCGGTCAGCCGCATAGTGAATTTCGGCGGCGAGCGTGGCCGCTGTGCGCAACGTTTGGCAATGGAGCTCTTCGCCTTTGGCGCGCCGCTCGGCCGATGCTCTCGCCGATAGCTCTTGCATGGCGAAAGGAAGCATGAAGTACGACGAAAGGGCGGTGCCGAGTGCTGTTGCAACGGCAATCACGACAGTCCAAAGAGCTGCGCTCGGAAGTGAACGGAGTTTCGGTGGTTCTTTCGGTCGGTCCACGAGCACTGTCTCCTAATCGCAAAGAGAAAGCGACATTGTGCCCTAGAGGCTGAGACTAGTACCCAAGGTCAGCGACACTTTGCGAGGGGCGAAAATAGTGTTCCGGAGCACTGAGAGGCTCACAAGTGCTAGGCGGCGCCGATGCTGTATCCCCCGAGTTCAGATGTGCGCAAGGATATTGACGAGCTTTCCAAACGGATCACGAACGTAGAATCGGCGCACCCCCCAAGGCTCGTCAACAGGCCCATATTCGATGGAGAATCCCGCATCTCTCATACGCTGGAATGTCGTGTCCACGTCGTCGACTTCGATCGATAGATCCGGCACAGGCGTTCCAGATCCGCCTTGCACTGCAAAGCTCAACTGGACAGTCATTTTTTCCGCCATGCGGCCATACGTCTGAAGCCAGCCGTGATCCATCAAAAGCTCCAGGCCGAGAATGTCTTGATAAAACGCGCGAGCTAGACTTGGGTCCGGCACGTCCAGGTTGGCCACTATACGTTTGACTTGCAATCTTGACTCCTTCTACCTCGCTGGCGAAGTTAGCAAAAAAGTTGCTTCAGCTATTTTAGAGAAAGCTGTCGAGAACACTGCAGCCTGAGCGCATCACTCCTCACAGCGTGCTTACTGTCGCAGCGCTGTTGCTATTACGTCGGCCAAGCCTCGTCCTGCGCTGCCGTCCTCATCCAGACGTGGGTTATAGATGGTGATCTCGATGCCGACCGCCTTACCGCTTGCTAACGCAATCCGAAGCGCGGCCCCTAGCGCATCCCACGACAGCCCGTCTGGTACGCGAAAATCGACAGCCGGCATGATGTCATCATCGAGGCAATCGGCGTCGAGATGAATGAAGAAACCGTCGAGCTCATCTCGGGTCAGGTGGTCGACCGCTTCTCGCGCGGCGGCCTCGATGCCCTTCGCCCGCACGGCCGGAAGATCAATCGCTTTGAGTTCTTTGGGGAGCGGCTGGCTGCCGTATTCCTCCTGGTCCTTATGATCGCGATACGCGAATGCGACAGCATCTTCGGGACGGACCAGCGGGCCGCGACCTTCAAGGTCGGTGAGTGTCGACGGGCCGTAGCCAGTGACCCACGCAAGGTCCATTGAGGCGCCTTCGCCATTCGGCTCCGCCTCAGGTTGAAAGAAATCGGCGTTGCCGTCGATGAAGAACAGGCCGTAGCGGCCGCGCCGTCGAAACGCGAGCATCGAGCCCAGCACAATGGTGCAGTCGCCGCCGAGCACCACCGGAAATTCTCCCGCGTCCAGTATCGTCTCCACGGCGTCGGCAAGTTGCGGCGACCACGCTGCAATTGCCTCGGCATTCAGGATGCCGGTGGTGGGATCGGGCGTAGGATTCTTGCGAGGCACAGCCACCCGCCCTGCGCGTCGCGCACGGATGCGCTGCGCGAGACCGAGTTCCAAAAGCCGATCGGGCAAGCGTTCCACGCCGTCGGTCGCCAAGCCCAGCGTAGAGGGGGCCTCGAGAATTGCATAAGAGAGGGTCTGCATTCGCACCTCCATTAGCAGCTATTTGCAGAGTAAGTCACTACCTTCCGCTCTTGCAACCGTTCAGGCCAGTCGGTGCCAGGACCGATACTTGCGCTAGGGTGTGAGTTATGCCGATCACGTCGATTTTGCAAGTCTGATATCTGACCGATAGCGAAACAGTGTGACTCTTTGTTCCAGTCACCGCATCCGCAATGACCGTTCAGGTATAAAAACTCGTACGTGTTCGAGTTTGTCCATTCAGCCCGCCATCCCTCAAGGAGAGCCCAGCCATGGCCAATATACCGAAAAGTCGTTCCGGTGCGTCCGTCAGCAAGAGCAAGTCCGACCGCCGTGGAAACGGTGATGAGCTTCACCAGGAAACAGGCGGGACGCACCCGCCGCTGACGACCAATCAGGGTATCCCGATCTCCGACAACCAGAATTCCTTGCACCCGACAACGCACGGACCGACATTGCTGGAAGATTTCGTCCTGCGCGAGAAGATCACGCATTTCGACCATGAACGTATTCCGGAGCGTATCGTCCATGCGCGCGGCTCTGCAGTCCATGGTCACTTTGAGTTGACCAAATCGCTGAAGAAATACACCACCGCCAAATTGCTGACGGAGATAGGTGCCAAGACTCCAGTCTTCGTCCGGTTCTCTACGGTGGCGGGCGGTGCCGGCTCGATCGACACACCACGCGATGTACGTGGTTTTGCCGTGAAGTTCTATACCCAGGAGGGTAACTTCGATCTGGTCGGCAACAATATTCCCGTGTTCTTCATTCAGGATGCCATCAAGTTTCCCGATCTGGTGCATGCGGTAAAGATGGAACCGGATCGCGGATTCCCCCAGGCGGCCACGGCCCACGACACATTCTGGGATTTCATTTCGCTCACCCCCGAATCGATGCACATGATCATGTGGGCAATGTCCGACCGGGCAATTCCACGCTCTCTGCGCATGATCGAGGGCTTTGGCGTTCACAGTTTCCGTCTGGTCAACGAGAAGGGAGAGAGCACGTTCGCCAAGTTCCATTGGCGGCCAAAGCTAGGCCTGCAATCGACCGTATGGGACGAGGCGGTGAAAATCGCGGGTGCCGATCCGGATTTCCATCGACGTGACTTGTTCGAGGCGATACAGCGGGGCGACTTCCCGCAATGGGAATTGGCCGTGCAGCTATTCACGGAAGAGGACGCGGCGAAGTTTCCCTTCGATCATCTCGACGCGACCAAATTGATTCCCGAAGAGACCGTGCCGCTCACCGTGATCGGGACCATGGTGCTCGATCGGTGGCCGGATAATTTCTTTGCGGAAACCGAACAGGTGGCGTTCTGTCCGGCCAATATCGTGCCGGGGATCGATTTCAGTAACGATCCTCTGCTGCAGGGGCGTTTGTTCTCGTACCTGGATACTCAGCTGTCCCGGCTCGGATCGCCGAACTTTCACCAGATTCCTGTCAACGCGCCGAAGTGTCCGTTCGCTAACCTGCAACGCGACGGTCATATGCAGATGCAGGTTCCCAAAGGGCGAGTGAACTACGAACCTAGTTCCTTGCAGGTCGATACGCCTCGAGAAACAGCGTCGGGCTTTCGCAGCTACGCGCAGCCCGCCGAGGATGGAACCAAGGGGCGCATCCGGCCGGAGAGTTTTGCCGACCATTACAGTCAGGCGCGATTGTTCTACAAGAGCCAGACTGCACCGGAGCAGGCACACATCGCCTCGGCGCTGGTGTTCGAGTTGTCAAAGGTGGAGACACTCCATGTTCGGGAAGCCATCGTGGGCCACCTGCGGCATATCGATAGCGGCCTGGCCAAGCGCGTGGCCGATGGTCTGGCGTTGGATAGCCTGCCGCCTGTGCCGCCAGCAGCCGTCAAGCCTCAGGATCTGCCACCCTCACCGGCATTGCAGATCATTGGCAAGATGAAGTCCACGCTGGAGGGGCGATCGATTGGTATCCTGATTGACGACGGCTCGGACGCGGCTGAGATTCAGTCGCTACGCCAGGCAGCGGAGGCGGCTGGGGCCTGTGTCACGATCGTTGCACCCAAGGTGGGCGGCGCTAAGCTCAGCGACGGGACCAAGCTGCCCGCCGACGGGCAGCTTGCGGGAACGCCATCGGTCGTCTTCGACGCGGTCGCCATCGTGCTGTCCGCCGAGGCCGGCAAGAAACTGGCCAAGGAGGCCGCGGCAGTTGACTGGGTGCGGGATGCCTACGGGCACCTCAAGGCGATTGCTGCCAGCGGGGGGGCGCAAGCGGTGCTGCAGGCAGGAGATGTGGCGAAGGATCCGGGCGTGGTAGGGGTCGACGATGTTCGCGGCTTTATCAAGGCAGCAAAGACGCGGCAATGGGACCGTGAGCCCAAGGTGCGAATGCTAGCTTGATCCCGTACCTATCTCGCAGCGAGGGTGTGCTGGCGCCTGCGTCCGTCGAAGACCTGGGCGGCGCCGCGCACTCAATTTCGCGAGGCAGCGATGTCGGAAACTATCCGGCGTCGAGCCGCGAGCCCGGGCTCGGACTGTTGTTTTACAAGCTCCACGATTGACCGCGGCGCGACATCCGGGCTGCCAGCATTGAAAGGCGGCGCCGGATCATATTCGAGCTGGAGTTGAATAGCCTGCGCTTGCTCAGCGCCCGCCAGTTCCGCGACCACGGTCAATCCGAAATCAATACCTGCTGTCACGCCGCCGCCTGTGATGATGTTGCCATCACGGACTACCCGTTCGTGAGTCGGAATGGCGCCCAGGGGCTCAAGCAACGAGTGAGCAGCCCAGTGCGTAGTCGCTCGCCGGCCATGCAGCAATCCTGCCGCACCCAACAATAGCGCGCCGGTGCACACAGACGTGATGTAACGGGCGCTGGCGGCTTTTCTTTGGACAAATTCGATTGTTTGACTGTCCTGCAGCAGGTCCGTTACGCCACGCCCGCCGGGCACACAAATAACGTCCAGCGGTGGGCAGTCTTCGTATGTGGTGGAGGGCGTCAGGATGAGGCCACTGCTGGACATAACCGGCTCACGCGTTTTCCAGATCAACTGGATCGTTGTGTCAGGCAGCGACGCGAGGACATCGTGAGGACCGGTCAGGTCCAGTTGTTGTACGTCGGGAAATACCAGAAATCCGATTTGAATCGTCATGAATATGCCTTTTTCAAAGGTAGTGGCGACGCGGGACAACGACGCAGCTCGAGATAGACAGATAGATTCTATGCGGGTAGCCTTTGGCGGAATTGCCAATTACCCCTCGATTTCTGCCAAGTCATGTCAAGCAAAACCCGATCCATTTTGCTGCTGGCGTTTCCGGACGTTCAATTGCTTGACGTCAGCGGGCCATTGCAGGTTTTTGCCTCGGCCAATGAACTCTTGGCAGCGCGAGGGCTCGCACGGCCCTATGCTCCCAGAGTCGTGTCAGCCGATGCCGGACTCGTGACCTCGTCCTCCGGCTTGGCCCTGCAGAGCCATTCTCTGCGTACCGTAAAGGGGCCGATCGACACGCTGGTGGTGCCAGGCGGGCGCGGCGTCTGCGCCGCGTCGGCGGATACGCGGCTGACTGATTGGATTCGGCGGCAAGTAGGCCGCTCCAGACGTATCGCCTCTGTGTGCTCCGGGGCGTTTCTGCTGGCAGAGGCCGGATTGCTGGATGGACGCCGCGTGGCAACGCATTGGTCGCGCTGCGACGAGCTCGCGAAACGCTATCCAACACTGCGCGTAGAGACGGATCCCATTTTCGTTCGCGACGGTGACGTCTGGACATCCGCCGGCGTGACCGCGGGCATCGATCTTGCCCTCGCGTTGTTGGAAGAGGACCTGGGGCGCTCGATGGCGCTTGAGGTCGCTCGTGAGCTCGTCGTCTTTCTGAAGCGGCCGGGAGGCCAGTCTCAGTTCAGTGCCACACTCTCGATGCAAAAGGCGAACGATCAGTTTGGCGAGTTGCACACGTGGATGGGAGAGCATCTGGGCTCCGACCTGTCCGTCCCTGCCTTAGCTAGACGGCTCCACATGAGCGAGCGCAGTTTCATGCGCCACTACAAAGCAGAAACGGGCATGACGCCTGCGCGTGCGGTTGAGAAACTTCGGGTCGAGACGGCACGGCGGTTGCTTGTCGACACGGCATGGTCGGCCAAACGTATCGCCGCCCGCTGCGGCTTTGGCAATGAGGAAGGCATGCGGCGCAGTTTCGTTCGGTTGCTACGGATCAGCCCCCAGGCGTACCGGGAGCGATTCTCGATTGCCTGACAGGCTTGGGCCGGGGCTGCTTTCCCGTTTACTTCCCACCCGTATAGTCTTTCATCACCTGGGTCATGAATTCTGCTTTAGCGACGCGGCCGTCACGGTTCGTGTCCATGGCCACAAACTGACTGTCGCTGACTTCTTTGGGGAAATCGTTTTTGCCGAGATAGCCGTCCGAATCCGCATCCAGTTTTCCGAAGGCTGCTGTCATGAAGGCTTGGTATTCAGTTTGGCTCACGTCGCCACTGCGGTCGGTGTCGAGTTGTTGGCGCTGCTCGGCCGTCAGTGAGGTCGATGCGGGAGGCGCCGCCGCTGCGGTGCAGAGAACGGGAAACAGGACAAGCGCACCAATTGCGCCCGAAAGTGTGGTTTTATTCATGGATGCTCCTTCAGTTCGCAGACGGCTTATCTCAGCGTGCTGCATTTGTATTTCTTCATGCCCTTCTCAATGTAGTCGGGCTCGCGGTGGCGCGCTTTCCAGAAATGCTGATTGGCGATCTTCATGAGCATAACTGCTTTTCCCATGGCCTCCAACCCTTCTGCGATAAGGACAGTATCAGATGCAAGCTAGTGAAATCATCGAAACCCTAGGCATGCAGCGCCATCCCGAGGGAGGTTGGTATGTTGAGACCTTTCGTGACGTACAGGGTGAAAGACGAGCCCATTCAACGGCTATCTACTATTTGCTTGAGGCCGGTGACAGTTCTCATTGGCATCGCGTTCGTGATGCGGCGGAAGTCTGGCACTTCTATGCCGGCGATCCATTGCTTCTCACGCTTTCCGACGGCGATAAGCTCGAAGATATTCGGCTCGGTACCGATTTCGCGAACGGCGAGCGGCCGCAAGCCGTGGTGCCGGCCGGTGTTTGGCAGGCTGCGCGACCCTTGGGACGTTTCACGCTGGTGGGTTGTACCGTCGCGCCCGGATTTGAGTATGCCAGTTTCGAGTTAGCTCCCTCCGATTGGAGTCCCCGAGGGCGTTAGTGGGGCTGGATCTATCATGCTTTGAATGCCGTCAGGCCGATAGAGCACACGGCTCGCGATGAACTGGCGCAGCACGCCACACGTGTAGCGGCCCGCCCATTGCTCCAGAAAATTCGTGAAATGATCCTTTGCGTCCTGATTGGCGTGATCTGAAATCACTCGCATGACTGCGTAGGGAACGCCGAACTCGTAGCACACCTGGGCCATGGCGCTGCCTTCCATCTCGACACAAAGCACCTCGGGTAGTCGCTGGTGTATCTCGGTGCCGCCAGCCGGGTCACTCACGAAAATATCGCCTGTTGCGATGAGGCCATGGTGCGCGCGAGGAGGTCGTACGTCAACGGCCTGCCCCGACGGGACTTGACCGCTCGCGGTGAGCGCTTCCAAATACGTTTCCGAATGCGTCATGAGCGCCAGGCTCAGAGCTGGGTCAGGTTCGAATCGCGACAGACCCAGCATCGGTACCTCGTATCGATCAAACAGGGGGCGGGCATCCAGATCATGCTGCATCAGGCTGCTTGCCACCACGATGTCGCCGATCTGTACTGAATGATGGATACCGCCTGCCAATCCGGCAAAAACGATCTCTGTCACGTTGAATTTTTCTATCAGAATAGTCGTTGTCGTTGCTGCTGCAACCTTGCCAATACGACTCAACACCACCACGCAGGGCTGGCCTGCAATTTCTCCCAGGTAGAAGTCGCGCATGGCAACTTTCTGCACAGACATGGATGATCCCATGGCCAAAACAAGACCTTCCAACTCTTTGGGCACGGCGGCCATGATGGCCAGTCTTTCTGTTGGCGTTGCCATTGTCAATTCCTATAGGGCAGGGACGATTGAGAATACCAACGCCGATACCGTGGCGCCATGTAATTGGAGCCGATTCCGCGCGATCCCTTCAAATTGCGCACCAGATTTGCGAGCCACCGCTTCGCTTGCTGTGTTGCCTACCGCAATCACGATCTCTACGCGTTGCATGCCCAGGGTATTGAATGCATATGGCGCCAAAGCCTGCACGGTACGCAACGCCACACCCTGTCGTTGAGCGGATTGTCGTACCCAATAGCCTAAATTGCAGAAGAAATATTGACGATTAATCGAGTTTAGTCCCGCCCCTCCCAGGAGTTCCCCCGTCTTTTCGGAAAAGATACCCAGCTCGTATCCTGTCTCGGCGCGAATACTCGCACGGCATTGCTTGAACCACGCGAGCGCATCTTGTTCGGAAAACGAGGACGTGCACCACGGCATCCATCGCCCAACGGTCTCAACAGACTCCCGCGTCGCGCGGGCGAAGTCCTTTGCGTCACTGTTCCGAAAACTACGGAAAATTAGTCCTTCAAAGGTAATTGAAGACATAAGTAGCTCAGTGCTGGTTTTCTCGCTTAATAAGCATCAGCTGGATCAGATCAACCCTGCGACGTTGATCGCCCTTGCTCCGCAAACCTGAACCAGCTCGTAATCGTGACTGGCGAACAGCACCACGCGATCCTCAGACCAGATCCGGAACTGTTCGGCCAGTGCGGCGCGGGCTTGTGCGTCCAGCCCGTTGCTGGGGCCATCTGCGATGATGACAGCCGGGTCGCCAATGGCGGCGGCCGTCAGAAAGACTTTGCGGCGAGTCCCTGTCGACATTTGATCGAAGCGCTTGTCCAGATGAGGCGCCAACCCTAGCCGATAAGCGAGGTCGAGCACGGCCTCGTCTAGGGACGCATTTTTTTCCCGAGCCACCTGCTCGAGCAAACCTCTGCCCGTCTGCTCGGGAAATGCCAGGCAATTGTCGGGCACGTAGGCTACGCGGGACTTTGCCTGTTCAGGGGCGTTGATGATCGAATGCCCGTCGATCCAGACGTCTCCTTCATCCGGTGCAAGGACGCCTGCGATAATGCGCAGCAAACTGGATTTGCCTGTGCTGTCTTCTTCGCATAGCGCTACACAACCAGAGGGAAAAGATTGCGTCAGCCCCTGAAATACGAGGTGATCGCCATAGCGTTTGCTGAGGTTGTCGATGCGTAGCATATTGGATGTATGTGCTGATGTTCAGGTCATGCAGGGTCTGGGCCATTAATCCGGCAGGGCGTAAGCCACCAGATAGTCACCCATCTTGGTGCCGAACGAGGCATGGCCACCGGCCATGACGACCACATATTGTTTGCCATTGACGGCATAGGTCATCGGCGTAGCCTGGCCGCCTGCTGGTAGACGTCCTTCCCACAATAGCTTGCCGTTGCTGACGTCAAAGGCGCGCAGATAGTCATCCTGCGTGGCCGCGACGAACATCACGTTCCCGGCGGTCGAGATGGGGCCGCCCAGGCCCGGTACGCCGATCTTCAGGGGAGGTAATTGGAATAGCTGTGGCAGGCTGTCACGAATGGTGCCAATGCGTTTTTTCCATACCACCTGGTGATTCTGCAGATCCACGCCAGCGACATAGCCCCACGCAGGCTCCTTGCACGGCAGGCCCAGCGGTGACAGGAAAGGATTCAGCTCCACGCCATACGGTACGCCGTACATGGGCTGTACGCCGCTTTCCGTGCCCGCTCCTTTCTCGGTCACGGGGCGGTTCGCGTCTTCGGGTATGAGCTTGGAGACAAAGGGCAGGCCGATCGGATTCATCAACGCTACCTGGCGGTCCTGGTTCACCGACATGCCGCCCCACTCGAACACGCCCAGGTTCCCCGGGAACACCAGCGTGCCGTTCTCCGACGGCGGAGTGTAGATGCCGTCGTAGTTCAGGCGCTTGAATATCACCCGGCACATGAGCTGGTCGAGCATCGTGGCGCCCCACATATCCTTATCGGTGAGCTTGTCTTGTGGCGCCAGGTTCAGCGTGGAGAAGGGTTGTGTGGGGGCGTAGCGCTCGCCCTGAGTTTGCGGGCCGCGTGCCACAGTTTGCGGCACGGGTTTTTCCGTCACGGGCACGATAGGCTGGCCGTTGCGGCGGTCAAGCACGAATACGTTGCCGGTCTTGGTGAGCACATAGATTGCCGGGACGGTTTGGCCGTTCGCCAGTGCTACGTCCATGAGTGACGGTTGCGCGGGCACGTCCATGTCCCACAGGTCGTGGTGTGTCGTCTGGAAATGCCAGATGAGGCGCCCCGTGGTGGCGTCCAGCGCCAGCATGGAGTTGGCATAGCGCTCTTTCAGCGCGTCGCGGTCGCCGCCCCAGATGTCGGGGGTACCCACGCCAGTCGGGACGTAGACGAGGTCGCTCTGTGCATCGTAGGCCAGCGGCGCCCAGGCGTTGGGCGAGTTGTGCACGAATGGTGTGGACTCGCCTGGCATGGCGTTCGGGTCTTGCGCGCCGGTGTCGAACACCCATTTCAGCGCACCGGTGCGTACGTCGTAGCCGCGAATCACGCCGGATGGCTCTTTGTTGGAAAAGTTGTCCGTGACCGAGCCGCCTATGACGATGGTGGTCGCGGTCACTACCGGCGGCGAGGTCGGGTTGTAGCCGCCAGGATAGGCATGAGGCATGCTTTTTTGCAGGTCGATCTCACCATCGTTGCCGAAGTCGCTGCATTTCTGGCCGTTGTCGGCGTTCACGGCGATCAGGCGACCGTCGTTGGCGGGAAGCAATAGCTTCCGTGGGCAGAGAGTAGACGCAGCGCTGTCACCCTTGGCCAAGCTGGCCGGGAAACGCTCGGTGTTGCCGGCGTCGTGGTAGGACACACCGCGGCAGGTCAGATGCTGAAAGGTCTTGTCGGCTTTCAGTTTCGGGTCGTAGCGCCATAGGCGTTTGCCGGTGGCGGCATCGAGCGCGTCGAGAAACTGATGGGGGGTGCACAGAAATAGCTTGTCGCCGACTTTGATGGGCGTGACTTCGTTGGTGGTCTCGCCGGAGTCGTTCTCGGTACGAAAATCGCCTGTGCGATAAGTCCATGCGACTTGCAGGTTTTTGACGTTACTGTCGTTGATCTGCGCCAGCGGCGAGTAGCGTACGCCGCCCTCGGTACGCCCATAGGACGGCCAGTCCTCGGCGGCTACGCCGGATACGGGCTTTGCCTCGGCCGGTTGCGCGCGGCTCAGTGTGCCGTTGATCTCCTGCGGGTCGTTGAATATGCTGTACCCCAGCACGCCCAGCATGGCTATCATTGCTATGCCGATCGCGGTTTTCGCGGGGCGGGGCGCGGCAAATCCACGCGTTGCTGGCGGCAGCAGCAGCCATAGGCCCAGCAGGAAAAGCAGGTCATAGCGCGGCGCCAACGCCCAGAAATCGGTCCCGGCTTCCCATACCCCCCAGACGACGGTGGCCGCCAGCACCAGCGCGTAAAGCCACAATCCCGTCTCACGATTGCGCCACAGCAGCCCCGCGCACACCAGCAGCACAATGCCCAGCACGGCGTAATACCACGAGCCGTCCAGCGTCGCCAACCAGACGCCACCCACTAGAGAATAGAGCGCAATGAGCAGCAAGATTACCCAGCCGATGGTCTGGGCCACGCTCCTGTATTGACCGTTGGTATTCATGGCGGTGATCCTTTAGGAGTGAGATCAACAACCCTTCCATCATACCGGTTCGTAGTACAACGGTACTCGGCCATTTTGAACACGCCGTTACAGCCACCACCTGTGCGGTGGCTGTGCGGGGCGTGGTTGCTCAAGCCATCGCGCCGGCTCGGCCAGGCGCGTTATTCGCCGAACTTGATGCCCTGGGCGAGCGGCAGTTGGCGTGTATAGTTGATCGTGTTGGTGGCGCGGCGCATGTAATTGCGCCATGCGTCCGAACCGGATTCCCGACCGCCGCCCGTTTCCTTTTCACCGCCGAACGCGCCACCAATTTCAGCGCCCGAGGTGCCGATGTTCACATTGGCGATACCGCAGTCGGAGCCCGACGCCGACAGGAAGGTTTCGGCTTCGCGCAGATCATTGGTGAAGATGGCCGATGACAGGCCTTGCGGTACACCGTTGTGCAGCGCCAGCGCCGCGTTGAAATCGGTGTAGCGCATGACGTAGAGGATAGGCGCGAAGGTTTCGTGACACACTACGTCGGTCTGGCCGGGCATCTCGGCGATGGCTGGGCGTACGTACCAGGCATCCGGGTATTCATCGGCCAGCACGCGTTCGCCGCCGGTCACCTTGCCGCCCTGTTCGCGCGCGGCTTTCAGCGCCACCTGCATACTGTCGAACGACGCGCGGTCGATCAGCGGGCCGACCAGTTTGGTCGCATCCAGCGGATTGCCGATAGGTGCGCTGGCATAGGCTTTGTGCAGACGCTGCAACAGATCCTCGGCCACGCTTTCGTGCACGATCAGGCGGCGCGTGGTGGTGCAGCGCTGACCCGCCGTACCGATGGCGCCGAACACGATCCCGCGCGCGGCCATGTCCAAGTCAGCCGTCGGGCCGACGATGATGGCATTGTTGCCGCCCAACTCCAGCAGCACGCGGCCGAAACGCTGGGCCACGCGGGGCCCCACTTGGCGGCCCATGCGGGTCGATCCGGTGGCCGACACCAATGCTACGGTAGGCGAGTCCACCAGCGCTTCCCCGATGTCGCGGCCACCGATCAGCACTTCCACCAAGCCGGCGGGCGTATCGCCGAAGCGCTGCGTGGCCTGGGCAAAGAGTGCCTTGCAGGCCAGCGCGGTCAGCGGCGTTTTCTCCGACGGTTTCCACACTACGGCATTGCCGCAGACGAGTGCCAGCGCTGCGTTCCATGACCACACGGCGACCGGGAAATTAAAGGCGCTGATCACGCCGACCACGCCCAGCGGATGCCAGGTCTCCATCATGCGGTGGCCAGGGCGCTCAGACGCGATGGTCAAGCCATACAGCTGGCGTGACAGGCCCACCGCGAAATCGCAGATATCGATCATTTCCTGCACTTCGCCTTCGCCCTCCGCGATGATTTTGCCGGCTTCCAGGCTGACCAGACGGCCCAATTCGCGCTTATGCTGGCGCAGAATCTCGCCGAACAGACGCACCAGTTCGCCGCGGCGCGGCGCTGGGACGTCACGCCAAACCAAGCTGGCCTGATGCGCGCGCGTGATGGCGGTGTGGGCCTGCGCGGCGCTGTGTTCGTGCACCCGGGCCAGTTCGGCGCCGTCGATGGGGCTGCGCGCGCTCAGCGTTCCTCCAGTCAGCGAATCCGCATTCAGGCCGAGCGCTCGCAAGATTTCTTGGGGGGTGTCCATGCCAGTTCCTTCGCTTTTTAAGGGTTATGCCTAAGTGGCGATTCTGGAAAAAAATTTACTATACGAAACTCTGGCGTGAAATGCGAAACCTTTTCTGCAGGGGACTCTGTGACGGATCCGTTGTTGGTTGTGCAGGCAGTCACCAAGACCTATCAGCGTGATGGGCAGGCCCCTCATCGCGCGCTGGACACCATCAATTGCGAGCTCGGCAGGGGTGAGGTGATGGCTGTTGTGGGGCCGTCGGGCTCTGGCAAGAGCACCTTGCTGCGTACCCTAAACGGCTTGGAAAGCATTGATAGCGGCACGATCTGCGTGGAGGGTGTGTCGCTCACCGATCCGACCACCGACGTCAATCTCTGGCGTACTGAGGTGGGCATGGTGTTCCAGCATTTCAACCTGTTCCAGCACCGCACGGCGCTGGACAATGTCGTGCTGCCTCAACGAGTGGTGCGAGGACGCAGCCGCACCGAAGCCGAGCGCCACGCCCGCGAACTGCTGGGCCGCGTCGGCATGGCCGATTATGGTGATCGTTACCCGAGCCAGCTGTCCGGCGGCCAGCAACAACGCGTCGCTATCGCCCGCGCGTTGGCCATGGATCCCAAGCTGATGCTGTTCGATGAAGCAACCTCGGCGCTCGATCCGGAAACGGTGGGCGGCATTCTGGAATTAATGCGCACGTTGGCGAGCGAGGGCATGACTATGGCCGTCGTAACTCATGAAATGAACTTTGCTCGCGACGTGGCAGACCGCGCTCTGTTCATGGACGCTGGCCGTATCGTCGAAATGGGTACGCCTGAAGATGTTCTCTGCCATCCCAGAGAGGCGCGCACGCGCGCGTTCCTGGAGATGGTTCTGTAGTTCCAGCAGCAAAGAAGCAAACAAGAAGCAAGGGGCGC
Organism: Bordetella tumbae; assembly: GCF_054780995.1. Classification (NCBI taxonomy): domain Bacteria; kingdom Pseudomonadati; phylum Pseudomonadota; class Betaproteobacteria; order Burkholderiales; family Alcaligenaceae; genus Bordetella; species Bordetella tumbae. The sequence goes on from NZ_BAAGVG010000018.1 coordinate 923,899, forward strand.
GCGTGGCGCTGTCCCCGGAATGATAGAAATCCATTCATCACAGGGGTTAGACATGCTGAAAATTAAACAATGGCTAGGCGTGGCGGGTTTCGCGTTGGCAGCTGCGGCGGTCAGCGTGCCGGCACAGGCCGACGAACTGGCGGACATCCTCAAGCGCGGCGAGCTGCGGGTGGCGGTCCAGACGTCAGGCCCGCTCATGAGCTTCATGGACAAAACCGGCAAGCGCACCGGTCTGGCTGTGGAAGTGGCCAAGCGCATGGCCGACGACCTGGGCGTAAAGCTGGTACTACAGGACTATGAGTGGAAGGGCCTGATTCCCGCACTGCTGTCGGGCAAGGCCGACATGGTCGCTGCCGACATGACGCCCACGCCGCAGCGCGCGGCCCAGGTGCTGTTCTCGCTGCCCATGTTCTACGCCGACACGGTGGCAGTCGTCCCCAAGGACTCGCCGTATAAGTCGTATGGTGAACTCGACAAGGAGGGCGTGACCGTCGGCGCGTTGGGGGCCAGCACGTATGCGGAGGTAGGCAAGAAAATGTTGCCCAAGGCCACTCTGAAAGAGTTTTCGGGCGGTAGCGCTCCAGTGGGGCAAGCCCTGTCCAGCGGCCGGTTGGACGCGGGCATCATGTCGTTATCCACCGCCAACCAGTTTCTCGCCGACTTCGGCACCCTGCGGGTGCTGGACGGTGTCATGGTGCGTGAGCCCCTGGCCTTTGCCGTGGGCCCCAATGCCGTGCGCCTGAAGTTCTGGCTGGATAACTGGCAGACCCTGAAGACTGCCGATAACTCGCTGCCTGAACTGGTCAAGTATTGGTATTCCACCGAATGGAAGAAAGAGCACTGAGCTCATGGACTGGCTGATCGATTTTTATAACTGGCGCATCGTCAGCCAGTACGCAGGCGAGTTTGCGACCGGCCTGGGTAACACTCTCATTGCAGCGGGCGCGAGCCTCGTGTTGTCGGTGTTGGCGGGCATTCCGATAGCACTTGCCCATATGTCGTCACGGGGCATTGTTTGGCGTCCCGTAGCGGCTTATGTGCAGTTCATCCGTTCGACTCCGCTCCTGGTGCAGATCTACCTGGTCTACTATGCCGTGCCATACCTGGTGCCAGGGGCCAAAGGCTGGAGCGAGATGCTGCTGGGTATCATCGCAATGACGCTGCACCACGCTGCCTACATGAGCGAAATCATTCGCGTGGGCATCGAATCTGTGCCGCGCGGTCAGATCGACGGTGCCAAGGCCTGCGGCATGAATTACCGCCAGCGTTTGCGCTACGTCGTGCTGCCACAGGCCTTCGTCAATACGTTGCCACCGCTGCTAGGCCAGACCGCGGTGCTGATCAAGGATACGTCCTTGCTGTCATTGATCACCGTATTCGAACTGGTCGCCGCTGGCGTGCAAATGAACAGCGACCGTATCGTACCCAGTGAGAGTTTCTTGACCATCGCGGCGGGCTATCTGTTGATCTACGGTTGCATGCTGCTGTTGTCCAAGGGCGTGAGTCTCTGGCTAGCGGGTCCTGCCTGGAACGCGAGGTGATCATGCTGGACTCCTATCTTTCCGCCGCGGGCGTCGTGCTGCCCTTCCTGTTGAAAGGCTTCTGGGAAACGCTGAAGGTTTCCTTCGTGGCTATCATCGCCGGCTCGCTGCTGGGATTCGTCATCGGCGTGATCCGCAGTTATCGCATCTGCGGCGTGCATCAGTTGCTGGGGTTGTACATCCACCTTTTGCGCGGTACGCCGTTTCTGGTGCAGCTGTACATCTTCTATTTTGTGCTGCCCAGCACCGGCATCGAACTCCTGCATTGGGATTCCGCCACAGCGGCGTTCGTGTCGCTGTCTGTCTACACGTCCTGCTATGTGGCAGAGATCGTCATGGGCGCTATCCAATCGGTACCGCGTGGCCAGACCGAGGGCGCGATGACGCTCGGCCTCAAACCTCTCCAAATCCTGTGGCTGGTCATTCTGCCGCAGGCCATGCGTCTCATCGTGCAACCGATGAGCGGCGTCTACGTCATGTTGATCAAGAGCACGGCCATTCTGTCGGTGGTCGGCATCACCGAACTGACGCGGCAGGGTGAAGTGTTCATCATTACTTTCCCGTCCAAATCGCTCTTTATCTACGGCATGATCGCGGCCATCTATTTCATCTACTGCTACCCGCTGCTGCGCCTGGCCAACTGGCTTGAAAAGCGGCTGGCCGGCGGCCTGCAGGGCGCAAGCCTGCACTGAGACCGAGCATCATGACCTCCGAGTACGTTGACACTTATTACCGCCGTACGCTAGCCGACACTGACACTTACTATCCACCGTTGACGGGGGCGGATAGCACCGATGTCTGCGTGATAGGAGGAGGGTTGGCTGGCCTGTCCACCGCGCTGGAGCTGGCACGGCGCGGGCGTGACGTGACCTTGCTGGAAGGGCGGCGCATCGCCTGGGGCGCATCGGGCCGCAACGGCGGATCGGTGTCACCCGCTTTTGCCGCGGGCGCGGACACCATTCGCCGGCATGTGGACGAAGATCACTACCGTCAGCTCTACCGGCTTTCTATGGAAGGCGTGGAAATTATCCGCGCCAATATCCGCGATTTGGCGATCGACGATGCACACAAAGTAGACGGCCGTTTACGCGTGGTGCGCTATGAGGCGACCGATGCGCTGCGGCAATGGTGCGATGGCCAGCAGCGCGATTTCGGGCGAGACGTCCGCTTTCTGACCCGTGCCGAGGTGCGTGAGCGGCTGCTATCGGACGTCTATCACCAGGGGATCGAGGATCCGTCGTCGTTTCACTTTCATCCGTTGAACTACGCTCGCGCGCTGGCCCGCGAGTGCGCGCGGCTGGGTGTGCGGATCCACGAGGATACTGCCGTCAAGCACGTCGAACTGGACGGCGCAGTCAAGCGTGTGAGCACCGGGCAGGGTCAGGTCGACGCTCGCTCCGTGGTGCTGGCCACCGGCGGCTATACGGGCGGAATCGTGCCCACGTTGCGCCGGGCAATGCAGCCGATAGCCACCTACATCATGCTGACTGAGCCTCTGGGCGATCGGGTCCGGGACGCCATCCGCAGCAATGCCGCCATCGGCGACGACCGCCGCGCCGGCAACTACTACCGGGTGCTCGACGGCGGCCGCATCGGCTGGGGCAGTAGAATCACCACCCGTGTGGATGATCCGCCGGATCTGGCAGAGTCGCTGCGTCGCGAATTACTTTCCGTTTATCCTCAGCTGACGGGGGTGAAGGTCGAGACGGCGTGGTCGGGACGCATGGCCTACGCCCGGCATCTGATGCCACAGATTGGCCAGTTGGCTCCGGACGTCTGGTACTGCACGGCGTTCGGCGGGCATGGCATGAATACCACCGCGATTGGCGGCCGAATCGTCGCCGAGGGCATGACAGGCGATACTCAGCGCTACAAGTTGTTTGCCCCCTTTGGGCTTGCGTGGGCCGGGGGCAATGTCGGCAGGGCGGCGGTTCAATTGACTTATTGGTCGTACCAGGTCCGCGACTGGTGGCGGGAGAGGCGGTCGCGGGCATGACAGGGTGTATAGATGGAAGACGACAAACAGAGCGTGTTGGCACAACGGCTGAGAGCCTTGCGTCGAGCGCGGACGTGGACTTTGAAGCAGGCGGCGGCGGCTACCGGCGTGTCCGCGTCCACGTTGTCCAAGATCGAGAACGGCCTGCTGTCGCCTACCTATGACAACTTGATCAAGATCGCAGCGGGTCTGGATCTGGACGTGGCCGAACTGTTCACGTCATCCGACGCCCATATGGGTACCGGACGCCGCAGCCTCAGCCTTGCAGGAGAAGGACGTCCGTACGAAACGCCGTACTACGACCACCGTCTGCTCTGCACCGCGCTGTCGCACAAGCGCATGATGCCGTTTCATACCCGAGTGAAGGCTCGCTCGTTTGAGGAGTTCCACGACTGGAGTCGCCATCGAGGCGAGGAGTTTGTCTACGTCCTGGAAGGCGAAGTCCAGCTCTACACCGAGTTTTACGAGCCCGCCCGTCTGCGAGCGGGCGAGAGTTTCTACATCGACAGCCGCATGGGACATCGGGTGATCAGTCTGAGCAAGAAAGACGCGCTAGTACTGTGGGTGTCTACGCACGCGGACATCGGTGAGGAGTAAACCTTCCGTCAGTTCGAAAGGCCTACTTCGCAGTAACCTTTACGCCAGACGCATCATCCAGCCGTGACGGTCAGCCGTACGGCCATACTGAATGTTCGTCAATTCCTCGCGCAAGGCCATGGTGAGCTTGCCTGCGGGTGCGTTCTCGTCGCCCACTGTGAAATCGGCGCCTTTCAGCACCGATATCGGCGTCACCACCGCTGCGGTACCGCAGGCAAAAGCCTCCACGATCTCACCGGACGCAAAGCCGTCGCGCCATTCTTGCACCGATACCTTGCGCTCTTGCACCTCATGGCCGCGGTCACGGGCCAATTGAATGATGCTGGCGCGGGTCACGCCCTCGAGAATGCTGCCGGACAATTCGGGCGTGACCAAGGTTCCGTCCTTCTGGACCAGGAACACGTTCATCCCGCCCAATTCCTCGAGGTATTTGCCCTCGAGCGGATCCAGGAACAGGACCTGTGCGCAGCCGTTTTCGTAGGCTTCCTGTTGAGGCAGCAGCGAGGCGGCGTAGTTGCCGCCGCATTTGGCAGCACCCGTACCCCCCTTGGCCGCACGCGCGTAGTCGGTCGACAGCCAGATCGACACAGGCTTGACCCCGCCGGCAAAATACGAGCCTGCCGGGCTGGCGATGACATAGTAGGCCGCACGGTGCGCCGAACGAACGCCCAGGAAGCTCTCGTTGGCGATCATGAACGGACGCAGGTACAGGCTGGTTTCCGGCGCGGAGGGCACCCAGGGGGCGTCGACGGCCAGCAACTGCTTGAGCGACTCGATGAATAGCTCGGTGGGCAGCTCCGGCAGGGCCAGACGGCGCGCGGAGCGCTGCATGCGTTCCGCATTGGCTTGGGGGCGGAACGTCCAGACCGAGCCGTCGGCATGGCGGTAGACTTTCAGGCCCTCGAAGATTTCCTGCGCATAATGCAGGACCGAGGCCGCCGGATCCAGCTGCAACGGACCGTAAGGCCGTACCTCGGCATCATGCCAACCCTTTTCCTTGGTCCAGTCGATCGAGACCATGTGATCCGTGAAATATTTCCCAAACCCAGGATCGGCCAGGACGGAGTCGCGTTCGGCGGCCGTCCGCGCTGTCGTAGAACGTATCGTATTGAAAGAAACGGAAGAAGAGGCGGTGTTGGACATGGGAATATTCGCTAGTTCACTGAAATAACGGCTTGAATTCAAAAGGTAAAGCCGCAGGCCGGGATCACGTGCCCGTTGTCAGCAAGTGTAATCCTTTCGGGCGACGGGCCGGGAGTGGCTGGATCGCCCTGCAGGATGAGATTACTCCTTTCCGCCATCAAGGCGGCAATACGGTACGCTTTAGCCTGTTTCAATGCCAGTACCACAAGCATGCAAGACGATTTATTTGGAGATACCGCTACGCAGCCGGAGGCCGACACCGCGCCTCGGGTGGATCCGGTTTCTTTCATCAGCCTGAACCCGAACCAGGTGCAGCCCGCGCCCAGCGCCGAGGGCTGGCGCGACCTTGCGCAGCAGCTTCCGGCGCAGTTGCGTTTTGGTGTCTCTACCTGGTCCTATCCGGGTTGGGATGGACTGGTGTGGGATGGCGACTACGCTCCGAGCACGCTATCGAAAAACGGCCTCGAGGCCTACCATCGGCATCCGTTGCTGCGGACGGTGTGCGTGGACCGTACTTTCTGGCGGCCGTTGACGACAAGCCAATACGCCGCTTACGCAGGGCAGGTCGACGATGATTTCCGTTTTGTCGTCAAGTGCCCTGCCAGCATCACCGATGCCCAGGTACGCAGCGAGGACGGCAAGGCGCGCAAGGCCAACCCGAATTTTCTCGATCCGCGTCTGGCTGTGGAGCACTTTGTGCAGCCGACGCTCGCTGGCTTGCGCGCCAAGCTGGGCGTTCTGGTCTTTCAGCTCAGTCCTTTGCCCTGGAACTGGCTCGGCCACCCCGCGTCGCTGCTAGAGCGGCTGGACGGTATGCTGGCTGCAGTCCGGCAGGCCCTGCCCGCAGATGGCGCTGTGATCGTTGCGGTGGAGGTCCGAGATCCGGAGTTGCTGAGTCAGGGGCTGGTTGACACGCTCAAGGCGCATGGGGCGACGTTCTGCCTGGGCCTGCACGGCAAGATGCCGCCGATCGAGGAGCAACTGCCCATGCTGCGTGCGCTATGGCCCGGTCCGCTGGTCTGCCGTTGGACCCTGAATCGGATCTTTGGCGCGTATGGCTATGCCGACGCGCAAAAGAAGCACGATCCATTCAACGCCATCCTCAGCGAAGACCCCCATACACGGTCTGTGCTGGTACGCACTATCCGCGGTATCACGGGCGCAGGCCAGCCTGCCTATGTGACCGTCAGCAATGATGCCGAGGGTTGTGCGCCGCTGTCCATCCAGATGCTTGCACAGGCGATTGGGGCATAGTGCATGACCATGTCTTATCTGTTATTTCGACATCGGATAACTGTTAGCCGAATTCTGTATTAGCCACCCTGGCGTCTAGTCTCTAGAGTGATGTTCCATGGTCATGACAGGAATGTCATTTGCGACATTGCGCAGGAGCAACAATGCAGCCGGTTTCTCAATCCTCCTCGTCGGTTGGCAACAACGACGGTGTCCACGCCGCTGAGCAGAGCAGGGCGCGCTATAGGATAAAGCGCGCGAATGGCGTCGAGTTGGAAGTCTACGCGTATGGCGACGGCGATCTGATCGTGATGTTGCCGTCGCTCGGGCGCGGCGCAGAAGACCTGGCCGAAATTGCCCACCCGTTGAGCCAGGCAGGCTATCGGGTGTTGTGCCCCGAGCCGCGCGGTAACGGGCATAGCACGGGTCCCCTGGAAGGCAAGACCTTGCATGACTGGGCCGAGGATATCGCTGCCGTCATTGAACACGACGGGGGAGGGCCAGCGTTCATCATCGGGCATGCTCATGGAAACTGGATTGCCAGGACGGTCGCATCTGACCGGCCCGACTTGGTTCGCGCATTGCTGCTGCTGGCGGGCTCCGCTGGCAAAGTTCCCGTAGGCTACGAGGGCGTCCCTATCAGCGACGAGACCCGGGCACAGATCGAGGTCTGCGGGAATATGCTGCTGCCTGAATCGGCACGCCTGGAAAGCCTGAAACAGGTTTTTTTCGCACCGGGTAATGACGCGAGCGCCTGGCTCAATGGGTGGAACACGACGCTGATGACTATGCAGACACTCGCGCAAAAGAGAACGCCGGTGGATGATTTTTTTGCGGGCGGGACAGCGCCGATATTGAATCTGCAGGCCGAGTACGACGTTATTTCTCCTGCGCGTTTCGCGAATGTGCTCAAGGATTATTTGGGTGAACGCGTGACGAACAAGACTATCAAGAACGCTGCGCATGCACTGCTGCCAGAGCAACCGCAGGCCGTCATACAGGAAATACTTGCGTACCTGTCCACACAGCCACGCCTTGCCAACCATACTCGCGCCGAATGACTCAATCATCTCCTTCTTTGTTGGACAATGCCACGCGGGAACTCGCCAGTTTTTCCGCCGGGCTGGCGTTCAACCAAATTCCCGAAAATGTCCTCGGCAGAATCAAGACCAGCATATTAGACAGCATCGGTTGTTGCCTGTTTGGGATGACCTTGCCCTGGACACAAAAAGTACAAACCATGGTGGAGGAGCAGGGCAGCATTCCTGTCGCCTCCTTGTTTGGCGCCGGGCGGAAAGTCTCCGTTCCTGACGCCGTGCTGGTCAACGCCACCGCGGGCCATGCATTCGAATTGGACGATATTCATAAGGAGTCGATCGTTCATCCTGGTTCTATTGCTGTCCCTGTTGCGATCGCCTTGTCGGAAAAAACCGGCAAGCGCCGTGGTCGGGATCTGATGACTGCGATCGTGGCTGGATACGAGATCGGAACGCGTGTGGGCAACGCGGCAACCATGGATCTATTTTTCCGAGGCTTTCATCCGCAGGGAACATCCGGCGTTTTCGTCGCTGCTGCGACGGCAGGTCGTATGCTGGGGCTCGATGCGCATCGTATGCAGCACACCTTGGGGATCGCTGGGTCCCAAGCAGGCGGACTGATGGCGGCTCAAGAGGGTGCAATGGTCAAGCGATTCCATTCTGGACGCGCGGCTCAGAGCGGGGTTTATGCCGCACTGCTGGCAGACAAGGACTTTACCGGTATCACGGATGTGCTGGAGGCTTCTTATGGAGGCTACTTGAGCTCCTACTCGGGCAAGCCCAACCCTGGCCGATTGACCGATGGCCTGGGCGTTGTGTGGGAAACCGAAAAAGTCGGCTACAAGCCACATGCCAGCGTCACAAGCATCCATGCCGCGCTCGATGCGCTGGCACAGCTGATGCAGGCCCACGATCTGCGACCGGATACGATAGCTGGCATCGATGTCGGCGTCAGCCACATGACTCATGTACATTGCGCGTGGGAATACAAAGCGCAGGGAGTCACCGCCGCGCAAATGAACCTGTTTTATAGCCTGGCAGTGATGGCCTACGATGGCATGGCGTTCGTAGAGCAATATCGCCAGGAACGTTTGGCCGACCCCCGCATCCTGGCGCTCATTGCCCGCATGACAGCGCGTGTCGATCCCCGCATTGACGCGATGGGGCCTGCATTCCGGCACGCGGCGGTGGTGACCATTACGTCGACCTCCGGGGAGGTATTTGCCACCGAAATACTGCATCGGCGCGGCAGCCCGGAAAGCCCGCTCAGCCCGTCCGAGATCGAATACAAGTTTCGCAATATCGTGCAGCCTTGCCTGCGGACGGAGGATATCGACACCGTGATCGAGCTGACACGTAACCTGGATCAGTTGGACGATATCCAGCCTCTGCTCGATATTTTGAGCGCACCCCGGGCCTAGGCGAGTGGGCCAACGAGCCTTGCACGTAGCGGAAATTCTTGGGGCGTTATTCGGGATCGGCGAATGGCTCGTACATCACTTGGCGGATTACTTTCCTGACCAACTCCGTTGATACCTCATCTCTCCAGATTGCATACAGATGCAGATGACCTGCGCTGTTGTCGACATCCTTGAAGACGATGCCAGGAAACGGCATTCGCGAATACGGCTTGGGAACGATGGAGATACCGAGCCCGGAGCGGATCAGTTGAAAAACCGTGAATGGCGTTCTTGCCTGGTGCACCAGGGTGGGACGAAAGCCTTTTGCGAGGCAGCACGCCAATTGCGCATCATATAAAGATGGTGAGTGATCTCGCGAGAAACCAATGATGCGGTATTTTTCCAGTTCCGCCGCAGTGATTTTCTCAGCGTGCTCGAGTTCATGGCCGGCAGGAATGGCCAGGATAAACGGTTGAGAATAAATCGGCAGTTTGTTGAATGTCGAAATGGCCGGAATAGAGTGAACGATTCCGATGTCCAGCCGTTCTTGCATAAGCGAGTCGACTTGGTCGCGTGACGACATGTCGTAGATGCTCAATTCGATGTCGGGAAAGTCTTTTGATACCCGATCCAACACAATGGGCAGCACCTGTAATAGCGCCGAGGTGACGAAGCCGATTCTTATATTGCCGCCGTCGACTGCGGCCGCTCTGATCGTGGCACCGACCGCGCTACGCAGGTTCGCGAGAATGTTGCGGCTCTCGTTCAGGAATATCTTGCCTGCCTCCGTCAATCGGACTTCGCGCCGGCTGCGTTCAAGCAATTGGACGCCCAGATCGTCTTCCAGTGCCTTGATCTGCTGCGATAGCGGTGGCTGCGACATATGGAGTCGAACCGCCGCTTTGCTGAAGCTCAGCTCTTCCGCGACAGCCACAAAGTGGCGCAGATGCCTGATTTCTGGACTATGCATGGCCGTTTTCCCGTTTGATAGCGTCTCCATGCACTCCCGGCATGGTATGCGGATCATAGCGTTGTTCGTTATATCCGCGGCAAATAACTCGGGTATCGAAACGGTATTGGACGGGCTCGAGGATGGCGCCTAGATTGTCAATACACACAAAAACGGTGTCGCTGAACGACCTGCCGCACCGATTATTTACACGGAGACAAGAATGACGAATCTGCATACCTCGCGACGGATATGGGCAATGATCGCCGTGACGGTGACTTCCTTGATGGCGGCTCAGGCGCACGGCGAAACTGACAAATATCCTTCCAGGCCAATTACCGTCGTCGTGCCTTACACCCCGGGCGGGTCGGTGGATACCGTGGCCCGCTTGGTCACCGCTCAATTGCAGAAGCAATTGGGACAACCGATCGTGATAGAAAACAAGCCCGGCGCGTCCGGCATGATCGGCTCCGAATATGTGTCGCGTGCCAAGCCCGATGGCTACACGCTGTTGTTGCACGCCTCTAGCCAGGTATATCTGCCGTTGGTGGATGCGCGAGTCAAATACGATGCGCTGAAAGACTTCACCCCAATCGCCCGGCTCGGCACGGTGCCGCTATTAGTGGTCACAGGGGCGGAGTCGCCCTTTAACACGCTGAAGGAACTGCAAACCCAGGCCCACGCCAAAAAAGATTCTTTGACGTGGGCGACGTCGGGTTACGGAACATCGAGCCACCTCGTGGAGGAGATGCTGAATCGTGACCTGAAACTGGGCATGCAGATTGTGCCGTATCGCGGTGCTGCGCCGCAGCTGACCGATGTGACGGCTGGGCATGTTTCGGCCGCGGCTTCGCCCATGCCTGGCGCTTATCCTTACGTCGCATCCGGAAAGCTCAAGGCCCTCGCGGTGACAAGCTCGTCGCGAGTGTCCAAACTGCCAAACGTGCCTACCGTGGCGGAAAGCGGCGTGGAAGGCTTCGATTTTTCCTCATGGTATGGCGTATGGGGGCCCGCGGGCCTGCCGGCCAACATCGCGAACCAACTCGCGGCCGAAATCAACAAGGCGACTCATGCGCCCGAAGTGACCAAGGTCTTTGACACCATGATGTTCGAGGTCGCCAAGACTTCGCCTCAGGATCTGGCAAAAGTACAGCAGGACGAGCATGACAAGATCAGTCTGCTCGCGAAAGAAGCCGATATTGCGGTCAAGTGAAATAAAAGGGACGCTTACATGATAACGGGCAGCTTGGCCACGTGGTTGGCGGATTTATCCCGCGACCAGATCCCTGACGCAGTCATTAGAGAAATGCGTCATCTGGCTCTCGACACTTTCAGTGTGGGGCTCAGCGGGACACATACTCCCTGGTACCAGGCGATTCGCAACTGGGCTGTCCAGGACAATCACTCGCAGCACGGGGCGACGCTTTGGGGGGAAGGTACACGGCTCAGACCGTCCGATGCCGCCCTGGTCAATGGCGCAGCAGCTCATGCGCTGGAGCTCGACGATTTCCATAATGCCAAGGTGCATCCAGGGGCGGTCATTGTTCCCACTGTGTTCGCGGTGGCAGAGCATTATCGCGTTGACCCCGCACAGCTGGACATGGCTCTGGCTGTGGGCTACGAGGTGATGATAAGGACGTCGCTGGCGTTATCGCCTGCCGAAACACGCTTGCGCGGTTGGCACCTGACGCCGGTATGTGGCCCGCTGGGGGCGGCTGCGGCAGCGTCCGTCCTGTTGCAATTGAGACCACGCGAGATCCAGTCAGCGCTGGGATTGGCGGCTACCCAATCCAGTGGACTATTTGCCTTTACGCTGGACGGCTCCGACTCGAAACGGCTGCATGCGGGCATGGCTGCCAGGGCCGGTGTGGTATCTGCAGAGCTCGCTCGCAACGGTTTGACCGGCCCGGCCTATGCCATCGAGGCAGAAGACGGAGGCATGATGAAGGCGTTTTCCGATCATTCGGATGCCACTCGCCTGTTGCATGAGCTAGGTAAAACCTGGCACGCCGCCAAAACCAATTTCAAACCCTACAGTTGCTGCGGCAGTGCTCATGCTCACGTCGATGCAGCCCTCGAGCTACGGTCCGAATGGTTGCAAGGTGGAGTGGTGCGGGTGGGTGTGCCGACCCTGGTGGACATCCAATGCGGTTATCGATACGAGCCCGGCTCCGAACTGCAGGCTCAGATGAGCGTACGTTACGCCGTCGCCACTGCATTGCTGCGAGGTTCGGTGCTGCCGCAAGATTTCGGCGAAGCGCAACGCCGGGATCCTGCCATCGTTCAGTTGGCCAATGCGATCGAGATAGTCAGGGACGCTGATCTGGATCAACGTTATCCAAAGGAGTTCTGTGGTTGGGTGGAGGTCATTGATCGTTCTGGTACGCCACGCCGGATCATGCAATCCAATCCGTCTGGATCCGCCGAGAACACAACACGGCACGAAAAACTCCGGGAGAAATCCTTGGTGCTCTTAAACCAGGATTGCGACCCGGAAATCTCCGAGGCAATTTGCGATCGATTCCTGAAACCCGGCCCTTTGGATATTCAAGGGATTTTAGGGTCGCTGCGCATTGAGTAACGTCAACGCCTTCTGAATCAGGAATCCGTCTCCACGCATTAGCCAATGCCCGACGCTATCCTCGGCGGCGGAATATCATTCCGCCGTGATGAAGGGTGTTCTCATCGATGAATACGCCGTCGGCGGTGAATCCAGTGTCATCCCAATAATCGATGTGGTTTCCCTTGACCTCATAGCGGCCCTGATAGGCGCTCTCGCGACTACCGCGCGCCTCGTCGTAGCGACCGTTGGCAAGAAGCTCATGGCGGATGTGGCCGTCATCAGTCACCCACATTCCAGCGTAAGCATGCTCATTCATTTGCGTTTCTCCTTGTTGTTCAATAGACACCCGCTTTATGACGTCGTCATAGGGCGCGAGGTCGAGGAAGGCGATGACTTCGGTTGCGCGTTGATTTTCCATTCGGAAAATCCAAACATAGCTGTTGTGGTAGGGCTCACCGTCGGCGGCGGTTGCCGTGCCGTCCCAGTGAACGATGACATCGTCACCCTCGGCCCATACGTCTTTCACTGTGGGCCGCACGGGTGCAGACAGGCGCGCGGCAAAAGGGGCGACTGCTTGCTCCATGAACGCATCTCGGCCCCGGTAGCTTCCGGCTGCAGGGCTCGTTCCCTTGATTGTCCAGACGACGTCAGGTGACAGCACGTCTTGAAAGAACGTCCCGCTGCCAGCGGTCCATTGTTCAAAGGCCTGCACGATGAACTGCCGATTACGCTCGGTCGTCGAGCCGGCGGTTTGGGCATTCGCGCAGCCGTTGATCAGTGTGATGAAAATCAGCGCCGTTACTGTGGTGATGTATCTGAGAATCAACATGCGGTGTGCTCCTGTGTCTGTGAGAGAAAACCAAGCCGCTTCGTTCAGACGCGACGTTGCAGATTTGTCTGGCCGAAAATCAGCTGCTGGACCATAGGACGTTCCACAAAACGATTGGGAAAGATGGCCTCGGGTGCACTGGCTTGACTCAATCGGGCGATATGCTCGGTGTCGAGACGTATCTTCAGCGCGCCCAGGTTGTCCTGAGCCTGTATCAGCGTTCTGGCCCCGATGACAGGTGCGACGACAGCAGGGTTCAGCAGAGTCCAGGCCAGTGCGACTTGAGACGGCGTCGCACCGATCTCATGGGCAACGGCGTTCACGACCTCAGCGATATCCAGCGAGCGCGCTGTCATATGCCCAGACGACGCGATGACTCCCTTGCGCGTCACAGAGACACCGGCTTCGCTCTCCTGTTGCAGGTCGTCCCGGCTGTATTTGCCGGTCAGAATGCCGCCGCCGAGCGGTGACCACGGCATTACTCCCAGGCCCATTTCCTGTGCCATCGGCATCAGTTCATGTTCGGGCGTGCGTTCGACCAAGCTGTACTCGATTTGCAACGCCACGAGTGCAGACCAGCCGCGCAGATCTGCCATGGTTTGCAGCTGCGCGACCTTCCAGGCTGGCGTATTGCAGATGCCGAGATAGAGGACCTTGCCAGATCGCACCAGGTCGTCCAGCGCACGCATGACTTCATCGGGCGAGGTGGTAAAGTCCCAGGCGTGCAGGTGCAGCAGTTCGATCCGGTCGGTGTCGAGCTGCCGCAGGCTGGCCTCCACCGAGCGCACCAGATTCATTCGGTGATTTCCTCCCGAATTGGGGTCGCTTGGGTCACGCGCCATGGTGAACTTGGTCGAAACCACAATGCGATCGCGCCTGCCTTTCAGCAACTGGCCCAGAATGCGTTCCGATGTGCCGTTTGTGTAATTGACCGACGTATCAATGAAATTGCCGCCGTTGTCTACGTAGGTATCAAAGATCCGGCGTGCCTGCTCATCGTCGGCACCCCAGCCCCAATCGGCACCAAAGGTCATAGTGCCGAGAGCCAGTGGCGAGACGCGCATGCCGGATCGTCCGAGAAGACGGTATTGATCGAGCGCCGTGGGATTGGACATGGTGATCTCTTGCCTGAGTGAAAGTGTTGAATCCGCAGGGAGAAGTTTGCGCCGAGTGACGCGAATCGTTGTAGCGGGATCGTCCTGAGTTCTTGTACGATCGTCCGAACTGACGGCTCTCCAGTCGTTGATACGCCAACATCCTCATAGAGTGACACATGGGTTCGCTGACAAAGCTTGTGGATATTTTGGATCGTCATACCCCGGGTAATGGCACCTACGGCACGCCGATTCCAGGCGTGAGTCTGATCCGCTCAGATACCCCTACCATGCCGATGCCTGTTGTGTATGAACCGACACTTTGTCTTATTGCACAGGGGCGCAAGCGGGTAATGCTGGGAACGACTGCCTACGTGTACGACCCGGCGAGGTATTTGGTTGCATCAGTCGATCTGCCTGTCACGGGGGCAGTTATTGAGGCCAGCGAGACGGCCCCGTATCTATGCCTGGTAGTCGATCTCGATTTGGCCGAGCTGAGCGACCTTTGTTTGCGTTACCCGATCCAGGATCAGAACGACGATGTGCCGTCGGCCGGCATTGCGCTCAGCGACACTACACCGGAGCTGTTGGACGCAGCGGTACGGCTGGCAGCACTGCTCGACGCGCCGCGCGATATCGACGCCCTGGCCCCGCTAATGATCCGCGAGATTCTCTATCGTCTTCTAACAGATTCGGGAAACAACATCCTGAGACAGATGGCGGCGGCGGACAGTCGACTGAATCAGATCGCCAAGGGCATTGCCTGGCTGCGGGCACACTACCGCGAAAACCGCCGGATCGAAGAAATCGCCGACATTGCCGGCATGAGTCGCTCGACGTTCTATGCGCACTTCAAGGCGGTCACATCAATGAGCCCCCTGGATTTTCGTGGCCAATTGCGGTTGCAGGAAGCGCGCCGGTTGATGGTTGCCGAGGCGATGGATGCCGCAGGCGCAGGGTTTCGTGTCGGTTACGAAAGCCCGTCTCAATTCAGCCGCGACTATGCCCGTATGTTCGGTGCTCCCCCAGCGACGGACGCCTCTCGATTACGCAGGATGGCACAGGCGTCCGCAGCATGCTCATGAAAATGCGTCAGGCTGATAGGCAGCCGCGCAGATCATCTACGCCGGCTACTTGCCCTGACAATCAATTCGCTCACGAATTCATCCTGCATCGGATCCGCTGCGTGTTCGCCATCAGCATGCAAGAGCTTCAGTATCGCCCGCGCCGCGTGTTGACCGATCTGGTATCTGGGGGGCCTCACGGTCGTCAACGCCGGTGTCAAGCGTGACGATATCGCCGCATCTCCGAATCCCGCCATCAGGCAATCCCGAGGCAATTCCACACCACACGCCGGCGCATGCAGAATAGCCCCGGCTGCCATGTTGTCGTTGGAAAAAATCACCGCCTCAGGACGCGAGCGTTTTGATTCTTTTGTGAACGACTCAATCCATTTTTCCCCGACATCAAAGTCATCGGAATGCGTCGCGACCTGGATATCCGGTTTCAACCCGGCCTTTCGCATCTGTGATGCATATCCATCAGCCCGTTGCTTCGCACGAAAGTCCTCTTCGGCCATTGGCAATACAAACTGAATACGCTTGCACCCCTGCTCCAGAAAATGCCGAGCGAGTACCGCGCCGACTTCAGCGTGTGGAAAGCCCACTTGATGAAAAGGCCGCTCAGGAACAAATCCCCAGGCCTCGACGATCGGAATGTTCAAGCCCCTCAGTATGATCTCCGACGCGGGTGTGTGATCATCCCGAGTCAGTATCAGCGCACTGGGATGCCAACCCACAAAAGTACGGATGGCTTGTTCTTCCTGGTCTTTTGAATACTGTGCGTTGGCCAGTAAGAGCTGCAGACCGGACGATTGCAGTTCGTCGGTCATCCCCTTTACGAGGTCGGCAAACGTCGTACTGGCAATGTTCTGCATGACGGCGCAAACCACGCGGCCCCTGCCTGAGGCGAGCCCACCGGCGACTTGGCTGGGGACATAGCCAATGCTGTCCACGATCTCTTTCAGGCGCTCGCGTAATCCGGCGGACACTTTGTCGGGCGAGTTGAAGTAGCGGGAGACGGTAATCGAGGACACCCCAGCCATGTTGGCAACGTCATGGATGGTGTAGGTCCCGGTCTTGCGGCGGGCCGCGCGTGGGGTCTCTTTGGTGTCGGGCTTATTGTGTTGAGTCATGGTTTCTACTGATGGCGCCAGATCGAATGTTGATCCTACACTGCTTCCGATGTTACCGGTAACAGTTACCGGTAACATCGGAATTAACCCTGAGATGCCAATTCGCTAGAGATTGCACGAGAACGAAGAGGGACTTTGTGCCCCGGGAGACAAAAGATGGCCGTAAATGGAGCTGGATCCAGACGTCGATTTGCCCTTGCCGCTGCGCTGTTGAGCTGCCTGCCGCTGTGCCCGCTCTCTGCACAGGCGGATGAGGCGCAGGGTTACCCAAAAAAGCCGGTATCCCTGGTGGTGCCGTATCCGGCCGGCGGTGTCGCCGACCAGTTCGCGCGCAGCATGGCCAGTGAGTTGGGCAAGCGCCTGGGGCAAAGCGTCATTGTGGAAAACCGCCCAGGTGCGAATGGCAACATAGGCTCGGCCTTGGTCGCCAAGCAAGCCGCGGACGGCTATACGTTGTTGCTCGGCTCGACCAGTACGCTCGCGGTCAATCCGCATCTGTACAAAAACATGGGTTATGACCCCGTCAAGGACCTGCAGCCGATCACGTTGACGCATCAAATGCCCAATGTGCTGATCGTCAATACCGGCACTCCATATCACAGCGTGGCGGATGTGGTTGCCGCGGCAAAGAAGGCGCCTGGCCAGATTGCGTTCGGGTCAGCGGGGAATGGCAATTCCATGCATTTGGCGGGTGTGCTGTTTCAAAAGCAAGCGGGCATTGAGTTGATGCATGTCCCGTATCAGGGGGCGCCGCCGGCGCTGACCGACGTCATGGGTGGCGCGATTCCGATGATGTTTATCAACTTGCCAGCCATCGTCGGCTATCAAAAGTCGGACAAGATTCGTATTCTGGCTGTGACCGATACCAAGCGGGCCAATAGTGCGCCCGGCGTGCCTACATTCAGCGAGGCGGGTGTCGACGGGGTGGTGTCCCGCGTATGGAATGGATTGTTGGTGCGCCAGGGCACGCCCGATGCCATCGTGAAAAAACTCAACACCGAGATCGTGGCCATCCTCACCGATCCGGCGTTTCGCAAACCGCTAGAGGAACAGGGCTACGAAGTCCTCTCGTCTTCTCCACAAGAATTTTCGGACCTGCTGAACAAGGATCTGAAAACAATGGGCAAACTCATCGAGGCTGCCAACATCAAGCTGGATTGAAACATGGTTGAAAGAAAGAAAATCGGCGAGCTGCGCAGCCAGCGCTGGTTCGCCGGAGAAAGCATTCGCGGCTTTGCGCATCGGCAACGCATGCAGCAGCAAGGGCTGAATCGAGAAGAGTTCATGGGCCGGCCCATCATCGGCATCCTGAACACGTGGAGCGATCTGTCGCCGTGCCACGCTCACCTGAGAGATCGCGCACAGGCGATCAAAAGGGGCGTATTGCAGGCAGGCGGATATCCGTTAGAGCTGCCGGCAATGAGTCTTGGCGAGGTCATGGTGAAACCGACCACCATGCTCTATCGAAATTTTCTGGCCATGGAGGCCGAGGAGCTCATCCGCAGTTTGCCTCTGGATGGCGTGGTGCTATTGGGCGGGTGCGACAAAACGACGCCAGGGTTGGTGATGGGGGCTATCTCCATGGGGATTCCCGCCATTTTTTGCCCGGCAGGTCCTATGTTGAATGACCGATACAAGGGGCAGGCAGTCGGCGCTGGCACGCATACCAAGAAGTACTGGGAGCAGTACACCATTGGCGCGATCGATCAGGATGAGTGGATTTCGCTAGAGGCACGGATGACACGTGCCCCCGGCACATGCAACACGATGGGCACGGCCAGCACGATGACCGCGATCGTAGAGGCCATGGGGCTGGCCTTGCCGGGTTCGACGAGCGTGCCCGCCATGGACGCGGGACATACCCGAATGGCCTGGTCTTGTGGGACCCGAATCGTCGATATGGTGTGGGAGGATCTCACGCCATCGAGGATCTTGAGCCGCGCGTCGTTTCTGAACGGGGTGGCGGCGTGGATGGCGCTCGGTGGTTCCACCAATGCAGCCGTTCATTTGCCCGCCATGGCCAATCGTGCCGGCATTGAATTAGGCCTGAATGATTTTGACAGTATGGCCCGGCAGGTCCCTGTCATTGCCAATCTGTTCCCGTCGGGTAACCGCTTGATGGAAGATTTTTATTACGCGGGTGGACTGCCTGCGTTGCTGAACCGTATCCGCGATGTATTAGCATTGGACGCGTTGACGTGCACGGGCAAGACATTAGGCGCCAATATCGAGGGCCATGCCAGTACGGACGACGACGTGATTCGGCCCTTGAATAACCCGGTGGTCAGCGCGACGGATGATTGTCCCGAGGCCTGCATGGCGCTCGCTGTGTTGCATGGGAATCTCTGTCCGGATGGCGCGGTCATCAAGCCCTCTGCTGCATCTGCACGTTTGCTGAAACATACCGGACCGGCATTGGTGTTCGACTCCAACGCGGATATGTTGGCTGCCATCAACGATCCAGCATTGGACGTTGATGAGAACACCGTTCTCGTGCTGCGCAACGGTGGCCCGGTCGGTGGACCTGGCATGCCGGAATGGGGCAATTTGCCGATTCCGAAAAAGCTGCTTGAAAAAGGCATTACCGACATTCTGCGGCTCTCGGATTCGCGGATGAGCGGTACCCATTATGGGACTTGCGTTTTGCACATCAGCCCCGAGTCTGCCGTAGGCGGGCCGCTGGCTCTGATCCGTACGGGCGATCTCATTCAACTCGATATCGCGAAACGGCAGCTTGATGTTCTGGTGTCCGAAGCCGAACTGGCCCAGCGCAGACAGCAATGGACGCCGCCGGCCCAGAACTACGAACGCGGATACACCCGAATTTACCAGGCAGAAGTGACGCAGGCCCATCAGGGCTGCGATTTCAAGGCCCTCGAAGGGACCGCGCCTACACCCGAACCCTCTATTTACTAAAGACGCAGACAAGGATACGCAATGCCAGCGCCGAAAGACCTGTTAGAAAATGCATTTCGCACCCGTTTGAATGAACCTGGCGTGCCGCTTGGGACGTGGCTGATGTCAGGCGCCTCCAGCACGGCAGAGGCCATGGGACACGCTGGATTCGATTGGCTATTGGTCGATCTGGAGCATGTCCCGCTAGATGAAAAAGAAACGCTCGCGGTATTGCAGGCGATCGCTGGGACCAATGCCTGCCCGATTGCCCGTCTGGCCGCGAATGATCCGATCCTGTTCAAGCGCGCCTTGGACCTCGGAGCCAAAACCGTCATGGTGCCGTTTGTGGACAGCGCTGCGGCGGCCCAGCAAGCGGTGTCGTATGCAAAGTATCCGCCTGAAGGGATTCGCGGCTTTGCGGCCGTGCATCGCGCCAGCGGTTATGGCACAGCCAGCGAGTACGCCAAACGCGCGAATGACTCGGTCTTCACCATCATTCAGTTGGAAACGCCGCAGGCCGTGGCTGCGTTGGAGGATATTGCGAGTGTGCCGGGCGTCGATGCGCTGTTCCTGGGACCGGGCGATCTATCCGCCAACATGGGGCATATCGGCAACATCGCGCATCCCGAAGTCAAAGCCGTGATCGCCGATGTGGCCAAACGTTGCCAGGCGATCGGCAAACCTTGTGGCATTGTCGGTCCCACCCCCGAGATGGTTTCCGAGTTCATCGAGCTCGGCTATTCGTTCGTTGCCGTGGCTTCGGATATGGGAATGATGATGCGGCAGGCGACTGCTTTCATCGGCGCCATCCGGCCCGCCATCGCAAAAAAATTCGAAAGCAGCGTGTACTAAAAGAGAGATTGGGAGACAACACGATGAAATTACCATCGGCTCTGGTGAGCGCGATCGCGGCGGCCGTGGCGCTGGCAATAGCACCTCAGGTCGTGTCTGCACAGCAGGCGAACTATCCCAGCAAACCCATCACCATGATCGTGCCGTTTGGTCCAGGCGGCACGTCCGACATCATGGCTCGAATCCTGGCGAAGCATCTGAGCGCCACGTTGCCTGCGACGATTGTTGTTGAAAACAAAGCTGGAGCGGGTGGTGCCATCGGGATGACCCAGTTGAAGCGATCTGCGGCTGACGGATACACGGTGGGCTTGTCCGTTATCGGGCCGGAAGTCCTGCAGCCCGCGATCCGAAAGACGGGGTACACCTATCAGGACTTCGACCACGTATGCGCCACCTATTCCGTGCCGCTGATGATGATGGTCACCGAGGATTCGCCTTTTCGCAGCGTCTCGGATGTCATTGCCTACGCGAAAGAGAACCCGGGCAAGCTGACGTATGGATCCTCTGGACACGGCACATTGCTGCATCTGGCCATGGAGATGTTGATGGATCAGGCTGGGGCCACGGCACTGCACGTTCCATACAAAAGCTCTGGAGAGATGGTCACTGATCTGATGGGGAAACAGATCATGGTGTTCAACGAAACGCCAACGGTGTCCAAGCGCTATAAGCTGCGCCCGTTGGCGGTGTTCTCGGACACGAGGCTGGCCGGCTATCCCGATGTCCCGACTATTAAAGAGGCGGGATGGTCTATCAATGCCTCTATCTGGGGCGGGTTGATTGCGCCAAAGGGCCTGCCTAAAGAGGCGATCGGTGCATTGGAAAACGCATGCCAGACGGCATTGAAAAGCGATGCGTATCGGGCTGACGTCGAGCCGCTGGACACCCCAGCCTATTACATGGACTCGCAAGCCTTTGCCGCGTTTGCGCAGGACCAGTTCAACATGTATGGCGATCTGATCAACCGCCTGGGTTTAGTGGAAAAGCAATAACCGGCATTCCCCTTGTTGGTTCATGTGTCCCCTTTAGCGGGAAGGATCAGCACCATTGTCGTGCGGGCGGGGGCCCGCGCGCATTTGATAGCACCTCATTGGTGCTTCTCGATCCAGAATGAGTGCAGCGAGCACTTGTTTGGTGCGACGCAACATTGTCTTGTCTTAGTAGTCCTGCTTGGCACGGTTTTTGCATAACTGTCAGGCAAAACGACTCGTGCCGTCAGGTAACACCAGGCCGGTCTCAAGTACTACGTTCAACGGGACAGACATGACTGCCAAAGCTACTCGCATTGATTTGTTCAGCCTGCGTACGCCGCAGATGCGTGCCTTTCATCTGACTTGGCTGGCATTCTTTGTGTGTTTCTACGCGTGGTTCGCGTGCGCGCCGCTGATGCCGGTGCTAAAGGGCGAATTCAATCTCACGCCGGGGCAGATTGCCAATATCAATATTGCCGCTGTGGCGGTGACCATTCTGGTGCGCCTCATCGTCGGGCCGCTGTGTGATCGTTATGGACCGCGCAAGGCTTATACCGGCTTGCTGGTATTAGGAGCGATTCCGGTATTGGGCGTGGCCTTGGCGCAGAGCTATGAAGCCTTTTTGTTCTTCCGGTTGGCGATAGGCGCGATCGGAGCGAGCTTCGTCATCACGCAATATCACACCTCTGTCATGTTTGCACCCAATGTGGTCGGCACGGCGAATGCCACCACCGCGGGCTGGGGTAACGCAGGAGGCGGCGTGGCGCAAGGCACGATGCCGCTGCTGTTGACTGCCATCGTGATGATGGGTGTCAGCCAAAGCCTGGGTTGGCGGCTGGCCATGGTAGTGCCCGGTGTGGCGATGCTGATCGTTGCTGCACTCTACTGGCGCTATACGCAAGATTGCCCTGAGGGCAATTATTCAGATCTGCGGGCAGCAGGAAAGACGATCGAGGGTGGCAAGAAAGGTGGCTGGGCGAGTTTTGCTGCGGCGGCCTGTAATTATCGCGTGTGGTTGTTGTTTGTGACCTATGGCGCCTGCTTTGGTGTGGAGATTTTTATCCACAACGTGGCCGCTATCTACTACGTCGAGCGTTTTGGTCTGTCGCTCTCGTCGGCGGGCATGGCGGCCGCGAGCTTTGGCTTGCTGGCGCTGTTCGGCCGTGCATTGGGCGGCATCGTTTCTGACCGGATGGCGCATCGACGCGGATTGGATGGACGCACGCTGTTGTTATGCGTGCTGATGGTGGGCGAGGGTGTGGGGTTGTTGGGCTTTGCTCATGCAGATAACACCACGCTAGCCGTGCTGGCAATGCTGGTGTTCGGCCTCTTTACCCATATGGCCTGCGGTGCGACGTATGCGCTCGTGCCCTTTGTGGATCGCAATGCGTTGGGCGGCGTGGCAGGCATTATCGGCGCCGGCGGCAATGTCGGTGCGGTGGCGGCGGGCTTCTTGATGAAGGGGATGGGCGATACGCAGAGCACGCTGTCTGTGCTGGGTGTGTTGGTGATCCTGTCGGCCGCATGTGCGATTGCCGTGCGTTTTTCTGCTGAACATAAGGCTCGCGAGCAAGCCTTATACAACAACACGCTGAACCCCAGCGCCGTGGGCGCCTGAGGAGGAATTTGTCATGAGCATGAAGATCATCGTTGTTGGCCACGGCATGGTGGGCCACAAGTTTCTGGAAAGTCTTGCCGAGACGGGACTGCAAAATGTCGAGGTCACGGTGTTATGCGAGGAACCGCGTCCTGCCTATGACCGGGTGCACTTGTCTGAGTTTTTCAGTGGCCGTACCGCTGACGATCTGTCGTTGGTAGAACCTGGTTTCTTTGAGCGTACCGGTTTCAAGCTGCGCCTGGCCGCGCGCGCCGTTGCGGTAGAGCGCCGTAACAACACCGTGACGACTGCCGATGGCGAAGTGCTGCCCTACGACAAGCTGGTGCTGGCCACGGGCTCCAATCCTTTTGTGCCAGGGTTGCCTGGGCGTGATCGTCCGAATTGCTTCGTTTATCGCACGATCGAAGATCTGGAGGCGATGCAGGCCGCTGGCCATGGGGCCAGGCGCGGTGTGGTCGTCGGTGGCGGGTTGTTGGGCCTGGAGTGTGCGAAAGCGCTACGAGACATGGGCCTGGAAACGCATGTGGTCGAGTTTTCGCCGCGGTTGATGACGGTGCAGGTAGATGAGAGCGGCGGTCAGATGCTACGCCGCAAGATCGAGGCGTTGGGCGTCCAGGTGCACACCGATCGCAACACGGTAGAGATCGTGGACGGGACGCTGGCACGCCACCGGATGGTGTTTGCCGACGGCAAGCTCCTGGAAACCGACATGATTGTGTTCTCGGCCGGCATACGGCCACGGGACGAGATCGCACGTCAGTGCCTGCTGGCAGTGGGCCCGCGTGGCGGCGTGGTGATCGATGATTTCTGCCGCACGAGCGATCGCAATGTTTATGCGATAGGCGAATGTGCGTCTTGGCAGGAACAGGTGTTTGGCCTAGTGGCGCCCGGCTATGACATGGCCCGTGTGGCGGCGCGGCATATCGCCAGTACGGCAGGCCTGGCAGATGTGGAGTCCGCCCGATTCGCCGGTGCCGACATGAGCACGAAACTCAAACTCATGGGCGTGGATGTTGCCAGCATCGGTGATGCGCATGGCAAGACGAAGGACTGCCGTAGTTATCAGTACGTGGATGAGCGCAAGCAAGTCTACAAAAAAATCGTCGTCAGCGGGGACGGCAAGAAATTGCTCGGTGCCGTGCTGGTAGGCAACGCCGACGAGTATGGCACCCTGCTGCAGATGGCGTTGAACGACATCGCCTTGCCCGAGGACCCAGAGTTTCTGATCCTGCCATCAAGCGATGGCAAAGCCAAGCCCGGCCTGGGAGTGGATGCGCTGCCCGACAGTGCACAGATATGTTCCTGCAATAACGTCACGAAAGGACAGATTTGTGCGGCTGTCGGCGATGGGGTATGCACGATCGGCGATCTGAAGGCCTGCACGAAGGCCGGATCGACCTGCGGTGGCTGTGTGCCGCTGGTGACGCAGGTCATGAAGGCCGAAATGAAAAAGCAGGGAATGGCCGTCAACAACCATTTGTGCGAGCACTTCCCCTATTCGCGTCAGGAGATCTACCACTTGGTCCGCGTGGGCGGCATCAAGACGTTCGATGCATTATTGGAAAAGCATGGCAAGGGATTGGGCTGCGACATCTGCAAGCCCGTCGCGGCGAGCGTGCTCGCATCGTGCTGGAACGAATTCGTTCTGCAGCCGCCTTTGGCTGGCCTGCAGGATAGCAATGATTATTACCTGGGCAATATCCAAAAAGACGGCAGCTATTCCGTCGTGCCCCGTATGCCTGGTGGCGAGGTGACGCCCGACGGTTTGATCGCAGTCGGTCAGGTGGCCAAGAAATATGGTCTCTACACCAAAGTCACTGGCGGACAGCGCGTGGATATGTTTGGCGCGCGGGTAGAGCAGTTGCCTCTGATTTGGGAAGAGCTGATCGCAGCCGGTTTCGAATCGGGCCACGCGTATGGCAAATCGCTGCGTACCGTGAAAAGCTGCGTGGGATCCACGTGGTGCCGTTATGGTGTGGGTGATTCCGTGGGTTTCGCAATCTCTTTGGAGAACCGATACAAAGGGCTGCGTTCCCCACACAAGATCAAGTTCGGCGTGTCGGGTTGCACACGTGAATGCGCCGAGGCCCAGGGCAAGGACGTGGGCATCATTGCCACCGAGAAAGGCTGGAATCTCTACGTTTGCGGCAATGGCGGCATGAAGCCACGTCACGCCGAGTTGTTGGCATCCGATCTGGATCAGGCCACGCTGGTGAAGTATGTCGATCGCTTTTTGATGTTCTATGTGCGTACGGCAGACCGTTTGCAGCGCACCAGCACCTGGCGCGACAACCTGGAAGGTGGTCTGCAGTATCTGCAAGATGTCGTGGTGCACGACAAGCTGGGCATAGTGGCCGAGCTGGAAGCCGAGATGCAGCACGTGGTGGATACCTACCAGGACGAGTGGAAAGTCGCCGTCACGCAGCCCGAGGTACGCAAGCGTTTCCGCAGTTTCGTGAATAGCGAATCGCTGGACGAAAAAATCGTCTTTGTGCCCGAACGCGGACAGATTCGCCCGGCGTCACCGCAGGAGCGCGAGGATGCCGAGCGCGCGGAAGCCCTCACCGTCTAGTACTCATTGGATATAGAGAAGGAATGTCAGCATGACAACCCATGAAAATGGCTGGGCAGACGTTTGCGCAGTTCAGGACATCGTGCCCGGCACCGGGGTCTGTGCCTTGGTCAGCGGTCGGCATGTGGCGGTCTTTCGTTTGGGCGATGGACGCGTTTTTGCCATTGGCAATATCGACCCCAAGAGCGGCGCCAGCGTGCTGGCGCGCGGCTTGGTCGGTAACCTCGGCGATCGTGTCGTCGTCGCGTCGCCGCTATACAAGCAGCATTTCGACTTGTTCACCGGCGAGTGCCTGGAGGAGCCAGAGCAGTCAGTGCCGGCTTATCCCACCAAGGTCGACAACGCTCGGATCTGGGTGGCAGCATGAGTCAGGCGGGGCGCCCTAGTTTGGTGGTAGTAGGCAATGGTATGGCTGGCATGCGTACCGTAGAGGAACTGCTGCAGCTCGCCCCGGATTTGTATGACATCACCGTGTTCGGTGCAGAGCCGCACGGCAACTACAACCGTATCCTGCTGTCTCCGGTATTGGCCGGTGAAAAGAGCGTGGGCGATATCATGCTCAACACGCGTGAATGGTATGCCCAGTACGGTATCACTTTGCATGCAGGTGATCCGGTGGTGCAGATCGATCGTTCACGCCGGCTCGTGCACGCGCAAAGCGGCTTGCAGGTTCGATACGATCGTTTGTTGATCGCCACCGGGTCGCGGCCGTTCATTCCACCAGTACCTGGCAGCGACCTCGATGGCGTAATCGGGTTCCGCGACATCCAGGATGTGGAAACCATGCTCGAGGCCTCACGCCAGCATCATCATGCCGTGGTGATTGGCGGAGGGTTGCTGGGGTTGGAGGCCGCCAACGGTCTGTTGCGTCAAGGAATGACGGTAACTGTGGTGCACCTGCATCCAAGTTTGATGGAGCGCCAGCTGGATGCGCCGGCCTCTTCGTTGTTGCAGCGGGCGTTGGAGTCCAGCGGCCTGCGTTTTGAAATGAGTGCGCAAACTGCCGAGCTGGTAGGCACGGAGCGCGTCATTGCGGTGCGTTTCAAGGACGGGCGCGAGATTGCCGCCGATCTGGTGGTGATGGCGACAGGCGTGCGGCCAAATGTCGACTTGGCTCGTGACTCCGGCCTGCACTGCGAGCGTGCGATTGTCGTGGACGATACGCTGCAAACCTATGATCCATGTGTGTACGCCGTGGGCGAGTGTGTAGAGCATCGCCGCAGCACGTTCGGCTTGGTTGCCCCTATATGGGAACAGGCGCGCGTATGTGCGGCACATCTGGCGGGGGCGGGCCATCGCCGTTATGTGCAACGTGCTACGGCGACCAAGCTCAAGGTTACGGGCGTCGATCTTTATTCGGCTGGCAACATCGTCGGCGGCGCAGATACCGAGGATATTGTTCTGCGCGATCCGCGGCGCGGTATCTATAAGCGGCTGGTGCTCAAGGATGACTGCGTCGTCGGTGCGGTGCTGTACGGTGACGTGACAGACGGGCCGTGGTATTTCGATTTGATCCAACGGCAAGCGCCGATTACCTCGATTCGGCAACGCCTATTGTTTGGCCAAACGCTCTGCGAAGCAGAGTGACGGCATGATTGCAGATGACAACGACGATTAAAATAGCTCCCGTTGACGCGCCGGTACGTACCACTTGCCCCTATTGCGGCGTGGGGTGCGGCGTGCTGGCTACGCCGCGGGCTGATGGCGACGTACATATTGCGGGCGACCCTCAGCATCCCGCCAACGGCGGACGTCTATGCGTGAAGGGCTCTGCGCTCGGTGAAACCGTTGGCCTGGAAGGCCGTCTGCTTTATCCGGCCATGCGACCGGCCATGTCCGATCAGAAAGAGCCACTGCAGCGCGTATCGTGGGATCAGGCGCTCGATAAGGCGGCCCAGGGGTTTCGTCGCATCATCGAGTCGGATGGCCCTGATGCCGTGGCGTTTTATGTTTCTGGTCAGTTGTTGACCGAGGACTATTACGTTGCCAATAAATTGATGAAGGGCTTTATCGGCAGCGCCAATATCGATACGAATTCTCGGCTATGCATGTCATCGGCCGTGGCTGGGCACAAACGTGCCTTTGGTGAAGACTTGGTCCCTGTCTGCTATGACGATCTGGAGTTGGCCGATCTGGTCGTGCTGGTCGGGTCCAACGCCGCATGGTGTCATCCCATCCTGTTCCAACGCATCGCGCGCGCCAAAGAAGCCCGGCCGGATATGAGGCTGGTGGTAATCGATCCGCGTCATACGGCTACCTGTGAATTGGCCGATCTGCACTTGCCCGTCAAGCCCGGTACCGATGTGTGGCTGTTCAATGGCCTGTTGGCGCATCTGGTTCGGCAAGGTTTCGCAGACGATCGTTTCGTGTCGGAGCACACCACGGGTCTCGATGAGACGCTGCTCGCGGCAGGCGCCGACAGTGACATCGCATCCGTGGCCCGTGACTGCCGTCTCGATGAGGAATCTGTTCGCACTTTCTTTCAGTGGTTTGCCGAAAGGCCGCGCACCATCACCGCGTTTTCGCAGGGTGTGAATCAGTCCTCGGCCGGCACAGATAAAGTCAACAGCATCATCAACTGCCATCTGCTCACGGGCCGTATTGGTCAGCCCGGCATGGGGCCGTTCTCTATCACCGGTCAGCCCAATGCCATGGGCGGACGCGAGGTGGGGGGCTTGGCCAATATACTGGCTGCTCATCTGGAGCTGCATGAGCCCGCGCATCGCGAACTCGTCCAGACGTTCTGGGACGCGCCACGTATGGCCGATCGGGTGGGTTTGAAGGCCGTCGATTTGTTTCGGGCCATCGAGGCGGGACGCGTAAAGGCGGTATGGATCATGGGAACGAATCCCGTGGTCAGCCTGCCCGATGCAGACCAGGTCCGACGCGCCTTGAATGCATGTGAACTCGTGGTGGTGAGCGATATCGTCGCTCATACCGATACGATGGCGCATGCCGATATTGTGCTGCCTGCATTGGGCTGGGGCGAGAAGGATGGCACCGTTACCAATTCGGAACGCCGGATTTCGCGCCAACGCGCTTTCCTGCCAGTGCCCGGCGAGGCGCGTGCGGATTGGGACATCATTGCCGACGTGGCGCGGCGTATGGGTTATGAGGGATTCTCTTATCATCACCAGCGAGAGGTGTTCGATGAGCATGCTCGTTTGTCGGCCCAGTCTAACGCAGCCAATCTGATACCGAGGGCATTTCATATTGGCGGACTGGTGGGTCTATCGGCGCCGGCATACGACGCATTGACGCCGGTGCAGTGGCCCCTTCGATCCTTGGGTGACAGTGGTGCTGCGCGCTTGTTCAGCGACGGCGGCTTTTCCCATGCTGACGGACGCGCGCGTTTCGTACCCACGCCGGTGCGTACACCGGAATACACCACGGATGACGAGTATCCGCTGATACTCAACACAGGCCGTGTACGTGACCAATGGCACACCATGACGCGTACGGGACGCGCTCCCAAACTGGCCGACCATGTTCCCGAGCCCTTTATCGACCTGCACCCGCACGATGCGCTGTTGGCGGGTGTGCGAGAGGGTGCGTTGGCACGTGTGCGTTCCCGCTGGGGCAGCATGGTGGCCAGGGTGCGTCAGGGCGGCGGCATCGCTCGCGGCAGTGTGTTTGTGCCCATTCACTGGAACGGTCAGTTTGCCTCCGATGCGCGCGTAGGTGCAGTGGTCAACCCAGTCGTCGACCCTGTTTCGGGCGAGCCGGAGTTCAAGCACACACCGGTGACGGTGGAGCCTTTCGACGTGGCTTGGCACGGTTTTGTGCTGACGCGCCGGGAGCTGAATACCCATGATGTAGCTTGGTGGACGCGTATCCAAGGGCGGCAGTTTCTGCGCTATGAACTGGCCGGACGGCAAGCTGTCGATGCCCCTCACGATTGGGCGCGCGCGCTATTGGGAGTGAGCGACGTGCAGGCCGATTGGCTGGAATACGAAGACCGTACCGCACGCATCTATCGCGCCGTGTATCTCATCGATGATCGTATCGAAGCCTGTGTTTATCTGTCGCCGCGTCCCGATCTGCCGTCGCGTCAGTGGCTGGCGAGTTTATTCGCTCAGGAGTGTCTGGAAGACATAGACCGCGCAGGTGTACTGCTGGGCCAGCCTATCGTAGCGGGCGCGGATACGGGCCCCGTGATCTGCTCCTGCTTTGGTGTCGGCCGCAATACCATCTGCGACGCGATCCGCGACAAGGGGCTGCAGACGACAGGCGAGATTACCGCCTGCGTCAAAGCAGGCGGTAACTGCGGCTCATGCGTGCCAGAACTCAAGCGGTTGCTGACCGAGACTCAAGTATTGGCGCGGGTGGCTGCTTGATGACGCTGCCTCTTTTGTGATCACAATACCGCGAGGCGCTTGCGTTCGATAAGGTCAAAGTCGATCTTTGCGCCCAGCCCTGGCTCCGTTGGGGCATGCACAAATCCTTGCGCGTCGGGCTCAATATCCTCGATCAAACCGTACTTCTGCGCGCCGCTCGGTAAAAGCACCTCAAAGAATTCAGTATTCTTCAATGCCATTGCAACGTGCAACTGGGCCACGTTATTCAATGAATTTCCACCATGATGAATTTCGTAATTCATGCGAAAGGCTTCGGCTAGATGAGCGGCTTTCAGCATGCTGGTGATACCGCCTTTGAGCGGGATATCCCCTCGCAGGAAATCAGTCGCACTCTGCTGAATCCACGGCACATAAGCATCGAGCACAGCCGCCGGGGCCTCGGTGGCCATGATGGGAATATGCAGTTGCTGCTTGAGCTTTACGTAGTTGTAGAGGTCTGAGTCCTGTAGCGGATCTTCGTACCAGTAGTAATTCAATTCCTCGATAGCGCGGCCAACGCGGACGGCTTCGGGGTACTGATATGCCCACGCGGCATCGAGCATGACCAGATAATCGTCGCCGACCGCCTTGCGTACTGCTTGGCATACGCGGATATCCTCTTGCCACGGATGAGGCGGGTGGATTTTGTAGGCGGCCCAGTTCAAGGATTGATAATGCAACGCTTCGTCGGCATATTCCTGAGCCGAGTCCAAAATCATGGAGCTGGCGTAAGCCTTGATCTTGGTGCGATAGCTGCCCATCAGACGATGAATGGGCAGGCCAGCGACTTTACCCGCAATGTCCCACAGCGCCACGTCGCAGGCGCCAATCGTCCGTATGGTGGTGGTGCGGGCGCGACGCCACATGGCTTGAAACAGCCGCTCGCGATCCAAAGGGTCCTGACCCATCAAGATGGGCTTGAGATATTTGATCAGGTTGGGGGCGTCCAAGTCTGCGGGGTAGTACGCGGACCCCAGAAACGCATGCCCGGTCACGCCGTCGTCGGTCTGGATGGAAAGCAGCCCCATTTTGCTCGATCCAGCGAATTTGCCGGTATGGGCCGCGTAGCTGGTAGGGGGGATGTCATCCCAAGAGAAAAGGGTGACGCTGACATTATCGATCTTCATCTATTGCTCCGATGTGAGGCGCCTCGCTGTTGTCCAGCTCAATGCAGTAGCGCAGCGGTAGCCTCGGTAATCAATGACTCGCTTCGGTATATAGGCGCATACCTTCTATTACCCCCGGCCGTGCCGCCATGCGTTTGGCCCATGCGGTCAATGCCGGATATGCCGCAGGATCCAGCAGGTCGCGGCGTAGCGCATAGTTGGGGTAGAGGATGAAATCGGCATAGCTGATCGCACCAGCCAGATACTCGCGCGTTTTGAGATGTTGCTCGACAATGCCGAAATAGCGCAGGAAACGTTTGCGAAAGAGGTCGATGTGCGATTGGACTTTCTCTGGGGAAACGACCTCTACCTGGTTCATGGCGGCACTGGTACCGCCAATGTCGGTGCCGGCTTGCCAGGCCCATTGCATTGCCAGGGCGTGTTCTGCGGCGCCTTGAGGCACAAAGCGGCCGGATTTCTGGCACACATAGAGCACGATGGCTCCCGATTGTGCCAACACAAGAGGGCGGCCATCCGGGCCATCAGGGTCAACTATGGCAGGAATCTGGCTGGCCGGATTGATCTTCAGATACTCCGGTGTCTTGTGTGCACCCGCACCTACATCGATAGGGATCACTCGATGCGGCAAGCCGGATTCCGCTAAAGCGATAGTGGCGCGTAGACCGTTGCTGGTACGCCAAGCGTAGACATCTATCATTCATTTACCTTTCTGTTTATGCGGTCTGAGAGCGTTTTTCTGGTGATGCGGCCAGTTGCTGTGGATCATTCCACTTTTACGTTTGCCCGTTTGATCAATCCGGCCCAGTCGTTGGATTCCGCATCTAACCACTGCTTGTATTCATCGGCCGATTGATATACCGGCTCGACCATCATTTTTCGCAGCGTTTCCACCGTTTTGGGATCGCGCATGAAATCCTGTACCGCCTCGTTCAGCTTGTTGATTTCGGCTTCTGGCATAGTTGCCGGCGCAAATAAACCTTGAGAGATCATCGCCGAGAATCCCGGCACACCGGATTCGCTGATAGTGGGGATGTCCGATGCGTAGGGAGAGCGATTGGGGGTGGCAATCGCCAGAGCGCGTAGTTTGCCTGCCCGCAACAGCTCCAACACCGACGGCAATCCCGTAAACACCATGTCGATATGGCCGCCCACGGTATCCGAAATGGCGGGGCCGCTGCCTTTGTAGGGAACATGAACCAGCTTGATCTCGGCCTGCTCCATGAGTTTTTCCGCAGCCAAATGCGTGATGCCGCCTGCGCCGGAAGAGCCGATGGTGAGCTTGCCTGGTGTTTTGCGGGCGGCTTCGAGTACGTCCTGGAATGTCTTGAAGCGCGAGTTGGCTGGGACGACAAGGACGTTGCCAAAACTCGCCAGGTTGGCCACGGGGATCAAGTCGTTGCGCGAGTAGCTCAGAGAGGCGTAAAGAGAGGGGATGATGCTATAGACCGCCGAGTCCGACACCAGCAGCATCTTATTCGGAGGGGTTGATTTGACGACCGCTTCGGTACCTATGATGCCGCCTGCACCGGCGCGGTTTTCTACGACGATGGTTTCTTGCAGCGCTTTTCCCAGCGCTGGCGCCACCATGCGGCCGAACAGGTCAGAGCCACCGCCAGGGTTGTACGGCACGATCAATTGCACCGGTTGCCCGCCCTGCGCGCTCGCAGCGATAGGAACGAGTGGTAGTCCGAGCGCGATGCCAGCCGCGCATAACAGCTTTTTCAACATTGCTTGTCTCCGAATTTTTGTTCGTACTACCGATAGACATGCTTTGCATGTCAAACTCGTCTTTTCGGCTTTCGTGGCCGACGATTATTTGTTTGGTAAATTACATCATTGTTAAGTTGTCAGGCAACTATTTTATGGCTAGCGCTCCGACAAATGACCGCTCGCGGAAGACGCCTCCCAATGAGGACCTGCGTGCAACGCGTCCACCGCGATTGGCCGATCAACTCTATGATCGTCTGCTGCAACAGATCACCTATGGGAAATATCCCGAAGAAAGCCGGCTCCCGTCAGAGTTCGATTTATGCGCAACGTTCGGCGTTTCGCGCCCGGTAGTTCGCGAGGCATTGTTTCGCCTGCAGGCTGATGGTGTCATCGTGTCGCAGCGTGGGGCGGGGTCTTATGTGCGAAAGCGTCCCAGTCCCGAGTTGATACGGTTGGCTCCGATAGGAGGCTTGGCCGAGCTGGTGCGCTGTATGGAGCTGCGCAGCGCAATCGAGGGCGATGCCGCCTATATGGCTGCGGCGCGACGCAGCGACGATGATCTCGACATCATGGCCAAAGCCCTCGACGATATGCGAGTTGCTTTCGAGGCGCGCCAAGTCGGCAACGACGCCGATTACCGCTTTCACCAAGCCATTGCGGCGGCCTGTGGTAACGATCTATTCGTGACGATGCTGCAGTCGCTTTCGCAGCAGATATTCGACTACATGCGCGTCATGCGCAGCTTGGCGTTATCCAGTGCGGTGACACGAGGCCAGCAGGTGCAGCGCGAGCACGAATGTATTTTCCAGGCGATTCGTGATCAGCAGCCTGAGGCGGCACGAGATGCAATGCGTGAGCACATCCACAATTCCAGGATGCGAACACTAGACGAGAATTTCTTGCCTGCTAAAAAGAGGTGATGGCTGGCGCTCGAGCTTAATCAAGCCTCAGACATTGGCCCACCCGGATATTTCGGGCGTCTGGCTGCAGTCACAATGATTTCCACCAGCAACGCCGGCGCGGCCAATTTGGCCTCGCACGTCGCACGTGTAGGCATTGCATTCGCCGGGACCCATTCGGCCCAGGCGGCGTTCATCCCGTCAAAGTCGCGCTCGATGTCTTTGAGCCAGATTTGCACGGACAAGAGCCGAGACTTGTCCGATTTCGCCTGTGCCAGATAGCCGTCGATTTTTTTCAGCACATCGCGGGTCTGTTCGGTGATGCCTCCCGCGGCATTCGATGTCACGCCCGCCACATACACGGTATCTCCGTGAATCACGACTCGGCTCAAGCGCTCGTTGGACTCTCTGCGTACGATATCGGTCATGGGGGGTCTCCTTTGCGTGTGGACGGGCGTGAATGATCGTCAGGATCGGTTCGCTTCGATCTTATCCTGAGTTTTCGTTTCAAAGTCACTCGCGTCGTGGCGCTCGCGCAATTGTTCGGATGGCTCTCCGCTCAGGCGATTGACCATACGGCCGCGGCGTACTGCGGGCCGTGCCAGGATGGTATCGGCCCAGCGCTGGACGTGTTTGTAATCCTGCACGCTGAGAAACTCTGCCGCGCCGTATTGCCAGCCTTTGGCCAGTCCGCCGTACCAAGGGAATACGGCGATATCGGCAATCGTATAGTCGTTGCCAGCCAGGTACTCGCTCTCGGCGAGCCGCCGATCGAGTACATCGAGTTGACGTTTGACCTCCATGGCGAAACGATCGATGGCATATTCGATTTTGGTCGGGGCATAGGCATAGAAATGACCAAAACCGCCACCCAAATAAGGCGCGCTGCCCATTTGCCAGAACAACCAGTTCAACGTCTCGGTACGCCCCTGGATGTCTTTCGGGATGAAGGCGCCAAATTTTTCGGCCAGATACAACAGAATCGAGCCCGACTCGAATACGCGAATCGGCTCGGGGCCGCTGCGATCGAGCAAGGCGGGGATCTTGGAATTGGGATTGACGCCGATAAATCCGCTGCCAAACTGATCGCCTTCACGGATATTGATCAGCCACGCATCGTATTCGGCGCCGGTGTGCCCCAACGCGAGCAGTTCCTCCAGCAGGATCGTCACCTTGACGCCATTAGGCGTGCCTAGCGAATAGAGTTGCAGCGGATGTCGGCCGACCGGCAATTCCTTGTCGTGCGTAGGGCCAGCGATGGGCCGATTGATGCTGGCGAAGTGACCGCCGCTGGGTTGGGCCCAGGTCCAGACCTTTGGAGGAACATATTCGGGAGAGTCTGCCATGCTGATGCTCCGGGATAGCGTCGAGACCGCTCAGGCGGCTGAGGGATAGTTGGAAGGAAAGAGTGCGCGTTTGGTTTCTTCGTCGTTGACGCGCTTGAACTCGTGGTTCTGGCCGACGGCGCGCGCTCGCGCAACGGCAGGCCGTGCATCAACGGTGTCAAAGAGACGCTTGAGATTAGGAAAGGGCGCAAGCGGATCGTCTGCGCCTTTGCGTACTCGCGAGGCGCGATCTAGCCAGCCCCAGGCCGACATATCTGCGATCGTGTATGTGTCACCGACGATATAGGTGCGTCCCTCGAGATGATCGTTCAGCACTTGGTAATGCCGTTCAGCTTCGCGCCGATAGCGGTTGACGGCATAGTCCAGGCCCTCTGGCGCGGCAAACTGAAAATGTACCGCTTGTCCCGAGAACGGGCCCAGGCCGGATGCGAGGAACAGCAGCCACGAGAGCAACTCCGGCCGGTCTTGGGCGGCGCCCATGAATTTGCCGGTTTTTTCTGCGAGGTAGAGCAAGATCGCGGTGGAATCAAAGACGCGGGCTTCTTTGCCATCGGGCCCGGCTGTGTCGACGATGGCAGGGACTTTGCCATTAGGGTTGATCGCCCGAAACGCGGGCGCATGTTGCTCGCCCTTGCTGGTGTCGACCGGGATGACTTCGTAAGGCAGGCCCGCCTCCTCGAGAAAGAGGGAAATCTTTGCGGGGTTCGGCGTGGGGTGAAAATAAAACCGGATCATCTGTTTGCTCCGAGCAACGGTCTTGAGTTTTAATACGACCATTCTATAATGGCTCAACACGACAAGAATGGCAAGCACTGCGATGCCATAACGGGATCACAAAAAAAGATATGGCAAGGCCCAGAGAATTCGATGAGGATGCGCTGCTCGATGCGGTGATGCACTGCTTTTGGTCTCAGGGCTACGAGGCAACATCAGTGAAAGACCTCACTTGCGAGACGGGAATCACCGCCGCCAGTCTCTACAACGCTTATGGGGACAAACGCGGACTGTTCCGAGTCTCACTTGATCGCTACCTGGTGCATATCATGGAGCGAATAAAAATAGGCGAAACGCTCCCTCCTCGCGAGGCCATCGCCTATTTTTTTGAACAGATTCTGAACCGATCGCTGAATGATCGCGAACACAAGGGCTGCATGTTGGTGAACTCTGCGTTGGAGCTCGCCCCTCATGATCCCGAGTTTCGAAAGGTTATTGCCGATGCATTGAAGAACATTGAGATGTTCTTTCTACGTTGCATCACTGCAGGACAGGCTGACGGGACGGTCACGCGCGTGCTGCCCGCCGCGCAATTGGCCCGCCATTTGCTCAGTGTCTTGATGGGCGTGCGTGTCTTGGCGCGCGCCCGCCCGGAAAAGGCGCTGCTGGAGGGGGCTGTTACGACGGCTCTAACATTGTTGAGAGGTTAGGTCGTATACCCGGCGGGGCGTAGTGTCTTCTTTACTCTCAGTTGCTGGACATCAAGGTTTGAAGAAAGCAACCGGAGTCATCAGGCGGTTTTCCTGGCTGACGACATAGCCTGCTTCGGCGCTCTTGGTCAGGTAGCTCGCCCATTCCGGATCGCTTTGCAGGGCCTGGCGGCGCGCGGCGCGGTCAGCGGCGTCTTGATAGACCCAGATGTGCATGTAGCTGTTCACATTGCCCGTCTCGGTCTGCATGTAGGCCAGGGGCTTGCCCAGATGCCGGCTCTGTATCTCGTAGCCATGTTCCGCATACAGGGCGAGATGTTTTTTGATCGTGCCGGGGCGGCAGGTGTAGGTACGGACGTCGTAAAGCATGCGTGTTCCTTCGTGTAGCATGAGTATTGATGCCAGGCTGCGACAGCCACTTGTACTTTTGCCATTGGGTGGCGAATTAGTACGAGTGGTACTGTACGCAGTCATAGGAACGGCGCGTTAGGACAGATCAGAAGTCGCCTAGGACTTTTTTGCAGGGCCTGGATATGGGGATTGGGGCGCTTGCCGGTCAGGCGATTCGGGTCCTTACCTGTTCCCACGCGATATCGGCGACTCTCGTAAACCGATTTCCCATCGCCTCTGCATCCGCGCTGGCTGCGGTTCCCCGCAGCACGCGGCCCTTGATCCCGTGCAGGATGGCGGCAAAGCGGAACATGTTGAAGACGACGTAAAAATCCAGGTCAGGAATCCCCGCGCGCCCTGTACGTTCACAATAGGCCCGCACATAGGCCTGTTCATCGGGCAACCCCGAGGCCTGCAGGTCCAGCCCCCCGATTCCGCCCAATATGTCTGGAGGCATGCGGAACATCATGGCGTGATATGCAAAATCCGCAAGAGGATCACCCAAGGTGGACAGTTCCCAATCCAGCACCGCAAGTACCTTGGGTTCTGTTGGATGGAAAATCATGTTGTCTGCCCGAAAGTCGCCGTGCGTGATGGTGACGTCCTCGGTATCGGGCAGATGTTTGGGCAGCCATTGGACGAGTTGGTCCATCGCCGGATGACGGCCCGCGAGATCATCTTCGAGATACTGCTTGGACCAGCGGTCGATCTGGCGTTTGACGTAACCCCCCGGCCGGCCATAGTCACCCAGGCCGATAGCGGTATAGTCGATTTGGTGCAGCGTCGCCAGGGTGGCGTTCATGGCGTCCATGTACTGTGCGCGTGCTTCACGTGCGACGTCGGCAAAGCTGGCGTCCCAGAATACGCGGCCCTCCACCATGTCCATGACAAAGAACCAGCTGCCGATGACGCTGTCATCTGTGCACAGGCCATAGATCCGCGGCACTGCGAAACCCACGGTACCTAGTGCACTCATCACGCGGGCTTCGCGTTCTACGGCGTGAGCGCCTTTTAGTAATACGCCCGGCGGTTTGCGTCGCAGTACATAGTTGCGGGTCGGTGTCTGCAGGCGATAGGTCGGGTTGGATTGCCCGCCTTTGAACTGGTCTATCGTCAGTGGTCCCTGGTATCCCTCGACGTTGGCTTGCATCCAGGCCTCTAAAGCAGCCTGGTCAATGCGATGCTCGGGCCGGACAGCCGCGGTACCAGCGAAATTTCCAGTCGCTTTAGCCATGCGCACCTCCGTGCAACGCATCGCGTTTCATCTTTTTCGCCAGCGACCATTTGTGGACCTCGGTCGGGCCGTCATAGATGCGGAACGCGCGGACTTCACGGAATATCTGCTCGACAATCGTGTCGCGCGAGACACCGGTGCCGCCCATGACTTGCACGCAACGGTCCGCGACGCGAAATAATGCGTCGGAGACAGCGACCTTTGCCATGGAGCTTTCAGTGGTGGCTTGAGATCCGGAATCCAGCACGCCCGCGCACCAGTCGATCATCAAAGCGGCTTGTTGCAGATCGATCAAGTTGTCGGCCAGCATGAAGCCCACACCTTCGTGGTCAATCAGCGGTTTGCCGAAGGCTTTGCGTTTGACCGCATAGGCGGTTGCGATCTCGTGCGCGCGCGCAGCGCCACCGAACCAACGCATGCAGTGCGACAGACGGGCCGGAGACAGGCGGATCTGCGCGTAGCGAAAACCCTCGTGCACCTCGCCGAGAACGTCTTCCTGTGGAACGATGAGGTTATCGATGACGATCAGGGCGTGGCCGCCGGGCATCGAGCTGTCGATGGTATCGAGGATGCGTTCGATACGAATGGCGGGATGGGGTAGTTTGACCAGAAACATCGTGGCCTGGACTTTGTCGCCGGTATTGCTGCGTGCCATCACGATGCCGACCTCGGCGCCTTCTGCACCGGTGATGAACATCTTGCGTCCATTGATGATCCAGTTATTGCCTTGTTGAACGGCGGTCGTCTGCAGCATCGAGGGATCGGATCCCGCGCCACCATCCACCGCAGGTTCGGTCATGTAAAAGGCCGAACGTGCGTGTCCACTGACCAGCCGGTCCAGGTACTTGGCCTTTTGCGCCGGGGTGGCGACTTTGCCCAGCAAAAACATATTGCCTTCGTCTGGCGCCATGGTGTTGACCGCTATGGGTCCCAGGGGTGACAGGCCTGAGCGCTTGAGCACGGCAGCGGTTTCCAACTGCGTCATGTGGCTGCCATCGGACAGGATATGCGGCGTCATGACGCCAGCAGCGCGAGCCTTGGCACGCAGTTCTTCGACGAGCTCCTGTGTCGGGCCATGTGCGGTGCGGCGCGGATCGTTCTCATAGGGCACGACGACGTTACGCACAAACGCCTCGACGCGCTCGCCGACTTCGCGGCTGCGTTCACTGGGGTAGGGGGTGTACATGCCTGTTTCCTCAAAGCGTATTGACCAGATGGCCGCCGTCGACCACGAGCACCGAGCCTGTCATGTAGCGTGACGCGTCGCTGCACAAGAGCAGCAAGGGGCCATCGAGATCCTCGAGTTGGCCTAGACGCCGTTGCGGAATACGTTTGATCAACGCTTTACCTGCGTCGGATTGCCAAAAATCGGCGTTGATCTCGGTCTCGATATAGCCGGGCGCCAGGGCGTTGACGCGAACGCCATAGCGCGCCCATTCCAGCGCCAGCGTCTTGCTCAGCTGGATGACGCCGGCCTTGGACACGGCGTACGACACGATGCCGCCTGCTTGGCGCAGGCCCAGGATGGAGGCCACATTGATGATGCTGCCACCATTGGCCTGCAGCGCGGGCAGCAGGGATTGGGCCAGAAAAAACATCCCCTTGAGGTTGGTGTCCAGCACGGCATCCCAGTCCTCTGAACTGTGCGTGGCTGCAGCACTTTCCCGCACGATGCCGGCGTTATTGATCAGCACATCCAGTGTGTCGATTTGCTTGACCAGCTCGGTATGGCTGGCGGCATCCGTGACATCAAAGGGCAGGCACAGCGGCGCTACGCTGCACGACAGGGTGTCGGCGAAGGCCTGCAATCGATCCAGCCGCCGGGCCGCGAGGATCAGTTGCGCGCCCTGGGCGGCCAAGGTCCTGGCAAAGTGCTGTCCCAGACCGCTGGAGGCGCCCGTGATGAGCACCCGTTTGTTCGCGACGGATAGTGATGACGCCATTGCGTTGGTCTCCTCTGGTCCTATTGGCCCTGCCGCCATGTTCTTGGTGGGGCAGGGCAATATTTTCATCCGTAGAGTAAAATTGTTCCATAAAATTGTAGGATGATTTTTCTGGCGTGACCAGACCTTTATTTTTATGTGCCTGGAACTTTGCTTATGAGCCCATCTGCCCTGATTGCTGAAACCGGTGATTCGCCGTCGCTACAACAGAAAGCCAAAAGCGCCTCCGATGTGGTGTTTCAGGGCATTTTGCGCGAGCTTGAGGCGCACGC
Source organism: Bordetella tumbae (assembly GCF_054780995.1). Taxonomy (NCBI): domain Bacteria; kingdom Pseudomonadati; phylum Pseudomonadota; class Betaproteobacteria; order Burkholderiales; family Alcaligenaceae; genus Bordetella; species Bordetella tumbae. The sequence continues at coordinate 964,065 of NZ_BAAGVG010000018.1, forward strand.
TCTGGTACCGGGCCAGCGCTTGGTCGAGGTCGATCTGGCCGCACATTTCGGGGTGGGGCGCAATTCAGTGCGCGAAGCCTTGCAGCGGCTGGCGGCAGAGGGGGTCATCGAGCTCTCGCGGCACAAGGGGGCGGCGATACGATCGCTGAGCCAGCAGGAAACGCTGGATGTGCTGGATGTGGCCGAGCGCATGCTGGGCCTGTTGGCGCGCACGGCGGTTCGAGGTGTTGGCGAGCCGTCTGCCCGCGCCTCGTTGCAAGAGACCTTGCAGCAGTTGGCGCAGGCCGATCAGACGCAGGACAGTATTGCCTTTGCCCGCGCCCGCCGGCGGTTTTATCGGGTATTGCTGGATATGGGAGGAAACCTGGAGCTCAAGCGCCTGTTTCCCACGATTCTGATGCCGGTGGTACACGCCCAGCATCGCCTGCCCAGCCTGCAGAAAATGCGCCTTGACGATTATCGGCGCATTGCCTTGGCGGTATTGGATGCCAAGCCGGATCACGCTGAGGCGGCGGCCAGTGCGCACGTGAACCATGTGCGCACGACGATTCAGACCGCCTATGCCGCAGGCAGGTCGTCCTGACCCAGAAAGCCGCCGCTCTGGTGCTGCCACAGGTTGGCGTAGACGCCATTTTGCAGCAGCAGCTCAGCGTGAGTGCCTTGTTCGATGATGCGCCCTTGGTCCATCACGATCAGCCGGTCCATCGCTGCGATCGTGGACAAGCGGTGTGCGATTGCAATGACCGTCTTGCCTTGCATCATTTCGCTCAAGCTTTCCTGAATTGCGGCTTCGACTTCCGAGTCGAGGGCGCTGGTGGCTTCGTCCAGTAACAGGATCGGGGCATTCTTGAGCATGACCCGCGCAATCGCGATGCGTTGACGCTGTCCGCCAGACAGCTTCGCTCCGCGCTCGCCGACCTGCGTGTCGTAGCCTGTGCGGCCCTGCGGATCGTTCAGGCGCTGAATGAAGTCGTCGGCCTGGGCATGCATGGCCGCCGCTTGTATGTCCGCGTCGCTGGCCTCGGGCAATCCATAGGCGATGTTGTCGCGAATACTGCGATGGAGCAATGACGTGTCTTGGGTGACCATGCCGATGGCTTGCCGCAAGCTGTCCTGTGTGACATGAGCGATGTTTTGTCCATCAATGCAGATGCGGCCTGCATCGACATCGTAAAAGCGCAGCAGCAGATTGACGAGCGTGGACTTGCCTGCACCCGAACGGCCGACAAGACCGATTTTCTCGCCTGGTTTCACGGTCAGGCTCAGGCCATCCAGAACCTGACGGTTGCCGCTGTAGTTGAACGAGATCTGATCGAATACGACTTCGCCCTTGGTGATCTGCAGCGCTGGCGCGCCGGGTTGATCCTGGACTTTGACCTTGCGGGAAAACGTCCCGATGCCATCCTGCACGGTGCCGATGGCCTCAAAGAGCGAGGTCATCTGCCACATGATCCAATGCGACATGCCGTTGACCCGCAAGGCCATCGCCGTCAGGGCGGCCACCGCTCCCGGGCCGACCGCTCCGGCATGCCATAGTTGCAGGGCATAGCCGCCAGCAGAAAGAATCAATCCGACCACCAACGCCTGATTGATAATCTCGAACTGGCTGACCAGCCGCATCTGGCTGTATCCCGTGTTCTTGAAATCCTCCATCGCTGCGCGCGCGAAATGCGCCTCGCGATTCGTATGCGAAAACAATTTAACAGTGATGATGTTGGAATACGCATCTGTCACACGGCCCGTCATGGACGAGCGCGCGTGGGCCTGTTCCTGCGATACCTTGCCCAGTCGGGGGATGAAATATCGCATCGTGAGTCCGTACAGGACGATCCAGACGAGAAATGGGATCATCAGCCGGCTATCAAACCCTCCCGCCAGCGCGATGATCGTCACAAAATAAATGCCGATGCCCAGCACTATCTCGGAAAACGTAAACAGCACCTCGCGCACGGCGAGAGCGGTCTGCATGACCTTGGTCGTGACTCGTCCGGCAAACTCGTCCGCAAAGAACGACAGGCTTTGCTGCAGCATCAGCCGGTGAAAATTCCAGCGCAGCCTCAGTGGCAGATTGATAGCCAATACTTGATGTTGGATGACGGTGCGTACGGCAACCAGCGCGATACTGGCGACCAGTACGATACCGATGCTCCATAGTACGCGCGTCTCTTCGGCGGATATCGCATCCGTCTGCCAATCGGCCAGAAAATCCACGACCTGACCGAGAAAGGCAAATAACCAGGCCTCATAGATCGAGACGCTGGCGCTGAACAGAGCCAGCAGGGCGAGATAACCACGGGCCCCCTTCGAGCACGCCCACAGAAACGGCAACAGCCCCTTGGGAGCGATGGCGGGGGATTCGGCGGGAAAGGGATCAAGCAGATTTTCAATCGGGCGGGGCAAGATAGCCTCCGGTAATACAGGGAAAAGGAGACTTTACGACATTCGATGCTTGTTCTGCTTGATCGTCAACATGGTGGAGATATCAGGCCGCACGACCTATGAGCCACCAGGAGGGACTTGATCGTGTGCGCTTTTCCTGCTGTGCTCGTGAGTCACTGCTTTCCAGGATGATTCTCGGCTAAAAAATCAGTTCGCTTTTAACCCCGCTGCTTCGATGACGGGTGCCCATTTCTGGCGTTCGCTCTGGGCAAATTCGGCGAGTGCGCGGGATGAACCGCCGGCAGGCTCATGGCCGAGTTCGAGTAGGCGTTTTTGAACGTCAGGCCGTTTGAGGATTTTGGTCAATGCCTGGTTGAGCGTTTTGACGTTGGCCGGTGGTGTCCCATGAGGCGCGTATATGCCATTCCATGCGATCACCTGAAAGCCGTCCACCCCTTCGCTCGCGACGGAGGGTACGCCGGGCAAGAGTGCCGACGGCTTGAGCGACGTGACCGCGAGAGGCTTTATTTTGCCGCCGTCTATCAAAGAGCGAGATGCACTGACGGTATCAATGGCGAGAGCAACGCGGCCGCCGATGAGGTCCGTTATGACGGTACTGGAGCCTTTATAAGGGATCCCGGTAATGCTTGTGCCTGTCTGTTTTTCAAGGAGTTCCAGTACCAAGCGTGCCGTGGTGCTGGGCAGGCCTACATCAATACGGTCGGGTTTGGCTTTGGCGGTCTGCAGTAGCGTTCTAATGCTGGTATATGGCGACTCTGGCGAGGTCAGCAGAACCATTGGAAAGGTGCTGACCAGAATTACAGGATCGAAGTCGCTTTCGGGATTGAACGGCACGCTGCTGTAAAGGTACGAGTTGAGCACGTGGGTGCCGTTTGTCCCCATAAGGATGGTATATCCGTCAGGGGTGGAGCGTGCCGCTTCGGCAGCACCGATGTTGCCTCCGGCGCCGGGGCGGTTCTCGACAACGAAGGGTTGGCCAAGCTCTTTGGTCAAGTGCTCGGCCAGCAAACGCGTGGCGACATCGGTGCCTTGACCTGCTTGATACGGCACGATAATGCGTACTGGTTTCTCCGGGTAGGATGCGGCGACGGCGAATTGGCTGAGGGACAGCATTACTGCAGCAAACAATCTTTTCATCTTTGTCTCCAGGTGGATGAGGTGTTGCTGTTTTTTTGCTATGTCTGATTTCTTAGGGGGCGGGTAAAACGCCAAGTGCCCGTAATCGCGCTATGTGTTCGAGGTCAAAGCCGCTCTCGAGCAAGATTTCGTCGGCGTGTTGAGCGAATCGAGGAGGTGGGCTGCCCGGCAAACCAGGCGTACGGCATAAGTGGTTAGGCAGGCCGACGCCGTGATAACCATTACGGTCGATTCTTGCGGTAGCCGCCTGGGCCTGCTCGAACGCTTCTGGCACGCTGTTGATAGGGCCGATAGGCACGCCCAGTTGCATCAGCTCTCGGCACAGCGTGTGACGATCTTTGTTTGCCAGTGCACGGTCGATGGCGGTAGTCAGCGCACTACGATGAGAAAGCCGGGCGGCATTGCTGGCAAAACGCCGATCAGCGATCAGTTCGGTCAGTTCAAGGTAATCGCAAAATCGACGAAACTGCCGGTCGTTGAGTATGCCCAGAAATACCGGCCCATTCTTGCAGTGGTATTTGTCGTAAGGGGCGATATTCGGGTGGGCGCTACCCAGAAGCTGTGGCGTTTTGCCTGAATACATCCAGTTGGCTGCGTGCGGGACAAGCAGGCTCAAGGCGGTATCGAATAGCGTCGCTTCGACGCGTTGGCCCCGATTGCTGATGCCGCGTTCTACCAGTGCCATCAGTATTCCCGTCATAGCGGTGTAGGCGGTCAAATGGTCAACGATCGGAATGCCGATGCGCGTAGGGCCGGACTCGGGCTCTCCGTTAATACTCATCAAGCCGCACATCGCCTGCAAAATGGCGTCGTAACCAGGCATGCCGCCCATAGGACCTTTGTCACCAAAGCCGGAGATAGAGCAATAAATCAGGCGGGGGAATTTCTCGGAGAGAACTGTGTCGTAGTCGAGTTGCCAGCGCGTCATGGTGCCTGGCAAGAAGTTCTCGACCAGCACGTCTGCATTCTCTAGCAGCCGCAGCAAGACGTCACGTCCTTCTGGCTGGGCCAGATCGAGCGCCAAGGCACGCTTGCCTCGATTGACGGCATTGAAATAGGCGGCAGTGCCGCTGCCGTCGAAAGGAGGCCCTAACGTCCGTGTTTCATCGCCCGCAGGTGGCTCGACCTTGATAACGTCCGCGCCGTTATCTGCCAACATCTGGGTGCACAATGGTCCTGCCAATACCCTGGATACGTCTATCACCCTAAGGCCACTCATTGAGCCCTTGTGATGATGATCTAGCATGATCGTTACCTCACATGCAGCGAGCCCGGCCGTTGACCGGGCTCTGTGGGGCGGTGGTTAGCCGCGAGAGGGGAGTTCCACTACGCCTGTCCCCAACACTGACAGTTCGTTGTCCTGATTTCGAGCCTCCTGCTCGATTTCAACGAGATGCCGGCCCTCTTCGACATATTTACGCTTGACCTTGCCTGTAAAGAACAGCATGTCGCCCTCGGGATTATGACGGCGGATCTTGCAATAAGATTTACGTAGAAAGCCATCATCGCCCATCCAATTGGTCAGATGGTGAGTGAGCCACGAGTTTCGTTCTGGGCCATAGTCATAGGCACCTGGAGCACCGACCTCCAGGGCGAAGTCTTCTTCCCAGTGCACCCGTTCCGGCACATCGGGAATACCAAATCGATTGGTGATGCCGACACCGGGGTGGGCATCGATGAGCTGCCATGCCAGCTTGTTTGCGCGAATATACAGCCCACCCCAACCTTGCGCGTAGGCAATGAAACCGGTCACTGTCATGGGGCCCTTGAATAGGGTGGGGAGGCTTTCCCCTTCTGTGACGTCGTCCCAGTAGCGCGTGTTTGAGCCGCGAATTTCTTCCTGGGCATAGAGTTTATAAGCCTCGCGGATTTCTTCTTCGCTGTAGCGGCGTGGCTCGCGTGCACGGACTTCTTTGTATTTGCTGCCTTGTTCACGGGCGTGATCACGCTCGGTGCGAAAGCACCAGCTATCGGCTTCGGCGAGCTTGTCGCCTGCCTGGTTAAAGAAGTCGACGTGATAAATCTGCTGTACTGCGCGTCCGGCAAAACGGGTCTCGTGTTCGATGAGGTCTTTCAGATAGGCCTCGGTGGAGATCACGTCATTACGGCGTATGGGGTTGTGCCAGGTCCAGTCTGCGCCGGACCACATCGCATGTACCCCTGGCAGTCCTCCTACATAGCCTGACACGATACGGCTGGTCGAGAATAAAAAGCTGGGCAGGGCGATGATGCCGCCGTAACGAGTCTCGGCGGCGTACGCTGGGTCGCACCATAGAGGATTGTCGTCACCAATGCCATGCGCGTAATGGCGGATATTGTCTCGGGTGGCCTCGTAGCACCAAGGTTCGGCGGTAAAGCCGATTTTTACGCCGATACGTTGACGTAGCTCTTCCAGCCCTTGCTCGGTGATTTTGGGAAAGCTTCTTTGCGTTTGAGTTTGGGTCAACATGATGTCTCCGGTTCTGATTGTCATTGCACGGCAGTGGCCGCGGCGAGGTTGGCGATCTCTTGTTCGCGCAGTTTTTTGCGATGAATCTTTCCAGCGGGAGTCTTGGGCAGCTCCGTCACGAAAACAACTTGACGCGGATATTCGTGTTGACTGAGCTGTGTGCGTACCGTGTCTTGGATTTCCTGGGTGAATATCTCGTCACCGGGACGTCGGGTGACAACGAATGCCTTGACCACCTGGCCACGCAATGTGTCGGGTACACCAATCGCGGCGGCTTCAATGACGTCAGGATGTTTGAGAATGGCGTCTTCGATTTCGACCGCGCTCATCGTCCATCCTGCAGAAATAATGACGTCGTCAGCACGTCCTCCATGCCAGAAATAGCCATCCTCGTCGATGCGGCCCAGGTCTTTGGTGGCGACCCAGTCGCCTCGCCGCCAAAGCTTGAGCTCTCCGGTAACACCTGCCGGACATGGAACGCCATTGGCGTCTTGCACCTCTACACGTAAGCCTGGTACGGGCTTGCCAAGGGATCCTGGTTTGATCTGGAAATCCGGAGCGCCGGGATAATTGACGAGGCAGACACCGATTTCGGTGGTGCCATACATGCTGCCGGCCGGATGCCCGAATACGCTGGCGACAAACTCTGCGGTCTCGCTGTCAATAGGCTCGCCGGTAAAGGAAAGCTTGTCCAAATAGTATTCATAGTGCGTCGCGACACCCGCATTTCGCATCATGCGGTAATGTGTGGCTGCCGCCGATAGATTATTGAAACGATGATCCTGCAGAGCCTTGAGCAGTCGCTCGGCGTGATATTTTCCGCTATACGCCCCGATCGTGACGCCCAGGGCCAGCGGTGCCAGCGTGCCGTGCCACAAACCATGCCCCCACGCGGGCGAGGACGGGCACATAAACCGGTCGCCCGGGCGGATCCCGCTGCCGTATAGTGCTGCCAACATGAGTGTGACGATGGCACGATGCGTGTGCTTGACTGCATCAGGCAACTCTCGTGTTGTACCCGAGGTGTACTGAAAGATCGCGAGATCGTCGGCACGGCTTTGGCATTGGAAATGGTCGGGGTAGCCGACCAGGTCGCTCAGGAAGCGTTCGCCCGTCACGATCACATCCAGATTCGGCAGGCTTGGTACCTGAGGGGCCTTTTCCGCGTGGGTGATCAGTAGACGGGGCAAGCAGTCTTCAATGCGTAGACGAATTCCGTCCGGGCCAAAAAGGGTGAACAAGGGGACGGCGATCGCCCCCATCTTGATCGTGCCAAATAGCGATACATAGAACTCGCGCGAGGGTTCCAGCATGACGGCAACCCGGTCACCAGGTTGAACGCCGCGCGCCACCAAGGCATGTGCAAAGCGCGATGCGTCGCGAGAGAGTTCGTCGAATCCCAGGATTTCGTCTTCGCCATTGGCCTTAACCAGGATCACCGCATGGCGGCCGCTCTTGGCATGGCGATCAACGCACTCGTGCGCAATGTTCATGTATTCGCTATCGCCGTCGAACAGTTCCCATAGCTTTTCCGGCGAGCAATGCGCTTGCGCATCTGCGTACGTGAGGTACTCCGTCAACTTTGTCATGACGTCCTTATCTCCTCGTTCTTGTTGGAGTTCACTTTACGCAGCGATAAATAAATTGTCAATTACGTTTATTGATTGTATTAGTACAATTATGATCGATGCGTTAAGGAAACCAAGGCGACGAAAGCGTCGTATCCTTAGCGCCATAGACGGAGACACACGTATGAACGATGCACCTGACGTTGCGGCCAAAGCGGGGCCGCGTATCCGGGAAGTACCCGCGGTGACGCGGGCTTTTGCGATTTTGCGGTTACTCGGGCGCGGAGGCGATCCGATGACGCTCAAGACCATTTCTGAAGAGCTCGGAATGGTCACCAGCACGTGTCTGCATATCTTGCGGGCGCTGGTAAGCGAGGGACTGGTCAAGGTCGATGTGGGCAGCAAGCGATATAGCCTGGACGTAGGCATGCTGACATTGGCCCGCAGCGTGATCGAGAGCAGCCCTTTTCCCGCATTGGCTCAGCCTGTGCTGGATCGCTTATCCAACGAGGCAAATGTCACCGCGATCGGTGTCGAGATCACAGGCCAGGACCATATGGTGGTATTGGCGCTTTCCCGTTCCCATGCACCGTTTCGCTTGCATGTCGATGTAGGCAGCAGATTTCCTGCGCTGATCAGCGCAACAGGAAGATTGGTCGCGGCCTACACCAGCATGGATGAGGCTGATGTTGAACGTCGTTTTAAGGCCTTGCGCTGGGATCAGCCGCCTGATATCGACGCCTGGCGTAAAGATGTTGAGAATGTGAGAAAGAAGGGCTACAGCATCGATCGTGGAAACTATATCGACGGGGTGACTGTCGTTGCTGTCCCGGTATTCAATGGACAGGGCAGGCTCTCGCATTCCCTCGTTGCTGCAGCGTTGTCGAATCAGTTGGTAGCGGCCAAGGCACAGGCGTTGGCGAAAGACCTGCAAAACGAGGCCGAAACCTTGTCGGCATTGCTGGCTGGGAGGGCCTGAATATGTCAACGGCGGTGGTGGGCTGTGTACGACAAACAGCCTCGTGTTTGTACGAGGGGAAGTATCTGTGGGATCAGATCTGATCGCTAGCGGTCAGGCCGTGTTGAAGAAGTCTCGGCCAATGTGCCATTTAACGCTGTAGCGATGCGCCTCCACAGATGCTTATATCCTGCCCGGTAATCGCGGCGGCCGCCGGAGACAGCAGATAGCCAACCAATTGTGCAATTTCAGCAGGTTCGATCAACCTGCCAATCGGCGGCAGTTGCGCTGAGCTGGCAGATCGCGCCGGATCATTCACCATACCTGTCGCGGTGGCAGCAGGCGAAACCACGTTGACCGTGACGTCCTGTGCGGCGACCTCTGCCGCCCAACTGCGCGATAGTGCAATCAACGCGGCCTTGGTTGCGGCGTACTGACCGCGGCCCGGCATGCCTTGCGCGATGCGGCTGCCGATGAATACGACCCTGCCGTCACGACGGTCCGCCATGGCTGGCAGGATGGTATTGCACAATATGCTGGCAGCGTCGACGTGAATACGCCACATCAGCTCGCCGGCGTGGCGATCCAACACACCGATGCGTCCCACACGCAGCACGCCTGCTGCATGCACCAAGGCATCGGCATCAACCAGTTGGGCGGCTATGCTTTCGACGTCAGCGCCGATGCCTAGGTCGGCCGTGACGGCGCGGAAGTGTTCGGACTCCAGTGTCGGTGCTGTGCGGTCCATCCCCGTCACACGCCAGCCGGCCCGCAACAGAAACTCGGCGATCGCTCGTCCGATTCCCGCGCTGGCGCCGGTCACGACGGCGTGTTTTTGCGGAGCATCATCGTTCACATGTTTATCATTGCGCACGGATATTGGCCTCGGTCACAATTTTTTGTGCTTGCGCCATCTCCTCGCGTTGAAAGTTGGCGAAATCGGCGACCAAGCCCGGTTGGAACATCAGGCCTTGTTCAGTGAGCTTGGCTCGCATATCGGAGGCCAACGCAATGTTGACTTCCTTATTCAAACGCTCGGTGACCTCCGCGGGTAGATTGGCCGGGCCCCATAGCCCATACCAACTGTAGAACGCGTAACCAGGGATTGTTTCTGCGACCGTCGGTACATCAGGCAAACTGCTTGCGCGTTCTGAGGATGTGACGGCGATGACCCGGAGCATGCCTGTCCTGTGATACTGCAGTGATCCTAGAATGGGATCAATGAAGCCATTGATCTGTCCGCCGATCAGGTCGTTGAATGCCGGGGCAGTCCCTTTGTAGGGCACCGTCAAATACTCCAGATGACCGGCCCGCTTGAGCGATTCGGTGGCCAGATGGCCGGCTGATCCTATGGATCCCACGGCAAAGGTCATTTTGCCGGGGTTGGCCTGCGCATAGCTGATGAGCGACTTGATGTCAGTAATGGGCAGGTCTTTATTGATGGCCACGGAAAGCGGGGCCTTTGCGACCAACGCAATGGGAGTGAAATCCTTTTCGACCCGATAGGGAACGGACTTCATTGTCATTTGCGTCGTGGTAAAGGTCGACGCGCTGAACAACAGGGTATAGCCGTCGGGTGTCGCGCGGGCAACTGCGTCGCCGCCAATGATGCCGTTGCCGCCGGGGCGATTTTCCACAACGATGGATTGACCCATCTGCGTGCCCAGTTTTTCCGCGAGCATACGGCCAACAATATCCAGCGTGCCGCCGGGTGGAAAGGGAATGATCATACGTATCGGGCGGGTGGGATAGTCTGCTGCGCTGGCTTGAGCAGACACCGCCAGAGTCACTGCCGTGACGCACGCGCTGAGCAAGGTCTTGATGTGCATGATTGTCTTCCTCCTTGTTATCTGTTGGCCGCTACGTTGTCAGCGTGCGAGTAGTCCCGCCTGTTTGACCGCGGCACGCAATGCGTCGAGTTCGCCTGCGGAAGGCGCCTCGGTGGGCGGGCGCACAGTGGCATCGTCGATGACGCCGGCGAGATACATGCCGCCCTTCATGCGCGCATGGGCTTCGCCTGTGGGCTCGCCGCCGCCATAGACGGCGTCTTTCAGGGGGGTGATGATGGCCTGGATCTCTACCGCCTTCTTGAGATCTCCTGCCTTGACGGCATTCCACAGATCGATGATCAGTTGCGGGATAAAGGTGGCAAAGCCGACCAGTGCACCATCCACGCCCTGGACCATCGACGCGAGCAGATATTCATCGTGGCAGGTCAGAATGGCCTTGCTGGCATTGGCCTCGCGGATGGCCTGAATGTCGCGGGCATACTTGTTCATGTCACGCTGGCCGACCTTGAATGCCTGCACATAGGGCAGACGAGCCAGATCCGCCAATAACTGAGACGAGTACGAGGCGCGCGTCCAGGCCGGATAGACATGGCAGACCAGGTCGAGATCCGGTGCAGCATTGTGAATCGCCTCGAAATACTGCAGCGCATGGCCCGAGGTGAATCCAAAGCGCAGCCAATGATGCGGCGGCATGACGTCCAGCGCGGCCGCGCCCGCTTCTTTGGCGGCACGGGCATGGTCTGCGGCATCGGCGAGACCTTCGCACACGATCGACGAAATGACGGGGATTTTGCCTTTCAGTTCGTCGGCGACGATACGGGTGACATCGGCTCGTTCGTGCGGCGTCAGCGCGAAGACTTCGCCGGTATGGCCGTTGGTCATGACGGCAACGACGCCCTCATGGCCGGCGAGCCAGGAAGCGAGCTTGCGCAGGGCAGGCTCGTCGATACGATGATCGGGTGTAAAAGGGCAGGAAATAGCAGGTATGATTCCCCGATAATTATTAATGGAAGGCATAGTCGTCTCCGGGTGTAGATAGCGAGTTCCGATCCGAACTCCAATGCCGCTATGGTTTCTCATCCGCCTGCCGTCCGTCCAATACTCGAATCGCATAGAACTATTCACCGCAAAGATGGGCCCCGGAAACCGACCTCTCGATCTCGAATGGCTAGAAGACTTTCTGGCCCTGGCAGAATGCGGCAATTTCTCGCGGGCGGCCGAGGCTCGCCGCATTGCACAACCCGCGTTCAGCCGGCATATTCGGGCGCTCGAGGAATGGGTGGGGGTGGATCTGTTCGATCGCAGTGCGCATCCTGCCGCACTGACGGCGGCGGGCAAGCGTTTTCATCCGCTGCTGGAGGATATCCTCGCCAGCCTGCAGGCCGCGCGCATCAAGGCACAGATTGCGCATGACGTGGCCGCCGCCAGCCTGCGGTTTGCGGCGACGCACGTGCTGTCATTGACGTTTTTCCCGTCCTGGTTGAGCCGCCTGGAGGGACAGCTGCACCTCGGGTCGATTCAGACCATGTCTGATAGCGCGCAGACTTGCGAAGACGCCATGCTGCAGCGCCGGGTGCAATTCATGCTCTGCCATGGCCATGCCCGGATGGTCAATCGATTGGATGAGGCAAATTACCCGAAATTGATCCTGACACAAGACGTCTTGATGCCGGTATCTGCACCCGATGAGCAAGGGCAGGCCCGATATAACCTGGACGCAACGTGTGTTCCCCCTTTGCTGGCCTATAGCGAAGGTGCTGGGTTGGGACGAATATTGCGCGCGGAGATGCGCCAATGGTTCGGGGGCAGCTCAGAGGCGATTGCACATCCTGGGGCGTCTGTCGTGTTCACGGCGCATCATGCCTTGTTGCTCAAGTCCATGGTTCAAGCCGGCCGTGGTGTGGCGTGGCTGCCCGAAAGCCTCATTCGCCGGGAACTGGAGCAAGGTGAATTGGTCGCTGCTGCGCCATCCTCGGCGTATGTTCCCGTGGATATTCGCCTGTATCGACAGCCCTTTGAAATGGCGCCAGCTGCGGAGAAAGTATGGCAGTTGGCGAGCGCTGAAAATTGAGCGGGCACTGTCTCCTTTGACTGCACCGCACAGCAGATTTCAACGTCTCAGCTAACGGCCTTCAGCGGGAAAACGGTGTGAACGCGTTCGCCCCTGGCGTCGATCGCCACCGTAACGGGCATATCGCGCACCTCGAATTCATAGATCGCCTCCATGCCAAGGTCTTTGAAGGCGACGACACGCGCCGCACGGATCGCGCGCGCCACGAGATAGGCGGCGCCACCCACCGCACTCAGGTAGGCGGCACCGTTTGTCTTGATGGCATCTATCGCAACAGGGCCGCGCTCCGCCTTGCCTATGGTCACGAGCAATCCGGTTTCGGCCAATAGCCGCGGCATGAATTTGTCCATGCGGGTGGCGGTGGTGGGACCTGCCGGACCGACGGCTTCTCCGTCGATGGGATCCACGGGGCCGACATAATAGAGCGCACGGTTGCGCAGTGGCACCGGCAAGGGCAGTCCTTTAGCGAGCAGGTCCACCATGCGCTTGTGTGCCGCATCGCGTCCGGTCAGGAGTTTGCCCGACAACAAGAGTGTCTCGCCTGCTGCCCACTGCGCGACATCGCTCGGCGTCAGGGTGTTGAGATCAACGCGTTTGCCTTCTTGGCCGGGTAGTGCATCGGGGATGCCATCCCAGACATGGGAATCCGTTTGCGGCACGCGCGCAGGACCATTGTCGGGCATTTCAAAGGAAACAAAACGCGTCGCCGCGCAGTTTGGTACGAGGGCGACGGGCAGGAGTGCCGCATGCGAGGCCGAAGTAGCGACCTTGACGTCCAGGACCGTAGTGTCGCCGCCCAGGCCTTGCGCGCCGATGCCCAGTGCGTTGACGCGCTGAAAGACCTCTATCCTGAGTTGCTCCTCGGCGTCACGTGCGCCCCGCTTGAGCAGGTCTTGCATGTCGATGGGAGTGAACAATGCGCGCTTTGCCATCGATACGGCTTGTTCGGGTGTACCGCCAATACCTAAGCCCAGTACGCCGGGCGGGCACCATCCTGCGCCCATGCCGGGTAGCTGGGACACTACCCAGTCCGCCACGGAATCGCTGGGATTGAGCATGGCGTAGCGCGTTTTGACGTCACCGCCACCACCTTTGGCGACGACGGTGAGCGTCAATGCATCGCCTTCGACGAGCTCCACTTGGACAATGGCGGGAGTGTTGTCCCGCGTGTTGCGGCGTGTTCCGAGCGGGTCCTGGATCATCGACGCCCGCAATGGATTTGCCGGACAGCCATAGGCGCGAGCGACGGCGCGATTGGCAATGCTTTGCAGACTGGGCGTGGGGCCCGATTCATCGTGGTAGATGCGGACATCCATGCCCATGGTCACGTAGACATGCGCAACCCCAGTATCCTGACAGACGGGCCGGCGAGCTTGCGCACTGAGCTTGCTGTTGATCAGCAATTGCAGCAGTGCGTGGCGTGCAGGGGCCTTGCTTTCCGTCGCATGCGCTGTCTTCAGGGCTTGCACGAAATCCGCGGGATGGGTGTAGCTGATCGCTTGCAAGGCGTCAGCAATGCTGGTTTCGATATCGGTTGCGGACACGCGGCGCATGCTGTTTTCCCCTTATTGCAGGGTGATGCCGGCTTGTTTGATGACAGCGGCCCAGCGTTTGCCTTCGTCGGCGGTGAACTGCTGGAATGCCGCGGGAGCATATTGTTCGGGTGGCAGCAATTTGATGCCTTGATCGCTCATCTTGCTGGTGAAGTCTTTGTCTTGCACGGCCTTCTGCCATGCTTGATACAAGGTCTGTACGACTTGATCCGGTGTGCCCTTCGGTGCATATAGACCAAACCAGGTCGCGACCTCGAATTTGGGAATTGCCTTTTCTCCTATCGTAGGCACATCGGGAAACTGCGCCATGCGGTCCGGCGAGGTCAGGCCCAGTGCCCGCACTTTGCCGCCCTTGGTTTGCGGCAAGGCGGTATTGGTCTGATCGAACATGGCATCGACTTGGTTGCCCATCAGATCGTTCAATGCGGGGCCGGCGCCTTTGTAGGCGATAGGGGTGATCTCTATTGCGGCCTGGCTGGCGAACATCGCTGCCACCAAGTGCGAGGTGGACCCTACGCCTGCATTGCTGAAGTTCAGTTTCCCGGGGTGTTGTTTGCCATAGGCGACCAGGTCGGACACGGATTGGTAGGGCGAGGACGCGCCTACCAACAACACCAACGGGGTGTCGGGGAATCGAAACACCGCCTTGAAATCTTTGACCGGATCGTAAGGCAAGCTTGAATAGAGGGCAGGGGCTGCCGCCATATAGCCGATGTGACCGACCAGGAATGTATAGCCGTCCGGCGCTGATTTGGCGGCTTTGGTGGCGCCTATCGTGCCTCCTGCGCCGCCGACGTTCTCGACCAGAATGGTCTGCCCCAGCTCCTGGGAAACGCGATTGGCGACGTTGCGCGCCATCGCGTCCGTGGGCCCGCCCGCGGCAAAGGGCACGATCCAGGTGATGGCCCGATTGGGATAGTTGTCTTGTGCTTGGGATGACATCGGCAGGGCGAATGCCCCGGCGATGGTGAGTGCAGCTATCAAGTTTTTCATGCGTGTCTCCGTCCTGTTATGTGTGGTGGAGGCGAATGCTTACGCTCGCCCTGAGAGTGAATAGGCGCGCATGCGATCCACCATGGCGGGCGCAGCGCCCAGATAGTTGGCGGGGTCGCACAGGCGTTCAATTGCCGTACCGTCCAGCCGCTCGGTGACGCGGGCATCCTCTTTCAGGACATCAGCCAAGCGGCGGCGTGAAGTCGCGGCAAAACGGCAGGCGTCATAGACCACGTCATGCGCCGTCTGGCGGCCGATATGCGGGGCCAGGCCCATCATGACGGCTTCAGCCACAATGAGACCGCCGGAAATATCCAGGTTGCTCGCCATGCGTGCAGTGTCGACCTCCAGACCGCCCAGCATGAATTTCGCCTGATGCAGCGCGCCAGCGGTCAAGACGAACGCTTCGGGTACGGCGGACCATTCGATATGCCACGGGCCTGTCGCGCGTTCGAAATCTTGCAACATCGCGTCCAAGGCGAGTCCGGCATGTTGACGCACGGTTTTGGAGGCGCTCCACATGAGTTCGCAAGAAATCGGATTGCGTTTTTGCGGCATCGTGCTGGATGCGCCACGGCCTTTCACAAACGGTTCAAAGGCTTCGCTGAATTCGTTGGTCATCATCAACATGATGTCGACAGCAATCTTGCCCAACGATCCGGCGACCAGCGCCAGAAACTGCACGGTTTCTGCCAGGCCGTCTCGGGCGACATGCCACGTGATGGGCGTTGCCCCGAGGCCCAGTTCTTGCATGAGCGCTGCATGTACGGCCAGGCCCAGGTCTCCGAGCGAAGCCAGTGTGCCGGCGGCACCGCCAAATTGGCCGATCAACACGCGTGGGCGCAATTGCGCGAGGCGTTCGCGATGACGGCGCACCATTAACAGCCACACGGCGGCCTTGTAGCCGAAGGTGATGGGCAGAGCGTGTTGCAGATGCGTGCGGCCCGCCATCGGCGTGTCGCGATATTGCAGCGCGAGCTTGTCCAGTATGTCGTCCAGCGCGGCCAGGTCGGCGTCGATGATCTCCAGCGCATCACGCACCTGCAGCACGGTGGCCGTATCCATGATGTCTTGGGTGGTGGCGCCCCAATGCAGGTATTCGCCTTCGGCGCCACATATCCGCGACAACTGGTGTACGAGCGGCAAGATGGGATAGCCGACGATTTCGGTCTCGATGCGCAGCTCTTCCATATCGATGGCCGCCGCGTCCGCGCGCGCAGCAATCGCGTCGGCGGCCTGCGCGGGAATGACGCCTAGCCGGCCTTGCACGCGGGCCAGCGCGACTTCGGTTTCCACGTAGCGCCGTACGGTGGCGGCATCGTCGAACACCGCGCGCATCGCGTTGGTGCCGAACATGTCTTTGAACAGGGCGGATTCGAGGACGGAGACTGGCATAAATGTACGCTCATAAAAAGTTGTACGTACATTTAAGCAGGTGGGATTTTTCGCGTCAATATCGGGAATTACCCGTAGCGGGGCGGCATCCAGGGCAACAGATAGAATGGAGGTTGTCGCCGATTTCCCCTACGCCATGTCAATTACGCTGTACACCCGCATCTCAGAAGAACTCGCACGGTTGATCGCAAATGGCGTGTATCCCGTGGGTACGGTGCTGCCTGCCGAGCACACCTTGACGGAGCAGTTTGACGCCAGCCGCCATACGGTGCGTGCCGCGTTGCGCCAGTTACAGGATCTGGGCTTGATCGCGCGCCGCCGCGGCAGTGGAACGGTGGTGATTGCGGCTAGACCGAAGGCCGGCTTCAGCCAGTCGCTGAGTTCGCTGGAGGATCTTGTCCAACTGGCGGTGCGCAGTCCACGCACGATCAAGCAGGTTCAGGAAGTCGTGGTGGACGTTGAACTAGCCGCATACTTGGGCGTGGGGCCCGGGACACGGTGGTTGAAGTTTTCGTCGACTCGCGGTGTCGACGGAGCTCCGCCGGTGGCGTGGACGGATTTGTATGTCGATACTCACTACAAGGGCGTGCGCAAGCTGGCCCGTGAACATCCAGATCGACTGGTGTCGGAGTTGATCGAAGAGCATTACGGCCGCCGCATTGCTTCAGTCGAGCAAACGATTTCGGCAGTCGCGATTCCAGCGCCGGTCGCAAAGGAACTTGAAGTGCCGGTAGATTCTCCTGGCCTGTTGATCCGCCGGCAGTACAAGGATCAGGCTGGTCAATTGGTCGAAGCGTCGTGTTCCTATCATCCTGCAGGACGGTATGAGTTTTCGACGACGCTGATTCGAGAGCAGTGAAGGCAATTGCCAAGCCCGTCTGTTAACCGTCGGCGTTGGTCGTTGTGACAAGATGGTCGAGAATAGGCCGCCCGCCTTCGATAATGTCGCGCACGATGCTGGCCTCGCACGCCTGCGGGTCGCGGGCCTTCAGCGCTGAAAACAAGGCCTCGTGTTCATGCGGTTCAATTGCGTTGGGATCAACGTCTTTGTAAATCAGATTCAGGTAGGGGCCGGTGCGCACCCACAGCGATTCGATCATCGCCACGAGTTCTTCGCGTTGGCTCAGTTCGTATACGCCGAAGTGAATTTCCCGATTTAACCGCAAGGTGGTCGAGTATTGACCCTCTCGCTTGGCCGCAATCATTTTCTTGTGCAGGGCTTTGAGTGCGGTGATGTGCTGCGCCTGGACGTGCTCTGCGGCGCAGCGAGCCGCCAAGCCCTCTAGCGCGACGCGCATGTCGCGCAGTTCCACGAACTTCTCGCGTGAAAGCGTCGGCACGGTGACGGAACGATTGATGTTCATCGTCAATGCCCGCTCCGCCACCAACTGCAACATGGCTTCGCGCACGGGTGTCTGGCTGACGCCCAGCCTTTCAGAGAGCATCCGGCCGGTCAGTTTCTGGCCCGGCATCAATTCCCCGATCGCCAACGACGATCGTAATGCTTGATAGACCTTTGATGACAGGTTCGAGTGGCTGATTCGGGCCGCGGACAGACTGTCTGGCTGGTCCGAGGGGGAGGTGGGATCGACTAGTCGCATAGGGTGGGTTGTCTTGTCAGTACTGCTTCATACCACATCCACACGGGGTACTCAGGCTGCTCGACGAAAATTTGAAAGAGGTGTTGACGTAAATTATATTTTATAAAATACTTAAAAAAACATCACAACACTGACTCGGAGACAACTCTCATGGCGGCATCGGCGGCAAGCAACGCATTGGTTTCACGCGGGCTTTTGTATCAAGGCACCGTGGCGCATCGACTGGCAGAGGGGCTGAAGCGGCACGGCGTGACGTGCCTGTTTGGCCAAAGCCTGCCGTCGCTGGTGCATCTGGCTGGGCGGGAGTTCGGGATCAAGCAGATCGCCTATCGCCAGGAAAATACGGGCGGCTATATGGCCGACGCCTATGCGCGTGCCACGGGCAAAGTGGGCATCGTGACGGCGCAAAACGGCCCGGCAGCTGCGTTGCTGGTGGCACCGCTGGCCGAGGCTCTCAAGGTTTCCGTGCCCGTCATTGCCTTGGTCCAGGAGGTCTCCAGAGACCAGACGGACAAGAACGCGTTCCAGGAGCTGGACCATGAATCGATGTTCCGTCCGGTCACAAAATGGGTCAGGCGAGTGACCGACCCCAATCGGATTGATGACTATCTGGACATGGCATTCACGGCAGCCTGCGGCGGCCGTCCTGGTCCGGCGGTTTTGTTATTGCCGGCCGATTTTTTGCTGGAGCCGGCTCCGGCGAGTGCTGAGCGCAAGGCGAATTTGGGGCAGTTCCCGCTAGACCGCTCTCTCCCCAATAGTGAGGCGCTGAAAGAGGCGGCCGAGCTGTTGGCTTCAGCGCAGAGTCCGGTAGTGATTGCGGGCGGTGGAGTACATTTATCAGGCGCAGCGCAGGCCTTGGCTCGCCTGCAGGAACAGTACAGCCTGCCTGTGGCGACCACCGTGATGGGCAAGGGCGGCGTGGATGAGACACACCCGTTGTCGATCGGCGTGGCTTCGTACTTTATGGGTGAGAACGGCTCTGCCCGATACATGCGCCACCTGATTTCGGATGCTGACGTCGTGCTGTTGGTCGGGAATCGCACCAACCAGAATGGCACCGACTCCTGGAAACTCTATCCGTCGGGCGCGCGGTTTATTCACATCGATGTGGACGCCCAGGAAATCGGCCGAAACTATGAGGCATTGCGGCTGATCGGGGACGCGCGCACCACCTTGGAGGCGCTATGCGATCAGCTTGCCACAATAGACACCTCAGCCAGAAAGCAAGCACGCGCCGAGGTCGAATCGGCGATCAAACGTGGCCGGGAACAGCACGAAGAACAAGTCGCCTCGCTCGTAGGCAGTGACTCCGCGCCCATGCGTCCGGAACGCATCATGCGCGAAATCGACAAGCGGTTGACAGCCGAATCGGTCGTGGTCGCCGATGCCAGCTACTCGTCCATCTGGATTGCCAACTATATGCGCGCGCGCAAAGCCGGCAGCCGGTTCATTACCCCTCGTGGGTTGGCAGGCCTGGGATGGGGATTCCCCATGGCGTTGGGCGTGCGCGTGGCGCGGCCGCAGGCGCCGATTTTCTGCGTCGTCGGTGACGGAGGTTTTGCCCATGCGTGGGCCGAGCTCGAAACCGCCGTACGGATGAAACTTCCCGTGGTGCTGGTCGTACTGAACAACCAGATTCTGGGCTATCAAAAGCATGCGGAAAACATCAAGTTCGGCGAATACACCAGCGCCTGCGAGTTCAGCCCCGTCGATCATGCTGCTATCGCCCGAGCGGTAGGCGCCGAGGGCATCCGTGTGGAAAAGGCAGAGGATCTCGGTGCCGCCTTGGACCGAGCCATGTCGTCAGATACGGTGACCCTCATCGACGTCATCACCGACCCCAATGCCTTTCCACCGGTGACGTGGTACGAGTCCAACTGATTTCATCCACTGCAAAAGCGTGCCCCACTGCGGAGGGTGAATGGAAACGGTTCTGCAACTATTGATCTCTGGCGTACTGCTAGGCGGCGTCTATGCCTTGGGTGCGATGGGGTTGAATCTGATCTTTGGCGTGGCCAAGGTGGTCAACTTCGCCCATGGCGAGTTCTTGATGATCGGCATGTACGCGGCATATTGGCTGTGGAAGCTGACCGGATTGAACCCATATGCGGGCGCGCCAGTGATCCTCGTGTTCGGGGCGGCGATAGGTTGGGTTTTCTATCGCTGCTTGATTCGCTACACCATCTACAAGACCGAGATGACGCAGGTGTTTGCCACATTGGGCTTGTCCATCGTGTTGCAGAACCTCGCGCTGATGTTGTTTTCGGCGGATTTCCTGACGGTAAAGGTCTTTACGGCTGATTGGGAATCCATCCCCTTTCTGGGGGGCTATGTCAGTACTACACGTCTGGTGTCGTTCCTCTTTGCCGTCGTGGCCATGGTTCTCACACTGCTCTTCATGAAGCGCACCTATACCGGCCGCGCCATTGAGGCGGTATCGCAGGATCTATCTGCTGCCCGGCTGGTGGGCATCGATGTCAATAAAGTCCTGACGATTGCGTTCGCGCTCGGTATTGGCCTGACGGTATTGGCGGGGGGGGTTCTGGTTCCCAGTTTCTATGCCTTTCCGACCGTGGGATCGAGCTTTGTGCTGATTTCGTTTGTCGCCGTCGTGCTGGGTGGTTTAGGCAACGTCGCCGGAACGGTCGCGGGCGGGTTGATATTGGGGGTGATCGAAACGCTGGTGGGATATCTGGAGCCCGACTTGAAAGAGGCGACGCATTTCGTCCTGTTGATTGTGTTGCTGGCCTTTTTACCAAACGGACTATTTGGCGTAGGCGGTGCTGAGAAAGAGGGCCTCAAATGACCTTACACCGCATTGACTACCGTCGTGGCGATGCGCTGGGCGCTGTCTTTCTTGTCGCCATTGCGATTGGCCTGCCTTTTATCGTGGCGGACAGGTTCTATCTGAATCTGCTGTTTCTCATTCTTCTATATGGAGGCTTGGCCTCGGCCTGGAATCTGCTTGGAGGCTATGCGGGGCAGTTTTCTCTGGGGCATACGGCGTTCTTTGGTATCGGGGCATACAGTTCGACGCTGCTCTACACGATGGCAGGTGTTTCTCCCTGGCTAGGAGCGCTGGGGGGTATGGCGATTTCGATGGCGCTGGCTTTCCTGATTTCGTATCCCGTGTTCCGGCTACGTGGTGTGTTTTTTGCGATGGCGACGATCGCCGTTGGTGAAACCGTACGCATTGTGTTGTTGTGGTACCGCCGCATTGCTGATATTCCGTACGGTATCAGCATTGACTACAAGCCCGGTTTCGCCCGCATGATTTTTTCCGAGCCACGCAGTTATGCGTTGATGGCAGGCATATTTTTGCTGGTCGTCGTCGCCGTCTGTTATGCCGTGTCTCGCAGCCGGGCTGGCTACTATCTGCAAGCGCTGCGCGATAACGAAGACGCCGCGCAGGCCGTGGGTATAGATCTGCGGCGATACAAGCTGATCGCATTTCTGATCAGCGCGGCCTTTACGTCGCTGGGCGGAACATTGATGGCGCAGTATGTGCTTTATATCGAACCCAGCACCGTATTCAACACGACCATCTCCATCGATCTGGCGTTGATGTCCATATTAGGCGGGATAGGCACGCTCTGGGGGCCGTTGCTCGGCGCGGCGGTCACCATGCCGTTGCAAGAGTTCCTGAGAGACTGGTTGGGCTCGGCGGGAGCGGGCGCTCATCTGGTGGTATACGGCGCGTTATTGGTGCTGATCGTCATGCTGTTGCCACAGGGCGTCGTGGGGGCCTGGAAAGACTGGAGCGCCAAGCGCCGCCGGCACGGAGGCGAGCATGCTCGAGGTTAAGAATCTATCGAAGCGGTTTGGCGGCTTGACTGCAGTGAACGAGGTCAGCCTGTCGGTCGCCAAGGCCGAGATCGTGGCGCTCATCGGGCCGAACGGCGCAGGAAAAACCACGCTATTCAATTTGATTGCGGGCGCGATGCCCAGGGATGGCGGCGAGGTCGTATTCGACGGTCGCGATTTACCTCATCAAGGCAGCGCCGCGACGTGTCTGGCCGGCCTGGCCAGGACCTACCAGATCCCGCAGCTCTTTACCTCGATGACTGTGCTCGACACCGTGTTGGTCGCGGGCTTGTGCCGTGGCTCATCAATCCATCGAGCTCGCGTAAAGGCCATGGATGTGCTGGCACGCGTCGGTTTGGCGGGGCGCGAAGCACACGCCTCCACGGCATTGACCATCAGTGGGAAAAAGCGCCTGGAAATCGCCAGGGCCTTGGCCACCGAGCCTCGCGTACTGTTGCTCGATGAAGTCATGGCGGGGCTGAATCTATCAGAGGTGAACGGACTGCTCGACATGATCCGAGAGCTGCGCGCAGGTGGTATGACCATTGTGCTGGTCGAGCACAATATCGACGCCGTGTTGAACATTGCCGACCGGGTGGTTGTCTTGGACCAGGGGCGCAAGATCGCAGATGGCTTGCCACGTGAGGTGCTGAGCCAGCCCGAGGTCATCCGCTCGTATCTGGGAGATGGCTATGCCGTTGCTTGAAGTACAGGGTGTGCACACCTCCTACGGCGATACGGAAGTTCTGTTCGGCGTCGATATGCATGTCGACGAAGGCGAAGTCGTGGCAATTGTCGGCTCCAACGGAGCAGGAAAGACAACGTTGATGCGCACGATCGCCAAGCTCATGCCGGCAAGCAGTGGAGACCTCAGCTTCGGGGGGAAAAGCTTGGCCCCCCTGGCGACGCACGAGGCGGTCGAGCAGGGGCTGGTGTATGTCCCTGAGGGACGGCGTCTATTTCCGAGATTATCTGTGCGAACAAATCTGGAACTCGGCGCTTACAGCCCGCGAGCGAGAGACCAGCGCGACGCCACACTGGAAACGATATTTCAGTTATTCCCCGTGCTCAAACAACGCGAGTCTCAGCTTGCCGGCACGCTGTCGGGTGGCGAGCAACAGATGTGTGCAATTGGCCGGGGCCTGATGTCAAAGCCCAGATTGCTGATGGTCGACGAAGTATCGCTTGGGCTGGCGCCTGTCATCGTCTCCAAGGTGTACGAGGCCATTGCGCAGGTCAGGCAGTTGGGTACGACCGTGCTGTTGGTCGAGCAGAACGTACGGCAGGCGATAAAGGCGGCCGATCGAGGCTACGTCATCAAGCATGGCCGGGTCGTTTTATCGGGCAGCAGCGATGAACTAATGGGAAATCCAGAAGTTAGAAAGGCCTATCTGGGCATGTAGTCCAACATAGAGGCGAGGGTCAATCGCCAGAAGGAGGAGATTTGAAGAACATACATAAAAGCATCCGTCTTGGTTTGGGCATGCTCATCGTGGCAGCGTCGGCCAGCTCCGTAGCGGACATAAAAATCGGCGTGCTGTTGCCACTGACCGGTCCGCTGTCGTCGCTGGGGAATGACGTCAATCGCGGCTTTGAGCTCGCCAGAGATATGGCGAACGAAAAAGGTGGCGTGAATGGCGAAAAAATCGTCTTTGCGACCAGCGATGTGCCCGGCTCGAACGAGGCCGCTTCGCAAGCCACACGGTTGATCACGCGGGACAGCGTGCAGGTGATTGTCGGGTCGTACGCGAGTTCGATCTCATTTGCCGCCAGCCAGGTCGCCGAGCGAAATGGTGTCATTTATGTCGAGCAAGGCGCCGTCGCGGATGACATTACCAAGCGCGGTTTCAAGAATCTTTTCCGCTTTATCTACCCGGCTACGGAGCTGGGCCGTGGGGGCGCGCAGTATGCGACTGACATCATTCTGCCCAAACTCAATATCCCGTTGAAAAATGCCCGCGTGGCGATCATGAACGAGGACAGCTCCTATGGCACGGCCGTCGCCGAGGGGGCAAAGAAGTGGCTGCAGGATAAGGGCGTGCAGGTGGTGGATACTGCCAGCTATAGCTACAAGACGACTGATCTTTCGTCGGTGGTGCAGCGCTTCAAGTCAGCCAAGCCGGACATTGTCATTGCGTGTTCCTATACCCCTGATGGCATTCTTTTCTGGCGCCAGGCGCGTGAAGCCAAACTGGAACTGAAGGCGCTGATCGGTAACGGCGGAGCGCACAATATTCCCGATTTTGCTGAGGCCCTGGGCGATGATGTCAACGGACTGTTCAATGCCGGCACGTCCGCCTATTTCAATCCAAAGGGCTTGAGCCCGGAGGCGGCGCAGTTGTTCAAGGAATTTCATTCCGCCTACGAAAAGAAATTCCAACGCAAACCGTCGGCGCATTCCGCGATGGGTTTTAACGCCATGTGGGTGCTGCTGTCTGAAATATTGCCGGCCGCCGGTGGTACTGATCCAGAAAAAGTGCGGGCAGCATTCCTCGCGCTGGATAAACCTGTGGGCTCGACGATTGTGGGTTGGGGCTTGAAATTCGATCCCCAGACGGGAAACAACACGCGTGCCTTTCCGATGATAGATCAGTGGCAAGAGCGGCAAATCCGCACGATTTACCCGCCGGAGTTTGGGGTGACCAGCAATATCACCATGCCTCTGCCAGAGTGGGGGAAACGCGCGGACGTGGGCAAATAAGGCGATCGCTGCCGAGAGGGCATTCGTTCGATCAATACTTTGAAAGATGAGGAGTCGCCATGCTCGCGTTGAGAAAAACGGCACCCGTACAAGGACTCGATCTGGAGCACGTAGAGGAGCCTGGCGACCTGCAGCCGGACGAGGTCTTGGTCGAGGTCGCCGCAGTGGGAATCTGCGGTTCGGATCTTCATGTGTACGACTGGGGCGAGAACTATGAGTTCATGCGCGAGCGTCTTCCCGTCACGCTCGGCCATGAGTTCTCCGGGCGCGTAGTCAATATAGGGGCCGGTGTGTCCAGTTCGAAGATCGGCGATCTGGTGGCGATCATCCCCAGTACCAGTTGTATGAAGTGCGAGCATTGCCTTGCCGGATATCCGCAGCGCTGCATGCACCGGAGCACGGTGGGGTTGACTCGCGATGGTGCATTTGCGCGCTATGTCCGTGTGCCGTCCGTCAGTTGCATTCGATTGCCTGAGCACATAGATATGGCGCTCGCCGCGCTCATGGAGCCGCTGAGTGTGGGAGATAACGCCGCGCAGATCGGCGCCGTGTCCATGGGTGACACCGTGGTCGTACTGGGACCGGGGACCATTGGCCAGGCTATTGCACGATGTGCTCGATGGCGGGGGGCATCCCAGGTCATCGTGGTGGGAAAAGGCGATGAGTCCCGCTTAAAGACGGCATTGCAGGTGGGGGCGACTCATGCCATTGATCTGGATGAGACGCCGGATCTTCGGTCCGCGGTGATGGCGCGCACCGGCAATCGACTGGCTGACGTGGTGTTAGAAGCGACGGGACGGGCCTCCAGTATCGGCGATGGGTTGGGTCTGCTGCGTAAAGAGGGCGTGCTGGTATGCGCGGGGATCCACGCAGAACAAGCCGTGTTCGATGTGACGTCTTTAGTCCGAAATCGTCAGCAAATACGGGGGGCGCACGCGTCGCGCCGTTCCTCTTGGCATGCCGTGGCGCACCGAATTGCGAACGAGCCGGATAGTGTGCGGGCCATGATCTCGCGCGAAATGCCTTTGTCCGACGGATTAGTGGGTTTTGACCTTTGTCGAAATCGAGAAGTGTCGAAAGTCATCCTGCGTCCTTGACGCGGCAGGCAAGCGCTACTTACAACAGGAGTGCAAGGAAAATGTCGAAGCGTTGGAAAGTGCGTCCACCTGGTTCGAACTGGGGGGATTATGGCGAGGACGATGAACTGGGGCGGCTGAATCTCCTCACGCCCGAGAAGCGCCTGGCAGCTGCCCGGGAGATCCGCAAGGGG
This sequence comes from Bordetella tumbae, assembly GCF_054780995.1. NCBI lineage: Bacteria > Pseudomonadati > Pseudomonadota > Betaproteobacteria > Burkholderiales > Alcaligenaceae > Bordetella > Bordetella tumbae. The sequence goes on from NZ_BAAGVG010000018.1 coordinate 989,758, forward strand.
ATTGCGTTCTGCCTGAGCCTGCCCTTGGATCTGCCCGGCGGGACGGCGCTCAATCCGAACCGGCATCCGCCGCAACGTCATGTGGCCACTCGCAAAGAAGGCAAGCCCAGCGTCAATTACCCGTTGAAGCTGGAAGACAACCGTTATGTGGATTGTTCCAGCGATGACTCGGTAACGTTGTTTACCCAGTATTCGACGCAATGGGACGCACTGTCCCACGTGGGCCAATATTTCGACGCACAGGGTGACGGTACCGCGCAGCCGATGTATTACAACGGCTTTCGTGCGGACGAACACATCAAACCGCCGCAGTCAGGCCAGCCGGCGTATGCACACCGATTGGGCATCGAGAAGATGGCCGAGACTTGTGTTCAGGGCAGGGGCGTATTGATAGATCTGCATGCGCACTATGGCGATGCACGGACGCTTGTCGATTATGAAATGTTAAAGCGGGTGATCGATGCGGATAAGATCGATGTCGCTCCTGGCGATATGTTGTGCCTGCACACGGGATTCGCTCAGAAACTCGTCGATATGAAGGGCGATCCGGATCCGCATGTATTGCACCATTCGTGCGCGGTGCTGGATGGCCGCGACAAGCGGCTTGCGCGATGGATAGAGGACAGCGGCATCTCTGTCCTGATTGCGGATAATTTTGCTGTCGAGGCCTATCCCTATGATCACCAGGGTTGTGATCATTGCGAGGGATTGCCGCTGCACCAGGTCTGTTTGTTCCGTTTGGGTATCCATCTGGGCGAACTCTGGTATCTCACGCCACTGGCGCGATGGCTGCGCGCGAATCACCGGCATCATTTCATGCTGACCAGCCCGCCGTTGCGACTGCCGGGCTCGTTCGGTTCCCCTCTTACTCCCGTGGCGACGGTCTAGCTATGGCAATAGACATCATGAAACCTCGTTTCGAGGGCCGGGTTGCGGTCGTGACTGGCGCCCGGCAGGGGATTGGATATGCCGTTGCAAAACGCTTTTATGCAGAGGGCGCTTCTGTCGTGCTGTGGGATGTGGACGACACCCAGACGCGTCGGGCGCAAGATGAGCTGGACGCGAGTGGGCAGCGGTCATTGGCGGTTTCGGGCAGCGTGGCCGACAGTGAGGCCGTCGCATTGGCTTTTCGGACCGTCGCCGAGCGATTTGGCAAAGTCGATATTCTCGTCAACAACGCAGGCATATCGCCGAAGCACGGCGGGAAACGGGCGTCGATGGAAACGGTCGATGCGACCGAGTGGCGCGAGGTTATCGACGTCAATCTAACGGGCGCTTTCCTGTGTGCACAGGCCTGCTTGCCGCTCATGAGACAGCAGGGTTACGGACGGATAGTGAATATCTCGTCTCAAGCCGCACGCACGTTGTCAACGGTAGCAGGAGGTCACTATGCGGCGTCCAAGGCCGGACTGGTGACCTTGGCACGCAATCTGGCAGGCGAGGCTGGACCATACGGCGTGACGGCAAACTGTGTGGCGCCCGGCCGCATCGTGACGCCGATGGCCAATGCGGCGGGCGCTGACGTCAATGCACAGTACTTGACTCGCATTCCGGTCGGACGGCTGGGAACGGTGGAGGACGTCGCGGCGGCAGTGGCGTTCCTGGCCTCGGAGGAGGCCGGTTTTGTGACCGGTGCCGTGCTTGATGTGAATGGCGGTTCGTTTATGGGCTAGCACGATGCACGTCGCTTTTTATCGACGCGCCACAATAACAGGAGACAAAAAATGAGCTGGATGAGATATCTGCTTGCTGGGTTGTGCATCAGTTTTTCGATGCCGATGGTCTGTGCGGCATCGTATCCCGATCGGGAAGTGCGCCTGATTGTGAATTATGGCGCAGGGGGCGTCACGGATGTTGCTGCCAGACTGTTGGCGAAAGCATTGGAACAGGAACTCAAAAAACCTGTCGTCGTGGAAAACAAGGCAGGCGCCCAGGCAACACTGGGGCCCGCCCATTTGATGCGGCAGGCCCCTGATGGCTATACCCTGGGCATTATCACGCTGTCCGCTGTGTCAATTACGCCTCATATGATCGATGTTCCCTATACGATCGACGATTTCGAGTTTGTCGGTGGTTCAGGTCGATATCGCTATGGATTGGCGGTTCAGGCAAACGCACCGTATAAGACGGTGCAGGAATTTGTGCAAGCCGCACGCGATGCAAAGGGCCATCCTCTGTTTTTCGGCACGCCGGGAGCACCCAATAATCTCGCGTTCTTCGACATCGCCAAGAAGACCGGTGCCAATCTGGAGCAGGTACTGTATAAGTCAGGCACTGAGGCTGTGACGGCGCTAGCCGCCGGGCAGATCGCTGCAGTGATCCAGACGCCTTCAGAGATAACGCCATTCGTAGAGTCGGGGAAAGTTCGCCTGTTGGCGTCAGTCAGCCCTGATAGATGGCAGACCTTGCCGGAAATGCCTACCTTGAAAGAAGCTGGCGTGGACGTCGAGATCGGTTCCTGGATGGGCGTCGCCGTACCGAAGGGAACGCCTGCAGCTGTGCGCTCGAGGCTGGAACAGGCGTTGGCAGCGGCGATGAAGAATCCCGATCTGGTGAGCGGTTTGAGCAAGATGGGCATAGACCCCGCCTACCTCAGCGGACAGGACTATGCCCAGCTTCTCAAGCAGGAATACAAGCTCATGTTGCCGCGCTTGGAGGCTGCAGGGGCTCCGGTGAAAGATCGATAGACGTATAGCCGAGCGCTGCTCCTGGTATCTCGATCCCCGAATGTCCTTCTTTCCGGATGACGTCCTTCAGCGTGTCAATAAAGGACTGCGATAGTTGCGAGACAGGTTCGTCGCGCAGGCGAACCAGGTGGGCTCTCAGGGTCGGACTCTCTGCAATGGGGCGAGTGACAAGTCGGCTGGCCGACCAACTGCGGGCCGAGAACTGGTCAACGAGGGCAATGCCTGCGCCAGCTTGTACAAGCGCACATGCATTTTGCGGCGACCCTACCTCGACGACGGGACGCAGCGGCAGCTCGCTTTCTTCGAACATGCCCTGCACCATGCGTCCAAACGGCGACGATTTCTCGTATGAGATGAACGGATAGGCCAGCAGGTCTTTGATTTCCAGGACGGCCCTGCGTGACAGCGGATGGTTGTAGGGGCAGATGCACACCAACTGGGCGCGTGCGATTTCTTCTTGTTCCAGGCTGGGGTGTTTGATGGGCAGGATCGTGACGGCGAGGTCTGCCTGCCGCTTCAGCAGCCGTTCGGTCAGCGGGTTGTGATTCAGATAATGGAACGTGAGCTTTACATGCGGGTGCGTGTGCCGATAGCTCGCAATGGCAACCGGTATGAGCATCTGGCCAAGGCTCGGGCTGGCGACAATGTTGAGAATCCCTTCCTGGTGCTCAAACAGTTCGCGCGCCATATCGTTTACGCGCTGCACGCCTTCGTACACGACCTCGACTTCATGGAATAGTTTCTTGGCTTCCAGCGTAGCCTGCAAGCGTCCGCGGATCCGGTTGAATAGCGGAAAACCGATGCGTTGTTCGGTATGCGAGAGCAGCCGGCTGACCGCGGGCTGCGAGACGAACAGCATTTCCGAAGCTCCCCGGATGGACCCGGTAATCATCACGGCTCGAAACACTTCGATCTGTCGGATATTGAGCTTCATAGGTGGGGTATCGGGGCTGGTACAGGCTATCCGGCAGGAATTCAGGGTTAACACTTATGCCAATGGCGGGCAGTCAAAATTGTACAAAAGGCGAATTTTTCTCTATTAATTAAGGGTTTTCCCTAGAAAAATATCCTCATCGGCCGAAATTCCTTAACCTCATGTTAATCAATGGGACTAAAGAAGCAATAGGCATAAGGGTAACGGAGGTCCAATAATTCTCTCAATTGGAACTTCCTGAGCCATTAGCTGATGCAGCCTTCAGATACGTCTCCCGTCGAATTCGATCTCACTATCCGCAACGGGCGGATAAGCAATGCGGATCGCATTTTTTTTGCCGATATCGGCGTGCGCAACGGTGTCATCGTTGAAGTCGCGCAGGGGCTGCCTGCCGGCAAACAGGATGTGGATGCGGGTGGTCTGTGGGTACTGCCCGGTGGCATCGACAGCCATACGCACATCGAGCAATTGTCCGGCATGGGCGTGATGTGCGCGGACGATTTTTACTCTGGTACGGTCTCCGCCGCTTTTGGCGGCACCACCACGATTCTGTCCTTTGCCGCGCAGCATCGAAACGACCGTATCCCCGATGTGTTGGAGGACTACTCGCGCCGGGCCAGAGAAAAAGCCGTGATCGACTATGGATTCCATTTGATCCTGGCCAACCCCGACGAACAGGCACTGATGCACGATCTGCCCGCCGTCATCGATGCGGGCATTACCTCGTTCAAGGTCTACATGACCTATGACAAGCTCAAGCTCGATGACTACCAACTGCTGGATGTGCTGGCAGTGGCGGGTGAGCGTGGGGCGATGGTCATGCTGCATGCCGAGAATCACGACATGATCCGTTGGGTCGCACGCCGCTTGCTGGAGCGCGGCCATACGGCGCCAAAGTTTCATGCGATATCGCATGATCCGCTGGCGGAATCCGAGGCGACCCATCGCGCCATTGCCTTGTCGCGATTGATCAATGTGCCGGTGCTTATCGTGCACGTCGCAGGCGCCGAGACCGTGGACATCATTCGAAAGGCGCAGCATTTGGGGGCCCAGGTGTATGCCGAGAGCTGCCCGCAGTACCTGTTCCTCGAGGCGAAGGACTCCGATCTGCCGGGATTCGAAGGCGCGAAATTCTGCTGCAGCCCACCTCCTGGAGACAAGGCGTCGCAAGAAGCCGTGTGGCAAGGTTTCAAGGATGGAACATTGAATGTCTATTCCTCTGACCATGCGCCTTATCGTTTTGACGAGTCGGGCAAGCTGCCTAAAGGAGACGCCACCACGTTCAAAGAAATGGCCAATGGCGTGCCGGGGATCGAGCTGCGCCTGCCTTTGCTGTTTTCCGAAGGGGTCATGAAAGGCCGTTTGACGCCCGAGGAGTTCGTGGCCCTGACGTCGACGAATCATGCGCAGATGTATGGTCTGGCGCCAAGAAAAGGGACGATTGCTGTGGGCGCGGATGCCGACGTGGTGCTTTGGGATCCGAATCGCAAGACTGTGGTGTCTGCCGAGATGCTGCACGACCGTGTCGGCTATACGCCCTATGAAGGCAGGGAAATCCAGGGTTGGCCGGTCGAGGTTTACAGCCGCGGGCGTTGTGTCATCAAAGACAACCAGCTCCAAGTCGAGCGCGGCAGCGGCCAATTCATCGCGAGGTCTCGCCCTGATCCGGTGCTGAATCGCCGTGCGCCTGCTGAGGGCCGCGGAATATTCAGTCAATTTATCGGGCTGAAATCCGCAACCGCAACTGAGTAGTTTCACACAAGCCGGTATTCCGGTGAATTCCTGACAGAACAAGGGGATGTTCATGCAAGGTCTGAAACTGTTTTTTGGTAGTTGCTTGATCGGAAGTTCGTTGTTAGTCGGGCTGGCAAGCCAGAGTGCCGCGCAAAACGCGCCGATACGGACGGCCGTGGACGCGACGTTCGCGCCGCACGCGATGGCCAGTCTAGGGGGCGGGCTGCAGGGGTTCAATGTAGATCTCGGCAAAGAGATCGCAAAACGCCTGAGCCGTGAAATCACCATCGAACCGGCGGAGTTTTCCGGGCTGGTGCCGGGGCTGAACAGCCGCCGATACGATTTTCTGATTGCACCGGTCACCGTGACACCAGAGCGCGCCAAGGCCTTGCTGTTCACAGAGGGATATCTGGACACGGACTACACGTTTCTCGGTCGCAAGAATGAGCCGCCCCTCGAGTCTCTGGAGCAATTGAAGGGCAAGGTGATCGCCGTGAACAAGGGCTCCAATTACGAGGCCTGGGCACACGACAATGCCGCGAAATATGGCTTTCGCTATGACGTTTATGGCGGCAATGCGGATGCGGTTCAAGCGGTGCAGGCATCGCGCGCGGATTTCAATCTGGCGGGCACAACCGTGGTCGCCTGGGTGGCGAAGCAGAACCCGCGCTTGGTGACCAGCTACACCATCAAGACTGGTCTGGTATGGGCATTGGCATTTCGCAAGGATGACCAGGAGGGAAGGCTCCAGGTATCGAATGTCCTGAAATGCATGAAGCAGGATGGAACGGTGTCGAAGCTGGCGGAGAAGTGGTTCGGATTCAAGCCCGCGGCAGAAGATGCCGCCGTTCGCATCGCGCCGGGAACGGGTGTGCCCGATATGGAGGGCTACGACCCCGCACCGGTACAGCCTAAGTGCGCCTGAGCAGCAGACGAGAACTAAGGGGTATGTCATGAGTACCAATGCCATTCTTGAGATCTCCGGCCTGCGCAAGCAGTATGGTCAGACCGAGGTGTTGCGCGGCATAGACCTGCAGGTGAATAAAGGACAACTCGTGTGCGTGATCGGCCCTTCGGGGTCCGGGAAAAGCACGATGTTGCGATGCTGCAATCTGCTGGAAGTCCCCAGCTCAGGCAGCATCGTAGCCAACGGCCATAATGTCCTGGACCCCAAGACGGATATCAACCGGATGCGTCAGGATGTGGGGATGGTGTTTCAACAGTTCAATCTGTATCCCCATCTGAATGCGCTGGATAACGTCAAGCTGGCGCTGTGCAAAGTGCAGAAACACAGCACGGACGAAGCACGCAGGATCGCCATGTCGGCATTGGAGCGCGTCGGATTGGGACATAAGGCAGATGCCATGCCGGGACAGCTGTCGGGTGGGCAGCAACAGCGTGTCGGCATAGCACGAGCCATTGCGCTCGCGCCCCAGATCATCCTGTTTGATGAGCCGACCAGTGCGCTGGACCCGGAGCTGGTCGAAGACGTTCTGGAGGTCATGCGAGAGCTGCGCGCAAGCGGAATGACTATGCTGGTGGTCACGCACGAAATGGCATTTGCGCATGCTGTCGCGGACAAAGTCGTCTTTATGGATGGCGGGATCGTTGTAGAGCAAGGCAGCGCGGCCGACATCTTCGAACATCCGAAAGAGACACGAACCCGCAGCTTTCTGGCTCGCTACGCGAATAGGCTCGTTCACTGATGGGAACGTCCAGCGGATTTTTCTTTACGTTTTTCAACGTCGATATCGCCGTCCAGTATCTGCCGGCGCTCGCTGTCGGTGCAGCGGTGACGTTGGGAACCGGGCTGGCAGTAGTGCTGACAGGCACTGTTCTGGGCGTGGCCCTGGCCATACTCAGAGCGCTGGAATGCCGAGTCCTGACGTTGGCGATCGTGGCGTTTGCCGATGTGTTGAGGTCGTTGCCGCCTTTGGTGATCCTGATCGTGATGTACTTCGGCCTGCCCGAGGTGGGCTTGCCCCTGTCGGCGTTGTTCGTGACGTGGTTTGCGCTCTCTCTGGTGCTGGCTGCTTATGCCGAAGAGAGTGTCTGGGCGGGAATCTCGTCATTGCCTGACGGCCAGATGGAGGCGGCGCGATCAACGGGCTTGTCATGGTGGTCCGCGATGCGATGGGTCGTGCTGCCGCAGGCGCTGCGGCGTGCCGTACCCACTCTGACCAATCGCATCATTTCCATCACGAAGAACACGGCATTGGGATCGGTGGTGTCACTGAACGAGTTGCTCAATGCGGCGCAAGGCGCAAGCAGCTTGTCCGGAAATCCCACCCCTTTGATGATGGCAGCGTTGTCGTACGTAGTCATCTTTCTGCCACTGGTGATTCTATCCAGATGGTTGGAAAGAAATTGGGTTCGATGCTGAGCGCCGGGTGACACTATGGAAAGCCTGATCCAGAATTTCTTTAACCTGCCTCTTTATGCGGATGTTTTTCCGTATTTGATGAAGGGCCTCTGGACCACCGTCTGGTTGTCGGCCATCGTGATTCCGCTTGGCGCGATATCGGGTCTGGTGCTGGCGGTGATCGTCACGCAATCCAGCCGCCGATGGCTGCGATGGGGAGTGATTGCCTATATCGATTTCTTTCGCGCGTTTCCTCCGTTGGTGTTGCTCATACTGGTCTACTTTGGTTGGCCGTTTCTCGGGATTGAGTTGGACAAGCTGACTGCTGTCGTCATCGCTTTTGTATTGAATAACGCCAGCTATTACGCAGAGGTTTTTCGCGCCGGCCTCGAGGGCGTACCGAAAGGGCAGATGGAGGCGGCTCGCTCGACCGGCTTGGCGCGCTGGCAGGCGCTTTGCTATGTCCTGGTCCCGCAGGCCGCTCGTAATGTGCTCCCTGATCTGGTGGGCAACAGTATCGAGGTGTTGAAGTTGACGACCATCGCCAGTGTCGTGGCGCTGCCGGAGCTGCTGCGTTCTGCCAGAGATGCTCAGGCACTGCTCTACAACCCGTCGCCCATTGTGCTCGCGGCGCTGATGTATCTGGTGTTGTTGTGGCCCCTGACCCGCTGGCTGGGCAGGCTGGAGCATAGGCGGTCGCGCTAGACGATAAAGACACCAATTCACGAATTTCAGGACGCACTGATACGTCCTCGTGGGGAAACTACGCCCTGAGCGGGCTGATCAAGATTTTTTGGAGTGATTCAACCTATGGCTACCCAATCGCATCGCCTCACAGAGCAGGCCAGCGGCGTGTACATCATTGCCGCGACGCCGTTTGATGACCAGGGCGAGGTCGACCTGTATAGCATCGACAGCCTGACCGATTTTTATCTTGAGAAAGGCGTGACCGGCTTTACCATCCTGGGCATGATGGGCGAGGCGCCCAAGCTCAGCGAAGCGGAAACAACCCTGGTGATGGAACGCATCCTCAAACGCGTTGACGCTCGAGTGCCGGTTGTAGTGGGCGTGAGCCATTCGTCGAATCGCCATATCGAACGGCTCTCCAAGGAGGCCATGGATCTGGGTGCGGCGGGGGTCATGGTCGCCCCGGTTCCCAATCTGAAGACTGACGAACAGGTCTACGGATACTACGCCAATATTGCGAAATTGCTGGGGCGAGGCACACCGATCTGCCTGCAGGATTTCCCGCAGGCGACGGGTGTGCATACCTCGGTATCGGTCATCAATCGTCTGATCGACGAGTTCGAGCAGGTGGTCATGCTCAAGCACGAAGACTTTCCCGGCATGCGCAAGTTGAGCCAAGTCAGGCATGACAGTGAGACGAGCGGACGGCGGCGCATCAGCATTCTGGTCGGCAATGGCGGACTGTTCCTGCCGCAGGAAATACTGCGCGGCGCCGATGGGGCGATGACGGGGTTCGCGTTTCCCGAGATGTTGGTTCAGGTATGTCAGCTGTTTAGCGAGGGGAAATCCGAAGCCGCTGAAGATCTGTTCAACATTTATCTGCCGCTGCTGCGTCATGAATTCCAGTACGGCATCGGCCTGGCTTTGCGCAAGGAAACGTTGCGTCGCCGTGGCGCGATTCGTTCGGCATTTGTGCGCAAGCCCGGCCCCGTTCTGGACGCACGGGATCACGAGGAACTGACACGTCTGATCGCGCGCCAGGAAAAGGCGTTGGCTTGATAAGCGAAAGCGACGGCCCAAAAGGACAAACCATGAAGAAAACGCTTTATGTGATCAATCCAAATAGCAACACAGGCGTGACTGCCGGGATTGACGCTGCGCTGGATATCCTGCGCCAGGACGATGCGCCGATAATCGAGTGTGTGACCTTGAAAGAGGGGCCGCCCGGGATTCAGACACAGCGCGACGTTGATCTGGCCGCCGTGCTGGTGCGGGAGTTCGCCGAGCAGCACCGAGAGGATGCAGCGGGATTTGTGACGGCATGCTTTAGCGATCCCGGGCTGCATTCGCTGCGGGAGATCCCGGATGTCTTGTCGCTGGGTATCAGCGAAGGGGCGGCTTTGGCGGCGATGATCTTGGGTCGGACGTTCGGCGTCATTGCCATCCTGGATGTTTCAATCCCCCGGCATATGCGGGCCTGGGCCGCGATGGGGATCAGCGACCGTGTGGCAGGCGAAGTCGCGATCGGGCGTACGGTAGCGGAATTGTCCGATAGCGAGGCGACATTGACGTCCATGATAGAGGCCGGCAAGTCGTTGCGAGACAAGCATCGGGCCGATGTGCTGGTCATGGGATGCGCCGGGATGGCGCGCTATCGCGAATCGCTGCAACAAGCCGTCGGGTTGCCCGTCGTCGAACCCAGCCAGGCAACCGTCGCCATGGCGCTGGGACGCCTGCGCCTGGGATGGTGAGTGCATGAGCCGATCCATCCCCCACCTCAAGTCCCAGTTCTTGCAGCGCTTATCCGAAATCGTCGGAGAGTCGGGACTCGTCAGCGACGCGCAGCAAAAAGACGATCACGACACTGACTGGCTGAAGAAGTGGCACGGCCGTAGTTGCGCGGTGGTGCGTCCAGCGAGTACTCAGCAAGTCGCGCAGGTGATGCGTCTCTGTCACGAAACACGCATTCCGGTGGTGACCCAGGGAGGCAATACGGGAATGAGTGGCGGGGCCACGCCTGATGAGAGCGGTGCGCAATTGATTCTGAGCACGTCGCGGCTGCGGCGCATCAGAGAAGTCGATCCCTTGAATAATACGATCACCGCAGAGGCCGGAGTGTTGCTTGCGCATGTTCAAGAGGCGGCTCAGGAGGTGAATCGTTATTTTCCTCTCAGTCTCGGGTCCGAGGGCAGTTGCACCATAGGGGGCAATCTGGCGACCAATGCCGGGGGCGTTGCGGTGCTGCGTTATGGCAATACCCGGGACCTGGCGCTGGGTCTGGAGGTCGTACTGCCCGATGGCCGCATCTGGAATGGTCTGCGCGCGTTACGCAAAGACAATACTGGCTACGCGTTGCGGGATCTCTTCATCGGCTCGGAAGGGACGCTCGGCGTCGTGACCGCCGCCGTACTCAAGCTGTTTCCTCAGCCCGTGGCGCGTGTGGCGGCGTGGGTCGGTTGCGATAGCATGGAAAGCCTGCTGGCCTTGTTGGCATTGAGCCGGGATACCTGCGGAGATCGCCTTGTTGCATTCGAGATGCTGACGCAAGCCTCGGTGGATCTCATTATGCGTCACATCACGGATGCAAGGCGGCCGTTGGCGAATGCGCATAAATTCCATGCCCTGGTCGAACTGGCCGATACTTACGAGAATGGCCTGGCAGAGATGTTGGAAGGGACGCTCGAGCGAGCCATGGCCGCCGGATACGTCGAGGACGCCACCGTCGGGCTCAATATTGCGCAACGACAGGCGTTCTGGAAAATCCGTGAGGGAATCTCCCAGGCGCAGGTCCGGGCTGGCAAGGCGATCAAGCACGATATCGCTTTACCTATATCGAAGCTACCTCGCTTCGTGGCTGATGCGGACGCCGCCGTGAAAAAGGTCATGCCCGACGCCTGCATCATTAATTTTGGCCATATGGGCGATGGCAACTTGCATTTCAATGTGCTGATGCCGCTAGATACGCCCACACCTGAAATGTCGCAAGCCGTGAGGCAGCTCAATCGCCTTGTGCATGACCTTGTCGATGAGGCCAATGGGAGCATCAGCGCCGAACACGGCGTCGGGCAATTGCGGCGCGATGAGTTGCGCAACTACAAATCCTCTGTCGAGCTGGATCTGATGATGCAGCTCAAGCAGTCTATCGATCCAAACCAGATCATGAACCCTGGGAAGTTGCTTTGAGCATCGTGGCTCCGACATTCAAGGGCATGAAAATTTTTCGCAGTACCGCACGTTTCTTTCAATGTCGTGCATTTTTTAAATGAGATAAGTATGAGTGATAGCAGACACTTGGGAATCGCCGTTGCCCAGATGGGACCGGTGCATTTGAACGATAGCCGCGCCGCCGTGGTAAAGAGGCTCGTCGAGATGTTGAACGAGGCCGCCTCCAGAGGAGCGAAGCTCGTCGTGTTCCCAGAGCTGGCGCTGACCACGTTCTTTCCGCGTTACTGGATGACCGAGGAAGAGGCCGTCGAACGTTTTTTTGAACGATCCATGCCGAACAAGGATGTGCAGCCGCTGTTCGACGCCGCGAAGGCTCGGGGCGTTGGGTTCTATCTGGGATATGCAGAACTGACTCCCAGCGGCGAACGCTTTAACACCAGTATCCTGGTCGACGCGAATGCCAACATCATCGGAAAATACCGCAAGATTCACTTGCCGGGGCATTCCGATCACAAGGTGGATGCGCCATTCCAGCATCTGGAGAAGAAGTTCTTCGAGGTCGGCGACGTCGGCATTCCCGTGTTCGAGGCATTCGATACACGTGTTGGCATGTGCCTGTGCAATGACCGCCGTTGGCCCGAGACGTGGCGCGTGATGTCATTGCAGAGCGCAGAGGTTGGTGTATTGGGTTACAACACACCATCTGTCAACATTCATTGGAACGAGCCCGTGCACTTGCGCATGTCGACCCATCTGGTGTCGCTGCAGGCCAGTGCTTATCAGAACGCGATGTGGATCGCCGCCGCCGCCAAATGCGGATCGGAAGACGGGCATCACATGATTGGCGGTTCCGTCATCGTCGCCCCCACGGGTGAGATTGTTGCGCGCGCCATATCCGAAGACGACGAGGTCATTGCGACGTCGGCGGACTTGTCGTGGGTCGAGAATTTCCGTAATCACGTCTTCAATTTCGCCAAGCATCGCCGGCCTGAGCACTACAAAATCATCGTGGAGCGCACCGGTGCAGGCGAGCCTTTGCCGATTCCAAAGATCTGATCTATGTGTCTTTGAGGCCGGCGGACTAGTGTTTCGCCGGCCAGCGGCAAACGAAGCCCCCACGCCGCGCCTTCGGCTTGCTGCCCCCCAGGGGGGTGTTTTTGTCTTGGGGCGGCCCGGCAACAAAAAAAGGGAAATAAATGAGTCAATACAATACCTCGGGTACCGAGGCCTTGAGTGCTGCCCAGGCGCCTCATGATGCGGACACTCAAAACGACACTGGACGCAGCAGTCCGATGCGGGCACTGATCGCAGCGGTTTCTGGCTATGCCATGGACGGTTTTGATCTCCTGATCCTCGGATTCATGCTGAATGTCATTGGGCTCGAGCTCGGGCTGACGGAAGCGGAAAGTGGTTCGTTGGTCACGGCGACCTTGATCGGCGGAATTTTCGGGGGAATCGGTTTCGGTATCCTCAGTGATTACTACGGGCGGGTCAGGGTGCTGACGTACACCATCCTGATGTTTGCGATCTTCACGGGGCTTTGCGCACTGGCCGTCGGCTACTGGGACTTGATGGCGTATCGATTCCTGGCGGGCCTGGGTTTAGGAGGCGAGTTCGGTATCGGTATGGCGCTCGCCATCGAGGCCTGGCCTGCAGAGAAGCGTGGCCGCGTGTCGTCGTATGTCGGAATGGGATGGCAATTGGGGGTGTTGGGAGCAGCGGTACTGACGCCATTGCTCTTGCCTCACATCGGATGGCGTGGCATGTTTGTCGTGGGCCTCTTTCCTGCTGTGGGATCGTTCATCATTCGCAAGGTCATCGGCGAATCCGAAATCTTCCTGCGCTCTACAAAGAAGAAAAAGCGTGAGTTCCCGATCAAGACCCTGTTCCGTGATGCTGAGACGACGAAACGCAGCATCGGCGTGATCATTCTGTGTTCGGTGCAGAACTTCGGGTACTACGGACTCATTGTCTGGATGCCGGCCTATTTGTCGAAAATGTTTGGCTATAGCCTGGCAAAATCGGCCGTGTGGACGGGGGCTTCGATCATCGGGATGCTGGTGGGAATCTGGATTTTCGGCCAGTTGGCAGATCGAATAGGCCGGCGTCCCACATTTATCGGCTATCAGATCGGCGCGCTTGTCATGGTGTTTGTCTATTCGACCCTGACCTCACCTGAAGCATTGTTGATCGGCGGCGTGGTGATGGGCGTGTTTGTCAACGGCATGATGGGCGGGTATGGCGCGCTATTGGCCGAACTCTATCCGACTCATGCGCGGGGAACTGCCCAGAACGTGCTCTGGAGCATCGGACGGGGAGTGGGCGGCTTCAGCCCGTTGGTGATCGGCGCTTTGGCCTCGTCTTATTCCTTTGGTGTTGCCATTGGCGCATTGGCCTTGATTTATCTGATCGATATCTTTGCGACGATCTGGCTGATTCCCGAGTTAAAGGGCGCCGAACTGGAATAGGCTGCGCGAACATCGCTGTGGCGACACAGCGATGTTCAACGTATCAGTTCATTCCACCGTTAGCGCGCAGCGTCTGTCCATTGACCCAAGATCCCTGCGGGCTGGCAAGAAACGAGACGACGTTGGCAATGTCTGCTGGGGTGCCCAACCGCTCCAGCGGATTCAGTTTGGCCAGCCGGTCGATCAGTTCGGCGGATTTGCCGTCCAGAAACAAGTCGGTCGCGGTAGGGCCGGGGGCCACGGCATTGACCGTGATCGACTTTCCTCGCAGTTCTTTGGCTAGCACGCCAGTCAGGGTTTCGACTGCGGCCTTGGTGGCGGCGTAGACGCCGTAGCCCTCCTGTCTCAGACCGATGACACTGGTCGAGAAGTTGATGATTCGTCCGCCGTCACGCACGCGCCGTGCGGCCTGACGCATAGCGTTAAAGCTGCCTTTGAGATTGATGTTGATCAGGCGATCGAACGCAGCATCGTCAAACTGCGCAATGGCCGATAGATGCATCACTCCCGCATTGTTGACCAGCACATCGACGCCGCCATAGCGAGCCTCAGTGGCGTCGAACAGTTGCCCGACGGCGGCGTTGTCGCTGACGTCGGCTTGCAGGGCGTGGGCCTGGCCGCCTGATGCGCGGATACGTGCCACGACTTGTTCCGCATCGTCGCGTCGGCCCGCGTAGTTGACGGCCACCGCGTAGCCGTCGGCAGCCAAGCGCTCCGAGATGGCGGCGCCGATGCCGCGCGATCCTCCAGTGACCAGGGCGACGCGCGAGGGGGAAGGGGTGTTCATTGATGTCCTTGGTTAGCTGCCGGAATGGCGTAAAGACACTTTATTCGTTATTTGGTGTTGGATAATCTGGCTAGATTTGCAATGACTATTCAATGGTTTGAATAATGGCGTGCGCTGACCTCATCCGATAAAGCAGCCGACGCGACTGGCGGTGGGCTTCGCCCCATGGGTTTCTTGCGATGCAGCCAGCGATTGGTGCCATTCAATCAACATCATGATCCCCTTGCCGGATCTACCGGCAGATTCCCTCGCCTCCTACGATGTGGCTGTCCGTTGCCTGCATAGCAGCAACGACCGCTTTCAAGCCGCCGGGCGGGCGGCGCCAACCTATCGAGGGAATCATCATGAGTCAGCGTATCAACGCGTTTGCGCAATCCCCAGAGTTGTTCAAGAAATTCGTCGAATTCGGCATGCTCGTGAAATCGGGCTCCATCGAAGACGAGATTCTTAATCTAGTCGATGTCCGTGCGTCGCAGCTCAATGGTTGCGGGTTCTGCCTGGATATGCACGTCAAGCAGGCCAAGATCCAAGGCGAACGCGAGCTGCGTTTGCACCACGTCGCGATTTGGCGCGAATCCACGTTGTTTTCGCCGCGTGAACGCGCTGCGCTGGCATGGACCGAGGTATTGACCCACCTGCCGGCACAGGGCGTGCCTGACGATATCTATGAGCGGGTGCGTACGCAGTATTCGGAAAAAGAATTGACGGAATTGAGTTTCTCCGTCATGGCGATCAATGCCTGGAATCGTCTGAACGTAGGTTTCCGGACGGTGCCGGGGTCGGCCGATAAGGCTTATGGCTTGGATAAAGCCAATCTCAGCTAAGGACATCATCATGAAAATCCTGGTCATTGGCGGTACGGGCTTGATCGGTTCCAAGTTGGTCGCCATCCTGCTTCAGCACGGTCATAATGCCATCGCAGCATCGCCTGCTACGGGGGTGAACACGATTACCGGCGAGGGATTGGCCGAGGCGCTCGAGGGCGTGCAAGTCGTGGTGGATGTGGCGAATTCCCCATCCTTCGAAGACAAAGCCGTCTTGGAGTTTTTCGCCACGTCGGGTCGCAACCTGCTCGCCGCCGAGGCCGAGGCGGGCGTTCGCCATCATGTGGCGCTGTCGGTGGTGGGTACGCATCGGCTCGCGGAAAGCGGTTATTTCCGCGGCAAAATTGCCCAGGAAAAATTGATCAAGGCCAGTGGTATTCCGTACACGATCGTCCATAGCACGCAGTTTTTCGAGTTCTTGGGCGGCATCGTGCAGTCGGGCGCCGAAGGCGATCATATTCGTCTGCCCGCGGCTTACGTGCAGCCTATTGCGTCGGACGATGTGGCCAGGGCGATGGCAGACGCCACGCTGGCAGCGCCGGTGAACGGGACCATTGAAATCGCCGGTCCGGAAAAGGTGCGTATGGCTGCATTGGTTGAGCGTTATCTGGCCAATACGGGTGATGCTCGTCCGGTGATTGCGGATCTGCAGGCCCGTTATTTCGGCGCCCTGCTGGAGGACGATACGCTCGTACCCGTCCGCAATCCCCATTTGGGGGCTATCAATTTCGAGACCTGGTTTCGGCGATCGAGAGCGACACTCTAAGTCGATTGGAGAGAGTGACGGAGGTGTTAGCATGGCCCACCGCCTTCGTTCTCCGATCTGAAATGAGATAAGTATGACTAAATTGCAGCCCCCGCCGTTAAGCTTATTAGATAAGTATCGCGGGGATGATTTCCAAGCGGTCTATACGGCCAATGTCACCGTTCAAGGGGGCGAAATAGAGCACGGTCGAGCGTCAGGCGTTGCTCGTTCCGATGACGGTGCTTTACAAGTCGAGTTGCGTCTGCCGACTGAACTGGATGGTCCTGGAGGCGGGACAAATCCGGAACAGCTATTCGCCGCTGGTTATGCGGCTTGTTTCCATGGCGTATTGAGTCTGCTGGCGATGAAAGCAGGCGTGATGTTGCGTGATGTGGAGGTTAAAGCATCAGTGAGTTTCGGCCGCGATCCGGTTGACGGCTTGCACGCGCTGACTGCGCACGTCCATGTTCATTTACCAGGTCTGGACAAGGCCGCAGCACAAGAACTGGTGAGAAATGCCGAGCGTTTATGCCCCTATGCCAAGATGGCACGGCAGGGCATTCATAGTGTCGTTACCGTAAACGACCCGCTTTAGCCTTTAAGCAGGAAATTGTCTACGCTCAGCAAATCCAGGGCGCGGATTTGGACGGTCATGTAATCAATGAAGACGCGTATCCGGCCAGGCAGGTGTTGCCGGCTCAGGTAGCAGAGGTAATGCCCCCGATCGTCTGGAGCGTATTGTGGCAAGCAGGGTACGAGCGCTCCCTTTTTCAGGTATTCGCTCACTTGGTAGCCCGCCATTTGAGCGATTCCCTGTCCTTCGAGGACGGCTTGCAGTATGAGATCGGCGTCGTTGAACGAAAGCATGGCTTGGGGCGTGAATTTGCGCGCCAAACCATTCACTTTGAATTCCCAGTCGTAGAGCCGGCCCGATGGTAGCCGGAAATTGATGCAACAATGTTGGGCAAGGTCGTCAATCTCCGTGGGCATCGAATGCGTTGCGATATAGCTGGGTGCGGCGCATAACAGCATCTGCATTGGGACGATCTGTTTGGCGATGACCTGACTGTCCTCCATGCGGCCATCACGGAACGAGACGTCAATCCGGCTTCCCGTGAAATCAGTCGGGCCATCATCGAGCAACAGCTCTACAGAAATGTCGGGATAGGCCGTGCGAAACCCTTTCAATAATGGCGCCACGACTTTCCGTCCAAAACCAGTGGTGGCGCTGACGCGCAGATGTCCTGCTGGAGGGCCTTCTCGCAATTCCCGCATGTCGTCCAAGGCCTGCACGATATGTTTGACCCCTGTATGGCAGTTTTCGTAAAACCGTTCGCCTTCGCGAGTGAGGGACGTACTGCGCGTGGTGCGCAGGAACAACCTGGTTCCCAGTTGATCTTCCAGCTTTTGTACGCTGCGGCTGACGGCGGAGCGGCCGATGCCGAGGCGGTCACCGGCTTTGGCAAAGTTGCCTTCCGATGCCACCGCGATAAAGGCGACGACGCCCGCGTAGCTGGTCGCGAAGCTGTAGGCCAGCGAGTCGGCACCGGTACCCGATGCAGCGATCGCAGAACTCTCGACGGATCTGGCCGATAGCCCGTCGTTAGGGGAGGCTGTGTTTTCCATATCCCTAAGACGTGCGGGCTATTGGATTTGTGACGTTACTTTTGAAAAAATTTTCAAAACGAGCATCATCCTCGGGTATACCCCGATATGGTGAGGTCGCTGAGCGCCACTCGGAGCGTGGCGTCTGAGGGGTTATTGCACAGGTATCAGTGCCGGCGCGCCTTGTGCCTTGATCAACACCACGACGAATTTGGCCGGCTTGGTCTTGCTGGCGTTGCGTCCGACAGTGTGCAGGTCATTGGGGCCTTCGTAATAAGTCTGGCCCGGGGTCAGGGTGACTTCCTTTTCGCCCTCCACTTGCATCACGATGCTGCCTTCCAGGACATAGACAAACGCGTGCGCGTCGTGACGGTGGATGGGGTCGGCAGCGCCGGGCGGGTAGTCGACCGTAATCATCAACGCCTCTTTACCCGGGAGGTCGGGCAAAGCCTTGGTCATCAACGGCGTAACGACGGGCTCGGGCACGCTGGCGCTATGGCCGCCGTGAGGCGGTGCGGCGACTGCGATAGTGGTGACCAGAGCGCTGGCGGCGCTTACGAGTATTCCGTGCTTGAGGATATTGCGCATGACCTGTCCTTGTGCTGGTTGAGAGAGCAGGTCCATCGTAGGGGCGCGAGCGTTACGCCGGTAGATGGGCGAAAGGGATCACGATGTTGCCCGGACGGCACCAATGTCCGGGCGCAGATCGCCATGGCGCTGCGGGTTAGTTTGGGGAATACGAGGCGGCGATGCGCGCGAGTTTGTCCGGATTGCGCTGGACGAGCACGCGGGTGATGCGTTGCCCATCGGTCTCATACGATTGCACGGATTCCAGCGCGCCCTGGATATAGCGCAGCAATGTCCATTGCCCGTTGACGAGTGTGACCTCGACCCGCAGCGTATCGCCATAGCGTCGCTGACCGGCATAAAACAGCTGGGCCAGGCGTTTGCCACCGACCAGGCTGGCAAAACTGGGCACTTTGCCGCCGCCGTCGCCTATCAGTTCCGCGTTGTCATTGAGCAGGGCATACAACCCATGGAAATCGCCTCGCTGCATGGCGTCGGCAAAACCTAACATCAGGCAATGATGCGTTTCGCGCGATACCTTATGGCGCGGGGGGGATTGTTGCAGTTGTTGTTTGGCTCGCCGAACCAATTGACGGCAAGTCGCCTCGGTCTTATCCAGAGTCCGGGCGATATCCTCGTAGTCAATGTCAAAGACCTCGCGCATCAGGAAAGCCGCGCGGGCTTCGGGGGACAAGCGTTCAAGCATGAACAGGAACGCAACCGAAACGTCGTCCGCGAACTCGTGGATTTCCTCCGGGGTGGATGGCGGCGCCATCAAGATCGGCTCCGGCAACCAGACGCCGGTATAGTTTTCTCTTTGGGCCTTGGCCGCGCGCAGGCTATCGATGGATAGCCGAGTGGTAACGGTGACCAGCCAGGCTTCGGGGTTGTCCAGTGTCGAATGATCGGCTTCGTGCCAGCGTAGCCAGGTGTCTTGGACGATGTCTTCTGCGTCGGCGACGCAGCCCAGCATGCGGTACGCGATCGCCTGCAAACGGGGGCGATGACGATTGAACAGACTGGTAGAGTCGGTCATGGGAATGGGGCCGCGGCCAGAGCTTAAGTGGACTGGAACGGCCGCTATTTTGCGGTTTCCCTACGGAAACGGCAAGTGTGTCCCCAATAACTCTCACGGAGCCATGGCTAGCCACATGACTCCGACTGCTCGCCCGGTTGTGTGCCCGTCGTCATGCGCTCAACGTACGCACGTTAATGCTCAAGAAACTCTTGCAGGCTTTCTACGCCGATTTGCGCTTTCCTGAGCGTTCTGGCCATCATGGCGCGGCGACAATAGCGATACAGGATGTAGAGCGCCAATGCGCTGCCAGCGATGAGCAGTGCGTGCCAGCCCAAATCGGACAGCATGGCAAAAATTTGCTCGATCTGGGACGCAAAAATTCCCCCGATGATCAGTCCGGCCGACGCCCACAGGGCGACACCCGCGCAATCGTGCCACAGGAAAGCTCGAAATCCGACCGCCATGGCTCCGCAGAGTGGCACAGAAACCAGCGATAGCCCCGGAACAAAGCGGGCAACGATGAGCAGTCGCACGCCCCACCTGCTGAAGAAGTTTTCAGTCCGGGCAATGCAGGTTTCCCGGGAAAGAGAAAGGCTGCACACGGTGTAAAGCGTTCGTTCACCGTAGCGTTTGCCTCCCTGAAACCAGATCAGATCGCCCAGTACGCCACCGGCGACGGCGGCAGCCAGGATGATGGCCAACTGGGGCAGCACTGCCGACGCGCTGGGTGTCGCGATCGCGCTGCTGGCGCCGATCGTGATCAGTGTCGGCATGACCGGTAAGGGTAAACCCAGGGATGCGCCCAGTACGTTGAGAAATACCACAAGTACGCCATAGTGGGCGATGAGTTCATGCGACACCATCATGCTCTCCTTTGACGCGAGTCGGGTTTTGAGACCAAATCGTATCGATGAGAGACGCAGGGCAGTAGCCCTGACTAGGGATGCGTCATGTTGCTCGGGCGGCAACAATCCGTATTGGCGATGATGGCCGGATAGCTATGATGTGCGTGGATCAGTTGGTCATCGGGCTTTTCGCAGCAATACCCATCCGCCGATTGTCAGCCCGATTCCAGAAATCAGCATGGGCAACCCGAAAATCAGTGACCAGAAGAAGAGCGCGACACGGCCGTCGTTGCCTCCCTCGCCCCTGAGTTCGCCGGTATCCATCATCAGCACGGCAGCGAGCAGACCGAGTAGTAGTGAGATGCCGAGAGGGATGCAGCCTCGGCCGAATAACTGATACAAGGTGGTGCTGCGCAAGAGGAACGCGGCGACGGCAATGGCGACCAATAACGCCAGGACCGAGGCCGCTATCAACACATGGTCAATGGCGTTGGGATCCGTCACGGCTCCGTTGGTGGTATCAGTGGCGGACCCAAATACGCTAAACAGAATCGGGTGGATGAAGCCGTAACTCGCGCGTCCGACAAACAGGCCAAACAATATGCTGGCAATCCATTTGAGTGGGGTAGGGATCATGCGGGTGCCTTTTCGGTAATTCAATTCTTGTATCACTGCATACCCTCTTCGCATTGGACGGCTTGAAGGTAAAGGTGTTCAATCTACCAGAGTCCAGCCGGGCGTACGCCCGGCTGGATCCGTCAACGAGATGAGAGACAACATGAGTCAGGCCCCTACCAAGCTGCGCGCCGCCCTGAACGGGATTTCCGGCATTCTGGTGACCCCTTTTGATGACGCCGACAAATTGGCGCCCGCCCGCCTAGCGCCTATTGTGGACCGTGCGATCAACGCCGGGGTGCATGTGTTGGTGGCCAACGGAAACACCAGCGAGTTTTACGGGCTGACGACCAACGAAGCCGAACAAATGGTACATGCCGCCGCCGAGCATGTGGCGGGACGCGCACCGTTGCTGGCTGGGGTGGGGCGCAGCTTGCATGATGCGATTGCCTTGGCGCGGGCCTCTCGCGCGGCCGGAGCTAGTGCATTGATGGTGCATCAGCCGCCAGACCCTTTTGTGGCGCCGCGCGGTGTAGTGCAGTATGTCACGCGTATTGCCGAGGCGGGCGATGGCCTGCCTCTGGTGCTGTACCTGCGTGATGACGGGATTGGCCTGGATACGGTCGAGGCGCTGTGTGCGATCCCTGGCGTAGTGGGCGTGAAATGGGCTTCGCCCACGCCGTTGCGCTTGGCGGAAATCATCGAACGTACGCGTGAGCGTGATATCGCGTGGGTGGGTGGCTTGGCCGAGCATTGGGCACCGCCGTTTTACGCAGTAGGCTCGCGTGGTTTTACCTCGGGTCTCATCAATGTCCTGCCCGAGCGCTCGGTCGCGATTCATGCCGCTCTCGAGGCGGGTGATTATCCGCGTGCCATGGAGCTGATTCGCAGCATGGCCGAATTCGAGGCCTTGCGCGCGATGGAACGCAACGGTACTAACGTGACCGTGGTCAAGCGTGCATTGCAGTTGATGGGTAACGACTGCGGCGCCGTACGCGCGCCGGGCGCCTGGCCCCTTTCCACGGAAGCTGACGACACGTTGCGCCGCCTGCTCGGCCAGTGGGGCTTGATCTGACTTTCTTGTCTTTGGTGTTCACGCCGGCCTGAGATCCTGCAGGCCGGACGTGATGGTACGCCTGTCTTTTGATACGGCGTGGCGTGCTGCTGCGCGTCGCTGCCGTGCGCCCAAAATCCAATCATAGGAGTAGGAGACTTCATGTCTGTTTTATCGCATACCTCCCGGGTAGTGCGCCTGGCGGCGGCTTTCGTTGCTGCCGCGTTCGGCGCCAACGTTGTTCCCGCTGTTGCGGCTGATTATTCCAGTCAACCTCTCACGATCATCGTGCCTTATGCGCCTGGCGGCTCGTCGGACGCGATTGCTCGCCATTTATCGCAGCCGCTGAGCGAAGCGTTGGGCACCACGGTGATCGTGGACAATAAGGCCGGTGGGAACGGCGCTATCGGCGCTACGCAGCTGGCGCGTGCCAAGCCCGATGGGCATACGATTCTGATCGGGGCATTGGGCGTATTGGCCATCAATGAGGGCTTGTATCCGAAACTGAGCTATTTGCCGCGCAAAGATTTCGATATGCTCACCATCGCGGTACGTACCCCGAACGCTTTTGCGGTGACACCGTCGTCTTCTGTTCAGACCTTGCCCGAATTGATCGAGCATCTCAAGGCGGAAAAGGGCAATGTGCCGGTTGCAACGTCAGGCTCTGGTTCCAGCGAACATCTGACTTTGGCGCTTTTCTTGCAGAATAGCGGTACGCAGGCCATTCATGTGCCCTACAAGGGCGGCGGACCCGCGATTACCGATACGATGGCGGGCCATGCGGAAGTCCTGGTATCGAATCTGGGTGCGGTAGCGCCGCACATCCAAGCCAATCGTTTGCGTTTGATCACGGTGACAGGAGCGGAACGATCCGCATTGTTCCCGGATGTGCCGGTACCGGGTGAAGCGGGCGTGCCGGGGATGGATGTGTATTCCTGGCAAGGTATTGCCGCACCCAAGGGCTTGGCGCCCGAGGTCAAGGAGAAACTGGTGGCTGCCTTGCATAAGGTGCTGACATCGGCGGAGTTTCGCCAGAAGATGTCGGGTTTAGGCTTTGACGTGGTGGCCGATGGTCCTGATAGTGCGACGCAGTTTCAGATAGCGGAAGCCGAGCGTTGGAAAAAAGTGATCCGTGACGGCAACATCACTGTTGATTGATTCGGTAGTTCAGTTGAGCGGGCCCTGCTCGATGAGCAGGGCCCGCATGCGTTCCATCGCCGGGTTGGCGATGGCTCCGCCGCGCCGCCAGACGAGATGCATCTCGGCACGAATGTGGTCCGGCAGATCGATGTCGCGCACGGTCATGTTGTCCAGACGCATGAGCGCCGTGGACGCGGGGACGAGCGCCAAGCCTATCCCTGCGTTGACCAGTGCGATCATGGAGTGGGTGTGCCGCACATGCTGCATGAAACGCGGCGCGACGCCAGTTTCGTGAAATAGCGCCTGCAGCATTTCATGAAAATAGCGGCCATCTCCTGGCTGGTACATGATGAACGGCTCACCGTGCAGATCATCCAGCTGCAGACCGCGTCGACGGCGAGTCAGTGGATGAGCGCGAGGCAGCACCAATGACATGGGTTCGCGCACGACACAGGTCATTTCCAGGCCCTGCAAATCGGCCGGCAGGCGGATAAGCCCCAAGTCGATGCGTTCCGTGCGCAAAGCCTCCAACTGATCATCGGATACCATTTCGCGCAGTTCGAGATCAATGTTTGGTAATTGCTGCTGCGCGGCCGCCACCACGCGTGGCAGCAGGTCATAGTTCGCACCAGCCGAATAACCCAGCACAACCCGCCCAGCCTCGCCTTGCAGTGCATACCGGGCCTTGCTGGTTGCTGTGACGCAGCGCTGCAGAATATCGCGCGCCTCGGGTAAAAACGCCCGCCCGGCCGCGGTCAGGCGCACGCTGCGCCGCGTGCGTTCGAGCAACGCGGTGCCTAGTTCGTGCTCCAGCTGGCGGATTTGCCGGCTGAGCGGAGGTTGCGTCATGTTCAGGCGTTCGGCCGCTCGGCCGAAATGCAATTCGGTGGCGACTTCGACAAAGCAACGCAGTTGGCTGAGCTGGAACATGGCATAGGCGAAGCAAAAGCGTTATCTTAGCTAACTTTGACGAATCGCCTCGCCTGTCAGCCGCCGCAAGTTCCGATAGGCTTCCGGTAGCCATCAGCCTCTGTTTCCCTCTATGCCGCAATCTGTTCATCATTCGCCGTCCGCCGCGCCAGATCGCGTCCTTTTCCACAATACCAGCGACACGGTCCCTGTACTGCGGTTACGTGGGTTGCATAACTCACGGCTGGCGCCGGTCACGCTTGATATCCCTGCCGGGGAGTGTGTCGCCATCGTCGGCCCTTCCGGCTCTGGCAAATCGTTGCTGCTGCGCCAAATCGCCGACCTGGACCCAGGGCAGGGGTCTGCCGAACTCGATGGCCGCGATCGCATGCAGATGAGAGGTTATGAGTGGCGGCGTCAGGTGGTGTATTGCCAGGCCGAGGCGGGTTGGTGGGATGATGCCGTCACAGCGCATTTTGCGGATCTGGACGCCGCACGGGTCATCGCGCAGCGATTGGGCTTGCCTGCTGCCAAGCTCGATGCGCAGGTGCTGGAATTGTCGACGGGCGAGCGGCAACGGTTGGGGTTGGTACGGGCTCTGTTATTGAAGCCACGCGTGTTGTTGCTGGATGAGCCCACGGCAGCCCTGGATGAGCAGGCGACCGCGTTGGTTGAGCAAGAGTGGCAACGCGGTATGCAGCAGGGTTCGAGTATTGTGCTGGTGACGCATAACCAGGAACAGGCCCATCGTATGGGGCATCGGGGGTTCCGCATGGAAGCAGGCAGGCTGGAGGCTCTATGGACGTGATTCCTTTGCACGCATCGGACTTGATAATCGCGTCCTGTCTGGTCGTCTTGTGCGCGGGCGTATCGTTCGTACTACGACTGAATTTGCAGCGGCAGATTCTCTGGGCGGCGATTCGTACCGTATTGCAGTTGCTGCTGGTGGGGCATTTGTTGCGTGTAGTCTTCACGCATGCCAATCCCTGGCTGACGCTATTGATTATTGCCGTGATGATGGCCCTGGCGATCCGTGAGGTAGCGGCGCGTCCCAAGGCTCGTTTGATACAGCATGGCAACCTCGTCATCAGCGCCGTCGCGGTAACCGCAGCGACGTTGATCTGCGTGTTTTTCATCACGAATACGGCGGTGCAGCCGACGCCGTGGTATGACCCGCGTTATGTGGTGGCGCTGGTGGGGATTGTGCTGGGCAGTGCGTTGAACGCGGCCAGCCTGGCGCTGGATGCCGTCTTGTCCGGCGTGAGACGGGAGCGCTTGGCGATCGAGGCCCGACTGTCGTTGGGGGCGACGGTGCGCCAGGCATTTTCCACCTTGCTGCGCGAGTCCGTACGCCGCGGCATCGTGCCCAGCATCAACCAGATGGCCGCCGCGGGGATTATCACGCTGCCCGGCATCATGACCGGCCAGATCCTGGCGGGCATGGATCCGACGGACGCGGCCAAATACCAGATTTTGTTGATGTTTCTCCTTTGCGGCGCAAGCAGCATGGCCGCCATGGGGGCGGCCTATGGAGCAGTGCATCGGTTGACGGACGAACGCGGGCGCTTGCGTCTGGACCGGTTTCGAGAAGAGAGCTGACCCGGCGTTTAGGTATTTGTTATCAACCTCGCGTCATAATGCGCGCATCCATTGTGCAGGCGCCGTTCTCTGTGAAATCCGAGGGCGTGCCAATTTTGCGTCCCTATCATGCAAATTGAGAATGTCGATGTGGAGCCCAGGCCGAGCGCATGGAGCTTGTTCCTGATCTTTTCCCGTATCGGACTGTCGAGTTTTGGCGGCGGGTTGAGTGGTTGGTTTTACCGCGAGTTCGTCCAGGACCGGAAATGGATGAGCGAAGAGGATTTCCTCAACGGTCTGGCGTTGTCTCAGGCGCTGCCGGGCGTCAATGTCAAGAATATGGCGATCTGGATCGGCTACCGGCTGGCCGGCGCGCGGGGGGCAGTCGCGGGGTTTATGGGGATTATTGTTCCTCCGGCGATCTTCATCATCCTGCTGGCGACGGTGTTTGCCGCGCTGACTGAGTACTCTATTACCAACATTGCCTTGGCGGGCGCTGCGGCCGCCGCGATTGGCTTGTCCGCAAGTATGGCGATCACGACAGCGATCCGGGTGCCGAGGCGAGTGTTGCCTTGGATTTTCGTGGTGACCACATTTGTCGCAGTGGGCGTACTGCAATGGCCGCTGCTGTGGGTGGTGCTGGGCGAAGGTGTCCTGAGTGTCGGTATCGAATATGTCCGCCTGCTGAAAAAGGAGGCCTGATATGGGCAATATCCTGTGGACACTCTGGGGAGTCTTCGCGCCGCTTTCGCTGGTGACGATTGGAGGCGGACAGGCGACTGTAGCCGAGATTCATCGGCAAGTGGTGGATGTACAGCAGTGGATGACGGCGCAGGAGTTTTTGAATACCTTTGCGATCGCACGGCTCGCGCCTGGGCCAGGATCGTTGCTGGTGACCTTGATCGGTTGGGACGTTGGTGGTCTTTGGGGCGCGGTAGTCGCTACCATCGCGATTTTCGGGCCCACGGCGTTTCTGATTTATGCCGTGGCGTATGTCTGGCGGCGCCACCAGGGCGCGCGCTGGCAGTTGGCGCTGGAGGCGGGGCTGCGGCCCATCGCGGCCGGAATGATTTTGGCGGCAGTGTATGTGCTGTTCATGTCGCTGGAAGGCGGATGGTGGGCACGTGCAATTGCCGTGATTGCGACAGTGTTGATGATGCGAACACGATTGAATCCGCTGTTATTGATCGCCTGCGGCGCTGGCGTGTTGAGCGTGGTGCATGTTGCCGGATGGGTATAGGTGTAGAAAGCAGGGCGGCGTGAGGCGACTAGCGCCCATGTTACTGGCGGCTAGTCGAACTTCGCATCATTCACGGTCGGCTGTGCCAACGCTCAAGCCGCCTGGCTCAGGCGACGGCCGACCACAGCGCGGTGCTCGGGCCGATGTAACCCAAGGTGATCGCGCAGGGTGTGTCCTTGATATTCCGTGCGCACCAGTCCCCGGCGGCGTAGTTCTGGCAAGGCGAGATCAATAAAGTCGTTCAGTCCGCCGGGCAACCATGGAGACATGATATTGAAACCGTCGGCGCCTTCTTCTTCGAACCATTGCTGTAATTGGTCGGCCACGCTTTGCGGAGTTCCGACAATCTGCTGGTGTCCGCGTGCGCCGGCAATGCGTAGATAAAGGTCGCGGATGCTGAGGTTTTCCCGGCGAGCGAGATCGATCAGTAACTGCTGGCGGCTTTTCCCGCCATTGGTTTCAGGCAGATCTGGCAAAGGGCCATCCACCGGATAGGCAGATAGATCGAAACCGCCGATCATATTCGAGAGCAGTTGCACACCTACGATGGGATGGATCAGGTCTTGCAGCCGGGCGAATTTTTCCTCGGCCTCGGCTTGTGTGCGGCCTATGACCGGGAAAATGCCCGGCATGATCTTGATCTGATCGGGGTCGCGGCCGTAGTCGCTTGCGCGTTGCTTGATGTCGCGATAGAACGACTGGGCCTCGTCGAAGGTCTGGTGCGCGACGAAGATCACCTCTGCGGTGCGAGCGGCCAGATCCCGGCCGGCAGGCGAGGCGCCTGCTTGCACGACGACGGGGCGGCCTTGCGGAGAGCGTGCCACGTTCAGCGGGCCGCGCACACGAAAGTGTTCGCCGCGGTGATTCAAAGGGTGCAGCTTCTCCGGCTCGAAATAGACGCCGCTTTCCGTGTCACGCACAAAGGCATCGTCTTCCCAACTGTCCCACAGGCCGAGTACGACATCGTGGAACTCGGCTGCGCGGGCATAGCGCTGGGCATGATCGACGTGAGCGTCGAGGTTGAAGTTCTGCGCTTCGCCTTCACCGCTGGAGGTGACGAGGTTCCAGCCTGATCGGCCGCCACTGATCTGATCCAGCGATGCAAATTTGCGTGCGACATGATAGGGCTCGTTATACGTCGTCGAGACGGTCGCGATCAGGCCGATATGTTCAGTCACGGCGGCCAGCGCCGATAGCAGCGTCAGTGGTTCGAAATGATCGCTGCGCGCGGTACGCGACAATGAGTCGATGTTGCGATTGCGTACGCCAACGGAATCTGCAAGGAACACCGCATCGAATTTCGCGGCCTCGGCACGGCGCGCGAGCTCGACGTAATGTTTGAAATTGACGCCCGCATCTGCTTGGGCATCCGGGTGGCGCCAGGCGGCGATATGGTGCCCGGTCTGCATGAGAAATGCGCCGAGCTTGATTTGCCGGGGAGAGGTGGTCACGGTCGTGGCTCCGTATGGGTGTATGTCGTGGGACTAAGGAGAGATCACCAAGCCATTTGCAGTGAGGCTAAAGAGGGAATGGGGCGCAAGTAGAGATCAGTCTGTTCAGCGGGGACGCTGTCGGCCTCTGCCGGCGCGCCGTCGGGGGCGAGAAAATCCGAAAGAACGTCATCGCGGA
Source organism: Bordetella tumbae (assembly GCF_054780995.1). Classification (NCBI taxonomy): domain Bacteria; kingdom Pseudomonadati; phylum Pseudomonadota; class Betaproteobacteria; order Burkholderiales; family Alcaligenaceae; genus Bordetella; species Bordetella tumbae. The sequence continues at coordinate 1,018,351 of NZ_BAAGVG010000018.1, forward strand.
TGCGGATGAATCGAGGATCACTGCGGTTGCGCGGATGGGCAAGCGGCACGGGAACGATGCGGTGGATGCGGCCCGGATGAGGTTGCATGATCACGACGCGATCGCCCAGAAAGACGGCTTCTTCGACATCGTGGGTGACGAGGATCATCGTGATGCGTTCTTTTTCCCAGATGCGTTGCAGCTCGGTTTGCAGACGCGCGCGTGTCAAGGCATCGAGCGCACCAAACGGCTCGTCCAGCAGCAGCACGCGCGGCCGATTGACGAGCCCGCGCGCAATGGCGACGCGTTGCGCCATGCCTCCCGAGATCTGGTGAGGATAGGATTGCTCGAAACCTTCCAGGCCCACCAGCGCGACGTGCTCGGCCACCAGATCGCGTTTCTGTGCCGCGGTATGTGGGGAATTACGCAGCCCCACGGCGATGTTCTGTTCGACGGTGAGCCAGGGAAAGAGGCGATGATCCTGAAAGACGATGCCGCGTTCGCGTCCGGTGCCTTGCACGGGTGTGCCGCCTAGCGTGATGTGGCCATCGTAGTGATCTTCCAGCCCGAGTATCAGGCGCAGGAGCGTGGATTTTCCGCAGCCGCTGGCGCCGACGACGGCGACGAATTCTCCTGAGCGGACGTTCAGGTCAATCCCATGCAGGACTTGCAGTACGCCGCCCGCGGCTTGTGCGCTGGCGTAGCGTTTTCCTACTCCATGCAGGTCCAGATCGAGTTCCAACGTTGCAGATTCGGTCATATACGTTCCTGTGGTTATTGCGCGGCACCGCGCAGGTGCGCGAGACGGCGCTCGACGTGGCGGGCCAGGGCGTTCATCAGCCAACCGACCAAGCCCACGACGAACATGCCGAAGATCACCAGATCCATCTGGAAATGCTCGCTGCCTTCGATCAGCAGGTTGCCGATGCCGACACCCGCGACCAGCAGATATTCCGCGCCGATGGTGGCTAACCACGAATAGATCAAGGCGAGATAAACACCGGTGAAGATCGCGGGTGTGGCGGCAGGCAGTACGACGTGAAAGAACGTTTGTACGGGTGTATAGCGATAGACTTTGGCGACTTCGAGCAAGGGTTTTGGCGTGCTGCGGATGCCGTCGCAAGTGTTCACGACGACCGGCACCAACGCCGCCAATGAGAGAAAGACGACTTTGGCGGTGTCACCCAATCCGAACCACACCGAGATCAAGGGGATCCAGGCAAAGAGCGATATCTGCTTAAAGGTATTGAAGCTCGGCCCAACTAATCTATTGAACCAACGAGAGACGCCAAGCAGTGCGCCGAGCAGCAGGCCCGCCGATGTGCCGATGACAAAGCCCGTGAGTTCTCGTGTCAGGCTGGCGCCGAGTGCACGCCAGAGCTTGCCTGTGGTGATCTGGTCAGCGGCCGTGGCCAGGACTTTTCCTGGAGACACAAGCAGGGCCGAGTTGACGAGATCGGCGCGGGACAACGCCCACCACAGCAAGATGGCAGCGACTGGCAATACCAGGCCTCGCCAGCGACGCGTATCGCCATTGTCGTCAAGCGGAACAGGAGTGGCGCCGTTGGTGTTTGTCGCAGCGTTGCTCATGGCGCTTCTCCTTGGGTGCCCAGCCGCGACGCGGCGCGGGCGCCGATGAAACGCGCTTCTGACCAGTCGAGCAGACGATCAATGAGGTAGCCAATGGCACCTACCACAATGACTGCGGCCATGACGAGGTCCAGCTGGAACAGCTGGCGGCCATAGACGATGAGATAGCCCAGGCCTTCACTGGAGGCGACCAGTTCGACGACGACCAACGACAGCCAGGCCTTGGTGAAACCGAGCCGCAGACCGGTGAAGATGGTGGGAGTGGCCAGCGGCAGGACGACCTCCAGCACCTCCTGCCGCCGTGTGTAGCGGTATACATGGGCGACCTCGCGCAGTGCGGGACTGGCAAGCCGGAATCCCTGCAAGGTATTGAGCGTGACGGGGACCAATGCCGCCTTGGCAATGAGGATGTATTTCAGCGGTTCACCGATGCCGACCAGCAATAGCACAAACGGCAGCCAGGCCAGCACTGGAATTTGCACCAGCGCATTGAATGTCGGTAGCAGATAGGCTTGCAGCGGACGCCACAGGCCCATGGCCGTTCCCAGTGTCAACCCAAGCAGGCTGCCGACGGCAAAGCCAACCAAGACACGCAGCAGGCTCGCCTTCACGTTCAGCCACAAGTCTCCGCTGGTGGTCAGATCGCTGAGGGTTTCCCACACATACGAAGGGGGAGGCAGGACTTGGGGCGAGATCCAGCCTTGCTCTGCACCCAAGTGCCATAGGGCATAGAGAGACAGTGGTAATAACCACGGGGCAATAAACCAGATCGCCGCACGTGTATTCCAGGCAGGCGCGTGCGCTGACGCGAGATGGCGTCTGGGCAAGGTCAGGATGCTCATGGCACGTCTCCTAGCGAGCGCTGACCTGATTCGGTGCGGCCGTCGCTATGGTTTTGCCGCTGGCATCGGAGTACGCCCAGTATTGGTCCAGGCCCTTGTTCTTGAGGGCCTGTTCCAGATAACGGGTGTCGAACCAGTCATCGACCGAGACCTCCCGGCGGATCAGCTTCAGCTTGAGTGCATCGGCGGCAACCGCCTTGTAACGCGCGATGATGAAGTCATCGACGATGGGCGAATTGCGAGAGGCCAGGCTTTGCTGGTCGAACTCGGCGGCCCAGGATGTATAGGGCACACCGCTTTTCTCCCAAATTTTGAAAAGCGCGTCGCGATTTTTTTCGTCCGATGCCCAATGAGCGGCGTCGACGAAGACATCGACAACTTTCTGTACCTGCGCGGGGTTGTCGGTTGCGAAGTCCTCGCGTACGAGTAACGAGGCTTGGCGTGTATAGGCTGGGTCTTGCCCGCGTGTGGAGTAGATGATTTTCGCCAGGCCCTGGTCGCGAATCTTGAACCACTCGTAACCGCCAAAGGCGGCATCAACGCCATTGGATACCAAGGCGGCCTGAGCACTGCCGGAATCAAGATTGACGCCCTTGAGATCGCGCTCGGTCAGGCCATGCGCGGCAAGCACGTTGTTGGCGACCAGATGCCCATTGGTGCCGCGAAAGATCGAGACGCGCTCGCCTTTCAGGTCTTCGATGCTATCCAGTTTGGAGTTTGGCGGCACGACGACATAGAGATTATTGCGTGCGCCTGAGACCAATAGGATTTTGGTCTTCAGTCCATTGGCACGGCCGACTGTGGAAGGCAGGTCGCCTTGATAGGCAAAGTCGATTTGCTTGTTCGAGAGTGCTTCGTTGACGGCGGGGCCGGCGCCTTTGAAGAACAACCATTCGACTTTGACGCCGTCGGCCTGGAATGCCTTTTCCAATGCTTGGTTGGCACGGACAACACCACCGGGCGAGCCGCCCCAGGTGATGGGATCGCCGCCGCCGGCGGTCGCGACGCCGATGCGGATAACGTCGGCGGCATGTGCGCTGGCGGCAGCGCTGGTCAGCGTCAGCGCCAGCGCTGCGCGCGCTACCAGGGTGGACAGAAAATTCATCAGATACTCCAGAAATCCCCGGTGGTCACACCGGGGAGAATAGACATGACATCAAGCCGCGCGGGCTTGCGAGGTCGAGGTCAGTTTGCGGTCGACTTCAGTCCCGGCAAAGAATGCCGGGTTGGCTTCGGTATAGAACCGGTAGGGATTGCCGAAAACGAAGGCTTTGAAATTGGCTTCGCTCAAGACACCTTGTTCGACCAGATCCCAGCTTTCTGCCAAGGGCTCGGTCAGGTCCGGAACATCCCAATGCCCCACGTCGGAGGACCAGATCGCATTGATCTTGGCGCCAAGCGGATGAACTTTTTCGTTGAAGGCGGAGGCCACCGTACGATCGTCTGCTTCTGAGCCGAAGTAGAAACTGTTGACCCAGCGATCGCGTATGTCTTCGATTTTCTCTATGCCTGCCAATGCGAAGTCATCGAGTTCGTCGGGCTGGGGCTCACGGCTATGGGGCAGGGCCGAAATGCCCAGGCTGTCACGCAATAGCTGCGACGGATCGATGTCCCGGCCGCGGATGAAGTCTGCGCCGTAGCGTTCGAACAAGTCTTTCAGCAGGTCGAGATCAGCATTAGCGGGGTTGTAGTTCTGAACCTCGTGCCGATTACGTTTTTCCCACCGGTCGACCAGGTGCGTGTAGACATGTGATCCCCAATCTGCGCCACCCTCCAGCAGCGCGACGCGCAAGCCTGGAAAACGTCGCGTCACGCCGCCGAAGAACAGGGCCTTTGCAAATGCCTGAGAGCCATCGGCAAAATGGCCGATGTGATTGAACATGTAGTTGCTGATCGAATGCCGTCCCGTCCAGCCCTGACTGCCATAGTGTGTCGTGACCGGGACGCCGAGCTCGACGACCTTGGCCCAGAACGGATCGTAGTCGTACTCGCTGTCGATGCCGTAGAAATCAATATAGTGGGCATGCTTGGCAATATCGGGAAACTGCTCGGCGGGGTATTTTTCGGCAATTGCCTTGATCGGACGTCGCACGCCACCGGCGATGTTGATGACCTTGAGTCCCAATGTCTTGACGGCGAACTCCAGTTCTTCAATGCCTTCTTGGGGGGTATTGAGCGGGATTCCGGCTACAGGGGTCAGCCGATCACTGTATTTGCGGTATTGATCGGCATGGAAGTGATTGATGGCACGATGCAGTGCCTGGCGAGTGTCATCGCGGGCCGCCAGCGGGGCCAGCACGTCGTTGGGGAACAACACGGAGTAGTCGGCACCCTGTTCCGCGAGACGTTCGTAGAGTAATTCCGGCAGCGTGTATGTGGCGAGGTCCAGTGTGTTGCGCGTGACGCGTGCCCACCATGGTGAGCGCAACGTGCGGTGGTATTGACGTTCCTCCGCGGTCTGGGCATACCAGTCGCGCCCATTGCTTTTGGTGGCAAAGCGCGACCCCAATGCACGCCGCAACGAGTCGACGAGTTTGGCGCCGCCGTAGTGTTGAACATAGTCTTCGAGAATCGGCGCATAGTCGTTGACATGCACATCGGTGTCTATCACCGGGTAATCCAGCGTGGCTTTGACGGCTGCCGAGCGGGACGCGTGAATACGGTTCAAGCGATCATTCATGGGGCATCTCCGAAACGAGGTGAACGCAGCTAATGCGGACACGTCTGGCCCTTGTGCCGGAGACAAAGGCGTCGACGCATGCGCGATGCATAGCTCAAAACTCTACGGGCAGGCGTCGGGATGCCAAACGAAGATTTCGTTCTAATCTACTGCTTATGAGCAAATGCCGTGCGAAGGGGATACGGCCAGAGTAGAAAACCTGCGAAGGCTGAACGATTGCGCAGGCTAAGGACGGCGTGTCGGAAGATAAGCGCCTGAATGATGCAATTGGCCTTCGGCGTGCTCGATGGCTTTGATCGCGCCTTTGCCTTTCTTGGCGAGCAGTTGTTCGAGCAGGGCTTCGGTCAAAGCGGTAGCCGCGGTTGTGGACGGAAAAAACGATGGACTGTCCGTAGAGAACACAAGCGTGCAATCCGCATCCAGCGCGATAGGAGAGACCTTGCTGTCGGTCAGCGCCACGATCTTGCAACCTGCTGCACGAGCGGTGCGCGCAATTTGGCTGATTTCTTGTGAATACGGGGCGAAGCTGATCAGGACCATGGCATCGTTGGCGGTAAGCAAACGGAGTTCTAGTTCAAGCGTGCCGGCGTCGCTGCGGATGAGAAATGTGCTGCCGCGAAACAGTCGATAGACATAGTGAAAGCCGAATGCGATGGGATAGCTCGCACGAAAACCTGCGATATACACGTTTGTGGCGCGAGTCAGCAGCTCGGTGGCAACGGGCAGGGTCTCTGTGTTCTGGGCGCTGGTGCGCTCGAGATTTCGGAATTGTGTTGCCAGTATCTCGGCCTGCAGCCGCGCTGCTTTGCCAGTGCCGATGATTTTGCGGGCGCGCTGGGCATAAGGCTGAGAGCTGCTGTGAAAGGCGTCGACAAAAACCTCGCGCAGGTCTTGCCAGCCCGAATAGCCCAGATGCTGAGCCAGCCGCACGAGCGTAGCAGGCTGCACCCGGGCATCAGCAGCGATCTTGCGCATTGACAAGACAGGGACGTTGGTCGGCTGATTGAGCAGATAACGTGCCGCATTTTGAAATTGCGGAGTGAGCGCGGAGAACACCTGCCGCAAATGATCAATCAGTTGATCCAGCGATTCGGGTGGGGATGGGCTGTCGGAGCGCATAGATGGGATGCCGTTGGGGTGAAACGATTGTTGCATAAATGCCGCACCGTTGCATCCAGGCATGTGTGATCTGACCGCGATACGCTGGGCTGGTAAAGATGATGATTCATTTGTTCCTTGTATCTGGGTTTATGAAACAAGTGTTGCTTTGAGGAAAAAGAATTCATATACTGGCTGAAGGATGCTGTCCCGGCCCATCGCGCGTAGCAATAAATATCATCCGCTACCGCTTTCATACAAAGAGATCCGACCATGACGCACGTTTTCCATCGTCAGCCCAAGCAGAAACTCCCTGTCGCTGTTGCCGGAAAAGGGATAGAACTGTTCGATCAGGACGGCAAAAGCTATATCGACGCATCGGGTGGAGCGGCGGTGTCTTGCCTCGGACATGGCCACCCTGTTGTGATCGATGCGATCAAGCAGCAGGTGGAGTCGCTGGCCTACGCGCATACGTCGTTCTTTACGACCGAGGTGGCGGAGACGCTGGCCGACAGATTAGCCCAATCGGCGCCGGGGGATTTGAATCATGTGTACTTTGTCTCGGGAGGCTCGGAGGCGGTCGAGGCAGCCCTGAAGCTCGCGCGGCAATACTTTGTGGAAATTGGCCAGCCATCGCGCCGTCATTTCATTGCGCGGCGTCAGAGCTATCACGGCAATACGCTGGGGGCGTTGGCGATTGGCGGTAATGCCTGGCGGCGCGAGCCGTTTTTGCCATTGCTGGTGCCGGCGCATCATGTGTCGCCTTGCTATCCCTACCGCGAACGCCGGGAGGGTGAAAGCGACGTGCAATACGCGCAGCGGCTGGCCGATGAGCTGGAGGCCAAGATCCTGGAGCTGGGGTCGGATACGGTGGCGGCCTTTGTGGCTGAGACAGTGGTGGGGGCTACCGCGGGTGCGTTGGCGCCGGTAGGGGACTATCTCAAACGTATTCGGGCGGTGTGCGATAAATACGGCGTATTGCTGATCCTGGATGAAGTGATGTCCGGGATGGGGCGTACGGGATATCTGTTTGCCTGCGAAGAAGATGGTGTCGTGCCGGATCTGATCACCATTGCCAAGGGGCTGGGCGCCGGGTATCAGCCAATTGGCGCGACCTTATGTACTGACCGTATTTATGATGCCATTGTGGGCGGCAGCGGTTTCTTTCAGCATGGACACACCTATATCGGTCACGCGACGGCATGTGCCGCATCGCTGGCAGTGCAGCGTGTGATTCAAGAAGACAATCTCCTGGCCAACGTCCTGGCTCGAGGCGAACAATTGCGTGCCGGGCTCAAGGCCACGCTGGCAGATCATCCGAATGTCGGAGACGTGCGGGGGCGGGGTTTGTTTGTGGGCGTCGAGTTTGTGGCTGACCGCAATAGCAAAGAGACGCTGGACCCTGCTCAAAAGACCCATGCCAGACTCAAGGCGACGGCCAAGCAGAATGGCCTGCTGGTGTATCCCATGGGCGGGACGGTGGATGGGGTTCGAGGTGACCATGCACTGTTGGCGCCGCCGTTTATCTGCACGCCGGCAGATATCGACAGGATCATTGACCGGTTTGCGCAGTCAGTGCGCGAAGTCTTGCCAGTGACGTGACACCTGGGCTGCGTATGGCGAGTGAGCTCGCGGATGCATTGAGAGGGTGCATCCGCAGGCGGCGTTGGAGGGATGCAGGCCAGGCTTTCGGGCGGTCGAGTATGCTGTCGCCATGATGAGAAATTTTCGATCTGCCGGTGTGTTTGTGCTGCTGATGGCAGCGACGCTGCCGGTCATGGCCCAAGAGCAAGAATTCGACCGCTATGGTCACGCGTTGATCCAGGACGAGCACGGCTGGGTCTATGTCGATCGGGATCAGCGTCCCGTGTTGCGGCCGTTTATCTTTGATAACGGCCCGGACTACTACGAAGAAGGGCTGGCCCGTTTTGTCGAGAACGGCAAAATGGGTTTTCATAACCGTGCTTTGCACGTGGTAGTTCCCGCGGTATACGACTTTGCCTTTCCATTTGAAAATGGAACGGCCCAGGCAGGGACCAACTGCACTTTTCAGCGCGAGGCTGAGCACTCGAGCGTATCTTGCCAGCAATGGAAAACAGTTCGCAATCCGATGCGCGGCGCGGGCGCCAGATAGCGGGCTCAACGTCCGTGCAGCCCTTGGCACGCGTGGGCGCGATGGACGCACAGCGCCGGATTGCTGCGTTGCACGAATCCTTGATTTGATAGCCAACCCGAGTACACTCGGCAGACATCTCTCGTAGTGCGTGTCTTTGCCGAACAAGGAGCTCGTATGGCTAGTCTGACGATCAATGGCAAATCCCAAGAGGTAGACGTTCCCGATGATATGCCGTTGCTATGGGTGATACGTGACCGGCTGGGAATGACCGGCACGAAATTTGGGTGTGGCATGGCCATGTGCGGCGCCTGTACGGTGCATCTGGACGGTCAACCGATACGCTCCTGTATCACGCCGGTCGCCGCTGCGGCCGGCAAGCCGATCACGACCATCGAGGCAATAGGCGATGACGCCGTCGGCAAAGCTGTCAAAGAAGCCTGGGTAGAGATCGGCGTGCCCCAATGCGGATACTGTCAGTCGGGCCAGATCATGTCGGCGACCGCGCTGATCAAAGGCAACCCGAAACCTACCGATGAGGACATCGACGCGGCCATGAGCGGCAATATCTGCCGCTGCGGCACCTATCCGCGCATCCGGGCTGCGATCAAGGAAGTGGCCATCAAACAGGTCGCCAGCACAGGAGCCGCGAAATGAACCATTTTGCTCATTTGATGACGCAGCCGTCCGGAGCGATGGCTGATATGGCTCGTGCGGATCAACTGGCCTCGCCGGGCCGGCGCGATTGGATGAAAGCGGCAGGCGCGTTGACCGGTCTGGTGCTGATGGTGGGCGCGGGCGGCATGGTGCGTGCTGCAGAGGCCGCTAAAGAAGAAAAGAAGTACGGCGCCGACGGCATGCCACATGGTACGGTGGACGATCCTCTGGTGTTCGTATCGATCGGCAAGGATGGCATTGTCACGATCATCGCGCATCGCGCCGAGATGGGTACGGGGGTACGGACGGGTTTGCCGATGGTGGTGGCCGACGAGCTTGAGGCCGACTGGAGCAAAGTCCGTGTGATCCAGGCGCCAGGCGATGAGCCGCGCTATGGCAATCAGGACACGGATGGTTCGCGCAGTACGCGGCATTTCTTTCAGCCCATGCGGCGTGTCGGTGCGTCAGCGCGAGCGATGTTGGAAATCGCGGCAGCCAAGCAATGGAATGTGCCTGTGACCGAGGTCGTGGCGCGCAATCACGAAGTCCTGCACGAAGCCTCCGGACGCAAGCTCGGTTATGGAGAGCTCGCCGAGGCAGCCGCTGCGCTGCCGGTACCGGCCACCGACGCATTGCGGTTGAAAAAGCCAGAGCAGTTCCGCTATATCGGCAAGCAAAGCACGCGCAGCGTCGATATTCAGGACGTGGTGTCCGGCACGACGCATTTTGGTATCGATACCCGCCTGGATGGCATGCTGTATGCCGCGGTCGCGCGGCCGGCGGTACTGGGCGGCAAGGTCAAGAGCTATAAGGCCGATGCCGCCTTGAAAGTGCCGGGGGTGCTCAAGGTCGTGGAGATTCCTGCGGGTCCGATGCCGCCGGTGTTTGCCGCGTTGGGTGGCGTGGCGGTTGTTGCGGCCGATACGTGGGCGGCGATGAAAGGGCGTAATGCCCTGGAAATCGAGTGGGATGATGGCCCTAACGCGAGCTACGATTCAGAGGCGTTTCGCAAGACCCTGAGCGAGGGGGCGAATAAACCGGCCCCGGCGGTGCGCAATGATGGCGATGCGATGAAAGCCCTGGAGGGCGCAGCACAACGCATTCAAGCGGAATATTACCTGCCTCATTTGGCGCATGCGACCATGGAGCCTCCTGCGGCGACGGCGCGTGTGGCCGATGGCAAGTGCGAGGTCTGGGCCTGTGTGCAGTCGCCATACGGCACGCGCGAGAACGTGGCCAAGCAGCTGGGGTTGGATATCTCGGCCGTCACGGTTCATCAAACACTGTTGGGCGGCGGTTTTGGCCGCAAGTCCAAGTCGGATTACGCCGTCGAAGCGGCGTTGTTATCGCGTGCCATGGACGGCAAACCGGTCAAAGTCACCTGGTCGCGCGAGGATGACATCACCAATGATTATTTCCATACCGTATCGGTCGAACGCCTGGAGGCTGGGGTCGATGCCAACGGCAAGGCCGTCGCATGGCTGCATCGCACTGCCGCGCCGACCATAGGTTCGACCTTTGTCGCGAATGCGCAGGGCCAGCAGCCTTTCGAGCTGGGTATGTCGGCCGTGAATATTCCGTTTGCCATCCCGAATTTTCGGGTCGAGTCGGTGCCGGTGCCTGCCCATACGCGGATAGGCTGGTTCCGCTCCGTGTCGAATATTCCGCATGTTTTTGCGGTGCAGAGTTTCGTTGCGGAGATGGCGCATGCGCTCAAACGCGATCCGAAGGATTACTTGTTAGAGCTCATCGGGCCTGCGCGCAAGATCTCTCCGCCAGATATGTCCGACAGCTGGAATTATGGCGAATCGCCCATGATTTATCCACTGGACACAGGCCGTATGCGGCATGTGGTCGAGGTGGCTGCCAAAGCCGCGGGCTGGGGGCGCGAGCTGCCAGCCGGTCGAGGGCTGGGCTTGGCGGTGTCGTATAGCTTTGTGACCTACGTGGCCACGGTGGTAGAGGTCGAGGTCGGCAAGGACGGCAGTCTCATCGTGCATCAAGTGGACGTAGCCGTCGATTGTGGCCCGCAAGTCCATCCCGACCGGGTGCGTGCCCAGGTCGAAGGCGCATGCATCATGGGGCAAAGCCTGGCTACACGCAGTGAGATTTCGTTCGCCAAGGGCCGCACCAACCAGACGAACTTTCACCAATATGAGGTCACGCGCATGTCGGAGGCGCCGCGGGTGATCAAGGTGCATCTTGTTGAGCACGGCTTTGATGTGCCGTTGGGTGGCGTAGGCGAGCCCGCGGTGCCGCCATTTGCGCCAGCCTTGTGTAATGCGATTTTTGCCGCGACAGGCAAGCGTATTCGCAATTTGCCGATACGGGATCAGCTCAAGGCATGACGGGACAGATGCTTCGGCCCGGGCGATGTGCCCGGGCCGAAGTTCGTGTCACGATGGCTATCAGTTGACGTTAATGCCCTCGGCTTTCAGGATGGGTGTCCATTTGTTGATTTCGGATTGCACCCATTTTTTGAGGGACTCGGGCGTCTGACGGTCTTCCGAGACGATTTCCGCTCCCAGATCGGCCATCCTTGCGGTGAACTCAGGCGACTTGAGTGCGGCCTTGAGCGCTTTATTAAAGATGGCGATGTCTGCGGCAGGCGTGCCTTTCGGCGCGTAGATGCCGTGCCACACCTTCACCTCAAAGTCCTTGAGCCCTTGTTCGTTCAGGGTGGGAGCATCTGGCAGTTTAGAGATGCGGTTCAGTGTGGTGACGCCATAGAACTTCACATTGCCTGCCTGGATGTGAGGGATGGTCTGCGTGGTCTGGTCGCACAGCACGTCGACTTGTCCGCCCAGCAGGGCCGACATGGCGGGGCCGGTGCCTTGGTACGGAATGGTAGTGAATTTCACGTCCAGCGCTTGTTGCAGCAGTGAGCCGCACAGTTGCGAGACTGCACCCGGGCCGGCATTCGCCAGGTTGATTTTGTCGGCGTTGGCTTTGGCATAGGTAATGAATTCGGCCATGTTGCTGGCCGGGAAATCCTTGCGGGCCAACAAGGTCATGGGCACATCGATGACTTCGCCGACGTACTCGAAACTCGTCAGCGGATCGTATTTCAACGCGGGATAGAGCGCTGTGGCGGTGGCCATGCCATTGTGGTGGATGAAATACGTATAGCCGTCAGGCGCAGCGTTGGCGACATAGTTGGCTGCCACGGTGCCGCCCGCGCCAGTGCGGTTTTCTACGACGATGGGTTGCTTGAGTATTTTGCCGAGTTCAGCGCCGAGCGAACGGGCGACGACGTCAGTGGGCCCGCCTGCAGCAAAGGGAACGACCAGCGTGATGGGGCGGGAGGGATAGTCTGCGGCCTGTACGCTCGATGCGATGGAAAAGGACAAGGCGAGCGCCGACAAAGCAATATTTATAGGGCGATGGAAAAGCATACTGTCTCCTGTTAGGGGGCTTATGTTTTCCGAACCGCTCCAGTTCAGCAATTTGATTTTTTGGAAGCAGGGGTTTGGAGTGAGGAAAGCGGGGTAAACCCTGTTGTTGCGTCGCCGCAAAAATAAGCAAAGCTATGGCCTTAATTAGAGCCATAAAAATATTGCGGCCCTTGGGACTCTATTAAAAGAAAGAATTAAAAATAAGTGTCACAAATAAGGCTGACTCGGCACTGCAAAAACACGGTGATTTGCGGTGATGGGGGCTGTTGTGACGTGGCAGTATTGTTTCAATATATTGAAATTAGCAGTGTGGAATTTGTTCGAAGATTTTCTTATTTGTTAATGAATCGTAAGAAAAAACAGTAGCTGTTAGGTGTCATTGGGATGCGCACAGGCTATGCCTAGAATTCCGACTTCTGCGGGAGATAAGCGAAGATGGCCTATTTTAGGCTCAGGGTAATCCCGGATATGAACGATAGTTATGGAATTTGCCGATATTCTGACCGCTCTGGACCCACGTCTGCCTTGCGGCGAAGACTTGGAATACGACGCCGAGTTTCTGCAATTGCAGCAAGCTGCGGTCGAGCGTAGCGAGCAGCAATTCGGGTCGACGATCATTCCGGCCCAGCCGCCTGACTGGCGCGAAGTCGAAAGGCTGGCGCGCGGGTTATTGGACCGGACGCGCGACGTGCGCATCATGGGCTATTTGACGCAGGCCTGGACAGAGGCTCGTGGTCTGCCGGGTTATGCCGATGGCCTGACATTGGTGGCGGACACATTGGAGCGTTATTGGGACGCGGTGCATCCTCGTCTGGATAGTGTGGACGATAACGATCCGATGCCGCGCATCAATGCGTTGGTATCGCTGGGGGATCATGCCGGCGGCGCGCGGAGCGCGCGTTCCAGCCGATTGGTTAATGGCGTGCACGGGCAATTGTCGTTGCGCGATGCCGAATCCTTGCTGGACGGCAGCCGTTCGGATCCGGATTTTTATCCGGGCGGCCGCACACGCCTGATCGAGCATTTGCGTCAAGCATGGCTGCAGCAAGATGAAGATTTGATTGCCTTGTCGGCTGCCGTACAGGCGTTGCGCCGCATCCAGAATCAAGTCGCGGACAAGCTTGGGCAAGAATGGGTGCCGGATTACGCGGGCATCCTGCGGACGCTGGATGTGGTGATGCAGGTGCTGGGTGATAACGCCCCCATGACCAGTGCGGACACGTTAACTGGGGACGCAAGTGCTACGGCACAGCGTGAGGTTGCCGTAAAGGCCGCTGCAGAGCCCGCCTCATCGCATGCCGCGCCAGCGCCCGTGATGCGTTGGCAAGACGCACAGATTCAATCACGCGAAGAAGCTGCGGCGATGTTGGCCAAGGTCTGCGCGTATTTTGAAGTGCATGAGCCCAGTCATCCGGCACCGTATTTGATCCGGCGGGCGCAGCAGTTGATTTCCATGAGTTTTCACGACATTGTTAAAAATCTGGCGCCGCAAGGTCTCGAGCAGTTCGAGGCCTGGTTACCCAGGGACGCCAATGGCGGACCTGGCAACTGAGGTGACGTAATGCAGGCACACATATAGCTGGACAGGAGAGCACACATGGTAACGACACTAAAAGGCAGCGGGCAGAAGTTCATCGCACGTAACCGAGCCCCGCGCGTGCAGATCGAATATGACGTGGAAATCTATGGTGCAGAGCGCAAGATTCAACTGCCTTTTGTGATGGGCGTGTTGGCAGATCTGGCCGGTAAGTCTGTGGAGCCTCAACCTGATGTGGCCGAACGCAAGTTTCTGGATATCGACATCGATAACTTCGATGAGCGCATGAAATCCATTCAACCGCGCGCGGCTTTCCAGGTGCCCAATACGTTGACCGGCGACGGCAATCTGAACGTGGATATCACGTTCGAGAGCATTGACGATTTTTCGCCTGCTACGGTGGCGCGCAAGGTGGGCGCATTGAACGAGCTGCTGGAGGCTCGTACGCAGTTGGCGAACCTGTTGACCTACATGGATGGGAAAACAGGTGCCGAGGAATTGATCGGCAAGGTATTGAAAAACCCCGCTCTGATGAATGCGTTGGCTGCCGCACCGAATCCGGATGCGCCGACGACGGACGCCAATACGTCCGAATCTGATCCGGCCGCGAAATAAACGATAACGGAGATCGCGATGACTGCAGTAGCCAAACACGCAGATGCCCGCAGCACTGAAACGCTGGAGGCCGATGGCCTGTCCGCGTTGCTGAAGAAAGAGTTCAAACCCAAGACCGAGCAGGCCCGCGAGGCCGTCGAACACGCTGTCCGTACGCTGGCGCATCAAGCGCTGGAAAACAGCGGTGTGGCGGTGTCGGCAGATGCCTATCGAACGATTCAGGCCATCATTGCCGAGATTGACCGCAAGCTGTCGGATCAGATCAATCTGGTCATGCACCATGCTGATTTCCAGCAACTGGAAGGGGCATGGCGCGGTCTGCATTATCTGGTGACCAACACAGAAACGGACGAGTTGCTGAAGATCCGCGTGATGTGTATCTCGAAAAAGGAACTGGGCCGTACCTTGAAGCGTCACAAAGGCGTGGGCTGGGATCAAAGCCCGATCTTCAAGCGTGTGTACGAGGAGGAATACGGCCAGTTTGGTGGCGAGCCGATCGGTTGCCTGGTGGGCGATTACCATTTTGACCACAGCCCGCCCGATGTGGAGCTGCTGAGCGAAATCGCGAAGATTTCCGCCGCAGCGCATTGCCCGTTCATCGCAGGTGCATCGCCCAATGTGATGCAGATGGATTCGTGGCAAGAACTGGCGAACCCGCGCGATCTGACGAAGATCTTTACGAACACGGAATACGCTGCATGGCGTAGCCTGCGCGAGTCGGAGGATGCGCGTTATATCGGCTTGGCGATGCCGCGATTCCTGGCACGCCTGCCCTATGGGGCACGCACGAATCCTGTCGATGAGTTCGATTTCGAAGAAGACACCGACGGCGCGAATCACGACCGTTATGCGTGGGCGAACTCGGCGTATGCCATGGCGGCCAACATTAACCGTTCGTTCAAGTTGTACGGTTGGTGCACGTCGATTCGCGGCGTGGAGTCGGGCGGCGCGGTGGAAAATCTGCCATGCCATACGTTCCCGACCGATGACGGTGGCGTGGACATGAAGTGCCCCACCGAAATCGCGATCAGCGATCGCCGCGAGGCCGAGTTGGCCAAGAATGGTTTCATGCCGCTCGTGCATCGCAAGAACTCTGACTTTGCGGCGTTCATCGGCGCGCAGTCCCTGCAAAAACCGCACGAATACTACGATGCCGATGCGTCGGCCAACGCCAAGCTGTCGGCACGCCTGCCGTATTTGTTTGCCTGCTGCCGTTTTGCGCACTATCTGAAGTGCATCGTGCGCGACAAGATTGGTTCGTTCCGTGAGCGTGATGACATGGAACGCTGGCTCAATGACTGGATCATGAATTACGTCGATGGTGATCCTGCGAACTCGTCCCAAGAGACCAAAGCACGCAAGCCGCTCGCGGCGGCCGAGGTCCAGGTGCAAGAGATCGAGGACAACCCCGGCTATTACTCCGCGAAGTTTTTCTTGCGGCCTCACTATCAGTTGGAAGGGCTGACAGTGTCGCTGCGTCTTGTGTCCAAGCTGCCATCCTTGAAAAAGAATGATGGTTGAGATGGGCATTTTTTTCAGGGCACTTCGTGCCGTGACAGCAACTTAGGGAGAGAGAAGTGTCTGTTGACATGTTCATGAAGATCGACGGTGCCAACGGCGAGTCGAAGGATGCCAATCATAAGAATTGGACCGATATCGTTTCGTTCTCGTGGGGTGCCACACAGCCCGGCAACATGGCTAGCGGCGGAGGCCTGGGTGCTGGAAAAGCCAGTTTCAACGACTTGCACGTGGTGGCGCGTATTGACAAGGCCGCTCCGGCTGTCATGAAGCATTGCGCCAGCGGCAAACACCTGAGCAAGATTGAGTTGTCGGTGTGCAAGGCTGGCGGCCAGCAGATTGAATACACGAAGATCACGTTGGAAGACGTACTGGTGTCGTCCGTGCAATTGTCGGGTGAACTGAACCAGGAGTCCGTGACGGTGAACTTCGCTTTTCAAGCTGCCAAGGTCAAACAGCAATACTGGGAGCAGACGGAGCAAGGCGGCAAGGGCGCGGAAAGCGTGGTCGCTTGGGATATCAAGAAGAACCAGGAAGTCGGTTAAGCCGTCGGTACGGGCCTGGCGTTTCGGTGTCGGGTCCGTCCACGTCAACTCTTGCTCCCTTGAGCTGGCGCCACTGCGGGAAGTGTGTTGTGGTGGAGTCTCTTTGTTTTATGGCGACGGGCGATTTTCGGATCGACCGTCGACTTTGTTTTCTGTCTGCGGTGCTTTCTTATGATCAGACCTGCCGTTGCGTTGCGTGAAAGCAGCTTGTCCCAGCATCTGGAGACGATCCAGTCCCAGATACGTCGTCAACCGGCGGACGCTGATTTGCGGGCGCAGTTGTTCCAGTTGATGGTTGTGCAGGGTGATTGGGGACGAGCATCCGAACAATTGAAGTTGTCTGCCCAGTTGAATGCGCAGGCGCAGCCTACTGCCATCTTGTATGAGCAGGCGATTGCCGCTGAACGTCAACGCGAGCGCGTGTTGATCGGCCAGGAACAGCCGGCCGCGTTTGGTGAGGCACCCTCGTGGTTCGCTGATTTATGGAGAGCTTTGAGTTGTGATGCTGATGCGCCGGAGGAAGCGGCGCAATTGCGTGAACGTGCTTATGAGGCGGCCGAATCCCGAGCCGGGACATTGACGGTGTCCATGGATGATGCCGCGGCGACGTTCGAGTGGATCAGCGATGGCGACAGTCGTCTGGGGCCGGTTTTTGAATTCATGTCGGCGGGGCGTTATGGCTGGCTCCCGTTCTCGGCGTTGCGCGAGGTGCGGCTGTTGCCACCCGAAGGGTTGTGCGATGTGGTGTGGGCACAAGCGGAAGTGACGCTCGACGAAGGCCGTACCCAATACGGCCTGATCCCCGCGCGCTATCCGGCCCTGCCGGGACAAGTATTCGCTGATTTGCCGGACGGGGTGAAACTCGGTCGAATGACAGATTGGCATCCCCTGCAAGGCGAGATGTATGCCGGCGTGGGGCAAAAAATGTGGATGACCGATCAGGGGGAATACGCATTGCTGGATATCCGGTCGCTGGAGATGCGCTGATGGCAGTATCTGAGTCGACGGCGAGCCTGCGTCCCTGGGAGCAGTTGCCGCGCAGTGAGCGCGTGGCTCGGGATCGTTTGCAGCCGTCGCTGTTGGATCGCTTGATGGATAACGATCCATCCAAACGGCAGGAGCCTCGCGAAGCGTCGATGCTGACTCATGATGAGCTGCGGGTTGCCGTGCTGCGAGATCTGCGCTGGCTGCTCAATACCGTCAATTTACAGACCACGGATGATTTATCGTCGTATCCGTCTGTGCCGGAATCGACATTGAATTTCGGCGTACGGGCCATGGCAGGCAAGCGCATGTCGGAGATCGACTGGATCGACGTCGAGGATTCGATTCGTAATGCGATCGCGGCGTTCGAGCCTCGTATCCTGGATTCGTCGGTCGAGGTCCGGTGCGTGACAGATACCGGTACGCTGGAGCATCACAATGTGCTGAGCCTGGAAATCAAGGGCATGCTGTGGTGCGTGCCGCATCCCATGGAGTTCCTGTTTCGTACGGATATTGATCTGGAAAGCGGTCATATGGACCTGCGCGACCTGGGGGGTGTTGCCTGATGGATTCGCGCTTGCTCGACTATTACAACCGCGAGTTGGTGTACATGCGGGAAATGGGCGCCGAGTTTGCCCAGATGTACCCCAAGGTCGCCGGTCGTCTGGGGATGCATGGCACTGAGGTGGCGGATCCCTATGTCGAGCGGCTGCTTGAGGGGTTTAGCTTTCTGACGGCGCGTATCCATCTGAAGATGGATGCCGAGTTCCCGCGGTTTTCGCAGCGCCTGTTGGAGGTGGTGTATCCGAATTACCTCGCGCCTACGCCTGCGATGGCGGTGGTGCAGTTCTCTCCCAGCATGAACGAGGGGACGCTGGCCCGCGGCTTTGATCTGCCACGAGGGACGTTGTTGCGCGGACGTGTGCCGCGCGGCGAGCAGACACCGTGCGAATTCATGACGGGCCATGAGGTGCGTCTGTGGCCGCTGCGTGTGACGCAGGCCGAGTTCACGGGGACGCCGCCGGATCTGCCCTTGGCCCGGCTCGGATTGGGCGGACGCAATAGCCGCGTGCTGAGCGCTTTGCGAATTCGCATCGAGGTCTGCGGCGGTGTGCGTCTGGAAGACATGGATCTCGACCAGCTCGTGTTTCACCTGGCGGGCCAGGATCTGCAGATGCAGCGCTTGTTGGAAATCCTGATGGGCCATACCGTGGCGGTGCTGGGGCACGATACGCAGCGGCCGGTCAGTTGGATCAACAAGCTGTCTCCCTCGTCGATACGCCATGAGGGATTTGACGACGATCAGGCATTGCTGCCGGCCGATTCCCGCGTGTTTCAAGGGTATCGTTTGCTGCAGGAATATTTTGCATTTCCGCGCCGCTTCCTGTTTTTCAGTGTGAACGATCTGAAACGCGGCTTGCGTACGCCGCCCTTGTCGGGAAGTACTCGCCGCGAGACACGCAGTTTTGATCTGACGTTCTTGTTTTCCGTTGCGGCGCCGGAACTGGAAGGCGCCATTGCGGCGGAGCATCTGGCGTTGCATTGTGCGCCTATCATCAATCTGTTTCCCAAGCGTGCCGATCGTATTGCAGTGACCTCGCGTACGAGCGAATACCACTTGGTCGTGGATCGTACGCGCCCATTGGACTATGAGGTGTTTGGGGTAACCCAGGTGTTGGGGCATGCCTCGGCAGAGCGGCCCGAGCAGGAGTTCAGGCCGTTTTACGGGACGCTCGGGTCGGACCCGGATGATTACGGTGCGTATTACTCGACGCGTCGTGAGCCGCGCTTGTTATCTGAGCAGGCAAAACGCAACGGCACACGTACGGGGTATATCGGCAGCGAGGTGTTTGTGTCGCTCGTAGACCGGAATGAGGTGCCGTTTTCCGGTCAACTGCGTCATCTGACGCTGGATACGCTGTGCACGAATCGGGATCTGGCGATGTTGTTGCCGCTGGGAACGGATACGGATTTCACCTTGCGCGTATCGGCGCCAGTCGGTGCGGTAAAGGTGCTGCACGGTCCGACCCGTCCGCACGCTGCGTTGGCAGAGCATGCTGCGACGTGGCATCTGATCAGCCACTTGGGTCTGAACTACCTGAGTTTGATGGACCTGGACGCGGAGCAGGGCGCCCAGACGCTGCGCGAAATGTTGAATGTGTACGGCAATCTGGCCGATCCTGTCGTGCGTAAGCACATAGGCGGTGTACGTCACGTGCGTGCGGATCCGATGCATCACCGTCTGCCCCTGCCTGGTCCTATTGTGTACGGACGAGGCGTTCGTATCAGTATGCAAGTCGACGAGGCTGCGTTTTCGGGCATCAGTCCGTATTTGTTCGGCGCCGTACTGGAACAATTTTTTGCCCGGCATGTATCGATCAATATGATGTCGGAATTGGTGTTGTCTACATTGCAGCGCGGCGATATCGCCCGCTGGAAGCCTCGCATGGGGGCGCGGCCCGCCGTATAGGGCTGTCAAGGTTGATAGAAAGGAGTCGTGCCATGAATACCGCTGCGAAACGTCAGTATCCGGTCTACGATCCGGTGCATTTAATTGGCACGGTGTTGCATCGTGATGACGACGGTGGCTTTGTTGTCGAGTGTGATGGCCACCAGTGGCGCACGCGCTTGGCCGCCAGTTGCTTGTTGGTGCCGCAAGAGGGGGATCATGTGCTGATCAGTGGTCCTGAGGCGTCTCGCGTATATCTGATCGCTGTAGTTGAGCAGGCGGATCCGCAGCGTGCGCAGCTCGAGACGGTGGGCGACGTCGTACTGCGTTCGCGCACGGGCAGCGTGTCTCTTGAAGGGGCAACGGATGTCAATGTGTCCGGACAGAACGCGGTCAAGATCGATACTGTGTCGTTGGCGCTGCAGGCGAAAGAAGCCAGCTTCGTCACGGAAAAAATGAAATATCTCGGCGCAGAGGTGACGGCCACGGTCGGGTCTACGCGGGTCGTGGGCAAGGTATACGAGGCCATCATGGATCGGCTGTCGTTCTTGTCGCGCGTGACGTTCCGTGCGGCGGAGGAGGTCGAACATGTGCGCGCCGGGTCGTTGGACTATCGCGCCGACAAGAGCGCGCGATTGCATGCGTCGTACACCATGGTGACCGGCGAGAAGCTCGTGAAGGTGGACGCCAAGCAGATTCACATGGGCTGACGGATGACAGACACGATGGCGCAGGCAGGGGTACAAGCGACGGCCGACGAAATGTCAGGGTCGCAACCCGCTGCGACCGAAGCGGATCAGCAGGCGCCACAGACGTTGCCACCATCCAACGGCACGCTGCCGGGCATGCCGGCCGAGTTCTGGCGGGCATTGTCGCAGGACCCGTATTCCCACGATCTGTTTCATACGTTGCGCTGGATCGATGCACGGGCCGGCGCCCGTTTGCCGCTAGGCCGCGATACGGTCGCGCGCAATGAGCCCGTACGCTTGAGGCAAGAGCCGTCGATGGCTTTTGCGCCATCGACGCTGGCTTCGGTCGCGCTTGGGCGCGGAAACCGGCCGCCTGAACTCTCGATCTACAGCTTTGGCCTGTTCGGTCCGAATGGTCCGCTGCCGCTGCATTTGACGGAGTATGCACGCGAGCGCATGCATCACTATGGCGATCGAACGTTGTCGGGCTTTGCCGATGTCTTTCATCACCGGTTGATCCTGTTGTTTTATCGGGCATGGGCCGATGCGCAGAGCACGGTCAGCCTGGATCGGAAAGAAGCCCGTTTTACCCGCTATGTGGCGAGCTTGCTGCATATGGGCATGCCTTCGCTGGCCAGGCGCGACGCGGTGATGGATCACGCCAAGTTTTTCATGGCGGGCCATTTGTTGCGGCAAACCCGGAATCCCGAAGGGTTAAAGCAGATTCTGCAGACGTTTTTCTCCGTGCCGGTACGTATTGCGGAATTTGTGCCGCAGTGGATACGGCTGGATCCCTCGCAGCGATTAGGGCTGGGTGGATCCATGGGATTAGGGCAGGACACGATTCTCGGGGCGGCGGTGCGGGACGCGCAGCACAAGTTCCGCATCGAGCTGGGGCCGTTGACGCGGGCCGATTACGCCAGCTTTTTGCCTGGCGGCAGACGCGCCAAACAATTGCTGCATTGGGTGCGCGACTACATCGGTGTCGAACTGGCGTGGGATGTCCGGCCGGTGCTCAAGCGGCAGGACGTGCGCGGGGTCAAATTGGGCGAGCAGCAACCCTTGGGTTTGTCATCCTGGCTGGGTAAGCGCCGGGCAGAGCAAGGTGATGCTCGCGATTTACTACTGGATTATGAAGGCCGTGATCGTGCAAAGCGTGATGCACGCCAGGCGGCCGCAACATCGCAGCCCGAGGAGGCGAGATCGTGACGCATGACATGTTCTACGATGGCCAGGTACTGCATTGGCCAGGCCATGGAAAATTCCGTGCGACAAGCGGGATGCGCGGATCACAGATTCCGTCGGAATCGTGCACACCGGATGCTGGCCCGGTGCCGCCCGGGCTGTACAAGATATTCCTGGCGGATCAGGGCGCGGCGCAGGACGATGGGCGCGGCGCTTGCGCGTTGCAGCCGGCGTGGGGAATTCAGACGATCCCGCGTGGCGCTTCTGCCGGCGCGTGCGAACCGTATTGGGCCAACTGGGGCGTCAATCGCGCACGGATGGAGCCTGCCGATACGGCCACGCGTAATCGTTGCTCTCCGGTGCGCGGCGGGTTCTATCTGCATGATTCGACCAAGGGATTCAGTCATGGATGCATCGAAGTCGATGGCCGTATCTTTCCGCTGCTGCGCACGTATGCGCGTGGCGGCCGAGGGCGTTCGACGATGATCATCAAGGTCGATTATGTGGCCGGGCGCCAGACCAATGGAGGCACGCTTGTCGAATAATGCACGATGCCTGGCGGTGTTGTTGGCGGCCGCCCTGATCGGCACGGCGGCACAAGCGGCCGGGCCGATCAAAGTCGAGAATGCCCTGGCGCAATGCGTAACCTTGCAGCCAGGCGTGCGCACGACAACCGGAAAACAGGTGGTGACTGAAGCCACCCTCACTGTCAAAAAGCCAATCGGGGAATGTGGCTGCAAGTCTGCTATTGCGACGTATACCTCGCAGGTAGAGATGGAAGGAGGATATCGCAGCTTTTTGCAGCGCGGCGCCTTGTTGGTCAAGGAGTCGGGAGTGCAGCCGCTGACATTGGCCAGCAGTGAGCAATTGCTGGGGGATCGCGGTGTGGTGCTATCGTTGGCTTGCGCAGGACCGGATTGACGTTGCTCGAGCATGGCACTTGATTGATTTTCCTGTTTGATTCCTGCCGGATGATGCTGGCGGGCAGATTCGCTTTCACGCTGGGTACAACACAACGATATGTCTGACATTGGCCGCATAGATTTGTTTGGCAAGCTCAATCCGCTGCTATACCAGGCGCTGGAGGGGGCGACCTCATTCTGCAAACTGCGAGGTAATCCCTACGTTGAACTGGTGCACTGGATACACCAGATCGTACACACGCAGGATAGCGATCTGCATCGCATCGCGCGTCGGTTTGATGTTGATATGGGGATGCTGCAGGCCGATCTGACACAGGCGCTGGATCAACTGCCACGCGGTGCGGGGTCAGTATCCGATCTGTCGGAGCATATTGATCATGCCGTTGAACGAGCCTGGGTGCTCGGATCGCTGCGCTATGGTGCCGGACGCATTCGCGGCGGGCATTTGATCGCGGGTCTGGTAAAGACTTATGCCTTGCGCAACGTGCTGCTGGGGATGTCCGACCAGTTTTCACGCATTGTGCCGGATGTGTTGCTGGAGCAGTTGGACGCCATCGTGCATGGTTCGCCTGAGGATGCCACGGCGCAGCCGGTGGAGACTGACTCGGGGGCACCGGCATCCGTCGAAGGCGGTGGTTCCGCTTTGGCGAAGTATGCGGTCGACCTGACTGCCAAGGCCCGTGCGGGCGAAATCGACCCTGTGTCCGGAAGGGATGAGGAAATTCGCCAGATCGTCGATATTCTGATGCGGCGCCGGCAGAACAATCCCTTGCTGGCGGGCGAAGCCGGTGTAGGCAAGACGGCGGTGGTGGAGGGCCTGGCCTTGCGTCTGGCCAGTGGCGACGTGCCGCCTCCGCTGCGTGAGGTTTCTCTGCTGCTGCTGGATATCGGGCTGTTGCAGGCTGGGGCCGGCGTCAAGGGCGAATTCGAGCAGCGTCTGCGCGGCGTGATTGACGAGGTGCAATCCAGTCCTCGTCCGATCGTGTTGTTTATCGATGAGATTCACACGTTGGTAGGTGCAGGCGGCGCAGCGGGTACCGGCGATGCGGCCAATCTGCTCAAACCTGCATTGGCGCGTGGCCAGTTGCGTACGATCGGCGCAACAACCTGGTCGGAGTACAAAAAGTACATCGAGAAAGACCCGGCGCTGACCCGGCGTTTTCAGGTGGTGCAGATTCATGAACCGGCCGAACCTCGGGCGGTAGGTATGTTGCGCGGCCTGGCCGCGACGCTGGAGGCGCACCATCAGGTGTTGTTGCTGGACGAGGCGATCGAGGCGGCGGTGTCGTTATCGCATCGATATATTCCTGCCCGGCAATTGCCTGACAAGGCGGTTGCCTTGCTGGATACAGCGTGCGCTCGCGTTGCCGTGAGCCAACATGCGGTGCCTGCTGCACTGGAAGATGCGCGTCGCCGTATCGAAGCCCTGGAAATCGAGCAGCGTATCGCCGTGCGCGAGGCGCACTTGGGTGCGGGCGAGGAAGACCGGGTGGCCCAGGTCGGGACGGGTCTCGAACAAGCACGTGCACAAGAGAGCGAACTGGTGCAACGCTGGGAGGCCGAACGTGAGCTGGCTGAGCGGGTGTTTGCGTTGAGGCAGGCGCTGGATGCGTCGAATGCGCACGATGGTGAGCCGACAGGCGCAACGGCTGGCAGTGAGGCTGTCGCGGGTGAAGCATCGACGGTGCGCGCCGCTGACGCGGCCGATGCTGCTGGAGTGAGTGCAACGGCTGCGGCTGATGCATCGGCGCAGAGCCCGGCCGCCACGGTGGCCCCTGCGCAATTGCGTGCCGAGTTGGCGCAGGCGCAAGAGGAACTGGCGCGCCGTCAGGGCGAACAAGCGCTGATTTACCCCGCCGTGGATGCCGCCGCGGTGGCATCCGTCGTTGCCGATTGGACCGGCATCCCTGTGGGCCGCATGGTACGCGACGAGGCCCATTCGGTATTGCGTTTGGCAGATACGCTGGAACAGCGGGTCATTGGACAACGGCATGGTCTGGAGGCTATCGCACGGCGTATTCAGACGTCCCGTGCGCGCCTGACCGATCCCAACAAGCCGGTGGGCGTGTTCTTGCTGTGCGGCCCCAGTGGCGTGGGCAAGACCGAGACGGCATTGACCTTGGCCGAGGCCCTGTACGGTGGCGAGCAGAATCTGATCTCGATCAATATGAGCGAGTTCCAGGAATCGCATACGGTGTCCACGCTGAAGGGCGCGCCGCCGGGCTATGTAGGCTACGGCGAGGGCGGCGTACTGACTGAAGCCGTGCGGCGCCGTCCCTACAGCGTCGTGTTGCTCGACGAGGTGGAAAAGGCCCATGCGGACGTGCATGAGATTTTTTTCCAGGTCTTCGACAAAGGCTGGATGGAAGACGGCGAAGGCCGCTACATCGATTTTCGCAATACCGTCATCATCCTCACTTCGAATGTCGGTACAGAGTTGATCAGCAGCCTGTGCAAGGATCCGGATCTGATGCCGGATGCGGATGGTTTGGCCTCAGCCTTGCGAGAACCGCTGTTAAAGGCGTTTCCTGCGGCATTGCTGGGGCGTCTGGTGGCGGTGCCCTATTTGCCGCTCTCTGACGAGATGCTGGCCCGTATCGTGGATCTGCAGTTTGAGCGAATCCGCCAACGGCTCCGGGATAACCACGGCATTACGTTGACGGTCAGTCCTGGGGCGACGGCGCTGGTGGTGGCGCGTTGCACCGAGGTCGAGTCGGGCGGACGCATGGTGGATGCAATCCTGACGAATACGGTATTGCCGCAGATCAGCCACGAGTTGCTGACGGCATCAATGGATGGGCGCAATGTGCGTGCAGTCAGTTTGCTGGCGGCTGATGGCGAGTTTCAGTACGAGTACGAATCGCAGTCTTGAGTGTGCGGGCGCGCCTGCAGCGCAGTTACTTGCGGCGAGGCGTGTCTGTTTTTTGGCCGGTATTATCGTCAGATGCAGGAGAGGGCTGTTGCACGCGTGCAGGGCGCAGGTAGCCACCATATTCGCGTAAATGATCGCGTGCGGCCCAGCCCTGATTATCGTGATCCTGCGTGTTGCGCAGAGCCTCGCTGACGGGATCCAGTCGATGCGGGGCCAGCGGATCATCTGAGGGCAGGGTCGAGGGCGTTTGATCTGAAAATACGTTGTGCACGTCATCGCCTTCGTGAGAGTCCAGCAGGTCCAGTGGATCGCGCAGGGGACCGGAAACATTGGCATCGCCGCGCGGCAAATGACGTAAGGGGTCTTCAGGGTTGCGGTTTTGTGCGGATTCCATATCGAAGGGATGCGCGGAAACATCGGGTACGCTCCCGACCGGGAGGGTGCCAGGGCCGAACAGGTCGCTGAAAACGTCGGTGGATGAGGTATCAGCAGCCGACGTATTGGCAAACGGTTCGTCGAACAAGCGTTCCTCGGCGACCGGTGGACTGGACACGGCTGCCGTATCAGTAACGGCGTCCGTGGCCGCGGGTTCTGCGAAGTGTGTTGTGGGTGGCGACGGGGCAATGGCCTCGTCCGCGGGCTGAGGAATATCCTCGTTCAAGGGGGCCGTTGCAGTGGTATCTGCAGCAGTTGTAGTAGTAGTGTGGGCCTCGGCGACGGCTGCCGTGTCCTCGATATGTGAGGAGGGTGCGTTGTCGGACTGAGCCGTGGTGTCGGGCTCGGGCTGGGCGGCGGTGAGCGGGGCTGCGGCTTCTGCAGCAGCGGTCATCGCGACACTGGCCGTGGCGAGGGCGACAGGCGCCGATGATACTGATGGAGGCGAGGGAGGTGCTGAGGTGGTTAGCGAGATAGGAGTCGGGTTTTCCCGAGGTGGTGTGGGCGTTGGTGCTATCGCTGCAAGGTCGAGCAACGGGCTTTCCAGCAGAGGGTCCGGTTCTGCCGAGAGCGGGGTTTGCCCCGCATTCAGCGTCGTGAATCCGTCTGCCGATGCTGCGGTGTTCTCGACGGTGGGGGCAAGCGGGTCTTCTGCTCTGAGCTTATAGGAGCCGATCACCAATTCGTCGCCGAGGGAGAGCGGCACCTCCTGGTCTCGATGAATGGCGCGGCCGTTGATACTGACGCTGCTCATGCTGCTGAGATTCACCAGGTAGCAGGCATCGTTGCTGATGCGCACGGCTGCTTGGATACGGCATATGCCATGCGTGGGATCGGGCAGGACGAGGTGATTGTCTGCCGACCGTCCCAGCGTGCCGCCCGGGGCTTTGAATACCGCGGACCAGGGTGTGATGAAGCCGGAGTCTTCGGGGCGTTGCTGAACGGTGAGTTTCATGCAGAGATCTCCAATGCAGATGATCCAATGATAACGACCCTGGTAGGTAGAAGTGATGACGGGGAGTGATGAAAATTAATCGGCTCGGGTTTTTTTCGCCATGAGCGTAACAGTCGTAACTGTTTCTGTATTTACACGACAGTTTCTTATTTTTCGCTTGATATAGTCGGTTTATTCATAAGCTAGGGAGGCGTGCCGCGAATGATGGTGTTCCGTAGTACCTCGACTGCGCTTGGGAAAGCCCTGCGCATAGGGCTGCTGATGATTTTCTCGCTGGTGATCGCGGGCTGTTCTTCCACGGCGAGCCGTGTTGCGGTGCCGTATGCCATTGAGTTGACGGCTGATAAGCAGGTAAACCCTGATATCAACGGGCGGCCGTCTCCTGTGCAGATCACTATTTATGAGTTGAGCTCCACGAGCGCGTTCAGTTCCCGCGATTTTTTTGCACTGCAATCTGATCCCCAGGTCGCGTTGGGCAAAGAGCTGCTGAATTCGGATCAGGTGGTGCTGCGTCCTGGCGAAACAAAGACCCTGCACTATTCGGGCAACACCGAAGCCCGTATGGTGGGTATCGTCGCGGCGTATCGCGATCTAGAGAAAAGCCAATGGCGCCTGGCTGTGGAGTTGCCCGAGGCGCAGAAAACGAACATCTTCAAAGTATGGCAGTTTTCACCCAACGAAGAGACGATCAAGGTCTCTGTCAAAGATAACGAAGTGGTTGTCACGGATCGGGATAGATCGTGGTGGCCGTTCTAGGCGCATGGCTCGCGCTGCCCGCGGTCTGACTCCAACCCTATTGCAAGCATAACCATGGCAGAGAAGAACAAGGTCATTTGGTCAGAGGGGATGTTTCTGCGTCCCCAACACTTTCAACAATTCGAACGTTATCTCGATGGTGCGTTAAAGCAGCGCACTGCGGCGTTGCAGGGGTTTTCCTGGGGCTTCAGTCATCTGGTGCTGGATCGCGATGCGTTGGCGATCGGCAAGCTGGTGATGACGCAGGCCAGCGGCGTCTTGCCCGACGGCACGCCGTTCGATTTTTCTCATCCCGATGATGCGCCGGAAGCTTTAGATGTGCCAGGCTCGGTGCAGGACGTCCGCGTCATGTTGGCCTTGCCGCGTGTGCGGCCCGGGGCCACCGATGTGCAGTACGAGGACGAAGCCGATTCGCTGGCGCGGTACCTTGTGCAAGAGCTGGAGGTTGCCGATTCGGGATCGGTGGGATTGGAGCCTGCATTGCTGCAGGTGGGGCGTCTGCGCTTGCGTTTGATGCTCGAGACCGATATGGGTGACGAGTGGCTGGGCCTGGGGGTGGTGCGCGTCATTGAGCGCCGCGCGGACAACCGGGTCGTGCTGGATGAGCGCTACATTGCCCCATGGCTGTCGGTGGGGGCTCATCCCTTGTTGCTGGGTTTTGTACAGGAGCTTTACGGCCTGCTGCAGGCGCGCAGCGAGGCGCTGGCGATGCGTTTGTCGCAACCTGGCCGCGGCGGCGTGTCCGAAGTCTCCGATTTCATGCTGTTGGAGACGGTCAATCGCTATATCGGGTCGTTATGGCACACCCGTCAGACAACTTGGCTGCATCCCGAACGGCTGTTTCATGACTGGCTGATGCTGGCGTGCGATTTGGCGACTTATACCGCCGCGACGCGACGGCCGGAGGTACTGCCGACCTATGAGCATGACGATCTGCAGTTGACGTTCGGTACCCTGATGGATGAGTTGCGCCGTTCGCTGTCTGCAGTGTTGGAGCAGCACGCTTTGCAGATCCCGCTGCACGATCGTGGCCAAGGGGTGAAGGTGGCGCAGATTCCCGATCTGGAACTGCTGCGCACAGCGGGCTTTATCCTGGCAGTGCATGCGGATATGCCGTCGGATACGGTGCGCTCGCGTTTCCCCGCGCAGGTCAAGATTGGCCCGGTAGAACGTATTCGCGATCTGGTGCATTTGCAGTTGCCCGGTGTGACGGTACGGGCTTTGCCGGTAGCGCCTCGCCAGATTCCGTACAGCGCGGGCCATGTGTATTTCGAGCTCGACAAGGGCGGCGATTTCTGGAAACAGCTGGAGCGCACGGGCGCTCTGGCGTTGCATTTGGCGGGTGAATTCCCGGGCCTGTCCATGGAGTTCTGGGCCTTGCGCGATTAGGGTAGCCTGCCGGAGATATCATGCACGCATCTGATTCTGCATTACCCGGTCCCATGGGGTCGGGCCTTCCGGAAGGGGGCGCTTCGGCCTCCGGTCGCTTGCGGCCACACGAGTATGTGATCAGCGGTTCCAATCCACTGGTGGCTGCTGCGAACCCACTGCTGGACTTGATCCCCCAGATACGTGCGACCACGTCGCACCCGTCGCCAGCCATACTGCGCGAGCATCTGCTCGATGAGATTCGACAGTTCGAGTTGCGTGCACAACAGGCGGGTATTCCTAACGAGACTATTCTCGGAGCACGATATTGCCTGTGCACCGCCTTGGACGAGGCCGCCGCATTGACCCCGTGGGGGGGCAATGGGGTGTGGTCCGCACACAGTTTGCTCGTGACGTTTCACAACGAGACCTGGGGCGGGGAGAAGTTTTTTCAGTTGCTGGCGAAACTCTCGCAGAATCCCGGTCAGCATCTGGACTTGTTGGAACTGCTGTACTTTTGCCTGGCGTTGGGATTTGAGGGGCGCTATCGCGTACTCGATAATGGCCGTTCGCAGCTGGAGACGCTGCGTCAACGCTTGCTGCGGATTCTGCGCGGCGCCCGCGGCGAATATGCGCTGGCCTTGTCGCCGCATTGGCAGGACGTGCCGGCCCAGACGCAATTGCGGCGCTTGCCTGTGCCGTTATGGGTGTTTGGTGCACTGATTGCCGTGTTGGCATTGGCAATTTATTGGGCCTTGGCTTGGAGTCTGAGCCGGCAGTCTGACGTGGTGTTTTCTGCGGTGAATAGTCTGAGACCGCCTACGGTGCAGATCGCACCGACACGCCAGCCGGCGTCTTCTCCGCGTTTGGCCGTGTTTTTGGCGCCCGAGATCAGAGATGACCTGGTGACTGTGCGTGATGAGGTCGATCGCAGTGTGGTCGTGCTGCGCGGCGACGGATTGTTTGAGTCGGGGTCGGCCTCGGTGAGAGATCAGTATTTGCCGGTGCTGTCGCGCGTGGCCGATGCCATGCGTCAAACCGAAGGCAATATTCTGGTGCGTGGATATTCCGACAATGTCCCGATACGCAGTGCGCGCTATCCATCGAACTGGCATTTGTCGCAGGAGCGTGCAGATGCGGTCAAGGATCTGCTGGAGGCCCGATTGAATCAGCCGAACCGCGTGCGGGCAGAGGGCCGTGGCGATGCCGATCCGGTTGCGCCCAACGATACGGCAGCAGGGCGCGCGCGCAATCGTCGCGTTGAGATAACGCTGATGGTGCCGCCGGTGCCGCGAGGGGAAACTGTCGAGGGTACGCGGCAATGATTCATAACGTATTTAGTTTTATCTTTAGCCGAGGGCTGTGGAATTTCTTTGGCCTGGTGGCGATTTCCTTGCTGATCTGGATTGCTGGGCCGCTGTTGGCCATCGGCACGACTCGCCCTCTGGAAAGCGAGATGACCCGCATCATTGTGATTGCGGTGTTGTTCGGGCTCTGGTTGTTGCGCATTATCTGGCGCAAATGGCGCGAGGGCCGATTGAATGCGCAGTTGCTAGGTCAGCTGCGCAAGCCTGCGGCCAAAAAGAAAGTCGAGCCGGAACCCGGTAACCCCGAGATTCGTCAGCTCGAGGAGCGTTTCAACGAGGCCGTGGAGTTATTGCGCAAGACGCGCTTTGAGGGCGACAAAAGGCGATTTTCGTTGTCCCGCTTTTCCAAGCAGCATCTGTATCAGTTGCCTTGGTACGTCATCATCGGTGCGCCGGGGGCAGGAAAGACGACGGCGTTGGTGAACTCGGGCCTGAATTTTCCGCTCGCGGATCGTTTTGGCAAGGTGGCGCTGCGTGGCGTGGGCGGCACACGGAACTGCGATTGGTGGTTTACCGATGATGCGGTGTTGTTGGATACCGCTGGCCGCTACACGACTCACGAAAGCGATGCGACGGGAGACGAAGAGGAATGGAAAGGATTCCTCGGCCTGTTGTCGAAGTATCGCGGCCGTCAACCGATCAACGGGGCCATGTTGACGATCAGCGTGGAGGATTTGCTGGCCGCCTCGGATGCCGAGCGCGCGCAGCATGCCGCAGTGTTGCGCCGTCGTCTGCAGGAGTTGCGTGAACAGCTCGGTATTCAGTTTCCCGTGTATGTGCTGGTCACGAAAGCGGACTTGCTCTCGGGTTTCGAGGAATATTTCGGCTCCTTCAGCCGCGAGGATTTGTCCCAGGTCTGGGGCTTTACCTTGCCGTATACCCGGACGCAGGAAGCCGATTTCGATTTGTACGAGGCATTTCATACTGAGTATCAGTTGCTGCAGCGCCGCTTGCATGATGCGTTGCCTGAAGTGCTGGCTGCCGAGACGGATCCTGCTCGGCGGGCATTGGCCTATATGCTGCCGCAGCAGTTCGCAGGGCTGCAGACGGTGCTCGGACAGTTCCTGAGCGATGTGTTTGCGACGTCGAAATTCGAGGCACGGCTGGTGCCACGCGGGGTGTATTTCACCAGCGGCACACAGGGTGGAGAGACGTTTGACCAAGTAACGGGCTATCTGAAGCGCTACTTGCGTATTGATGGCGGTGCCGCGCAGGCAGCTGCTGTCCCGGAGGAAGACGGACGCAGCTATTTCTTGAAAGGCGTGTTGCAGGACGTGATCTTTCGCGAGGCGGGTCTGGCAGGCCGGAACTTGCGCTGGGAACGCCGCTATCGCCGTCTGCACTGGGCCGGTTATGGCCTGATCACGGTGGTGTTGATTGCCTTGTTGGTCGGATGGGGAATCAGCTATCGCAACAACAAGACGTACGTCGCCGAAGTCGAGCGTCGCGTGCCTACGGTAGAAAAGCTGGGGCGCGACATCAAGATTACGCGTGCGGGGGATGTGCTGGGGTTGATGCCATTTTTGGATAGCCTGTGGTATTTGCCGCGCGATGCGAGTTTTGAGTTGGCCTCGCCGCCGTTGACGTATCAGTTTGGCCTGTATCAAGGCCAGAAAATGCAGTCCGCGGCCCAGGGGGTATATCGAAATACTCTGGAGCAGGTGCTGTTGCCACAAGTGGCACGGCGTGTAGAAAGCGCGTTGCGTACCGCAGCGCCGAATGATCTGGAGTTTTCGTACGAGGCGTTGCGTGCGTATCTGATGCTGTATGAGCCGGATCACTATGATGCAGAGTTCATGCATGCTTGGCTGCTGTCCGATATGCAAAAGACTTTGCCTGAGGGCTATACGCGGCGTCAGTATGATTTGATGTCGTTGCATTTACGCAATCTGGTGCAGGGGCGTGTGTTGTCATCACCGTTCCCGCGTGATGACGAGTTGGTCGCCCAGATGCGTCAGCGGCTGGCGCATTACACACTGGCGCAACGCTCGTATAGCCGTCTGCGCCGATTGCTGTCCAATACGGATCAAGGTCCGGAGCAGACCGCGGTGACGCTGGGCGGGCCTCAGGCCAGCGCCGTGTTTGTACGCAAGAGCGGCAGGCCACTGACGGATGGAATCCCCTCGCTGTATAGCTACGATGGCTATTGGAAGGTCTTCAATCAACGGGTAAACCGGGTGGCCGAGCTGTTGCGTCAGGATGATGCCTGGGTGCTGAATATTGCCCCGCCAGGAGCGTTGGATCAGGCGGCACAGCAGCAGTTGATCGTGGATATCAAGCGGTTGTACATGAACGACTATGTGCAGCAGTGGGATGCCTATTTGAACGATCTGAAGTTGGCGCCCGCAACATCGTTGCTGCAGAATATTCAGATTGCCCGCACGCTGTCCGCGCCGGATTCGCCGTTGGTCAAGCTGGTGCAAGGCGTTGCGCGCGAGACAAATCTATTGCGTGATACCGGTGACGGACGCTCGCTGATGGACCAGGCCCGCGAACGCGTAAGCAGCACCCGCGATGCGTTGGAGCAGATGTTTGGCCCGACAGGACCCAACTCGGCAGTCCGCAGCGATGCCACGGATGAAAAGCTCGAGCGGATTGTGGACCTGCATTTCGAGCCCTATCGCCGCCTGGCCCAGAGTGAAACGCAAGGTGGACCTCCGCTGATTACCGCCACGACGGGTTTGATCAACGATCTGTACACGTATTTGACCGCCGCCGATGCGGCGCTGCGCAGCGCAAGCCCCGCACCCAATTCGGATGTTGTGACCAAGCTGCGTGCCGAGGCCGGGCGATTGCCGGAGCCGATACGTGATGTGCTCAATACGATGTCGGTAAATGCTTCTGGTGAGATCTCGGGGGCGTCGCGCCAGCGTATGGGCGAGACGATGTCGGCGACCATCGGATTATTCTGCCGGCAATCGATCGCGGGACGTTATCCGTTTGCGCGCAGCTCGTCGCGCGATGTGGCGCCGAACGATATGGCACGCTTGTTTGGCCCCAATGGGATGATGGATGAGTTTTTCCAGAAAGAGTTGGCCACACAGATCGATGTGTCGGGCCCGCGGTGGCGCTTTAAACCTGGCATCGACGGTGAAAAAGGCGAGCGTGCGTCGTATCTGGATTCGTTCCAGCGTGCAGGGGTGATCCGCGATGTGTATTTCATGGCGAGCAGCCCGTTACCGTCTTACCGCGTCGCAATTCGTCCGATCGAAATGGATGCGCAGATTACGCAATTCGTGATGGACGTGGATGGCCAGGCCGTGCGCTATGCACATGGTCCGCAGATTGCGACCACGGTGCAATGGCCGGGGGCCAGAGGATCGAATCAGGTGCGCATTGAACTGACGCCGCAAACGGGAGGCGCAGGACTGTCTGCTTCGGGGCCGTGGGCGTTGAACCGTTTATTGGACAAGGCGCAGTTGAGTCGTGGCCCGTCGCCTGAGATTACGATAGCGACGTTTGATATTAATGGCCGCAAGGTCGTGTTGGAGATCACTGCGAGCAGTGCCAAAAGTCCCTTCAATCTCGCCGAGATGCAGGGATTCGCCTGCCCGGGCCGCTAGATGAGACTCGCCATGGACGACGCAAGAGGACAGTTGGGGTGGTACGGCAAGATTCCTGCATCGGGAGATTTTGTCCATCGTCGCTTGCCGCGTGAACTCATTGCCTGGTGGGACCGATGGCTGCAATATGGATTGGCGGCGATGAAGCAGGCGCCCGATGACAGCGCGGCTCGCAGTTTTGCGTCGGCGCCGATCTGGAATTTCGCCATTCCGGCTGGACCGAGCGGCCATGGAGCACAGCTGGGTTGCCTGGCGCCAAGCCGGGACAGAGTGGGGCGCGCCTATCCTTTGTGCGTGATGATGCCGATTGCCGAGAGCGACTATCACAGCAGCATCCTGGATGGTGCGAGCGACTATTACCGCAAAATCGGCGCGAGCATTCTTACCGCAGTGCGTCATGGTTGTGTAACGGAACAGTTCGATCGCGAGTTGCAGACGATCCAGATACCCGGTGTTGTGCAGCCGGTGGCGCGCTCCAGCGGCAGCGATATCATGGATATCTTGAATGCGGGTCTGGAAACGGCGGCAGAGCCGGTGGCGGCGCGCAGTTTGACGGCATGGCCCGATTTGCCTTTTTGCTTTAACCCCAGTTCGCATACCAGCTATTGGTGGACGAATCAGATTGATGGGGCTGCATTACAGACGTATATACACGGCGGGGCATTCAATGCCACGTTATTCACCCGATTGTTTGCCTCGCTGCCCGCATGGCGCTAGCGACGTAGCAGGTGTCTGGAGTCCGGAGTTTGACTGCTCCCTTCCCTAAAGGAAAGGGATTCCCACTTCACCGAACCGAGCCGTTGCACATCATCATTCATGTACTCAGGTCTTACCGTTTCTCCATGGGCTAACACCGCCAGCCCGGCGGCTAATACGTTATGCGCCGCGTTGATGTCGCGGTCGTGGCCGGCGTTGCATTGCCGACAGGACCAATGTCGCACGCTCAATGGCAGCTTTGGTAACACGTGCCCGCACATGTGGCAGCGCTTGCTCGACGGGTACCAGCGATCTACCCGCACGAACTCACGTCCATACCAATGGGCCTTGTATTCGAGCTGTCTCAAAAATTCCGCCCACCCGGCATCGCCGATGGACTTAGCAAGGCAGCGGTTTTTCTGCATGTTGGACACAGACAAGCTTTCTACGGCAATCACTTGGTTCTCGTGGATCAACCGGGTAGAAAGCTGGTGCAGGAAATCTCTGCGAGTGTCTGCGATCTTTGCATGCAGCTTGGCGACTTTCAGTTTGGCCTTGGCACGACGAGCCGATCCCTTCTGCTTCTTCGCCAAGCGGCGCTGTAGCGTAGCTAACTTAACTTCATGCTTACGAAAGATCTGTGGCGCATCGACTTTTTCTCCTGTTGAGAGCACCGCAAAATGAGACAGGCCCAGATCAATCCCGACACAGTTCGGCGTAGGCGCTTTCCGCGCTATAACGTCGTCGCACAGCAGGCTGACAAAGTATCGTCCTGTCGGGTCTTTGCTGACCGTAACGGTGGTGACCTTGGCGGCTTTAGGGATTTGACGGGACCAACGGATGGACAACGCCTCAGTCATCTTCGCCAGCTTGAGAGAACGGCCATCCCATCGAAAGGCACTGGCGGTGTATTCCGCCGATTGCGGGCCATCCTTGCGTTTGAAGCGAGGATATCCCGTTCGCCTGGCAAAGAACCCGGTAAACGCCGTTTGGAGATGGCGCAGTGTCTGCTGCAACGGAACACTGCTGACCTCGTTCAGCCAGACATAGTTCGGCAGCTTTTTCAGCGTCGTCAGCGCAGCAGACGTCGCGTGATATCCCAGCCGCTCTTGCCGCTCAGCCCAGGCTGTCGAACGAAGACTAAGCATGTGGTTGTAGACCACACGAACACAACCAAACGTGCGAGTCAGCGTGATCGCTTGCTCGGGCGTCGGATAGAACCGGAATCGGTAGGCACGTTTGGTTTGCATGCCCGAGATACTATCCACGCCAGACCAGAAAACTGGATATTTATCCAGCAATCAACTCAAATCAGACCAATTCTGCAGCCTTACGGCTGCGCCCCTTACCTCCCCGGCGTGAATGCCGAGGTTTCTCGGAGCAGTGGATGAGTGCGACCACCCCTTTGCCCAAGCGCGATGCGTCTGCGAGCGATGCTCTTGGATTGCGATCTCTGAATGTGATTGCCGCTGCGGCCAACGGCGGCGTTCCTCAGGCGCGGATCCGCAGAGTGTTGGCCGATGTCGCCGAGTTGCTCAAACCATTGCACGCGCAAGGCGGTGTGCATGGTGGCATCGCTATGAGCACGATCGGCTTGGATGCATCGGGCAAGGCTCACTTGTTGATTCCGCCGCTGACGCCCGCTGCCAATGCAGAGAGCGCCGCCCGAATGGATGGTTATGCGGCCTTTGAGCAATACACGGACGATCCGGATTTGCCCTGCGGGCCTTGGACAGATATTTATGCCTTGAGCGCTGTGGCGCATACGATGCTGGTGGGGCAAGCCCCGCCATCTGCACTGGAGCGTTGCGTCAAAGATGTGTCTATTCCCTTGGCGGGTCGTGATATTGGTGTTTACGACCCCGAGTTTCTCGAGGCGGTGGACCGCGGGCTGTCGATGAGGCCGTCCGCTCGGCCAGCGAGTCTCGAGTCGTTTGCCCGTGCATTTGGTTTGGAGCCGGCCGTCTCGGCCGTTGCACCGGTTGCTGCGCCCGCTACAGCGCAAGCGCCGGCTCCTGAGCCAGCTCAGGCGTCTGCGCATGAGCCGGAGCCCGTAGTGCAGACGCAGCCAGAAACGGAGCAGCCTGTCGAGGCCGCTGTCACGTCTGCCGGTCCGCCTCCGATGATGGCTCCGAAGGTAGCGGGAGGGGCCAAGTCGGGACCGCGTGTGCCCTTGCTCGTTCTATTGGGAGTCTTGGCGGCGATCTCGCTGGCGGTCTATATGTGGTTGCGCCCCGATGGCCCGCTGTCGGCTTCGAGCGGACAAAAGCCCGCCGCCAGCGCGGGAACGGAGCCGGCTCCCACGCCGGCTCAACCGGAACCTCCGATTCCGGCGCCACCCGCCTTGTCCGATCTCGGGCGTGGCGGGCGTGCCAATGAGGCGGCCGGGGGGACGGCGACGGCGCCTGGTACATCGCCCGCGGCTAATCCCGACACATCTTCTGCGGTTAACTCAGGTGCTTCGCCCACGACTAATCCGGACGCGCCATCAGCAGCAGACAACGCTAGCGGTGCGGGCGCGCAAACCGGGGCGGCCGATTCGAGCTCGTCCGTGAATGCTGCGGGAACGGGGGCGTCGACCTCCCCATCTGTTGCGCCAGGAGGGGCGATTGCCCCACATGCTTTATCGAGCCCCGACAGTGTTGTGAACCCGGGAGCTGCGTCGAGCACTGAAACTGGGCCCGGTCCTCAAGCGCCGTCCAATGACGGCGCGGCTGCGGGTACGACGGGCGCCGGTGCGGGGGCAGATGGCGCTTCAACATCGCTCCCCGCGACCGGCGCATCCCCCGACACAGCAAACGGGTCAACGGTCACGGACGGTAATCAAGCCCTCGGCCAGGATGCCGACGCAGCCGCACAGGCTAAAGCCGCGGCGGAGGCGAAAGCTGCCGCGGAAGCTAAAGCTGCGGAGCAAGCCAAGGCATCGGCGGCACAGGTTCCGGTGCGGATCAGCGTGCGTCCCTGGGGCGAGGTGATTATTGACGGCCGTTCGCGGGGAATCAGTCCGCCGCTGGGTCAAGTAATGCTGCCGCCGGGGCGGCACCAAGTCACGATTCGCAATCCTGCATCATCCGATTATCAGACGACCATTAACGTCGGCGCAGGCGGTTCGGCAGGTATTTCTCACGTCTTTGAGTGAGGGCGGGTGGGGATGTTGGCGCCTGAGCGGCGCCAACATGGGCTGTGTGGATCTTTCAGGCCAGCGTCCTGATGACGCTAGTTTGAGTCCGCCATTGTTCCCTCGTAATCGGGGATGTCGGCGTCGACGAGCAGATCGGCGGTGAACATATAGCCCCAGCCATGGACGGCTTTGATGGGCAGGCGGACTCGCTGAGCGGCTGCCTTGCGCCGCATGCGGCTGATCATGACGTCGATAAAGCGCCCGCGGCGATCGCTTTCGGAGCCTTCGCCTGTGGCGGTGTCGAGGCTCAGTGCATCGCGGCTGATCCGCTTGTCGGGCTCGTGGGCAAACCGGAGCAGCAAACTGCGTTCGGCTGTGGTCAGGGAAAGCATCTGCCCACTGGGCGCCATCAACGCCCAGCCTTTGCTGGTCAGGCGCCACCCGCCCGACGGCGACGGGGCAGGATCGGTGGCTGGATAGGCAGATTCCTGTACTGTTGCGGGAGGCGTCAGCGCTTGGGCCGACGCCGCGTCTGCCGCAGCGGTGGCCTGCGTCGCATCAGGAACCCGGCGCGTGAGCGCCTGAAACACGGCAGCCAATTCGAGGCCGTTGACGTAGGTGTCCAGACAAGCATCGGCACCGCTCAAGAGCGTGCGTACCCGGGCATCGCTATCGGGAAACTGTGCGAGTGCGACAATCCCGATACCGGGACGCATGACACGCAACTGCGCTGCCGCAATATCGATGATGGCCAACGGACCTGAGAGCACCACTAACGGAATGGCCTGCTGAGACAGGTGCAGATATAGCTCCGAGAGCCCGGAATAACGGTGTACTTGAAATCCCAGGCGCGATAACTCAGTGATCTGCTGTGGATAGGCGGTGTCGTCGCCAGTAAGAAAAAGGACGTCCGGCGATGTGTTCATGATTCCATTCCGAATAGGGCGTCGAGACCCATCAAATAGGTCCGTGCCTAGTCTACCCCGGCGAGGGACTTGTTTATGTTGTGGCTCAGAATGAGCCGTGCGGGATGCACGCGGCAAAACTGAGCTAATGTCCAATTCGCGCGGATCAAGGATAGATCGCCACGCTGTAACAGACGAGATGTGAAGGGCAATCTTGTGTGACGCTGTGTGTCATATGGCGCGATGCGGGCCGAAGTCCGCGTTACAGTTAATGAGTGTACAAATAAGTTGGAGTGCAAAGATGTTCACTTGGTTGCATGTGCGTAATGTGATATTTGCAAGCCTAATTATCGGGACGGCGGGGTGCGCCAGCACGACCGGCCATGCTACGGCAGAGGGGGCTGCGGCCAGCAACGCGGCCACCAGTGCGGATTCGCTGGCCCAGACTGGCTGGGAATTGACCCGCTGGGTTAATTCGACAGGAGATCAACGGGCGATTCCGCATGGTGATAATGGTGAACCTATTCAGTTGGTATTTTTGGCTCAAGGCCAAACGTATCGGGTCAATGGGTTTTCCGGGTGTAATCGCTATATGGGCAATTATCGCTTGCAGGACGGGAAACTGTCGATTTCTGTGCAGGGGACGACACGCATGGCATGTGCGTCTCAGGACCGTGCGCAGTTGGAATCCTCGTATTTGCGCGCGTTGGCGGATATTCGCTCATTTACCCTGGATAGCGGCGGTGCGCCGCGCCATCTGACGTTCAATGTGCGAAATGGGGACGTGTTGGAGTTTGTGCGCAGGCAGGACCCGCCGACACCACGATAATTTACCCGGGTAAAATTTTGAAAGACGTCATTTGCGGCTGACTCGTTTACTATTACGCCGCTCCGCTTATGCCGTTGTTTCTTTTGCCATGTCTTCCGTCGTCAATATCGCTGCTTACAAATTTGTCCCTTTGCAAGATCTTCCTGTCTTGCGGGCCGAGGCGTTGGCGCGGGCCGGGGCGGCCGACCTGAAAGGCACTGTGCTGCTAGCCGAAGAGGGTATCAATCTCTTTTTGGCAGGATCTGCGAGCGGTATTCAGACGTGGCTGCAATGGCTGCAGTCCGATTCCCGCTTTGCCGACCTGGAGGTGAAATTCAGCCATTCGGCGAATGTTCCGTTTCGCAAGATGCTGGTCAAGATCAAGCGCGAGATCATTCGTATGAATCATCCGGCGATCCAACCCCGTGCTGGGCGCGCCCCGGCGGTAGCGCCTACGACCTTGGCCCGTTGGTTGGATCAAGGCGTGGACGACGAAGGGCGGCCGGTAGTGATGCTGGATACCCGCAATGCCTTCGAGGTCGACGAGGGGACTTTTGACGGAGCCATCGACTGGCGCATCGACCGGTTTACGCAGTTTCCCGATGCGGTGCAGGCGAACCGCGATAGTTTGCTTGGCAAGACGGTGGTCAGTTTCTGCACAGGGGGCATTCGCTGCGAAAAGGCCGCCCTGTATATGGCGGAAGCCGGGGTCGAGCATGTTTATCAGCTCGATGGCGGTATTCTGAAATATTTCGAGGACACCGGCGGCAAGGGCTTCCGCGGAAATTGTTTCGTGTTCGACGAACGTATCGCGCTGGATCCTGAGTTGGCGCCGGCCCCTGCATCGGACGATTCAGCCGGGCAGGGCCAATGACGCAGGTGCGGTGCACGGTGTTCTGTCTGACACGGTAATCCATAGAAAATCAGGGGCCGGGTTGCAACGCACTCGGCCCCTGGTTTTTATCCGGTGCGGTGCCCTTTTAACGTACGCGCATGCCTGGCTTGGCGCCAGGCCAGGGCTCCAGGACGTAGATGCCGGCATCGGCCTTGTCATCGGCATGACTGCCGGCCAAGACCATACCCTCGGAGACGCCGAATTTCATCTTGCGCGGCGCCAGGTTGGCGACCATGACGGTGAGCTTGCCGACCAGGTCCTCGGGCTTGTAGGCGGATTTGATGCCGGAAAACACGTTGCGATGACGGCCCTCGCCGACGTCGAGCGTGAGTTGCAGCAGCTTGGTCGACCCTTCGACGTGCTGGCAATCGACGATCTGCGCAATGCGCAGGTCGATCTTGGCAAAGTCGTCGATGGTGATGGTGTCCGCGATGGCTTCGCCGCCCGGCATGGGAGCGGTCGGCTCTGGTGCTGCCGGCGGTTCGAAGAGCTGATCCAGCATGGCGGGATCGACGCGCTGCATCAGGTGCTTGAAGGGCGCCACATGCTGCGGCAGCACGGACGCGTCAGCCCAGGTGTAGGCCTGCTGGGCACCGAACAGCTCGCGTGCGACGCGATCAGTCAAGGCGGGAAGGACCGGCGTCAGCATGACGGACAGTGCCTTGAAACCGGCCAGCGAACGCGAGCAGATATCTTGCAGCGCGGCCTTTTGCGCCGCGTCAGCGGTGCCGATGCCTTTGGCCAAGACCCAGGGCTGGGCCGTGTCGAACGCCTGGTTGATGCTGTCGGCGTAGGCCATGATCTCGCGGATGGCGCGGTTGTATTCCCGGGCCTCGAAGGCGGTACGGATGGACTCTGCCTGGGCAGCGAAACTGGCCGAGAGCGCGTCGGTGTCGCCGGTATAGGCCAACGCGCCGTCAAAGTGTTTGGTGATGAAGTTGGCCGCGCGGCTGGCGATATTGACGTACTTGCCCACCAGGTCGCTGTTGACGCGTGCGATGAAGTCATCGGGGTTGAAATCGATGTCTTCAACCTTGGCGTTGAGCTTGGCCGCGATGTAATAACGCAGCCATTCGGCATTCATGCCGATTTCCAGA
Organism: Bordetella tumbae; assembly: GCF_054780995.1. Classification (NCBI taxonomy): domain Bacteria; kingdom Pseudomonadati; phylum Pseudomonadota; class Betaproteobacteria; order Burkholderiales; family Alcaligenaceae; genus Bordetella; species Bordetella tumbae. Next base: position 1,059,988 of record NZ_BAAGVG010000018.1, read on the forward strand.
TAGCGCAGCGGCGAGATGCCCGTGCCCCGGCTCTTGGACATTTTTTCACCGCTGACGGTGATAAAACCGTGCACGTTCAGCGAGTCAGGCGTTTTGCGGCCGGCAAATTTGAGCATGGCCGGCCAGAACAGCGCGTGGAAATAAATGATGTCCTTGCCAATGAAGTGCACCTGCTCGGTGCTGCCTTGCGGATCCAGCAACGCGTCGAAATCCAGTCCTTGTTTGTGGCAATAGGATTTGAGCGACGCCAGGTAGCCCACCGGCGCGTCCAGCCAGACGTAGAAATATTTGCCCGGCGCATCGGGGATTTCGATACCGAAATAGGGGGCATCGCGCGAGATATCCCAATCGCCCAGTTTGGCCTCGCCGTCGTTGCCACCCAGCCATTCGCGGGTCTTGGCCTGGACCTCGGGTTGCAGGTGCTTCAGGCCAATGGCGTTGGTGCCGGTCGTCCAGTTTTGCAGAAACTCGACGCAGCGCGGATCGGACAGCTTAAAGAAAAAGTGTTCGGATGATTTCAGGACCGGCGTGGCGCCGGTCAGAGCCGAGTAGGGGTTGATCAGCTCGGTCGGGGCATAGACGGCGCCACAGACTTCGCAAGAGTCACCGTATTGGTCCTTGGCATGGCACTTGGGGCATTCGCCCTTGATGTAGCGGTCAGCCAGGAACATGCCTTTGACCGGGTCATAGAACTGCTCGATGGCGCGCGTTTCGATCAGGCCCTGGGCCTTGAGTGCGCGATAGATGTCGTGCGACAAGGCGACGTTTTCGTCCGAGTCGGTCGAATGCCAGTGATCGAAACGGATATGGAAACCGTCCAGGTAGCGAGGGCGCTCGGCGGCATAGCGAGCCACCAGATCGCGCGGCGAGATCCCTTCTTTTTCGGCCTTGAGCATGATGGGCGCGCCATGCGCGTCGTCCGCCCCCACGAAGTGCACGGTGTGACCGGCCATACGCATCGAGCGAACCCAGATGTCGGCCTGGATGTATTCCATGATGTGGCCGATATGGAAAGATCCGTTGGCATAGGGAAGCGCGGTCGTGACGAACAGAGTGCGAGACATATCGTGGATGACGGTTTGAGGACTAGAGTGGGGCTATTTTACCGGCCCTGCCGGGCTCGTGTGGCAGGGGTAAAAAAAGCCCCCACGCCGCGCCTTCGGCTTGCTGCCCCCCGAGGGGGCTGTTTTTATCTTGGGACGGCCCGGCGATAAAAAAGCCCCCACGCCGCGCCTTCGGCTTGCTGTCCCCGAGGGGGCCGTTTTTATCTTGGGACGGCCCGGCGATAAAAAAACGATGCCCCCGCTCTGGCTCGTGCCAGAACAGGGGCTGGGTGATCGGTGCGCCGGATACAGCGATCTGTGACGCGTCCGGGGGACGCGCGCTGCACCAGGGACTCGGCACATCGTCGATCGTGCCGGGTCGGTGGCGGGAATTAGTGGATTTCTCGGGCCTCGACGTCGATGACCTCGCCGCGCGGCGTCGCAAAAGGCGACGCGGAGCGAGGGGGCGACGATGCGGTCTGGCCACCGGGCCGGAAAGCGTTCGGGCGGCCGTTTGCGCGCTGGCTCCAGTAGGCGCGTACGCCGAAGGGCTTGCCGCGGACCTTGGCGACGAGATACAGGATACCGATTGCGATGGCGGTCGATATCATGAAGGCCAGCGCCATGGCCATGCCGAACAAGGCCAGCACGGCGAACGCTACAGCACGAAGAAATCGGGAAATTGTGTCGATCATGATCATCCGATGCAAAACAGGAGAAAAGGTTCCCGTGTATCCGCTATCCTTGCGGGTAGCGGCGAGCGCAAAGCTCTCCTGCCTATGGAATTAGAGTAATGAGTATAACGATAGCGCAAGTTCGCGAGGTGTTGCGAGCAGTTACAGATTCGGCAGACCCCACCGACGCGGCGGCGGGGCAGGCGTTAGCGACATTTGTAAGGGACAGTGACATTCAAGTGGCCGGCGAATCGGTGTCGCTCACGCTGACGCTGGGATATCCCGCTGCGTATGCCGCCGCTCGCATCGAGCAGGCCGCTCGGCAGGCTTTGATCGAGGCGGGCGCGAAGCAGGCGCAGGTGTCCGTGAATTGGGCCGTCAAGCCGCACGCCGTGCAGCGTGGCCTGAAGCCGCTGCCCAATGTGCGTAACATCATCGCGGTAGCCTCGGGCAAAGGCGGCGTCGGCAAAAGTACGACAGCGGTCAATCTGGCGCTGGCATTGGCTGCTGATGGCGCGCGGGTGGGAATGCTCGACGCAGACATTTATGGCCCCAGCGTGCCGACCATGCTGGGGATTTCGGGCCGCCCCGCCAGCCATGACAACAAGACGATGGAGCCGCTGGAGGGCCATGGCCTGCAGGCGAATTCGATCGGGTTTTTGATTGATGCCGACGCTCCTGCGATCTGGCGAGGCGCGATGGTGACTCGAGCTTTTGAGCAGATGCTGCGCCAGACAAACTGGGGCGATCTGGATTATTTGATTATCGATATGCCGCCAGGTACGGGTGATTTGGCCCTGACCCTGGCTCAAAAGGTGCCTGTCGTGGGTGCGGTGATTGTGACGACGCCGCAGGATCTGGCGTTGCAGGATGCCCGTAAGGGGTTGCGTATGTTCCAGAAGGTCGATGTCCCGATTTTGGGGATTGTGGAAAACATGGCTGTGCATATTTGCACGCAATGCGGCCATGCCGAACATATTTTCGGCGAGGGCGGCGGCCAGCGCATGGCACAGCAGTACGAGACGCCTTGGCTGGGAAGCTTGCCGTTGACGATGCGCATCCGCGAGCAAACGGATTCGGGCCGGCCCACGATGGTGTCGGATCCAGAGAGCGAAGCGGCCCGGCATTACCGCGATATCGCGCGTAAATTGGCCAGAGCGGTTGCGGCGTTGCCGCGTGACATGGCGGGCAAATTGCCTTCTATCGTCGTTCAGCCGCCGACCTGACGTATGCGGGTCGGGGTTGCACTGTTATTCGTAGGCCTGCTGGGCGTGATGGGCAGCGCTCGCGCGCAAGGGCCCGAGGTCATTATTGATTCAGGGGGCGTACCGCCGGCGGCGTTGACTTCCATTACCGAGGCCGTTGCCGCGATCACGCGTCTGGCCGAGGACCAGGACGGTGGCGAGATCAACCGGTTGCGGCGTCGCGCGCGCGATGCTGCGTTGGCCGCACTGGCCACGCAGGGATATTTCACACCTAATGTCACGCTCGAGGTCGGAAAGGATGTTGGTGGTGAGACCTGGGATATCACGATTGAGCCCGGCAAGCGGGCCACGGTGGCTGCGGTCGATCTGAAATTCACCGGGCGCGTGACTCGCCCTGAGTACGCGACGCGCATCGAAGAACTACGCAAGAGTTGGTCCTTGGCGGTCGGGCAGCCCTTTATTAATGGTGATTGGAACAAGGCCAAGGCGGACCTGTTGGATGCGGTGTCGTCGCGCGATTTCATGCTGGCCTATATGACGGCATCGGAGGCGGCAGTGCACGCCGAGACTGCAGAGGTCTACCTGGCGGTCACCATCGATAGCGGGCCGCTGGTGCGCATGGGGCAGCTCAAGACCCAGGGTTTCAAGCGCGTGCCTGATTCATTGGCGCGCCGTTATGTGCGCTACGACGAAGGCGAGCCCTATAGTCAGGACAAGCTCAATGATTGGCAGCAGGATCTGCAGGCTACGTCGTTTTTCCGAGGGGCTTTTGTGACCTTGGGGTCAACGTCGTCCGACGAGCAGTCGCGGTCTTCGGGAGCGGGCGACCTGGCGGCGGCGACGCCGGGCGGTGATCCGGCTGTGTCGGGTGGCCCGACAGCGGCGCCTGCACCCTCTCGCGATTCCGACGGGGTCGTTACCTTGCCGGTCGATGTGCGCGTGGTCGAAGGGCCCGCACGCCGCTTGAGCGCTGCCATTGGCGTGGACGACGATGTGGGCGTGCGTGGTGAAGTGACGTATCAGCAGAATGTGGTGTTCGGTCTGCCCGTGACCCTGGAGAGCGGGATCAGCCTGGACCAGAAGGAGCAGCGCGCCTATGCCGATTTTCATTTGCCGCCCGATGAAAAAGGTCAAAAAGATTCCGTCGGTGTATTGGCCAGCCATTCGGATATTCAAGGGCTGGACGTCCGCCGTGTTGCCCTGGGGGCGACGCGGCTGCGCGAACGCAAAGGCGCGGGCGATAGCCGGGTTGAATACGAAAACCGTTGGGGCGTGCTGTTGGCCTATGACAAGGTCAAAATCGATGGCGGCGACGAGTATGACTTACCGACGGCAACGCTGACCTCGGAATGGCTGCGGCGCGATGTCGATAGCAAATATGATCCGCGCGAAGGCAATTTGATTGCACTCGGCGGCGGGGTTGGGGTGGTGCTGGATACCGGCAAGCCGTTTTTCCGTGCCCGCTTGCGTGGCCAGAAATGGTGGCCGATTGGCGAGCGTGATGTCTTGACGCTGCGGGGCGAGGTTGGCCGCGTTTGGTCCGATTCACAGACCCGGGTACCGGATGATTTCGGGTTCCGTACTGGCGGCGCCCGTACGATCCGGGGTTATCGCTACCAGAGTATCGGGGTGGAGCAAGACGACGCGGTGGTGGGGGCGCCTACGTTGGCCGTCGCGAGTATTGAATACGATCATTACTTTGACGAGCGGTGGGGGATGGGCGTCTTTGTCGATGCCGGCGATGCCGCCGAGTCGTTCGGCGAGATGGAAATGCATGTGGGGTACGGGGCAGGACTGCGGGTGCGCACGCCGGCTGGCCCTATCTTTCTGGATCTGGCGTACGGTCAAAAAGAGCGTGACCTGCGGCTGCACTTTTCGTTGGGGATCGCGTTTTGAAGGGCCTGCGAGCGCTGTTACGTCACCTCTTGGTGTGGTGGTTGCCGCTGCCGATTGCGTTGGTGGTGTTGCTGTGCGGCTTTGCATTGTGGCTGACAGGAACGCAATCGGGAACGCGCATGTTGCTGGGCGCGGTGGCGCAGCAGTTTGATGGGCGGGCAGAGAACGTCAACGGTACGATCCTCGGCAAATTGCAGGTCGGGCGCCTGCAGTTGGCGTTCCCGGGGACGGCTGTCGATTTGGCGGATCTGCGTCTGGATATACGCTGGAGCGCCCTGGGGCAGCGTTTGGTGCACGTACAGGAGTTGTCCGCGGGCAGCGTACAGGTGGCTTTGACGACGACGCCGGATGAGCCTGAGCCACCGGCAGTCGACGAGCCTTTCGTCATGCCGGAACTGCCCGTGAAAGTGCAGGTTGACCGATTTGCCGTGGGCGGCCTGGACGTGACGATGGACGGCGAGCCCTTGCCTGTCGCGGTGAGTGATTTTGCCGTCAGCCTGGGGGCGGATCAAAAGGGCGCCAGCTTGAACCTGCATAGCTTGCATGTGGCGCACGACCAGGTGCTGGCTGACATGCAGGGCAAGGTCGAGTTGTTGGGCATGGCGCAGCCATGGCCTTTGCAGGCAGCGCTGGATATCCAGGCCCAGGGAAGAAGCGCCGATTCCCCGCTATGTGCCAGCCAGATGCTGGCTGCGAAATCCGATAAGGCCGCAGGGACGAAAGCGGCGGCCGCTAAGGGCGCTACGTCGAAGTCGCCAGCATCGAAAGCCGAAGCATCGAAGGCATCTGCTTCAAAGACAACTGCCTCGAAAGCCGCGGCATCGCAGGACGCTGAGCAGAAAACCGCAGACTCGACGGAAACATCAACGGCGACGTCCCCCGCTGCATCGACCGTCACTTGCGCGGCCACGGTCCAGGTTCAGGCTGAGGGCTCGCTGCAGCAGATGGATGTGCGGCTGGATGGCGCGACCGCCGATGGCGCGTTGAAATTGTTGGCGCAGGCTGGCCTGGAGTTTGAACAGCCGTTTCCATTGCGTACGGCCAATGTGAATATGCGCTTGGCAGATCAGTCAGGCATCGTCGTGACGCTGGATCGTCAACCTTTACCGTTACAGTCCGGTGTCGATCGGGTCGTGGCGACGTTGGATGCCGAGCGGTTGAATGTCGGCGATTTTGTCGGGGATGTGATCCCGCCCGCGTTGTTGAGCGCGCGCATGGCTGTCGATGCACAGGTCGAAAATGTCTATGATTTGAAACACGCCTATGTGCAGGCCACGATTTCCAAGGATAGCCGCTGGAATAAGCAAGTGTTGGCCGGAAGTCTGACGGGCCGCATTGATGCGCTGCCAGTTGCGGAATCTGAGGCAACATCTGGATCGACATCGACATCGACATCGACATCGACGCCAGTGTCCGGGACGCCTGCCGCGCATTCCGACGATCCCCTGGCCGGCTTTGAACTTCGTGATCTGCTGCTCGATCTCATCGTAGGCCCGAATCGCGTGAAGGCCCAGGGTGGACTGAGTCGGGGCGAGGGCACGTTGACGTTGGACGCCAATACCCCACGGCTGGATGCTTTCTGGCCGGATCTGCCCGGTGGCGCATCGCTGAAAGCCAAACTGGCCGGACGGCTGGATCAGCATCAGGGGCAGCTTTCGGCCCGCTATACGCCGGGGGATTCCCGCGCCGATACATTGGGCCGCGCACCGATGCAGGCCGACCTCGCTTTTAGCGGCGGTTGGGGGCCGGGCCGTCCCGCAAATGCTTCGCGAGCTGCAACTGCTGAGCAGGAAAAGGCTTCGTCCGGCGCGACGGAAAACGGCGCTGCGGGCCTTGTCGGTTGGCGCGGCAAGATAGAACGCTTGACGGCTGGATCGATGAACTTCGCGGCGGCGTTGCAGCCCGTGATGTTGTCGTTCCTGCCTGAGGCCAAGGCCCCTCACTGGCAGTGGGACGTGGGGGCGACGCAATTGACCCTGACCCTGCCCGACAAACAACGTGCCGTGCTTTCGCACCAGGGATCACGCGGCGGCCAAGGGCGGTGGCAGACGGCCGGCCGTGCGGATAATCTCGTTGTTACCGCGTCGATGTTGCGCCAGATCATGCGGGCGCTGGATCCTGCCGCAGCCGAAGCTCGTCAACAGCGTGTCAATGCGCGCCCATCCGAGGGACAGCGCCGCATTGCGCTGGATGCTGCTTGGGATCTGAAATTTGCAGGCGCACTGTCGGGCACCGCACGTGTCGCGCGCCGTGACGGGGATTTACGCATTCCCGGGGATCCTCCGATTCCTCTGGGGCTGACCAATCTCGCGATCGACGTCAAAGCGACGCCGACGGGCGGCAACGCCAGCCGTCTGGATGCGACGCTGGATGTGCGTACTCAGAAAATGGGCACGGTGGCCGGTTCAGCCTCGGCGGTGCTCGTGAGCGGCACGGGCGGCGCAATGGGCCTGGATGCCAAACGTCCGATACGCGTCAATCTCGATGCAGACATTGCCGATCTGACGTGGGTAGACCTGTTTGTCGGCGACACGATGGAAGTGCGCGGCAAGGTCCAGGCCAAGATCGACGCGCAAGGCACGCTGAATGGCAAGTGGAGTACGGCGGGCACGATTCAGGGCCAGGCGCTGCGTATTGTCCGCATCGATGATGGGGTTCGCCTCATTGACGGCACATTGAACGCGCATCTCGATGGCACGCGCCTCGTGTTGGACTCGTTGAAATTCCCGGCCTCGCTGCGGGTGTTGCCGGATGAGTGGCGCACGAAGGAATGGGTGACTGAGAGTCCCGACGCCAAGAACGGCTACGCCGAGGCCTCAGGGCAGTGGGATTTGCAAACGATGCAAGGCGCGATTCGCCTGAAGCTGCATCGATTCCCCGCGTTGCAACGTTCTGACCGCTACGCCATGGTGTCGGGGACGGTCGATGTTGATGCGCAATTGCCCCGGTTGGCGATTACCGGCGATCTGACCGCGGACGCGGGCTGGTTCAGCCTGGAGATCCTGCAGGGCGTTCCGAGCCTGGATGACGATGTTCATGTCATTAAAGTCGGCGAGACGGATCAGCCTGCCGATTCGCCGATGCAGATGTCCATGACGCTGAAATTCGACATGGGGCCGCGTTTCTACATTACCGGCATGGGGCTGGATGCGGGATTGTTGGGTTCGATTCAGATTCACATGGCCGACGGCCGGCTGACGGGGATCGGGGCGTTGCGCACACGAGGCGGCGGTATCGAGGCATACGGACAGAAATTGCGCCTGCGGCGCGGTACCCTCACGTTCCAGGGGCGATTGGATAATCCATTGCTCGATATCGAGGCGCTGCGTACTGGCGATCAGGTCGAGGCCGGCGTCAAGGTAGGCGGAACGGCGCAGCGTCCGAGGATCGATCTGGTGTCGTATCCGGATGTCAGCGATGTTGAGAAACTGTCATGGCTGGTGCTGGGCCGTGGTCCGGACGAGAGCGGTAATGACGCTGCCCTGATGTTGTCGGTCGGTGCGGCGCTGCTGGGCGGTGGGCAGCCGTTTTACAAGCAGTTTGGACTGGACGATGTGAGTATCCGCTCTGGCGCCATCGGCAGCTCGGGGAGTCTGCTACCCGACCGTACCGTTGCCAGTGGGGTCAACGCAGACAGTGATAGCGATTTGGCGACGCAATTCCTGGTCGCGAGCAAACACTTTGCCAATGGGATCACGCTGAGCGTCGAACAGGCGATGGCGGGCTCGGAAACGGTGGGGCGCGCCAGTTATGAACTGTCCCGCCGCTGGTCGCTGGACCTGAAGGGCGGGGCGGTCAACGGGCTGGCATTGGTGTACCGGACGTTCTTTGCCGATTGAGGCGATAAAATACCTGTTAACCAACCTGAGCAAGTTATTACCATGAGCATTAAAAGCGACCGCTGGATCCGACGCGCGGCCGAGGCCGGCATGATCGAACCTTACGAGCCAGGCCAGGTTCGCACGGCCAATGGCGGCCGTATTGTGAGCTATGGCACCAGCAGCTATGGCTACGACGTGCGCTGCGCCAACGAATTCAAGATCTTTACCAACATCAACTCCACCATCGTCGACCCCAAAAATTTCGACGAAAAGTCCTTTGTGGATTTCACGGGCGATGTGTGCATCATTCCGCCCAATTCGTTCGCCCTGGCGCGTACGGTGGAGTTTTTCCGCATTCCACGCAGCGTGCTGACCATTTGCCTGGGCAAGAGCACGTATGCCCGCTGCGGGATCATCGTCAACGTCACGCCGCTCGAGCCCGAATGGGAAGGTCACGTCACGCTCGAGTTTTCCAACACCACGCCGCTGCCTGCCAAGATCTACGCTGGTGAAGGCTGCGCGCAGATGCTGTTCCTGGAAAGCGACGAGGTCTGCGAGACGTCCTACCGTGACCGTGGCGGCAAATACCAGGGGCAACGTGGGGTCACCTTGCCGCGCACTTGATGGATCGCCTGCCTCTTGGGCGGGTGCTGGGTGGTGTTGCTTTTTTGCAACTTTACGTGGGTTGCCGGAATATAATGGAATTTCCTTATCGCGCGGGTTGCCGGCGCAGGAGCCTACGATGTTCGGTTTCCTCAAAAACACCCAGCATGTGGATGAAGACGCGCAAGACGAGTTCGTTGATCGTGTCCATACAGCAGCCGAAGAATTTTTGACGGCAGTGTCTGATCAGTCCGCTCTGGACTATTCCCTCCAAAGCCTCGGTGCCTTGGATTCGGTGCTGGATGACGCTCACCAAGGGCGCATCACCCTGACTCCGATGCAAACCGTTGGTGCGGCCGCCTATCTGTACGAGGTGGCTCGGCGGCACTATGGCGGTTTGTACGAGGTGTGCGACGATGAGGATCCGGTGGTTCTGGTGACGGGCGAGCCCGAGTTCGACGTCTGCCTGTGCGCGATTGCCAAGGTTGAACGGCGGATCCGTGATGGCGAGGCCGAAGCATTGCCGGCCTTTTTTCAACGGTATGTCAGCGCAGTGAATGCGCGCGCCTCGGTGACGATCAGCTAGTGCGATTGCTCGATCGGCACTATCCAGTTGTAAATCTCCCTGCCAGGTTGACGAGATGTCAACCTGCTGCCTCCTTATCGCTGTACACTCGCGTCCGTTTTGGCCTTGCCTCAGGAGCGCCCGCATGAAATTCCGCTTCCCCATTTTTATCATCGACGAAGACTACCGTTCCGAGAACGCCTCGGGTCTGGGGATTCGTGCATTGGCGACGGCGATTGAGGCCGAGGGCGTCGAGGTCATCGGCGTCACCAGCTATGGTGATCTGAGTTCCTTTGCGCAACAGCAGAGCCGGGCCAGCGCGTTTATCCTGTCGATCGACGACGAAGAGTTCGACGTTGCTTCGCCCGAGGATGTGGCCAGCGCGATCAAGAATCTGCGCAGCTTTATCGGCGAATTGCGTTTCCGCAATGCCGACATCCCGATTTATCTGTACGGTGAGACGCGCACCTCTGAGCATATCCCCAACGATATTCTGCGTGAGTTGCATGGCTTTATTCACATGTTCGAGGACACGCCTGAGTTCGTAGCGCGTCACATCATCCGTGAGGCGCGCAGCTACGTCGATGGCCTGCCGCCGCCGTTTTTCCGCGAGTTGGTCAACTACGCCCAAGATGGTTCGTATTCGTGGCACTGCCCAGGGCACTCGGGCGGCGTGGCATTCTTGAAGAGCCCGGTGGGGCAGATGTTCCACCAGTTCTTTGGCGAAAACATGCTGCGTGCCGATGTGTGCAACGCCGTAGACGAACTGGGCCAGTTGCTGGATCATACCGGCCCGGTGGCTGAGTCAGAGTTGAACGCCGCGCGTATTTTTCACGCGGATCACTGCTTTTTCGTGACCAACGGCACGTCCACGTCCAACAAAGTCGTGTGGCATGCCAACGTGGCTGCCGGCGACGTGGTGGTGGTGGATCGCAACTGCCACAAGTCGATTCTGCACGCCATCACCATGACCGGCGCGATCCCGGTGTTTCTGCGTCCGACGCGTAATCACCTGGGCATCATCGGCCCGATCCCGCTCGAGGAATTCGACCCCGAGAACATCAAAAAGAAAATCGAGGCCAACCCATTCGCGCGCGAGGCGGTCAATAAAAAACCGCGCATCCTGACGCTGACGCAAAGCACTTACGATGGCGTCATCTACAACGTCGAGATGATCAAGGAAAAGCTCGGCGATTACGTCGATACGTTGCATTTCGACGAGGCGTGGTTGCCGCACGCCGCGTTTCATGAGTATTACCAGGACATGCACGCCATTGGTCAGGACCGTCCGCGTCCGCACGGGCCAATGGTGTTCGCCACCCACTCGACCCACAAGCTGCTGGCCGGTATCTCCCAGGCGTCGCAGATCATTGTGCAAGAGTCCGAGTCGCGCAAACTGGATCGCAATATCTTCAACGAAGCCTATTTGATGCACACCTCGACGTCGCCGCAGTACGCGATCATCGCCTCGTGCGACGTGGCGGCTGCGATGATGGAGCCTCCGGGTGGCACTGCCTTGGTGGAAGAAAGCATACGCGAAGCCATGGACTTCCGTCGCGCGATGCGCAAGGTGGAATCCGAGTTCGGCAAGAACGACTGGTGGTTCAAGGTCTGGGGACCGAATCGCCTGGTGTCCGAAGGCATCGGCAATCGCGATGATTGGTTCCTGGAGGCCAATGATCACTGGCATGGTTTCGGCGAGATGGCCGACGGCTTTAACATGCTGGACCCGATCAAGGCGACCTTGGTCACCCCCGGATTGGACATCTCGGGCAGCTTTGGCGAGACGGGTATCCCCGCTGCCCTGGTGTCCAAGTATCTGGCCGAACACGGGGTGGTGGTCGAAAAGACCGGCCTGTACTCGTTCTTTATCCTGTTCACCATCGGCATTACCAAGGGCCGTTGGAATACGCTGTTGACCGCGTTGCAGCAGTTCAAGGACGACTACGATCGCAACCAGCCTTTGTGGCGCATTCTGCCCGAGTTCTGCCGCGGTCATCGCCGCTACGAGCGCATGGGTTTGCGCGACCTGTGCCAGCAGATCCACGAGGCCTATCGCGCCAACGATGTGGCACGTCTGACGACCGAGATGTATCTCAGCGACATGGTGCCCGCGCTCAAACCGTCGGATGCGTTCGCACGCATGGCGCACCGCGAAGTCGAGCGCGTGGAAGTCTCGCAACTGGAAGGGCGCGTGACTGGCGTGTTGCTCACGCCTTACCCGCCGGGCATTCCGCTGTTGATCCCGGGCGAACGCTTTAACCGCACTATCGTGCAGTATCTGCAGTTCGCGCGTGACTTCAACGAGCGTTTCCCCGGGTTTGAAACCTATATCCACGGCTTGGCCGAAGAGACCACACCCGATGGCAGCAAGCGGTATTACGTGGACTGCCTAATCGAAGAGTGAGCGCGGTGTTCGTGACTGCCGTGCTGGGCTCGGAGCACGGCGGGCTCCGTGATGTCGGTGGGGACAAATGTCCCGCACCGGGGAGCCGCCTGTGTTCGACGTAGCCATCATCGGTGCGGGCGCTGCAGGCATGATGTGCGCCGCCGTGGCAGGGCAGCGAGGGCTGCGGGTCGTGTTGATCGACCATGCCGAGCGCCTGGCGGAAAAAATCCGGATTTCCGGCGGCGGCCGCTGCAATTTCACGAACCTGGGGGCAGGGCCGGCAAATTTCTTGTCCGATAACCCACACTTCTGCCGGTCGGCGCTGGCAGGCTACACCCCGCAGGATTTTCTGGCGCTGTTGCGCAGCCATCGCGTGGCGTGGCACGAAAAGCATCGCGGACAGTTGTTCTGTGATGACAGCAGCGAATCCATCATCGAGATGCTGCGCGCCGAATGCCAGACAGGACGCGTGCAATGGCGCATGCCCTGCAGTGTGAGCGAGATCAGCCGTTCCGACGCGGGCTATGCCTTGCACACCAGTCAAGGCGAAATCCGAGCTGCCAAACTGGTCATCGCCACCGGCGGAATGGCCATTCCCCAATTGGGCGCCACGGATTTTGGCTTGAAAATCGCTCGGCAATTCGGTTTGAAAATCATCGAACCTCGTCCTGCCTTGGTGCCGCTGACGTTCGACGCTGCGCAGTGGAAGCCTTTTGCCGAACTGTCCGGGGTGGCGCTGGAAGTATCGCTGACCACAGGGGCAGGCCGTGCGCGCGGCGAGTTCCTGGAGGACTTGCTGTTCACGCATCGTGGCTTGTCTGGACCGGCGATTTTGCAGATCTCCAGCTTTTGGCAGCCTGGTGAGGCCATCGTGATTGATCTTGCGCCGGGTCGTGACCTGGCCTCTGAACTGATCGCAGCCAAGCCGGGCAGCCGACAGCAGTTGCATACGGTCCTGGGCGCGCTGTGGCCCAGGCGCCTGACTGATCAATGGCTGGGCGTCGCGGGGCAATCAGGACAGCAGCAGGTTGCCGGGCAAACCAAGCAGGGAGGGCGGCAAGCCAGCGGCCCTGCCGGCAAGGGCGAACTAGCCGAACTGCGGTTAGCTGACATTCCCGATAAAACGTTGCGGTCCCTGGCCGACGGCATTCATCAATGGCGTCTCGCGCCCAGCGGCACCGCCGGATATAAAAAGGCCGAAGTCATGCGCGGCGGTGTCGATACGCGCGGACTGGATCAAAAGTCGATGCAGGCGCGCACCGTGCCGGGCCTGTACTTCATAGGTGAGGCGGTCGATGTGACCGGCTGGCTGGGTGGGTACAACTTTCAATGGGCCTGGGCCTCGGGCGTGGCGTGCGGCCGGGCGCTGTGAGAGTGCGGCCGGCTTAGGGGCGATGCGACCTGCACGCATCACCCCTATTTTTCCTACTCAAGAGTCCATCAGGCTAAAGCAAGCCTGAATCTGGCCGCCATGGGCGTGCGCAGGATGTCTCGCGTTGTTTTATTAAATAAAAATGACTATCATTTGAGTTATCTTTATTGATTATTTCATCCTGACGGGAGTCTCGATGGTCCATATTCAAACCAGGCCTGCCGCAGTACTGCCACCTGCGACCACGTCCTGCCTCGGCGTATGGCAGCGGGCGACGTTGCGGGGCAATCGTGCCTATGAGCGGGGCGATCACGCTGCGGCCTTGACGCAATACCGCGCGGCCCTGAGCCTGGCCGATACCTTGCCGGGGCAGTTGGATGATGTCGAGGCGGCGGTGGCCGCGCTGGTGGTGTCGCATCACAACCTGCTGACGTTGTATGAGCAAACCGGGCAATCTGAGTTGGCCGCCGCCCACGCCTGTCGGGCACATGAATTGCTGCATGAAATGGCGTTGGATCCCGCCTTGCCAGAGTGTTGGCGCGAGGCCGCCTGGCGCCATGGGCGTGTGACCTATGCGGAGTTGCTGCAGTTTTTGCAGCGTCATCCGGATCACGATCGCGCCCGCCGTGCTGCCGCGCTGGTGTGGCGCGACGAGACACAGCCGCAGCATTGAATCTCAAGGAAATGTCGAGCGCTTCCAGTTGTTGCCAGAGGCGCCACGTATTTCATTACGGCCGATTCACCTCGGCATCCGAACCGCTCCCTCCGGGAGCTCGAACAGGAGATTTGCCATGCCCTATACCTTGCCCGATCTGCCCTACGCCTACGATGCGCTCGAGCCGCACATCGACGCGCAGACGATGGAAATTCACTACACCAAACATCATCAGACCTATATCAACAACCTGAATGCCGCGCTGGAAGGCGCCGGTCTGTCGACGGACGAGCCGGTCGAGAAGCTGATTGCCCATATCGACAGCCTGCCCGAGGCAGTGCGCGGCGCCGTCCGCAACAACGGGGGCGGCCATGCCAACCACAGTCTGTTCTGGAAGGTCATGTCGCCCAAAGGCGGCGGCCAGCCTCAGGGCCGTGTGGCAGCCGCTATCGACGCCGATCTGGGTGGCGTCGAGGCATTCCGTGATGCCTTTACCAAGGCGGCCTTGACCCGTTTTGGCAGCGGCTGGGCCTGGCTGAGCGTCACGCCGCAAGGCAAACTGGTGGTGGAAAGCTCGGCCAACCAGGACAGCCCCCTGATGCAGGGTAATACCCCGGTGTTGGGCCTCGATGTCTGGGAACACGCGTATTATCTGAAATATCAGAACCGTCGCCCGGAATACATCGGCGCGTTTTTCAATGTGATTGACTGGGCCGAAGTGGCCCGCCGTTACGAGGCCGCCTTGGCCTGAGTACCGGTTTGTGCTGCATCCTTTGCGCAGGTTGTTGATGAACACATTTAGCCGTCACCGTATTCGCCCGCAGCTGACCAGCATCAGTGTCTGGACACTGGCCGTCCTGGTCGCGTGTCTCGGCGCTCATGCGTTGTGGGAATATCTGTTGCCGCGCGCGCCTCACGTTGCCAACGCATTGGCGGGTGGCTTGCTGGCAGCGGGCGCGACGGCGCTGGGCACAGTGCCGGTGATGTTCTCGCAGACCCTGTCCGACAAGGTGCAGGACACGATGTTTGGATTCGGCGCGGGCGTCATGTTGGCGGCCTGCGCCTTTTCCCTGGTGGCTCCAGGCCTCGACGCCGCCGGCCAGCTGGGGCATGGGCCTTGGGGATCGGGTTTTATCGTCGGCGGTGCGATTTTGTTGGGTGCGGCAGTGTTGTTGACGATGGACCGTCTCTTGCCTCACGAACATTTCATCAAGGGCAAAGAAGGCATCGAGGTGCATCGTTTGCGCCGCACCTGGCTGTTTGTGTTTGCCATTGCGCTGCATAACCTGCCCGAAGGCCTGGCCATAGGCGTGGGATATGTGGGTAACGACCCGGTGCAAGGCAGTGCGCTGGCGACCGGGATCGCGATTCAAGACGTGCCCGAGGGGCTGGTGGTCGCGCTGGCGTTATTGTCGGCGGGCTATAGCCGGGCGTTTTCCGTAGCGCTGGGCATGTTGTCGGGGCTTGTGGAGCCCTTGGGGGCTGTCGTCGGAGCCCTCGTGGTCGGCTGGTCGGCGGAGTTGCTGCCCTGGGGGCTGGGCTTTGCGGCGGGCGCCATGTTGTTTGTCATCAGTCATGAAATCATTCCGGAGTCCCATCGCAAGGGCCACGAGGTGTTTGCGACCGGGGGGCTGATGATCGGTTTTGTCCTGATGATGTTGCTGGATACGGCGCTGGGGTAAATCAGCTGCGCCAAATGCAGCTTGCCTCGCCCAGGCACCCGACAGGGACTCACAATGAGGGAATGCAACGAGGGCTGATTGCCACCAGCGGTTTTCGAAGCTGTCTTTGCGAATGCGATGGGTTGAGCTGGCGCCACCCGCGTAGCCAGAACGCCACTCAACAGCGTTGATGCAGCAAGGGAAGGCGTACGAACATCCGTCAATGGCGGCCATTGCGAGCAGGAGGTCGGCGTGTAAAAGCCCCGCCGGGCCGTTGAGCCGCGATTTAGCCCGCGAAGCGGGCCGAGGCCCCTGGTCATGGGCCGAGTCGCGGCGATAGGCCCGGCGGGGCTTTTACACGCCGACCTCCTGCGCCAAAAAAACTCCACCCGACGCATGCCACAGACCACAACCGTGGCGGGGAAAAATGCCCCACGTCGCGCCTTACGGCTTGCTGCCCCCTCGGGGGCTTTTTGATGTCCAACTGCCTCGAGTATGGAAAACCGGCACGCCGCCGCTAGTCGGCACCCCGCTTTTCGCGGTATGCTTCACTCCGCTGTCATGTTCGTCGCGGGAGAGAGCGGCCCACCACCACGGTATAGGGTCGTCGCCGAAGGCGCAATTCGCCCGGAATCGCTCAGGTAACCCATACCGCGACGCATCAGTTTCCTGTCTGGCTCTTGGGGCCAGCGCAGGTCGCTGACACAGCACTCTGGAGAGACCTGGCGCCGCGGATTCCGTGTGTAGCCCAGGCGCCGAAGGTGCAAACCCGCCGAACGCGGGGCAACTCTCAGGCAAAAGGACAGAGGGGCGGAAAATCCAGCTGGTTTCTGGCGCTTTCCGCATCCAGGCCGGCATTCCGTAACCTCAAGGCGATGCCGCCACTCTGGAGCCTGTCCATGTCTGCTGTTCTTCAACGTACCCCCTTGGCCGAGACCCATGTCGCCGCTGGCGCGCGCATGGTCGATTTTGGCGGCTGGGATATGCCGCTGGCGTATGGGTCGCAACTGGAAGAACACCACGCCGTGCGCCGTGACGCAGGTATGTTTGACGTGTCCCACATGTTGAACGCCGACGTGGCCGGCCCTCAGGCGACCGAATTCTTGCAGCGTCTGGTGGCCAACGATGTCGCCAAACTGACGGTGCCGGGCAAAGCGCTCTATACCTGCATGCTGAACCCGCAGGGCGGCATTGTGGACGACTTGATCGTCTATTTCTTTGCCGTGGACCAGTGGCGTGTGGTGGTCAATGCCGGTACGGCCGACAAAGACATCGCCTGGATGCGCCGCGTGGCGGCCGCCGGCCAGTTCGACGTGACGATTACGCCTCGCCGTGATCTGGCCATGGTGGCAGTACAGGGCCCCAACGCCCGCGCCAAAGTCTGGGCCGCGCGTCCGGCCTGGCAGGCCGCTACCGAGCCGCTGACGCCCTTTGTGGCCGCTGAAGTGGCCGACGATACCCTGGTGGCGCGTACCGGCTATACCGGCGAAGATGGGTTCGAAATTGTCCTGCCTGCCACCGAGGTCGTGGCATTGTGGAACGATCTGGCCGCTCAGGGCGTGCGTCCCTGCGGTCTGGGTGCGCGTGACACGTTGCGCCTGGAGGCTGGCATGAATCTCTACGGCCAGGACATGGACGAATTGACCCAGCCGAATCAGGCCGGGCTGTCCTGGACCGTTTCTCTGAAAGACGCGGCGCGCCGTTTCGTTGGCCGCGATGCGTTGGAACAATTCGCGACGCCGTGCGCATTCGTGGGGCTGAAGCTCCAGGACCGCGGCGTGATGCGTGCCCATATGGCGGTGCGTACGCCGCAGGGCGCGGGCGAGCTCACCAGCGGCACCATGTCGCCGACCTTGGGCGTATCCGTGGGTTTTGCCCGCGTTCCCCTGGGCGTCGAACCCGGTCAGACAGTCGAAGTCGAGATCCGTGGCAAATGGATGCCCGCCTTGGTAACCAAATTACCATTCGTGCGTCACGGCAAAGCCGTCGAACACTCGTAAACTGCCGCCATGCGCTGGCAGGGGTGCCGGCGCAGGCGCGACCCAATTTTTAGGAGCTTTTATGAGCCTGCCCACCGATCGTAAATACACTGAGTCCCATGAATGGGTGCTCGCCGAAGGCGATGTGTTCGTCGTCGGCATCACCGACAATGCCCAGGAGCAACTGGGCGATCTCGTCTTCGTTGGCGATGTCAACGTAGGCGCCAAGCTCAAGGCTGGCGAGACCGCAGGCGTGGTCGAGTCGGTCAAGGCCGCCTCCGATATCTATGCGCCCGTGACGGGCGAGATCGTGGCCTTTAACGAAGACCTGGAAAACACGCCGAACCTGATCAACGAGTCGGCCTACACCGCCTGGATCTTCAAGATCAAGCCCGATAACGCCGCTGACGCCGACAAACTGTTGGACGCCGCCGGCTACGAAGCCGTCGCCAACGGCTGATCTGGCCGATGCTGCGCGGGCGTTGGCGCCCGCGCGGCCATTTTTCTGTACCGAGACCTCTCATGTCGCGCGCTCTAGATACCCACTCTGATTTCATCCCTCGTCATATTGGTCCCTCATTGGGGGATCAGGAAAAAATGCTCGCAGCCGTTGGCTGCGACAGTCTGAACACCTTGCTTGACGAGGTGGTGCCGCCCGCGATTCGCAGCCAAGCGCCCTTGGCGTTGCCCGCGTCGCGCAGCGAACCCGATGTGCTGGCCGAACTGAAGGCTATCGCCGGTCGCAACCGCATTTACCGCAATTACATCGGCCAGGGGTATTACGGCACGCACACGCCGAACGTGGTGTTGCGCAACGTGCTGGAAAATCCCGCCTGGTACACGGCCTATACGCCGTATCAACCCGAGATCTCGCAAGGCCGCCTGGAAGCCTTGTTGAACTACCAGACCATGGTGGCCGATCTGACGGGCTTGGATATCTCCAATGCATCGCTGCTGGACGAGGGGACGGCGGCTGCCGAGGCTATGACGCTGGCGCGTCGTGGTTCTAAATCGGCCAGCCCGGTGTTCTTTGTTTCGGCGCACTGCCATCCGCAAACGATCGAAGTCGTGCGCACGCGTGCCGAAGGCCTGGGTATCGAGATCGCCATCGGCGACGAGGCGCAGGGCTTGCCGGAATGCTTTGGCGTGCTGCTGCAATACCCGCACAGCCTGGGCGCGGTGACGGACTATCGTGCGCTGGCCGAGGCCGCGCATGCACAAGGCGCCGTCGTCGCGTGCGCGACAGACTTGCTGGCGCTGGCGTTGTTGACGCCGCCGGGAGAGTGGGGCGCGGACATCGCAGTGGGTTCGTCGCAACGCTTCGGGGTGCCGTTTGGTTTCGGTGGCCCGCACGCGGGCTTCATGGCCTGCAAAGACGCCTACAAGCGCAATATGCCGGGCCGTTTGGTCGGCGTGTCGAAAGATGCGCAGGGCAATCCGGCATTGCGTCTGGCATTGCAGACGCGCGAGCAGCATATCCGTCGCGAGAAAGCGACGTCGAATATTTGCACGGCCCAGGTGCTGTTGGCCGTGATGGCGGGTTTGTACGCCGTATGGCATGGTCCCGAGGGCATCCGTCGCATCGCCACGCGCGTGCAGCGCTACACGGCGATTCTGCGCACGGCGCTGACGCAGTTGGGGATCAAGGTTGTCAACGACACGTTCTTTGACACGCTGCTGCTGGAAACCGGGGCAGCGACGCCCGCGTTGGTGGTGGCCGCCGAGTGCGAACACATCAATCTGCGCCGCGTCGATGGCGCCCGCCTGTCGATCTCGCTGGACGAGACGGTGACGGCAGCCGATTTGCAGGCTTTGGTGAATGTCTTTGCCGCAGGCCTGGAAAAAGACGATGTGGCGCTGGACATCGATGCCCTGGACGCCAAGGCTGCCGGCGGGATTCCGGCTGCGCTGCAACGTGAGGGCGCGATTCTGTCGCATCCGGTGTTCTCCAGCATTCAATCCGAAACCGACATGCTGCGTTATCTGCGCAAGCTGTCCGACAAGGACCTCGCCCTGGATCGCAGCATGATTCCGCTGGGGTCGTGCACGATGAAGCTGAACGCGACGGCCGAGATGATTCCCATCACCTGGCCCGAGTTCGCACAGATCCATCCTTATGCGCCTCTGGACCAAAGCCAGGGCTATCGCGAATTGGTGCAGCGCCTGTCCGACGCGCTATGCGAAATCACCGGATACGACGATATCAGCCTGCAGCCGAACTCGGGCGCACAGGGCGAATATGCCGGCTTGCTGGCAATCCGAGGCTATCACCGCGCCAACGGCCAATCGCAGCGCGATGTGTGTTTGATCCCGGCATCGGCGCACGGCACCAATCCCGCATCCGCGCAATTGGTGGGGATGAGTGTGGTCGTCGTGGCGTCTGACGCCAACGGCAACGTGGATATCGCTGATCTGCGCGCCAAGGTGGAACAGGTCGGCGATCGCCTGGCTGCCTTGATGATCACCTATCCGTCGACCCACGGCGTGTTTGAAGAGTCCATCACCGAGATTTGCGATCTGGTGCATCAGGCCGGTGGCCAGGTGTATCTGGATGGCGCCAACATGAATGCCATGGTCGGTGTCGCCCAACCCGGAAAATTCGGTTCCGATGTCTCGCACCTGAACCTGCACAAGACGTTCTGCATTCCGCACGGCGGTGGCGGTCCGGGTGTCGGTCCGGTGGCCGTGCGTTCGCACCTGGCGCCGTATTTGCCGGGCGTGTTGAATGCGCAAGGCAAACTGGATGTCGAAGCTGAAGTCGGCCCCGTGTCCGCAGCCCCGTTTGGCTCGGCCAGCATTTTGCCGATCTCGTTTGCCTATATCGCGCTGATGGGCGCCGACGGCCTGCGTAGCGCGACCGAAATGGCGATCCTGAACGCGAACTATCTGGCTGCACGGTTGCGTGATCATTATCCGGTGCTATACGCCGGCCGTAATGGCCGTGTCGCGCATGAGTGCATTCTGGACGTGCGTCCGTTGAAAGACACGACTGGCATCAGTGCCGAGGACATCGCCAAACGTTTGATGGACTATGGTTTCCATGCGCCTACCATGAGCTTCCCCGTTGCCGGGACGCTGATGGTCGAGCCGACCGAATCCGAAGGCCTGGCGGAACTGGATCGCTTTGTCGACGCCATGATCGCCATCCGCGAAGAGATCGCGCAAATCGAACGTGGTGAGCGCGATCGCGATGACAACGTACTGAAGAACGCGCCGCACACGGCGCAGATGCTGTTGGCCGAAGAATGGCACCACGATTACCCGCGCCAGCAGGCCGCGTATCCGGTCGAGTCACTGCGCGAGACCAAGTACTGGCCGCCGGTGGCGCGCGTGGATAATGCCTACGGTGATCGCAATCTGGTGTGCGCGTGCTTGCCTATCGAGGCGTATGCGTGACATCGTAGTGTGACGATGACGCCGCGCGGATAGCGCGCGTCAACGTAAAAACGCCCGCCGATTGATAGTCGGCGGGCGTTTTTGTTTAGTGATGCCGGCAGGGCCGGCATCATGTCAGTGCTTATTTACGAGGCGCTTCTTTGATCGTGTTGGTGAACATCGACACATTGGCCAGGAACATCTGCACCGTGAATTCCACGTTGTCTTGGCCCACGCCGCCGTAGGCGTTCACGTCCATTTCCATCGTGGCAACTTTGTTTTCGGCGTCCCAGTAGGCGCGCGTCAGGCGGTTGTTCTGGTTCCATTCGTTGAGTACGCGCATCGGCACGGCGTAAGGCGTGGCGACGGAGATGCGCATTTGCATGTCCGAGCACGAGGATTCGGTTTCGCAATCGTTGAACAGGATGTCGACGCTTTTGGCGCCTTCGTTGTTGCCATCGATCGTCAACACGGGTGTGTCGTAATCCGAGGTGCCGAGTTCGTAGTCGAAGCCCGCGTCACTGACCATTTGACCGATCTGAGCAGGATCCAGCGAATTCAGCATGGTGTTTTCGCTCTCCTCGCCATAACTGTGATCGTCGTCCTCGACACTGCTCAGCAGGGCGCCAAACAGCTCGTCGGCGGGGACTTCTTCACCATTCAGATTGGCCTTGCCGTCGGCATAGTGGAACGTGCTCACGACATTGTCGCCGTCGGTCTTGGCGATACCGAACATTTCGGCCATGCCGGCCATGGAGCTCACTTGGTCAGCGGCTTCTTTGGCGGCGGCTGCGGCGTCGACTCCCTCACCTTGCAAGTACTGCACGGCCAGGCCCTCCACCATGGGCTTGGACACCGTGACCTTCATGTCGATCAGCTTGACGGATTGCTGCAACAGTTGCTTGGCATCGTCTGGCAGTTCCTTGCCTGCGACCAGGCCGGCAGGCTTGGTCAGCTCGATGGCCAGATTCAGGTTGCTCTGGCCTTTGGCGGTTTCCCAAACGAAAGGATCGACGCGCATGGTCGGGTTGGCGGCCAGCAATTGGATAGCCTGGTTGACGAGCTCGATTGCCTGCGCTCCATCCGCCGTGCTGTCTTCCGCACCGTTGGCAATCTTGGTCAGCATTTCGTTATAGAGATCGGACAGTGCTTTTGCGGCTTTGCCGTCGATCTTGTCGAACTTGATCGTGGCATGGCCTTTACCGAAATCGCTGCCATTGACGGCGATCTGGCCGATTTTGTAGTCGGCCGCGACGTTTACGGTGGTGTCTTGTTCGGCGATTTTCGCGGTGTAAGCCAGATCCTTCAGTTCGATCTTGGTCTTGACGGTTGCGGCCGGGGCCTGAGCAGCCTGTTCAGGCTGGGCAGACTGTTCGGGTTGAGCCGGCGTCTGGCTTTCTGCACTCGGATTCTGCGCGGCATTGGCTGCCTCGTCGGCGGCTTTTGCGGCCTCTTCGGCTGCTCGGGCGGCTTCTTCTTCGGCGTCCGATGTTTCGTTCGCGTAGGGATCCAGCGGCTCTTCGACCTCGATCACGATGTTATCGAACTTGGCGCCGGAGCTGCCTACGCCAAAGCCGAATTTGCCTTGCTGGCTATCGACGTCCACCGTCATGCCGGTGATATTCGCGTTGACCTTCTGGCCTTCGTCATCCTCTGACAATTGCAGAGCCAACTGGTTGATCTTGCCGGTGCCGACCGTGTGTTTGGTGGCGCGTACGAAGCTGCCTTCGAATTGGGCGCCGCTGAACTTGACGGACTGGCCTTCTTGCGGGGCGTAATCGACGGGAGCGATCGTGGCCGTGCCGACGCCATCACCGTTGTAGGACAGAATCGTGTCACCGACCAACGGCGAGACGCCCTTGGTCAGGTCGAACAAGGGCTTGACGAGATCATTTGAGGCGACTTCGCTGTGAACAAAAGCCAGCTTGGGCAGCCATTGGCCACGGGCCAATGCGCCTTTGGGGAACGGGCCGTGTTCAATGCGGCCGACAATCTCAACCATGCCTTTGGGGGGCGTTTCTTCGCCCGGGACTTTAGTCAGCTGAATGCCATAACGGACATCGCTGCTGAAAAAATGGCGTTCGTAGGAAATCTGGCTGATCGTGACACCGAAGCCTGTGCTGCCCAATGCGCTGGCCAACTCCTTGTTGAGTTCCGTCAGGCGCACAGGCTCTTCTGTTTCGATGCGCTTGCCGGTGTACCACGTGGTGCCGAGCCAGCCCGCGACTGCGATGACGACCACGCCCGCCGTGATCCCTACTGCCTTTTTCATTTTTTCGTCCATTTATTGTTTGCATGCTGCCGGTATAGCGATGGTGCGCCATACCGGCACGGGCGATACCCGCCCGCGGCGAGTATAACGAGATGTAGCGGCAGTGTTGCCGGATCAACCGTTACGAGTCGTTTCTGTAGTAGACAGAATGGCAATAGACAGCTCAGAAGGGCAGGCAGATGCCGTGGTACGGCATGGTGCCTGTGCCGCGGGTGTTCGTGAATGAATGGACTCCTGTTTCAAAGGGTATCGAGCGGATAGATCGGCCGCCGCACGTGCTTGAATTCAATTTGACTGT
The DNA here is from genome assembly GCF_054780995.1 of Bordetella tumbae. NCBI lineage: Bacteria > Pseudomonadati > Pseudomonadota > Betaproteobacteria > Burkholderiales > Alcaligenaceae > Bordetella > Bordetella tumbae. Next base: position 1,083,796 of record NZ_BAAGVG010000018.1, read on the forward strand.
AGTCTGAGGTGGTCACGCCCAGGCCGGTGCATGGAATGATCTCCGTTGCCATGTCGGCAAAGCCGGCACGCCAGTGGACACGGCTTTTCAGCACGACATAGCGCTTTTGTAGAGGATCGATACCGGCTGATAGCAGACAGTTGATATCAAAGGGCTCCTGGTGGCGGGAAATCAGGACGATTTGCACCTTGCCGGTATCGAATACCACTGTCAGGCCGGTGTCATTGCGCACGCCGCGATACATGGGGCCACGGTTCAGGTACACGCCATCGAATACGAGTTTGACGCGGCCGGTGACCGACAGCGGCCGGCTTTGCTGTTTCAATGCGGGCATGGGCAGCTTGCCGCCCATGGACAGCGTGATCTCGGCGCCTACGCCAGCGGCCGCGGCCTGTTGCGCAGCCTCGGGGTCGCAGAGAGCGTAGAACGCGACGTTTTCCAGGCCTTGGCGCAGGATCTCCGCCAGGACTTCAGTGGTATCCATCGTGCCGCCTGAACCGGTGTTGTCGAAGTGGTCCAGCAGTACGACGGGGCCTTGCTCAATGGCTTTGGCGCGTGTAATGGCAGGGGCGAGGGGTTCGCAGTGAAATACCCATTGCGCCCGGGCTTGCCAGGCTGTATCGAGCAATTCGTCGCGATAGCGCTCGGCTGCCGGCAGATCGCCGTCGGTGCAGATGACGGCGCTCAGACCCGCCTCACGTATATCCGCATGAGGAAAACCCACAAAGACCGAGGCGGCTAGAACCCCTTGCGACTCCAATGTCCGGCAACGTTCTTGCAAGGACTTATTCGGCTCGGCATGGGTGCCCTGGCACATGATGTGTGGCAGCATGGGTTTGTTGGCCCAGGTCATCACGGGACGAATTTCGCCTTTTAGGGTGCGTGCAATGGTATCGGCCGCACGGACCCCTGCGGCGCGAATGTCAACGTGAGGATAGGTATGAAATCCGGTGACGACGGTGGCATGGCGCACGATATCGTCATAGATGTTGGCATGCATATCCAGCGTGACGCCTACCGGCGTGTCGGGATCAATCTCGCGCAGGCGATGCAGCAGATTACCCTCGGCGTCTTCGACGCCGTCTGCCACCATGGCGCCGTGCAGATCGAGCAGGATGGCGTCGTAGCCGCCGCGCCGGACCTCGTCCAGGATGAGTTCGCACAAACGTGCGTAAGTGTCTGCGTCAGTGGGGGCGCTGGGCCACGATTCTGCGGCGACGGGGATGGTGATCTCGGCGCCTTCGCGGCGTGCGATCTCGATATAGCCTCCCAGGCCGCTATCGGTGTTCTCGTAAGCGCGAACGGCACGCTCGCCCGCCAGGATCTCCGGGCTGCCGCGAAAGAATCGCTCGAGCGGCGTGGGCACGGGAGAAAAGGTATTGGTTTCATGCTTGATCATTGCCAGTAGCCAACGCATGTCGAAGTCCTTATTAACCTATCAACAGAGGGGCCAAAGCCCGCGAGAGAGATAAAAAAAGCCCCCACGCCACGCCTTCGGCTTGCTGCCTCCCGAGGGGGCGCTTTTTGCCTTGGGGCGGCCCGGCGGTAAAAAAACCAGCGGTCGCCGAGCCGATCAGCAGCGCCGTCAAGCGGCCGCCAGCGGCCGGAAATGCTGAAAATCCCAACCGCGCCCGGGCGCGGCGTCAATCAGGGCGCGGGTGTAATCGTGTGTCGGCTGCGTGAGTACCGTTTCCGCCGCGCCCGTTTCCACGACTTGCCCGCGTTGCATGACCAGAATGGTGTCGCAGATTTGCGCCGCGACTCGCAGGTCGTGTGTAATGAACAGCACGCCCACGCCGGTGCGTTGGCGGATTTGTTCCAGCAGCCCTAATACTTGAGCCTGTACCGAGACATCCAATGCCGAGACAGCCTCGTCGGCAACGAGGACTTCGGGTTCCATCACCAAGGCGCGGGCGATGCAGATTCGTTGCCGTTGTCCGCCGGAAAACTGGTGGGGATAGCGATCCATGGCATCAGCATCGAGCCCGACGACGCGCAATGTGTCGACGGCCTTTGCGGTGGCTTGATCGCGTGGGGTGCCGAAATTCAGCAGGCCTTCGATAATGGATTCGCCAATTTTGCGGCGTGGATTCAGCGAACGATAGGGGTCCTGAAAAACGATTTGAATACGCTGGCGTACTGGTCTGAGCGCAGTGCCCGATAGCATGGCGATATCGTCGTTGCCCATCAATACTTTGCCTGTCGTGGGCTCGATCAAGCGCATGATGCAGCGCGCGACCGTGGACTTACCGGAACCCGATTCGCCCACGATGCCCAGGATCTCGCCTTTGCGCAGCACCAGATTGACGTCTTGGGCGGCAGGTACCTGGCGCAGGCCGCCGGACCAGAATGAACGTTTATCGACATAGGTGCGCCCGAGCCCCTGTACCCGCAATACCGGTTCGCCCGTCGGCGCATCGCGGCGCAGCGGGACCAGGCTGGGCACGGACGAGACCAAGCGCCGGGTATAGCTTTGTGCGGGGCGCGCCAGAATCTCGTCTCGTGTGCCGGATTCGATCAGGTCGCCTCGATTCATGACCACAATGCGGTCGGCGATTTCCGCGACCACGCCAAAATCATGCGTGATGAACAGGACCGCGGTCTGGTGTTCGGTCTGCAGTTCTTTGATCAGTGCCAGGATTTGTTTTTGCGTGGTGACATCCAGGGCAGTGGTCGGCTCGTCCGCAATCAGCAGGCGAGGTTCCAGAATGAGCGCCATTGCGATGACGATACGCTGGCGCTGACCGCCAGAGAGCTGGTGAGGATACGAGTCATAAATGCGCTCGACGTCTGGCAGATGTACCGAACGGAACATGCTCAGCACTTTCTCGCGCCGCTCGGCGCGTGATAGCCGGCGATGCAACCGCAGGACCTCATCGACCTGACGGCCTACGGTATGTACGGGATTGAGCGCGGTCATGGGTTCTTGAAACACCATGGCCATGCGGGTGGCGCGCATCTCGCGCAAACGCTGCGGTGTTGCGCTGAGGATGTCCTCGCCTTCGACGCGAATGGCGCCGCTGGGTTTGAGCGCGCCGGGCGGCAGCAACCCCATGACGGCCAATGAACTGACCGATTTGCCCGATCCTGACTCGCCCACCACGCAGACGGTTTCGCCTGCGCGCACGTCCAGGCTCAGATTACGTACGACCTGTTTGCCGGTTCCTGCAACCGTGACGGAGAGGTTGCGGATAGCCAGGACGGCGTCCGACGTGTCTCCGGCGGGGGGGTACGGGGAATAGGACATGAGGTTAGATCCTGCGCACCATTTTGGGATCGAGTGCGTCGCGCAAGGCATCGCCCAGGATATTGACGCTGAGCACGGTGAGCGACAGAAACAGGCCCGGGAACAGAATCAGGCCGGGCAGCATCCGAAAGTACATGCGTCCCTCGGACATGATGTTGCCCCAGGACGGAATTTCCGGCGGAATGCCTGCGCCCAGAAAACTGAGAATGGCCTCTGTCAGCATGGCCGAGGCGAATACGTAGGTGCCTTGTACGGTGAGCGGAGCGATCGTGCTGGGCACCATATGCCGCCACAACAGCAACGGCAATGGCGTTCCCAGAGCCAGGGCGGCCTCGACGTAGGGCTCGCCGCGTACGCTCAGGATCTGGCCACGCACGAGGCGTACGACGCGAGGAATTTCGGGGATGGTGACGGCGACCAGGACGGTAGTCAGACTGGCGCCCGTGACGGCGACCAACGAGATCGCCAGCAAGATTCCCGGGATCGCCATGATCGCGTCCATGACGCGCATGATGAATCCATCCAATCGACGGAACCAGCCTGCGAGCAGGCCGATGACCAAGCCCAGGGTGACACTGATGACGGCGGCGCCCAGGCCGGTGATGAGCGAGACGCGTGCGCCGTACACGATGCGAGACCAGAGATCGCGACCAAACGCGTCTGTCCCCAGCAGGGTTTCAGTAAAAGGCCGTTTGAGCCGCTGGCCAGGATCCAGGGCAGTCGGGTCGACTGTTCCTAGCCAAGGCGCCAATAGCGCGGCCGCGGTGATGATGAGCAGGATCGCCAGCGCCAGCAGCACAGGCCAGCTTTTGAATCCCTGCCGCACACGATGCCATGCCGTGGATCGCGGCGGTGCATCGGGTGCCTGAACGGCAGGGGCGGCGACGTTGGACGGGGTGGCCATGGTCAGTACCTGATGCGCGGGTCGAACAGCGTATAGGCGCAATCGACGACCAGATTGATGAACACATACACAAAGGCGAAGAACAGCGTCAGCCCTTGAATGACCGGATAGTCGCGCGCCAACACTGCCTCGACCACCAGGCGCCCCAGGCCAGGGATGTTGAATACGGATTCGGTGACGACGACTCCACTGATGAGCAAGGCGATGCCTACCCCGATCACCGTGGCGATGGGCACGGCCGCATTGCGCAAGGCATGTCCCAGCAATACACCGGTTTCCCCCAGGCCTTTGGCTCGTGCCGTGCGGATGAAATCCTCGCCCATGACCTCGATGACACTGGTACGTGTGATACGCGCAATCAGCGCGACATAGATCGTGGAAAGTGCCAGCGCGGGCAAAATCAAGCGGTGGAGAAAGGGCCAGAAGCCGCTGGATAACGGCGTATAGCCTTGCACCTTGAACCAATTCAGTTCGATCGCAAAGGCCCAGATCAAGAGATAGCCTGTCACGAAGACCGGTACGGAAAATCCCAATACGGAAAATCCCATGACCATGCGATCGAGCAAGCGGCCCTGTTTCCAGGCGGCCAGTATACCCAGCGGCAGCGACACGATCAGCGTGAATAGCAACGTCAGGACAGCGAGGCTGAGCGAGGGCTCCAGGCGTTGCCCGATCAACTGCCGTACAGGGACTCCAGACATCAACGAGGTGCCAAAATCGCCTTGTACAAGGCGGCCCGCCCATAGAAAAAACTGTTTGAACAGTGGCTGATCCAGCCCCATCACCTGGCGTATCTGCTCGATGCGTTCGGGTGTGGCCCCGTCGCCGGCCATGATGACCGCCGGATCGCCAGGGCTCAGACGCAAGATGGCAAAGACGACAACGGCCACCAGGATGAGTACTGGAATGGTGGCCAGCAATCGGCGCAGAATAAAAGCCAGCATGGCGGGGCTACCGGATCAAGGAGCTTTCTTGACGTTCCAGAACGCCATGATCGGGGCGTGCACCAGCCCGCTGAGTTTGACGGAGTATGCGGTGGGAACGGACATCTGACCCAGCGGCACATACAGACCCTCGTCGATGCCGATGCGTTGCACTTCGTCGGCGATTTTCTTTTGCTCGGCAGGATCTGAGGTCAAGGCGAATTTGGTGCGCAAGGCTTCGATTTGCGGGAAATCGGGCCAGCCGAACCAGGCACTGTCGCCATTGGCCGATGCGGGGGCGGAGCGCACCGGGTCCATGATGTCGGTGGCGTACCAGTTGGTGTTGTGGATATTCCAGCCGCCAGCATCCGGTGCGGCCTTTGATGCACGGCGCGTGGCGACGCTTTGCCAGTCCATGGCGGCCAGGTTCACATTAAAGCCGGCTTTGCGCAAAGCCTCTGCCATGACGACGGGTTGCGGGCTGAGGGTGCCGACGTCCGTCGCATGCATGACGAGGATAGGGGTATTGTCGTAACCGGCTTCTTTGAGCAGCGCCTTGGCTTTTTCGATGTTGGACGGTACGACAATGTCTTTGCCGATATCGCTTTCAAACGGCGTACCGCAACCCCAGAGCGACGCGCAGGTCTGGTAGTACTTTGGATTGCCGACCAGCGCTTTCATGACGTCTTCCTGGCCAATCGCGTACATGGCGGCCTGGCGGATTTTTTTATTGTTGAAAGGCGGGTATTTGAAGTTGAAGCGATACATCGTGAAATAACCCACCGGGCTGAGCGACTCGACTTTGAATTCGTCGTTGCCATCCAGCATGGGCAGCAGATCGTATGGGAACTGCTCGACGTAATCGAGCTCGCCGCCCAAGAGCGCATTCGCCGTGGTGAGCGCATCGGGCATGACGTCCCAGACGACTTTGTCGACGTTGACGACTTTGCCGCCGGCCAATCCGCTGGCGGGTTCTTTGCGCGGTACGTAGTCCGTGTTCTTGACGTAGACCGTTTTGACGCCGGGTTTGAATTCGGCCACCTTGAACGGGCCGGAGCCTGTCATGTCGGTGATGGGCTTGCCGATGGGCGTCTCGGCGATGCGCTTGGGCATCATGAACGCCGCGGTGCCGGTGGGTTTGGAGAGCGCGCGCAAGGCCAGGTCCGTGGGCTCGGTCATGACGATGCGAAAGGTGCTGTCATCGACCACGTCAATGCTGGAGACGAATTTCAGCAGCGTGCGGCCCATGCCGTCGCCGGCGGCCCAGCGTTTGATCGAGGCGACACAGTCTTCGGCTTTGACCGGCTGGCCGTCATGCCATTTCAGGCCGGGCCGCAGTGTCATGGTGTACGTCTTGCCGTCACTCGATACGTCCCACTTGTCCAGCATTTGCGGCTGGATTTTGTTGTTGGCGTCGGTAGCCAGCAAGGTGTCATAGATCATGTAACCATGCCACGTGGTGATGTATGCCGTGGTCGCATGAGGGTCGGTCAATCGCAGCGGGGAGTGCATGACCGCGCGAATGGCGGTTTCTGCATGAGCGCTTCCCATTGCCAAGAGCGCAGCACCGGCCAGGGCGGCCGCACGAACAAACTTCAACATGAAAATCCCCTTTTTCCGTTGTTGGGCGGACCAAGGCCGCCGCATGATCGGATACGCCGTGAAGACGGCGTATCCGATCAGAGTGTTGCCGCGCGGGCCGCAAAAGCGGGACCGCAAGGCGCCATTCTGATGCCATGGCGCAGCCGTGTCCATGGCTGCTGTGCTGCATCCATCAGCATCGATCCTGGCGCAGCGCATACCAGGATGGTCTGCGCAATCTGGGTGAAATCCGCCCGGAAATGGGCAGAGCTTTTCAGTACGAGGATGGCCTGGCGCGTAGGCTCGATGCCAGCAAAGCGGAACATTTCCTGATCCGCCATCTGGACTTTGTTGGACGCGACTACGATGCGTACGTCATTCAGGCGCAAGCAGGCACTGGGGCCGAGATCCATGTGAAAGCCGCGGTAAAACGCGCCGTGCGTGTCGAAACGGCCGTCGGATATTTTTTCGACGATGTAGTCGGCTTCGAGAGGTTCGTCGTCAGGAATGCCAGAATGTCCGCCCAGCGCGAGGCGCACGGTTTTGCCTTCGCCTGCGTGATGCGCAGCGAGCGCCGCTGCGGGATCCACGATCAGGCCGATGGCGGCATCGGTGGCGTTGTGACGTATCAGGGCGCGCAAAACGCCGGTGGTATCCGAGCTGCCGCCTGCGCCGGGGTTGTCCTGGACGTCGGCAATGATGATGGGGCGAAGGCTGGTGTGAGCCAGGGTAATGGCCATTTGCACGGCTTCGTCCGCGTTCAGTATTTTTCCGCCAAAGTCGGCTTCGGCGTTGAGAACCGCGCGTTCCATGGCGTCTGCCGCAGCGTCGGCGTCTGCCTGGGTGTCACCGTAGGCCCAGACCGTAGGGGCACATTCGGGAAAGTCTGCCGCTGGAAAGCCGGTGGCAAAGGACAAGCTGATCGAGGCGTCGCGAGACTCCAGATCCTCCAGCCGCTGATACAGGCTGTTCGAGGGTTCGATGTCGGTGGATTGCCAGCACAGTGATATCAAATAGGGGATGCTGCGCAGGGCGACGTAGGGGCGCGGCATGCCATGCAATCTGCGGTCGAGCAGTTGTGCTGCACGTTGGCCGGTCTCGGCCATGTCGATGTGCGGATAGGTGCGATAGCAGATCAGGCTGTCGGCGTGCGTGATCATGGCGCGTGTGACGTTGGCGTGCAGGTCCAGGCTCGCGACGATGGGAACGCTCGGGCCGACGAGTGCGCGTACGCGGCGCAGGAGTTCGCCTTCGCCATCGTCGAGATGTTCGGCCACCATGGCGCCGTGCAGGTCCAGATAGACGCCGTCCAGAGGGAGTGCTTGTTCCAGGCCGCTGAGGATCATGCCGCTGATGCGCTCGTAGGCGTCGCGGGTGACGTGTCCGGAGGGGCTGGCTGCGGCCCAGGTGGTGGGCAGGAGGGTGTAGGCGCGCATGGCATCGATGAAGCCTGCGATGGGGATGTTGGCGCCTGCGACGGCGTCAAACAGGGCTGGACCGGATACTAGTTTGGGCCAGCCGCCGCCTTTGTCGGCGAATTCTTCCCAGGTGGCGCGTGAAGGTGCAAAAGTGTTTGTTTCGTGCTGGAACCCGCCTATCCCGATACGCATCGGTACGATCCTTCTGTAGTGGGCGTGCGTTGGTGGTAGTTGACTATAAGGATTCTGCGGAAGATGCAAGGGATGGGCAATCAGGCTTTGCCCGGATGTATGAATGAGGCGCGCCTGTGAGGCGGGGTGTGCCTTTCAGTGGGGATGTTTGTTTTTGTAATTGGCGTTTGTTTTTAACGCGGGAGTTTGTTTTTGGCGATGGCGTTTGTTGATTTTTTGCGGTGATGCTTTTTGTGTTTGATGTGCCGGAGAGCGATCGTTTGTCTTTGACTCGTTGTTTGTTCTTTGGTCATCGGACAGCTCGTTCTTAACACGTCGGGGCTGGGGGATAAAGGCGAACGTCCCGGCTTATCTGATGTGAGTTTGTCGCCGCCCGGCGGGAGTCGCGGGCAGGCCTGTCGGAGGCTGCCGAGTCCGCAGAGGATTGGCGGGGGCAGTCCGGGGGCCATGTTTGAGCGAAGCGAGTTTGGCCCCCGGCCCGCCAATCCTCTGTGGACGAAGGCCGAACCCCCGTTCAGGGGGTGAGTCAGCCGACCAGGCCTGTCCGCGACTCCCGCCGGGCGGCGACAAACGCGTTAAGAACCCGATCCTTCCCTGCACTAAAGCTACCGAAAGATATCTACTGAGCTCTATTCAATCAGAGCCCGATTCGATTTATCAGGCAATGTTTTTCAGAGCATTGCCGATGTGTTGGAAGAGCTCTGCGATCTGGGCTTCCTCGATGATCAGCGGAGGCGACAGGGCAATGGTATCCCCGGTGTAGCGGACCATGAGGCCGCTGTCGAAGCATTTTTGGAATGCTTCGGCGGCGCGGGCGCCGGGGGCGCCTGCACGGGGAGCGAGTTCGATGCCCGTGACCAGGCCAATGTTGCGCACGTCGATGACGTGAGGGGCGTCTTTCAGACTGTGGGCGGCAGCTTCGAAGGCGGGGGAGAGCTCGCGGGCACGGGTGAAGAGTTTGTCGCGCTGGTAGAGGTCCAGCGTGGCCAGGATCGCTGCCGCGGCCAAGGGGTGGGCCGAGTAGGTGTAGCCATGGAAAAACTCGATGCCGCCCTGTACGCCGTTGACGATGGCGTCGTGGACGTCGCGTTTGACGGCGACAGCGCCCGCGGGGACCGCCGCGTTGCTGATGCCTTTGGCCATGGTGATCAGGTCGGGGGTGACACCGAAATACTCGCTGGCGGTGGCGGCGCCCAGGCGGCCAAAGCCGGTGATGACTTCGTCAAAGATCAGCAGGATGCCGTATTTGGCGGTGATGGCGCGCAGGCGTTCCAGGTAGCCTTTGGGGGGAACCAGGACGCCGGTGGAGCCGGCCATGGGCTCGACGATGACGGCGGCGATGGTGGATGGGTCATGCAGGGCGACGATGCGTTCGAGATCGTCGGCCAGGTATTCACCCCAGGCGGGCTGGCCTTTCGAGAAGGCATTTTTCTCCAGGTTGTGGGTGTGCGGCAGGTGATCGACTGCGGGCAACAGGGCGCCGGAGAAGGTCTTGCGGTTGGGCGAGATGCCGCCGACGGAGATGCCGCCGAATCCCACGCCGTGGTAGCCGCGCTCACGGCCGATCAGGCGTGTGCGTTGGCCTTCGCCGCGCGCGCGGTGGTAGGCCAAGGCGATTTTCAGTGCGGTGTCGACTGATTCGGAGCCGGAGTTGGTAAAGAAGATGCGATCCAGGCCCTGCGGCATGAGTCCGGCAACGGCCGATGCGGCTTCGAAGGCCAAGGGGTGCCCCAGCTGGAAACCGGGCGCGTAGTCCATCTCGGCGGCTTGGCTGGCGATGGCTTGCACGATTTCTTCGCGGCAGTGGCCGGCATTGACGCACCACAGGCCGGAGGTGCCGTCCAGGATCTGGCGGCCGTCAACCGAGGTGTAGTACATGCCCTTGGCACTGGCCAACAGGCGCGGCTGGCTTTTGAATTGCCGATTGGCGGTGAAGGGCATCCACAGATGGGACAGGTCGGGCAAATCGGTGGGGGCGTTCATGATGCAAGCTCCAGGTGAAACTGCGCGAAGGCCGCTGGTACGCAGCAGGATGGCACCATTCTGATCGCGCCGGGACGGGATGAAAATATACAATTGGTGCAAAACTTGCGAACTGTACTGGCCCCAATTCTATAACTGTATTGATATGTTCGATTTTCAGCCCGTTCGTACACGTAACCAGGCGCCGACTCTGGTGGACCAGGTGGTCGACGCCTACGTCAGCGCTATCCGAGACCAGACGCTGCGTTCGGGCATGCCTGTGCCGTCCGTACGCGATTTTGCCCGGACCTATCAACTCAGCACGTTTACGGTGGCGGGCGCCTATAGCCGGTTGGTGGCGCAAGGGTGGTTGGTCGCGCGGCCCGGCGCCGGTTATCGCGTTGCCCCTCGGCCTAAAGCGGATGCAGAGGCAATGCCCACGTCATGGCAGCCGCCACGGCTGAATGCGGGCTGGCTGCTCTCGGATATTTATGCGGATCATTCCATTCCGATCAAGTCGGGCGGGGGATGGTTGCCGGGCGAATGGTTGAACGAAGATGGTCTGCATCAGGCATTGCGGCATCTGGGGCGTGTGCCGGCTTTGCGTATTGCGGGTTATGGACATCCGTACGGCTATGCGCCTCTACGCGAGATGGTGGCGGCCGGTCTGGCTGCGCATGGTCTGGATGTGGCGATGGATCAGGTGGTGCTGACGCAGGGCGTGGCGCATGGTCTGGATGTGGTGATTCGTACCTTGTTGCGGCCGGGAGATACGGTACTGGTCGAGCAGCCCTGCTATGCCAACCTGTTGCCGTTATTGCGTCTGGCGGGGCTGCGGATCGTCAGTGTGCCGCGCACCTCGGAGGGACTGGATTGCGAGGCGTTGACTCGGATGGCCGAGGCGCATCGTCCGCGGGCGTTGTTCGTCAACACGGTACTGCAAAATCCGTCCGGTGCCGTGATGACCATGGCGAATGCGTTCCGGGTGCTGCAGGCCGCGCAACAGCATAATCTCTGGATTATCGAGGACGATATCTCACGCGAGTTGATGTCTGGTGCCGCCCCGTTATTGGCGGCGCTGGACGGCGCGCAACGCGTGGTGTATCTCGGTGGCTATTCCAAAGTCATCAGCCCGTCGGTCCGCGTCGGCTACATCGCTGCGCATCGGGATTTGATCCGTGACATCGCGCGCACCAAGATGGCGGTGGGGCTGACCTCGCCAGAGATCATGGAGCGTGTCGTGCACCAGGTGATCCGCGAGGGGCGTTATCGCGCGCATATCGTGCGCACGCGAGAACGTCTGGCTCAGGCTCATGCCCAGGTCACGCAACAGATGGATGAACTGGGTATGCAGGTGTGGGCGCGGCCGCAGGCCGGGCTGTTTCTATGGGCTCGCTTGTCCGATGCCAGCGCGCACACCGGCGCAAACGCCTTGGCCGAGTTGGCGCTGAAAGACGGTATCTGGTTGGCGCCGGGTTCTTATTTCGACCCGGACGAAGCGGATATCCCCTGGATACGCTTTAACGTTGCGTATTCGCAGGGCCCGCAGTTATGGCGATTCTTGCAGCGCGTGCAGGCTGGCGAGCGCTGACAGAGGGCGTGGTCTGCGATTACACTCAGGGCGACTGCGGCATTGGCGCAAGATGACATGCGCCTTTGGATTCAGTGACGGCTGCAATGGTCGCCCGGCGCTCGTGCGTCATCGTCCCGATGACGATCAGGTCCGGCGCTCGTACACGACAAAATCGTACGCGTAGCCGTTCTCGGCGGGCTGCGGTTCACGCGATAGTTCTTGCCATTGCTCAGCGGGCAATGCAGGAAAAAACGCATCGCCCTCAACCATGGCATGCACTTCGGTGGCGATCAACCGTTGCGCGATCGGCAGGGCTTGTTCATAAATCTGTGCGCCGCCGATGACGTACGCATCGGCTACCTCGCCACAGGCCTGAACGGCGGCTTGCAGGGTGGGCACGACGACGGCGCCGGGCGCGGCATATTCCGTATTACGGCTCACGACCACGTTCGTGCGTCCCGGCAACGGCCGTCCCAATGATTCCCACGTCTTGCGGCCCATGATAATCGGGCTGCCCAGTGTGGTCCGTTTGAAATGCGCCAGATCGCCTGGCAGTTTCCAGGGCAGCGCATTGTCGCGGCCGATCACGCGATTATCAGAATAGGCGACGACGAGGGTCAGGCGAGGCAAGGCGGACATGGCAGTAATGATGAGTTATGGCGAGGGCTCATCGGTGGCGCCGTGCATGAGCAAGCCCGCCTGATGAGCGATGTCTTGAGCACAGCGGGTCAGGCGAGGCAGCGCCTCTAGCAGGTCTGGACCATCCCGGCGCTTTAGTGTTGCCACCGTCAGCGCGGCTTGAGTCTGAGAATGGGGCGTGCCGACAGGCACACCGAGGTCCAGGCCGCCGACGAATTTTTCGCCATCTGCGTACTCGTATCCGCGATCGCGAATAAGCTCCAATTGTGCCAGGAACTGACGGCGTCCGGCAGAAGGCATGCTGACAAAGTCAGCGCGCTGGTTCAACAGGGTATCGCGTTCGGTTACCGGTAAATGGGCCAGCAGCACGCGTCCCGAGGTGGTCAATACCGGGGAATGCAGTGACCCGGCCTCGACCGACAAGCGAAAGGGTTGCGGGCTTTGTTCCTGGGCCAGCACCATGACCTGGCCCCGGTGCAGCACACAGAGGTGACACGACTCGCCTATGGTGTCGGCTAATTCGCGCATCAAGGGCTGCGCCGTCTGCAAGAGCTTGTCATGCGGCGAATGCGCGCGGCTGAGTTCGAACAGTTTCAGTGTCAGGCTGTAGCCGCCGTTGACGGGATCGCGCCGCAGGTAGCCGCGTGATTCCAGGCAGGTCAGCATGCGAAAAATCTCGCCTGGCTGCCGCCCCAGCGCTCGTGCAATTTGCGATTGAGTCAAGGGCACTGCCCGGTCGGACAGGTGCTCGAGCACATCCAACGCTTTTTCTACCGCTGGGACGGAATACTTGTTTTTTTTGTTGTCGTCCGGTGGGGGGGAGGCTGTTTTGGGCATAAAGGCGGGGCGGGACGGTGGATTGCGCGAATCTTAACGCGTTCTCCGTTCAACCAAATGCAAGTGATCGCACACCAGGACCACTTCGTCGTGTTGGTTGATCATGGTGACGGTCTCGGTCACGATGCCATGTTCGGTTCGCTTGGGGTGATCGCGCTTGTCTGTAATCTGCACACGAGCATAAATGGTATCGCCAATAAAGACCGGCTTCACAAATCGCAGGCGGTCATACCCATACGACATTGCGCGCGGGTTGACCTGACCCGCGGTTAGGCCGATGCCTACGCTGAAAATCAGCGTGCCATGGGCGATACGTTGTTTGAACGGCTGTGTCGCACACCATGCTGCGTCCATGTGATGGGGGAAAAAATCCCCCGTCTGCCCGGCGTGCAGCACGATATCGGTTTCGGTAATGGTGCGGCCCTGGGTGCGCCGCTCGCTGCCGATGGCGTAGTCTTCGAAATAAATGTCCTGGCTCATATCGATCTCCGGGAGGTCATTGCGCCGATGGCAGGCCAAAAGCGGTGACGATGTCTTGGGTGTGCGCGCCCAGTCTCGGGGCGCCGCGAGTGTGCCGCAAGGGCTTGCCATCGATACGGATCGGGCAGCGCGTTGTGCGCATGCGCGCGCCGCTGTCGCTGGTGATTTCCTGCACCATGTCCAGGACCGTAAAGCCGGGGTGCGCGACCAGTTCGGGCCATGTCAGGACGTCTGCGCACCAGATGCCCGCAGGTTCCAATCGCTCCAGCCAATACGCCGTGCTTTGCGTACGCAGATGTTCGGCCAAGAGGCGCTTGAAATCGTCCCGTCGGCTGAACCACGTGTCGCGTGCCGCCGCTGCGGCGATGCGCAGCGGCTCGCATTCCAGCAACGTCCCAAGGCGATCCAGGGCGCCCATGGCCAGCGCCAGATGCCCATCCGATGTCGCATAGATACCGTACGGGGCAGCGGCATGCACATTGGCGTGGCTGACTGCACTGCGACGAGGTTGTTGACCGGACGGATCGTTCAAGAACGCAGTGAACGGTTCGAATTGCAGGTCCAGTGCGGACTCCAATAGACTGGCCTCGACCAGTGCGCCTCGTCCGTGAACGGCGCGGCGCAACAAGGCCGCCAGGATGCCTTGCGCCAGATGGGCGCCGGTCAGGATATCTACGACCGAGACGCCGGCGGGTGTCGGCGGATCTGCGTCGTTGCCTGCCAGCCAGGCGAGGCCGGAGAGCGACTGCACTAATAGATCCTGGCCAGGTTTGTCTTGCCAAGGTCCTTCGGCGCCATATCCCGTGATGCTGGCGTAGACCAGGCGCGGGTTGACCGCCGAGGCCGAGGCGTAATCCAACCCGACGCGTTCCATGACGCCAGGCCGGAAATTATGAATCATCACATCGGCCTGACGTACCAGGGCGATCACGCGCGCGAGATCGTCTGGATCTTTCAGGTCCGCGGCAAAGCTGCGCTTGTTGCGGTTGATGGTGTGGAACAGCGCGCTGTCGCCATCGTGCGTCTGGTCTGCTACGACCAAGCTACGGCAGGCATCGCCGCCTTGCGGGCGTTCGATCTTGATGACGTCGGCTCCCAGGTCGGCGAGTCGCATCGCACACGAGGGGCCAGCCAGATACTGGCTGAAATCCAGAACCACGAGCCCCGTCAGGGGAAGATCGTGTGCCTCCATGTTTCCTCTATGTGTCGTTGGTAATTTTTGTTTGTTGAAAAATATTAAGTTTATATATAAACGTAGTCAATCCGGTGTGATGCAATTAATTTGCTTGACTGGCAAAATTTTGCCGGCTTAGAATTTTGCATATAAACAATAAATTAATATTTGAATAAATATGCCTCAGAGGCAAACAAGGAGACAAACCATGAAAATCCGCCATCTGGCGCTGGCCGCAGTGCTTTGCCTGGGAGCGTTCGGCTCTGCCGCCGCGCAAACGGTGCGTTTTGCGACCTCGCAGGTCAACCCGAACGAACCGGTCGTGAAAACGATGAAAGCCTTTGCGCAACGGGTAGAGGAGCGCTCCGGGGGCAAGCTGAAATTGCCTTTGTTCACGGGCGACCAGTTGGGCGCTCAAAAGAAAGTGAACGAGATGCTCAAGAGCGGCGCACGCATTGTGAACGTGACCGATTACGGCCAGCTCAGCCAGTTCGTGCCGGACTTGGGCATTCTGGCCGGGCCATACATGTACAGCAATCTGGACGAGGCCAATCGTCTGTTCGCGTCTGACGTCTTTGCCGAACTGTCGGGCAAACTCGAAGCGCAGGGCATCAAGCTGATCATGGCTGATGGCCTGTTTGGCTACCGTCACGTGATTGCCAACAAAGCCGTACGCAAACCGGCCGACATGCAGGGTATGACCATTCGTGTGCCGCCATCGCCCATCATGCTGGAGACATTCACCGCGTTGGGTGCGCGGCCCACGGACCTGCCGTGGAGCGAGGTTTACAACGCCTTGCAGACCGGGGTCGTGGATGCGGCGGAAGCCAACTTCGGTTCTCTGGCAGGATCCAAGCTGTACGAGGTGCGCAAGGTCGTCTCCATGACCAGTCACCAGATCATGTTCGCTGCGTTTGCCACCAGCACGCAGTTTTTCAATAGTCTGTCGCCGGATCTGCAGACCATCTTGCTGGAGGAAGGCAAGCGCGCTGGCCAGGAGCTGACAAAAGCGACCCTGGAGTCGGACGCCGCCTATGCAGAAGAACTAAAGCGCCACGGCGTAGAGATCGTCACCGATGTCGACGTAAAGGCTTTTGCTGAGAAAGCGCGCACCGCCTATG
Organism: Bordetella tumbae; assembly: GCF_054780995.1. Taxonomy (NCBI): domain Bacteria; kingdom Pseudomonadati; phylum Pseudomonadota; class Betaproteobacteria; order Burkholderiales; family Alcaligenaceae; genus Bordetella; species Bordetella tumbae. The sequence goes on from NZ_BAAGVG010000018.1 coordinate 1,099,847, forward strand.
GAAATATCAAGGGATTGACGCCCGGTATGGTGGATCGCGTACGCGCGGCCATGGCCAACTGAGGGGCATTGCCGTGAGTGAAGCCGATATCGCAGAGGACGAAGGCCCGCTGTTCAGCCTGCGTCGCCTGGATGAACTGATTGCCGTATGTTGTCTGCTGGCCATCGTATTCGCTATCGCGTGGGGTGTCGTGACACGCTATGTGTTGCCTCAACCTGCGTCGTGGACCTTTGAGGTCGCCGTGATGGCGTTTGCCTGGATGGTGTTTTTCGGCGCCGCTGCCGGTGTGCGGCGTCGTATGCACGCGGATATCGATGTGTTGACTGCGTGCTTTTCGCTACCAGTGCGACGCGTGATCGCCATCTGCAATTGGGTATTGTTGGCTGCGTTTTTTGCGGCCATGACTGCCTTGTTCGCGCTGCAAGCCGTACTGGCGCATGGCATCTTGACGGTCGCCCTCAGTTTGCCGCGCTCGGTGGTGTATGCGCCGTTGGCGATTGCTTCGGCCATGATGTTGCTGCAGCACGTCTTGCTGCGTCCGTGGCGTCATGGATGGATGGCTTCACAACAACATGCCGAGGTGCCGCTATGACCTGGATGCATTTATGGCTGCCGTCAATCCTGATGCTGGTGCTGCTGTTCATGCAGACGCCCATTACATGGAGTATGGCCATTGCGGCATTGAGCTTTTTCCTGCTCAATATGGACACCATGCCCTTGGCCAATTTCGCCCAGGAAATGGCGGCAGGGACGGAGTCGGTGTCATTGCTGGCGTTGCCCTTGTTTGTGCTGGCCGGATGCATCATGAACGCATCGGGGATCACACGGCGCCTGATGAATGTGGCTGAAGTGCTGGTGGGGCACATGACTGGCGCGCTGGCACAGATGTGTACGGTGCTCGGGACATTGCTGGGCGGCCTGACCGCGTCGGCGAATGCGGATGCCGCCATGCTGGCCAAAACCATCGGCAATCAAATGGCGCAGCGTGGCTATAGCCGTGCGTTTGCCGCGGTGATTACCTCGTCCGCCGCCATCATCACGGCGTTGATTCCGCCATCTATCGGTTTGATCATCTACGGATTCTTGTCCGAGACCTCGATCGGCAGATTGTTTGCCGCGGGTGTCGTGCCCGGCCTGTTGTTGGCCGTCGGCCTGATGCTGACAACGCATGTCGTGGCCCGGCGGCGTGGCTACACCGCGCAACGTGCGACGAGAGCCAGCGCGGGCGAGATATCCAAGGCCGTCATCGATGGATTATGGGCCTTGTCGATTCCCGTCGTGATTTTTGCCGGGACCCGGTATGGTCTATTTACCACCACCGAGTCGGGCGCCATCGTAGTGCTATACGTGCTGCTGGTTGCGGTGCTGGGCTATCGGGAAATCCGTATGCGGGACTTGCCTGGCGTGTTGGCCGAGTCCGCGCGCGATGCTAGCTCTGTGATGATGATGATCTGCGCCGCCTCGGCGTTCGGCTTTTATCTCACGTGGGAACAAGTGCCGCAGTCGATGTCCTCGTGGCTGGCGGGGGCGACGTCTGATCCCCTCACCATGCTGCTGTTGATCAACGTGACCTTGATTCTGCTGGGCACGGCCATCGAAGGCTCTGCCGCGTTGATCATCTTGACGCCGATGCTGCTGCCCATCATCGACCACTCACAGATCGACAAGGTGCATTTTGGCATTGTCATGATCACCAATTTGACCATCGCAGGCATCACGCCGCCTGTCGGCGGACTGATGTATATCTCGTCGCAGGTCTTGCGTGTCCGAATGGGCGAATACGCCCGTGAGGTCTTGCCTTACCTGGCCATGATGATGTTGCTGCTCGTGCTGCTGTCGGCCTTTCCCGGCATTACGTTGTGGCTGCCGGATTTGATCTATGGCGGTGTTGCCGTCCAGTAACCCTTGATTGTTGATAATGATGCTCACCCTACATGGCATGACCTGGGATCATCCGCGTGGCTATGACCCGCTTGTGGCTTGCGCCCAGCAATGGAAAGCGCAGACCCAGGTCGATATCGTCTGGCATCGCCGGTCCTTGCAAGACTTCGAGTCCTATCCCGTTCAGGAGTTGGCCCGCCAGTTCGATCTCATCGTGATCGATCATCCTCACGTCGGACAGATCACGCAGGAACATTGTCTGGCACCGTTGGACGAGCCTCAGCGTCAGGCCGATCTAAACGCCATTGCGCGTGACGCGGTGGGCGCATCGCTGCAAAGCTATCAATGGGATGGACGTATCTGGGCGCTGCCTATTGATGCCGCCACACAAGTCCAGGCCTGGATTCCGGGGCGTCTGGAACAACCTCTGCGTGACTGGGACGACGTGATTGCTCTCGCTGAGCAAGGTGCAGTCGCCTGCCCGTTGCGCCCGCCGCATTCCCTGATGGTGTTGTATACCTTGTCCGCCCATCTGGGCGGACTGACTCGTGTCACAGGGCCCGAGTTGTTCAGCGGCGATGCGCCGCACGAAGCCTATGAGCGACTACGCGAGTTGGCAGCGCTGGTGCCCGCCGATAACTTCGGCATGGACCCCATTGCCGTATTCGAAGAGGCGGCGCTACCGCAGTCTCGCGTGGCGTGCGTCCCCCTGATTTATGGCTACGTGAATTACGCGATCGAGGGATTCCGTGCACAGCGCATCGCTTTTGCCGATATGCCTGTGATAGCAGGGCGAGCGCCGCGAGGTTCGGCGTTGGGCGGGACTGGCATTGCCGTGTCGGCCATGCGCGAGCATGCTGTGCACGCGGCCGATTTCGCCTATTGGGTGGCAGGGGAATCCACGCAGCGGACCTTGTATACCGCGGCAGGAGGACAGGCAGGACATGGCCGGGCGTGGGAAGACCCCGCGGTCAATGCCGCGACAGCAGATTTTTATCGCGCCACGCGGGCGACGCTGAATGGCGCGTGGGTGCGGCCGCGGCACAACGGCTATATGGCATTTCAACATGCGGCTTCCCTGCGTTTGAACCAGGCTTTGGCAGCCGGCGAGACGTCTGCCAGTTTGCTGCATGATCTCAATCGTTTGTTTCGCGATAGTCTGGCGGTGTCCGCATGATGCAGGCGACGGTTACGGGCCAGCCACCCTTGAACGGCTTGCTGGTGCTCGACTTGAGCCAGTTTTTGTCTGGGCCGTCCGCTGCCTTGCGGCTCGGGGATTTAGGCGCGCGCGTCATCAAAGTCGAACGTCCCGAGGGGGGTGATATCTGCCGTCATTTGTACTTGAGCGATACCGATCTGGGCGGCGACTCGACCTTGTTTCACGCCATCAATCGCAATAAGGAAAGCTTCGCTGCCGATCTGAAAGACGCAGGCGATCTGGCGTACGTGCGTGAACTGATTCGCCATGCGGATGTGTTGATCCAGAATTTCCGACCCGGCGTCATTGAGCGGCTGGGGCTGGGGTATGACGAGGTCCGCCAAATCAATCCGCGTCTGATTTATGCTGGAATCTCGGGTTATGGAGAGAACGGCCCGTGGGTGGGATTGCCGGGGCAGGACCTGCTGGCGCAAGCCGTGTCGGGAGCCATGTGGTTGACGGGAAATCGCGATGACGGCCCCGTGCCGTTTGGGTTATCCGTGGCCGACATGCTGGCAGGGCATGCGCTCGTCGAAGGCATTCTGGCCAGCCTGGTACGGCGCTCGATAACGGGCGAAGGCGCATGGGTGCAGACCAGCCTGCTCGAGGCGCTGATCGACTTTCAGTTCGAGGTCCTCACGACGCATTTGAACGACGGCGGCCGTTTGCCGCGGCGATCGGCTGCATTCAACGGCCATGCCTATTTGGCTGCGCCGTACGGGGTCTACCCCACGCGGGATGGCTACCTGGCAGTGGCGATGATGCCGTTGGCGCAGTTGCGCGACAGTTTGCCGTTGCCCGGGCTGCAGGCTTACTGTGACGATGCGTCGGCCGGCTTTGAGCATCGCGACGTCATCAAGCAGTTGATTGCCGATTGCCTGGCTCAACGCGATACCGCGCATTGGTTGACTGTGCTGCAGAAGGCGGGCATCTGGTGTGCCGAAGTCTACGATTGGCCCAAGCTGCTGCAAAGCGAAGCCATGCGTCGTCTGGATATGCTCCAGGTGGTATCGCGTGACGCTACGCACATCACAACGACGTGCAGCCCTGTCCGCATCGACGGCCGCCGGTCGAGCACGGCACGGGCCGCGCCCCATATCGGCCAGCACACGGCGGCCATTTGCAATGAGTTCGGCCTCAGACCGCCATCGGCGCCGTCAGGGCAGGATGGTGCTCGTAGCCTTCCAGGACAAAATCCGTAGGCTCGACTTGTTCCAGCCATTGCGGTTCATATTTCCCGGTCACTGCGTAATCGGGGATGCGATCCGACAGCACCAGTTGCGGCGCGGCGTAGGGCTCGCGCGTCAATTGTTCGCGCAGCATCGGCAGATGGCTTTCGTAGATATGCGCATCGCCGATGAAATACGAGAACCAGCGCGGCTTGTAGCCCGTCAGGCGGCCGACCAGGTGCAATAGCGCCGCGCCCTCGGTCAGGTTGAACGGGGTGCCCAGGCCCACGTCGTTGGATCGGATATACAAGCACAGCGAGATTTCCCGCGTGCTGGCATTCGGCAGGAATTGATACAGCAGATGGCACGGCGGCAGCGCCATTTCCTCGATCTGCGCCCAGTTCCAGCCATGGAACAGGATGCGGCGATCCTGTGGGTTGTTCTGAATCGTGTCCAGGCATTGACGCAGTTGGTCCACTGCTTTGTACAACAGGACATGAGGCACCCCGTCTTCGTCGGGTTCGGCGACCTGGCGGTAGCCGCGGCCTAGCGCGTCCTGAATCTGCGCGGTGTTTGCGCGAGGCAGCAGTTTGTACGCAGGCCAGCGGCGCCATTGGACGCCATAGACCGGACCCAGGTCATCGGGGCCTTCACGATAGGGGTTGGCCAGCCAATTGGCGTTTTCATTGGCGTTCTGGTCCCAGACCTTGCAGCCCAACGCCCGGAAATCGGCCGCGCTACGTGCGCCGCGCATGAAACCTACCAGTTCGCCGATGGCGGATTTGAACGCCAGCTTTTTGGTGGTCACGGCGGGAAAGCCCTGTTGCAGGTCAAAACGCAGCGCCGCACCGGGTAGCGAAAGCGTCCGTATGCCCGTGCGGTTTTCCTGCCACGCACCGTGGTCGAGAATGGATTGAATGAGCGAAAGGTATTGTTTCATGGCGATCTGCCCGCCGATGCGGGCGTGATGGCGAGGCGGCATTCAAAAACGCGCAGCTGCCTCAAATTGCTTGAGCCCTCTCGGGGCAGCCGGACAACGTCCGGCCCTGGGAACTGCTTTACGCGGCCTGTGTTTCCTGCGTGTCGGCAATATCTACCGAGAACGTTAGCTCTGCCGTTTTTTCCAGCATGGCGGACGCCGAGCAATATTTCTCGTGCGACAGTTGCACGGCGCGCTTGACTGCGGCACGGGGCAGGTTCTTGCCCGTGACGGTGAAGGCGAAATGAATCCGGGTGAAGACCTTGGGGTCCGTTTCCGCACGGTCGGCGGAGAGCTTGACGCTGCAGCCGGTGACCGCGTGGCGGCCGCGCTTGAGGATCAACACGACATCGTATGCTGTACACCCGCCGGTGCCAGCCAGCAGCAACTCCATCGGGCGCGGCGCCAGATTGTTGCCGCCGCCTTCGACGGCGCCATCCATGGTGGCGATGTGACCGCTGCCCGTCTGGGCCACGAACAGCATGCCGTCCGGGCCGCCCCAGTTGATCGTGCAATCCATGAGAAGAATTCCTTGTGCGTGATTCGCGAACAAAGGTTGATGATAACCGCTACGTGGGTAGGCGCGGGGGCGTGCGGCAGGGGTAATGGCGCCGTCCGTATCCCGGTAATCTTGTGTCGCTCGCAGGGGCTTTCAGCGATCTGGGACTGTCGTACATCATGCGGGCAATGGCAGGGTGCCGTTCACCAGGAACGTATCGATCGAAAACGTCGTGACGACGGCCTCGCCGGCTCGTTTGAACGTGATCTTGTCTGCCGTGGTCTCGCACAACCACGATTGCAGGTCATGTGGGTGTTTACTGGCGAAGGCGCGAGGAGTGAACAGGGCTACGCAGAGGCCCTTGTGCTGCGCACGTGCCGAAGGGTATTGAAACGCCTCGATCCCAGCCGTGCGCATGGCAGACCCCAGTTCCTGGCAAGGCAGGTAGTCGCGCGGGTGTGTCAATTGACTGTGGTGGTCGCCAAACGCGGCATCCTGCAGCCGGACCCCGTATTTCGTGGCATAGCGCGCTGAGAATAGAGTGTGTTCGGTGTGCATGGTGGGCTTGGCCGGCGGGGCGTCCATGGAAAACCAGAACACAAAGCGGTAATAGGCCGATTCGGCCAAGGTGGTCTGCAGGTCGGCGCCGCCGTAAAACAGATTGGGTTCGTGCACGCGCCCATAGCGCGAGCCCCATTTGAGAGGGGGATAGCGAAAGGGCGTACGCAGCAGGTAATGCAGATCGGTGCCGTCCGTCAGGCCCGGTGGCTTGACCGATTCGAGGAGGTCTTCTAATAGGGCTTGTTCTTCGAGGGTGTCGACAAAGCTCAGCGTCGCGATTTGCTCCTGGCTTTCGACGAGACGCAACACGACACCGGACATTGGCGCGACATGTTGCGGGCCTTGGCAGGCTTCCCATAGGTTGGGGTTCATTAAATCTTGCCCCGGATGGCGTCTACGAACTGCAATACCGTAATCAAGCCCTGAATGCTGCGGACCTGCTGAGCGGGAATACCGCCCGTGACAGTGTTGGGGGTTTGCATGAAGTGGCGCATCCATTCGGGGTCACCGCCCGTCAGCGCGAATAGCGAACGGGCCAGTCGCACCAGCAGCAGTGCCAACTCGCCTTGTTTCGAGGATGGATCCAGCGCCGGTGTGTGTTTCAGGCGGCTGATGGCGGTACGGTGCACGCCCAGCACCGCAGCCAGATCGGCCTGGTTCAGGCCGATCTGGCGAGCGGCGTTCAGCACGGCCTTGGCCAGAACGGCGTCAGCAGAGAGGACGGGCTTGGGCAGGGCAGTCATGATGGGCGGCCTGAAATGTTCATATTGCACAAATTGTAGGTAAAAAGTTGGTTTTGCACAATTTCTCGAAGGTCCGAGGCTTCCAGTAAAGCTGCATTGGTCTGGCAATTCCGTACAATTCCTCAGGGAGAACCCTGCCATGGCAGGCGGAGTGTCCATTCAGGAGCTTGTTTTATGTCTGTAGCCCCCACGCTTTCCGGTTTTGCGCCATTTTCACGCCGTCGCGGTCCGCTTGATGCCTTGTTCGGCGAGGTGGACAGGGCTCTGAGGGTGTTGACCGGAGCGGCGACGGCGTCGCGTCCTAATCCCGCTGAGGCTCCCGAACCGGAGCCTGCGCTGACCGAGCAGGAAAAACGCCATGCGGCGGGGTTGATGCGTGTCAATCATGTCGGCGAGGTGTGCGCACAGGCGCTTTATCGTGGCCAGGCTGCGGTCTGCCGTGACGAGCCCGCACGGAAATTGTTGCTCGAAGCTGCTGTCGAGGAGGTCGACCATCTGGTCTGGTGCTCTCAGCGGCTCGAGGAGCTGGGCAGCCGCCCCAGTCTGCTTAATCCCATGTGGTATGCCGGCTCGTTCACATTAGGCGTGCTGGCCAGTTATGCGGGCGTGCCGCGCAATCTGGGTTTCATGGCAGAGACCGAGCGTCAGGTCGAAGAGCATCTCGATGGCCACCTGATGACCTTGCCCGAGACCGATCAGCGTTCGCGCCAGATCGTGAGCAAGATGAAGGACGACGAGGCCAAGCACCGCTCGAGCGCCGAGAATGCCGGCGGGGTCCCTTTGCCGGCGCCGGTGAGAGGGGTGATGCGAGCCATGTCGCGGGTGATGACGACGACTGCGTATCGGATTTGAAGTCCGGCGACGGTTGGTGCGTTGCACAAGAAAATCCTCATATGGATATGAATTACCTCAACGTGTCCCACATAAGTAGTTGAAAACTATAGGGTAAGCCCGCAAGGGTTTACCCTTTTAGCTAAAATCGCGTTTGATGCATGTGCTTGTTGCGGTGCGGCTTTCCGGTGAGGTGATGTGGTTTTGCAACACTCGATGGCGATCAAAAACCCAGTTCAAAAAATATCTTGCATCGCACAAAACGATGCGCTAATATTCATTCATGGATGTTGAAAACGCAGCGGCGCGGTGAATAACCCCGATGCGTAGCGGTCGAACCTGATGCAGTGTTCACCCCAACATGCCCCGGTTGTCTCCTCCACCCTCCTCCTTTGGTGGATTTAGCCCGAGATCGCAAGATCTCGGGCTTTTTTTTAACCTGAATTAATGTGTCCCCAATTTCAAAGGGGGCAGGCTGCTATTCGATATCAAATTCATTTGAACCGCCTCAACACGGGTGGTCTGCGTGGTGTGGCAACACGCTCCTGAATTTGTTCTGGCGTCTGCCAATTTCTTTGTCTCTCTTAGTCTAGGGATAGCATTACAATCCGTTGAAACGGTGTGTGTAATGTGTACCTGCGCCAATGGCGCCGTTACGTTTTGTGGGGGTGCCTTGCACTTGTTTATGCCCTGCATACAAGAGCGTTACACGCACTGTAGATAATGATGTGTTTCCGGGCATTCCGCCCAATCCGCTTTTTTGCCGCCGAGCCGGCTCAAGGCAAAACGCCTTCTTCTGAGGGCAACAAGCCGAAGGCGCAGCGTGGGGGTTAGATTTTGTGACTTGGTTGTATATCTGCGTGGCGGCGTTCATGGTTGGGGGGCTCATCGTTGCCTCCGAGCGCTGGCATGGTGCGTTTACCGGTGATAGCGACCTGAGCAAGCCGCAGGCCTCGCACACGCGTGCGACGCCCCGGGTGGGCGGCTTGGCCGTGTTGGCGGGCTCATTGGCGGGCCTGCTGGTGCTGGGGCCCAGCAACATGACGCTGACTTGGCTCTGGCCGGCGCTGTTTGTCGCGGCGCTGCCTGTATTTGTGGCGGGCCTGCTCGAAGACATTACAAAAGATATCGGCGCCAGCAAACGCCTGCTGGCGGCTTTTCTGTCGGCAGCGATCGCCTGGTGGCTGCTGGGCGGTGTCAGCCGTGTCGGCATGGCACCGGTAGATTGGGTGCTGTCGTTCTGGCCTGTCTCGCTGGTTTTCACGATGTTCGCCGTCGGTGGCTGTACTCATGCCCTGAATATTGTGGACGGCATGAACGGCTTGGCGGGTATGGTCGCCACGCTGATGGCCGTGTCCATTGCGCTGGTCGCGATGCAGGTCGGCGATATGCCCATCTTTATGATTGCGGCTTCGTTGGCGTCGGCGACGTTGGGCTTTTTGGTGTGGAATTTTCCGTTTGGCCGGGTGTTCCTGGGCGACGGTGGGGCGTATTTCCTGGGCTTCATGTTGGCGGAACTGGCCGTGCTGCTGGTGGTGCGCAATCCGTCCGTGTCGCCTTTTTATGCCTTGGCCGTGCTGTTTTATCCGGTATTCGAAACAGGGTTTTCGATCTGGCGCCGCCGTTTCAAGCGCGGTGTGCCGGTCGATCAGCCTGACGCGCTGCACTTGCACCAATTGGTGTTTCGCCGGTTGGTCCGGGTGACGTTCAGCCGCGGGCGCCGCCATGCGGTGCCGGCCTTGTGCAATGCTTTGGCTTCCCCATATATGTGGGTGTTGGCCTTGATTGGCCTGGTTCCGGCGACCATCTGGTGGGACAACGCCTGGATCCTGAGCTTGAGTCTGGCCGTGTTTGCGGCAGCCTATATCTGGCTGTACGTGCGGCTGGTGTCGTGGCGTCGTCCGGGGTGGCTGTTGTTGCCACGTACTCACTGAGTGAATGTCCTGACGAGAGGCCCACAACGGGTCAAGGGCCGCTGTTACAATTTTCCCCGTTCCTATTTAAAATGCCGTGATCGTAGCGCGGCAAAGGGAGAGCTATCTTGCGTATCGATGAGGTAAAACTTGCCGTGGTTGGCCTGGGCTATGTCGGGCTGCCGCTGGCCGTGGAGTTCGGCAAGAAGCGTCCGGTCATTGGGTTTGATATCAACACCAAGCGTATTCAGGCCCTGCAGGCAGGGCATGACCACACGCTGGAGGTGGACGATGCCGAGTTGGCCGAGGCCAAGCATCTGACATACACCGCCGATCGTGCCGAGTTGGCCAAGGCCAATGTGTACATCGTGACGGTGCCCACGCCCATTGACGAATACAAACAGCCCGATCTGACGCCGCTGGTCAAGGCCAGCGAGACCATCGGTGCGGTGCTCAAGCGCGGCGATATCGTCATTTACGAGTCCACCGTCTATCCGGGCGCGACCGAAGAAGACTGCGTGCCGGTACTGGAGCGCGTGTCGGGCCTGAAATTCAACGAGGATTTCTACGCCGGCTACAGCCCCGAGCGTATCAACCCGGGCGACAAGGCGCACCGCGTCAGCACGATCAAGAAAGTCACTGCGGGCTCCACGCCCGAGGTCGCTGATCTGGTCGATGCGCTGTACAACGAGATCATCACTGCGGGAACGCACAAGGCGTCCAGCATTCGTGTGGCCGAGGCCGCCAAGGTCATCGAAAACACGCAGCGTGACGTGAACATCGCGCTGATCAACGAGCTGGCCTTGATCTTCAACAAGATGGGCATCGACACCGAAGCCGTACTGCAGGCCGCAGGCACCAAATGGAATTTCCTGCCGTTCCGTCCAGGCCTGGTGGGCGGACACTGCATCGGTGTGGATCCGTACTATCTGACGCACAAGGCGCAATCCATCGGCTATCACCCCGAAATCATTCTGGCGGGCCGCCGCTTGAACGATTCCATGGGCGGCTACGTGGTGTCGCAGTTGGTCAAAGCCATGACCAAAGAGCGTATCCACGTCCAAGGCGCGCGCGTGCTGGTGATGGGCCTGACCTTCAAGGAAAACTGCCCCGATCTGCGCAATACCCGCGTGGTCGACATCGTGCACGAGCTGGGTGAATACAACGTCGATGTCGACGTTTACGATCCCTGGGTCGATGCGGAAGAAGCCGTGCACGAATACGGCATCACGCCCGTTGCCAAACCGGAGCCGGGCAAATACGACGCCATCATCCTGGCGGTGTCGCATGAACAATTCGTCAAAATGGGCGCTGCCGAGATTCGTAAACTGGGCAAGGCCAAGCATGTGTTGTACGACTTGAAGTACGTGCTGGCCACCAACGAATCCGACCTGCGTCTGTAAAGAGGGTGGTATGAGCGAACGTTACGAAAACATCCAGCGCGAGTTGCGTGCCACGCCACGTAAATGGCTGGTCACGGGCTGCGCCGGATTCATCGGGTCTAACCTGCTGGAAGCGCTGCTCAAGCTCGACCAGACGGTTGTGGGGTTGGATAACTTCGCGACTGGCCATCAGCGCAATCTGGACGAGGTGCGTGACTCGGTAGAGCCCGCTCAATGGGCGCGCTTTACCTTTATCGAAGGCGATATCCGCGATCTCGAAACCTGCCAGAAGGCCACGCAAGGCGTGGACTATGTGCTGCACCAGGCAGCGCTGGGGTCGGTGCCCCGTTCGTTGAACGATCCGATCACGACGAATGCGGTCAACATCAGCGGTTCGCTGAACATGCTGGTGGCCGCGCGCGATGCCAAGGTCAAGACCTTTGTGTATGCCGCATCCAGTTCCACCTATGGCGATCATCCTGCCCTGCCCAAGGTCGAAGACCAGATCGGCAAGCCGCTGTCGCCCTACGCAGTCACCAAGTACGTCAACGAGCTGTATGCGGATGTGTTTGCGCGCTCGTACGGTTTCCGTAGCGTGGGCCTGCGTTATTTCAACGTGTTCGGCAAGCGCCAGGATCCCGATGGCGCCTATGCGGCGGTCATCCCGAAATGGACGGCGGCCATGATCGGCGGCGAGGATGTCAATATCAACGGTGATGGCGAAACCAGCCGTGATTTCTGCTTTGTGGACAACGCTGTGCAGGCCAATTTGCTGGCCGCGTTGGCACCCGAAGAAGGCATCAACCAGGTTTACAACGTGGCCTATAGCGGCCGCACGACGTTGACCCAGTTGTACGGCTTTCTGGCCAAAACCTTGGCCACGCAGGGCGTGCAATACGACAAGAAACCGGTATACGTGGATTTCCGCGCAGGCGATGTACGGCATTCGCAGGCCGATATCGGCAAGGCAAGCAAACTGCTGGGTTATCAGCCCGCGTTCGATATTCTGCGTGGCCTGGAAACCGCGATGCCCTGGTACGTCAAATTCCTGGGTTGATCATTCGAAAGGCCGTGGGCGCGCTCTGCCGAGCCGCCCGCGCGCCAGGCGGTCGCTTTTACCGCGACGAATCATAGGCGAGTGGGAGAATTCTTGAAAGCGCTCATTCGCAGAGTCAACGCGATCCATCCGGATCATCAACGCATCTTCAAGGCTGCGTTTCGGGTGGCGGTCTTCTTGATCCTGGGCAAGGCCGCCGGCGCCGTCAAGGAAATGGCGGTCGCGTACCGTTATGGCATCAGCGATGCGGTAGATGCCTATCAGTTCACGATGACCATGACCAACTGGTTGCCGGTCACGATCGTGGGCGTCCTGGGGGTGGTATTGATCCCTGTGCTCGTGCGCCTGCGGCGCACGGGGGGCAAGGAACGCGACCTGTTCATCAGTGAGCTCCAGGGCTGGATGCTGATGCTGGGGCTGTTGTTGGCCGTGGCGACTGCACTGGCCTGGCCTTGGGTGTTGCAATGGCTGGGCAGTGGCCTGTCTGTACAGGTCGCCAGCATGAGCACGGATTTGCTGCTGGCGTTTGCACCGGTGACGGTATTTCTGTTGATGGCGGGTATCAGCGGGGCGCGTTTGCGCTCACACGAGCGGCACGTCAATACCTTGCTGGACAGCGTGCCGGCCGTTGCCACGTTGGCTTGGGTCATGCTGGCCGCCGCCTCACCGCACGATGTGGGGCCGTTGCTGTGGGGCACGCTGGTTGGATATGCGATTCAGGCGGTGTGGCTGGCTTGGCTGGCTGCGCGCGCCGATAATGGCTTTTGGGGGGCTCCCCGTCTGACGATGCAGTCATCGCATTGGCCCGAGCTGGTGAGTGCGGCGGGCATCATGCTGGTGGGTCAGGTAGCGATGAGTTTCGTCGGTCCGCTGGATCAGTACACAGCTGCAAATCTGGGCGACAACGCCAACGCGACGCTGGGATATGCGGCTCGCTTGTTATCGTTGTTGATCGGTATTGGTGCCGTGTCCGTCGGGCGTGCGGCGCTGCCGGTGTTGGCAGACATACAGAGCCGTGGCGATGCGGCGCGGGCGCGTACGATGGCCTTGAAATGGTCAGTCTTGATGCTCGGGGCGGGTGCTGTTGCGGTCGCGATTGCCTGGGTGTTGGCGCCCTGGGGGGTGTCGGTGTTGTATCAGCGCGGCGCTTTTACCGCTGAAAACACGCAGGCTGTGGCCGAGGTGTTTCGTTGGGGGCTGCTACAGCTGCCGTTTTATTTCGGGGTGTTGATTCTGGTGCAACTGTTGGCGAGCCAGAATCGATATCGTGTCATGGCGCTGATTGCCGTCGCCAATTTTCTGCTCAAGGCTGTGTTGAATACGGTGCTTGCTCCGCGCATGGGGGCATCGGGCATCATGCTGGCGACGGCGTTGATGTATGCCTTGTCGTTTGCGTGTTATCTCGTGGTGGCGTTACAGCGTCATGAGCCGCCGGCCGCTAAGGAGACCGTTTGATGGATTCGCCCGCGATGCGTGAGCCGCGTGTCCTGATCTTCATTCATTCGCTGCATGGCGGTGGTGCGGAGCGTGTCGCCGCGGATTTGAGTGCGCATTGGGCTCAGGCCGGCTGGCAGGTCATGCTGGTTACGCAGGCGGATGCCAGCGAGGATGCCTACACGCTGCATCCGCACGTGCAGCGCAAAGTCCTGCACACGGTGGGTGAGGGTGGTGGTTTACGCGGGATATGGGCGAATGTGCGGCGCGTGCATGCTTTGCGCCGGGTACTGCGAAAGTTTCAGCCCGATATCGTGCTGGGCATGATGACGACGGCCTCGGTGTTGGCGGTGATGGCCGCGCGTGGCATGCCGTGCCAGGTGATTGCGACAGAACATACGCATCCGCCATCACAGACTTTGTCGGGGCTGTGGCAACGCCTGCGCCGGTGGACATATCCGCACGCCGCAAAGGTAGTGGCATTGACGCGTGGTACGGCGGATTGGTTGGACCAGCATGTGCCGGGGAGCAAGCTGGCGGTGATTCCGAATCCGGTGCATTGGCCGTTGTCGCGCGCCGAGCCGGTCGTCATGCCGCCTGTGGCCGATGGCCGCCGCCGTCTGCTGGCGGTGGGACGATTGCATCCGGACAAGGGGTTCGACCTGCTGGTACAAGCCTATGCGCAGATTGCTAGCCGGCATCCCGAGTGGGATCTGATCATCTTGGGCGAGGGTGGCGAACGTCAACGCTTGCAGGCACAGATCGATGCGGCAGGCCTGCACGGGCGTGTCAGCATGCCGGGGCGGGTCGGCAATGTGGGCGACTGGTATGCGAGTGCGGACATCTATGTGTTGAGCTCTCGTTTCGAGGGATTGTCCAATACGTTGCTGGAGTCTTTGGCCAGCGGATTGGCCGCCGTTTGCTTTGATTGCGATACGGGGCCGCGCGAGGTTGTCCGTGACGGTACGGATGGTGTGCTGGTTCGGCCCAATGGCGATGTCGCGGCCATGGCGGCGGCGCTGTCGGCGTTGATGGATGATGACGAGACCCGCCAGGCCTTGGCGCAGCGGGCTATCGAGGCGCGTGAACGATTTTCGGCTCAGCGGGTGCTGGGCTTGTGGCAACAACTTTTCGACGATGTGCGAGGGCAGGGCTGATCGCCCCGTCCGCCAGTCGTCTGGACGAGCACGGAAGAAACCATCATGTGTGGAATAGTCGGAATCTGGGGAACCTTGCAGGACAAGGCGCAGGTGCTGGCCGAGAGCTGCCGGCGTATTCGGCATCGTGGTCCCGACAGCAATGGCTTTTGGGAAGACCCCGCAGCCGATGTGGCGCTGGCACATGTCCGCCTGGCCATTCTGGATCTGACCGAGGCCGGGCATCAGCCTATGGTGTCGGCCTGCGGCCGGTATGTACTGGTGCTCAACGGCGAGATCTACAACCATATGGAGTTGCGTGCTCGCCTGGAGCAGGCCGGGCAGGCGCCTCAGTGGCGTGGTCACTCCGATACGGAAACCATACTGGCCGGCTTCGCCGCATTGGGTGTCGAGGCAACCTTGCAGGCGGCTGTGGGCATGTATGCGATTGCCTTGTGGGATCGGGAGCGCCGTACTTTGACGCTGGCGCGAGACCGCATGGGTGAAAAACCTCTGTATTACGGCTACACGGGCGCCAATCTGGTGTTCGCCTCCGAGCTGAAGGGGCTGATGCCGATTCCGGGGTTTGGCCGCGAACTGAGCCGCGCTGCGATGACTTCGCTGATGCGTCACAACTACATTCCGTCGCCTCAATCCATCTACGAAGGCATCTACAAGCTGCCGCCGGGAACGTGGTTGGAGATTTCCGAGGCAGACATGCGCGCGCGGCGTGTGCCGGCGCACCATGCCTATTGGTCTGCGTTGCAGATGGCGGATCAGGGTGTGCAGACACGCAGTAGTTTTGCTTCGGATGCGCAGGCCACCGATGAACTCGAGGCCGTTCTGTCCAAAGCCGTTGGCGGGCAGATGTTGTCTGATGTGAGCCTGGGCGCATTCCTGTCGGGCGGCATTGATTCGTCGACGATAGTCGCACTGATGCAGGCGCAAAGCTCGCAGCCTGTGCGCACGTTTGCGATCGGTTTTCACGAAAAAAAATATAACGAGGCCGAACACGCCAAGGCAGTGGCGCAGCATTTGGGCACCGACCATACCGAGCTCTACGTCACGGCCGACGATGCCTTGGCTGTCGTGCCGACGTTGGCCGATATGTATGACGAGCCGTTTGCAGATTCCTCGCAGATTCCGACCGCGCTGGTGACGCGCATGGCGCGCCAGCATGTGACCGTGGCGCTGTCTGGTGACGGGGGCGACGAGTTGTTTGGCGGGTATTCGCGGTATTTTCGCGTGCGGGACTGGTGGCACAAGTGCGGACGTTTTCCTGGGCCTGTGCGCCATGCGATGGGTGCCATCATGGGTGCGTCCACGGCGTTGCCCGGACGTGGCGCCTGGCGCGGTAAAGTCGGCAAATTCGGTGAGATGCTGCGCGCCGACACGCATGGTGATTTTTATCGGTCGTTCGTGTCGTATTGGTCGGACCCGGCGCAGGTCGTCAAGCAGGGTGTTGAACCCCCATCGTTGTTCGAACAGCCTATGGATGGCTCCGTGTTCGACGTGATGATGAAGCTCGACACGGTGACCTATATGCCGGACGATATTCTGGTCAAGGTCGATCGCGCCGCCATGGCAGTCAGCCTGGAAACGCGGGTACCCTTGTTGGACCATCGCGTTTATGAGTTTGCCTGGCGCTTGCCCTTTGAATACAAGGTGCGCGGCGACACCGGCAAGTGGTTGTTGCGCCAAGTGCTGTATCGCCACGTGCCGCAGTCGTTGGTGGATCGCCCCAAACGCGGATTTGCCGTGCCGCTGGCGAGCTGGCTGCGCGGGCCGTTGCGCGATTGGGCCGAATCGTTGCTGGACCCGGCGCGCCTGCGCCAAGAGGGCTGGTTTGAGCCCGAGCCTATCCTGCACAAATGGCGTGAGCATGTCTCGGGTCATCGCGACTGGAGCAGTCGCTTGTGGGGCGTGTTGATGATGCAAGCCTGGTTAGATCGCTATCACGCCGGCGTCGCCGGCGAAAAGGATTCCTTACGATGAAAATATTGCTGCTGGTCAGTTCCATGCATGCAGGCGGAGCCGAACGGGTGGCCGCCACGTTAGTAAACGCCTGGACCGATCGCGGTGATACCGTGACACTGGTGCCTACTTATTCCTCCAAGGGCACGTGTTTTTATCCTGTTTCCGATGCCGTGAATCTGATCTGGCTGGCCGACCGGGTCGGCACGCGCAGCGGCGGCCCGTTGGCCGCGTGGAGGCGATTGCGCGCATTGCGGGAATTGATTCGCGAGCAGGATCCCGATGTGGTGGTGTCCTTTCTGACCAACGTCAATGTGGCCGCGATCTTGGCGACAAAGGTGCTGGGTAAATTGGATATCCCGCTGATTGTCTGCGAACGGACCAACCCCGTTGCCGAGCTGTCGACCGGCCGCGTATGGCGTATTGCGCGCCGCTGGCTCTACCCCCGTGCGGACATGGTGACGGTACAGGCCGATGATACGGTCGGTCCGTTTGCGCGTCAGGTGCCCGGCATCAAGCAATTGAAGGTCATCCCCAATCCTTTGCCGCCCGAGTTGTTGAATGCCCCTGTGGTAGATACGCAGGCCGTTACGCCGCGTAAACAGCTGTTGGCAATGGGACGGCTGGCGCCGGCCAAACGATTCGATTTACTGATTGACGTTTTTGCGGACCTGGCCGGCGAGTTTCCCGATTGGGACCTCAGCATCTGGGGCGAAGGCGCGGATCGCGACGATCTGCAGGCACGTATCGACGCAGCTGGTCTGGACAATCGCGTGCAACTGCGTGGGCGTACCGACGCCCCTTGGGATGCTTTGTCTCAAGGGCACGCGTTTGTGCTGAGCTCGGCTGTAGAGGGCTTTCCGAATGTATTGCTGGAGTCGATGGCATTGGGCCTGCCCTGCGTGACGTTCGATTGTCCGAGCGGCCCGCGCGAGATGACGCGCGATGGCCAAGACGCCGTGCTGGTGCCCGCGGGTGACCGGGACAAGCTGCGAGAGGGGCTGCGCCGGGTATTTTCCGACCCGGCCCTGCGCCAAGAGCTCGGCAAACGCGCCGCCGAGTCGGTGCGTAATCGCTACGCCTTGCCGGCGGTGCTGGCGCAATGGGATGCCTTGTTTGACAGCGTAAGAGGCAAATCATGAATAACCCTGCGACCCTGCGCGTCACGCATGTGATTACCGGTTTGGGGCAAGGCGGCGCCGAAGCTGTCCTGTTTCGCTTGGCGACTTATCCCGATCAACAGGTGCATCACACGGTGGTATCGTTGACGGATGAGGGCGTGTATGGAGAGCGCCTGCGTGCGGCTGGTGTCACGGTGCATACGCTGGGCATGGCGCGTGGCCGTGTGAGCCTGGGTGGGTTGTTGACGTTGCGCCGGTTATTGGCCGAGCAAAAGCCCGATGCGGTGCAGACATGGATGTATCACGCGGACTTGATCGGTGGGCTGGCTGCGCGGTTGGCCGGTGTGCGCGCTGTGGCGTGGGGGATTCGTAATTCCGGGGCTCATCTGCAACGCAGCAGCCGTTCGGCGCGATTGGTGTTGAAGCTCTGCGCGTTGTTGTCAGGCCGCGTGCCTGCGGCCATTGTTTGCGCGGCGCGCGACGCTGCTGTACGGCATGAACAGTATGGTTATCGCGCCGATCGCCTCGTGGTGATCGCCAATGGCTATGATTTATCGCGGTATCAGCCCGATGCCGAAGCACGCCAGCGAGTGCGTGGGCAATGGCAATTGGCCGACGAAGTTCCTGTGATTGGCTGCGTAGCGCGCTGGGATCCACTGAAGGATCATGCGAATCTGCTGGGTGCTTTGGCCGTGTTATTGCGCCAGAATGGTGGTCAAGGTCTGGGCGCTGATCCGGGGCACAGTAATACGCAGCAGGACGCAGGGTCTAGTGCTGATGCGACGGCTGGCTCGACCGCATGGGCTCAATTGCGTTGCGCGTTGGTGGGACGCGGCATGTCGCCAGACAATGCCGAGCTGGGCGCTTTGATAGATCGTTTGGGACTGCGTGATCGTGTTCTGTTGTTGGGTCCTAGTGATGAGGTCCCTGCCGTCATGAATGCGTTGGACATTCACGTACTGTCCAGTTGTGCAGAAGGCTTTCCCAACGTGGTCGCCGAGGCCATGGCCTGCGGCACGCCTTGCGTCGTCACGGACGTGGGTGACGCGGCTCACATCGTCGGGCAGACGGCCGCTGTCGTGCCCCCCGAGAACGCCGAGGCCCTGGCCCAGGGGATCGCCAGCACATTGCAAGACATCGCTGCACGCGGCCGTCAGGCTGTGGGCGAGCCGGGGCGCGCACGCGTGCTGGCGGAATTCGACTTGGCCCACATGGTCGCGGCATACGACGCCGTGTGGCGCCGCATCGCGCAGGAGGCCAGATGACCGCACCTCGTTTGCTGTTCGTGGTGAATAATCCCGCGTTCTTTCTCTCGCATCGTTTGCCATTGGCACTGGCCGCGCAGCGTGCCGGCTACGACGTTCACGTCGCCACCATGGCAGGCGACAGCGTGTCGCGCATCGAGGGCTATGGGCTGACACATCATGCGATCCCGATGACGCGCAGCGGAAAGAACCCGGTGCAAGAGCTACGCACGGTATGGGCCTTGTATCAGTTATTCCGCCGGTTGCAGCCGGACGTGGTGCATCTGGTGACGATCAAACCTGTGCTGTACGGCGGCATCGCCGCACGGCTGGCCGGTGTGTCCGCGATGGTGTCGGCCATTTCGGGATTGGGTTTTGTATTTGTCGCCAAGGGCGCCAAGGCGACGTTAGTACGTCAGGTCGTTGCCATGTTGTATCGCCTGGCGCTGGGCCATCGCAACAGCCGTATCGTTTTTCAGAATGGAAACGATCGGGACGTGCTGCAGGGTCTGGGCGCTGTGCGCGATGAACAGGTGGTCATGATTCGCGGGTCCGGTGTGAACCTGGCTGACTATGCTGCCGTTGCTGAACCGCCGCCGCCAGTGGTTGCTCTGATGGTGGCCCGTCTGCTGCGAGACAAGGGGTTGCAGGAGTTTGTCGAGGCCGCTCGCATCCTGCGTCGTGAAGGGATCAACGTGCGTATGCGGTTGGCCGGCGGCATTGACCCCGGTAACCCCGCCTCGGTCACCCAAGCTGATGTCGACGGATGGCAACAGGAGGGCATTGTCGAGGCCCTGGGCGAACGCAGCGATATCGCTGCGCTGTATGCGGCTTCGCATATTGCGGTATTGCCCTCATATCGAGAGGGCCTGCCGAAGTCGCTGATCGAGGCTGCGGCTTGCGGCCGTGCGGTCGTCACCACCGATGTGCCGGGTTGTCGTGACGCCATCGAGCCTGATACGACAGGGCTGCTCGTGCCCTCGCATGATGCGCCGGCGTTGGCTGCAGCGATTGGCCGTTTGGCCAGTGATGACGCGCTACGCCAACAAATGGGCCAGGCAGGGCGTGTACTGGCCGAGCGAGAATTCGATATCGACGATGTGTGTCGTCAACATCTGGATATCTATCAGACGCTGCTCGATCAGCGTGTTCGTTAGTTAACCGAGCGGCATCCAATTAGAGATATTTGCGAGGGTGGAGTGCCTTCGCAAAGAATGACGGGCCGCCTTGAGTCAACAAGGTGGCCCGTTCAATCAGAACGGCAATTTCGCATCAGGAGCGAGTTGCTGCAATTGCTTGCGGAAATCCTCCTGGATGCGGGTCAGTGCCTCGTCCGTGTCAGCCTCGAATCGCAGCACGACGACCGGCGTGGTGTTCGAGGCACGTGCCAGACCGAAGCCATCGGGATATTCTGCACGCACCCCATCGATGGTGACCACGCGCAGGGAACCGTCGAATTTGCCTTGCTCCTGCAGCGTCTTGATCAGGGCAAACGGCTGGCCTTCTTCCATTTCGAGTTTGAGTTCGGGTGTGGAAACGGCCTGAGGCAGGGCCTCCAGCAGTTGCGACGGATTGCTTTCGCGCGAGACGATTTCGAGCAGCCGTGCACCGGTGTACAGGCCGTCGTCGAAACCGAACCAGCGCTCCTTGAAGAAAATATGCCCGCTCATTTCGCCAGCCAGCGGCGCGCCGGTTTCGGCGAGTTTGGCCTTGACCAATGAATGGCCGGTCTGCCACATCAGCGGCTTGCCGCCGGCGGCCTCGACAGCCAGGCCCACGTGGCGGCTGCACTTGACGTCGTAAATGATGGTCTCGCCGGGGCAGCGCTGCAGCACGTCGCGCGCGAACAGGATCAATTGGCGATCGGGCCAAATGATCTGTCCGGATTTGGTGACCACGCCCAGACGGTCGCCGTCACCGTCAAACGCCAGGCCGATTTCGCAATCGGTTGTCGCCAGGCAGTGAATCAGGTCTTCCAGGTTGTGCGGGTCGGCTGGATCGGGATGGTGATTGGGGAACGTGCCGTCGACCTCGCAGAACAGCTCGGTGACTTCGCAGCCCAGTGCACGAAAGAGCTGCGGCGCCACGGCGCCGGCGACGCCGTTGCCGCAGTCGATGGCGATCTTGAGCGGGCGCGCCAATTTGACGTCGCCGACGATGCGCTGGATGTATTCGTCGATCAGATTCAGCTCACGGCGGGTGCCGCGCTGGCCTGCCGGCGCAGTTTGCCCCGACGTTGCCGCGGTATTCATGGCATCGCGCAGCGCCAGGACGCCTGGTCCGTAGAGCGCCTTGCCGCCCATCATCATCTTGAACCCGTTGTATTGCGGCGGGTTATGGCTGCCGGTGATGGCAACTCCAGAGCCGGTTTTCTGGGTATAGGCTGCGTAATACACCAGCGGAGTCGGGACTTCGCCGATATCGATCGTGTCGACACCGCCATCCAGAATGCCGTCTTGCAGGGCCTGCGACAGTTCGGTGCTGCTGAGACGGCCGTCGCGGCCGATCACCAGCGCGGAAATGCCTTGGGTACGTGCCTGGTCGGCCAGCGCGCGGCCCAGTGCAACAGCAAAGGCCGGATTCAAGGCATCGGGTACCGTACCCCGGATGTCGTATGCCTTGAAGACGGAATCGGGGTAATGAGTAGCGGTGTTCAAGCAGACTCCTGGGAATGATGAATAATCAAATAGGGCTGATCATATTCAAGCAGAGAGGCGTTACGTGTGCGTGAATGTGAATTATGTGTGCAGGAATGTGAATTATCCTCGATTCGCGGGGCTTGCGGGGCGGCTGCCGGCCGGCGGGCCGCCATATCTGCCGGTCAGCCCCTACAATAACCCTCCTGTCTTCCATGTCGTCCTGCGTGGCCGGGCGCTTTGATTGCGGTTTTCGCTATGAGCTTATTAAACGCATTGCAATCCCTACTGGGCTCGGCCCACGTGCTGACCGGCGACGATGCTGCGGCGCACCTGCAGGACTGGCGTCGTCGCTATCGCGGCACTGCGCTGGCGGTGATCCGTCCCGATTCCACTGAACAAGTCGCGCAAGCAGTGCGTCTGTGTGTCCAGCATGGCACGCCCGTGGTGCCGCAGGGCGGTAACACCGGCCTGTGCGGCGGCGCAACCCCCGACGACTCGGGCCAGGCGGTAGTGCTGTCGACAGGCAGGCTGAACCGCGTTCGTGCCATCGACACCGCCAACGATACGATTACGGTCGAGGCCGGCTGCATTTTGCAAGCCGTGCAACAGGCGGCTGCCGAGGCCGGCCGCCTGTTCCCCCTGAGCCTGGCGGCCGAAGGCAGTTGCACGATAGGCGGAAATCTCGCCACCAACGCGGGCGGTACTCAGGTGTTGCGCTACGGCAATGCCCGCGAATTGGCGCTCGGGCTGGAGGTCGTGACCGCCGAAGGCGAGATATGGAATGGCCTGCGGGGGCTGCGCAAAGATAACACTGGTTACGATTTACGTGACCTGTACATCGGCAGCGAGGGCACGCTGGGCATTATCACGGCCGCCACCCTGAAGCTGTATCCGCAACCCGTGGCCTCTTGTACGGCGTTGCTGGCCTTGGACTCCATCGACGCCGCAGTCGAGTTGCTGTCGCGAGCGCGTTCCGGGTTCGGGGCGTCGCTGACGGGGTTCGAGTTGATGGCGGGCGATTGCCTGCAGACGGTTGTGCAGCTATTCCCCCAGCAGCGTCTGCCCTTTGAGGGCGATTCGGCTAAATCCCCTTGGTTTGCCCTGCTGGAGCTGTCTGACAGCGAGAGCGAGGCGCATGCTCGCGAGCGTTTCGAGGCAGTATTGGGCGAGGCGATCGAGGCGGGGCTGGTCACCGATGCGGCCATTGCCGCCAGCGTGGCGCAGAGCCGCGCGCTATGGCATTTGCGCGAGAGCATTCCCTTGGCCGAGGCCGAGCAGGGCAAAGGCGTCAAGCACGATGTATCGATTCCGATTTCATCGATTGCCGGGTTTGTGCACAAGACCAATGGGTTGCTGCAGGAACGCTTTCCCAATGTACGCAATGTGGTGTTCGGCCACCTGGGCGATGGCAACCTGCACTACAACGTGGCGCGTGCGCCCGGGCAGACAGAGGCCGATCTATTGGCGTTGCAGCAAGACATTTACGACATCGTGCATCGGAGCGTGATCGAGCATGCGGGCTCGATCAGTGCCGAGCACGGGATCGGGCAGCTCAAGCGTGATGAGTTGCCTCATTACAAGGCGGCTCTGGAACTGGGTTTGATGAAACGTATCAAGCAGGCGCTGGATCCCCGGGGCTTGATGAATCCGGGCAAAGTCTTGCAGGCTTGAACTGAGCCCGCGGCGGCACTGCCGCCGCGGTGTGTCTCACGCTCACTTGAACAGCAGGTCGGGTAACCACGACGAGAATGTCGGCACATAGGTCACGAGTGCCAACGCCGCAATCAGCGCGCCATAAAACGGCCAGATGGTGCGCATGACGGTGCCTACCGATACCTTTCCTATGGCGCATCCCACAAACTGCACCGTACCTACCGGGGGCGTGTTCAGTCCCAGCGCGCAATTCAACAAGATGACCACGCCGAATTGCACGGGGCTCATGCCGTACTGCATGCAGATCGGCAGAAAGATCGGCGTGCAGATCAGGATCGTCGCCGCCATATCCAGAAAGGTGCCCAGCAGAAACAGCGCGATGTTGACCATCAGGAAAATGGCCCAGGGCTCTGTGGAGATCGAGCCCATCAGTTCACCGGTCTTTTCTGCGACGCCGTAGAACCCGATCAAATAGCCAAAGGTGGCTGAAATACCAATCAGCAACAGGACGATGCCCGTGGTCTTGACGGCTTTGGCAGCTGCACGGATGAATTGATCCCAGCTCAGCGACCGGTACACCAGTGCGGTCAGCGCCAGTGAATACAGGACGGCGACGGCGGCAGATTCTGTCGCCGTGAATACGCCACTGAGAATGCCGGTAATGATCAGCACGATCACGAACAATCCCGGTGCCGCCGACACGAGCGATCGCACCACCATGGCCCATCCGGGAAAGGTGCCTGCAGGATAGCCGCGTTGGCGGGCCACGAGATAGGCTGCCGCCAGGTTGCACAGCGTCAGGATGACCGCCGGTACGACGCAGGCGGCAATCAATGCGGCGATGGAGACCTTGCCGCCGGTAGCCAGGGTATAGATGATGATGTTGTGGCTGGTAGGCATCAGCGCGCCGACCAATGCCGCATGCGTGGTGACGTTCACCGCGTAATCGGCGTGATAGCCCTCGCGTTTCATCATCGGGATCATGACGGAGCCCATGGCCGAGACGTCGGCAACTGGTGACCCCGATACGCCGCCGAACAGCGTGCAAGCCAGGACGTTGGACATTCCCAGCCCGCCACGCACGTGACCGACCACGGATTTGGCAAACGTGACAATACGGTCGGCAATGCCGCCGTACAACATCAATTCTCCGGTGAAGATAAAAAACGGAATGGCCAGGAACGAAAAGGCGTTCATGCCCGAGGTCATCTGCTGAAAAGCCACCGCGATGGGCAGGTCCTCATAGACGATGGCCGATATCGAGGCCAGACCGATGGCAAAGGCTACCGGCACCCCGATGACCAGAAAGCCGATGAACGTCAATGAAAGTAGAGTCAATGCCATGCGGGTACCACCTTTTGATTGCGCAGCAGCGCAATGATGTGTTCGATCGAAAACAACACGATCAATGCACCGGATAACGTGGCGGGCGCGTATTTCCAGCCTTCGGACAAACCCAGGTTGGGGATCTTGTAGCTGTGCACCGACTCGGCCAGCTGGCCGCAGTACCACGCCATGAGCGCACCGAACAGCAGCACCAGCAAATGGATGACGATTTGCAGGCGTCGCTGGCCGGCTTCGGGCAGCAGATTGACCAGGGACTCAAAACCGATATGGCCTGCATCGCGCACGGCCACTGCCGCGCCGAGCATCGTGACGTACAGCACCAGCAGCAGCGACAGGCTCTCGGCCCAGGTCGGTGTGTTGTTCAGCACGTGACGGCCGAAGATTTGATACGAGACAGCGGCGACCAGGCATATCACTCCGATCACACTTAGCACCATGCATAGCCGGGCAATGGCTGCGCACAGACGTGCGTAGCCATTTAATACCCGTGACATTGTGCTGCCGCTGCTTTCCGTGGATGAAAGCGTTTGGGCAGACATGGCTCTTCCTTATTTAACTGCCTGGATGCGAGCCACCAGATCTTTCATCTCTGGCGTCGTGACAAAGCGTTCATAGACGGGCTTCATGGCCGCCTGGAACGAGGCCTTATCGGGTTCGATGATTTCCGAACCGGCTTTGACGACGATGGCGCGCGACGTGTTCTCGCGTTCGCTCCATAGCTTGCGCATGTAGGGCACCGATTCGCGCGCGGCATCGCGAATGATCTTGCGGTCTTCATCTGACAGCTTGTCCCATTGACGTTTGGAAAACAGCAGGATTTCCGGTGTCATAGTGTGTTCGGTCAGAGAGTAATACTTGGCCACCTCATAATGGTGTGCGCTTTCGTAGCTGGGATAGTTGTTTTCTGCGGCATCCACGAGGCCGGTCTTTAATGCCGTGTAGACCTCGCCCATGGACATGGGGGTGGCATTGCCGCCCAGTGCCTCGACCATGGCGACTGACAGATCCGATTGCTGGACGCGGATCTTCATGCCTTTTATGTCGTCTTTGGTCTTGACGGGTTTGTTGCGCGTGTACATCGAGCGTGCGCCGCTGTCATACCAGGCTAGCCCGACAAAGCCTGCGTTTTCGCAGGATTTCAGGATTTGTTCGCCGATGTCGCTATCGAGCACTTTGTGCAGGTGTTCTTTGGACCGGAATAAAAAGGGCAGCGACGGCACGCGTGTCGTTTCGCAGATGTTGTGCATCGCGGCGCTGCTGACGCGCGTCATGGCGAGCGCGCCCATTTTGACTTGTTCGATGGAGTCTTCTTCGCGGCCCAGTGTGCCGCCGGCATAGACCTTGACGTCGATGCGTCCGTTGGTCCGTTGTTTGATCAACTCGCCCATGTGGCGTACGGCTTGTACGGTGGGGTAGTCGTCAGGGTGGATGTCCGCCGAGCGCAGCGTTTCGGCATGAAGGGATGCACCTGCGGACAGGCACGCAGCAGTCAACGCGGCCACGGTGGCGCGTTTCAGGGTAAAGCACAACATTGTCTACCTCCGGCTTAGGAGTGGGGCGTAATCAGGTTTCTTGTGGAAAAAACGCTGCGGGCACTACGTTGGTGCCAAGTGGGCCATGGGTGTTGGCCCGTTATGAGTCAGTCACTCGGGGGCTAGCCGATAAAAGCGGGTTCCTCCAGGCCGCGGGTGCCAGGTGTGAGGGCGAACAGCGCGCCATCCAGCGCGTCTGGAGCGACGTGAGGGGGACGTATGCTGGTGATGAATAGTGTGTCCAGGCCGGCGCCGCCAAAAGCGCACATGGCCGGTTTGGCGATGGGCAGTGTCAGGCTGCGATCCAGTTTGCCTGCCGGGGTGTAGCGGTACAGCATGCCGGCATCGTTGCCGCATATCCAGTAGCCGCCGTCTTGATCCACGGCTGCGCCATCGGGGCGGCCGGCTGGCAGGCGGTCGATGAAGACGCGGCCATGATGCGGCACGCCGTTGTCGATGTCGTAATCAAAGGCCCATACGGTTTGGCGATCCGGGTGCGAATCGGACACATACATGGTGCGGCCGTCGGGACTGAAGGCCATGCCATTAGGCACGATGAATGTCATGGGCAAGGGGATGCTGAGCTCACCGCCCGCGTAGCGATATAACCGGCCAGCGTCGTGGCCCAGTGCCATGTTCTGGACCATCGTGCCTGCCCAGAAACGGCCCTGGCGGTCGCAGCGGCCGTCGTTAAAGCGCATGTCGGGTGCCGCGTGCGTGACCAGGGCCAGCGATGTCGCAGGCAGCGGTGTTGTTTCAGAAACGCTATTGCCGGTGCTGGGTGACGCGGTGACTGCTGGCAAGGCATAGAGGCCGCTTTCCATGGCAGCCAGCCAGCCCGTGCCGTGCATCGCAATGCAGCCCGCCATTTCAGGGAGCAGCCAGTGATGTGCCAATCCTTGGGCGGGATCGTAGCGCCACAGGCGGCGTGCCGGGATGTCTGTCCAATACAGGGCCTGGTCACTGGCACGCCAGACGGGGCTTTCGCCCACGGTGCATAGCATGCTGCCCAGCCGTTCTGCTTGGGGCTGGGTGTTCATGGGTGGTCTCTGAGGTGAATGCCCACCGCCCGGCTAGTCAGCGAGCGATGGTAGTGTCGGGTGTTCGTGGGTGATTCAGTAACGAGAGTCATTCAAGCATTCCGGCGGTGTAGCAGAAGCAAGGGACAGACTGAGTGATACGTGAACGCCGACAGATATCCTGGGTGAAACAGATACGTTGTCGTACAACTTCGGGCAGTATAATGAGGCCAGAATTTTCACGTCAAGCGCAGTATTACTCGGGATATCCCTTGATGACGAACAACGCAGACTGGCCGGTTTCTGTGCCGCGTCGGCCGCGCAATCTGGCGCAAGGCTTGGTTGAGGACGTGTCCGAACGTATTCGGGGTGGGCAAATCCGGCCAGGTGAAAAATTACCGACCGAGTCCGAATTGATGCGGCAATTCGGTGTCAGCCGTACTGTGGTGCGCGAGGCTTTGTCGCGTTTGCAGGCGGCGGGGTTGGTCGAGACGCATCACGGTATTGGGACTTATGCGCTGGAACCCAGCGGCGGAGCGGATTTTCGGGTGGATCCCGCGGATCTGGCGACGGTGCGTGATGTGCTGGTGTTGCTGGAATTGCGTATCTGTCTGGAGAGCGAGGCGGCTGGGTTGGCGGCGATGCGCCGTACGGATGCGCAGTTGGCGGATATGCGGGTGGCGCTCGATGAGTTCCGCCATAGCCTGGGGAATGCGGGCGATACGATTACGCCCGATTTCAGGTTTCATTTACTGATCGCACAAGCGACGGACAATCGTTATTTTGCTGATCTGATGTCGCATTTGGGGTCGGCGGCTATTCCTCGGGCGCGGATTAATTCTGCGCGTATTGCGGATGAGGACCGGGAGCAGTATCTGGCTCGGGTTAATCGGGAGCATGAGGATATTTATGACGCGATTTCGCGTCAGGAACCGGATGCGGCTCGGGCGGCTATGCGGACGCATTTGAGTAATAGCCGGGAGAGGTTGAGGAGGGGGCAGACGCGGTAGGGGTGTCTGTCTGTGCGCATGTGTGCGTTGCGTATGCAGTGCGTGTGCTGTTTATTCCGTTTTGGTTGCGAGGGCGGATGTTCTTATGGACGTCGAGCCGAGGCAATCGGGCCGGGAGGCCTTCGCAAAGCCAGTCCGGCGCGCGGGCGCCGGACACCGCGTTCGCTCGCTTCGTCCGGCCCGTTCGGGCCTACCTTCAGCATCCGCTCCGCTTGGCTTTGAGGCGGCCTCCCGGCCCGATTGCCTCGGCTCGACTGGCGGCAATTAGAGCTCCCTGCATCGCTGGCACGTTTTGTTTGCTTGGCGTTTTTGCGCGCCGGTGGTGGCAAAGAGGATGATCTTGCGGGGCTGTTTTCGTTGAGCGCCCTGCGCGCCCAACGAAAACGATCATGCACAGAGCGTGTGGAGGTATCTCGAATCGGCGGCCCGTTTGCCCCGCATGGCGGTCAGATCTGATGTGCGGGAGTATTCGCGATCGTCTTGCGTGTCGATGAAAGCCATCGGTTCACGATGTGCACTGACATGCGCAATCGCGTCTCTGTAAGC
The DNA here is from genome assembly GCF_054780995.1 of Bordetella tumbae. Taxonomy (NCBI): domain Bacteria; kingdom Pseudomonadati; phylum Pseudomonadota; class Betaproteobacteria; order Burkholderiales; family Alcaligenaceae; genus Bordetella; species Bordetella tumbae. The sequence goes on from NZ_BAAGVG010000018.1 coordinate 1,128,715, forward strand.
CCGCCCGATGAAAGCATCGGGCGGTGATTGCTGAATGGCGGGTCGTCTGCGATACAGACGATTACCGGGCAGGCAGGACGGTGCCGGCGGATTCGCCGAAGGCGATGCGCGGATAGCCGGGTTTGCGGCATTCGGCGCGGATGATGATTTGGTCGCCGTCTTGCAGGAAGGTGCGCTGTTCGCCCCACGGAAGGGTGATGGGGGTTTTGCCGCCTTGGGTGAGTTCCAGGATGGAGCCGACTTGGTCGGGTTCAGGGCCGGACAGGGTGCCGGTGCCGAGCAGGTCGCCAGGTTGCAGGTTGCAGCCGTTGACGGTGTGGTGCGTGATCAACTGAGCGATGTTCCAGTAAGCGTCGCGGAAGTTGCTGGCCGACAGGTGGGCAGGCGCATGTTGGGCGGTGCGGGAGGCCTGTGTGGTCATGAGTACTTCCATTTGCACGTCGTAGGCGCCCTGGGCTCGGTTGGTGTCCGAGGCCAAGTACGGCAGGGGTTGCGGCTCGCCGGCTGCGCGCGTGAAGGCGGTGCGGAAGGGCTCCAAGGCCTCGAGGGTGACGATCCACGGCGAGATCGTCGAGGCAAAGTTTTTGGACAGGAATGGGCCCAGCGGTTGGTATTCCCAGGCCTGGATGTCACGTGCGGACCAGTCGTTTAGGATGCAGAGGCCGAAGACGTGTTCGTCTGCTTGGTCCAGCGGGATGCGGTGGCCTTGTTCGTTGCCTGTGCCTACGAATACGCCGAGTTCCAGTTCGTAGTCCAGGCGTTGGCAAGGACCGAATTGAGGCATTTCGCCTTCGGCGGCTGGGCGGGTCTGGCCGACGGGCCGCGGGAACTGTTGGTTGACGCCCAGGCTGGAGGCGCGGCCGTGATAGCCGATGGGCACCCATTTGTAGTTGGGCAGCAGGGGATTGTCGGGGCGGAATTGTTTGCCGATGTTGGTGGCGTGATGCACCGAGATATAAAAGTCGGTGTAGTCGCCGATGCGCGCGGGTGTGGTGTATTCGGCGTCACTTTGGGCGAACAGCAAGGGCTCGATCTGCGACTGCAAGGTCGAACCGGTGCGCAGCGCGCGCGATAGCGACAGGCGCAGTGCACTCCAGTGGGTACGGCCCAGCGCCATCAGGGCGTTCAGGCTGTCTGCCGTGCAGGCGTTCAGCGCTGCGGCGGCCTGGCCGTCGAACAGGTTCAGTTTGGCCAACGCGGCCAGATCGACAATTTGGTCGCCAATGGCGACGCCGGGGCGGAAGGCTTCCGAGGAGCCGCGTTTGCGGAATACGGCAAAGGGCAGATTTTGTACCGGAAAGCCTGTCGTGTCGTCGTTCGCGCTGGCGACCCAACTGGTGAGGGCGGCGTCGTGGGTTTCGTTCAGAGTGGTCATGGGCGTCGTATCAATCAGTTAGGGGTGGAAGGCGTGAAGTGTTTTTTCAGGCCCTGCCAGCATTGGTAGTAGTCGCTTTGCAGTTCAGCGCAGGCCAGCGCTTGGCCGGTAGGCCGGATGACGCGGCGTGTTTCGAACATGAAGGCCATCGTATCGCGGATGTAATGCGCTTGTTTGGTGTCGGCGACGCTGGCTTTTTCAAAGGTTTCCGCATCGGGGCCGTGGCCGCTCATGCAGTTGTGCAGGCTCGCCCCACCGGGGGCGAAACCCTCGGCTTTGGCGTCGTAGACGCCGTGAATCAATCCCATGAACTCGCTGGCGACGTTGCGGTGAAACCAGGGCGGACGGAATGTATCTACCATGGCCAGCACGCGCGGCGGGAAAATGGCGAAGTCCATGTTGGCGGTGCCCGGGGTGTCGGACGGTGCAGTCAGGACGGTAAAAATCGAAGGGTCCGGGTGATCGAAACTGATCGAGCCGACGGTGTTGAAATGGCGCAGGTCGTATTTATACGGAGCATGTGTGCCATGCCAGGCGACGACGTCCAGCGGGGAATGGTCAATCTTGGCGCGCCAGAATCCGCCGGTGAACTTGGCGATCAATTCAAAGTCGCCATCGATGTCCTCGTACCAGGCGACAGGCGTCTGGAAATCGCGGGCGTTGGCAAGGCAATTCGATCCCAGCGGCCCGAGCTCCGGCAGGCGCAGCGCTGCGCCGAAGTTCTCCAGCATATAGCCGCGAGCCTCGCCATCAGGGAGCTCCACGCGCAGGCGTACGCCTCGAGGGATGACGGCGATCTCCTGGGGTTCGAGTTCGATGATGCCCAATTCTGTGACCAGGCGCAGCCGCCCTTGTTGCGGCACGATCAGGAGCTCGCCGTCGGCGTTATAGAAAAAACGCCCCTGCATGGAGCGGTTGGCCGTATACAGGTGAATGCCGACACCGCTTTGCTCACCCGGAGAGCCGTTGCCGCCCCAGGTTTGCACGCCTTCGATAAAGTCGGTAGGACTGTTCGGAATGGCCAACGGACTCCAGCGCAGCTGATTGGGGGTGACGGGGTCTGTACCAAAGTCGCTGAGCCAACGTGAGGCTGCGCCGAACGGCTCAAACGGCTGGTGCTGTGCACCGGGCCGGATACGATACAGCCATGAACGGCGGTTTTCGGAACGCGGGGCGGTAAAGGCCGTGCCCGACAATTGCTCGGCATAGAGGCCATAAGGGCAACGCTGAGGGGAGTTGCGGCCGATAGGCAATGCGCCGGGCAAGGCCTCCGTGGCCCAGTCGTTGCCAAAGCCTGATTGGTATTGCAAGGACATGATGTGAGTCTCCTGGCGCACGTATGGGTTGGCCGTGTGTGAATGGCCGGGGGGGCGCCGTGATGCAGGTCTCATTGTCGGAAAAAAGTAGAGCCGTGGCTACGGGAATAAAAAAATATCGACTATAAATTTCATGAATATTGGTACTATCGTCGAATGGTGGTTTGGCTGAGGCCAGCTCAAGGAAAACGATGGCTGAATTGCGCAATATCGATCTGAATCTGCTGGTGGTGTTTCAGCATTTGCTGGAGGAACGCAATATCTCGGCTGTCGCCCGGCGGCTCGATCTGTCTCAGCCGGCGGTCAGCAATGCATTGCGGCGCTTGCGTACGGTGCTGGGCGACGAGTTGTTCGTGCGCACCGCGCACGGCATGCAGCCCACCCCTCAGGCAGAACGATTGGGCGGGCCGGTGGGCGAGGCGCTGGCGCTGTTGTCGCACACGCTGGATGCGACACACGATTTTCGCGCGGCGGACAGTCAGCGGCGTTTTCGCATCGCCATGTCAGACGTGGGCGAGATTCACTTTATGCCCAGGCTGATGGAGCAATGTGCGCATCACGCGCCGGGCGTGCGTATTGATTCGCTGCGGCTGTCGGGCGCGGATTTGCGTAGAGAAATGGACGCGGGCCGCGTTGATCTGGCGATAGGCGCATTCGAAGACCTGGGCAGCGGTTTTATGCAGCGCATGTTGTTTCGCCAGGGTTACGCGACGCTCTTTCGGCGCGGCCATCCCACCGCACACGAGGGGATGAGTTTGAAAGCGTTTCGCGCCGAACGGCATTTGGTCGTGTCGCACGCAGCGCCGTATGGTCAGGTGAATCAGTCGTTGGAAAAGGCCGGGGTAGCGCTGGATGCCCATTTCAGCGTGCCGCATTTTTCGGCCGTGCCCTATATCGTGAGCACGACCGACTTGCTCGCGACGGTGCCTAAAAAACTGGCCGACACGGTGGCCACACATTTCCAACTAGGGCTCCTGACGCCGCCGTTGCGTGTACCGGCATTGCAGACCAATCTCTATTGGCATCGGCGCTTTCATCGAGATGGCGGCAATCAATGGCTGCGCGCGATGACGATCAATACGTTCGCCGACGCGTCCTGAGCCTGCGGGCGCACTCAGGCTTTAGCGACAGCTTCCACTTCCACCTTGAATCCATGATGCAGCGGGCCGGTGGGCACGATGGCGCGCGCTGGCCGCGCCGCTCCCGCCCATTCGGCGTACACCGCATTGAAGGCCGGCCAGTGTTCGACACTGTCGATATATACCCGCACCTGCACCAGGCGGTCGATGCCGCTGCCGGCCGCTTCCAGTGCGGCGGCGACATTGGCCAGGACCTGGCGTGCCTGATCCTCGAACGAGGCGTCAGCCAGTTTCACGCCGTCGTGCCGGATCGGCAACTGGCCGGAAACATAGACCATGCCGTTGGCGACGCAGGCATGGCTGTAGTGGCCGCCGGGCGTGGCCAGCGTGCTGGGCGAGACATATCGGATCTCGGCGTCTGGGCCGGGCATGGTACGCGATTGTCCCGCCGTGGTGGTGGTGGCATCAGTGATCGTGGACATGGTGTTCACCAACCGTGCGCGCGGTCCCAGGCCTGCAGGCCGCCATCAGGCGACAAGGCATGGTATTGCGGGAATTGTGCACCGGTGGCGCAGGCGTGGTTGGGCAGGATGCGCAGGCGCGTGCCGATCGGAAACTGCGCTGCGATATCCGCGCCTGCCGATGTGGCGGCCGCCACAATGCCGTGTTCTTGATTGGCGCCGATGACCGTATACCCAGGCAACGGCTCGCCGTCGAGCGTGCACACCTGGCCGTAGCCGAAGTCGTGCTTTTGCTTGCGCGTGCCTTGGTCGCGGCTCATCGCCATCCAGCCGGCATCAACGATGACCCAGCCTTTTTCGGTCTGATGTCCGATTACCGTGGTCAACACGCTGAGTGCCAGTTCGTCAGTGCGGCATACGCCGATGTTGTGCATCACCAGGTCGAAAAAGACATAGACGCCAGCGCGCACTTCGGTCACGCCTTGGAGTTGTACGGCCGACAGTGCAGTCGGCGTTGAGCCCACGCTGACGACTGGGCAGGGCAAGCCGGCGGCGCGCAGGCGTTCGGCCGCGCGTACACAGCCGGCGCGCTCCTGCTCGGCCATGGCCTCCAGTGCCGATGCAGTATCCAGATCGTAGCTGGAGCCGGCGTGAGTCATGACGCCGCCCAACTGCATGCCACCTTCGTGCAACGCCGTGCCCACTTCCAGCAGCGCGGCGTCTTCCGGTTTGATGCCGGAGCGATGGCCATCCGTGTCGATTTCGATCCAGACCTCGAAGCGTTCACCGTGCGTGCGTCCAAACGCGGCGATGGCCTGTGCCGAGGCGGCATTGTCGGTGATGATCTTCAAGTCGCAGCCGCGCCGGCGCAGTGCCAGGGCGGCCGGCAGGCGGTGTTCGGCCATGCCCACAGCGTACAGAATGTCGGTGACGCCGGCCTCGAAAAACAGCTCGGCTTCTTTGAGTGTGGACACGGTCACGCCGCGTGCGCCCGCGGCCAGTTGAGCCTGAGCGACAGGTATGCATTTGCTGGTCTTGACGTGCGGCCGCAGGGTCACGCCCAGCGTGTCCATGCGTTGCTGCATACGGGTAATGTTGGCCTGCATGCGCGCCACGTCGATGATGGCGGCAGGCGTATCCAGAGGGGCGAGGGGATGAGTGGAATGGGGCATGAGTTAGCGTATCGTGGCGCGGGGCGCCTCAGTCTAGGAATTCCTGCTTGGCCCGCAGGGCGGGTACATCTTCGCGCAGGCCACGTTCGATCAGTGTAGTCACTGCCTGCGGCTGTGCGGCGTCGTTTTGCGGGAGGTCTACACCTACCGCCTGCATCTGGCTGCCGAATTTGGCATCGGCCGCAGCTGCCTGCAAGGCCTGGCGCAGCGGCGCCATGGCGGATTCGGGCGTGCCGCGCGGTGCAAAGATCGCGTTCCAGGAACGTACGTCCAGCGCGTAGCCAGCTTCCGCTGCCGTGCCGACGCCGGGCAGCTGCGCCAGCCGCTCGTTCGAGAGTATCGCAATGGCTTTGAGCTTGCCCCCCGCGATCTGTGGCAGCGAGGTGGTGGTCTGATCGCACATGAAGTCGGTCTGTCCACCCATCAGATCGCTGATGGCCGGCGCCACGCCGCGATAGGGAACATGCGTGGCCGATTGCTTGAGCGCAGCCAGAAGCAGCACGCAGCCGTAGTGCGAAATTGACCCGATGCCGGCGCTGCCGTAGGTGGCTTGCTTGCCCCGGGCGGTCAGCCAGGCGGCAAACTGCGCCAAGTCGTTGGCGGGGAAGTCGGCGTGAGCCAGCAGCAGCATGGGCGCCGACCCGGCCAACCCCACCGGCTGGAAATCGGCCACTGGGTCGTAGGGCAGTTTCGGATAGACGGCTGCGTTGGCGACGTGCGTGCCCAGCGTGCCAAAGGCCAGCGTATAGCCATCGGCGGCGGAGCGGGCCACGCGCTGCAGGCCAATGGTGCCGCCGGCGCCGCCGACGTTTTCCACCACGACGGCCTGCCCCAATCGTGCGCCCATCTGTTGGGCAAAACCACGCGCTAGCGCGTCGCTTGGGCCGCCGGCTGGAAACGGCACCACCAGCGTAATGGGGCGCTGTGGATAATCGGCCTGCTGCGCGCCCGCTGGCAGCGCGAGTAACATCAGGCCAGACAGTGCAGTCAGTCGCAGCGCAAGGCGTTGGAGCGGGTTCATGAGCGATCTCCGGCACGTCCTGCGGCAGTGGTCTGAAAGGTCTGCAGCCAGGGGAGTGCGGCTTGCAGTGTGGACGACTGCATATCGGGTTGCGGTGCTCCGTCCGGCAAGGCCAGGCCAACGCGGTTGTGCCAATAGGTGCGCAAACCAACCCGCGAAGTGCCGAACAGGTCGTATCCCGAGCCCGCCACGAATGCCGCGTCGGCCGGCTTCACATCCAGTATGTCCAGCGCCATCTGGTAAGGGCGGGGGTCTGGTTTGTAGTAGCCGGCCTGCTCGGAGGTCACGACCGTATCCCACTCGATACCCAGCAACGCTGCAGCGCGTTCACCGAGCCGTTGCGAGCAATTCGTCACGACGGCCAGGCGGCAGTGCGGACGCAATGCCTGCAGCAGCGTGCGAGCACCGTCCCATGGGGGCAGACCGTCCCAGCTCGCTTCCAGTGCGGCGGGGGCGGTCTCGGCCAAACCAACGGTGCGTGCGGCATCGCGCACCAATTGCTCGTAAGGCACGTAACGCCCACAGCCATAGGTCAGGCGCAGGTACTCGGCGCGCCAGGCACGCCCGACCGGTTCTGACCCCGCGGCGGCATTCCAGACGGTCCAGGAATCGAGCAGTGCCGTGAGCAGGTCGAACAGCACAGCACGTGGATACGCAACAGGCGCAGCAGACATGAAGAACTCCAAGGTCGATGAGCAATGCGATGACTATAGGCGAGGCTGACCCCGTTGTGATTTAATGATTCTTCATCAATCGTTAAGCTGTGCTGAATGATCAGGATCGAGAATCTGGAGCTCATCGCCGCGTTGGCCCAGGCGCCATCGCTGAGTGGCGCTGCCCGTGCACTGAATGTGACGCCGCCCGCATTGTCGATGCGGCTACGCAAACTGGAGACGGCCCTGGGTCTGGCGCTGGCGGTGCGCACCGCGCGCCGTCTGAGCCTGACGCCCGCGGGTGAGCGTTTTGCTGCGGAAGCCTCAGTCCTGCTGGCTCAACTGCAGGCCCTGCCCGAGGCGCTGCAGCGCGACGACAACAGCCTGACCGGCACGCTACGCGTCGCCGCGCCATTCGGCTATGGACGGCGTCACATCGCGCCGGTGTTGGCGCGCCTTGCGCAGCGTTATCCGGGCTTGCGGGTACAACTGGATTTGCGCGAAACGCCCTGGCCGGACTATCACGACGCCGACGCCGTCGTGCATATCGGCGCGGTGCGCGATTCGTCGTGGGTGGCGCGGCGGCTGGCTGCCAACGAGCGCTGGCTGTGTGCCAGTCCGCACTACTTGCAAGCGTTCGGCATGCCGCGCGAGCCCCGCGATCTGCTGCATCATCGCTGCATCTGCATCCGTGAGAATGACGAGGATGTCACCCTGTGGCGTTTTCGCCGGCCGGGCCGGCGCACCGCGGGGCAAAAGGCTTTTGAGACGGTGCGGGTGACAGCCGCCTACGTCTCTAACGACGGCAATGTGGCGCGAGCCTGGGCCGAACAGGGTATGGGTATGGTGGTGCGCTCGCAATGGGATGCCGAGGCAGCCGTGGCGCGTGGCACGCTGGTACGCGTGTTGCCAGCTTGGCAATTGGAGGCCGCTCCGGTCATGCTGCTGGTGCCGGGTCGCAAAGGCCGCAGTGCGCGGGTCAAGGCGTTGCTGGCATGCTTCGACGAGACTGTCTAGAGTCAGTCCTGCCCCACTTCCGTGTCGCAGGACGTCAACCTTGCACCGACTGACGCGCTCGCTGCAGTGCCTCCCGGATGATCTCCATGTCGCCAATATGATTGGCCAACAGCAGAATCAGCGCGGCATTCATTTCGGCGCTTTGTTCATCCGTCAGGCCGCAATGCGTATCGATCAAGGTCTCGTAGAACGCGTCCGGGGCGGGTAAATTGGGTTCAACGATGAGGGGCATGATGGATTCCTTCAAGCTCGGCCCAGGGCGCGTTGCAATGCTGCGTTCATGACGGTCTCGTCGAATTCACGGCGGCGAGCGGCAATATGCTGATCGGGCCGCAATAAATAGCAGGTGCCAGGGCGAGCATCGTAGCGTTGCGTGAGGCAGGCATGCTCATCCTGTACAACCGTGAAGTCATCGGGGACGATCAACGGCGCGCTGCCATCACCGATCAATACGATACGCACCGGCATGGCGCCGTGCGCGAGACGTTGCAATGCCTCCAGCGTTGTGCTGTCCGGTGCGACGGCGCCGCAAAACAACGCCAGCACAAAGCGGCCATCCAGATACGATAGCCACCAGGATTCATTGTCCTGCGCATCACGAACGGGGGCATCGAGCGCCACGGCGCCCGGCACCATGCGGCCTGTAAATGCGGCGACATTTTCTGGAGGAGCCTCGGGGCCAGCGAGTGCGTGGACATCAACCACATCCGCATCACGCGTGTTCAGCGGCGAGTCTACGTAAGTGCTGGGCAACGAGAGCCGTCCGCTATTGACCAGGCCACGCGCGAAAGGATGTTCGCGCGCCAGGTTCAAGACCGCATTACGGAAATGCCGGCTCGTCGCGCTCTTGGGCGTGATGAAATCGGTCGATCGAGTGGAGTTCAACAGGTTTTCATCAGCGGCGTGTTCGCGTTCCGAGGCATAGGTATCGATCAATGTTTCGGGTGCGATGCCGGCCAGGACCGCTTGCAATTTCCACGCCAGGTTTTCAGCATCCTGCACGCCACTGTTCGCGCCGCGTGCGCCAAAGGGCGAGACACGATGCGCAGCATCGCCCGCAAACACAATGCGCCCGTGACGAAACGCGTCCATGCGTTCGCAGGCAAAGGTATAAACACTCGCCCATTGCAATTCAAATTGCGCCTCGGCGCCCAGCAGAGCGCGAATGCGCGGCAGGACATTGGCGGGTTTGATCGCTTCTACGGGGTCGGCATTCCACCCCAGCTGGAAATCGATGCGCCATACATTATCAGGCTGCATGTGCAGCAGCACCGATTGATTCGGATGAAAAGGCGGATCGAACCAGAACCATCGCTCGGCCGGGAAATCGGCGTGCATTTTCACGTCGGCGATCAGGAATCGATCCTTAAAAACGCGGCCATGGCTTTCCTGGCCCAGCAGTTTGCGGATGGGCGAGCGTGCGCCATCACACGCAATCACCCATTCACTATGCAGTTCATACGAGCCGTCAGGTGTCTCGATACTCAAATCGACGCCGTTCGCCCGCTGCGTGACGCCCACCACTTTGTTTTTCCAGCGCAGGTCGATCAATGGGTGGGCCGCAGCGGCTTCGTACAAGAAGCCTTCGACATAGTATTGCTGCAAATTGACAAAGGCCGGACGTCGATGGCCGTGCTCGGGCAGCAGATCAAAACGCCAGACCTCCTGGTCGCGGAAAAATATTTTGCCGACGTTCCACGACACGCCCTTGCTGGTCATCCGCTCACCTATACCTAGGCGATCCCAGATTTCCAAGGTACGCTTGGCAAAACAGATAGCGCGCGATCCAGTGGACAATTTGCAATCGTCGTCCAGCACGACGACCGATACGCCGCGCTGCGCCAAGTCCAATGCAGTCGTCAGGCCGACAGGGCCAGCACCGACCACGATCACGCGATGCGATGCGGGCGCGGGGGCTGTCTGATCCGCGTGTTTTAAATAGGCGAATTCCAACGCCTGATAATCGATATCGGTCACGCATGGTCTCCTGATGACGAGCGTTTTCGCTCATCACGGCCCGTCGCCACCCCCTCTGATGGGGGACGTGCGTGAGCCTTGCGATGCAGATGTTGTTGTTACGACCCTTTGTTCGGCAGATCAGCCTTCCAACTGTTTCCACATCTCGATATCACGCTTGTCCGTCCAGATGCGCGGATCGTCGTAGCCGGAGGCTTCATCGTAGGCACGCGATACGTCAAACGGCATGCAGTGATCAAAGATGACCCAGTCGCTATAGCGAGGCTGCATGAAGTCATAAACCTCGCGGTAGATCGTCTTCAGATCTTTGCCATCGGCGACCCCGCGGTTCACGGCGCTGTACAGATCGGTCAGAAATGCGCGGGTACCAGCCAGTCCCTGCCGGACTTCGGTGGCGTTTTTCAATGCCGGTCCGCGGCCGGGAACCATTTTTTCAGCGTTGAATCCGGCCAGCGTATCCAGCGTGCCGGGCCAGTCACGGAAATAGGCGTCGCCGCAATAGGGCGTGGATTGGTATTCGACCAGATCGCCTGCAAACAGGATCTTTTGCTCTGGCAGCCAAGCGATGGTGTCACCTTTGGTATGGCCACGCCCGACTTGCAACAGTTGGACCTCCAGATTGCCCAGATTCACCGTCATGGCGCCTTGAAACGTCATGGTAGGCCACACGAGACCGGGCGGAATGGACTCAGCGTTGCGAAACAGGCGGGGAAAACGCCCGATTTCACTGGCCTTGTCCTGCTCACCGCGCTCGGCGATCAGGTCGTACGTGTCGCGGCTGGCCAGAATTTCCTGTGCGTTATAGGCCGAGGCGCCGAACACGCGCACCGCATGGTAGTGCGACAGCAGGATGTATTTGATCGGCTTGTCGGTGACTTCGCGGATGCGGCGAATGACATCCTGCGCCATGACGGGCGTTGCCTGAGTGTCGATCACCATCACGGCTTCGTCGCCGATGATGACGCCCGTGTTCGGGTCGCCCTCGGCGGTGTAGGCGTAGGCGTTGTCGGAAAGCTTGTCGAACGACACGACCTTGTCGGCCATGTCAGCGTGCGAAGCGAATTGTTTGCTCACGATGTCTCCTTGTTTTATTTCGGCCGACGGGCCGCGGCGATGGAGGCAATATTAAATTGCAATTCGTTTTTATGCAATACGTTCGCTATAAACGAATTATCGAAGCACGTCCGTCGTGTTCGTGGTGAGCAGGCGTAAGCAGGCTCCATCCGGGATGGTCGTTCGCCGTGCCGGGCGGACCGCCGCAGAGAGGCGTCATTGGGGGCGCACGGCCGTCCCCAAACTCGTTCGCGCACAGCCTGCTTCTGCGCTCAGGGGAGGCGCGAGCTATCCGGGACAGGAGGGAATGCAGGGCGCGGAGGGCGGCTTATCGCCGTTGGCAGCGAGGGCAGTAATAAGTGGCGCGTTGGCCTTGGGCCAATCGCCGGATAGGCGTGCTGCAAACCCGGCAGGGCTGGCCGTCACGTTCGTAGACAGCGGCATGGATATCGAAATAGCTGCCCGGTTGCCCGGTCGCACCCACATAGTCGCGCAGGGTGCTGCCGCCCGACGCCAGCGCATCGGCCAGCGTGGCCCGGATGCTGTCGGCCAGCCGCGTGCACCGCGCCAGAGAGACCCGGCTGGCTGGCGTCCGAGGATCGATTCCAGCTCGAAACAGGCTTTCCGAAGCGTAAATGTTACCCACGCCGACCACGGCGCTGCCCGCCAGCAAAGCCTGCTTGATGGCCATGCTGCGGCCACGAAACTGCTGGTACAGCCAAGCTCCATCAAAGCGTGGATCAAACGGCTCGATTCCCAGCTTTGCCAACAAGGGGTGGGCAATGATCGGCCCATCGCTATCCGGATGCCACAGCACCGCGCCAAAACGGCGCGGATCGTGCAGCCGCAGCGTAGTGTGCTCGAAGATCCAGTCGACGTGATCGTGTTTACGCGGGGCCTCGTCTGCCGGCACGCTGCGCAGCGACCCCGACATGCCCAGGTGCACAATCTGCGTACCATGTTCGAAACGTAGTAACAGATATTTGCCGCGGCGCGCACATTCCAGGACCGTACGATCGGAAAGCAGTGAGGGCAGTTCAGCAGGGATAGGCCAACGCATACGGGCCTCGCGCACGACCAGGCGGCGCAGTGTCTTGCCGGTAATGACGGCGTCGATTCCGCGACGCGTTGTTTCGACTTCGGGGAGTTCCGGCATGAGCCAGTGTAAGATGATCAAACGTTGTACAGATGATTGTGCCATTAACCGGGCGGGTCGTGTGAAGTCGTCATTCAAATCAGTTCATTTCCTAACTTCCGTGCTGGCGTTTGCGCTGGCCGGCTTACAGCCATTACCGGCGCTGGCCGCCGGTGCCGTTCCGGGCGATGCCACAGGGCCGCGCATGGGCACTCAGCCCCGAGGCCCAGAGACCCAAGTCATACGCTTGCGGCCCGGCCAACTGCCTTATGTATCGCTGACAGGCGATATCTTTTTTCGCATCATGGCGTCCGAGATCGCGGCGCAACGCGGCATGTACGACACGGCGGCAACGACCTTGTTGGGGCTGTCGCAGGAAACCGGTGATCCCCGCTTGGCGCGTCGCGCGCTGGAATTCCAGCTTGCGGGCGGTAACTTGCCGGGCGCTTTAGCGGCCGCGCGCACCTGGTCACGCCAGGCGCCTCGCGATCTGGAGGCCAGCTCCACCGAGCTGGCTTTAGCTGCCGCCAATGGCGAAACGACGGGGTTGTCTGCAGCATTGCGCAACCGCATCGATGCCTCTCCGAACAAGCCCGCTGCGATTGCCCAGGCGCTCGGAGTGCTCAGCCGCCTCAATGATCGCCGCCTGGCTCTGCGGATTTTGAATGAATCGTTCAGCCCCGAGGTGCGCAAGCTGCCCGAGGCGCATCTGGCGCTGGCCGATGTGGCTCAAGCTGCCGGCGAAGACGCCCGCGCTGTGGCCGAATCGCGCGCTGCATTGCAGGCCGATCCGAGCTCGGAAGCCGCCGCGCAACGCGTACTGGAATATGGTGCGAGAGTCGATCCGGTCCGTGCAGAAAGCGAGGCACGCGCCTTTTTGGCCAAACACCCCGATGCCCGTAAATTGCATTTGTCGCTGGCGGGCCTGATCGCCGATCGGGGCGATTACGACGGGGCGTTGGCCGAATTGCAGGTGATGTCGCGCCGTGCACCAGAGGACTTTGACCTGCTGTACCTGCAGGCACAGTTGGCTTACAAGGCCAACCGGAAAGACCAGGCGCGCGTATTGCTCCAGGAATATCTCGACGTCCAGAATCAACGCCAGGAGGCCATCGCCGAAGGGGCAACCGATGCGGGCGCCGCCGAGGCCGATGCGCGCGTTCTGCTCTCGCGTATCGCCGAGGACCAGGGTCAGTACGATGAGGCCATCTCGCAGTTGGGCCAGATCGACGACCCGGCTCTGCGCTATTCCGCGCAGATGCGTCAAGCGGGATTACGCGCCAAACAAGGGCGTGTGAACGAGGCGCTGACGATGGTCGATGCCGCGCAGCCCAATGACGAAGACGACCAGATCCAGGGCGTGCTGACCAAGGCGCAGATATTGCGTGACGCCGATCGTATCGACGAGGCGGTCAAGGTCCTGGAGGCGGCCAATCAGGCTCAGCCCGACACCATTGAGATCAAATACGAACTGGCGATGCTGTACGAACGTCAGGGACGCTACAAAGAACTGGAAACACAGCTGCGGCAGGTCATTGCGCTCGATCCCGATCATGCGCATGCCTACAACGCCTTGGGTTATACCCTGGCGGATCGCAACGAGCGTCTGCCCGAGGCGTTGGACCTGATTACGCAGGCGCTGGAATTGCTGCCCGACAATCCCTTTGTGCTGGACAGCATGGGCTGGGTCAAATTCCGTATGGGCGATAGCCAGGCGGCAGCAGACTACTTGTCGCGCGCCTATGCGCAACAGCCCGAGGCGGATATCGCCGCCCACTGGGCCGAGGTATTGTGGACCCGGGGACAGCGCGCAAAAGCCCAGGAGTTACTGCAGGCCGGGTTCAAAAAGGATCCGAAAAACCGCACCTTGTTAGACACCGCCAAACGGCTTGGCGTGCAGCTTGAGGGCGCGAAATGAGCGGGAGCTTTACAAGATTGCGCGCTTGGTTGTTTGCAGGGGCTTGCGCTTTGGTGACGGCTTGCACCAGCGTGCCCGAGGCACCCATGAGTACGGACAACGGTGCGTTCTCCCGTAACGGCCGTTTCGCGATCACCGTCACAGAGTCCGATGGGCAACAAAAGGCCGTGCAGGGCGGGTTTGACTGGCACGACGACGGCAGCCGCTATCGTCTGGATCTGACTACCCCATTAGGGTCTATCCAGGCGCGCGTCGAAGGCCGTCCGGGACACGCCACGCTGACCAAGGCCGACGGTGCCGTTTACGAGGCCCGCAACCCCGACGAATTGGCTGAAGAAGCCCTCGGCGGCCCGATTCCCGTATCGAATCTGCGCGATTGGATGCGTGGCCGTGTCGCCGATACCTCGGCCACGGATGTGCAGCGTGACGACTTGGGCCACCCCGTTTCGTTCCAGCAGAACGGCTGGCAAGCCCGTCTGTCGCGTTACGACACGCAGGGTCCGGGCCTGCTGGTATTGCAGCGCGTCGAGCCAGGCCGCCGCATTGCGGTACGGCTGGCAGTTGATCAGCCATGATGTATGACGTTCCGGCGCCGGCCAAGCTGAATTTATTTCTGCATGTGGTTGGCCGCCGTGCCGATGGTTATCATCTGCTGCAGACGGCATTTCGATTCATAGACCTATGTGACACGCTGCATTTTGAGGCACGCGGCGATGGCCGTATCGAGCGTGTTTCGGATGTACCTGGCGTACCGCCCGAGCAAGACCTCACCGTACGCGCGGCCCGCGCGTTGCAACAGGCGGCCGGTGTTCGGCAGGGGGTCAATATCGCTCTCGAAAAACAGATTCCCCAAGGCGGCGGCCTGGGCGGGGGCTCCAGTGATGCCGCCTCGACGCTGATTGCACTGAATCGCCTGTGGGGTACGGGCCTGTCACGCCGTGAGCTGATGGCCTTGGCCTTGCCGCTAGGTGCTGATGTCCCGGTATTTGTGTTCGGACAATCTGCTTTTGCCGAGGGGGTCGGGGAAATCTTGTCTCCCCTGGACCTGCCTGCCGCGACCTATTTAGTGGCTCAGCCCGACACGAGTGTGCCCACCGCAAATATTTTTTCCGATCCGGATTTGACAAGGGATTCTTCTTCCGTCACAATAGCGGACTTTCTTGCTTCACAAAATTTTGGTGCAGGCACTGCAGCGCAGGCAGCACCGGGATTTTTCGGCAGAAACGACTTGGAACCGGTGGTTTACCGGCGCTATCCAGAGGTTTCTCAGGCAGCGCAGTGGCTATCGGGGCGTGGTCTCCACGTCCGCATGTCGGGGTCTGGCGCGTGTTTGTTCGCCCAGTTTTCGACAGCCAGCCAGGCCGTTTTGGCGGAGCACGAAATTACCGCTACAATGCGCGTCGCTGGTAAATTAACTAGCAACACGCAAGTCGGATTCAGGTTGATACGGGTATGTCCCGGGTTGGCTGAGCATCCGTTGCGGGACTGGATCGCAAGATAGTTGGGGAGTCGCCAAGCTGGTTAAGGCACCGGATTTTGATTCCGGCATGCGAAGGTTCGAATCCTTCCTCCCCAGCCAAAAATTTCAATAAAAAAGCTGTTGAACGCGCCTGTCAGACACTGGCCTCGGTTCAGCAGCTTTTTTATTTGCCGGGTTTCCGGCGTGTATCTCCGTACAGCAGTACACGTTTTCGCGTCTTAACCGACCATCGCAGCAGCTTCCATCATGGCAAACGACAGCTTCATGATCTTCACCGGCACAGCCAACACCCGCTTGGCTGTGGACGTAGTCAACCATCTGGATATGTCTCTCGGCAAAATGACCGTCGGCCGATTTTCCGATGGCGAGGTGATGGTTGAAATCAACGAAAACGTGCGCGGCAAAGACGTTTTTGTTTTACAGCCCACCTGTGCACCTACCAATGACAACCTGATGGAAATCATGGTCATGGTAGATGCCCTGCGTCGCGCGTCGGCTGGCCGCATCACTGCCGCCATTCCGTACTTCGGCTATGCCCGCCAGGACCGCCGCCCGCGTTCGGCACGTGTGGCGATCTCGGCCAAGGTCGTGGCCAACATGCTCCAGGTCGCCGGCGTTGACCGCGTACTGACCATGGACTTGCATGCTGACCAGATCCAGGGCTTTTTCGACATTCCGGTCGACAACATTTACGCCGGTCCGATTTTGCTGGGCGACATTTGGCGCCGCAATTTCTCCAACCTGGTCGTGGTGTCGCCCGATATCGGCGGCGTGGTGCGTGCTCGTGCACTGGCCAAGCAGCTCGAAGCCGACCTGGCCATCATCGACAAACGCCGCCCTCGTGCGAACGTGTCCGAGGTCATGAACATCATCGGCGAGGTCGATGGCCGTACCTGCATCATCATGGATGACATGGTGGATACCGCCGGCACGCTGTGCAAGGCCGCTCAGGCCCTGAAAGACCGTGGCGCCGGTGCTGTTTACGCGTATTGCACGCACCCCGTGTTGTCCGGTGGCGCGATCGACCGCATCGAGGGCTCCGAGCTCGACGAGCTGGTCGTGACCGACACCATCCCGCTGTCCGAGCAAGGCCAAGCCAGCAGCAAGATCCGCCAGCTGTCCTGCGCGGCATTGCTGGGCGAAACCATTCTGCGTATTTCCAACGCCGAATCGGTCAGCTCACTGTTTACCGACTGACGTTATCGACGTCAGTCCGCATTTTCGAATTTGCCCGCTTGCTGGTCGCGGCAGGGGGGCGAACAACACGGTACGCATGTCGCGTGCCGTGTCACTTAACCGGCAGTGTCGCCACTGCCAGATTGTCTGGAGTCATCCATGAAATTCAATGCCACTGCGCGTAGCGTCCAGGGTTCGAGTGCGAGCCGCCGCCTGCGCCGCGCGGGCCGCGTTCCTGCCATCGTTTATGGCGGTAAGGCTGCCCCCCTGAACATCGAACTCGACCACAACGAAATCTTCCACGCCCTGCGCAAAGAAGAATTCCACGCTTCGATCCTGCAAATGCACGTCGACAGCAACAAGGCAGAGCCCGTTCTGCTGCGTTCGGTTCAATGGCACGCCTACAAGCCGCAAGTCTTGCACGTCGACTTCCAACGCGTCGATGCTGGCCAAGCCCTGCACACCAAGGTGCCCCTGCACTTCATCAACGGCGACGAATCGCCCGCGGTCAAGCTGAGCAGCGCCATCATCAGCCATGTGGTTACCGAACTGGAAATCACCTGCCTGCCGGCCGCCTTGCCTCAGTTCATCGAAGTCAACCTGGCTGACCTGCTGGGCGGCGCTTCGGTGCACTTGGCCGACATCAAGTTGCCCAAGGGCGTGACCTACGTGGCGCACGGTGGCGATGCCAACCCGTTGTTGGCCACGGCTCTGGTCAAGGGCGGCGGTGCTGCTGCTGACGAAGGCGAAGGCGAAGCCCCCGCTGAAGCCTAAGCCAGTGCTCTCGGCCTGAGCCGAGCACCAGCGCAAACCCTGCGTATGCTTTTCGCATTCGCAGGGTTTTGTTTTTTTGTCTTGCAGCGATGCAAAGTCAAAAGACAGTCATTCCCCTTTATCATGCTCCCCATGTCTACTGCTATCCGTCTCATCGTGGGTTTGGGTAATCCTGGCCCGGAATACGAAACCACCCGCCATAACGCCGGGTTCTGGCTGGCCGACCATTTGGCCGACGATTTGCATGCCAGCTTCAACCTGGAAAAGAGCTTCTTTGGCTTGGTCGCCAAAGCGCGTCGCGCAGGCGAAAACGTGTTGTTGGCCAAGCCCATCACCTACATGAACCGCTCGGGCCAGTCGGTGGGCGCATTGGCGAGGTTTTACAAACTCACGCCTGAACAGGTATTAGTGTTGCATGACGAACTGGATCTGCTGCCGGGTCAGGTGAAACTGAAGCAAGGCGGCGGCCATGCAGGCCACAATGGCCTGAAAGACATCCAGGCCGCCCTGGGCAGTCCGAATTTCTGGCGCCTGCGTATCGGTATCGGCCATCCTCGTTCGTTGGGCCTGGCGCAACAAGTCGCCGATTTTGTTTTGCATCCGCCGCGCCGAGACGAACAGACCGCTATCGACGAGGTGATTCGCCGTTGCCGCGTGGTGGTGCCGGCCATGCTGGATGGCGATATTGAGCGCGCTACGCGCGAACTGCATAGCGGTAATTCGGCCTGAGCGAGATGAACACGACCTTGGCCACCCCGCAAGGCAAGCTGCGATTCCGGCAAGAGCTCGCTGATTTCTGGCACTTTTTTCGCCAGCCGGACTTGCGCCGATTGCCGGGCCGCCGCGCCAGCAGTGGATTGGCCAGCGATTGGTGGCCGGGAATCCCGTTAGGCCGTCTGCTCGCCTGGGCTGGGATTTTGTGGCTGGTGAATTTCATCGCACTAGGGCCTCTCGCCGTTCTGGCGGCGAACTCCGGTGGCGCAGCCCATCGTATGGACCCTGCCGCGATTCCCTGGCTGACAGCCATCTTGTGGGCGCCGTTGATCGAGGAAATGTTGTTCCGCTACGGCTTGCGCCGGCCCCGGCAGGCCCTATGGGTATGTCCTGCCATGCTGCCGCCTTTGTTGTGGGGCGTGCAGGGATGGACGATCGCATGGGCCGTGGCGGTCATATTGCTGGCCAGCCTGCCGCTGCGACGTGGCTGTATCAAACGGTCAGGCTGGCAGATGGACTGGCGTCGTTATTATCGTTGGCGGTTCGGCTGGGTCTATCATCTATCCGCACTGATATTCGCCGCGGTGCATCTGAACAATTTCCGCCTGGCCGATGTTCCCTATTGGATGTTGCCCTTGCTGGTCTTGCCTCAATGGTCGGCTGGTTTGGTGGTGGGATGGATGCGCGTGCGGCGGGGCATAGGCGCGGCCATTCTCTTGCATGGCATTTTCAATTCCGGCCCGATATTGATCATCATGCTGGTATTGAATCGAGCGGGATAATCAGTTGTTTCAGCGTGTTTAGCTCTTTGTAATCTTTTTTCATAGCGGCCATGCAAAAACGCCCCCTCGGAGGGCAGCAAACCGAAGGCGCGGCGTGGGGGCTTTTTTGGACGTCATGGTTGTAGTCTGTGGCATGCGTCGGTTGGAGTTCTTTTGGCGCAGGAGGTCGGCGTGTAAAAGCCCCGCCGGGCCTATCGCCGCGACTCGGCCCA